>NZ_JBDJLJ010000017.1:0-107521 GCF_039673305.1 Achromobacter spanius
GCGCCCGCCCCGGCGCCGGACGACGCGGATGGCCCGCCGGCGTGGGTCGACGAAGAAATTCCCTTCGAAGCCGAAGGCGGCTTCGTTCCGGAAAGCGGCTTCACGTCCGATCCCGACGACGATTTCGAAACCCTGGCCACCACGCCCTCGGCGGCGCCCGTGCCGGCAGCCGTCCGGCGCGAGGGCCCGGCGCCCGCGCGCAAGCGCTCGTCGCGCGCCCGCCTGGCCGACATGACCTCGGTCCTGTGGCCGGAGCTGGCTGCTCGCCTGCCGGTGACCGGCCTGGCCGCGGAACTGGCGCGCCAGAGCGAATGGGCCGGCGTGCAGGGTGATGCCATCATCCTGCGCGTGGCCGTCAAGACGCTGGCCGAAAGCGAAAGCCGCGTGCGCCTGCAGACCGTGTTGTGCGAACATTTCGGGCAGGGCATACGCCTGGACGTGCAGGTCGGCGTCACCGGCGACGCCACCGCCCATGCGGTGGCGCAGGCCGAAAGCGCGGCGCGCCAGCTGGCCGCCGAAAACGCGGTGGCCGTCGATCCGTTCGTGCAGGCGCTGGTGGCGGATTTCGGAGGCCAGGTCGTGGCCGGCTCCATCCGCCACGTCGATTCCCCCGCCGCCGCCTGAGGCGGCGGCCATTCCTCATTCCCCTCGTTCAAGGAAGCTCCATCATGATGAAAGGACAACTGGCCGGCCTGATGCGCCAGGCGCAGCAGATGCAGGAAAACATGAAGAAGGCGCAGGATGCGCTGGCCGAAATCCAGGTCGAAGGCGCCTCCGGCGGCGGTCTGGTGAAGGTCACCATGTCCTGCCGCCACGACGTCAAGCGCGTCGTGATCGACCCGTCCCTGCTGGGCGACGACAAGGACATGCTGGAAGACCTCGTGGCCGCCGCGTTCAACGACGCGCTGCGCAAGGCCGAAGCCACCTCCCAGGAAAAGATGGCGTCCGTGACCGCCGGCATGCCGCTGCCCCCGGGCATGAAGCTGCCGTTCTGATCGCCATTTGCCGCAGGTTGCGATGGATCCCTTACTGCCCGAACCCGAGCCGCTGGTCTCGCTGATCGAGGCCCTGCGCCGGCTGCCCGGCGTGGGCGTGCGCTCGGCCAGGCGCATGGCCTACCATCTGCTGCAGCATGACCCGCAAGGCGCGGACATGCTCGGGCGGGCGCTCGAGGGCGCGGTGCGGGACCTGAAGCACTGTGCGCGCTGCAACAGCTTCTCCGAAGAAGAGGTCTGCGCCACCTGTTCCAATCCCAAGCGGGATCCCTCGCTGCTGTGCATCGTGGAAACCCCGGCCGACCAGAACATGATCGAGTCCAGCCACGGCTACCGCGGCCTGTACTACGTGCTGATGGGCCGCGTGGCGCCGCTGGAAGGCATCGGTCCGCGTGAACTGGACTTCGACCGCGTGATCAAGCGCGCCACCGACGGCGTGGTGCAGGAGGTCATCCTGGCCACCAACTTCACCGCGGAAGGCGAAACCACCGCCCACTTCCTGGGCGAGGCGCTGGGCGAGCGCGGCCTGCGGGTCACGCGCCTGGCGCGCGGCGTGCCGGCCGGCAGCGAACTGGAATACGTGGACGCGGGCACCATCGCCTGGGCACTGATGGAGCGCAAGACCACCTGACGCTCGCGGCCCCATAACGTCCTGCCGGCAACGTATCGGCAAGGCAAGAAAACATGAGGAAGACAAGCCATGTCAGCGCTGACCGGACTGAAGGTCCTGGAACTCGGCACGCTTATCGCCGGCCCGTTCGCCGCGCGCATCTTCGGCGAATTCGGCGCCGACGTCATCAAGGTGGAGACGCCGCACGGGCCTGACGGCACGGGCGGCGGCGATCCCATCCGCAGCTGGCGCCACCTGCACGAGGGCAACTCCCTGTGGTGGACGGTGCAGGCGCGCAACAAGCAATCCATCGCACTGAACCTGAAGGATCCGCGCGCGCAGGAGATCGCCCGCAAGCTGGCGCTGGACGCCGACGTGGTGGTGGAAAACTACCGCCCCGGCGTGCTGGAGAAATGGGGCTTGGGCTACGAGCAGCTGCGTGCCATCAATCCGGCGCTCATCATGGTGCGCCTGTCCGGCTATGGACAGACCGGCCCCATGAAGGACCAGCCGGGCTTTGGCGCCATCGGCGAATCCATGGGCGGCCTGCGCTATGTGTCGGGCCATCCCGACCGTCCGCCGCTGCGGGTCGGCATCTCGATCGGTGATTCCATCGCGGCGCTGCACGGCGTGATCGGCGCGATGATGGCGCTGCGCCACCGCGACGCCACCGGCGGACGCTGGAACGGCAAGTCCGGCGACGCATGCCGGGCGGGGCAGGGGCAGATGGTGGACGTGGCGCTTTACGAAGCCGTGTTCAACATGATGGAAAGCCTGGTTCCCGAATACGACGTGGCCGGCGTGGTGCGCGAACGCACGGGCGGCGCGCTGCCCGGCATCGTGCCCTCCAATACCTACACCACGAACGACGGGCAGAACATCGTCATCGCCGGCAATGGCGACGCGATCTTCCATCGCCTGATGCGGGCGATCGGCCGCGACGACCTGGCCGAGGATCCGGACCTGGTGCGCAATGACGGCCGCGCGCGGCGCGTCGCCGAGATCGACGGCGCCATCCAGCAGTGGTGCGACGGACGCGGCATCGATGCGGCGCTGGACGCCCTCAAGCGCGCCGACGTGCCCGTGGGCAAGATCTACAGCGTGGCCGACATGTTCAACGATCCGCAGTTCCTGGCGCGCCGCATGATCGAGCAGCACCGGTTGGCGGATGGCAGTCCGGTCAAGCTCCCCGCCGTGGTTCCCAAACTGTCGGAAACCCCCGGCCAGACGCGCTGGGTGGGCCCGAAATTAGGGGAACATACCGAGGAAGTCCTGAAATCGCTGGGGTATGATTCCTCGGCTATCGACGAGCTGGCGAAGACCGGCGCTATCGGCAAGCCCTACAACTAGGAGACAAACCAATGTCAGTCACCCGCCGTGAACTGCTCAAGATGGCCGGCGCCGCCGGCGTCATGGGCATGGCCCCCGCCATCGTGCGCGCACAGAAGCTCGAAAAGTCCAAGGTCCAGATCGCAGTCGGCGGCAAGCCGCTGATCTACTACCTCCCGCTCACCATCGCGGAAGTGCGCGGCTACTTCAAGGACGAAGGGCTGGATGTCAGCATCGCCGACTTCGCCGGCGGCTCCAAGGCCCTGCAGGCCGTGGTGGGCGGCAGCGCCGACGTGGTGTCCGGCGCGTTCGAGCACACGCTGTCCATGCAGTCCAAGGGCCAGGCCTATCGCGCCTTCGTGCTGCAGGGCCGCGCGCCGATGATCGGCGTGGGCGTGTCCAAGAAGAACCTGCCCGGCTACAAGGGTCCGGCAGACCTCAAGGGCAAGAAGATCGGCGTGACCGCGCCCGGCTCCTCCACCAACATGGTGGTCAGCTTCTTCCTGGCCAAGCACGGGCTGAAGGCTTCCGACGTCTCCTTCATCGGCGTGGGCGCCGGCGCGGGCGCCGTCACGGCAGTGCGCAGCGGCCAGATCGACGCCATCTCCAACACCGACCCCGTGGTCTCGATGCTGGAAATGCCGGGCGAAATCCAGATCATCGTCGACACCCGCACGCTCAAGGATACGCAGGACATCTTCGGCGGCAACATGCCCGCCGGCTGCCTGTATGCGCCGCAGGCGTTCATCGACGCCAATCCCAACACCACCCAGGCGCTGACCAACGCGATGGTGCGCGCCGACAAGTGGATCCAGAAGGCCGGCCCGGAAGAAATCGCCAAGGTCGTGCCCGAAGCCTACCTGCTGGGCGATCCGGCCGTGTACAAGGCCGCGCTCGCCAAGAGCATGGAAGGCCTGTCGCCCGACGGCATGATTCCCGAAGACGGCGCCGCCACCGCGCTCAAGGCCCTGGCCGCCTATCAGGCGGACTTCGACGGCGCCAAGATCGATCCCTCCAAGGTCTGGACCAACGATTTCGCGCGCCGCGCCAACGAGAAGTACGCCAATGGCTGAAGCCGCGCTGTCGCTGGAAAACATAAGTTGCACCTTTGTCTCGCGTGACGACCGTTCGCAGCGCTACACCGCCGTCAGCGACACGACCCTGGCCATCGCGCCAGGGGAGTTCGTGTCGGTGGTGGGCCCGACCGGTTGCGGCAAGTCCACGCTGCTCAACGTCAGCGCGGGCTTGCTTGCGCCGTCCACGGGGCAGGTGAAGGTATTCGGCCAGCCCCTGGCCGGCATCAACGAACGCGCGGGCTACATGTTCCAGGGCGAGGCGCTGCTGCCCTGGCGCAGCGCGCTGGACAACGTGATCGCCGGCCTGGAGTTCGCCGGCGTGCCCCGCGCCGAAGCGCTGGAGCGGGGCCGCGAATGGATGCGCCGCGTCGGCCTGGGCGGCTTCGAGGGACGCTATCCGCACCAGATGTCGGGCGGCATGCGCAAGCGCGCGATGCTGGCGCAGACCCTGATCCGCGACCCCGACATCATCCTGATGGACGAACCCTTCTCGGCGCTGGACATCCAGACGCGCCAGCTCATGGAGAACGAGGTCCTGGACCTGTGGATGGCCAAGCGCAAGGCCGTCCTGTTCATCACGCACGACCTGGACGAAGCCATCGCCATGAGCGATCGCGTGATCGTGCTGTCGGCCGGCCCCGGCACGCATCCCATCGGAGAATTCACGATCGACCTGCCGCGTCCGCGGGACGTGGCGGAAGTGCGCATCGATCCGCGCTTCGTCGAACTGCACGCCGCCATCTGGGGCGTGCTGCGCGAAGAAGTGCTCAAGGGCTATGCCCAACAGAAGCGAGTCTGAGTCATGGCCAAGCTGATCAAACCCGGTTCCTCCAGCCTGCGCTTCTGGCAATTGCTGCTGCTTGTCCTCATCCTGGCCGTCTGGCATTTCGCGTCGCGCGATCCCAAGGTGGCGTTCTTCTTCGGTGAGCCACTGAAGGTGTGGGGCCGCATCTGGGCCTGGTTCGTCACCAATGCCGATATCTACGGCCATCTTGCGGTGACACTGACCGAAACCGTGCTGGCGTTTTTCATCGGCACCATCGCCGGCCTGGGCTTCGGCCTGTGGCTGGGACTGTCGCCGCGCGCCAGCGCGATCCTGGATCCCTACATCAAGGCGGCCAATTCCATGCCGCGCGTCATCCTGGCGCCCATCTTCGGCATGTGGTTCGGCCTGGGCATCTGGTCCAAGGTGGCGCTGGCGGTGACGCTGGTGTTCTTCATCGTGTTCTTCAACGTCTACCAGGGCGTGCGCGAAGTCAGCCCGACCCTGCTGGACAACGCCCGCATGCTGGGCGCGCGCAAGCGCCAGCTGCTGCGCCACGTGTACCTGCCTTCGGCCACCAGCTGGGTGTTTTCCAGCCTGCACACGTCCGTGGGCCTGGCCTTCGTGGGCGCGGTCGTGGGCGAATACCTGGGCTCCGCAAGCGGGGTGGGCTACCTCATCCTGCAGGCCGAGGGCACGTTCGACGTGAACACGGTGTTCGCGGGCATCATCGTGCTGACAGCCTTTGCGCTGATCCTGGACACCATCGTCGGCGTGGGTGAAAAGCGCCTGATGAAGTGGCAGCCCAAGTCGGGCGAAACCGAAAAGCTGTAGCCGGCGGCCGGCGGCAAGGCGGGCGTCAGGCCCGCAGCGCTTGCCGGCTGCGCAGCCAGCCGGTCAGGCTGTCGAAAGCGTCGCAGGCGCCTTGCAGGGCCTGCGTCTCGCGGCCCAGGGCGCCGGCCTCGCTGTCCAGGTGCAGCAGGAATTCCTTCCACAGCGGTCCCATCTGCTCGCCGTAGCCCTGCAGGTAGCGCAGGGGCAGGGCGGGGACGACGTCTTGCAGGCGCTTGGCCAGAAAGCGTCCGCCCAACTGCGAACCCTCCACCACGTAGACCACGCCCAGCGCGTAGGCGTCGGGCGTCCCGAGCCTGGGCGCGTCGTCGCAGCGCGGCGTGTCGGCTGCGGCCTCGGCCAGGTCCTCGCGCAGCCAGGCGCTCTTGCCGGCGCGTTCCGCCGCCCGCAGGCTGGCGGGCCAGCCCAGTTGCCAGAGCCTCTGTTCCAGAGGTTCCAGCCAGCCCAGCAGCGCGCGCAGGTAGTTCAGATAGCTGGCGCGGTCGACGGGGCCGTCGGCCAGCGCCAGCCCCCGGTCCAGCGTCTCGTGGCGTTCGCGCGTGCCTTCGCGCAGCGTCTGGTGCACCGGAGATATCATGGCTTCGGCTCGCTGTTGGCAGGCTGCGAGGGCAGATACAGCGCCCAGCACCGCGCCTGGCGTTCCAGGCGCCAGCCCGCGTCGGCCGCCAGAAGCTCGACTTCGCCCGGGTCGATGGCCGGCGGCTGCGCGGCGGCGTTCGCCGTGTCCTGGGGCAGGCGGGCCCGCCACACACCGGGTTCGGAAGCATCCAGTTCCAGCTCGGCGTCGGCCGCAAGCAACGAAACCAGGCTCAGCAGCCAGGCCAGCGCCAGGTAACGCGAACTGAACCGCGGCAGTTCGGCGGGCGCCACGTGCTCGGGCCAGCGGATGGTGCGACGGGACAGGAGCAGTTGCGAGAACATCAGCCGGCGGCATTCCTGCAGCAAGTCGCCGGCGGGCACGACGGCGCCGTCGTCGCCCAGCCATTGCTCCAGGCCACGCACGGTGTCCACGCTTTCCTCCAGCATGGCCGACACGTCGTCCGACAGCCGTTGGCAGCGCTGCTGCAGCGCATCCGCCGGGGCGCCTTCGGGCGCCTGGCGCAGCATCGACGTGGCCAGCGATGCGTTGGACAGCGGGCCCAGGACGTCATGGCGCAGGACGGGGAAAGCCAGGCCGAGGATCTTGAATTGCACGCCCTTCACCGCCAGGGCTCTTGAAAAGTCGGGGAACATCATCGGTGTGGCAGTCAGCCGGCCTGGCGCAGGAGAGCCAGCAGCGCGTCGGGATCCGCGGGCTTTTCGATCCAGCCGGTGAACAGGCTGCCGGAATCATCGCGCCGTTCGTGCCGCGCCAGGCCGCTCAGCGCGTAGATGCGGGGCGGGTTCGGGCGGTCGCGCAGGCGGTTTGCCAACTGGTAGCCGTCCATGTCGGGCAGCAGGATGTCCAGCAGCACGGCATCGGGCGCGAATTCGGTCGCCAGTTCAAGGGCTTCGGCGGCATTGGCGGCGCAGCGTGTTTCCAGATTGGAAAGCGCCAGGAACTCTGCCAGCAGTTCCGATCCCATTTCGTTGTCGTCAACCAGCAGGACCCGCAACGGACGCGCTTCGTTCAAAGTTGTATCTCCACAGTTCAAGAGGGTTTTGTTTCATGCATGGCGCGCGGCAAAGTCACCGTGAAGATGACCAGCCCGTCGCGGCAATCTACCGAGATCCGGCCGCCATGGTCACGCACGACCTGCTCGGCGATATAAAGGCCCAGCCCCAGGCCGCTCCGGTTGCGCGAGTGCCCGACCGATTCGGGCTTGAAGGGCGAAAACAGATGCGCAAGCAGATCCGGCGCTATCGGTTCGCCATGATTGGTGACGGTCAGTTCGATGGCGTCGCCGGCCAGCGCGGCCTGCACCAGGATGGGCTGGCGCGGGGCGCCGTGCTGGCGCGCGTTGCTCATCAGGTTGGTGACGACCTGCGCGATGCGGTCGGTGTCGGCCATGAGCGTCAGGCCGGCGGGCACGTCGGGTTCGATGCGCAGTCCGGGATAGGCCTGGCGCTTTTCCTCGATCAGGCTGGCCAGCATTCCCGACAGGTCGCACAAGCGCTTTTCGATGCCCAGCCCCAGGCCGCCCTGCAGCCGAGACAGGTCCAGCACCTGCGAGATCAGGCGCTGCATCCGGCCGCTGGAATAGCGGATGCGCTCGCCCATGCGCGCCCCGGAATCGGTTCGGGACAGCAGGGTGGCGGCCATCGAGATCGATTGCAGCGGATCGCGCAGGTCGTGGCCCAGCATGGCCAGGAGCGCCGTGCGCGCCCGGTCCACGTCGGCGGCCCGGCTGGTGGCGATGTGGGACAGTTCGTCGCGCAGGTTGTCGGCGGCGTCCAGCTCGGCCGGCAGCCAGGGCGTGCAGATGCCCCGCACGACTTCCCGCCACGCTTCGAACGAGCCGCGCGGCGTCAGGCGCGGTCCCAGGCTGCCCACCGCATATTGCTTTTCCGGCTTGCCGCCCCAGACGACCGTCTCGACCTGTTCCTTGCGCAGCCAAATCAGCCAGCCATTGTTCATGGGATCGAATTTGCAGGCCAGCAGCCCCGCATAGGGCACCAGGTCGGTCTGCAGTTCGGGGTAGTCGCGTGCGATGTTGGTGGTGTGAACCAGCCGCTGGCCGCTCTGGTCCAGCGCGCACAGGATGCCGGCCAGTTCGCCGCGCGGCGCGATGCCGCCGAACACCGTCACGCTGTTGCCCCACAGGCAAAGCGCGGCGTCGTTGGGAATCAGCGATGCGGGGGTTTCCTCGCCGCGCGACAGCGCCTGGTGGACGTTTTCAAGGGCGGACGCGCGTTCCGCCAGATGGCTTACCAGCGCCGCGCTCTGGCGGGCCTGTTCGGCGCGCGCGCCGGTTTCGATGTTGGCCAGCGCCGCCGACACCACCTGCGCCAGCGCCTCGCACGCCAGGCGGACGGGGTAGGGGATGGGCCGCGGCGTGTGGTGATGGCAGGCGATCATGCCCCACAGCCTGTTGCCGATCACCAGCGACAGGCTCATCGACGCGCGTACGCCCATGTTCGCCATGTATTCGAGGTGGATGGGCGACACGCTGCGCAGGACGCTGAAGCTCATGTCCAGCGGCCGCGGTTCCGGCGACGGCGCCGCCAGCACGCGGACCGGCTGGTAGGTGGCGTCGGCGATCTGGCGCAGGGTGTTCACCGTGTAGAGGCGGCGTGCCTGAGCGGGAATGTCGCCGGCGGGATAGCGGCGGCCCACCCAGTCGTCCAGATCGGCGCGGCGCTGCTCGGCCACGATTTCGCCGCTGTCGTCGGGGTGGAAGCGGTAGGCCATCACCCGGTCGAAGCCGGTGGCCCGCTGCACTTCCCGCACCATGCTGTCCAAGAGTCCCTGGGTGCCCCGCTGCCGGCGGACCCGCTCGATGCTGCGGTAGATGGCTTCCGGAGCGGCAATGCCGGCGCCGTCGGCCCGTGATTCCAGTTCGACGATGGTCAGGCCGTCCGCGTTGCGATGGCCGATGACGTCGTAGGCCTGCGCACCCAGCGTGACGGTGACGGGATCGAAGATGGGGTCGGGGTTTCCGACCCAGGCGGAAAGGCTTTGGGCCAAGGCGGGCGGCAGCGCGCCGGGCGGGCAGGGCTGGTCCAGCGTCAGGCAGGTGTCCAGCATTTGCGCCGCGTTTTCGCTGGCGTAGCGCAACGTTCCGTCCCCGTCGAACGCGAGCAGCACCCCGAGCGGCTGGATGGCGCCCGGGATGTGGATGGGTTCGCTGTCGCAGTTTGCGAGCGTGAACGGGGGGTAGGATTGGGTCGGCGCATTCATTCGTATCGGGTACCGTAGACGCGCAGCTGTCCTGTCATTATGTCAAATATATTGTGAGAATGTGTGCATTTGCTGCCCATTCACCTTTCTGGAGCTTCCATGGCCCGCCTTCCCTACGCTGATCTGACTCATCCCGAAGCACGGCCCCTGGTCGACCGCATCGTCGCCGAACGCGGCAGCGTGCTGCACCTGTACCAGATGCTGCTTCACAGCCCCGCCGTGGCCGGCGGGTGGCTCAACTACCTGACGTCCATCCGCCAACTGAGCACCCTGCCGGGCGATCTGCGGGAACTGGTGATCATGCGGGTGGCCGCCATCAACGGCGCGCCGTACGAAGCCGACCAGCATGCGCCGATCGCCCTGAAAGAGGGCGTGTCGCAGGCGCAACTGGACGCGCTGGACGCCTGGGAGGATTCGGACCTGTTCAGTGAACGCGAAAAGGCCGTGCTCGCCTATACCGATGCCATGACGCGGCACGTCCAGGTGCCGGACGCAGTGTTCCAGGCGGCCAGGACGGCGATGGGCTCGGAAAAACTGGTGGTGGAACTGACCGCGACGGTGGCGGCGTACAACATGGTGTCGCGGTTCCTGGAAGCGCTGCAGGTGCACTCCCACGATCATCGCTGACCGCGGCAGGCGCGCTTGCCGCGCGCCCGCCGCCGGATCAGCCGCGCTGCGCGTCGATCAGCGCGTCCAGCTTGATGGCGTCCGCCACGAACAGGCGGATGCCTTCCGACAGCTTTTCGCTCGCCATCGCGTCTTCGTTCAGCAGGGTGCGGAACGTGACCTCGTCGGCCCCGATGCGGGCGATGTCGCCCGAGGCGTCGGCCACGCGCAGTTGGGCGGGGGCGTCGCCCTCGGTCGAGGCCAGCTTGTTCAGCAGGTCCGGGCTGATCGTCAGCAGGTCGCAGCCCGACAGGGCGAGAATCTGGCCGACATTGCGGAAGCTCGCGCCCATGATCTCGGTGGGAATGCCGAAATGCTTGTAGTAGCGATAGATGGCGGTGACGGACTGCACGCCGGGGTCGCGCGCGCCGGCGTTGTCGGCTTCCACCCACGCGGCGCCGGCCGATTTCTTGTACCAGTCGTAGATGCGGCCGACAAAGGGCGAGATCAGTTGCACGTGCGCATCGGCGCACGCCACGGCCTGCGGCAGCGAGAACAGCAGGGTCAGGTTGCAGCGGATGCCCTCCGATTGCAGGGCGCGGGCGGCCTGTATGCCCTCCCAGGTGGATGCGATCTTGATCAGCACGCGCTCGCGCGGGATGCCGGCGGCTTCGTACAGGGCGATCAGGCCCCGGGCGCGCTCGATGGTCGCGCGGGTGTCGAACGACAGCCGGGCATCCACTTCCGTCGACACGCGCCCGGGCACGATGTCCAGGATGGCGCGGCCGAAGGCGACCAGCAGGCGGTCCATGAGCTCGGGGGTGGACGCGCCGCGGTGCTCGCGGGCCGTCTTTTCCAGCAGGGGGCGATAGGCGTCCTGCTGGACGGCCTTCAGAATAAGGGACGGGTTGGTGGTCGCATCCGTGGGACGCAACGCCTTCATGGCTTCGAAATCGCCGGTGTCGGCGACGACGGTGGTGTGGTCACGCAGGGCGTCAAGTTGGCTGGACATGGACGTATACGGCTCGCAGCTTGCTAGGGTTGAAGGTGCCCCTAGCGTATCACCGTCGGTGCCGCGCCGCTGTCCGCCGCAAGGGCGAGACGGGGCAGGGGCAAAGGCCCTGCAATGACGCCGCAAAACAGCCGAAAACGCCCGTTTCGGCCTTATTTGGCGCGGTTCGCCGGGAAAAACGGCGGCTCAAGGTATAATCCGAAGGTTTGATTATCGATTCTAAAACCGGGGTTTACTGTGCTGCCGCAACTCTTTCCCGAGGGGATCAACCGCTTCCCTCCTGCAATTCTGGCTCTGGCGGACGGTACCATTTTTCGAGGCGTGTCGATCGGTGCGCCTGGCCATACCGTTGCCGAAGTGGTGTTCAACACCGCGATGACCGGGTACCAGGAAATTCTCACCGATCCCAGCTATAGCGGTCAGATCGTCACGCTGACCTATCCGCACATTGGCAACACCGGCGTCAACGCCGAAGACGTGGAAGCCAATCGGGTCTATGCCGCCGGCCTGGTGGTCCGCGACTGTCCCGCCCGCGTGTCGAACTTCCGTTCCACGCAATCCCTGCCCGAGTACCTGACCGAGCAGGGCATCGTTGCCATTTCCGGCATCGATACCCGCAAGCTCACGCGTATCCTGCGTGAAAAGGGCGCCCAGGGCGCGTGCATCTTCGTGGGTTCCGACGCCGAGCGCGCCGTTGAACTGGCCCGCGGCTTTCCCGGCATGTCCGGCCAGGACCTGGCCAAGGTCGTGTCGATCAAGGCAAGCACCGGCTGGACCGAAGGCACCTGGGAGCTCGGCGAAGGCTACACGTCGCCCGAGCAGTCCAAGTTCCACGTGGTCGCGTATGACTACGGCGTAAAGAGCAACATCCTGCGCCTGCTGGCCGACCGCGGCTGCCGCATCACGCTGGTGCCGGCCCAGACCACCGCCGAAGACGTCTTCAAGCTCAATCCCGACGGCGTGTTCCTGTCCAACGGCCCCGGCGACCCCGAGCCCTGCGACTACGCCATCGAGGCCACGCGCGCCTTCCTGGACAAGAAGCTGCCGGTGTTCGGCATCTGCCTGGGCCACCAGATCATGGGCCTGGCGGTGGGCGGCAAGACCGTCAAGATGAAGACGGGCCATCACGGCGCCAACCATCCCGTGCAGGACCTCCAGTCCAAGCGCGTGTTCATCACCAGCCAGAACCACGGTTTCGCGGTCGACGCCGCCAGCCTGCCGGCCAACACGCGCGTGACGCACGTCTCGCTGTTCGACGGCACGCTGCAGGGCTTCGAGCTCACCGACCGCCCGGCCTTCTGCTTCCAGGGCCACCCTGAAGCCAGCCCGGGTCCGCACGACATCCTGGAGCTGTTCGACAAGTTCATCAGCCTGATGTCCGGCCAAAAGTAAAGATTGCATCATGCCCAAGCGTACAGACCTAAAAAGCATACTCATCATCGGCGCCGGCCCCATCATCATCGGGCAGGCCTGCGAATTCGACTATTCCGGCGCGCAGGCGTGCAAGGCGCTCAAGGCCGAGGGCTACCGCACCATCCTGGTGAACAGCAACCCGGCCACGATCATGACGGACCCGGAAACGGCCGACGTCACCTACATCGAGCCCATCACCTGGCAAGCCGTCGAAAAGATCATCGAACGCGAAAAGCCCGATGCGCTGCTGCCCACCATGGGCGGCCAGACCGCGCTGAACTGCGCGCTGGACCTGGCCCATCACGGCGTGCTGAAGAAGCACAACGTCGAACTGATCGGCGCCAACGAGCACGCCATCGAAAAGGCCGAAGACCGCCAGAAGTTCAAGCAGGCCATGACCGACATCGGCCTGGAATCGGCCAAGTCGGGCGTCGCCCACAGCATGGACGAAGCCTGGGAAGTGCAGCGCCGCATCGCGGCTGAAGTCGGCACCTCGGGCTTCCCCGCCGTGATCCGCCCCAGCTTCACCATGGGCGGTTCGGGCGGCGGCATCGCCTACAACGCCGAAGAATTCGAAACCATCTGCCGCCGCGGCCTGGAAGCCTCGCCCACCAGCGAACTCCTGATCGAAGAATCGCTGCTGGGCTGGAAGGAATTCGAAATGGAAGTGGTCCGCGACAAGGCGGACAACTGCATCATCGTGTGCTCCATCGAAAACCTGGACCCGATGGGCGTGCACACGGGCGACTCCATCACCGTGGCGCCGGCGCAAACGCTGACCGACAAGGAATACCAGATCATGCGTAATGCATCGATCGCGGTATTGCGCGAAATCGGCGTGGATACGGGCGGCTCGAACGTGCAGTTCGCCGTCAATCCCAAGAACGGCCGCATGATCGTCATCGAGATGAACCCGCGCGTGTCGCGTTCGTCGGCGCTGGCATCCAAGGCCACCGGCTTCCCCATCGCCAAGGTCGCCGCGCGCCTGGCCGTGGGCTACACGCTGGACGAGCTCAAGAACGAAATCACCGGCGGCGCCACGCCCGCCTCGTTCGAACCCTCGATCGACTACGTCGTCACCAAGGTGCCGCGTTTCGCGTTCGAAAAATTCCCCACCGCCGACGCGCGCCTGACCACCCAGATGAAGTCCGTCGGTGAAGTCATGGCCATCGGCCGCACCTTCCAGGAATCGTTCCAGAAGGCGCTGCGCGGCCTGGAAGTCGGCGTCGACGGCCTGAACCAGAAGACCACCGACCGCGAAAAGCTGCAGGTCGAACTGGGCGAACCCGGTCCGGAACGCATCTGGTACGTGGGCGACGCCTTCGCGCAGGGCTTCACGCTGGACGAAGTGCACAACATCACGCACATCGATCCGTGGTTCCTGTCGCAGATCAAGGAAATCGTCGACATCGAACTGGCGCTGGAACAAAAGACGCTGGCCGACCTGGACTACGCCACGCTGTTTGAACTCAAGCGTCGCGGGTTCTCCGACCGCCGCCTGGCCTTCCTGCTGGATTCCTCGGAATCCGAAGTGCGCAAGCTGCGCCACCAGTTGAACGTGCGCCCGGTCTACAAGCGCGTCGACACCTGCGCCGCCGAATTCGCCACCCGCACCGCCTACATGTACTCCACGTACGAGGAAGAGTGCGAAGCCGCGCCCACCGATCGCAAGAAGATCGTGGTGCTGGGCGGCGGCCCGAACCGTATCGGCCAGGGCATCGAATTCGACTACTGCTGCGTGCATGCCGCGCTGGCGCTGCGCGATGACGGGTACGAGACCATCATGGTCAACTGCAACCCGGAAACCGTCTCCACCGACTACGACACCTCCGACCGTCTCTACTTCGAGCCCCTGACGCTCGAAGACGTGCTGGAAATCGTGCACAAGGAAAATCCGGTCGGCATGATCGTCCAGTACGGCGGCCAGACGCCGCTGAAGCTGGCGCGCGCCCTGGAAGCCAACGGCGTGCCGATCATCGGCACCAGCCCCGAATCCATCGACGTTGCCGAAGACCGCGAGCGCTTCCAGAAGCTGCTCAACAAGCTCGGCCTGCGCCAGCCGCCCAACCGCACCGCGCGCACCGAAGGCGAGGCCCTGGCCCACGCCGCCGAAATCGGCTACCCGCTGGTCGTGCGTCCCAGCTACGTGCTGGGCGGACGCGCCATGGAAATCGTGCACGAGCAGCAAGACCTCGAACGCTACATGCGCGAGGCCGTGAAGGTCAGCAATGACTCGCCCGTGCTGCTGGACCGCTTCCTGAACAACGCCACCGAAGTCGACGTGGACTGCCTGGCCGACGGCGAAACCGTCTTCATCGGCGGCGTCATGGAACACATCGAGCAGGCCGGCGTGCACTCGGGCGACTCGGCTTGCAGCCTGCCGCCGTACTCGCTGTCGGCGGAAGTCATCGCCGAGATCAAGCGCCAGACCACGATGATGGCCAAGGCCCTGAACGTCAGCGGCCTGATGAACGTGCAGTTCGCGATCCAGGGCGGCGACGTCTACGTGCTGGAAGTGAACCCGCGCGCATCGCGCACGGTGCCCTACGTGTCCAAGGCCACCGGCCTGCAACTGGCCAAGATCGCCGCGCGCGCCATGGCCGGCCAGACCCTGGCCGCCCAGGGCGTCACCAAGGAAGTCGTGCCGCCTTACTTCTCGGTCAAGGAAGCCGTGTTCCCGTTCGTGAAGTTCCCGGGCGTGGACACCATCCTGGGTCCGGAAATGAAGTCGACCGGCGAAGTGATGGGCGTGGGCATGAGCTTCGGCGAAGCCTTCGTCAAGTCGCAACTGGCCGCCAGCGTGCGCCTGCCGGAATCCGGCACGGTGTTCATCAGCGTCAAGAACCAGGACAAGACCCGCGCCGTTGAAGTGGCGCGCGGCCTGCATGCCCTGGGCTTCAAGCTGGTCGCCACGCGCGGCACCGCGGCCGAAATCGAATCCGCCGGCATTCCGGTGCAGGTGGTCAACAAGGTCAACGAAGGTCGTCCGCACATCGTCGACATGGTCAAGAACGGCGAAATCTCGCTGGTCATCAATACCGTCGAAGAACGCCGCAACGCCATCGCCGACTCGCGCACCATCCGCACCCAGGCGCTGGCCGCCCGCGTGACCTTCTTCACGACCATCGCCGGCGCCCGCGCCGCGGTCGAAGGCATGCAGTATCTGCGCCAAGGCCTGGGCCTGCAGGTCTATCCGCTGCAAGAGCTTCACGCTTCCCTGCAGAAGTAAGCCGGCAGTACACGATTAGGGCACGCGAGAGCGTGCCCTAATTCTTTGCAACGCGACAACAGGCGGGTCAGCACACATGGACAGAGTCTTCATCACCGGCGCCAGCAGCGGCCTGGGCCGCGCCCTGGCGCAGCAGTATGCCGCCAGGGGCGCCACCCTGGGCCTGCTGGGCCGCCGCGAGGACGCATTGCGCGAACTGGCCGACAGCCTGCCCGGCACGCACCGCTGCTACGCCGTGGACGTGCGCGAGCGCCAGGCCCTGCACGCCGCGGCGCTCGATTTCATCGCGTTCTGCCAGGGGCGCGTGGATGTGGTGGTCGCCAGCGCCGGCATCAGCGCTGGCACGCTGACCGACCATGGCGAGGACTACGACGTCTTCAAGGCCATCGTGGACACCAACCTGCTGGCCACGGTCGCCACGTTCGAGCCCTTCATCGGCCCGATGCGCGCCGCCGGGGCGGGGCGCCTGGTGGGCATCGCCAGCGTGGCCGGCGTGCGCGGATTGCCGGGGGCGGGCGCCTATAGCGCGTCCAAGTCCGCGGTGGTGACCTACTGCGAGAGCCTGCGGCTGGAACTGGCCGCGCAAGGCATCCGTGTCGTGACGATCGCGCCCGGCTACATCAAGACGGCCATGACGGCCCACAATCCGTATTCCATGCCGTTCCTGATGGAAGCGGACGACTTCGCCCGGCGCGCGCAGGCGGCGATCCTCCGGGGCACGAGCTACACGGTGATCCCGTGGCAGATGGGCGTGGTGGCCAAGCTGATGCGGCTGCTGCCCAATGCGGTCTACGACAGGCTGGCGCGCAACGCGCCGCGCAAGCCGCGCAAGGCGGCCTGAGGCCAGCCGCCCCGGCATTGCCTCAAGGCACGACGTCGTCGCCGACCTCGGCGGCCACGTGCCCCACGTCGCCCCAGTCCAGCACTTCCCACTTGCGCCCCAGCACGCCGACGCGGTTGATGCTGACATTGAGCAGCGCCGCATCGCGCGGCGCGTTCAGCGGCACGCCCGACGCATGGCGCCAGATGATGTCGAGCACGCCGCCGTGCGTGAACATCAGGATGCGCTCGCCCTCATGGCGGCTGGCGACGTCGTCCACCGTCGAGATCACGCGCGACTGGAATTGGCCCAGGGTCTCGCCGCCATCCAGCAGCCGCAGCGGATCGCGGCTTTTCCAGGCGGCCGCGGCCTCGGGCGCCTGCACGTCGATGCGGTCGTGGTCCAAGCCTTCCAGCACGCCGAAGCCGCGCTCGCGGATGCCGGGTTCCACGCGCACGCGCAGGCCAAGCTGCTCGGAAACCGGCATGGCCGTGGCATGCGCGCGCTGCAGGTCGCTGCTGTAGATGGCGTGTATGGGCGTGTGGCGGGCCTCTTCGCGCAGCCGCGCGGCCAGCAGGCTCGCCTGGTTGACGCCGAATTCGTTCAGGGGGATGTCTTGCCAGCCTTGCAGGCGGCGCTGGCGGTTCCAGTCGGTTTCGCCATGGCGGATGAACCAGATTTCAGTCATTACGGTGTTGAAGCGGGGATTGAGGCTTATGCCTGGGCCGGCGCAATGGGTGCGCGCGGCTTCCAGATGGCTTGAATGATCGAGCTTAACGCGACCAGCGCGGGCTCGCTAGCGCGTTCGTACGGCAGGATGAATCCCAGCATGGCGTCGACGCGCGCCTGGCCCCACACGATGAAGTCGTTGGACGCCGCGCCTGCCAGGGCGGTTTCCTCGCGCAGCAGGGCGCAGCCGGCGCCGGCGCGCACCAGCGCATCCAGATTGGCCTGGTCGTCGTTCTGCATCACCACGCGCGGGGACAGGCCGTGCCGTTCGAACATGTCGCGCAGCAGCAGGTGCGTATGGCTGCCGGAAGGGCCGTCCAGCCAGGGCAGCTGCGCCACCTCGCGCCAGCCGCCGCGCTTGAGCACGGCGGCATGTTCGCCCGGCATGGCGATGCGGTAGCGCACGCTGCGCAGCGGCAGCCACAGCACGCCGCGCGGCGCATTCGCGGCGATGGTCAGCGCGGCCGGCAGGCGGCCCGTGCTGACCTGCTCGGCCAGCGCCGCGGCAGGCTGGGTCTGGGTTTTCAGTTCCACCAGCGGCAGGCGCTGCGTGACGGCAGAGGCCAGTTCTCCAAGCCGCAGGAAGTCGGGCTTCTCGCTGGGCACGCCCAGTTCCACGACGCCGTGCAGGCTGCCCTGCAGTTGCTGGGCTTCGGACTTGAACTGCGCCCCCAGCACCAGAAGCGATTCCGCCGTGGGCAGCAGCACTTCGCCCGCCTTGGCCAGGGCCAGGCGGCCGCCGCTGCGGTCGAACAGGGCCACGCCCAGGCTCTGCTCCAGCGCCTTGATCTGCGCCGTCACGGCGGGCTGGGTCAGCGACAGCGCTTCGGCCGCCTTCGTCAGATTGCCCAGCCGGGCGACCGTGACGAAGGCGCGGATCTGGTAGATTTCCATGGCCGCAAGTGTAGGTCAGGCTGCCAGCAGCCGCACCTGCGTGGGCTCCAGTCCCACCGATACGGGCGCGCCCACCGGAAACGGCGACAACCCGGCCAGATGCGACTGGTCCGCCGTCAGCCGCTGTTCGCCCACCTGCACCTGGTAACGCGTGAACTCGCCCAGGAATTCGCTGCTCTCCACGATGCCCGGCAGCCACACGTAGCGCGCATCGCCCAGACCATCCGCCATCTCGATCTGCACGGTATGAGGGCGAAAGCTCGCGGCCAGCCGCGAGGCGGCGGGCGCCTCGCCCGCCAGCGGCAGATGCAGGTCGCCCACGCCCTCGACCGCCAGCACCAGGCTGCTGCTGGTGCGTTCGCGCACATTGCCTTCCAGTACGTTCATCGTGCCCACGAAATTCGCGACGAAGCGGTTCACGGGATAGTCGAACAGCGTGCTCGGCGCGCCGATCTGCTGGACCACGCCGTGATCCAGCACCGCCATACGGTCGGCCGTGGTCATGGCCTCTTCCTGGTCATGCGTGACGAAAATCGTGGTGATGCCCAGGCGGCGCTGCAGGCTCAGCAGGTCCTGGCGCATCTGCACGCGCAGCTTCTTGTCCAGGTTGGACAACGGCTCGTCCAGCAGCAGCACCTGCGGCTCGATGACGATGGTGCGGGCCAGCGCCACGCGCTGCTGCTGCCCGCCCGACAGCTGGTTGGGGCGCCGCTTGGCGTACTGGGACAACCCCACCAGGTCGAGCGCGGCCTCCACCTTGGTCCGGATCTCGGCGCGCGGCAGCTTGCGCTCGACCAGCCCGAAGGCCACGTTGTCCCAGACGGTCATGTGCGGCCAGAGCGCGTAATTCTGGAACACCATGCCGATGTTGCGGTTCCAGGGCGGGGTGCCGCTGATGTCCTTGCCGTCCACCAGCAGTTGCCCCGCGCTATGGCGGTTGAAGCCCGCGATCAGCCGCAGGAGGGTGGACTTTCCCGATCCCGATGGCCCGAGCAGGGCGAAGAATTCGCCGGGTTCGATGCTGATGCTGACGTCCTTGAGCACCTCGGTCTTGCCGTAGGACAGCTGGATGTTGCGGCATTCGACGCTGACTTTCTTCATGCGGATTCCCCTTCATTGCGAGCCGGCCGCTGACGTGCCGAGGCACGCTCCACCAGCAGGTGCGATACATACGTGCCGATGGCCACGGCGACCACGGCCAGCACGCCGAGCGCCGCGCCGGGGCCCCGCCCCGCGGCGCTTTGCATGTACAGATAGATGCCGTAGCTCATGGGCGCCTGGCTGTCCTTGGTGACCAGCATGATCGTGGCCGACAGTTCGACGGCGGCCGTCACGAAGCTGGTCACGAACCCGGCCAACATGCCCCCGGCCATCAGCGGCACGACCACTCGGCGTATCGTGCTCATGCGCGTGGCGCCAAGCGACTGGGCGGCTTCCTCGAGCGAAACGTGGATCTGCTGCAGCGCCGCCACGCACGAGCGCAGCGCATACGGCAGCCTGCGCACCGAGTACGCCAGCATGATGATGATCCACGACGAGGTCAGCAGGGTGCCCGTGCCCGGCAGCTCGATGCCGCGGAACGTACGTAGAAAGCCGATGGCCAGCACGATGCCCGGTATCGCCAGCGCGGCGGACGCCATGAAGTCCAGCCATTGCCGCGCGGGCAGCCGGGTGCGCAGCATCAGGTAGGCGATGGCGGTGCCCAGGATCACGTCGATGCCTGCGGCCAGGCCGCAATAGAGCAGGGTGTTGGCGATCATGCCCTGCGACTCGGAGAACACGGCGGCATAGTGCGCCAGCGTGTATCCGTCCGGCAGCGGCGCGTAGCTCCACACGCTGGCCAGGGACAGCAGCAGCACGCCGATGTGCGGTGACAGCACCAGCAGCAGCACCAGGATGATCCACCCGTAGGCCAGCGCGCTTTCCACGGGACGCAGCTTGCGCTTCTGGATCGAATTGCCGCCCTTTTGCAGGGTGGAGTAGTCGCGGCCCCTGAGCACCCGCGCGGACAGCCACAGCGCCAGGATCGAGAACCCGACCATGATCACGCTGATCACATAGCCCAGCGGATCTTCCAGCCCGACCTGCGTGATGCGCAGGTAGGCTTGCGGCGCCAGCATGTTGGTCGTGCCCAGTACCAGCGGCGTGCCCAGGTCGTCGAACACCTTCACGAACACCAGCGAGGCGCCGGCCACATAGCCGGGCAAGGCCAGCGGAAAGATCACGCGTCGGAACAGGCGGAAACCGCGCGACCCCAGGTTGAAGGCCGCTTCCTCCATGGCGCCGTCGATGTTGCGCAGGGCCACGACCAGGTTCATGAGGATGAACGGGAAGTAGTGGATCGACTCCACGAAGATGACGCCGTTCAGCCCTTCCATGAAGGGGATCGTGAAGCCGAACCAGTCGTTGAGCAGCAGGTTGACGCTGCCCGAGCGGCCGAAGATCAGCTGCATGGCCACCGCGCCCACAAAGGGCGGCATGATCAGGGGCAGTACGCCCAGGGTCTGGATCAGGAGCGCTCCGCGGAAGTCGAAGCGCACCGTGAAGTACGCCAGTGGCACCGCGATCAGCGACGCCAGCAGCGCCGACCAGCCCGCCACGTACAGGCTGTTGAAGAACGCCTCGCGCATCAGCGGCTGGTTGAAGAACGCGCCGAAGTGGCCCGTCGTGAAGCTGCCATCGGCATTCACGAAGGCGCTGTGAAACACCGTGCCCACGGGCACGGCCAGAAAGAGCAGCAGAAAGCCGAAAACCAGCAGCGCCACCAATACGGGGCCGGCGGGCAGGCGTGAATGGCCCGAATGATTCATCGAGATTCCCGAAATCGTTGCCAGGGGACAGCCGCCGACCGCGGCGTGCCGGCTGTCATCGCCGGCGGGCCGCGGTCAGCGTGGCCTGCGGGTCAGAGCGCCGCGGCTTGCCTTGCCAGTTTGACGGCTTCTTCGTAGTTGGCGCGGGCGCGGCCGTTCCACTCGCCTTCCAGCTTGGTGATCTGCTGGTTCACGGCGGCGTCCTTCTTGTTGCCCGCGAAGATCGCCAGGAAGGCCGGGTCGGCCGCCTGCTTGCCATCGACCAGCGGCGCCCAGGCCAGCTTGCGCGCCTGGTCCAGCAGTTCGGCAGCCTTGCCGTTCTTCGCCTTGTCGCCCAGCTTGGCTTCGGCGTCGTAGATGGCCTTGGTGGCCGCCTGCAGCTCCTTCAGTCGGAACGTGACGGTCTGGTCGTACAGCGACTGCACGACGTAGTAGCGCGACTGGGACAGGTCCGCATCGAAGTGGACCTTGCTGCGCTTGGCGATTTCGGCCGGATCGGGATAGCCCGGCGGAATCTTGCCGGCGAGCGCGGAGTAGGGCAGCACCGGCAGGCGCGAGATCTTCGGCTCCAGCAGCAGTTCCTGGCCCGCCTGGCTCAGCGTGAAGGCGATGAACTTCTTGCCTTCGTCCGTATTCTTGGCGCCTTCGATCAGGGCGATGTTGGCGGGGACGATCGCGGTCTCGGACGGGTAGACGAACTCGACCGGGAACTTGGAGTACTTGCTGGACAGCCCGAAGAAGTCGATGACCGGGCCGGCGCCGAACTGGCCGTTGTTCACGCCGTCGGGCACGCCGAACGACCGTTCGGTGACGGCGCTGCTGTTGCCCGACATGCGCAGCAGCGTGCGCCAGCCGTCATCCCAGCCTTCGCCCTGCAGGATGGTTTCCACGGTCAGGTGCATCGTGCCCGAGCGCGACGGCGACGTGATGCCGACGTGGCCGAACCACGCCGGCGACAGCAGGTCCTTCCATTCGACGGGAGCGGGGATCTTGTGCGCCGTGATGTAGCGCGTGTTGTAGATGATGCCGTAGCCCGCCAGCGCCTGGCCCAGGTACATGCCGCCGGGATCGTTGATGGGGTAGCTGCCGATCTTGTCCGGCACGTCCTTGTTGGCGATGTCGGCCGACTTGGCCAGCAGCTTGTCGCGGCCCAGCACTTCGAAGGCGTCGGGCGCGCTGGCCCAGAACACCTCCGGCCGCTGGCCGGCGGGAGTCTCGCGCACGAACGCAATGCCCGAGACGGTGTTCTTGTTCAGGATTTCCAGCGTGATGCCGGGGTTGGCCTTTTCGAACGCGGTCTTGTAGGCCTGGGTCAGGTCTTTGGGAAACGACGTGATCACCGTGACGGTGCCGGCCAGGGCCGGCGCCGCGCAAACGGCCAGCAGCGCCCCTGCAAGGGCTGTGCGCATTGCGTGCATGGTTTGTCTCCGTGGTTTTAGATTTGTCAGGAGACAGTACTGGCCGGTATGGCGGGCGTCCAATCAGAAATTTTGATGCGCGCCATCATCGGGGGCGCCCCGGGCCGCAGGCCCGCGCGTCAAGCAGTCGCGGAAACGCCGCCCTGCGCCGCGCGCGCCTGCTCCGCCAGGAGATGCGAAATCTGACCTTGGATCTGCACTGCCTGGGCGTTCAGCGCCATGACCTGCTGCGCCTTCATCTCGGCCGACATGCCGCTGGCCTTCACCTTGGCGATCTGGTCCATGATCCGCTTGAGCTGCTTCTGCAACTCCTTGATCTGGCGCGTGTATTCGTCGTCGTTGTCGGTTTCCTCGGTGGCCTGCGAGTTGGCCACTTTCGAGCTGGCGGGATTGTTGACGCGGATCTTGCCTTCCGCGGTCACCGAAACGGCATCCTGGCCCGAGGCATTCTTCGCTTCCTTGTTGGCCTGGATCTTTTCGGCCCACATGTCGGCAAGGCTGCCGATGCGGGACGTGCCGCTGATGGAATTGATCGCCATGATTGCTCCTGCTGCCTGAAGGATTTCGGGGTTTCCACTAATACGGCAAGCGCAGGGCGAAACTTAAACGTTGCCGCCTGTTCATGGCCCCCTTTACACTGGCGCCCGCTCGCAGTCAGAACCCATTATTCGAATCTCCCCCGGGGAATCCATGTCCAATTCCTATTTTCCGCGCTGGCGCCTGGCGGACGACGCCGAGCCCGGCGTCATCATCGCGCCCGATGAACGGCTGTCCTGGCCCAAGAACGTGGCCATGGGCGCCCAGCACGTGGTTGCGATGTTCGGTTCCACGGTCCTGGCGCCCCTGCTCATGGGCTTCGACCCCAACGTCGCCATCCTGATGTCGGGCATCGGTACCCTGATCTTCTTCCTGTTCGTGGGCGGACGGGTGCCCAGCTACCTGGGTTCCAGCTTCGCCTTCATCGGCGGGGTGATCGCGGTCACGGGCTACGCCGGCGTGGGGGCCAACGCCAATATCGGCGTGGCGCTGGGCGCCATCATCGCGTGCGGCCTGGCCTATACGCTGATCGGCGTCATCGTCTGGATCGTCAACGCGCGCGCCGGGGGCGGGGCCAACTGGATCGACGCGCTCATGCCGCCCGTCGTGACGGGCGCCGTGGTCGCCGTGATCGGCCTGAACCTGGCGCCCATCGCCGCCAAGGGCGCCATGGGCGCCTCGGGCTTCGACAGCGTCATGGCGATCGTCACGATCGTGTGCGTGGGCGGCATCGCCGTCTATACGCGCGGCATGGTGCAGCGCCTGCTGATCCTGGTCGGCCTTATCCTCGCCTGCGTGGTGTACGCGGTCCTGGCCAACGGCATGGGCCTGGGCAAGCCCATCGACTTTTCCGCGGTGTCGGCGGCCGCGTGGATCGGCCTGCCGCACTTCGCCGCGCCGGTCTTCAAGGCCGAGGCGATGGGCCTGATCGTGCCGGTCGCCATCATCCTGGTCGCCGAGAACCTGGGCCACGTGAAGGCCGTCAGCGCCATGACCGGGCGCGACCTGGACCGCTACCTGGGCCGGGCCTTCGTCGGCGACGGCGTCGCGACCATGGTGTCGGGCGCCGTGGGCGGTACGGGCGTCACCACCTACGCCGAGAACATCGGCGTCATGGCCGTCACCCGCATCTACTCGACGCTGGTTTTCGTCATCGCCGCCCTGATCGCCATCGTCCTGGGCTTTTCCCCCAAGTTCGGCGCCTTGATCCAGACCATTCCCGCGCCGGTCCTGGGCGGCATGTCGGTCGTGGTGTTCGGCCTGATCGCCATCGCCGGGGCGCGCATCTGGGTGGTCAACCAGGTCGATTTCAGCGACAACCGCAATCTCATCGTGGCAGCGGTCACGCTGGTGCTGGGCGCGGGCGATTTCACCGTCAAGCTGGGCAATTTCACGCTGGGCGGCATCGGCACCGCCACCTTCGGGGCCATCATCCTGTACGCGCTGCTGCGCCGCAGGAATTGACGGCTGACCCCGTCCGGGATGCGCGCAGCGATCGGACGGGGCGAAATCCCCGTTTCTCGCGGGTTACAGCGGCGAAATGCGCCGAAAAGGCCGTTTTCTCCGATGGCTTGCAATTCCCGTGGACTTTGACCACAATATGACTTTGATTGCCCCGGTTCCGACCCGAGCCGGGGTTTTGTTTTGGTCGTCCGTGCCGCTAGCCCAGTCTGTTTCAAGCATTTGAACGGCCAGCGCGCCAGTCCGCGACCTTCACCGAGAACGCTCCTTCGGGGCGTTTTTCTACTTTTTGTTTGGGAAACGACATGTCTGCCATTCCTTTGACCGTGCGCGGGGCCGAGCGCTTGCAAGAAGAGCTCCAACGGCTGAAAACCGTGGAACGTCCTGCCGTGATTAACGCCATCGCCGAGGCTCGCGCGCAGGGTGATCTGTCGGAAAACGCCGAATACGATGCAGCTCGCGAGCGCCAGGGCTTTATCGAGGGCCGGATTGCCGAGCTTGAAGGCACGCTTTCCAATGCCCACATCATCGACCCGTCCTCCCTCGAGGCCGAAGGCCGCGCCGTGTTTGGCGCCACCGTCGACATCGAAGACCTGGATTCGGGCGATCGCGTTACCTACCAGATCGTCGGCGACGTCGAAGCCGACATCAAGTCCAACCTGATTTCCGTGTCCAGCCCCGTGGCTCGCGCGCTGATCGGAAAAAGCGAAGGCGATGTTGTCGAGGTCATGGCCCCGGCTGGCGTTCGCGAGTATGAAGTCCTGGGCGTGCGTTACATCTGACGCAAACGTCTCAAGCGGTAAAAATGTCAAACCACCCTGGCCCTGACGCAGCGTTCGTCTGAATTCCGCGGTACATTGCGGATCGCTATGGTGGACCGGGCGCGTAAAGCGCCCGTTTTTGTGCCTGGCCTTACCTTTTTGCGGTCTTGCGGCTGGTGCCGCTGCGAGCGCCGGCCCGCAGGCTCAGCGCGCTGCCGGCGCGGCGCGGAATGCCGTGTCCGCCCGACGTGGAACGCTTGCTGGTGGGCCGCATGGGTTTGCCGTTCTTGTTGAGTTCGTCCTGGGGGACGTAACGCTTCTTGGCGGGCGCGGGTTCTTCGGATTCGCTGCGGCGCGGGCGCTTGGCAAGGGTCCGGCCTTCGGCGGCCAGCTTCTTGGGCGTGTACGGCTCGGAGGCGCGGCGCTTGGCAGGCGCTTCGGGTTCCTGGGCGGCCAGCGCGGCGGGCTTGATATTGCCGGGCAGCGGGCGGAACAGGATGAGGGTCTTGCCCAGGTGATGCACGGGCGCGCAGGATAGCGTTTCGCAGATCGTGGCCAGCATGGCGTCGCGGGCTTCGCGATCATCGCCGCCGGCGCGCACCTTGATGAGACCATGCGACGTCAGTGCCCGGTCGATTTCCTTGAGCACGGCGTCGGTCAACCCGTTGTCGCCAATCAGGACGACGGGGCGCAGAGGGTGAGCGGCGGACCGCAGGTCGCTGCGCTCACGAGAGGTAAGTTCTAATATAGGCATGCGTGGAATTGTACGGTAATGGCCAAGAATAAATTCTCTAAAGACTGGATTCACCAGCACATCAATGATCCCTATGTGAAGCTGGCGCAACAGAAGGGCTATCGCGCCCGCGCCGCGTTCAAGCTGATCGAGATCCTGGACACCGAAAAACTGATGCGTCGGGGCGACCTGGTCATCGACCTGGGCTCGGCCCCGGGCAGCTGGTCCCAGGTGGCGCGCGAGCGGTTGGCGGGGCCGGGCGGCGTCGTGGACGGCCGCATCATCGCGCTGGACATCCTTCCCATGGAGCCCGTCGCCGGCGTCGAATTCATCCAGGGCGACTTCCGCGAAGACGAAGTTTTGAAACAATTGGAAGACATGGTCGGATCCCGCGCGGTGGACCTTGTTATTTCCGACATGGCCCCCAACTTGTCCGGGGTGGGTATTGCCGATTCCGCGCGCATCCAGCATGTTTGCGAACTGGCGATGGAATTTTCCTGCGCCCATCTGAAGCCCAACGGGGCGCTGATCGTCAAGGCTTTCCACGGCACCGGCTTTTCGCAGATCGTGGAATCCTTCAAAAAGCGCTTCCGCCGGGTGGTCGAACGCAAGCCGAAGGCCTCAAGGGACAAGTCCTCTGAAACCTTTCTGGTGGCGCGCGATCTGAAGTAACCCTTGCGTACCCATCCGGGGCATGTCGCCCTGGCCAAGAAAACCCCGGCTTGCCGAGACAACGACCAGAAAACTCAAGAATCAAATGTAATTAAATGGGCCCCACGGCTGCCAGGACGCAACTCCGTCCGACAGGGTAGAATGGGCTATTGACATACTTGTGACTGTGCCATACGCGGGTGCGCAGTCGCCGGTCGGAATCGAAAGCAGGAGATCGACCTTGAACAATTCATTTTCCAAAGTCGCTGTCTGGATGGTGATAGCCCTTGTGCTGTTCACCGTCTTCAAGCAGTTCGACGGACGTGCCCAGACCCAGGACGGCGTGACCTACACGCAGTTCATGGACGATGCCAAGGCGGGACGTATCCGCAAGGTCGACGTTCAAGGCGACGTGCTGTACGTCACCCCTGACGCGGGCCGGGCCTATACGCTGACGTCTCCCGGCGACCTCTGGATGGTCTCCGATCTTCTGAAGTACGGCGTGCAGGTTTCGGGCAAGCCGCGCGAAGAGCAGTCGCTGCTGATGAGCATCTTCGTGTCGTGGTTCCCGATGCTGCTGCTGATCGGCGTGTGGGTGTTCTTCATGCGCCAGATGCAGGGCGGCGGCAGGGGCGGTGCCTTCAGTTTCGGCAAATCCCGCGCCCGGATGCTCGACGAGAACACCAACCAGATCACCTTCGCCGATGTCGCGGGCTGCGATGAAGCCAAGGAAGACGTCCAGGAACTGGTCGATTTCCTGCGCGACCCCAGCAAGTTCCAGAAGCTGGGCGGCCGTATCCCGCGCGGCGTGCTGATGGTCGGCTCGCCCGGTACCGGCAAGACGCTGCTGGCCAAGGCCATCGCTGGCGAAGCCAAGGTTCCCTTCTTCAGCATTTCCGGTTCGGACTTCGTTGAAATGTTCGTCGGCGTGGGTGCTGCCCGTGTCCGCGACATGTTCGAAAACGCCAAGAAGCATGCTCCCTGCATCATCTTCATCGACGAAATCGATGCGGTGGGTCGCCAGCGCGGCGCCGGCCTGGGCGGCGGCAACGACGAACGCGAGCAGACGCTGAACCAGATGCTGGTGGAAATGGACGGCTTCGAATCCGGCCAGGGCGTGATTGTCATCGCCGCGACCAACCGTCCCGACGTGCTGGATCCGGCGCTGCTGCGTCCGGGCCGCTTCGACCGCCAGGTCGTGGTGCCGCTGCCCGACATCCGCGGCCGCGAGCAGATCCTGAAGGTCCACATGCGCAAGGTGCCGCTGTCGCCCAACGTCGACGCGACCGTCCTGGCGCGCGGCTGCCCCGGCTTTTCGGGCGCCGACCTGGCCAACCTGGTCAACGAAGCCGCGCTGTTCGCCGCCCGCCGCAATGGCCGCACGGTGGATATGTCCGACTTCGAAAAGGCCAAGGACAAGATCATCATGGGCGCCGAGCGCCGCTCCATCGTCATGCCCGAAGAGGAACGCAAGAACACCGCGTACCACGAATCCGGCCACGCGATCGTTGCGCGCCTGCTGCCCAAGACCGACCCGGTCCATAAGGTCACGATCATCCCGCGCGGTCGTGCGCTGGGCGTGACGATGCAGTTGCCCGAAACCGACCGCTACAGCATGGACAAGGGCCGTCTGCTGTCCACGATCGCCGTGCTGTTTGGCGGGCGCATCGCCGAAGAGCTGTTCATGGACCAGATGACGACGGGCGCATCGAATGACTTCGAGCGCGCCACCGCCATCGCCCGCGACATCGTCACGCGCTACGGCATGACCGACGAACTGGGCCCCATGGTGTACGCCGAAAACGAAGGCGAGGTCTTCCTGGGCCGCAGCGTCACCAAGACGACGCACATGTCCGAAGCCACCATGCAGAAGGTGGACACCGAGATCCGCCGCATCATCGACGAGCAGTACGGTGTTGCGCGCAAGATCCTGGAAGACAACCGCGACAAGGTCGAAGTCATGACCGCCGCGCTGCTCGAATGGGAAACCATCGATTCCGACCAGATCAACGACATCATCGAGGGCCGCCCCCCGCGTCCCCCCAAGACGCCGCAAGGCCCGTCGGATACGTCCGACACGCCGCCGACCGGCCTGGCTGCAGGCGGCAATACGGCAGCCGCGGTCTGAGGTCGCCAGTTCTGGTTTATGGCAATTAACTTTCTTTGCGGGCGCTTCGAGTTTGATCTCGAGCGCCCGCTTGTCATGGGCATCGTCAACGTCACGCCGGATTCTTTTTCGGACGGCGGCCAGCACGACGATACCGATTCCGCCGTGGCGCATGCGCGCCAATTGATCGAAGAAGGCGCCCAGATCCTGGACCTGGGCGGCGAGTCCACGCGGCCGGGGGCCGACCCCGTTTCGGTGGCGGACGAGCTGGCCCGGCTGCTGCCAGTGGTGGAGGCGCTGCGGGATTGCGGCGTGCCGCTTTCCATCGACACCTTCAAGCCGGAAGTCATGCGGGCCACGCTGGACGCCGGCGCCGACATGATCAACGACATATATGGCTTCAGGCAGCCGGGCGCGATCGAGGCGGTGTCTCAATCGCGCTGCGGGCTGTGCGTGATGCATATGAAGGGGGAGCCTCGCACCATGCAGGCCGCCCCGCCCGAATACACCGACCTCATCGGTGAAATCGGCCTGTTCCTGGGGGCGCGCGCGCAAAAGCTGCGCGCGGCCTGGATCGATCCTCGCCGTATCGTGCTTGACCCGGGCTTTGGCTTTGGCAAGACTGGCGACCAGAACTTTCAATTGCTGCGCCGGCTGTCCAGCCTGCGCAGCACCGGTTATCCATTGCTGATCGGCCTGTCGCGTAAAACCATGATCGGCCAGGCCACGGGCCGGCCCGTGGGCGACCGGCTGCCCGGCAGCATTGCCGCCGCCCTTGCCTGCGTTGCGCGTGGGGCTTCCATCGTGCGCGTGCACGATGTTGCCGCCACCGTGGATGCGCTTAAGGTATGGCACGCGGCTGAACAAGGAGCAATCAGTTCATGATTCGACGCAAATATTTCGGTACCGACGGCGTTCGCGGTGAAGTGGGCGGCCCGGTGATCAATGCCGAGTTCGCACTGCGCCTGGGTTACGCGGCCGGCCGCGTGCTGGCGCGCGAGCACGCCGTACGCGGTGGCAGCCGTCCGCAGGTGGTGATCGGCAAAGACACCCGGATCTCGGGCTACATGCTTGAATCCGCGCTGGAAGCCGGCCTGTCGGCCGCCGGCATCGACGTCCTGCTCGCCGGTCCGATCCCGACTCCCGCCGTGGCCTACCTGACCCGCGCGTTGCGCCTGGTGGCCGGCATCGTGATCAGCGCGTCGCACAACCCCTACCAGGACAACGGCATCAAGTTCTTCTCGGCGCAGGGCATGAAGCTGCCCGACGAGATCGAGGCGGACATCGAGGCCGCGCTGGACGAACCCCTGGGCTGCGTCAGCTCGGAAGCGCTGGGCAGGGCGCGCCGCATGGGCGACGCCCAGGGCCGTTACATCGAATTCTGCAAGAGCACGTTCCCCAACGATCTGGACCTGAACGGCATGTCGATCGTGGTGGACGCCGCCCATGGCGCCGCCTATAACATCGCCCCGCACGTGTTCCGCGAGCTGGGCGCCGAAGTCCACGCAATCGGCGTGCACCCCGACGGCTTCAACATCAACAAGGGCGTGGGCGCGCTGCATCCCGAGCTCCTGGCCAAGGAAGTCAAGGCGCGCGGCGCGCAGATCGGTATTGCGCTGGACGGCGACGCCGACCGCCTGCAGATGGTGGACGGAGACGGCCGCATCTACAACGGCGACGAGCTCATGTACGCCATCGTCCGCGAGCGCATGCAGCGCGGCAAGGTCGAAGGGGTGGTGGGCACGCTCATGACCAACTTCGGCTTCGAGCGCGAAATGAAGCGCCTGGGCGTGGGCTTCGACCGCGCCAACGTGGGCGACCGCTACGTGCTGGAGCAGATGCAGTCCCGTGGATGGCTCTATGGCGGCGAGAGCTCGGGCCATTTGTTGTGCCTGGACTGCCATTCCACCGGCGACGGCATCGTGGCCGCGCTGCAGGTCCTGACCGCGCTGCGCCGCAATACCGCGTCGCTGGCGTCCTGGGTGAGCGACCTGCGCATGTACCCGCAGAAGATGATCAACGTGCCGCTGACGCCCGGTCAGGACTGGAAAACGCACGCGGGACTGACTGCCGCCCGCCAGGCCGTGGAAGCCGACCTCGACGGAAGGGGCCGGATTCTCATCCGCGCATCGGGCACTGAACCCAAGCTGCGCCTCATGGTGGAAGCCGAAGACGAGGCGCTTGCAACGGTTTCCGCCGAAAAGCTTGCGGCAAGCCTAGGGTAAACCCTGAATTTCGATTTAATATGAGGGCCACGCGTCGATAAACGACGCGTGGCCTTTGTACATGTGCCTATTGCATCTACTAGAAATGTTTTATCGAAATTCACCAAAAGTGAATCGATCTGCCCCGAACTAAACTTCATAGTCACGTAACATATTGGTCAAGTCATTGACATACAGGGCGTCCACACTGGCTGGACTCTCTAGGAGCTTCGCGCAATGCTGGAACTAGCACGCATCAATCCGACCCGTAATGCCGCTGAACCCTGGACGGGCGCCGCACCGAAGGTTCTGGCGGTCGGCCTGGCGCGCACGGCTGAGGAAATCGAGCAGATTCAACGCCTGCGCTATGACGTGTTCACCGAGGACATGGGCGCGGTATTTCCCGATGCCCAGGATGGGATCGAGCAGGATCGCTTCGACCCCTATTGCGAACACCTGATGGTTCGCGAAATCGATACCGACCGGGTGGTGGGAACCTACCGCATCCTTACGCCGGAAAAGGCGCGCGAGGCGGGCGGCTACTACTCGCAATCCGAATTCGACCTGTCGGGCCTGGGCGCCATCCGCGACGAAGTCGTTGAAGTCGGCCGCTCGTGCACGCATGCCGACTACCGCGGCGGCGCAGTCATCATGCTGCTGTGGTCGGGCCTGGCCGAATACCTGCGCCGCGGCGGCTACGAATATGTCCTGGGCTGCGCCAGCGTCAGCCTGCGCGACGACGGCGTCACGGCGGCGGAAGTGTGGCGCACCGTGTCCAAGCAGATGCCCCAGGGCGACGAGCCCCGTGTCGTGCCGCTGCACCGCTACCCGGTGGAAAAGCTCAACAGCACCCTGCCGGCGCGCGTGCCGCCGCTGATCAAGGGCTATTTGAAGCTGGGCGCCAAGGTCTGTGGCGAACCCGCATGGGATCCGGATTTCAATGCCGCCGACTTCCCCGTGCTGCTGAAGATGGAGCGCATGGACGAGCGCTACCGCCGCCATTTCGGCCTGGACCAGCCGGCCGCCGTGGCCAACTGCCAGCGCTGAACGCCATGCGCCGCCTGCTTCGCCGGATGACCATCAGATTGATACGGCGGGCGACCCGGCCGCTGCGCATGGAGCTGCGGCAACTGGAGCGCGAAACCGATCTTTCGCCGTTCTAGGATCCCGGACTGAAAGGCAAGGAGGGCGGCCGTGCCGCCTTCCTTGCCTTTCTCAGAACTCCAGCAGTTCGAACGAAAACCCCACCTTGTTCCATTCGGCTTCTTCCGCGCGCAGCGTGAAGTCGCTCAAGGGGTGCTGCGCGAGCCATTTGCGGTCGACCCGCACCACGATGGAGTTGTCGCGCACCGATGCCGTCAGCGGCAGCGGTTCGATCTCGCCGCGGCGGCGGAACAGCAGCGCCGCCAGCCGCAGGCTGAGGATGGCCTTCCATTGCGGGCGAGTGCGCACCAGGGGCTCGAGCTTGCTGAGCTTGCCTTGGTGGCCCAGCGCCAGCAGCGCGAGCAATTGCTGGTCGGCGCGCGAGAAACCAGGCATGTCCGCGTTCTCGAGCACGTAGGCGGTGTGCTTGTGATACGCGTTGTGCGCGATGGACAGGCCGACCTCGTGCAGGTCGGCTGCCCAGCCCAGGGCGGGGCGCAGTTCGGCGCGCTCCTGGCCTTCCGGGAACATGGCGTCGAAGAGGCTCAGCGCGGCGTGGCGCACGCGGCGCGCCTGATTGGCGTCCACGTGGTAGCGCTTCATGAACTGGCGCACCGATTCATCGCGCTTGTCGTGCTCGTCGTCGCGGCCCAGCAGGTCATACAGCACGCCCAGGCGCAGGGCGCCGTCGCCCGTGTGCATGACATCGATGCCCAGTTCATCGAAGAGCGCGCTCATGATCGCCAGGCCGCCGGGCAGCACGTCGGCGCGTTCGATCTTGATGCCGGGCAGTTCGGACGGGATGACCCGGCCCGAGCGCACGATGCGGTCCTTCAGCTTGGTCAGCCCGACGCGCGTGATGCCGCGGTCCGAATACCCGCCTTCGGTCAGGATGGCGAACAGCGCCTTGGCGGTGCCCGAGGAGCCATAGGCTTCTTTCCAGCCCATCTTGCGGTACTGCTTGGCGATGACTTCGATTTCGCGGCGGGCGGCCAGTTCGGCCTGCTTCATCTGGTGGGCGTCCACGACGCCGTCCGAGAAGAACTGGCGGCTGTAGCTGACGCATCCCATGTAAAGCGATGACATCAGGCCGGGCTCGTGGCTCTTGCCAATGATGACTTCGGTGGACCCGCCGCCGATGTCGATGACCAGGCGCTTGTTGGGGGAGGGGGGCAAGGTGTGGACCACGCCCGAGAAGATCAGCCGGGCTTCTTCGCGGCCGGCGATGACCTCGATGGGAAAGCCCAGGGCCGCTTCGGCCCGGGGCAGGAAATCGCGGGTATTGCGGGCGACGCGGAACGTATTGGTGGCAACCGCCCGGACCCGGTTGGGGTGGAAACTGCGCAGGCGCTCGCCGAATCGTTCCAGTACGGCAATGGCACGGTCGATGGCGTCGTCGCCAAGCCGTTTCTCTGCGTCCAGGCCGGCGGCGAGCCGGACGGTTTCCTTGAGGCGGTCGATCTGGTAGATCTGGGGCGTACCGTCCTGTTGAACGATGCGTCCGATGGAGAGGCGAAAGCTGTTGGACCCGAGGTCCACCGCGGCCAGAAGTTGATCCATGCGGCTCGTAATATTGGCTGTGAGGTGGATCGATTATAGAGACCCCATGTGACAGCGCCCCCAGCTTCGGGTTTTTGCTTATGGAACAGGAGCTTGGACGCATCGGGGCGATGCTCCATATGTCCCGTATTTGACGTACCCTAGTGATTCGGCGCTGTCATAGAACCGTCACTATTTTGCAGTAAAACATCACGCTCTCCTTTCGCATGGAATCCGGTATGCCCACACGCCCGCCTGGCGAGCCTCTGCTCATGAATCGCGAGTTGTCGCTGCTCAAATTCAACGAACGCGTGCTGGCGATGGCGGAGAGCCCCCAGACGCCGCTGCTGGAAAGGCTGCGCTACGTGTGCATCGTCAGCTCGAACCTGGACGAATTCTTCGAGATTCGGATCTCCAGCCTGAAAGAGCAGCAGCGCCAGTCGCCCAATCTGGTCGGGTCTGACGGCATGACGCCGGACCAGGCGTTCGATTGCGTCCAGCAGGCGGTGCACGAACTGGTGGGCCGCCAGTACAACCTGCTCAATGACGCGATTCTGCCGGCCATGCACGCCGAAGGCATCTCGCTGCACCACGCGTCTGAATGGAATCCGCAGCAGCAGGAGTGGGCGCGTGACGTATTCCATCGCGATGTGATGCCGCTGCTGACCCCGATCGGGCTGGATCCCGCACACCCGTTTCCCCGGGTGTACAACAAAAGCCTGAATTTCATCGTGTCGCTGTCCGGGGCCGACGCCTTCGGCCGCCAGGCATCGATCGCCATCGTCCAGGCGCCGCGCGCGTTGCCGCGCCTGATCAAGATGCCGCAGGAACTCTCCGGGCAGCCGGACGGCTACATCCTGCTCACGTCCCTGCTGCGCGCCTTCGTGGGCGAATTGTTTCCGGGCCTGGAAATGCTGGGCTGCTACCAGTGGCGGGTCACGCGCAACAGCGACCTGTTCGTGGACGAGGAAGAAGTCACCAATCTGCGCCACGCGCTGCAGGGCGAACTCTCCCAGCGCAATTTCGGCGCCGCCGTCCGCCTCGAGATCGACAAGCTGACCCCGCCGGAACTGGAAACCTTCCTGCAGCGGGAGTTCTCCCTCAAGCCGGACGATACCTATCGCGTGCCAGGGCCGGTGAACCTGTCGCGCCTGATGCAGCTCTGCAACTCGGCTCGGCCGGACCTGCTGTTTCCGGACTACCGGGCGCCGGTGCCGGCGCCGTTCGACCGCGTGGGCGACAAGCCGGCCGAGCTCTTCGAGGCCGTGGCCGAACGCGACCGCCTGCTGCATCACCCCTACCAGTCGTTCCAGCCCGTGATCGACTTTCTGACCGCGGCCGCCCTGGATCCCGACGTGATGGCCATCAAGCAGACCATCTACCGCACCGGCGAGGACTCCGAGCTGATGAAGATCCTGCTGGCGGCGGCGCGTGCCGGCAAGGAAGTGACGGTGGTGGTGGAGCTGATGGCGCGCTTTGACGAGCAGACCAACATCAACTGGGCCTCCAAGCTCGAAGAGGTGGGCGCGCACGTCGTCTATGGCGTGGTGGCGCACAAGACGCACGCCAAGATGGCCGTGGTGCTGCGCCGGGAAAAGGGGCGCCTGCGCCGCTACGCCCATCTGGGCACCGGCAACTACCACCCGCGCACGGCGCGCCTGTACACCGATTTCGGGCTGCTGACCGCCGATCCGAAGCTGTGCGAGGACATGGACAAAGTGTTCGCGCAACTGACCGGCCTGGGCGCCCGCCGCTCCCTCAAGTCGCTGATGCAGTCGCCCTTCACGATGCACGAAGGCATGGTGTCGCTGATCCGCGCGGAAGCGCGGGCGGCCAAGGCGGGCAAGCGTTCGCGCATCATGGCCAAGATGAACTCGCTGCTGGAAGAGCAGATCATCGAAGAGCTCTACAAAGCCAGCCAGGCCGGCGTGAAGATCGACCTGATCGTGCGCGGCGTCTGCACGCTGCGCGCCGGCGTTCCCGGATTGTCCGAAAACATCCGCGTGCGCTCCATCGTGGGCCGCTTCCTCGAGCACTCCCGCGTCTTCTACTTCTATGCGGAAGGCGAGGAGACCGTGTATCTGTCGTCCGCCGACTGGATGGACCGCAATTTCTTCCGCCGCGTCGAGATCGCCTTCCCCATCTACGACAAAACGCTCAAAAAGCGCGTCATCGACGAAGCCTTCACCTACGCCCTGCGCGACAACCAGCTAGCCTGGCAACAGCAGCCGGATGGCGGCTACGCCCGGGTAAAAAGCCGCCGCGAGCCCTTCAACCTGCACCAGGTCTTGATGCAGAAACTAGGGGTCTGACCCCAAACGGACCGGGCACGAATCCGTGCCCGCTGCCACTCCCGCGGGCGGTGGAAGGTCTCGAGCGACGCCGCCCCAATCCGCACCGCGCATCGGTCCCCGTCCGACCCTCAGCAGGCGGAAATGCACGATCGAGGCAAGTCGCCCCAATCCGCACCGCGAGCAACGGTTCCGGTCCGATCCCCCGCAGGCAGAAATGCGAAATCGAGGCACATCGCCCCAAGCGCAGCCGCGCGGATCCGGCTCCGCCGGTCCGCCACCGGCGCCCCCTGGGGGGAAGCGCGCAGCGCTTCGGGGGGGGAATGCTCCCGGGGGGGGAATATGACTGTCACTATCCTGTCACGTTGGGCTTCTAAGATGCGAGGGTCGCTGAAAGACAGGCAGTAACCAAAGCCTGCCAAGACTCCTCCTAACGAGCACAGAAGGAACCCAGATGTTCAAACGTGTCTTCAAGCAAGTTTCCCTGGGCGTCGCGCTGAGCGCCGCCGTGTTTGCCGTCCAGGCCGCCGATGTCACCGGCGCGGGCGCTTCGTTCCCGTACCCTATCTACGCCAAGTGGGCGTCCGACTACAAGGCCGCGACCAACAGCGCGGTGAACTACCAGTCCATCGGTTCGGGCGGCGGCCAGCAGCAGATCATCGCCAAGACGGTCGACTTCGGCGCCTCGGATGACCCGATGAAGGCAGCCGACCTGGAAAAGCACGGCCTCCTGCAGTTCCCCGCCGTGATCGGCGGCACCGTGGCCGTGGTGAACATCGACGGCGTCGAGCCGGGCAAGCTGAAGCTGTCGGGCAAGGTCCTGGCCGACATCTTCCTGGGCAAGATCAAGAAGTGGGACGACGCCGCCATCAAGGCGCTGAACCCCGACGTCAAGCTGCCGGCGGCCGACATCATCGTCGTGCACCGTTCGGACGGCTCGGGCACCACCTTCGGCTGGACGAACTACCTGTCCAAGGTGTCGCCGGACTGGAAGTCGCAAGTCGGTGAAGGCAAGGCCGTCAAGTGGCCCACCGGCCAGGGCGGCAAGGGCAACGAAGGCGTCGCCGCCTACGTCGGCCAGCTGAAGAACTCGATCGGCTACGTCGAATACGCCTACGCCAAGCAGAACAAGCTGGCCTGGACGCAGTTGCAGAACAAGGACGGCAAGTTCGTTCAGCCCGAGCAGAAGGCATTCGCCGCCGCGGCCGCCAATGCCGACTGGAAGAGCGCGCCGGGCATGGGCGTGGTCCTGACCGACGAGCCGGGCGCCGATTCGTGGCCCGTCACCGCCGCCACCTTCATCCTGGTCCACAAGTCGCAAGACAAGCCGGCTCAGGGCAAGGCGGTTCTGGACTTCTTCGACTGGACGTTCAAGAACGGCGCCAAGTCGGCTGAAGCCATGGACTACGTGCCGCTGCCGGAAGCCGTGACCAAGGAAATCCGTGCCGCTTGGGGCGAAGTGAAGTCCGCCGACGGCAAGGCCGTCTGGAAGTAAGGCTGGACCGTGCGGCCCCCGACGCCCAGTGGCGGGGGGGGCCGCCGCCCGCAAAAATGACCTACCTGGTGTCTCCCCAGGTTTCCTAAGGAAAGTCCATCCATGAGCGCGGTAATGGATAATAGTGTGCCGCTTCCGCCCAGCGTGGCGGATTCCGTGACTACCGGCACGCCTTCGCCTATGAAGCAAAACAAAAACGCGCTGATGGATGCGCTGTTCAAGAATCTGACCCGCACGTTCGCCTTTCTGGTGTTCATACTGCTTGCGGCAATCCTTGTCTCCCTCATCTACGGCAGCCGCGAATCGCTGGCCAAGTATGGCCTGACGTTCCTGTGGCTCAACGACTGGGATCCCGTCAACTCCAATTACGGGGCCGTGGTGCCGATCATCGGCACGCTGCTGACGTCGGCGATCGCGCTGATCATCGCCGTCCCGGTGTCTTTCGGGATCGCCATCTTCCTGACCGAGCTCTCGCCGACCTGGCTGCGCCGCCCGCTGGGCACCGCCGTCGAAATGCTGGCGGCCATTCCGTCTATCATTTACGGCATGTGGGGCCTGTTCGTCTTCGTGCCCGTGTTCCAGCAGTACGTGCAGCCCTTCCTTATCGCGACGCTGGGCAACCTGCCCATCATCGGGGGACTGTTCGCGGGGCCGCCTTTCGGCATCGGCATCTTCACCGCCGGCCTGATCCTGTCCATCATGATCATCCCGTTCATCGCGGCCGTGATGCGCGACGTGTTCGAACTGGTGCCCGCGATGCTGAAGGAATCGGCTTACGGGCTGGGCAGCACGACCTGGGAAGTGATGTGGCGCGTGGTGCTGCCCTTCACCAAGTCGGGCGTCATCGGCGGGGTCATGCTCGGCCTGGGCCGTGCCCTGGGCGAGACCATGGCCGTGACCTTCGTGATCGGCAACGCGTTCAAGTGGTCCGGCTCGCTGTTTTCGCCGGGCAACTCGATCGCCTCGGCGCTCGCCAACGAATTCAACGAGGCGGGCGGCATCCAGAAGGCCGCGCTGCTGGAATTGGGACTGATCCTGTTCCTCATCACGACGATTGTGCTGGCCCTGGCCAAGGCGCTGCTGGTTCGCCTGTCCGCGGGTGAAGGCAAGAAAACCTGACGCGCCCGGAGCACAAGGAAAAAACCATGGCTGAATCCGTACTCAACATGCAGAACGGCATCTATCGCCGGCGCCGCGCGGTCAACCGCGTCATGCTCGCGATCTCGATGGGAACGCTGGCGTTCGGACTGTTCTGGCTGTTCTGGATCATCCTGACGCTGCTGATGAAGGGGGCGCCGGCGCTGTCGTACACCCTCTTCACCGAAATCACGCCGCCACCCGGCCAGGGCGGGGGGCTGATCAACGCCATTGTCGGCAGCGTGATGATGGCCGGGGTGGGCACCCTGATCGGCACGCCGGTCGGCATCCTGGCCGGCACCTACCTGGCCGAATACGGCCACCGGGGCTGGCTGGCGCCGGCCACGCGCTTCCTGAACGACGTGCTGCTGTCCGCGCCGTCCATCATCATCGGCCTCTTCATCTACGCGGTGTACGTGGCGCAGGTCGGGCATTACTCCGGCTGGGCCGGCGCGGTCGCGTTGTCCATCCTGGTGATCCCCGTGGTGGTGCGCACCACCGACAACATGCTGATGCTGGTGCCCAACAGCCTGCGCGAAGCCGCGGCGGCCCTGGGCTGCCCCAAGTGGCGCATGATCACCCTGGTGTGCTATCGCGCCGCCAAGTCCGGCATCATCACCGGCGTGCTGCTGGCGATCGCCCGGATTTCCGGGGAAACCGCGCCGCTGCTGTTCACCGCGCTGTCCAACCAGTTCATGTCCTGGAACATGAATGCGCCGATGGCCAACCTGCCGGTCGTCATCTACCAATACGCCGCCAGCCCCTTCAAGGACTGGAACAACCTGGCGTGGGCCGGCGCCACCCTGATTACGTTGCTGGTGCTGGGCATCAACATCATTGCCCGCAACATGTTCCGCAAGTAAAGAAAAGATCGCTTTGCCGGCGCGCTGGTCGCGCCGGAGCCAAGGGAAACCCAATGGAAAATACCGCTACCGCCGTCAAGAACAAGATCGAGGTCAAGAACCTGAACTTCTACTACGGCAAGTTCCACGCGATCCGCAACGTGAACATGTCGATCCAGGAGAAGAAGGTCACCGCCTTCATCGGCCCGTCGGGCTGCGGCAAGTCGACGCTGCTGCGCACGTTCAACCGCATGTTCGAGCTGTATCCCGGCCAGCGCGCCGAGGGCGAAATCGTCCTGGACGGCGAGAACCTGCTGACGGCCAAGACCGACATCTCGCTGATCCGCGCCAAGATCGGCATGGTCTTCCAGAAGCCCACGCCGTTTCCCATGAGCATCTACGACAACATCGCTTTCGGCGTGCGCCTGTTCGAACGCCTGTCCAAGGGCGAAATGGACGAGCGCGTGGAGTGGGCCTTGAGCAAGGCGGCGCTGTGGAACGAAGTGAAGGATAAGCTGCACCAAAGCGGCAACAGCCTGTCGGGCGGTCAGCAGCAGCGCCTGTGCATCGCCCGCGGCGTCGCCATCAAGCCGGAAGTGCTGCTGCTGGACGAACCGTGCTCGGCGCTGGACCCGATTTCCACGGCCAAGATCGAAGAACTGATCGCCGAACTGAAGAACGACTACACCGTCGTCATCGTGACGCACAACATGCAGCAGGCCGCGCGCTGCTCGGACTTCACGGCCTACATGTATCTGGGCGAACTGATGGAATTCGGCCAGACCGACCAGATCTTCGTGAAGCCCTCGCGCAAGGAAACCGAAGACTACATCACGGGCCGCTTCGGCTGAGCGCAGCCCGGCTGACCGCAGCCCGACTGACCGCAGCCCGGCTGATCGCAGCCCGGCTGATCGCAGCCGCCCGCTTGTGGTTTTCGAAGCGGCGCGCCGGGTGGCGCGCCGTTTTTTCATGTCTGAAGGCGGCCTGCGCTGCGCCAAAATCCGATTTGATTCAGGCGAGAATTAAATAGGTGCCAGTCAGCGATTTTTCGGACGGAATCCGTTACGGTTCCCCGGGCAGTGGGGCGGCCGCGGCCGACCGGTTTCTGGTATAGTTCCCACCCTTCGGGGCGTAGCGCAGCCTGGTAGCGCATCTGCTTTGGGAGCAGAGGGTCGTGAGTTCGAATCCCACCGCCCCGACCAACAAATCAAAGGCCGTTAGTGGCAGTGTCCACTAACGGCCTTTGTCGTTTTCGCCGCTGGGAACGCCCCAGCGCCGCTAGTCGATGCGGGCCCCGGACCTGAGCACGATCGGGCGCCACGACGCATATTCCGCCGCAACGAAGCTTCCAAACGCCGCCGCATCCATGCGCATGGGTTCCGCCCCTTGGGCCAACAGCCGCTTCTGCACGTCGGCGCTGGCGATGGACTCGTTCACGGCCTGATTCAGCGTGGCGACGACTGCTGGCGGCGTGTCGACAGGGGCGAACAGGCCGAACCAGGCGCCGGTGACCACATCCGGGACGCCCGCCTGGGCCATGGTTGGCGTATCGGGAAGCGCTTCCGAGCGTTTTGCGGACGCCACCGCCAGGGGACGCAACTGACCCGCGCGGATATGCCCGATGACCGACGGAATCGTGGCGAACATGAAGTCGATGCGGCCCGCGATCAGGTCGTTCAGGGCGTCCGCGCCCTTGTACGGAACGTGGACGACGTCCACTCCGGCCTTCTCGGCGAACAGCACGCCTGACAGATGCGCCGCCGTGCCGATGCCGGTCGACCCGTAGTTCAACTTGTCGGGACGCTTCTTGGCATAGGCCACCAGCTCAGCCACATTCTTTGCGGGGAGGTCCGGATGGACGACAAGCACGTTCGGCACGTCCGCGATAGGCGCAACCGCAAGCAGCGCCGTTTGGGGATTGACCTTCAGGTTGGCGTACAGCGTGGGGTTGATCGCGACCGGGCCCACGGATGTCGCCAACAGCGTGTAGCCGTCAGGCGCGCTCTTGGACAGGAACTCCGTGCCGATGTTGCCGCCGGCCCCGGGCCGATTCTCGACCACGACGGTCTGTTTAAGACGTGTGGACAGCTGGTGCGCCACTTCACGGGCCAGGATGTCCGTCGTGCCTCCGGCCGAAAAAGATACGACCAGGCGTATGGGCTTGCTGGGGTAATCCTGCGCAGCGGCCGCGCCGGCGGCGCACAGCAGAAAGCCGGCGGCCGCGCGCCTCAAGAACTGATTCATTTTTGTCTCCGAAGTCTTTTGTTAGGGGGGCGGCGCCGTCCATGCGAGCGCCGGCATCCCCATGCTAGAGACGTCGAATGCCCGCGAATTGAATTTTTGGAAAGGCACCTTTCACGGGCTTCCCGCGGCCAGCAAGAAAGGCTGCGACTCGAACGGCAGACCTGACGCAGGCGCCACGCTTACGCCTTTCGTAAGTTTTCTACATACGTGCGGTCGACCGACGCCTACAGTACGGCTCCATTGAGGTCTTGCGCTGTCTACGGTGTACCCGTCGACTTAAGGGCGTGGTAACCCGTCATGAGTAATCTGAACAACATACTGAATAGGGAATCGGCGCTGCCCGTCGTGCTGGGCAGCCGCCAGATGTCGATGGTCGCCTTCGGCACCGTCATCAGCTACGGCCTGGTTTCGGGCAGCGCATTTCCGCTGCTGGTGGCCGGCGCCGCAGCCATCCCGGCGTACGCGGCCGCGGCCTTGGTGGCGCTGCTGCTGATGGCCAGCCTGGGCCGTCTGGTTGCCAAGCACCCGACGCCCGGAGCGTTTGGTTCCTACGCCGAATGCTATCTGGGTTCCACCGTGGGTTTCATGGTGCGCGCCGCATACTTTGCTTCGCTCGTACTGATCATCGGAACCGAAGTGTCTCTGCTGGCGCCCGTGCTGACAGCCTGGGTGCCGCATGTGAGCGCCGATGCAATGCTTGTCGCCGTGCTTGCCGGGCTCGCAATCGTCAACCTGCTTGGAGCGAGGGCGTTCGCCCGCTGCGAAGTTGCGCTGTCGGCGTTCAAGGTGCTTGCCTTGGTGGGACTCATCGGATTGGCGTGCTACATCGCGCATGGCGCGCCCACGCCGACTCATGAATCGGCCGCGAGCTTGATCGTCCCATTTTCCAATATCTGGCAGGCCTTCATGCTGGCGGTGTTCGGCTTTATCGGCATCGAGTCGCTGGCCATTGTCGCAGCCGAGACCAAGGCGACGCCGGACGCACTGCGGCGCGGGATCCGCGTCACCTCGTTTGCCGTGGTTGGCCTGGCCTTCGTTGCGGTCGTTGTGGCGGGCGCGCTGCTTCAGGCAGGCATGGTGTCGTTGTCCAAGCCCCCCTTCGGAGCGCTGCTCCAGCTTGCGGGCCTGCCTTGGCCCAACACCCTGCTGCGCGTACTGATACTCGTCACGGTTCTGTCGGTGCTCAATAGCCAAATGTACTGCGCATCGCGGATGTTGTTCAGCATGGCGCGGGCGGGTCAGGCGCCGGCGGGGCTTGGCCGGGTGTCGGCTGCCCGCGGGCCCGTCTGGGCTGTCGGAGCCTCCGGCGGCATATCCATCGTGGTGTTTCTTGTCAATGGCTGGCTGGCTGGCGGCGTCTTCGTCGCGGCCACGGCTGTCGCCACGACAGGCCTGTTATTCGTGTGGCTCGCTATTTTCCTGTCCCATGTCAGCCATCGGCTTGGCCGTCACGGCGGCGCGCGGCGCTTCAGCAAGTCGGCCATCCTGAGCGTCATCCCCGCGGCGGCTGGCGCATTGGTGGTGGTGGCAATCGCGGCCTCCATATTAGCCATCGACGAATTCGCGCCAACCATGCGCATCGGCCTCCCGACGTTGCTGCTGTTGTGGCTGATCGCGGCTCTTTCCAGGTTTATGACCAAGGCAAAGACAACACGCTTCAAGCCTGAAGCGCCGGCAAACGCAGGCCGCCTGTCTGCGCATCCATTGATCGAATGATTCATATGAGCAAGCTTGGCGTATGGGCCGATTACAGCAGAAAAATCGTGTGCAACGAGTTGCGCCGACTAGACCTGATCTCCATGCAGGACTGGTTGTACGACGCGAGCTATTGCGCCAGGAGGTTTTCGCCCACGACCTACCTTGGCTATCGCGTCTGGGCGATTCCGTGCCTGCGGCTGATGCAAAGGCATCCGGCGCTGGCGAAGAAACTTGCGGTGGTGGTTCGGTGGATGGTCGCCGATCTGAAATACGAATTAGGGATTAGCAAGCAGCAGCATCTGCTGGGCCGGATCGTGCGCCGATGGGTGTTTTGGCCGGGCAACCGGTTGTTGGGCTGCCTTGCAAACATGGTTCGGTTCGACGTCGGCGCGTTCTCCAGTCGACTCCGAATGCAAGTGGTTGGGCGGTTTTCCAGATCGTCTTTGTGATTGTTGTTTTTCTCGTTGTTTTTCATCAACCTAGTTAGGACTCTATCTCATGAAAAAGCTCGTTCTCAATGCTCTGATCGCCACCAGCTTCGCCGCTTTTGCCGGCGCCGCTTCGGCCGATACCGGCAACATCGCCTTCCAGGGCGAAATCACCACGTCCCCCTGCTCGATCGGCGGCGGTCAGCAGGGTACCGACATGGTGATTTCCCTGGGCTCTATCTCGACCAACAACTTCAATGCGGTCGGCGACCGTAGCGCCGAAGTTGACGTCCCCATCACGCTGCTGAACTGCGACATCTCCACCCAGAACACGGCGGCCATCTCCTTCAGTCCGGGCGCCGGCAGCGTCATCAGCAGTCGCCTGCTCGGCCTGGAAAGCGGCTCCGGCGCAACGGGCGTCGCGGTGGCCCTGACGCTGGACGGAGTCGACGTCATTGTTGGCGGCTCGCCCGTCACCCGCACGCTGATCACCGGCAACAACATCATCACGTTCAAGGCGTCCTACGAGGCAACCGCTGCTTCCGTGACGGCCGGCCCCGCCAACGCCCGCGCGGTGTTTGACGTCACCTACTCGTAATTCGCGGGTACTCATGGACGGCGGGCCGGTGAGCAACCGGCCCGCCCTGGGAAAGCTCCCAGGATTCGCCGCCGCAGGCGGGGAGAGTCCATTGCCATCGCGTCAGGCCTGGTGCGACGTAAGCCGCCGCACCACCTTCTGTCTTGAAAACGGTGTTTTAAGGTGGCGCCTAAGAAAGAAGTGGGCGTGCCGGGTGGACCTTATGAATCTCGAAATCAAACGACTCACTCTCGCGGCGATCTTGTTGTCGTCCGCCAACGTTGCGAATGCCCAGACAGCGACGCTGAGCATTACGGGGCGCATCACCAGCACGCCGTGCACGATTTCCGTGGACTCCGCGGTGGCCATTGGCGAGGTTCCGATCACTGAATTCAGTTCGTCCACTGTCCCCCGTTCGCAATATTGGAAGGACTTCACCGTTACCTTGGGCGCGTGCGAAATATCCACTTTGCAGGCGGCCAGCCTTCGTTTCACCGGTACGACCGCATTTGGCGATGCCTCCATTCTTGCGCTGACAGCTGGCGCGGGCACCGCAACCGGCTTTGGCGTGCAGGTGCAAACGAAAGACACGACCCACGGCTCCGGTACGAATGTCCGCATGGACGGCACCCAGGCCTATGCCTTCAACGTGAATTCGACCAAAAGCACGTTTGTGTTCACGAGCTACTACATACATCCCTCCAACGCGCCGTCGATGCGGTCGGGCACAGCCAATGCCACCGCCACGATCACGTTGTCGTACTCCTAAAGCCGGTCCGGGCTTGTCCCGGTCATGAAGCCGATGCGGCGGTTGATTTCCTCACTTCGAACTTCAGTCGGGTCGTCCGCAGCGAGCCGCGCGTCAGTCTCATGAACATCATCCCCAAATGCCTTGTTTCCATCGCCGTCGCCGCCGGTGCGGTGGCCGTCACTTCGGTCCAGGCTGCCGTGCAGCTGTCCAGCACGCGGCTCATCTTCAACGAAAAGGATAAGAGCGTCTCGGTCTACGCCAAGAACCATGGCACGGATCCCTACGTTGTCCAGGCATGGATCGACGGCGAATCCGAAGAAATGGAAACGCCGTTCTTCGTGACACCGCCTTTGAGTCGGTTCGACGGAAACACCGAGCGCGGCCTCGTCGTCACGCGTGTGGGGGCCAACCTGCCCACGGATCGTGAAAGCTATTTCTGGCTGAATGTGCTGGAAATTCCGCAGAAAAAGGCGAGTTCCGCGCAGAACAGCCTCACGCTGGCCACGCGCACGCGCATCAAGCTGTTCTACCGTCCGGAAGCCATCCAGAAAATGCCGCGAGACGCCTCGCTGGTGCAGTGGTCATGGCGCAAGGACGGCAAGGCATGCCAGCTTGCGATCAAGAATGCGTCGGTGTTCACCATCAATTTCTCGGGCATAGACATCCCCGGCGAAGCCGATGGATTCGGGCGCACCGTCGTCGCCAAGCCGATGGCAACGACGCTGCTGCCGCTGGCGAAATGCCCCATTGGCGCCATTAAGGCAACGGCAAAAGTCGTCAATGACTACGGTGTGGTCGAAACCTGGGCCGAGGCGACGGTAGCCCCCGGGACAGACGCTCCAGAAGGGCCACCAAAGTGAAATCGAACGCGAATCGTACGGCTCTGGGATTGTCGGCGGTTGCGATTATTGCGGCTTGCCCCGCAGCCCACGCAGCGGAAGCCGCCCAGGAAGCCACAACTTTCGACAGCAGTTTTTTGCACCAGAAAGCAGGGGGTGAAGGCGTCGATCTTTCGGTGTTCGCCTTTTCCAACCGTATCCTGCCGGGCAGGAAATTGGTCATGATCGAGCTTAACCGCCAGACTTTCGGTATGCGCGAGATCGAATTCGCCGCAGTCGAAGGAGCGGAAGATGCTCAGGCCTGTATTCCCGTTGCGCTGTTGAAGGAAATGGGCGTCAAGGTCGATGCCTTCCCTGCGCTGCAGGGGCCTGCGGCAGCCAGTTGCGCGGGGCCGTTGAAGGCGCTGCCCAACGCCCAGGCCCGCTACAACCAGGACAAGAATATCCTGGAGGTGTCCATCGCTCAGGCTGCGCTGGACCGCAAGGCGCGCGGCACCGTCTCGCGCGATCGGTGGGACAACGGCACAACCGCATTCTGGTCGTCCTACCGCGTGTCGCATAACGCCTCCCGTTCCTCGAACTCTCAGGGGGGCAACTCGAGCAGCACGTTTGCCAACTTCCGGAATGGATTCAACGCAGGCGCATGGCGCCTGCGGGCCAACGGCAGCTATTTCGAGAGCGCCGGACGATCGAACTGGAATCTGAGCGATCTTTATGCGGAGCGCGACATCGCCGCCTGGCGCGGCTGGCTGCGCATGGGCGATAGCTCGACGCCGGGCAACATCTTCAATGCCACGCGTTTTCGCGGCGTTATCCTGCAATCGGACGAAGGGATGCTGCCGGACAGTCAGCGGGGCTTCGCCCCGGTGGTGCGGGGTGTCGCGCCGTCCAACGCCAAGGTGACCGTGCGCCAGAATGGCTACGCCATCTACACCACCTTCGTGCCGGCCGGGCCGTTTGTCATCGACGACCTTTACTCCACGCCAGGCGGGGGCGACCTTGAAGTGACCATCGAAGAGCTGGGGGGACGCACGACGCGCTTTTCTCAGCCGTTCTCGGCCCTGCCGACGATGCTGCGCGAAGGAACCTGGAATTACAGCTTTGCGCTGGGCCAGCATCGCCAGAGCTATGTGAACAAGCGCCCGTTGATGACGCAGCTGACAGTTGCCCATGGATTGCCTTGGGGCATTACCGCCTACGGCGGCGTGACGGGCGCGCAGGGGGGATATCAGGCGGGGGCGGCCGGCCTGGCCTTGAACCTGCGGGAAATGGGGGCAATTTCCACCGACGTCACGACTTCCCGCTCGCGCGGAGCCGATGGCGGGAAACTGGTGGGCACCGCAGCGCGAATCCAGTATGCCAAGGCCTTTCCGACGTATGGCACCGACCTGACGCTGGCCGGATACCGGTACAACTCGGATGGTTACCGAAGCTTGGACGATGCGGTGCGTCAGGGCAGCAAGGACGATAAATACCTGGGCTACGAGCGCATGCATGAATACCAGCTGTGGCTGTCGCAACGGGTCGGGAAGGCCAGTTCGCTGTCGTTCAATTATTACGGCGTCGTCTACCGGAATGCACCGCGCAATGCCACGTTTGCGCAGGTGTCCTATTCAAGCGCCATTGGTCGGGTGGGGTACGCACTCAACTACGGCATCAATGCCGGCCCCTGGCAAAAGCGCCAGTCGACTTTCATGCTGACGTTCAGCATACCGTTGGGCGGCAGGCACAACGCAAGCTATACCATGACCAAGGCCCAGGGCCAGGGCACCAGCCAGGATGTGAATCTGAGCGGCGCATTGACCGATGACTATTCCCTGACCTACGCCGTGCAGGGGGGCGTAACCCATGGATCGCCGATGGGGGGCAACGGCGGCCGGGGTTACGGCTCGCTGGGTTACGCCACGCCGGTGGGCATCGCCAACCTGAGCCATGGCTACAACGCGGGGGCGTCCAACACTAACATCGACTTCAGCGGCGCGGTCGTAGTCGATGGCAAAGGCCCGCTCCTGGGTCAGAACATCGGCGAAACCGCCGTCATCGTGGATGCGCCAGGCGCAGCCGGTGTCGAGGTCGACTCCTACCCGGGAGTCCGCACCAACAGTTCGGGGCGGGCGCTGGTTCCGTCCGCGACGCCGTACCGGGAAAATCGCATTTCCTTGAGGCCTGACTACGACAACGCCCAGGCGACGCTGGGACAGAACGTCACGACGGTCGTTCCCTCCCGTGGCGCGATCGTGGTCGCCAAGTTTGAGACCGAATTGGGCCACACGGTACTTGTCGTGCTCAAGAACGCGGCGGGCGCGGAGCTTCCCTTCGGCGCGGCCATCTATGACGCCGATGGCAAACAACGGGGCATCGTCGGTCCCGTCGGTCGCGCCTGGTTGACGGGACTGCAGGGAGTCGCCCGGTTCGCAGTGAAATGGGGCGGCGCGCAGGAACAGCACTGCACATTTGAATTCGACGCCTCCGCGGTGGAATCCGGGGCGGAGGAAACGACCAAGGATCTGACATGCGCATGAGCGAGAAGATTGTTGCGTGCGGCCCAGCCCACCGCGTAGCCGTTAGAGGCGCATTGACTGGGTTCTGCCTCGTAATGCTGGGATCCCTTGGATTCGCGCAGGACGCATCGGCGGGGCCGCTGGACGCAAGGGCCGTGAATTGCTGGGTCAACAGGGGGGGGATGGCCCCCAGCGGCATTGTCTATGACGGCTACAGTGGCAGTCAATATTTGCTGTTTCCCAGCAAGACCAGTATTCCCGTGCCGTCTCAGCCCACTCGAGGCGATTTGCTGTTCGCAATGGATTACACGCTGCCCGCCCTGTCGGGTGGCGCCCAGGGACAGAAGGCTCCCCTGTACAACTGTCCTCCGGGTGTCATCGAAACGTTCGCCAGCACGCAACCGCGGATTCAGGGAACCGACATCTACAAAACCAACTTCGCGGGGGTGGGCTTTCGAATTTTCTATTACGTGCTCGACGATGGCAATTATCAGACCGCTCCGGCACAGTTCATAAATCCATATGAAAGTGGGGTGCTGCTGTTTCCATTCAGTTCGCCAGACTATCCCGGCGCCAAAGCCCGCATCGAAGTCGTCGCAACCGGAGAACCCATCTCAGCCGGCACCTTGAATACGAGCGATATTTCCGCCGTTACGACCATAACGGGTCCGATCTATGGGGCGCTGCCTAGCGGCCTGTACTCATTGTCAATGACGGGGACGGTCAGGTTCACGATGCCCACGTGCAACGTAACCAACTCGAGCGCGCTGAATCTGGCATTGCCGGATGCCACGCTTTCCGCGCTGAAGAGTGGCACCGCCGGGGACGTGACCTCGACCACGCTCCAAGTGGTGTGCACCGGCGGCAGCAGTCTGGCACCCGCAATGTCGATAACGGGAACGACGGTGGCCGGTTATGCCGCGACACTGAGCAACCAGGACACCTCGGTCGCCGGCGCCAAAGGGGTGGGATTGAAGCTGTGGGTGCGTGATACCACAACCGGTGAGTTTCGCCAGCCGACCATGGGGGTGGCGGACAGGAATCTGGGATCGCCCGTGGGGGCGCTGCCCACGGATACTTGGTCGTACCAGGTGGGCGCGAGCTATCAACAGGTGACCGCCGCCCCCACCGCAGGCGCGGTGCGTGCGAATGCGACACTTACCTTTACTTATAGTTGATCGTCTCGTGCGGCTCCCGTTCTCCGCATTCGTATCTCCTGGCGCTTCTTTCGCCGGAGATTCGCTTATGTCCTGTAGCGACTTGCCCGGCGAATGAAACGCTTGGCGGCTCATGGTCCGTTGGCCCGGTGTGAGCGGCCGCGGATTGGCCAGTGCGATTTCAAGCCAGCGGTCCGCCAAAGGGCACCTGGCGCATTTTGTCGCAAAGGATTCAAATAGCGAATCTGCTTGCGACGTTGATGGTTCACTGTTTTTGAGGGCCCCGACCATGCAGACCCAGCCGACAATTCCCGCCCTGCCGGAAGATTCCATCTTGCGGGACAAGCTCGCCGCGATCATCGCTGACGTGTGCCGCTGCGAGCCTGCTCCCTTGCTCGAAGACCAGCAGTTTTCCGCCGTGATCACGCAGTTCGACTCCCTGGCCATTCTTGAGATCCTTCTCGAGATCGAAACCGAGTTCCATATCCAGACCGATGACATGCTGCCCAAGGATCATGAGGTCGGGGCGCAGGAAATCACCAGCATCTTTCCCTCGAATCTCTCCGGCTTGATCGCCTACATGCATCAGGTCGTCGAACGATTGGCCGCCGGTCCCGCCGAGGGCAGCGTGGCGGCGCGCATGGCGCGCGCGGCCGAGCGGCGTGCTGCGCCTGCGGAAAATGCCAGGCCCGCGGCTGCGGCGTCGCCGGACGCTGCCGTCGCAGCCAGCGATGTGCCGGAGCGGTCGCCATGACGCACAGGAAAAAGGTCGTGATCACCGCCATCGGCATGACGACGCCCGTTGGCGATACCGCCGGGCAGACTTTCGAGTCATTGATCGAAGGAAGATGCGGCGTGGACCTGCCACCCGATACCGGGATCGGGCGGCGTGTGGGTCATGTCCGCGCGGATGTCGCAGCTGGCGTGCACCCGGCACAGGCCCGCATGATGGATCGCGTCACGCTCATGGCGCAGCATGCCGCCAGCCAGGCCATCGCGCAGGCCGGCCTGGACGACGGTCGCAAGACCCATTGCGGCGTGTTCGTGGGGACGGGCATCGGCGGGGTCCGCACGCTGGTCGAAGCGGTTGAGGCCTACCACGGCGTCGTTCCCAAGCGGTCGGTGCTGGTCGTGCCCGCGACCATGCCCAACGCGCCCACGGCGCACATTGCGCAGCTGCTCAGGACGCAGGCAGAGGCGCAGACCTACACCACCGCCTGTTCTGCCGGCGCGGTTGCCATCGGCGAGGCCTTCCGCCGCATCCGCGACGGTTATCTGGACGTGGCGATCGCCGGCGGGACGGAAGCCATGCTGACGCCGATCATCATGGCGGCCTGGACCCAGTTGCATGTCCTGTGCGCGGATCCTGCCGATGACCAGGAAGGAAGCTGCCGGCCGTTCAGCCTGCGGCGCACCGGCTTCGCGCTGGCCGAAGGGGCGGCGATGCTGGTCCTGGAATCGGCCGAACATGCCGCCGCCCGCAAGGCCACGCCCATCGCCGAAATCTGCGGCTATGGCGTCAGCAACGATGGCACGCATCCGCTGCGTCCGGACCCGGATGGACAAGCGCTGGCGATGTCGCGCTGCCTGGCCGATGGCGGCCTGTCACCGTCGGACGTGGGCTATCTCAACGCCCACGCGACGGGGACCCTGGTGGGCGACAGGATCGAAACCGCGGCGATCAAGCGCGTTTTTGGCGAGCGCGCGCGCGATCTGCCGATCAGCAGCATCAAGGGCGCGATCGGCCATGCGATCGGCGCGGCCGGCGCCATCGAGGCGGGCGTCGTGGCGATGGCCGTGTCTCGAGGCATCGTGCCGCCGACACTGTTTTTCGAGCCGGGCGATGAACATTGCGATCTGGATTATGTCCCCGGAACGCCGCGAGCCCTGCCGGGGCTGACGCTGGCGCTCAGCAACTCGTTTGGCATGGGGGGCAACAACACGACGCTCGCCATTCGCCGGCTGGATTGATAGCCGGGAACGGAATTTGCTGCCTGGTCCGGTCAGTCTTCGCAGGCAGATCGCCATGGCCAAACCCACTCTCGATGTCCGCACCGGGCAATACGCCGGCGAACTGGCGCGCGATACCTTCCGGTTGCGCTTCATGCGCCGGTTTTACGATCCCGCCTTTCAGGCTGAAAGCGATGCCCTGGAGCGTCTGGAGGCCATTGCCTGGGACGCCTACGAGCAGGGGCGCAAGGCGCCTGTCACCGAGAAGGCCGGTCCCGGCTATGCCGATCCGGCCTACGATCTGTCGGTGGAGTGGAAGGAGACGCACGACCGTCTCGAGCGCGCTGCGCGGATCCAGCGCGAGTCCGGCACACGCACGCGCGTCCTGGTGGTGATCGGTGCGGCCCGCAACGATGGCACCTGTCCGGGCGAGGTTTCCAAAAGCTGGCGGCTCGCGCAGATCGTGCGGGACGAAATCGAATCCGCCGGCATGCAGGCGGACATGCTGGACCTGAGCCGGCTGACTTCCGAATACCAGTATCTGATCCATCCCTGCAAAGGCTGCGTGTCCACCGCGATGCCGCTTTGCCATTGGCCCTGCAGCTGTTACCCCAACCACTCGCTGGGCCAGGATAACGACGCGATGAACGGCATCTACGAGCAATGGGTGTCGGCGCATGGCGTGGTGCTGGTGGCGCCGACCTACTGGTACCAGTCGCCCAGTCCCTTGAAGCTGATGATCGACCGGCTTGTCTGCGCCGACGGCGGCAATCCCGATCCCACCTCGACTTCGGGCAAGGACCCGATGAAGGCCAAGCAGCTTGAACTGGACGGTTGGCCCTATCCGAAGCACCTGGCGGGGCGGGCGTATGGGCTGGTCGTGCATGGCGACGTGGCCGGCATCGAAGGCCAGCGGCGCGCGCTGAGCGACTGGCTCGACTGGATGGGCCTGGTGGATGCGGGGGCGTCGTCCCGCCTGGATCGCTACATCGGCTATTACGCGCCCTATGCCACCAGCCACGCGGACCTGGACCGGGACTTGGCAGTCCAGGAAGAAGTGCGCAACGTCGCCAGGGCAATGGTCAAGTGCCTGCCGCGGCTGCGGGCGGGCGAGTGGCCGGCGGTGGACCAGGACTTCCCGTCGCCGCGGCCCAAGTAAACCGGTGGCGTGGCGTCAGTTCGCGGCGGACGGCAGCAACTGCATGCCGGTGCGCCGTGTGAATTCCTCGTAGCTGATGGGCGCGCTGACACTGGTGTGCGCGCTGTTGGCTTGCCAATGCACCCAGGACCGGCCGGTCGTCGCGTCATAGACGACTTTGAAGAGATGGCTGGGCACGGCCACGCCCGACCCGATCGCCTTGGGCTGGTCGCCATAGTAGGGGCCCGTGAAGACGTACACGTCGCCCGCCGCACGCATCGCGTACTTCCGGGTGTCCTGCTCGATCTGGCTCCAGGGGCCGGCATTGTGGCTCTGGTCCTGCGGCACCATGTTGGCCAGCGAGAAGCTCTGCGCCATGGCCTCGCGGGTGGACATGTCTCCGGCCGGCGCCATGTGTCCGCGCGAATAGCCCGATCCGCGGTAATCCTGCAGCTCGGCGCGTTCGGCGCGCGGCACGCGCGCCTCGGCATAGAACTTGTCCGATCGGGGCATGCCCTGGGCCTGGGTCAGCATCTTGCGGTTCAGCCGTTCAGCCACGAAAACCGGCGTCTTCGTCTGGCCGTTGTGCAGGATGGCGAAGGTGGAAAAGCAGAGTTCGCGCAGGGCCTGTCCGCCGGGCACGATGGGCGCCCGTTCCTTCGGGAAGAACTGCGGACAATCGGCGAACCGGGTGTGGGCCATGCCGCCGGCCGGCGCCGCCGCCGGGGCGTACGTTTCTCCGCTGGGCCATCCCAGGCGCGCCAGGATTTCGTCGGGCGAAAAGTGGGCGCGCCATTGCGGGTTCAGCGCATACGTGGCCGCGCCAAAACTGGCCAGCGAGGTGAGGACGAACGTTCGCAGGAATCGATAGAGGCCGCTGGAGGATGCGGCTTTGTTTCGGGCTGCCGGGGCTTTCTTTCTGGGGGCTGATTTCTTCGCGCGCGTCATGCTGCCTATGTGTTGCGGGCCGGCGCCTCTTCGCGCGCGGCAACTGGCCGCATTGTAGATGACCGCAAAATGACGGCCGCCGGGCTGTTTGCTGATGGTCGCCTCCACGCAAGCGTGCGCAGCGGTCCGGCGTGGTCAAGGTATTCTTATGGGCGTCCGGAATTCAACAACACGTCAGCCGCGCACGGCGGCTTGCAAAAACGGGGAAACCGCATGAGATTGCCCTTGCTTTTCGTGGCCGCCATCGTGGCGGGCTGCGCCGCCCCCGCGCCGGGGAACCTGGTCACTCAGCAGAAAGTGGAAGCCATCAAGATCAACGTCACTACGTTCGACGAGATGGTCCGGGATTTCGGACCGCCAAGAACCCAGCACATCAATGCGCAGGGCCTGCGGACGGCGACCTGGTTTTATTTCAACAACAGCGAATATGGCGCAATGCAGGATCAGCGCACGCTGACGGTGACTTACAACCGGGACCACACGGTCAAGGACTACATGAACGCGTCCGCGGGAGAAACGGCCGCCCAGCCGGTCCGCTAGCAGCCCAGGCGCCTTGCCAGGCCTGGCGTCTTTTACGGCGCCGCCGGCTTTGCGGCATTTGCCCGGATCTGCTCGGACCGTTCGCGCTGTTCCTTGCGGATGGGAATGCAATCGACCAGCAGCACTTCTTCGCCGGTGCGCAGGTCGATGACCTTGGTGGCGCGATAGAGGTTGCTTGGCGAGGCGCGTTCCAGGCAGGCGCGCTTGGCGCCCGTGCTTGCCCGGAACAACTCCGGCACGCCCGGGTAGTGGGGATTGGGCACGCTCCATTTGCCGCCCATTTCCTGGGTCTGCACCACATACTGCGCGCACGCCGGGCCTTGCCAAAGCAAGGCGGCAAGCGCGCAAGCGGCGCCAAGGGAGATTCTCATGGCCGGTATCCCGTCGCTGAGTGGCAGGCCAGCGTATCAGCGGGGATTGCGCAGCGGCGTCCTGCGTAGGGATGAAGGCGGCTAGGCCACAAGCCTTAAGCCGATGGCCGCCATCACGATGCCTACGCCCGCATCCAGCGCCCGCCACGCCGTTGCGCTGGCGAATACCGGCTGGAGCAGCCGGGCGCCGTATCCCAGCGCAAAGAAGAAGAAAAACGAGGCGCAGATCGCGCCCAGCGCGAAGGCCGTCTTGCTTCCTTCGTACTGGCTGGAGATGGAGCCAAGCAGCATGACGGTGTCGAGGTAGACGTGCGGATTCAGCCAGGTAAGGGCCAGGCAGGTGGCGAGCGCCGCTCCCCGTCCCACGGACGGCCGCGAGGACGGCGACAGGTGGCCATGGTGCTTGCGCAGCGCCGAGTGTAGGCTGCGCGCGGCGTACAGGAACAGGAACAGCGCCCCGCCATAGCGCATGGCGGGTTCCAGCCAGGGGAGGGCGCCGACCGCGATGCCGAAGCCCGCCACGCCGGCCGCGATGAGAATGGCGTCGGACAGCGCACAGGCCAGGCAGATCACGAACACATGTTCTTTGCGCAGGCCCTGGCGCAGCACGAAGGCGTTCTGCGCGCCGATCGCCACGATCAGGCTCAGGCCGAGCAGGAAGCCGGGAATGAAGGCGGTGGTCATGCGGGAAAATCGGAGAGGCGAGGCGCACAGCCTACCGGGATTGAAATGATTAGAAAAACTAAATTCCCTAATCATTATTTAGGCAATCTAAGGTTCTCCGCCGACGTGGCGAACGCCAGGTGTGTCAGCCGGCCGCGCCCGCCGCGGCCAGATGTTCCAGCAGCAGGGCGGCGGCTGCGGTCAATCCGGTTTCGCTGCGCATGCAGATGGCAAAGCGGCGGCGGCTCCAGTCGTCCTTCAACGGCAGCACCCGAAGGCCGTGCGCCATGGCATAGGGGGTGGCGACCTCGATCGGGGCGACGCTGATCGCCAGCCCGGCCAGCACCACCCGGAACGCGGAGTCGAAATTGCTGACCGTGACCCGGTGCTGCAGCGTCTTGCCGCTTTGGCTCGCCGCTGTCTGCAGCATGCGTAGCACGGCGCCGGCCGCGGGCATGCTGACGTGCTCGTAGTCCAGGGCTTCCTGGAACCAGACCGCGTCGCGCCGCGCCAGCGGATGCTCCGGGGCGGTGACCACGGCGAGGCGGTCGCCGCGGTAGGGACGGCGGGCCAATCCGTGGAAGTCGGCCGCGTCCCAGCAGATGCCCAGGCTGGCGATGCCCTCCTGGACGCCGCGCACGACCTCGTGGCTGACCCGTTCCTCCATGTCGACGCGGATGTTGCGGTGCGGCGGCGCCTGCAGGAACGCCGCGATGTCCTCGGCCAATGATTCGGCCAGCACCGAAGCAGTCGCCAGGATCCGCACCTGTCCCTTCACGCCGCTGGCGTACGCCGACATGTCGCGCTCGATGCGTTCGGAACTGGCCAGGATGGCGCGCGCGTGCTCCAGCAGCGTTTCGCCGGCCTCGGTGGGTTCCACGCCGCGGCGCCTGCGCGTCAGGAGCTTGGCGCCGACGGTGTCCTCAAGCTGAGCCAGCCTTTTGCTGATGGCCGAACCCACGATGTTGGCGCGCTGGCCGGCTCGGGCGATGCTCCCCGTGTCGCAGACGGAGATGAACAGCCGCAGCGTGGTGATGTCCAGATCGCGCATGAGGGAAGTCTGCCTAAGATATTCCAAACAGGAATTTTAGCGGTTCCAAAATAGCGCTTGTGGTGATTTTGAGAATATCTAAAACTGGCATTCCCAGATTTCGCCGGTTTCGTCCGCCATGAATGCCTCTGAGATTTCCGTCCGTCCCCCCGCCGTCACCGTACGTGAAGTCGGCCTGCGCGACGGCCTGCAGAGCCTGCCCGTGGTGCTGCCCACGCAAACCAAGCTGGCGTGGATCGACGCGGCCTACGCGTCGGGGCAGCGCGAGATCGAGGTGGGCTCTTTCGTGCCCCCCGCCTTGTTGCCGCAGCTGGCGGACACCGGCGACTTGGTCGCCCATGCACGGCGCCTGCCCGGCCTGTCGGTGTCGGTGCTGGTGCCCAACATGAAAGGCGCCGAACGCGCCCTGGCCAGTGGCGCCGACCTGATGCTGGTGCCGTTGTCGGCCAGCCACGCACACAGCCTGGCGAATCTGCGCAAGACGCCCCGGGAAGTGGTGGAGATGGTCGCGCAGATGCGGGCCGCGCGCGATGCGGCCGGTTCGGCCATGCTGATCGAGGGCGGGGTGGGAACAGCCTTCGGCTGCACCTTGCAGGGCGAGGTGCGGCCGGACGAGGTGCTGCGCCTGATGCAGGCGCTGCTGGATGCGGGCGCGGATCGCGTGAGCCTGGCCGACACCGTGGGCTATGCCGATCCGGCGTCGGTGCGCCGCCTGTTCGAACAGGCGCGGCGCATCGCCGGTGACCGCTTGTGCTGTGCGCATTTCCATGACACGCGCGGCCTGGGCCTTGCCAATGTGCTGGCGGCTTTGGACACCGGCGTGGCGCGATTCGACGCCTGCCTGGCGGGCATCGGGGGCTGCCCCCATGCGCCGGGGGCCAGCGGCAATGTCAGCACGGAAGACCTGGTGTTCATGCTGGAAAGCATGGGCATCGATACCGGCGTGGACATGGCCAGCCTGCTGGCGTTGCGCGAGGCGGCGGCAGGCTGGCTGCCCGACCAGCCGCTGCATGGTTCGCTGTGGCGGGCCGGCTTGCCCAAGACCTTTCATCCGCGCCGCGCCATCCCGGCCTGAACGCGCACCCCCGAATCTTCAATGAGCCTTGCCATGCAGAACACACCCGACGCCGCCGCTTCTCCGTCCTCCCGACCGTTGCCGCTGGCCGGCCTGCGGGTGGTGGAATTCACCCACATGGTCATGGGGCCCACCTGCGGAATGGTGCTGGCCGACCTGGGCGCGGAGGTCATCAAGGTGGAGCCGGTGCAGGGCGACCGCACCCGGCATCTGCTCGGCGTGGGCGCGGGCTTTTTCCCCATGTTCAACCGCAACAAGAAGAGCATCGCGCTCGATATCCAAAGCCCCGCGGGCGCCGAGGCCGCGCGCAAGCTGGCCGCGAGCGCCGACGTGGTGGCCGAGAATTTCCGGCCGGGCACGATGGCCAGGCGCGGGCTGGATTACGCATCCCTGTCCCGTGATAATCCGCGCCTGATCTATGTCAGCCACAAGGGCTTCCTGCCCGGCCCCTATGCGCTGCGCACGGCGCTGGACGAGGTGGTGCAGATGATGGGCGGACTGGCCTACATGACCGGGCGGCCGGGCGATCCGGTGCGCGCCGGCACCAGCGTGAACGACATCATGGGGGGCATGTTCGGCGCCATCGGCGCGATGGCGGCGCTGATCCAGCGCGGCATCACCGGGCGCGGCCAGGAGGTGCAGTCGGCGCTGTTCGAAAACAATGTCTTCCTGGTGGGCCAGCACATGCTCCAGTATGCGATCACCGGCCAGCCGTCGGCGCCGATGCCAGAGCGCGTGTCGGCCTGGGCGCTCTATGACGTGTTCACGGTCAAGGATGGTGAACAGATCTTCCTGGCGGCGGTGAGCGATACGCAATGGACCACGTTTTGCGATGCGTTCGGCTTTGCTGACCTGAAAAGCGATCCGGCGCTGGCCACCAACAATGACCGGGTGCGGCAGCGGCCGACGCTGCTGGCGGACCTGCGCCGACGCCTGGCGGACCACGGCGCGGCCGAGCTGGCCGCCACGTTCGAGCGCATCGGCCTGCCGTTCGCACCGATCGTCAAGCCGGAAGACCTGTACCAGGATCCGCATCTGCGCGCCACCGGCGGGCTGGCCGACATCCGCCTGCCCGACGGCGAGCGCGCGGGACAGATGGCGGGCGCCGCGCTGTTTCCGCTGATGATGGACGGCGAGCGGCTGGGCGTCAGGCGGCATCCCCCCGTCCTGGGGGCGGACACCGATGCGCTGTTGCAGGGGCTGGGCTATGACGGCGCGCAGATTGCCGCGATGCGCGAGCAAGGCGTGGTGGCCTGACCCGTGCAAAAAGCCGGGGCGGGCATCCGCGGGCAGTGCTGAAGTCGTAGTACGTAAACGGCCGCGCCAGTCGGTCGATACAAGAACCATTAGGAGACAGACATGAGCAATCAATGCGCAGGCGGGTGCTGGAGTCGCCGCCAGTTCCTGGGCGCGCTGGGCGTCGCGACGCTGGGGGCGCCAGGCGTGGCTTGGTCGCAGGCGGACCGGCCGGTGAAATTCATCCTGCCCGTTGGCGTGGGGGCGGGCGTGGATACGATCACGCGCGCCGCCGGGCCGGCGCTGTCCGCGGCGCTGGGACATACGGTGGTGATCGAGAACCAGCCGGGCGCGGGCGGCATCGTCGGCACGTCGGCGCTGGTGCGGTCGGCGCCCGATGGCTACACGCTGAGCATGCTGTCCAACAATCACGTCATCTTTCCCAGCGTGTACAAAAGCCTGCCCTTTGATCCGCTCAAGGACATCACGCCGATCAGCATGGTGGGCATGACGCCGTTCCTGCTGGTCGCCAATCCGCAGAAGATCCTGGCCAACGACATCAAGGCCCTGACCGCATTGCTCAAGAGCCAGCCGGGCCGCTACAACTATGCCTCGTCGGGCAACGGCACCATCCTGCACCTGGCGGCGGAAATGTACGTGCAGCAGGCGGGCGTGAAGGCCCGGCACATTCCCTACAAGGGGGTGGGGCCGATGATGTCGGACCTGATCGGCGGCCAGGTGGACTTCGGCGTGCTGTCCCTGCCTTCCGTGCTGCCGCAGGTCAGGAGCGGCGCGCTCAAGGCCCTGGGCGCCTGTGGCGGCGAACGCATGGCGGCGCTGCCTGACCTGCCGACCTTGCGAGAGCAGGGATTGGCGGACTATGAAATCGGAGGCTGGTTTGCGGCTGCCGGCCCGGCGAAACTGCCCGCCGCCGACGTGCGGCGGATCCACGAAGCGCTGGGCCGCGCGTTCAATGCGCCCGACGTGAAGCAGGCGATGGCGGCGCAGAACAACCGGATTGTCCTGATGCCGCCCGAGCAGACGGAGGCATACTTCCGGTCCGAAATGGCGAAGTACGCCGCCGTTGTCAAAGGCGCGGGGCTGGAACTGATGTAGCCCGCGCCGGGACGCGGCTAGCTGCCGTTCTTGTCTGCTGCCTTCAGCAAGCCGTAGAGCTTGTCCTTGAGGTGCAGCTTTTCTTTCTTGAGCACTTCGATGTTGGTGCCCGAGGACGGCACGATGCCGTCCTCCATATTCTTGATCTCCTGGTCCAGATCGTTGTGCCGCTGGAACAGTGCCGAAAAATGGGCATTTTCGGACTTCAGCTGGGTAATGAGTTGGCGGTATTCAGGAAACATAGGGGCCTCTTAAGGAACCGGTTGACGGGACCGATGATGCGCCTGGCAAGACGCTTTCATCAGCGTCCGTTCCATGACACGCCAACCCCTGCGCCTTGTCAACCTTGCGGCCGCCCGCCGCTTGCGCCCCGTTGACGGTGCGCAAGCGCTGGTGCGATACAGAGCGATTCTGTCGTGCGCGCTCACGTTTAATTACAAGGTGCTCTGTCCCCGGCGATACACTCCGCTTCCTTTGGACAGCCATGAAATCGAAATGAACCAGCGCGTGCCCAGCTATCGAAAAATCTTCGACCTCTTCAGGCAGGACGGACGCATCCATCGGGGGACGGGGATGATGAGCGGCGTCATTGCGCTGTTCCTGGCGATTCTGGCCGTGCTGGGTGTGCTGGCGTTCCACTTCCCCGCCTACCTGACTACGCCCGAATTGCGCGCATTCTATTCCGTGGACGCGATGCGCACCCTGCTGTTCGGCGCGTTGCTGGTGTCGGGATCGATCGCGCTGGCCAATACGGTGCTGGGCCGCCAGCGCTGGCTGAACATTTCGGCTTTCGTCCTGGTCTGCTGCGCGGTGGCGGCCGGCGGCAGCCAGGTCGCGGTGACGCCATCGGCCGCCGGCGGCCATCCTTACCTGGGTTTGGACTGGTTCATCCTGGACCTGCTGGCGTCCAGCACGGTCTTCATCATTTTTGAAAAGCTGACGCCGCTGTATCCGGGCCAGCCCGTATTCCGCGGCGAATGGCAGGTGGACATGAAGCACTTCCTGTTCAATCACCTGTCCGTCGGCGCGGTGCTGCTGTGCATCAACTTCTTTATCCACCGTCTGTTTTCCTGGGCGGCCTACGAGCCCCTGCAGCAGGCGATCCAATCCATGCCCTATCTGCTGGAATTGTTCGTGGCCGTGCTGGTGGCCGATCTGGCGCAGTACGCCGCGCACCGGATCTACCACGAGGTGCCCTTCATGTGGCGCTTCCATGCCGTACATCACAGCACGCGCACGCTGGACTGGCTGGCGGGGTCGCGCCTGCACATCGTCGAACTGCTGATCACGCGCGTGGCGGTGCTGGGCGTGCTGTTCGTGCTGGGCTTTTCCAAGCCGGTGCTGGACGCCTACATCATCATCGTCGGATTCCAGGCGGTGCTGATCCATTCGAATGTGAAGCTACCGTGGGGCTGGCTGCGCTACATCATCGTCACGCCCGATTTCCACCACTGGCATCATTCGTCGGACACCGAGGCGATCGACAAGAACTACGCGGCGCATTTCTCGTTCATCGATTACCTGTTCGGCACCGCCGTGCGGGGGGCGGGCAACCGTTTGCCGCAGAACTACGGCATCCTCGACAACGACATGCCAGGCACATTCCTGGCGCAGCAGGCGTATCCCTTCGCCCGCAAGAAGTAGAGGAATAAGGCCCAGGCAGACTGCCTGGGCCTTTTTCGTTGCGGGGCCGGACTGGCCGGCCGGCAGCCTTGTGGCGGGCTTACTTGGTGTTCTTGAACGCCGAGTACGACGCCATCAGGTTGCGGTAGTCGGGGATGTGGTTCGAGAACAGGTTGCCCAGGCCTTCCACGTCGTTGCGCCAGTCGCGGTGCAATTCGCACGCCACGCCAAACCACGACATCAGCTGCGCGCCAGCCTGCTCCATGCGGCTCCAGGCGGCGTTGCGGGTGACTTCATTGAACGTGCCCGATGCGTCGGTGACGACGAACACGTCAAAGCCCTCTTCCAGCGCCGACAGCGCGGGGAATGCGACGCAGACCTCGGTGACCACGCCGGCGATGATCAGTTGCTTCTTGCCGGTGGCCTTGACGGCCTTCACGAAGTCTTCGTTGTCCCAGGCGTTGATGTTGCCGGGCCGGGCGATGTAGGGCGCGTCGGGGAACTTGTCCTTCAGTTCCTGGACCAGCGGGCCATTGGGGCCGTCTTCGAAGCTGGTGGTCAGGATGGTGGGCAGCTTGAAATATTCGGCCAGGTCGGCCAGGGCCAGCACGTTGTTCTTGAACTGGTCAGGCTGGAAGTCGCGCACCAGCGACAGCAGGCCGGCCTGGTGATCCACCAGCAGAACGGCGGCTTGGGACTTGTCGAGCTTCACGTAGGGCTTGGTCATGGCTGATTCCTTGGTTGGGACTGTCTGCCGCGCTTAGTGCGCGGCGTTTGAATTGGGACGCTGAGTGCGTAGACAGAATCCTAAATTCAAGATCATTCGGCCGCTAGACTGCCATTTCGCATCTCAGAGTTCTAAAAATCGGACAATGACGGGAGGGCTACAGCGAGGGGATGCCGTGGCGCGCCTGCGTTTCGGCTTCGCGGCGGGCGTTTTCACGATACTCCGCGCCCATGAAATCCAACAGCTCGCGCACCGCCGGCAACAGGCCGCGGCGCGAGGGAAACACGGCATGCACGCTGCCGGGTTCCGGTTGCCAGGGAGCACCCACCGGCACCAGCAGGCCCGCGTCCAGTTCCTCGCGGATCATCAACAGGGGCAGGGCGACCACGCCCACGCCCCGCAAGGCGGCCTGTTTCAAGGCCAGCATGTCGTCGGTCACCAGCCGGGGCATGAAGGGAACCGCCAGGCGCCCGTTGTCGGGGCCCCACAGCCGCCACTGGCATTCGCGCTGTTCCGTGCCCAGCGCCAGCGTGGGCTGCTGCCCGATGCGCTGCAGGTCGGACGGATCGGGCAGGGCGCGCGCCAGCCCCGGACTGGCCACCAGGCTTTGGCAGCTCATGCCCAGATGCTTCATGACCAGGTCGCTGCTTTCGATCGCGCCGAAGCGGACCCGGACGGCCAGGTCGAAGCCTTCGCGCAGGACGTCCACCGGGCGGCTGAAGCTCTTCAGGTACACGTTCACCTTGGGGCATTTCTCCATGAAGCGCGCCACCACGTCGCCCAGGAAGTAGTAGATCAGCGCCGGGGGAGCGGCGATGCGGATCGTGCCTTGCGGTTCCGAATGCGTGCGGTCGATGACGTCCTGCGCGGCCTCGGCGCCCGCCAGCATCGCAAGGCACTGGTCGTAGTATTCCTGGCCCAGTTCGGTCACGGCGAACGTGCGGGTGGAACGCTGGATGAGGCGCACGCCCAGGCGCTCTTCCAGCAGGGCGATGCGGCGGCTGAGGCGCGATTTGGGGATGTCCAGGGACCTTCCGGCCGGCGCAAAACCGCCGTGCTTGACGACCTGGACGAAGTAATAAAGGTCATTCAGGTCGTGCATGCGTATTCCTCGTGAATCCGGGTTTGGGGCGTCAGGCCGAGCATATTACGGTCCGGCCTGGAAACGGGAGCAAGAATCCGGCAAGTGCGGGAGGGTGCAGCGGCCCAGCCGCGCCGACCCGTTTCCCCGTAAAGTCGGTGCATCGGAAATGCAAAGGAGCCGTCGTCATGTCATTCGATCCGCTTGCGCTTGCCCGCGATATCAAGGCGGCGCAGGACCATGCCCTGTCCATCGCGCCGCTTACGGGAAGATATCCGGGATTCGGCCTGGCTCGGGCCTACGAGGTGGCCGCCCACGTGCACGAGGCGCGCGTGGCGCAGGGCGCGCGCCTGGCCGGCCGCAAGATCGGCTTCACCAATCCGGACATGTGGGCCGCGCTGGGCGTGGACTTTCCCGTCTGGGGCCGCGTCTACGACCACACCGCCGTGCAATGCGACGGCGGCGAGGTCCTGTGCCGGCTCGACCGCTATGTCGAACCCCGCATCGAACCGGAGATCGTGCTGCATTTCCGCGATGCGCCGCCGCCGACCCGGGATCTGGCCAGGATCCTGGACTGCGTGGACTGGATCGCCCATGGATACGAGCTGGTGCAATCGCACTTTCCCGCCTGGCAGTTCCAGGCGGCCGACACCGTGGCGGACAACGCCTTGCACGGCGCGCTGTTCATCGGCGCGCCCGAGGCGCCGGCCAGCCTGGGACCGGACCTGATCGACCGGTTGCGGCGATTCCGCGTCGAATTGTCGTGCAATGGCATCCGGCGCGAAACCGGCTGTGGCGAGAATGTGCTGGGGAACCCGCTGGCGGCGCTGGCGCATCTGCTCGAGGTGCTGGCCGACCGCCCTGCCGGCGAGGGGATCCAGGCGGGCGAACTGGTCACGACAGGCACCCTGACCAAGGCCTATCCCGTGCATCCGGGCGAAACCTGGAGCACGGCGCTGGACGGGCTGGACCTGCCGGGGCTGAGGATCGTGTTCGCCGCCTGAGGCGGGCGGCGCGGCGTCAGGCGGCCAGGGCCGTTTCGTCCTTCCAGCGCTGTTTGTCGCGCAGGGGCGGAGCGCCGAACAAACGGCTGTACTCGCGGCTGAATTGCGATGAGCTTTCGTAGCCCACGGCATGCGCCGCCAGCGCCACGCCGGCGTCGTCGGTCAGCATGAGCCGGCGCGCTTCCTGCAGGCGCAGGTGCTTCTGGTACTGCAGCGGGCTCATCGCCGTGGCCTGCTTGAAATGATGGTGCAGCGACGACACGCTCATGTGCACGTCGCGCGCGATTTCCTCGACCCGCAGGGGCTGCGCATAGTTGTCGCGCAGGATGCGGATGGCCTTGGCCACGCGATTGAGCTGGCTGTCCTGCAGGACCGTCTGGCGCAGCACGACACCCTGGCCGTTCATCAGCAGGCGGTACAGGAGTTCGCGCTTGATCATGGGCGCCAGGATGGGGATGTCGCGCGGCGTGTCCAGCAGCCGCAGCAGGCGCAGCACCACGTCCAGCAGCGTGCCGCCCAGCGGATTGACGCACAGCGCGCGCGAGGCTTCGGCGGGCACCAGCGGCGGCAGATTCTCGTCGCTGATCAGCTCGGTGATTCCCTCCGGGTTCAGGTCCAGCCGCAGCCCCAGGTAGGGCAGGGTCGGGCTGGCGACCGACACCTTGGCCACCACCGGCAGGTCCACCGAGGAAATGAGGTAGTGGAAGGGGTCGTATTCGTAGGTATCGTCGCCGATGAACAGGCGCTTGGACCCTTGCGCGATGACCGCCAGCGCGGCCCGCTGCAGGCTGGGCTTGGCGCCTGTGGGCTGGGACAGGCGGTGCAGGTACAGGCCCTCGATGGGCGTGTCCAGGGAGCCTTCGAGGCTGCCGGTCATCCGCTCCAGGGTATGGAGCAGCTCGGCGCGGGCAAGCTCGCAGGCGGCGTCCTGGTTGGCGCCGGCAGGGCCGTCCGGGGGGGCTGATATCAGTGGCATGGGGGACTCCCGAGGCGCGCCGCCCGCGCGCGGGGATCGGCGGAGCAACAGAGGATTGGGTGCCTGCAAGTGTATTGCCATCGGGCGCTGCGCGCGGGGGCGGGTGCGCAGGTCTGGACGATCAGGCAGGAATTCAGGAGAAATCGACGCGTGGCCGAGCCGCCCGCCGGCAAGCCGGAGAATCAGGCAAAAAAAGGGCAGGATCAAGCAGCGCGGCCGTCCGTCGCCGGACGCATACTGTGTCCACGCCGGCAGGCTGCCGCAGCGACGTCCCATCCCGGGACCGGCGCGCCCGCCACGCCCTGAAGGAGCGCAAGCATGCGATACAAGAAATTCGGCAGCACTGGCCTGTTCGTCTCGGAACTCTGCCTGGGCACCATGACCTTCGGCGGCGAAGGTGAACTCTGGAGCAAAATCGGCAACCTGCAGCAGGAAGACGCCAACCGGCTGGTCGGGCGCGCCCTGGACGCCGGCGTCAATTTCATCGACACGGCGGACGTCTATTCCGAGGGGCGGTCCGAGGTCATCACCGGGCAGGCCCTGAAGGACCTGAAGGTCGCGCGCGACGACGTGGTGGTCGCCACCAAGGTGTTCGGCCAGACCGGCCCCGGCCCGAACGCGCGCGGCAACTCGCGCTTCCACATCATGGACAGCGTCAAGAAGAGCCTGGCGCGGCTGCAGCTGGACCACATCGATCTCTACCAGATCCACGGCTTCGATCCGGCGACGCCCGTGGAGGAGACCGTGCGGGCGCTGGACAATCTGGTGCAGCACGGACACGTGCGCTATGTGGGCGTCTCGAACTGGGCCGCCTGGCAGATCATGAAGGCGCTGGGCATCGCCGAACGCCTGGGGCTGGCGCGCTTCGAGTCGCTTCAGGCCTACTACACGATCGCGGGCCGAGACCTGGAGCGGGAACTCGTGCCCATGCTGCAGAGCGAGGGCGTCGGGCTGATGGTGTGGAGCCCGCTGGCGGGCGGCCTGCTCAGCGGCAAGTACGGCCGCGACGGCCAGGCCGAGGCCGGCAGCCGCCGGGCCGCGTTCGACTTTCCGCCCGTGGACCGCGACCGCGCCTACGACAGCATCGACGTCCTGAGGCAGGTCGCGGACGCGCGCGGCGTGTCGGTGGCGCAGGTGGCGTTGGCCTGGCTGCTGCACCAGCGCGTGGTGACCAGCGTCATCATCGGCGCCAAGCGCGTGGACCAGCTTGAAGACAATCTGGCCGCCACCGGCATCAGGCTGACGCAGGATGAACTGTCCGCGCTGGACAAGGTGAGCGCGCTGCCGCCGGAATACCCGGGCTGGATGCACGTGCGCCAGGGCGAGCACCGGCGCCAGCAGCTGAACGAAGCGGGATCCGCCTGATCCGCCTGTGGCTCAGCGCGGGACGGCCGTCCACGATTCCTCGAAGGTCGCCAAATCCAGTGGCCGCTCATGGGGATTTCCCCCCCGGAACAGGCCGACGATGCTCAGATCGTTCATGGCCGCGGTAAAGCCGCCGTACGACGACGGCTTGCCCCACGCGCGCACCTGATGGGCGGCCAGGGGGCTGTCCAGCCCGCGCGCCACCGCGACGACGGTCTCGCGCAGCCGCGCCCTCAGGTCCTGCGGCGCATCGCAGGCCAGCGCCACCAGGAGCTTGCCGCCGAAATGCAGCGGCTCGTCCCGATGCACGGCGCTGGGCGTGGATAGCGCGACGAAGCAGTCCGGCGCCTGGACGTCCCTTTCGCATTGCGTCCATGACGGCGCCCAGGCCTCCGCGCCCAGGAAGATCCACGGCGCCGTTTCCGGCGCGTCGTGCGTCCACTTGCGATGCGCAGCTTCATTCCATCCCAGCCTGCCGAAACTGGCGCGCTTCCTCGTGGCCTTGTCGATTTGCGTGCATCGCACTGCCGCCTTGCCACGGGGGGACTCGGTGAAAGGCGCCAGCGCCTGCGCAACCGGCAGCCAGGCGGCAGTGGTCCAGGGGGCGGGAGCCGACGGGCCGGTCAACACCAGGTAGGCGTCATACGTTCTCGTGTGAAAGGCCAAGGACATTCTCCGTACATCAACTGGGGGGCGGCCATCTTATCGTGCCGATCCGGCGCCTGCCGCTAGTAGAATCGCACCAGCCCAGTTCCTGAAGATCCACCATGAGCGAGTTTTTCACAGCCGGCGAACGGCAAGTCCTGCGCGAGCATGGCATTGCGCTGTTCGCGGACCGCGTGCTGATCGGCGTGCAGCCCCCCTTGTCCGACGCCCGCATTGCCGAAATCGAAGCCGCTTGCGAGGGGCCCTTGCCGCAAGCCCTGCTTGAGCTCTGGCGCCTGACCGCGGGCGGAGAACTGGCCTACGACCTGCGCGCGCGGATGGATGGCAACGAAGAAGCCCTGAGCTGGTCCGAACTCTTTTACGACGGCAGCGACCAGTATCGCGACCTGCGCGGCTGGATCGAGCACGAACAGGAATGCGCCGAAGAAGCCGCCGCCGAGGACGGCGGCGTCTGGAACGGCAGGCTGCGCTATCTGCCGATCGGCGGCTTTGAATACTGCGACCGCATCTACGTGGCGATGGAGCCTGGCCCGCGCGCGGGCAGCGTGGTCGCCTGGAAACAGGGCCTGCCCGGCTGGACGCACGCATTGCAGCAGGATGGCATTGCGACCGTCGCCGCCGACCTGTATGGCGCCTTCGCGGCGCTCTGCCTGGAAACAGACCCGGAAGAGGACGAGGACAGCACCGGCATTCGCGTGCTGGAGTACCTGGACGAGCGCGTGTCGGACCATGGCATGCCCCAGGCGCTGGCCGACAAGCTGATCGTGTTCTACCGGCGTGCGCTGCTGGATTGGCGCGGCCCCCTCGAGGCCGGCACGCTGGCCGATACCCCCGGCCTGGCCGGCCTGGCGCTGCAGCACGCGCTGGCCCACGACGATGCCGCGCTGGTCCGCCGGCTGTCGGCGGCGGGCGTGCGTTTTGACGTCCCGCTGCGCGGCAGCGCCCAGCCGGTGGATGTTGCGCTGATGCAGCATGCCTATGCCGCGGCCCAGGCCTTGCTGGACGCCGGCGCGCCCGTCAGCGCCACGGCGATTCACCGCTTGGACCGCGACCCCCCCGCGGAACTGGTGGCGCGGCTATTGGCGCAAGGGGCGGAGGCGGACGCGCTGGGTGTGGCGCGCTGCGTCGCCTGCGGTTCGCCCGAAGCCGCCCGCCTGGTGGCGCAGGCGTGCGGCGAGGGCATCGCCGCCGCGTATGCCGAAGTTCGCGATTCGATGGCCAGCAAATACCAGGAAGACCTGCGGCGCGTGCGCGCGGGCAAGCTGGGCCATTATCTGGGTGCCGACGGCCTGGCCGCGCGCGTCGCAAATCTGCGGGAGTTCTCGCTATGAAATACCGTGCCGGCGCTTGCGCCCTGCTGATCGCGTTTTGCGTTCCGGCCGCCTGGGCGGCGGACAAACCGTCGTTCGACTGCGCCAAGGCCCGGACCGCCGTCGAAAAGGCGATATGCGCCGACGGCGCGCTGGCGGCGCAGGACGCGAGCATCGCCAGTCGTTACAGCAAGGCCAGGAAGGCCTTTGATCCTGCCGCGGCCCGGGCGCTGGCGCAAGACCAGCGCTATTTCGTGCAGGTGCGGGACGAGGCCTATGCGTCGCCGTCCGGCAGCGACACGCCGCAGCAGGAGCTGGCGGACCGCATGAAATACCGCGACGCCTTCCTGGCATCCCTGTCGGCAAAGCGGCGCCAGGGCTTCGAAGGGGACTGGGAGAACCTCGCCGGCGGCTTCTCGATCAAGAAGCTGGCGGATGGCCGCCTGGCGTTCGACGGGTCTGCCGCGCAGCCCCTGAACGGCCGCTGGCTTTGCGCCGTCGAAGGCGTCGGCACGGTCAAGGGAAATACCCTGGTGGTCGAGACGACGGACGCCGAGGGCTGGAGGCTGACGCTGGTGCGCAAGGGCGCGGGCGTCGAATTGGCCGAAGCGTCGCCGACCGGCGCTCCGGCAGGCCGGCCGTACTGCGGCCTGAATGGCGCCCTGCAAGGCGTGTATTTCCCCGTCGCCAGGCCCTGACCGGCCAGCCCGGACGATCAGCCTGGGCCTAGAATGTCAGTCGCATCGCAGTGAGTACGTTCTTGTTTTGAAGGGACAGGCGTGACCATTCCGTATCTGCGCAGGCTGACGGCCGTCAGCCGCAGTCCGCAAGCCAACCGCCATCTGGCCTACCTGCTGACCTTTACCGCCGGCGCGGTCAACGCGGGCGGCTTCCTCGCCGTCCAGCAATACACCTCGCACATGTCCGGCATCGTGTCGATGATGGCGGACCACATGGCGCTGGGCGGCGTGGTGGTGGTGCTGCAGGGCCTGGCGGCGCTGCTGTCCTTCATGGCGGGAGCCGCCAGCTCCGCCTTCCTGATCAACTTCGGGCGCCGGTCCCGGCTGGCCAGCGAATATGCCTTGCCCTTGCTGCTCGAGGCGGCGCTGCTGCTGGTATTCGGCCTGCTGGGCGCCAATCTGGAAACCCTGCGCTGGTTTTACGTGCCGGGCACCGTGATGCTGCTGTGCTACATCATGGGCCTGCAGAACGCCATGATCACCAAAGTCTCGCGGTCGGAAATCCGCACCACCCACGTGACGGGCATGGTGACCGACATCGGCATCGAGTTCGGCAAGCTGTTCTACTGGAACCTGGCCAAGGGCGATGCGCAGGCCATGCCGCGCGTGCTGGCCGACCGCGGCAAGCTGATCGTGCTGAGCCTGATGGTGACCCTGTTTTTCGTGGGGGGCGTGATCGGGGCGTACTCGTTTTTCAATTTCGGCTTCGGCTCCACCTGGCCTTTGGCGCTGCTGCTGACGTTGCTGGCGGCGGTGCCCATCGCGGACGACATCCGCAGCTTCCTGCATCGCGCCTAGCCGGCCGCGCCTGGCCGGCCGCGCCTAGCCGGCCGCGGAGTGGCCCAGGAAGACCTGCAGCGCCGCCAGCGTCTCGTAGTGCAGGCGCTCCAGGCGGGCGTCCTTTGCGGCGTCGGTGATGGCGTATCCCTTGGCATCCAGTGGATAGGGTTCGCCCAGCAACCGGGCGATGTCGACCTGGTAATAGCTGGCGTTCCCGTACGGACGCTTGCCGTCGGTGTAGGGCATGGGCCAGAAGCGGTCTCCCTCGCGCAACACCGAGCTCAGGGCCTGTTCGTCCACTTCGCGCCAGACTGCCGCGCGCAGCAGGACCAGGTGCTCCTGGCGCAGATGGAACATCCCCTGGGCATCCACGCCGCTTTCCGGAAAGTCGAAGGCTTCGCGCATTTCTGCCGGCAGTGCATAACGGCCCGGCTGCAGCCTGCCGATCGATTGCACATAGCGAGGGACCAGGCGACAGACTTCCGCCAGCCTGCGGACGGCCAGCGCCTCGTCGGCCGTCTTCAGGGCGCGGCGGGCGACGGCAAGCGTGTCCGCGCCGCCGAGCAGCGGCTGTTCGAAATCGATGCCCGGCGCGCCGGATTCGACCGGCATCCATTGCACGCGCAGCAGGCGCACCAGGGCCGCATGCTGGGCGGTGTAAGTCAGGCTGGCTGCCGGGGCCGCGTATACCTGGCGGATGATGGCATCGCGACCAGGCGACGCCAGGGCGCGCAGCGGTGAGGCAAGCACACTGCCGAGCATCAGGAGTAGACGGCGTTTCATGAGGTCTCCGGGCGCATCGGCCCTATTGCGGCATGCCTGCCAGCTGGGTTTCGGTGTAGGCGTAGCCGGGCTGCACGCGCAGCGCGGCTTCGTAGGACCTGCGGGCGTCCGCCAGCCGTCCCAGCCTGCGCTGCAGGTTGCCCAGGTTCGTCAGGATCAGTGCGCTGGCCGGCTTTGCGCGCGCCGCTTTTTCATAGGCGTCCAGCGCTTCGGCCTTGCGGTCCATCGCGTCAAGCACCGACGCCTGCAGGTTGTAGCCGATGCTCCAATCGGGAAACCTGGCTGTCAGCGCCCGCGTTGTCGCCAGCGCATTGGGCATGTCGGCGCGCTCGGCCTGTGCGCCCGCTTTGTTGATGTACGCCCATTTGTTGTCGGGATCCAGCTTGATGGACTGGTCGAACAGGTCGAGCGCCGCCGCCATGTTGCCCTGCTGGCCCTGGAGCTTTCCCAGGAACAGCTTGATGTCGGCGTTGGCGGGTTCCCGCTGCGCCATGTCTTGCGCCACGCGCTGCGCTTCCTGGCGGTTTCCCGCGCGCAGCGCCGCGGAGACCTGCGTGTTCAGCGCCTGCAAGGCGGCGGGCCATTGCTGGATGCGCGCCCGCAGCGCGTCGTTCTCCGCCTGCAGTTCCGACCGATAGGCATCGTCCAGTTGGGACGCGTCCTGGGCGCCGGCCGGAAGGCCGGTCAGGCTGCAGGCCACAAGCAGCGGCGTGAACAGGCGGTTTCGAAGCATCGCGAGCATTGGGGCGGGGATTTTGTTTCGGACCTGAACGATACCGGAACGTCCGGGCATGCCCAAAGCGCCGGCATGCAAAAGGGCCGCTTTCCTGCGCAACAGACGCGCCGCGCGCGCCCTGCGGCCGGGTAATACAATGCCCCGATCGCCTTGCGCTCGGTCAAGCGATCCCGAGGCTGCCGCGGCTACGCTCAGGACCTTCAGGCGTCCTGACCGGACCCGGAGACGAAACAACATCGTGCAGTTGCGACACGGATTCATAGGAGGAGCAGACAAGATATGGACGCGGAATTCTGGCTGGAACGGTGGCGCGAGGGGCGCACGCACTTTCACCAAACCCGGGTGACGCCGCTATTGCAGAAATACTGGCCGGCGCTGGCCGTGCCGCAGGGCGGCAGGGTGCTGGTTCCACTTTGCGGCAAATCGCTGGACATGGTCTGGCTGGCGGCGCAGGGCCATCAGGTGCTGGGCGCCGAGCTGTCGCAGCTTGCGGTGGAGCAGTTCTTCGCCGAGAACGAGCTTCGTCCGGTCACGCACGACACGGCCTACGGCAGACATTACGTGGCGGGCAACATCGAGATCGTGTGCGGAGACATTTTCAAGATGGATGCGCAGGTGCTGTCGCACTGCGTCGGCGTGTACGACCGCGCCGCGCTGGTGGCCTTGCCGCAAGCCATGCGGGCCGACTACGTGCGCCACGTCTACGGACAGCTGTCGCCCGCCTACCGGGGATTGCTCATCACGCTGGACTATCCGCAGGAAGAGATGGCGGGGCCGCCGTTTTCGGTGGTGGACGCCGAGGTGCAGCAGATCTTTTCGGGCGTGTCGCCCGCCACGATCATCGACCGCCGGGACATCCTGGACAAGGAACCCAAGTTCCTGGCGGCCGGCGTGAGCCGGCTGGATACCGTCGTGTATCGGCTGGGCGTGCAGGATTGAGGTCAGTCGCCAGGGCAGGAAAAAAAGCCCGTTCGGGGGTCGATTCAGACGCGAACGGGCTTTTTTTCTAGGTCATCAACCATCCACCGGCCACATCCAGGACCTGTCCGGTCACGAACCGCGCCTGGTCGGAAGCAAAGAACAGGCAGGCGTCGGCCACTTCCTCGGGCGTGCCCAGGCGACGCAGCGCGGTCACCGCGGCCACGGCGTCATTGATCTCCTGGGGCACGCTCTTGAGCAGCGGCGTGCTGATCCGTCCGGGCGCCAGACCGTTCACGGTCACCTGGTGCTCGCCCAGTTCGGCGGCCCAGTGGCGGGTCAGGCCGATCAGCCCCGCCTTGGTCGCCGCATAGTGCGCGGCGACGATGTCGCAATACGCCTTGCCCGCCACCGACGACATGTTGATCACGCGGCCCTGGCGTTCGCGCACCATGTGCGGCGACGCCAGGCGCGTCATGTAGAACACGCTGTTCAGGTTGACCGAGACGACGTTGTCCCATTCGGCGGGCGGCATTTCCCAGACCTTCAGGGCCCGCCCATTGGTCTTGGGCGAGATGCCGACGTTGTTGACCAGGATGGTCGCGCCGCCGAGCTCGGCCGTGATGCGGTCGTAGGCCGCCTGGCACTGGTCGAAATGCGCGACGTCGGTGTGCACGAAGCACACGTCGTGGCCCCGCTTCCTGAGCGCCGCCTCGTAGGCCTGGCCGGCCTGCGAGTTGAAGTCGATGAGGCCGACGCGCGCGCCCTCGGCCAGGAAGCCTTCGACGATGGCCGAACCGATGCCGCCCACCGCGCCGGTGACGATGACGGTCTGGTCCTGAAAGCGCGGGGTCATGGCCGCACCTGCAGCATGATCTTGCCGATGTGCCTGCTGCTTTCCATCAGTTCGTGCGCGCGGGCCGCCTCGGCCAGCGGAAAGACCTGGTGGATGAGCGGCAGGCACTGCCCCTTTTCCATGAGCGGCGTCACCTTGGCGGCAAGCGCCTGCGCGATGGCGCCCTTGTCTTCGTCCGAGCGCGGGCGCAGCGTGGAACCGGTGAACTGCAGGCGCTTGGTCATGATGGGCAGTGCGTCGATCTCGGCCTTGCTGCCCTCCAGGAAGGCGATCTGGACCAGGCGGCCGTTCAGCGCCAGCAGCTTCAGGTTCTTGTTGATGTAGGCGCCGCCCACCATGTCCAGGATCACGTCGACGCCGGTCCCGCCGGTGGCCTGGCGCACTTCGGACTCGAAATCCGTGTCGCGGTACAGCACGGCATGGTGCGCGCCGGCTTTCAGGCACGCGTCCGCCTTCTGCTGGTTGCCCACGGTGGTCCAGACCTGCGCGCCAAATGCGCGGGCCAGCTGGATGGCGGTCAGGCCGATGCCGCTGGACCCGCCGTGCACCAGGAATTTTTCGCCGGGCGACAGGCGCGCGCGGTCGAACACGTTGGTCCAGACCGTGAAGTAGTTCTCGGGAATGGCGGCGGCCGCAAGCAGGTCCAGGCCGCGCGGCACGGGCAGGCAGTGGCGTTCGTCGGCCAGGCAATACTGGGCGTAGCCGCCGCCCGGCGTCAGCGCGCAGACCTGGTCGCCGACTGTCCAGTCGCGGGCGTCGGGCCCGGTCGCCACGATGGTGCCCGATACCTCCAGGCCCAGGTAGGGCGAGGCCCCGGGGGGCGGGGGATAGGACCCCGATCGTTGCAGAACGTCGGGACGGTTGACGCCGGCGTAGGCGACCTCGATCAGCACCTGCCGGCCGGCGGGCGCTTCCATGTCGCGTTCGGCAATGCGCATGCAATCGGGCGCGCCGCCCTTGCCGTGGTCGATGAATGTGCAGCGTAGAGACATAAAGCGGTGGTCCTTGGATTCAATGGCCCAGATAGGCCTTCTTGACATGCGGATCGCTGAGCAGTTCGGCGCCCGTGCCGGTGCGCACGATGGCGCCGTTCTCAAGCACGTAGCCGCGGTCCGCCAGCCGCAGCGTGCGAAAGACGTTCTGTTCGACCAGCAGCACGGTGACGCCGTGCGCGGTGACGTCGCGGATGATGTCGAACATCTGCTGCACCAGCAGCGGAGACAGGCCCAGCGAGGGCTCGTCGAACACCAGCAGTTTCGGATCGGCCATCATGCCGCGCGCAATCGCCACCATCTGCTGCTCGCCGCCCGACAGGGATCCGGCGTACTGGCTGAGTCGTTCCTTCACGCGCGGGAAGATCCGCAGCACCTCTTCAAGCTTGCGTTCGACGATGGGACGGGCCGCGCGCTTGTACGACCCCATCAGCAGGTTGTCGCGCACGGTGAAATGCGGAAAGAGCTGCCGGCCTTCGGGGATCATGGTGATGCCGGCGTCCACGATGTCGTACGGATGCCGGTTGGTCAGGTCCTGGCCTTCGAATTCCACCTTGCCCTGCGTGGCGTTGATGACGCCGCACAAGGTTTTGAGCGTGGTGGTCTTGCCCGCGCCGTTGGCGCCGATCAGCGTCACGATCTCGCCGGCATGGACCTCGAAATTCAAACCGTTGAGCACCTGGCTCTTGCCGTACCCCGACGACAGATTCGAAACCTTAAGCATCCTGATACTCCTTGCCCAGATAGGCTTCGATGACGGCGGGATTTTCGACCACGTCCTTAGGCGCGCCGCTGACCAGCACGCCGCCTTCGTTCAGGACGATGATGCGGTCGGACAGGGCCATCGTGGCCTGCATCATGTGTTCGATCAGCAGCACCGACACGCCGGAATCCCGGATGCGACGGATCATCTGGATCGACTTTTCGATGTCGGTGGGGTTCAAGCCCGCCATGACTTCATCCAGCAGCAGGATCCGCGGCTTGATCGCCAGCGCGCGGGCAATCTCCAGCCGCTTCATGCCTCCCACGGTGAGACTGCGCGCCTCGGTGTTCAGATACTTCACCAGGTCGGTCTGCTCGGCCACCTTGAGCGCGATCTGTTCGGCTTCGTCGCGGTCCGAGGTGCGGATGAACGCGCCCAGCATGATGTTTTCCAGCGCCGTCAGGCCGGTGAACGGCTTGGCGATCTGGAAGGTGCGGCCCAGGCCCTTGTGCGCAAACGCGTCGGGGGTCTTGCAGCTGACCCAGTTGCCGTCCGCATCCAGCATCGAGATGTCGCCCTTGTCCGGCGACAGGAAGCCCGACAGCAGGTTGAACACCGTGGTCTTGCCGGCGCCGTTGGGCCCGATCATGCCCAGGATCTCGTTCTGGTTCAGCGTCAGCGACACGTCGTTGGTGGCGCGCAGCCCGCCAAAGCTCTTGAACAGCTTGTCGGCCTTCAGCACGGGCTGATCGCTGCGGGTGGCGCTGCGCAGGCGGATTTCGTCGGCCAGCTTCAACTTGGCGCGGGGCGTGCCCAGGTAGGGCAGGCGCGCCAGCATGCGCTCGACGAAGGGACCGAACGCGCCGGCCAGGCCGCGCGGAATCGTCAGCACCACCGCCACCAGGATCAGGCCGTAGATCAGTCCGTGCATGCCGTTGCCCACGCTGCTGAGCCAGCCGCGCGCAAGTTCGGCGATGGGCAGCACCAGGAACGTGCCGGCGATCGGGCCGGACACGGTGCCCAGCCCGCCGATCAGGGCGAACATGGCCACCTGGATGGACAGCTCGAGCGAAAATGCGGAGCTGGGATCCACGAAGGTCAGGTAGGTGATGTGGAAGGTGCCGATGACGCTGGTCAGCATGGCCGACACCACGGCGGCGATGATCTTGACGCGCACGGTGTGGATGCCGACGGCAAGCGCCGCGTCCTCGCGTTCGCGGATCGCGATCAGGTAGTGCCCGATGCGCGACTTGCGGATGTACCAGGACACCCACGTCACCAGCACGAACAGGCCGAAGGCGATGATGACGTAGTTGATCTTCTCGCGGAACACGATCCAGGCCCAGCCGATATTCAAGGGCAGGCTGATGCCGCTGGAACCGCCGGTCCAGCTTTCCTCGTGGATGACCAGCAGCCGCACGACCTCCAGGATGGCGATGGTGGCCAGCGCGAAGAAGGGGCCGCGCAGGCGCAGCGTGGGATAGCTGATCAGGATGGCCACCGCCCCGGAAATGGCGGCGCCGGCGAACATGCCGATCCACGGCGAGACGCCGAAGTTCTGCGTCAGCAGCGTGGCCGTGTAGCCGCCGATGCCGTAGAACACGGCATGGCCCAGCGACAGCTGGCCGGCGTAGCCGCCGACGATGTTCCAGGCCACCGAGAGCGCGGAAAACACGAACAGCAGGACGAAAAGGTTGGTCCAGAAGGGCGTGCCCATGACGACGGGCACGAGGAACATCACGATCAGCAGGATCAGGCTGACGTAGGCTTTGGGGTGTCGAAAGTCGGGAAACACGTCTTGCTCCTTGTTGTTCTGGTCACTCTGTACCGACGCCGAACAGGCCGTTCGGCTTCAGGACAAGGATCAAGAGGAAGATCCCGAAATACACGACCTCTTTCAGGTCGGGGGCGATGTAGAACCCGGCCAGCGTATCGACGATGCCGATGATCATGGACCCCGCGACCGCGCCGTACAGGCTGCCCAGTCCGCCCAGCACGACGATGACGAAGGCAGTCAGCACGAAGTAGGTGCCCACCGTGGGGAACACGGGATACTGCGGCGCCAGCAGGCCGGCGGCGATGCCGACGAAGGCCGTGCCCAGGCCGAAGGCGATGGCGTAGACGTTGTTGACGTTCACGCCCATCAGCGTGGCCGCGTAGCGGTGCTGGGCCACGGCCCGCAGCGCGCGGCCCAGGTAGGTGCGGTGCATGAACAGGTGCAGCAGCACCGCCAGGGAGAGGCCGATCACGAAGGTGACGAGCTGGCCGGTCACCATCGAGAACGGGCCGATGTCGATGGCGTTGGTGCCCAGTTCGACCGGGGCGCGGTAGACGTTGGCGCCGAAGATCACCAGCGCGAGATTCAGGAGGATGGTGGACACGCCCACCGTGGCGAAGATCTGGATGTGCTGGTCGGCATGCAGCAGGGGCTGGATGATGCCCTTCTGGGTCAGCGCGCCCAGCGCGAACAGGATGACGGCGACCGGGATCAGGCCCGCATAGGGATGGATGCCGAATTGCGCGGCAATCAGATAGACCATGTACATGCCTATCATCAGGAACTCGCCGTGCGCGAAGTTCACGACGCGCACGACGCCGAAGATGAGCGTCAGCCCAAGGCTGATGATCGTGTATGCGCCGCCCAGCAACAGGCCATTGATGACCAGTTGAACGAATAATTCCATGGTGCAACCTCTAAGTGCGGGAGGCGCCCCGTCCCTGGCCCGCGGCGTGCAGGAACGGGGCGCGCAGGCCCCGGGGTAAGACCGGGCGCGCTCGGCGGGCCGTCAAGCGGCCCAGGCGCCCGGCTGCTGGCGTCGCTTTTTATTTCTTGAAAACCGGCTTGCCAAGCGCGAGGTTGTCGGGTGCGATGGTGACGAGCTTGCCGTCTTGCCACTGCATCACGTAGAACGTGGAGGCATTGTTCTGCCCGTCTTCGCCGAAGTCGAAGGCCCAGCCGTTGGCGGTCTGGCCGGCCGGCTTCTTGTAGGCAAGGACCGCGGCGCGGATCTTGTCCTTGTCGGTGGACTTGGCGTTGCCGATGGCTTCAAAGAATGCCTTGGCGCCGACGTAGTTGGTCAGGCTGTGGCCGGACTGCGGATCGCTCTTGTAGGTGGACTTGTACGCTTCCAGGAACTTGTCCAGGCCGGGCGCGCCGGCCGGGTTGATGGATGCCTGGGGGAAGTCCAGGTCGAACACGCCGTTCATGTCGGCGCCCACGGCCTTGGCGGTGTCGGCCAGCGAGTAGCCGCCGCCCGCGCCGATCACGACCTTGGGCTTGAAGCCGGCCGCACGCGCCTGGCTGAAGAACAGGATGGCGTCGTTCTGGTAGGCGGTCTGCAGCACCACATCTGCCTTGGCGCCCTTCAGGCGCAGGATCAGGGACGACAGGTCGACGGTCTTGGCCGAGTACGGCAGGACTTCGACCACGTTGTAGCCAAGTTCCTGCGCGCGCTTCTTTTCGGTGGCCGCCACGTCCGTGCCATAGGGGCCGTCTTCGTGGATGATGCCGATCTTGATGTCCTTGGGATTCAGGCCCATGCCCGGCGCGATGGATTCGTGCAGCGCATTCACCACCGACACGCCGTACAGCGCGGTGTTGGGATTGCTGCGGAACAGATACTTGTAGCCGCGGGTGGTGATCTTGTGCGCGGTGGCGCCCAGTTCGAAATACGGCACGCCGGCCAGTTCGGTGACGGGCGAGGCGGCGTAGGAGATGCCGGAGGCGTAGCTGCCGAACACGCCAACCACGTTGGAGGAAATCAGGCGCTTGGTTTCCGACACGGCCTGCGTGGGATCCACGGCGTCGGCCTTGATGATTTCGATCTTCTCGCCGTTGACTCCCCCTGCGGCGTTGATCTCGTTGACGGCCAGTTCCAGGCCGCGGTAGCTCTCTTGTCCAAGAAGCGCAAGCGCGCCGCTGAACGGGAAGAGGGCGCCCACCTTCATGTCGGCGGCCGCGGTGCCGCTCGCCAGCGCGCCGCACACGCCCAGGGCCAATACGATTTTGTTGAACTTGAACACTGTCTACGCTCCTTTGTGGGTATCGGGGTGCGGACTGGCTTTTTGAGTAGCGTCCGTCTTTTTGTATATATGATATATGTGCCGGCGAGGCGCAAAACCCTCGCCTTGGATTCTAGTGGGGGCCGCAGCAAGCCGAATCAGGGAATTCCCTGAAACCGCATGAATAAAGCCTTAGCGGCCGATATGCAGGGAAAGTACGCGCATGATTCCGCCAGGCGGATGACACCTTAAGACGGATTCCCGGGTCGTTCAAGGCATCACAGGATAGCTGTTTTTATCATATATCGTATATGATGATTTGCGCTTATCAGAACAATCCGAGGAGGCAGAAGCATGTTCGAGGAAGTGGATTTCGCCGGCAAGAAAGTGCTTATCACCGCCGGCGCGGATGGGCTGGGCCTGGAAATGGCAAAGGTATTCCGCCACGCCGGGGCCACGGTGTTCGTGTGCGACGTGAACGAAGAACGGCTGGCCGCGCTGCCCGCCGAATTGCCCGGCGTGCACGCCGTCCGCGCGGACGTCTCTGACGAAGCCAGCGTCGCGGCCCTGTTCGCCGCGGTCAAGGACACCCTGGGCGGCCTGGATATCCTGATCAACAACGCGGGTGTCGCCGGCCCCACCGGTTATGTCGAAACCCTGTCCAAGGCCGACTGGGACCGCACCCTGGCCGTGAACATCACCGGCCAGTTCCTGTGCGCAAGGCAGGCGATTCCGCTGCTCAAGGCGTCGGCGGCGGGGGTGATGATCAACCTGTCGTCGGCGGCCGGACACCTGGGCTTTGCGGGGCGGTCGGTCTACTCGGCATCCAAGTGGGCCGTCATCGGCTTCACCAAGTCCCTGGCCATCGAACTCGGCGGCCACGGCATTCGCGTCAACGCCATCCTGCCCGGCGCGGTCGAAGGGCCGCGCATCCGGGCCGTCATCGCGGCCAAGGCCGGCACGCTGGGACGTCCCGTCGAGGAAATCGCGGCCCAGTACGAAAACCAGGCGGTGCTGGGACGCATGGTGACCGCAAGGGACATCGCGAACATGGTGCTGTTCAACGCCAGCGAGGCCGCCCGCAGCGTTACGGGCCAGGCCATCGTGGTGGACGGCTTCACGCAGAAGCTCTACTGATGGGCGCCGATTCCGCGGCGCCGCGCGCCGCCATCATCGGAACGGGCCTGATCGGGCAGGGCTGGGCCATCGTGTTCGCGCGCATGGGTTGGGACGTGCGGCTGTACGACGTCAACGCCGCCATGCTTGCCGAAGCGCGGGCCCTGATCCTGCAGCAGTTGCGCGAACTCGAAGCCCAGGGCCTGCTTGAAGGCGCAGAAGCCATCGTCCAGCGCGTGCATGCGGCGAACAGCCTCCAGGACGCCCTCGTCGGCGCCAGCTACATCCAGGAGAACTCCCCGGAAAACCTGGAGATCAAGCGGGCCCTGTTCTCGCAACTGGACGCCCTGGCCGAACCCCACGCGATCATCGGCAGCTCTACCTCCAGCATTCCCGCCAGCCAGTTCACCGCGCATCTGACTGGCCGCCAGCGGTGCCTGGTGGCGCACCCCGTCAATCCCCCTTACCTGATTCCGGTCGTGGAGCTCTGCCCCGCGCCCTGGACCAGCCCAGAGGCGCTGGAAGGCGCGCGCGCCGTGATGGCCGCCATCGGCCAGAAGCCGGTGCTGGTCCGCAAGGAAATCGAAGGATTCATCCTCAACCGCCTGCAAGGCGCGTTGCTCCAGGAAGCCTTCCGGCTGGCCGCTGAAGGCATCGCCAGCGCCGAGGACATCGACACCACGGTCAAGGATGGGCTGGGCCTGCGCTGGTCTTTCATGGGGCCGTTTGAAACCATCGACCTGAACGCGCCCGGCGGCATCGCGGACTACTGCGAGCGCTACGGCGGACTCTACCAATCCATCGGCGCCACGCAAGGGGAATGCGTGGCCTGGGAAGGGGCGCTGGTCGCCGCCCTGACCAACGAACGGCGCAGTCTGCTGCCCCAGGAAGACCTCGCCGGCCGCCGCTTCTGGCGCGACGAAAAACTGATGCGCCTCATGCGCCACAAACAAAGCAACGGAGACATCAATGGCTAAGCCCAAACCCAAAGTCGTCATCACTTGCGCCGTGACGGGCGCCATTCACACGCCCAGCATGTCGCCGCACCTGCCGGTCACGGCGGACGAGATCGCCGAGGCCGCCATCGGCGCGGCCAAGGCCGGGGCCGCGGTGCTGCACCTGCACGCGCGCGATCCCCAGACGGGCAAGCCTTCGCAGGATCCGGCGCTGTTCAAGCCGTTCCTGGAACGCATCAAGCGCGAAACCGACGCCATCATCAACATCACCACCGGCGGCAGTCCGCACATGACGGTGGAAGAGCGCATGCGGCCGGCCACCACCTTCAAGCCGGAACTGGCTTCGCTGAACATGGGCTCCATGAATTTCGGCCTGTTCCCGATGCTGGACCGCTTCAAGGAATTCAAGCACGACTGGGAACGCGAACACCTGGAAAACAGCCGGTCGCTGATCTTCCGCAATACGTATCAGGACATCGAGTCCATCCTGACGCTGGGCAATGCCAACGGCACGCGCTTCGAGTTCGAGTGCTACGACATCAGCCACCTCTACAACCTGGCGCACTTCGTGGACCGCGGACTGGTCAAGTCGCCGCCCTTCATCCAGTCGGTGTTCGGCATCCTGGGCGGCATCGGGCCGCATCCCGAAGACCTGATGCACATGAAGCGCACCGCCGACCGCCTGTTCGGCAACGACTATGAATGGTCGATCCTGGGCGCCGGGCGCAGCCAGATGCAGCTGGCGACCATCGGCGCAGCCATGGGGTCGAATGTGCGGGTGGGCCTGGAGGATTCACTGTGGATCGGGCCGGGCCAGCTCGCGGAATCCAACCGCGTCCAGGTGGAGCGCATTCGCGGCATTCTCGAAGCCCTGAACCTGGACATCGCGACGCCGGACGAGGCGCGCGCGAAGCTGGGCCTGAAGGGCAAGGACAACGTCGCGTTTTGACGGGTGCGGCCGGCTAGGTGCGGCCGGCCAGGTGCGGCCGGCGAAGTGCGGCCGACCAGCCCGGCCGGCCGTGGCCGCCGTCAGGCGTGGCGTCGCAAGGCGTCCGCGAGCGTGCTCGCATCCAGCGCCCGATCGAAGTTGGCGGCATGGCGCGCCTTCAGGCTCAGGTCCGCCGCCAGCGTCAGTTCGGCGTCGGACGGCGTGGCGGCCGCGCCCAGTTCGCGCAGCGTGGCGGGCAGGCCCACCTGCGCGTACCACTGGGTCAGGTCGGCCAGCATGCCGTCGTTGCGCTTTTCCATGTCCAGCTGCACCAGCAGGCCCACGGCGACCTGCAAGCCATGCAGCGCCGTGGCCACGCCGCTGATCTTGGGCAGCCCGCGCGTCAGGGCGTGCGCAATGGACAGGCCGCCGCTTTCAAAACCGAGACCGCTCATGAGGATCATCGCTTCCACCACGCGCTCGAACGCCGGCGTCGGTTTCCCGGTGCCGGCCACGGCGACGGCGTCCGCGCCGTCGGCCAGCAGCGTGCGCAGGCAGCCGTCCGCGATGAGCTGGGCGGTCAGCAGCGGCGCGCCGTCATACATGTTCTTGCCGCCATTGCGCTGGCACTGTTCGGCCTCGAATTTCTTGGAGACCGCGTCGCCCAGCCCGGCTCGGAAGAAATGCACGGGGGCCGTGGCGATGACGGCGGTGTCCACCAGCACGATCGTCGGGTTGAACAGCATGTGCTCAACCGCCAGGAGATTGTGATGCGCGTCGTACAGGACGTAGTTCTTGCTGGTGGGGGCGTCGTTGGACGCCACCGTGGGCACGGTGATCAGGTGGCAGTGCGAGGACTTCGCCACCGCCTTGCCCGCGTCCAGCGACTTGCCGCCGCCCACCGCGATCACCATGTCGATGTCCGCCGGGGCGGCTTGCGCGCGCAGGCCGTCAATGACCGCGGGCGTCAGGTCGCCCTCGACCATCAGTGGCGAAAGCGACACGCCGTGCCTGGCGCACAAGGCTTCGATTCTTGGCCCCAGCACGCCATGGACATAGCTGTCGATGACGAGCGCGGCGCGCCGGCCGAACAGCGCCGCGTACTGGCCCAGGGTGTCCAGCGCGCCGGGTCCCTGGATGTAGCGGCTGGGAGCTCCAAAAATCTTAAGCATGAAGTCGTCCTATTTGCGGGCCCCTGGGGGGCGGTAGTCGAGTTCTTTCTCGCGTTCGACCAGCCAGTCGATCATGATCTTGCCGCCCCAGACCAGGTCGGCCTGGATGGCCTTGCGGGCCGCTTCCGAGTCGCGCGCTTCCAGGGCCTGGATCACCGCTTCGTGGCGGTGTTCGTCCTGCGAGTAGTCCAGTCCCGCGGTCTTGATGTGGAACACCTTGAGAATCGGTCCGGTAATCACCCAGAACGATTCCACGGTGCTGCGCAGGATGGGCTTGTTGCTGGCTTCCAGGATGGCGAAATGGAACTTGCGGTTCAGGTAGCTGGCGCGCTTGGGATCGGTGGACGTGCAGGAGATGAAGTCGCGCTGCAGGGCGATCAGGTTGTCCAGCTGCTTGCGCGTGATGTTCTGGGCGGCCTCGGCCGCGCCCATGCCTTCCAGGTGAAAACGGATCTGCTGGATTTCCCGCAGCTTTTCCGAATTGACGTAGGGCACGTAGACCGCGGTGGCCGCCTGCATTTCCAGGCCTTGCTCGCTGATGAGGCGGAAGATGGCCTCGCGCACCGGCGTGATGGACACGCCCATTTCCTGGGCCAGCTCCCCGATGATCAGGCGCTCGCCAGGTTCGTACTGCCCATTGATGAGGGCATTTCGAATCTCGTTGTAGACCTTGACGGAAAGGTTCTCTTTTTTGACCGGTTTGAGGCTGGGCATGGCGTATCTGGCTTGCTGGTATAGGAAGCAGGTTGAATCCAGGATGAATTCTAGCCCGGCATAGCCAATTCGAGCGGGTTGGGTATATTATATATCATATATCCAAACAAGCGAGGAGACGCGATGCGCAAGGACCAGGAGACCCCCACTGAAGGGGAAATCGCGATGCTGCGGGAAAAGGCCCGCTACATCAGGCTGGAAACCATCCGCCTGATCGAAATCGCCAAGGTGGGGCACTACAGTTCGGTGTTCTCGTGCGCGGAGATTTTCGCGGCGCTGTACTACGACGTCATGCGCCTGCGGCCGGGCGAGCCCCACTGGCCCGACCGCGACCGCTTCCTGATGGGCAAGGGCCACGCGGCGGTGGGCCTGTTCCCCGTGCTGGCTGACCACGGATTCATCGAGCGCGAATTGCTGGACGGCTACACGCGCCTGGGCAGCCCGCTGGGCGACCACCCCGACATGAGCAAGGTGCCGGGCGTGGACTTCAGCTCCGGCTCGATCGGCCATGCGCTGTCCAACGGCGTCGGCATGGCCGTCGGCGGCCGCATGAACGGGCGGGACTTCAACGTCTTCGTCATGCTGGGCGACGGCGAGATGCAGGAAGGGCAGGTCTGGGAAGCGGCGCTGTTCGCCGCGCACAACCGCCTGTCGCGCCTGATCGCAATCATCGACCGCAACGGCTATCAGCTCGACGGCAAGGTCGACGACGTCATGGGCGTCGAATCGCTCAAAGAGAAATGGCAGGCGTTCGGCTGGGAAGTCCACGAAGTCGACGGCCACAACCTGGCCGAACTGACCGCGCTGCTGCGCCGCCTGCGTGCCGACGGTGAACGGGCCAGGCCGGCCTGCGTCATCGCCAGGACGATCAAGGGCAAGGGCGTGTCCTACATGGAAACCGAACCGGGCTGGCACCTGGGCTATCTGGCCCCGCAGGACGCGCAAAGCGCCGTCGACGAAATCCTCTCCCGCGAGATCTGAATGGCACAGGCACAAGTACTTTCCCCCGATTCCTGGCAGTACCGCGCACTGAATGCGGTGAACCCCGGGCTGTCCTATCTTTCCGACGCCCTGATCGAACTGGCCAAGGCCGGGCATCCGGTCGTCGCGGGCTCCGCCGACCTGCAATACTCCAACGGGCTGAACCGCTTCGCGCAGGCCTACCCCGACCGCTACGTCCAGTTCGGCATTTCCGAGCAGAACATGGTGTCGGCGGCGGCGGGCCTGGCCACCACGGGCATGATGCCCTTCGTGGCCACCTTCGCGTCCTTCCTGGGCCTCCTGTGCTGCGAGCAGATCCGCATGGACGTCGCCTACACCCGCTTGCCGGTCCGCCTGATCGGGCACCACACCGGCATCAGCCTGGGCTTCTACGGAACGTCGCACCACGCCACCGAGGACATCTCCACCATGCGGGCGCTGGCCGGCCTGACTGTTGTGTCGCCGGCAGACGGGCCGCAGCTGGCGTCGGCCATCAAGGCGTCGGCGGACTGGCCCGAGCCCATCTATTTCCGCATCGGGCGCGGCCGCGATCCCCAGGTCTACGAAGACGGCGCGCCGTTCCAGTTCGGCCGCGCCATTGTGCATGACACGGGCAGCGACCTGAACATCATCGCCTGCGGCATTACCGTGCATGCGGCGCTGGCCGCTGCCGAACAGCTGCGCGGCGAGGGCCTGTCGGTGGGCGTCATCGACATGCCCACCATCAAGCCCCTGGACCGCGATGCCGTGCTGGCGGCGGCCAAATCCCGCCTGCTGATGACGGTCGAAGAACACAACGTATTGGGTGGGCTGGGTTCGGCCGTGTCCGAGGTCCTGGCCGACGCGGGCGCCGGCGTGCGCCTGCGCCGTCACGGCATCTATGATGAATACAGCCTGATCGCGCCGCCCACCACCCTGTACGCCCACTACAAGCTCGATGCCGCCGGCATCGCCGACGTGGCGCGCGAATTCATCAAGACTTGATCCCGGAGACAACAATGCAAGAAATCAGCGGCAACACGCGCCTGTTCGGCATCCTGGCCGACCCGATCCACCACGTGAAGACCCCGCAGCGGATGAACGAACACTTCGCCAGGATCGGCTTTGACGGCGTGTGCGTGCCATTCCATGTCCGGCCCGACAATCTGGCCGCCGTGGTCGAGGGGCTGCGCCGCCTCGAGAACCTGGGCGGCGTGATCGTCACCGTTCCGCACAAGACCGCCATCCTGGAACTGGCCGACGAGGCCACGCCCGTCGCACGCAAGATCGGCGCGGCCAATGTGCTGCGCCGCGAATCCGACGGCCGGCTGGTCGCCCATATGCTGGACGGCGAAGGCTTCGTGCGGGGGCTGCAAAGCTGCGGCGTCTCTCCCGAGGGCAAGAGCGCCTACCTGGCGGGCGCGGGCGGCGCGGCCAACGCAATCGGCTTCGCGCTGGCGCAGGCCGGCGTCTCGCGGCTGACCATCGCCAACCGCACGCCGGCCAAGGCCGAAGACCTGAAGGCCCGCATCCTGTCCCTGCACCCCGGCGCCAACATCGCGGTGGGCACGCCTGATCCCTCTGGCCACGACCTGGTCGTCAACGGCACCTCGTTGGGCATGAAAGAAGGCGATCCGCTTCCGTTGGACGCCAGCCGCCTCACGCCGGATCAGCTGGTCTGCGAAGTCATCATGCAGCCCCGCGAAACCGCGTTGCTGCTCGCCGCGCAGGCGCGCGGCTGCAAGGTGCACTATGGCGCGCCGATGCTGGCCTGCCAGATCGAACTGATGGTCGAAATGCTGGGCGTGGGGGCCGCCGGCTAAGGCCGCGCAGCCATATTCGGGATTCGGTGGATAAAGATGGGCGACTACGATTTCATCATCGCCGGCGGCGGCACCGCCGGCTGCATCCTGGCCAACCGGCTCAGCGCCGACGGCAAGTACCGCGTGCTGATGCTGGAGGCGGGCCAGGAAGCCCGCAGCATGTGGATTCCGATCCCGGCGGGCTTCTCCAAGCTGCTGGTGGATCCGGACTACAACTGGCGGTTTTCGACGGAACCCGAAGACAACGTCTACGGCCGGACCATCGCCGTGCCGCGCGGCAAGGGCGTGGGCGGCTCGACGCTGATCAACGGCATGATCTACGTGCGCGGCCAGCCCCAGGACTACGACGGCTGGGAGGCCGCGGGCGCGGCCGGCTGGGGGAGTGCCGTCGCCGAGCGCGTCTTTCGCAAGATAGAAAACTACCGCGCCGGTGGAGACGGCCGGGGCAAGGACGGGCCGATGTTCCTGGAAGAAGTGTCCGAGCGCTTCCCGGTGTCCGATGCCTTTCTGCAGGCCGCGAGCCAGGACGGCCAGCCTTTCAACCCCGACTACAACAGCGGCAACCAGGAAGGGGTGGGCTATTACCAGGTCCTGCAGCATCGGGGGCGGCGCTGGAGCGTGGCCGACGGCTACATGAAGCCGGCGGCCGGGCGCAGGAACCTCAGCGTGGAATGCGGCGCGCATGTGACGCGCCTGGTTTTCGAGGGCAAGCGCTGCGTGGGCGTGGCCTACCGCAAGAACGGGCAGGAGCACACGGTGCGCGCGCGCCGCGAAACCCTGCTGTGCATGGGCGCGGTGCAGTCGCCGCAGCTGCTGGAGCTGTCCGGCGTCGGCAATCCGGCCTTGCTGAAGTCCCACGGCATTGCCGTGGTGCATGCGCAGCCGCAGGTGGGCGAGAACTACATCGACCACTTCGCCACGCGCATGAACTGGCGCGTGAAGGGCACGGTAACGTTGAATGAGATGTCGCGCGGCTGGAGGCTGGCGCAGCAGGTGGCGCGCTACTACCTGCGCCACAAGGGCATCCTGACGCTGGGCACGGGGCTGGTGCATGGCTTCGTCAAAAGCGCGCCGGAACTCCCCACGCCCGACGTGCAGTTTTTCTTCGTGCACGCCAGCTACGCCAATGCCGCCGAACGCATCCTGGACCGGCACCCCGGCATGACCATCGGCGTGGCGCAACTGCGGCCCGAGTCCGTGGGATCCATCCACATCAAATCCGCGGATCCGCTGGCCGGTCCGTCCATCCGCCCCAACTTCCTGTCCGCCCAGGTGGATCGCGACAGCCTGGTCGGGGGCATGCAGGCGGCCCGCCGCATCGTGGGCCAACCCGCGATGCAGCGCTATGTCGAGGCCGAGGTCAGCCCCGGCGCCGCCGTCGACAGCTACGAAGCATGGCTGGATTTCGCGCGGCACAACGGGCAGACCATCTATCACCCGATCGGCACCTGCCGCATGGGGTCGGACACGGCCGCCGTCACCGACGTGCGACTGCGCGTGAATGGCCTGTCCGGCCTGCGCGTGGTGGATGCGTCCGTGATGCCGAAGATGGTCTCCGGCAACACGCAGGCCGCCGTCATGATGGTGGCCGAGCGCGGCGCGGAAATGATCCTGGAAGACGCGGCGCGCGATTAGGCCGGCGCGGCGACGGCCGGCGGGCGGGTCTTCAATCCCCGCCCGCTGGCTTGCCCGCCGGCCTCAGCGGATCAGGAAGCCCGCGCCAACGGGGTCATTCTTGTCGATGACCCACCGCGCCGTGCCCAGGATGCTGGCCGTTCCCTTGACGGTGGGGCGCACGGCGCGTGTGCCGTTCAGGTCCACCTCGCCCAGCAGGCAGCCTTCGAACACGCCGCTGCCCAGCAGTCCCTCGGACTTGATGGGCTGGTTCAGGCCCATCTTTCCGCGCGCTTCGAACATGGCCATCATGGCGCTGGTGCCGGTGCCGCCGGGCGACCGGTCAAGCTGTCCGGCGCTGAACACGTGGACGTTCTTGTAGAACGCGCCTTCGATCGTGGGCTGGTGCCAGAACGTGATGAAGTTCAGGTTGTTGATGTGCGCTTCGGTCGGGTGCTGGATGCGCTGGCGAGCGTTCAGTTGATCGCGCACGATAAGGCCCATGCGCGACAGCTCGGTGCCGTTATCCGGGGAGATCCGCAGATCGCAGCCGGACAGGTCCACGATGCCGAAATAGTTGCCGCCCCAGACGATGTCGGCCGACAGCTTGCCGTAGCCGGGCAGTTCCACGGGAATATCCTGCGCGGCCACGTAGGCCGGCACGTTCTCGAAGCGCGTCCACAGCACGTTGTCGCCTTCGGATGCCACTTCGGACACGACCAGGCCGGCGGTGGTCTCGAAGCGGATCTTGGTGATGCCGTCCTGGCCGCGCGCGACCAACCCGTTGGCCACCATGGCCATGCTGACGGCGATGGTGCCGTGGCCGCACATGTGCGAATACTCGGTGCCGTCGATGTAGATCAGGCCGGCGTCATAGTCAGGGCTGGACGGCGGCGTCAGGAAAACGCCGAACATGTCCTTGTGGCCGCGCGGTTCGCGCATCAGCGCGCGGCGCAACCAGTCGTAGTTCTGCTCCAGGAACGCCCGCTTTTCCAGGATGGTGGATCCTGCGGGGTAGGGGATACCGCTGTGCACGATGCACAGGGGCTCGCCTTCGGTATGGGTATAGATGACATCGAACGCGTCTTGCTTGCGCATGACTGTAGCTCCAGGCTAGAGGAAGATAAGAAGGGTTACTTGCCGCGTTCGGACAGCATGTCCAGCCCGACGGTCAAATCCAGGATGACGATGGCGATCACCGCAACTACGATCGTGGCGCCCGATACGGCTGCGATGGTCGGGTCTATCGTGTATTGCACATAGTTGAAGAGCTTCACGGGGATGGTGTTCAGGTCCGCCGTGGTGTTGAAGATGGAAAGCTCCACGTTGATCCACGACGAAATGAACGCGAAGATGGAACCGGTCACGATGCCGGGCCGGATCTGCGGCAGGACCACCAGGAAGAACGTGGTCCAGGGATTGGCGCCCAGGTCCGCGGAGGCCTCTTCCAGCGCTCGCTGTTCCGGCGTCAGCAGGGTCAGCGTGGACCGCAGCACGAAGGGCGCGATGATCACGACGTGCCCGATCAGCAGCGACAGAAAGCTGCGGCTCAGGCCGAAGTACGCGCCGTACTGCAGCAGCGCCGCGCCCAGCACGATATGCGGCAGCACCAGCGGCGACATCAGCACCGACGTCAGGGCGGCTTTGCCCGGGAAGTCATGGCGTGCCACCGCCAGGGCGGCCGGCACCGTCAGCAGCACGGCCGCGACCGTGGCCGCCAGCGCAAGCAGGGTGCTGGTCGTGAACGCCGCCACATAACCGGCCTCGATCAGCAAGGTGCGGTACCAGTCCAGCGTCCAGCCCTGCGGCGGGAACGCCAGGTAAGGCGTGGCGGTGAACGACGCGCCCAGGATGACGACGAGCGGCAGCGCCAGGTAGGCCAGCACGACCAGCGCAATCAGGCGGATGAGGTGGCGGGCGATCATCGCGCGGCTCCAGGCAGGGCGGCCGCGCGGTTCGCCAGCGCAACCAGGATCAGGGTGAACGCCAGGAGCACCATGCTCAGCGCGCCGCCGTAATGGAAGTCGAACACCGTGCTGTATTGCTGGAAGATAAGCATGGACAGCACCGAGATGCGGCCGCCCGACAGCAGCGCCGGCGTGACATAGGCGCTTACCGCCAGCGTGAAGACGATGATGGCGCCGGACACCACGCCGGGCACGGTCAGCGGCCACGTGACATGCAGGAATGTGGCGGCCGGACTGGCGCCCAGGTCGGCCGAGGCCTGCTCGCATGCGGGGTCCACGCGCGCCAGGGCGTTGCCCACCGCCAGTACCACGAAGGGCAGGAGCACGTAGACCATGCCGATCAGGATGCCCAGCTCGGTGCCGATGAAACGCACCGGGCGGTCCGACGCGCCGGCGGCCACCAGCGCCTGGTTGACCAGCCCGTTGCGGCCCAGCAGAACCATCCAGCCAAAGGCGCGCACGATATTGCTGGTAAAGAGCGGCACCACCAGAAGGATCACGCAGAACCGGCGCCAGGCCTGCCAACGCACCACCCGGACCAGATACCAGGCCAGGGGATAGCCCAGGATGACGCAAATGATGGTCGTGAAGAATGCCAGCCTGAACGTCACCAGGATGACATCCCAGTGATACTGGTCGGCCAGCACGCGCGTGTATTGCTCCAGCGTCAGCGTGACGCCGTCTGGCCCGCCCGTCACGCTGGCCAGCGCCACGACCGCCAGGGGCGCCAGGAAAAAGGCCGCGAAGAACAGCACGGGGGCCGCCAGCAGCAAACCGGGAGAGAGCCAGCCGCGGGCGTTCATGGTTGCTCGCCGATCAGGTGCAGCCGTTCGGGCAGGAAGGCCACGCGGACGGTGGCGCCCGGAACCAACCCCGACGGCGCGATCCCGCCGTGGCGCGCCACCAATATTTGCCCGCCGATGTCCACGTGGATCAAGCTGTGGCTGCCCACATTGATCACGTCCGTTACGGCGCCCGTCAAAGCCGTGTCGATGTCGTCCACCAGCCGCAGGTCTTCCGGCCGCAGCACGGCCACGCCGCGCACGGGCGCGGCTCTCGCGTGCAGCGGAATTCGCAGCCCCTGCGCATCCAGGTGCAGCGCGCCGTCGCGGGCGCTGAACGCCAGGAAGTTTGCGTCCCCGATGAACTCCGCCACAAAGCGCGTGGCGGGTTGCCGGTAGATGTCCGTGCCCGAGCCGACCTGCTCGATCTTCCCGGCATGCATCACCACCACCCGATCGGCCATGGTCATTGCCTCTTCCTGGTCATGTGTGACGAAGATGAAGGCGATGCCCAGCCTGGCTTGCAGGTGCTTGAGCTCCAGTTGCATGCGCTTGCGCAGCTTCAGGTCCAAGGCGGACAACGGTTCGTCAAGCAGGAGCAGCTTGGGCTGGTTGACGATCGCTCGCGCCAGCGCCACGCGTTGTTGCTGTCCGCCCGACATCTCGCGGGGATAGCGCGCGCCGAAGTCAGCCAGTCCCACCTGGTCCAGCGCGGAACGGGCCCGCTCGGCTGCATCGGCGCGCGAGGCGCCATGGCGCCTTGGGCCATACGCCACGTTCTCCAGCACGTTCAGGTGCGGGAACAGCGCATAGTTCTGGAACACGGTGTTCAGGGGCCGGCGATGCGCGGGCAGGCGGCTGATGTCCTGGCCCTCGATCAGGATGCGGCCGGACTCCGGCTGCAAGAATCCGGCGATCGCGCGCAGCAAAGTAGTCTTGCCGCAGCCGCTGGGGCCCAGCAAGGCCACGAACTCTCCCTGGCGGATATCCAGGTCGATGTGGTCCAACGCCTGGTAGGCGCCAAAGCGCATGGACACGGCTTCGATGGTTAGCAAAGCGGACATGTTGACCCTAGCGCTTGCGGGCGACCTGGCGGTTCCACGCGTCGGTGACTTCGGCGCGGCGGCCGTTGATGAGGTTCCAGTCAAAAAGGCTGAGGTTCTTCACCGAGCCCTCGGCGCCCCAAGGCAGCTTGCGCGCGACATCCGGGGAAACCTGCACATCCTTGACCGCGGGCCCCAGGTACAGGCGCGTGGCCAGGCAGGCGGCGGCGTCGGGCGTCAGGGCCGTATCGATGAATTTCTGCGCGGCTGCGGGGTTCGGCGCATTCTTCACCTGATGTAGCCGCGCGTCGGTGGCCCACGCGCCTTCCTTGGGCACCGCGAAGCCGATGGGCAGGCCCTTGTCGATCAGGTCCCAAGCGCCCACGTTGAAGTGGGCGCCGATGATGGCTTCACCGCTCTGGTAGGCATTGGTGGCCGCGCCGGAGCTGTCGAAGAACAGCGCCGTGTCCAGGGACGCCAGCTTGGCGTACAGCGGCCCCAGATTGGAGGGATCGATGGCCCAGACGCGCGCGAGGAAGAACACGAAGGGCACGCCAGAGGAATTCGCCGGCGACGGTACGGCGATGGCGCCGGCGTATTCGGGCTTCCACAGGTCCTTCCAGCTGGTCGGTGCCTGCTTCACTTCCTTGGTGTTGTAGGCGATGCCCAGCGAGTAGTAGCCGGTGCTGACGGCATAGGCCGCGTCGCCGTTCTTGTAGACGCCCTGGTCGATGACGTTTTTCAAGTTGGGGATCGTCGAGGGATCCAGTTTCTCCAGCACGCCGGCCTGCTCGGCCAGTTCGCTGATGCCGCCGTCCATCCAGGCCACGTCGATGGTGGGCGCGTTCTTCTGCTGCTGAAGCTTGGCCAGCGTCGTGGTGGAGGTGCCGACTTCCGGCACCACGGTCACACCCGTGGCCTTGGTATAGGGCTCGGCGACGCAGGCACGGAAGGCGTCGCCCCAATTGCCGCCATACCAGGCGACGGTGATCTTCTGCTGCTGCGCGTGAGCCTGGACGGACAGCAGTAGTCCGGCTCCCAGCAAGGCGGCGCTCAGGGCGCTGCGGGTCAGTATTGCCATGTCGGATTCCCCTTGTGAATTTGTCGGCGCTGGACCGTTGGCGCCGACGAGCGACGCCATCCGGCAGCACACCCTCATCTTGGGCGATCCCCGGGAAAACCAGCTTGAAGGCATGGGACAAAAACTTGAATAATTGCGTCATGAGTTCCGTGCCGACCGCCTCGTTCCCGCCGCTCTCCTATGAAGAAGGCGACGGTGATCAGCTTCAGGGAAAACCCGCGCTGACCATCGGCATCGTGCTGCTGGACCAGTTCACGCTGGCCGCCTTTGCCGGCCTGGTCGATGTACTGCGCCTGGCGGGGGACCACGGCGGCCGCAGCAGGCAGATCCATACCGCGTGGCGCGTGATGAGCTGGGATGGCAAGCCGCGCTGTTCCAGCGCCGGCCTGACGATCGATGTCGTGGACAGCCTGCCCGACGACCCCACGCAGTTCGACTACGTGGCGGTGTGCGGCGGCAACGACTACATCAACGGACGCATGCCGGAGCGGCTGCGCGAGTGGCTGCGGCGGGCGGCGGCGCAGCGCGTGCGCCTCCTGGGAATCTGTACGGGAACTTTCGCCCTGGCCCAGGCGGACGTGATCGGGCCGCGCACCGTCTGCGTGCACTGGAATGTGCTGGACGTCTTCCGCGAACGCTTTCCGCAGACACGGGCCGTGGTCGACCGCCTGTTCGTGGACGAAGGCGATTTGATCTCCTGCGCGGGCTCGACGGCTGCGATCGACCTGGGTCTGTACCTGGTGGCGCGGCATTGCGGGCGCGACAAGGCGCAGCAGGCCATGCGGCACATGATGCTGCAGGGGGTTCGGCCTGGCCGGGTGCCTCAGGCGCATTTTCACACCGACCTGTCCGGCATCCAGGACCTGCGCGTGCGGCAGGCCGCCCACTTCATCGAGCAACGCATCGACAACCCGCCGCCGCTCGACGCCATCGCGCGCTACGTGGGTGTGGGACGCCGGCAACTGGAGCGCGCCTTCCGGCTGGCCACCGGCATGTCGCCCATGTCCTTTCAACGCCAATTGCGACTGGAGTATGGCAGTTGGCTTTTGCTGAATAACCAGTGCACCATTACCCAGATCGCGCTGGACTGTGGGTTTGCGGATGGCGCGCATTTTTCGCGGGAGTTCCGGGCGCATTTCGGCCAGTCCCCCAGGCAATATCAGCAGGCGCATGGCCGCCGAGCCGTGGAGCAAGGTGGCGACATGAGCGTATTTTCAGTCTAGGCCCGCGCTGAACTGCCGCCAGCGTGAACAGGCCATGGCCCTTGTCCATCGAAAGGAGACCGTATGACCTACGACCTTTGGTATTGGAATGGCATCCCCGGGCGCGGCGAGTTCGTGCGCCTGGCGCTGGAGGCTGGCGGTATCCCCTACCGCGAGCGCGCGCGTGAACCCGGCGCCGATGAAGGCACCCTGATCGACGACATGCAGTCCGCGCGCAGGCATCCGCCTTTCGCTCCGCCCTATCTGGTGGCGGGAAACATCACGTTGGGGCAAACGGCCAATATCCTGCTTTTCCTGGGCGAAAAGCACGGCCTGGCGCCGGAGTCGCTGGAAGGCCGACTGTGGGTGAACCAGTTGCAGCTCACCATCGCGGACATGGTGGCCGAGGCGCACGACACGCATCACCCCATCTCGGCCAGCGAATACTACGAAGACCAGAAGGAAGAGGCGGCACGCCGCGCGCGCGTATTTCGCGAGGAGCGCATTCCCAAGTTCCTGGATTATTTCGAACGGGTATTGGACGGGCCGCAGGCGTGGCTGGCGGGGGGCAAGGGCTGGACCTACGTCGACCTGTCGCTGTTTCACCTGGTCGATGGCCTGCTGTATGCCTTCCCCAAGCGCATGGGAACGCTGGCCGCGCATTATCCGAAGATCTTTGCGCTGCATGAGCGGGTCACCCAGCTTCCCGAACTGAAGGCCTATTTCGACAGCGGCAGGCGGCTGCCGTTTGGCGAGGATATTTTTCGCCAGTACCGCGAGCTGGATGCGCCCTAGGTCGGGATTTACCCGGGTGTGCGCAATCGCCACGCGTCCCTTTGTTTTTGCCGCTCCTCAAGAAAAACCGTTGAGAGACGCTAATTTTTAGGATTAAATAGTTTCCATTAGATACATGAGTGCCAGGTGCGCGCGGCAATCCCATCTCCTGGAGGTCTCCATGCTTGGTATTACCCTGGACCGCATTTTTCGTGGAAGCGGCGCCTTGCGCCAAGCGGACCTGGACGGCCAGATCGCGGCCATCCACAAGTGCCAGGCCGTCATCGAGTTCGATCTCGAAGGCCGCGTCCTGATGGCCAACCAGAATTTCCTGGACACCATGGGTTATGCGCTGGAAGAGATCCAGGGGCGGCATCACCGGATGTTCATCGATCAGGCCGAGCGCGGATCGGCGGCCTACGCAGCGTTCTGGGACAGACTGGGACAGGGCGCGCACGACTCCGGTCGCTACCGCCGCATACGCAAGGACGGCACGGATGTCTGGCTGCAGGCGTCCTACAACCCGATTTTCGACAGACGCGGACGGCTGATCAAGATCGTCAAGTACGCCACCGACATCACCGGCCAGCAGCATCGCCAGGCCGACTCCGAAGGGCAACTGGCGGCGATTTCCAAGGTGCAGGCGATCATCGAGTTCGAACTCGACGGCACCATCATCCGCGCCAACGACCTGTTTCTGCATGCGATGGGCTATCGTGCCGACGAAGTGCTGGGCAGGCACCACAGCATGTTCGTGCCGCCCGAAGAAGCCATGGGTGCGGCGTACAAGGATTTCTGGCGCAGGCTGCGCAACGGCGAACACGACACGGGCCAATATCTGCGCGTGGGCAAGGGCGGTCGCCAGGTCTGGATCGAGGCCAGCTACAACCCCATCTTCGATGCGCAGGGCAGGCCGTTCAAGGTCGTGAAGTTCGCCACCGACATCACCCGCCGCTTTACGGCCGCGCAGACGCTGCGCGTCGCCGTCCAGGGCCTGACGGAGAACGCCGAAAGGGCCGGGCAGGCGAACAACCTGGCAAAAGAAGCGAGCAGCATCGCGGAAACGGGCGGCCAGACCGTGCGCGACGTGGTCACGACCATGGGCGAGATCACCGCGAGTTCGCGCCGCATTTCCGAGATCATCGGCGTGATGGACGGCATTGCGTTCCAGACCAACATTCTTGCGCTCAACGCCGCGGTCGAGGCGGCGCGCGCGGGCGCGCACGGCAAGGGGTTCGCGGTCGTGGCAGCCGAGGTCCGCAACCTCGCGCAGAGCAGCGCCGCGGCCGCCAAGGAGATCAAGGGCCTCATTACGGCGTCGGTCGAACAGATCGAAGGCGGCGCGGTGCTGGTCCGGTCCGCGGGCGACACGATGGAAGGCATCGTGTCGTCGTCGCGGCGCGTCACGGAAATCATGGCCCAGGTCGTGGAAGTATCCCTGGCGCAATCGGCCAAGCTGGGGGGCGTCACGGAAGACATCACCCAGATGAGCGCGGACGCGGGCGAGAGGCGGCGGGCGGCCTAGCGTGCAATGCGGCAATGGGCGCCGGCGTCAGTGCGCTATAAAGACGGCATTGTCTGAATCCTTGGCCCGGGGGCAGGAGTCTCTTTCCATCCCGGGCCGCGCCATTTGCAGCAGCCGTCCATGACCGAATCCGAAGCCCTTGCCCTTGCCACGCACCGCCACTATAAAGGCGGCCTTTACCGCTATGTGGGACTGGCCCGCCATTCCGAGACCGAGGAATCCCTGGTGGTGTACGAACACCTTTGGCCGCACGCGCGCGGCCTGTGGGTGCGGCCCGAGGAGCTGTTCTTCGGAAAGCTTGCCGACGGCTCGCCTCGGTTTGCAGCCCTGCAGCCGGCGGAGTAAGGCCCGTGACCTTCTTTTACCGACGCACGCGCGCCAGCGGAACCGGACCCGCCCGGCCGGCCCCGCGGGCCCAGGCCGCGCTGACTGACGCGCTGCAGGCGCTGGGCGGTCCTTTCATCGTCGCCGACCTGGAAACCACCGGCCTGTCGACGTCCAGTTGCGAAATCCTGGAATTCGCGGCGGTCAGGGTGGGGGTCGGGGGCGTGCTCGAACGCGAGTACACGCAGGTCGTGCGCACCTGCGGTCCGGTGCCCTCGTTCATCTCGCGTCTGACCGGCATCACCCAGGCAGAGGTCGAGCGCGACGGCGTGCCGGTCGTGCAGGCGTTTTCCTCGTTCCTGGATTTCGTCGAGGACCTGCCTGTGTTTTTCCACAATGCCTCGTTCGACAGGCGCTTTCTCGGTGCCGCGGCCGACCAGACGGGACTGCCGTTTCCGAACGCCACGCATTGCACCCTGGCGCTGGCGCGACGGGCGTGGCCGGAGCTGCCCTCCCATAAGCTCGATATCCTGGCGCGTCACGTCGGCGCATCGCAGCCGACCCACCGGGCCCTGGCCGACGTACGGACCACGGTTGCCGTGGCGCTGGCGGCCAGCGCGCGCCTGGCTGCGTCCTGATCCGCCGCTGAATTGGGGAACGCCGATGTCAGACCTGCAAGAAATCAAACTGGCCTTGCGCCGCTTCACGGCGGAACGCGAATGGCAGGAGTTTCACTCGCCCAAGAACCTGGCGATGGCCCTGGCGGGCGAAACGGGCGAACTGGTTTCCCTGTTCCAGTGGCTCAGCGAAGACCAGTCCCGCCATCTGCCCGCTGAGCAACTGGCCGACGCCGCCGATGAAATCGCGGACGTGCAGATGTATCTGGTGGCGCTGGCGGATCAGTTGGGCGTCGATATCGCGCAAGCCGTCGCCGGGAAGATGGTCAAGAATGCCGGGAAGTATCCGGCCGACCGCTTCCGGCGCAGCGCGCGCAAGTACGACGATCCGCCGCAAGACTAGCGCAGGGGCGCGCGAATGCGTCCGGCGCGTCAGATCACTTTCTGTTCGTGATGCACCTGGGGCGGTTCGACGAAGAAGCCCGCCACCAGCTTGCGCCATTCCTGGAAGTCGGTGGATTCGCGAAAATCCACCATGTGGTTTTCGACCGTTTCCCAGGCCACCACCAGCGTGTAGCGCTGCGGCTGCTCGATGCTGCGGTACAGCTCCATGCCGTGGCATCCGCGGGCGCGCAGAAAGAGCGGTTTCGCCTGCGCAACGCCTGCTTCGAACAGCGCCTCCTGTCCTTCGCGGACATGGATGCTGGCAATCTCCTGGATCATGGCGGTGTCTCCAAATCGGGTGGGGGCCGGAAGGCCGGAGTAGTATGGCTGAAAATTCCGCTTTCCGCGTCTTCGAATGAATCACCGAGCCGTCGCCTTGACTCGCCTCATTACCGTCCGCCTGCTCTGGTATGCCGGCGTCGGCGCCATCGCCCTGATGTCCCTGTTCCTGCACACGCAGTTCGGCGTGGCCGTGCTGCTGTCGGCGATCGCCATCTACATACCTTTGTCGATCCTCAGCTTGCCGCTCCTGGCCTGGCTGTGCCTGGCGCGTCCCGTCCGGGAGCCTGGCATGCCGCCCGCCTGGCCCGGCTGCGTGGCCGGCGTGGCCGGCATCGCGTTGCTGGCCAGCTACCAGGTGCTTGCGAACCTGACGCTGGCCGAATGCGGATTCCTGCTGGTCCTGGTGGCCGTGGACCTGTTGCTGGCCCGGCGCGAGACCATGCAGATCTGGCGCATCGCGCAGGCGCGCAGCAATTCCTGACCCTCGCGGCGCGCACCCGCATGCGCGTTAAGGATTTTGTGCGAGCCGAACGCGCTCGCCCCCATCCTTACAGCTGAATTCTTCCATTCGGGGCCTCGTTCCCGCGCTTTTCTCCTCGTCCGTATGCATGGCCGCGCGCGCGGCCAATCCGCATATTCAGGTTCGCGTAATACGCCACGCCATCATCCACAAAGCCCCGGTCGTTCGTTTAACCGATACCGACCTGCCTAGGACGGCGCAATCATTCCGTACCAATACGAAAGTCCCACGCTCCTATGCCCAGACGGGTGCAGTCCATGGGAAGTAACGGTCCGCGCCGGTCGGTCTCCGGCACCTGTGCATCCGTGCAGACGGATCAGGAGGAGCTCAAATGAAAAAGCTCGCAGCAGTCGCAGCATTGTCATTGTTCGCCGCATCGGCCTACGCTACCGGCCCTGGCCAGGTGGGCGGATCGGCGACCGTCCACGCCGGCGCCATCAACGGCACCGCCACGTCCATCTCCACGGGCAGCTCCGTGGTGGCCACCCAGGTCAACGGCTACGGCTCTTCCAGCCAGACGTCGTTCGGCAGCACGGGCGGCATCGCGGAAGTCGGCGGAAGCTTCAGCCGCGATGGAACGCAAGTCGTGACCAGCACGCGCCAGTACGCCAATAGCGAGTCCTACGGCCATGTGTCCGGCAACGCGCCGATCATGGTCGGCGACAGCATCGCCAACGGCGGGGCATCGTTCGGGCAGACCGAAACGAGCGCGTCGGCGACAGGAACGTTCCACGCAGCGAATGTCGGCGCGTTCGGGTCGATACACGGCATCGGCCCGGTGGGCCACGTCGTCGGGTTCAATCGCTGACCCAATTATCCGGACGGCTTCGGCCGTCCGGGCGAGGGGACATCATGAAGACCATAGTTCTAGCCATTTCCCTGTCGCTCGCCGCGGTGTCGGCCGGCGCGCAGACCAGCACCTCCAGTTCCACGACCTCGGCTTCCTCCGGGTCGACCAACGCGGGCAACAACCAGGGCATCACGCTCAATTCCAGCAATAGCGGGACCAGCACCTTGCGCAGCGCGCCGCCCGTCGGCGGACAGAGCTTCTACGGTTCGTTTTCGTCTGACAGCTGCATGGTGTCCGCCGGCGGCGGCGGGTCCGTGGTGGGCTTCGGCATGAATGTCGCGATTCCGATCGAGGACCAGAAATGCAGCCTGCGCCGCAACTTCGAGCGCACGATGCAGGCCGCGGCGTCCACCAAGGATGCGGACCGCTCGCGCCGCCTGGAAACGGCGGCCATCGATATCCTGTGCCAGACCGATGACCGCACCAAGGCGGCGCTGGTGGCGCAGGGCCTGTGCACCAATCCGGCCTTGACCACGGCCGATCATCGCTTTGACGGCGGGGCTGTCGCGCAGGTCGCCACGCCGACGCCGGTCCAGACCGTGAGCGCCGCGCCGCCCGCGCCGCAGGCGCCGGTCGTGCAGGGCTACCCGGTGCTCTCCGCCCGAAGCGCCACGCTGTCCGCGCCGCCGCTGCGCAATCCGCGCCTGGAGCGGCAGCAGTTCGCCGACTTTTACTCGCCGGGCTGAGGCGGCGGCTAGGTTGACGCGGGCGGCGGGACCGCGACGGGCGTGGCTGCCTGCACCGGTTCCGGCGCCGAAGCCAGCAACATCGTGGGCGGGGACGACACCTCGAGCCCTGCATCGTTCAGGCGCTTGAGCACGGTGAACAGCAGGGCGCTGCGCACGCCGTACGCCGCGCGGGGCGACGATACGTAGCCCTTGGCATTGAAAACCAGATGGCCCGCGTCGATGCCGTCCAGGAACACATTGGGCGCCGGCGCGTCGAGCACGTCCTCATGGTCGGCGAAGGCCTGCAGGATCAGTTCGCGCACTTGCTCCGCGTCGGTGGACAACGGCATGGGCAGCTTGATCTGGACCAGGCCCAGCGGATTGGAGCGGGTGACGTTGCGGACGGTCTTCGTCACGAACTCGGAGTTGGGAACGATCACCGTGGACCGGTCTCCCATCTGAATTTCGGTTGCGCGCACATTGATGCGCAGGATGTCGCCCTCCACGCCGCCCAGGGACACCCAGTCGCCCACCTTGACCGGACGTTCGGCCAGCAGGATCAGGCCCGACACGAAGTTCTGGACCACGGCCTGAAGGCCGAAACCGATACCGACCGACAGGGCGCTGGCGATCCATGCCACCCGTTCCAGGCCTATGCCTGCCGCGGACAGCGACAGCGCGACCGCCACCACGAAGCCGCCATAGCCGAACAGGGTCGCGGCCGACAGCTGCATGCCCGGATCCAGTTCCGTGGTCGGCAGGTAACGGTTGGACAGCCAGCGCTTGAGCATCTTCACGCCCAGCAGCGACAGGGCCAGCACGATCAGCGCCTGCAGCACCGCGCCGGGCCGGATCTGCGCCTCGCCGATGGCCAGTCCCTTGCGCAACTGGTCGAAGCGTTGCAGCAGGTCCATCGGCGCTTCGCCGAACGGAGCCAGCAGCAGGATGATGGCAAGCAGGGCAATGGCCACGCGGCCCAGCCCGGACAGCAGCACGGCCGCCTGGTCGCGCATGCTGGGGCCTTCGCCCTCGCCGCTGTCGCGGTGCGACGTGCCCAGCAGGGTGCTGAATCCGTCTTCGATCAGGGTGGACGCCAGATAGGCCGACGCCAGGATGATCAGGACCCACAGCACTTGCTTGACGAGGAAGCTGCCAAACGCCACGTAGCCCGCCAGCAGGCTGGCAAGGCTGACGATCAGCACGGTCCAGACGGCGGCCAGCAGCAGCGACACCCAGAGCGGAACGGGCGATCCGTCTTCCAGCATGGCCTGGCGCCGCAACCGGCGGCTGATGGCCAGCACCGCGCCCAGCATGGCCATGGTCAGCACGGCCACGATGCCCGTCAGCGTGATCGTCGTCGTCAGGCTGGCGTTGAGCAGGACCGGCAGCCGTTCGGCCAGCCAGATCATCACCACCAGCACGCCAAGCACGCCGGGCAGCCAGCGCAGCCGGGTGGCGACGATATCGCTGATGGGCGGCAGGCGCCAGGAAGGGCGGTTCGTGGACAGCAGCGCGTAGCCCAGCCCGGAGACGAATCCCCCGAAACAGACGGTCGCCACCAGGTTCGTCAGCAGCGAGGACGTGCTGTCGGACAGTTGCGATTTCCAGTCCAGGCCCGCCTGGATCAACAGCGCGATCACCCCGGGCGTGGCCACGGACAGGATCACCAGCGTCACGGCCAGGAACGATCTGCGCAGACGGCCGGGCGGCACGCGGGTGGAGGTCAACTGCAGCAGGAAGCGGCCCACCCAGATGCGCAGCGCGATCGCCAGCGCGGCGACGGCGGCCAGCAGCAGCCAGCCCCATTTGGGCGTCTGGCCGACGGCGGTCGACAGGTCATCGCGCAAGGCCTCCAAACGTTCCAGATCCCGCGGGAATTCCTCGTGGAATTCCGACCAGAACTGGCCGGACAGGAAGGAGTCGCGCCGTTCGCCCAGGCGCGCCTGGAACTGCGTGCGCCGCTGCGCCGATATCTGCTCGGCCGTCTGGCCGGCGTCCACGGACAGGAGCCTGGCCAGCTTTATCTGCGCGTCCAGCGCACGGCTGTTCTTTTCCAGTTGCGCGCGCTGCGCCGCCACGTCCGGCGCTTCTTTCGCGCCGTCGGGAGGGGTGCCCAGTTCGCTCAGCCGCGCCGTCACGCTGGCCAGCTGCGGCGTGAGGGCTTCCGCCGCCGCGTCTGCCTTGGACTGGATGTCCAGGGCGTCTCCGCGCTGCTTGACCAGCACGGCATCGTCGGTTTCATCGGCGATCCGCTTGCGCATGTCGTCGATCTGCTTGCGGGCGGCCGACAGCACGGCTTCGGTATCCGCGGGCGCGGCCGGCGGCGCCGCGAAGGCGGGCATGAAGCAGAAGGCCAGCAGCAATGCGGCAAGCAACGTCGCCAGATGGGAGGCGGTCGCGCGGCGGACGCGCGTAAGCAAGGTGTACGGAATCGGGGTCATGTTTTTGGGCGAGTCACTCGCGTCGAGGCGGCAGCATAGCAAGCCGCCGCCCCGGCCGTTGCAACAAAAACTGGTATTGCGTCCCCAGTTTTCTGAACGGCGCTTTTCCGGGCGAATGGGTAGGGCCCGGGCCAATAAAACAGGGCCGGATTCAGCGGCGGACTTGTCCGACCGTCTGCCGCCGCTGCTGGCCGCAACCCAAGTTTACGAGGCCAACGTTTGGATTCAACTCGGCTGGTGTTTTGGCGGGCGCACTGCCGGTTTCCTGGGCCCGCCAAGGACGGCATTGCAGACGTCCAGCCAGGCGCGGGCGGCAAAGGACAGATAGCCGGATTGCAGCCAGATATGGCCCACTTCCCATTGCATGCCGGATTTGGCCAGCTTTGCCGTGCTGAGGCCCCGGGTCTTCATGCGCTGCATCAGCGGCTCGGGCAGCAGGGCGACGCCCAGGCCGGCCGAAGCCATGGCCACCAGGAAATCCCAATGCGCGCTCTGCGCCGCGATGCCGGGCTGGAAGCCCGCATCGGCAAACGCCTGGCGCAAGCGGCGCGTGATCGCGAAATCGTCGGTCGGTATCAGCAGCCGCGCGTCGCGCAGCGCGCCAAGCGGCAGCGAGGTCTTGCCGGCCCAGGGCGCGTCGGGCGGACCGATCACCCAGATGGGATAGCTGCCGAATGCCTGCGCAGCCAGTCCAGCGTCGGGGGCGACGGGCAGGATGGTGGCGCCCACTTCCAGCTCGCCTTGCGCGACCAGGCTTTCCACCGCCTGGCCGGTGCCTTCGCGCAGGGTCAGGTGGATGCCTGGATGCAGTTCGCGGAACCGCTTCACGACCGGGGTGAACAGCAGATTGATCATCGGCGGAATGCCGACCTCCAGCGACCCGCGATCGAGTTCGGCGGTCTGGCGTAATTCCTCGGAAAGCTGGCGCATCGATTCCAGCACCTGCAGCCCCCGCTGATACATGACCCGCCCGGTGTCGGTGGGGCGCGCGGTGTGCCCGTCGCGGATCAGCAGGGGCGTACCGGCTTCTTCCTCGAGCTGGCGGATCATCTTGCTGACGGTGGATTGCGTCACGAAGAGCGACCTGGCCGCCTGCGTGAAGCTGGCGTGCCTGACCGTTTCCACGAAATACCGCAATGCGCGCACATCCATGCTTGCCGGCCCCTTCGCGCGTTGGCGAAAAACTCAAATGATGAAAAAAACGACTGGAATGGATGATTTTAAGTCATTACGAGATTTGCGCGCGGCTTCCTATACTGCCGAAAAATCGTTCCGTTGCCGGCTCGCGCCCGCAATGGGACTTCGGGAAACGCCGCGTCAGACGGCGCCTGGGCGCGCAAAGCGGCATCGCCGCGCCCGGCCGCAAGCTGTAGGCATTCAAATTTGGAGACACCATGCATCTCGACCGTATCCGCAACCCTGGACTGCGCGCCAAGATCACGTCCGCCGATCAGGCGGCTTTGCTGGTTCAGGACGGCATGACCGTCGGGATGAGCGGCTTCACGCGGGCAGGGGACTGTAAGTCCGTGCCGGCGGCGCTGGCGGCGCGTGCCGAGCGCGAGCCGCTCTCCATCACGCTGATCACCGGTGCGTCGCTGGGGCACGATACCGACAAGCTGCTGGCCCAGGCCAATGCCCTGGCGCGCCGCATGCCGTTCCAGGTGGATACGACGCTGCGCCGCAAGATCAACCAGGGCGAGATCGCCTTCATCGACCAGCATCTGTCGGAAACCGTCGAGCAACTGCGCGCCGGCCACCTCGGCCCGATCAACGTGGCCATCATCGAGGCCGCCGCCATCACCGAAACCGGCGCCATCGTGCCGACGATGTCGGTGGGCAATTCGGCCACGTTCGCGCAGCAGGCCGACAAGATCATCGTCGAACTCAACATGAGCGTGCCGGCCGCCATCGAGGGCCTGCACGATGTCTACGTTCCCGGCGACCGGCCGGGCCGCCAGCCCATCGGCCTGGTGTCGGTGGACCAGCGCATCGGCTCGCCCTGCATCGAGGTGGATCCCGAGAAGATCGCCGCCATCGTCGTCACGCACGAGCCCGACAGCCCGTCCAATGCGCTGCCCCCCGACGACGAGACGAATGCCATCGCCGGGCACATCAACGATTTCCTGCGCGCCGAAGTCGACGCGGGCCGCCTGACCAACGCGCTGCTGCCCCTGCAGGCCGGCATCGGCACCATTGCCAACGCGGTGCTGCACGGCTTTGAATCGTCGGACTTCGAGAATCTGACGATGTATTCCGAAGTGCTGCAGGACAGCGCCATCGAACTGCTGGATCAGGGCAAGCTCGCATTCGCCTCGGCCTCGTCCATCACGGTCTCCAAGCCCGTGTACGAAAAGATCCTGGCCAATATCGAGCACTACCGCGAACGCATCGTGCTGCGTCCCCAGGAAATCAGCAACGCGCCGGAGATCGTGCGCCGCCTGGGCATCATCGCGATCAATACCGCCCTTGAATTCGACATCTACGGCAACGTGAACTCCACGCATGTCGGCGGCACGCACATGATGAACGGCATCGGCGGCTCCGGCGATTTCGCTCGCAACGCCCATCTGGCGATCTTCGTGTCCAAGTCCATGGCCAAGAGCGGCGACATCTCCAGCGTGGTTCCGATGGTGTCCCATGTGGACCACACGGAGCACGATGTGGACGTGCTGGTGACCGAATGTGGATTGGCCGATCTGCGCGGCCTGGCGCCGCGGGAGCGCGCTCGCGCCATCATCCGCAATTGCGTGCACCCCTCTTACCGCGACGCCTTGCAGGACTACTTCGACCGCGCATGCGAACGCGGCGGCCAGACGCCCCATCTGCTTGAAGAGGCATTCTCGTGGCACCAGCGGTTCAACGAAACGGATTCCATGCAGCCCGCCGCCGCGTCGGCGCGCAAGGCCGCATAAGGCCGGCCTGAAGATTCACTGCCGCCGCCGCGGCGTCCGCCAGGCAATTCAAGCGAAGTGAATCCTGGGCGCGGAGATGCATTCCGCCGGGCGCCGCGTTTGGTCGAGGCAAGGCAGCGTTGCGCTGCCTTGCCTCTTTTTTATGGATTGCGCGGATCGTCCGGGTCCGGCGTGACCAGATTCCTGCGCGACATTTCCAATTCGTCGCGCAGCCATTGCTTGAATGCGGCCAGCGGAGCCCAGTCCTTCAGGCTGGGCCGGTAGACCAGGTGATAGGTTTGCGCCTGTTCATAGTGCACGCTGATGGGCGAAACCTGGACCAATCGGCCGGCGCACAGGGCGTCTGCGGCCAGCAGTTCGCGCCCGAGCGTGATGCCCAGCCCTTGCTCGGCGGCCTGCAGCATCATTCCTGCGTCATTGAAGGACGCTACCGGCGTGACCGGGACGCGCAGCCCGGCGGCATTGAACCAGTGCTGCCAGACTTCGCGTTCGCCCAGCAAAGGCTGCCGCGACAGGGTTTCCGGCGAATTGTCGGGTAGTGAGGCCATCGTTTCGGGCGAAGCCAGGACGATGAGAGGCAGGGGCATGTCAAACAGCGGTTCCGATTCCACCCCCGCCCACGGTCCCCGGCCAAACCGCAGCGCCGCATGAAATCCGTCCCGCAGCAGGTCCACCACCTGCTGCGACGTTTCGATCTCGAGGGCCAGTCCCGGATGCCGCGCCCGCCACCGGGACATGCGGGGCAGCAGCCAGCGTTGTGCAAAGGACGGCAACACCGATACGCGCAGGCGCTGCTCGCTCCCCGTGACGGCTGCGCTGGCCGCCTGCACGCCCTCATCGAGCAGCGCCATTGCGCCTTGCACGCTGCATAGCAGGGCGGCGCCAGCGGAGTTCAGCACGATGCCTCGGCCGCTGCGTTCGAAAAGCGGAAATCCCAATTGTTCTTCCAGCACCTTGATCTGCTGACTGACGGCGCTGTGCGTGAGGTGCAGCCGTTCCGCTGCGGCGCGCAGGTTCTGCAGTTCGGCGACGACGCGAAAGGCGGGGAGGGTATTCAGAGGCAGGCGCATGGGCGGGTGGGTTGGGTTTGCTTATTGGTCATCGTAACTTACCGATAATGCCAAAACAATTCGATTTTCAGCCGGACAATGGGCGAATACGCTTACCAAACGGATAAAGCGAAGGAGCCCATCATGTCTACGCAGAGCTGCACCCCGACTTCCCCCCTGTATTGCCCGCCTTACTCCACGGTTCGGGCGGCGCCGGAACCTGCGCTTGCCGTATTGGAAGCGGCGCAGGCGCCAGGCCAAAGCTGGCTTGGCCGGATCTGGGGCGCGTACCGCAAGTGGCGCAGCGAAGCCCGGATGCGCAACCTGGCTGCGCAAATGGACGCGCACCAGTTGCAGGACGTCGGCGCGCCCCAATGGCTGGTGAACGAAGCAACCGTAAAACGCGACCTGGAACGGTTGCGCAATGCGGACTACCTCCGCTGGTAGATTCTGCCTGCAAGCATTGCGGTCGTTCGACCGATCCGGGCTGACTGGCGCCTCTGTCTCTATATGTGATTGGTGTTTGTCGCGACAGGTTGGTGTTAGCCTCTACCGCTTCTATATATAGATTGGCGTTTGCCCCCTCTAGCGTTTGCCCCTTTATATAGGCGACAGCGGCTGGTAACAGCTGCGACGTATGGCTGGGGGCGAGGCCACTTCCAGGGGCGCGGATGTCACCGCACGGCAGAAGCCGCGGCTTGTTCCTGGTAAGGGAACAGCCGCAGCCTCTGCCATGCGTGCGAAATCTGCCGACCGATTTGTTCCCCCGGCATGACAGCTCCAAAAACTGTGCTATAGTCTCGCTCCTTCGCAGCTCAAGCAGTTTTTGAACCGCGAAGCCAAGCAAGTGCAACAGGCGCCAAGGGTTACCCGGCAACGCCTGCCGCAAAAGCGATCAGCGATGAAAGCCCAGCGGTTATTGCAAGGATTGGTGC
>NZ_JBDJLJ010000018.1:0-94978 GCF_039673305.1 Achromobacter spanius
GCGCGGGCGGCGGCGCCGCGCCGTCCAGTTCCGGATACCGGGCGGCAAGCCAGGCCTGCGCGGCCGATGGCGGCAGCCCGACCCGCAGGCGGGCGCCAGCCCACTCCAGGTCGGCGGACAGGGTGGCGGACTGGCGGATGGCATCGGGCACGCCTGGCGTGAGGCCCAGGCGCCACGCGGCCGGTTCGGCGTCCGCACCTTCCGGCGGGGGCAACACAACATGCAGGTCGGCGCCGTGGTGCGCGATCAGCGAACGCGCGCGCGCCTCATTGCCGCTAAGGCGCGGCAGCGGAAAGGAAGACAGGGAAATATGCGTACTGGCGGTCATGGGGAATCAGGGAAAGTCAGCGGCCGGGCGGCTGCGCGTCGGTCTCGGCCAGACGGGGGTCTTCCGGGTCGTCCGTGGCCACGCGCACGCGCGTCGGCCGGTCCAGGCTGGCGGCCATCTGCGCCGCCAGATCGGGCGCCATGGCGCAGAGCCGTTCGCGCGACCCTTCATGGGCGCAGACGAAATCCGCGACCAGGCGGCCTTCGTCCTCGTAGACGGACACGCTGACGCCCGGCAGCACGTCGTCCTTCAGTTCGATCCGGACCTGGCGTCGGCCCTGGCTGCCGTCGGCCACCAGCAACTGTCCGGCCGTGTCGCTCAAGGCCTGGGCCAAGGCTGCGGACTGGCCCTCGGCGCCCGCCGCGGCCACGGGAGCGCCGGCGCCGAACAGCGCAAACGGCGACGAGGCGGCCGGCGGCGCGGGTGGCGCGTCGGCCTCGCCCTGCGACATGGCCTGCTCGAACGCCTGGCGGTCGGCGTCGCTCGCCTGCCGTCCGGCGGCCTGGCCGTCGGAGTTCGCCGCATTCCACGATCCCTGCGAGATGGCCGTTTCCAGGCCGATGCGTCGGTCGATGCTCATGCCGGTTCGAACTCCTCGTGCTGCTCCCAGTCCTCGCGATCGCGCGAGATCGACGCGGCCTCTTCCATTTCCAGGTCTTCCTTCTGTTCCAGCGCCTTCAGGTGCTCGTCCAGGTGGATGCGCGCCAGTTCCACGAACTTGCCCGTGTGGCGCACGGCCTGCTGATGATGCTGACGGCTGGCGGCCAGCGCCTGGCTTTCCGCTTCCAGCTGGCGCTCAGCGGCTTCCAGCGCCTGCTCGCGCTGGCGCTCGCCTTCGCGCAGGCCGGCCACGCCCTGCAGCACGTCCTCGATTTCGCGCACGCGCACGACCCGGCTGCACAGGTCGCCATACATGGCGCGCTCGCGGCGCTCGGCCTCGTCGCGGTAGGCCTCCAGTGCGGTTTCGGAACCGCGCCGGGCGGCATCCGCCTCGGCATGGCGCAGGCGCTGCCGCGACACCGCGATCTCCGCCTGCCCTTCGCGGAAGCGCTTGATGGCCAGCAGTTCGTCGAAGACGCTCATCAGGCCCCCACGATCTCGGTCATGCGCGCCAGGGCCTCGGACAAGGCCGCGCGCTCGTCCGTGCGCTGCTTCAGGAAGGTGTTGATCGCGCCGATCTTGTCGATGGCCTCGTCGGTGACGGCGTCGCCGCCCCGCTTGTATTCGCCGATCTTCACCAGCAGCTCCACCTCCTGGTACTTGGCCATCAGCTCGCGCAGCCGTCCCGCCGCCCGCTTGTGCTCGGGGGTGATGACGGCGTTCATCACGCGGCTGGCGGAGGCCAGCACGTCGATGGCCGGATAGTGGTTGGCCGCCCCCAGCTTGCGCGACAGCACGATGTGGCCGTCCAGGATGGAACGGGTCTCGTCGGCGATGGGTTCGGTCATGTCGTCGCCTTCGACCAGCACGGTGTACAGCGCCGTGATCGACCCGTGCTCATTCATGCCGGCGCGCTCCATCAGCTTGGGCAGCGTCGCGAACACCGAGGGCGGGTAGCCCCGGCGCGTCGGCGGCTCGCCCGCCGCCAGGCCGATTTCGCGCTGGGCGCGCGCAAAGCGCGTCACCGAGTCCATCAGGAACAGCACGCGCTTGCCCTGGTCGCGGAAGTATTCGGCGATGGCGGTGGCCACGTACGCGGCCTTGGCCCGCTCCATCGACGACTTGTCGCTGGTGGCGCAGACGATCACGCTCTTGCGCCGGCCTTCCCGGCCCAGCTCGTGCTCCAGGAATTCGCGCACCTCGCGCCCGCGTTCGCCGATCAGCGCCACCACGGTCACGTCCACGTCGGCGCCCTTGACCAGCATGCCCATCAGGGTGGACTTGCCGCCGCCGGCGGCCGCGAAGATGCCCATGCGCTGGCCCTCGCCACACGTCAGCACGCCGTCCAGCGCGCGCACGCCCAATTCAAGCGGCTGCGAGATGATGCGGCGCTTCAGGGGATCGGGCGCCTCGGCGAACACCGGGTAGAACTTGCTGGCCTCGAGCGGGCCGAGTTCTGCCTCGTCCAGCGGACGCCCCAGTCCGTCCAGCACCCGGCCCAGCAGGCCCGGGCCGACCGGCACCATGTGCGCGCGGCCGGTCGGAATGACTTCGGTCGCCGTCGAGATCCCGTACATGTCGCCGATGGGCGTGAGCAGCGCCGCGTCGCGCGCAAAACCCACCACTTCGCCCTTCATCTCGAAGTTCTCGCCAGGGTTGCGCAGGATGCAGACTTCGCCCACCTTCACGGTCGGGACCACGGCCTTGATGATGGTGCCGATCACCTGCGTGACCCGGCCCTTGATGCGCAGCGTCGGCGTGTCCTGCAGCGCCAGGCCCATCATTTCGGCGATGTAGTCGAACTGGCGCATCGCTAGACCCGGCTGCCCAGCGTGCGCTGGAAGGCTTGGCGCAGCGCCTGGATCTGGCCTTCCAGGCTGGCCTCGACCATGCCGATCTCGCTTTCCAGGATGCAGGCGCCGCGCGCCAGCCGGCCGTCCGCCAGGATGTCCAGGTAGCCCACGCCGGGATAGGCGGCCAGCAGGTCGTTGATCTGTTCGCGCACCGTATCGACTTCCGCGGGATTGAGCCGCAGCGTCATCTGCTTCTGGTTGCGCACCACGGCCAGCGCGTTGCGCACCACCACCATGACCTTCTCGCGGTCGTCGAAGCCGTCGACGACCTTGCGCACCGCGGCCATCACCAGTTCGACCATTTCGTTTTCGACGCCGGCGAAGTATTCGACCGTGCGGCCCACGGTCTCGATCATCTTCTCGGCCTGGTCCAGCAGGGCCGACTCGCGGCCCTCTTCGTAGCCGCGGCGGCTTTCGGCGTCGAACGCGGCCTGCGCGCCGCCGACGATCGCGTCGGCCTGCTCGCGCGCCTGCGCCAGCAGCGCTTGCGCGTCGGCCCAGGCGGACTGGTCCGCGGCGCGCAGCACGCGCGCGCCGGGATCGGTCCGTCCCGCCAGCGCGCGAGGCGTCAGCGGAGCGCGGGGAATGAGGAATGCCATAGGGGATCCGTGTTCTTCAGTATCGACAGCCCGAGCGACAGCGCGTCAAAGGCAGGCAGGGGAGCATCCTGGGCTGGCTGCTCCGGCAGTTTCAGTTCGGCGCGCAGGGACAGCTCTGAACCGCCCGAGCTCAGCGCGGCGCGCAGGGCGGCCAGGCCCAGCGTATCGACGGCGGCCGCCGCCTGCTCGACCGGCCACGCCGCGCTTTCCGCGATGCCGGCGTGCAGCGCACCCGCGGTGCGGCGCGTGAAGTCCATCAGCTCCGCGCCCAGGCTGCCGATCAACAGGCGGACCTCGTCGCCCGCGATGGCGCGGCGCAGGCGCGGACCGCACAGCGTCGCGCCCATGCGCCGCGCGCACTGCGCCAGCGCGTCGGGGGGCAGCAGCGCCAGCGCGAGTTCCGGGCGGTTGGGGTCGGTCACGGGGCGCTCCTGCAGGCCCAGCGCGCACAGGATCTCGCGCGACCAGTGGCGGTGCCAGGACGACGCCAGCGCATCAGGCACGACCGGCGCCGGGGCCGCGAACGCGGCGTGGCGGCTGGGATGCAGGGTGCGGCTGGGCAGCAGGTTGAAGGCAACCAGCCGGCGATCCAGCGCACGGGCCGCCAGCGTCATGATGGGCGCGCCTCGGCGACCGGCTCGCGGCGCTGCGGCGCCGCGGCGGCGGGCCGGCCGTAGCGCCAGAGCAGCCAGCCGATCGCGGCGGCCAGCGCCCGCACCAGCAGCGTCAGCGCGCCCAGCAGCACGGCCAGCGTGCCGGCCGAGCCGTCAGCGACTTCGATGCCCATCACCTGGCGCGTCGCATTGCCGGCCGCCGCGGACGCGGCCGCCGGCTGCGCGGACACCAGCGCGATCGACACGCGGTCTTCGGTCAGGCCGGGAATGGCGTGCGTCACCAGCTTGCGGATCTGCGGCTGCAGGGCGTCCAGGTTGTAGCCCGTCTGGTGCTTGATGAAGACGGCGGCGGTGGACGGCGTGGTGGTTTCGCCCACGCCGCCGCGTTCCGGCAGCACCACGTGCACCCGGGCGGCCAGCACGCCGTCCATCTGCGACAGCGTGTTGGTCAGCTCCTGCGACAGCGCATAGATATAGCGGGCGCGCTCTTCCATCGGCGAGGACACCAGGCCTTCCTTGCGGAATATCTGCCCCATGCCGTCGAAACGCTCGCGCGGCAGGCCGCGCGCCCGCAGGATGTCGAGCGCGCGCGCCACCTGCTGGCCGTCGACGGACACCGCCACGCCCGTCTTGGTCGTGGCCTTCTGCGCCGAAATGCCGGCGTCCAGCAGCACCGACAGGACCTCGTTGGCCTCGCTCTCGTTGGCGGCGGAGAACAGCTCGACGCGCGAGCCGCAGGCCGCCAGCGCCAGCAGCAGGACCAGCAGCAGATAACGCAGGCGCCCCAGCGGCGCGAACGCGGCGCCGCGCGGCGCCGCGCCGGAAGAAAAGCTTGCAACGTATGGCATTACGACATCCTGACTAGCGAATCGATGTTCTGCGTGGTGCGCGACACGGCCTTGCTGACCATCTCGTAGTTCACCGACACCTGCAGCAGGTCGGCCTGCAGCCGCATCATGTCGGCCACCGTGGGCTGCGCGGCCATGGCGTCCAGCCGGCCCGAGATGCCTTGCCACTTCTCCGAGTATTCGGTGGTCGTGCTGCGCAGGCTCGAGAGGATCTGGTTGCCCAGCGTCTGCGGCGCCGCGTCCACGGGCGCGGCGAAGGCCGTCTGCAGCGCGGCCTGCAGCCCGGTCAACGCGGGCGTTTCGCCCCCCGGTTCGACGGCGGCGGGCGCGTTCATGACGGCGTTGAAGCGTTCGGTGGCAAGTTGCGCGGGCGCGGCGGCCGGCGCGTTCAGTATGGGCGGCAGGGCGGCCGAGAGCGCGGCGATTTCCATGTTCCCTAACTCCGGTTATCAGGTTGACGAGCGGAAGCGGCGCGCATGTCAGGCGCCCTCCCGCGGCAGGCCGAGCAGGCCGCGCGCAAGCTGGGCGCCATCGCCCTCGCCGCGCGCGACGGCCTCGAGCAGGCGCCGGCTTTCGCCGTTGCGGCCGGCCAGCTGCAGCGCGAATCCGCGCCAGGCGTCCAGCAGCGCCCGCTCGGCGGGGTCGGCGATGACGGCGGACTCCAGCAGCGCCACGGCCTCGGGCGCGCGCGCCGAATTCAGGCAGGCGACGGCCAGGCCGATCAGCGGATAGGCCGCCCCGGGACGCACGCGGCGCAGCGCCTTGAAGATGGTTTCGGCGCGGGCGGCGGCGCCCGCGCCCGCGGCCAGGAAGCCGACTTCGGTGAGCAGCCTGGCGTCGTCCGCCGCAAGCACAAAAGCCGTCTCCGGAGAGACGGCCTGGGCGGCGGCGGATGCCGGCCTGGCGGCGCTATCGTTCATGGTTCATGACGCGGCCTCGCGCGAAGAAAGTTGCAGGAGCGCCCCCGCGCGCAACCGCACATCGTCGGGCGTGCCCGGCGTGCACAGCAGCTCGAGCGTGCGACGCGCCTGGTCCGTCTGGCGCAGCGCCAGGTGGCACTCCGCCACGCGCAGGGCGGTGGGCAGGGAATCGGGATACAGGGTGAGCACCAGCGAATAGATATTGATGGCCTCGTCCGCCCGGCCCAGCATCTGCAGGCAGACGCCCAGGCCGACCAGGTAATGCTTGCGCGACGGCCCGTACTGCGCCAGGAAGGCGAACATGGGCAGCGCCTGGGCGTACTGCTCCTGCGCCACCTGGGCGTAGGCCAGCGCGTAGACCACCTCCAGCTGTTCGGGCGTCAGCCGGCGGCTGGAAGGCAGCGCTTCCATGCCCTGGTACAGCGCCTCGCCAAATTCACTGCGTTCAATTGCGGTATCGGCCATTTCCTGTCCTTGCTGCGTATGCGTTTGCGGGGCGCGCCATCAGACGGCCATGCGCTTGCCGATGTTCGCGGTGACCTGCGACATGCTGTCCGCCGTGCCGTTGATCATCTGCGTCACCATGCGCAAGCCCTCTTCCATCTGCTGGATCAATTTGGTGATTTCCTCGCGCGACTCTTCCATCCTGGCCTGGAGCTTGCGGGTAATGGCGTCCAGCTCTTTCTTGTCGGCCTGGATGTTTTCGGCCTCGTTCTGGGTCTTGGCCACGTCGATCTTGACGGCGCCCTGCGCGATCTGCGTCGCGCCCTGCGTGATCTGGCCCGCGGCGCCCACGATCCGGGCGGCCATGCTCACCGAGCTGGCGCCGGCCGTCACGGCGATCGTGACCACGCCCACGGCGATGGTCGCGGCCATGCCGAAGGCCATGGTGATCGCCATCGACGTCTTGGGATCCGCGCCGGCCAGTTCGGCGATGCCGCCGGCCATCCCGCCGATCAGGTTGGGTTCGATCAGCAGCATGGCGGGCGACGACAGGCCCACCAGGCCCGCGACCACCTTGCCGATGCGCTGGGCCGTTTCCTCGCTGACCCCGCAGGCCTGCAGGAATTTGCTGGCGATGGTCGTCATCAGGTTGCCCAGGCTGATCTCGGGGCCGCCGCATTCCTTCGACACCTGGTCCGCCAGCGCAATGGTCGACCCGATCAGCGCCATCACCGCCAGGGCCAGCAGCGGCGCGCCCGCGCCGCCCGAGGCCACGGTGCCGGCCGCCAGCACCGCGACGGCAATCGCCGAGAACACCAGCGCCGCGATCTTGCCGATCCAGCCGAAGATCTTGCCCAGCACGCCCTTGCGGTCGGCTTCCTCGCACTTCTTGACGTAGTCCTGGATCTTCTGGAGCTGCGCCTCGTTGTTCTTTTCAGTCTTCGTCCGCGCCACCAGCAGGCTTTCCTTGGCGCTGGCGATCTGGGTCTCGTCGGACTTGGACCGAATGCTGCGCAACAGGTCGATCATGTCGTTGGCCGAGAACGACTGCGCCGGCGGCGCCAGCGCGGGCGCCCCGTTGGCGTTGAACACGCCGTCGCCGCCGCTGCCGCCCGCGTCCTTGGCGCCAGGCAGCGAACCCGCCATGCCCACGAAGGCATCCAGCAGTTCACGGACCTTGGCCGCGCCCGCGGCGCCCTGGGACGCGACCGATTCCTGCAGTGCGTCGCCGCCGGACAGGGGCACGCCCGCGCCGATGGCGGGAGAGTTGGAAGATATTGCGCTCATGTCGGGATCCTTTACGGCGCGCCGGCTCAGATATTGCGGGCGATGCCGCGATTGGTTTCCATGCGGGACTGCTCGATCGCCCCAAGCTTGTCGCGCACGTCGCGGATCACGTCCATCATCTGCTGCGCCAGCTCCGTCGCCTGCTGCGTGCCGGACTCATGCACCTTGGCCTGCGCTTCCAGTTCGGCCTTCTTGGCGTCGTGCTCGGCCGCCTTGCGTTCCTGGCTGGCATTGACCATGGAGCCGATGCCGCCGGCGATGCCCGACAGGCCGCCGCCCATGTCCGACTGCTTCTTGGCCTGCGACTCGGCGAACTGGCCCCCGGCGGTCAGCGTCTGGCCCTGCTTGAGGCCCGCGCCCACCTGCGCCAGGCCGCCCGCGATCTGGAAGGCCCCGGCCACCATGGCGCCCACCATGCGATCCTGCGCGGCGTTGCGGATTTCCTGGGCGGCGCTCTTCAGGACGTTGATCTGCGCGTTCATTTCGCTTTGGCGGACTTCTCGCGCCGAGGTGCGCATTTCCTGCGCCAGCTTCTGGAACAGCGCCATGAAGGCGTAGATGTCCGTCTGCACGTCCTGTTCGCTCAGCCCGGTGAGCTTGGCCAGCGTGCCCGAAACGTCGGCGCCGAGCTTGCCCTCGGGCTCCTGCAGATGGCGCACGCCGCCCACCACGTCCTGCATCTGCTTTTCGATCGCGGCCGTCAACTGCGACAACGAGGCCGGATCCATCTTGCCCGCGGCGTCCAGCGCCCCCATGAGCGTCTGCTTGAGCGCTTCGTTCTCGGCGGCGATCTGCTTCGCGTTGTCGGTGATGGTCTTGATGACATCGGGCGACGCCGGTTTGATCAGGTCGTCGATGTTCTGCATCGGGAAGGACCCGGCGCCGCCTGCGGGAATGCTCGTCATGGAATGGCTCCAGTATCTTGGTTCGGCGCCGCCCGGCGCCGGTATGGGGTTCAGGCCTGCGGCCCCGCCAGGGCGCCGCGCAGCACCTGCGCGCGCGCCGCCAGGGTGGCGTGCTGCGCCTCGCCTTCGCACATCGCGATGACCGCATCCAGCGCTTCCATGGCTTCGTCGGGCCGCCCCATTTCGACCAGGGATTCCGCGCTGTGGTACAGCGGCGCGGGGTCCAGGGGATTGGCGGCGATGGCCGGCAGGTACTGCCGCATGGCGTCCTCGTGGCGTCCCAGCATCCGGCTGGCCGCGGCCAGCGCCAGGCCGTAGCGCGGCTGGGTGTGGTCATAGGACACCAGCGCCGAAAACACCTTGAAGGCGTCGCTGTAGCGCTGCTGCTCGTACATCGAATAGCCCAGCGCGTACATCGCTTCCAGTTCGGCGGGCGTCAGGCCCAGCACGTCGCCCAGCTTGCCGCCCTCGCGGATATAGCTGGCCAGTCCGCCCGTGGCCTCTTCCATGGCCGCGGCCAGGTTCTCGGCCAGCGCGGCGTTTTCCTTGGCGTCCAGACTCATATCGCTCTCCTTGTTCCCCGGGGCGCCTGCGCGCTCAGACCATCGGGCGCATTTTCTTCATGCCGCCGGAAGGCGCGGCGGCGGCAAAGCTCTGCCGCGCCATTTCCTGCGCCACTTCGGCCTCGACGGCCTCCAGGTCCTGGCGGAACAGTTCCTCGGCCTCGGCCTTTTCCTTGGGGCCCAGGCCGGCGGCCGTCACCGCCTTGACCTTTTCCGGGTCCAGCCCCTGTTCGCGGTAGAACTCGTCGGACCGCTCCAGGGAACGGCGGGCGTTGTCCAGCACGCGCTCGGCTTCGGCGTGGATCTGTTCGGGGGTCATTTTCTGGCTCATGGTTTCGTCGCGATTCAGGGGTATGGGGAAAAAATCAACGCATGTTGCCGATGATGGAGGAGCGGCTGTCCTGCATCTTCTTCACGAAATTCGTCATCACATCGAAGGCTTCGTTGCGCTTGTTCGACATGCTCTGCAGGCGCTGCATGTCCATCTGCTGCGTGTTGGACAACGCGTCCACCTTGTTCTTGATGTCCTGGATGGCGGTATCGAGGCTGCCCTTGGTGACCTTGCTGATGCCCCCGTCGATCTGCAGCTTGTACTTGTCGGTGTTCAGGTCCATGCCAGCTTCTTCCATGGCCTTGAACATCGCGTCGCGCATCTGGTTGTAGCGGTTGTCGTTTTCCGTGCCGGCCTTGTTCCAGTCGGGAATGTCGCCGTCCTTCATCTGCGTGTTGCCGTCCTTGCCGGACTTGAACAGCCCCACCAGGGCATTCAGGCTGTTCATGGCCTCGTTCAGCTTGCCGATCTGCTTGTTGCGGGCCTGCACTTCATTGATCTGGGTCTGCAGCTGGGAGTCCAGCAGCTTGGTGCGCTCGGTCTGCACCAGCATCAATGCGGTCTCGATATCCATGCTGGACAGGTCGATCTGCCCGATGCCAGCCGCGCCGTTAGATCCGCTCACCGTGGTCATTGCTTATCTCCAAGAATTGGGTCGTTCGCCGCGATGTTGGTAATCGCGCCTGGGTCCGTGCCTGCCCGGCCCCGCATACCGTGTAAGTAACCGGCCCTTGCCGGGAGTTCCACGCCGGGCGGACTTTTTATCCGTCCCGGCCGCGGACGCCGGCAAGGCGCCGGACTGCCCGATCAACGCATGTTGCCGATGATGCTGGACCGGCTGTCCTGCATCTTCTTGATGAAGTTCGTCATCACGTCGAAGGCCTCGTTGCGTTTGCCGGTCATGCTCTGCAGCCGCATCATTTCCATCTGCTGGGTATTGCCCAGCGAATCGACCTGCTGCTTGGCCGCGTCGATGTCGCTTTTGTTGGTGTCGACCGTGGCGGCGTTCGCCTTGATCTTGGCTTCCAGTTCCGCCACCTTGCCGTCGATCTGGTTCACCCAGCCCTGCACCACCTTGCCCTTGGCGTCCATGGTGCCGTTGTTGTCCACGTCGCGGGGCGCGTCCGCGCCGGTCGGCACCGTCAGTCCGGAGTCCTGGACCTGTTTCAGGGTCGCGTGGGACAGCGCATGGTCGTCGCCCTGACCCCACGACAAGCCGTACCAGCCCTCGTCATTCGGGCACTTGCTGGCCGCCAGCCGCCCCTGCAGGTCCTTCAGTTCGGCGATCTGCGCCTGCATCTCGACATTGGATGCCTCCAGCTTCAGGTTGTCGGCCGACTTCGCGGACATCGACTCGTTCAGGCCGGCGATTTGCGCATTGCGCGCATTCACGGAATCAAGCTGCTGGCGCAGCGAGTCTTCCAGCAATTGGGTGCGTTGCGTCTGGACCGCCATGAGCGCGGTTTCCAGATCCATGCTGGACAGGTCCAGGCCCGACACCCCGCCCACGCCTACTCCCGATACCGACATCGCCTTCTCCTTGAATTGATTGCGCGTTCAACGCGGCAGGCGCCACGTCATTAAGGGTTAACCCTTTATCCACCTTCATTGCCGGCGGCGACGCTGACGTCGGCCGCCTCCACCCCGTGTTCGTAACGCCTGCCCCGCCTTGGTTCCACCCGACATCGATGGAACTTATTCCGCCCGCCCGTTACTACCACCTGACTATGTGCGGCCTGTACCTGCCGCTCCACGCGCCTTATGAACCGTATCGAAGCTGGACTGCCCTCTTCCGCCTTTTCCTCGACGACCTCGCACGCCGACGTTCAGCACGGCCAGCAGCAGGTCGGCACGATGCTGGGCCAGGCCGCCGTCGCCGTGGAGGGCGAGTTCTCGCTGGCGGATTCCGCGGAAGAACTCAGCCTGCACATGGCTGAAAAAACCGAGGACAAGCACCACTCCGAACGCAAGATGCGGGGCGACACGCCCCTGCAGCTGCTGGGCATGGAAGCCATCGTGGCGTTCCTGGCCGAAACCCACGATGCGGACGCCCAGGAAAAGCTGGTCGAGCTGGCGCGCTTCCTGCTCGGCGGCAAGGGCGATCCGCGCCAGGCCGCCGGCAAGGCGTTCGGCGACGTCACCCAGCAGTACCTGGGACTGCAGTACGCACTGCAAAAGGGCCAGCGCGAAGGCGCGGCCGAGGATGTGCTGGAAGGCCTGCGCGAAGCGCTGGCCGACCTGGAACTGGAAAGCGGCCCGCAGATTCGCGCGGGCCTGAACACCGTGGGCGCCGCCGGCGCCTATGCGCAGGACAGCCAGGGCGTCGCGGACTTCCAACGCACCTACCGCGACGTGGTGCTGGGCGAATCGTCGCTGGCCAAGACGCTGGCGCTGGCGCTGGAACGCTTCGGCGGCAAGGACGTCGGCCGCGGCCTGCAGCAGCTGATCTCGGCGCTGGGCCAGGATCTGGCCGCCGCCCGCCCGTCGATCAGCCCCGACCGCCTGCAATCCCTGGTGCAGGACCTGTACCAGCTGGGCACCGCCGTCACCGTGCTGGACGGATGCGCGGAGCTGGCCGCCAAGTTGAAACGGGACCACGGCGCGGGGCTCAATACCGAACGCCTGATGCAGGACCTGATCAACGTCAGCAACGAAAAATGGGTGGCCGAAGCCCGCTTCTCGGGCCTGGCCGGCTCGCATGGCGTCGCCACGGTCGAAGGCCGCATCGCCTTCCTGGGCGGCGTGCGCGCCGTGCTCAAGGACCTGCCCGTTCAGGTCTACGCCGACGCGGACACCCGGCAATCGGTCCTGAACGCCGCGCAACAGGCCCTGGATGCGGCCATCGACGAGGAATACGAATGAACAGCGTGGATCGCGCCCTGAGCGACTTCGGCGCAGGCATCGGCATGCCCGGGCTGGCGCTGGGCGCCGGCGGCAATACCGCCCTGCAACTGGAATCCGGCCGCCGGGTCGTCTTCGAACCGGCCGGCGAGGAAGTGCTGGTCTACGTGTCGGAGCCCGTGCCCTATGACGCGCCCGACCGCCTGCACAAAGCCTGGCGGCGCGCGCACTACTCGCGCCTGGACGGCTGGCCGGTGCAGGCCGCGCTGCGCGACCAGGACGGCCTGCCGCGCCTGCTGGCCGTGACGCGGATGGCCGCCGCCGACGCCAGCGCCGACAAGCTCGCGCAGGCCGTCGATTACCTGTCCCGCTGGCTGGACGCCGCGCGCGACGACTGACCCAGGGACACGGAGAACCATCATGTCCGACATGCGCATCAACGGCCTGGCCTTCGACCGGGGCATCGACAGCATTTCCTACGCGGGCCGCGAAACCGGTAGCCAGCAACTGCCGGAACGCCATGAACTCACGCCGCCCGCCGACGGCGTGCGCGCCCAGCTGGCGCAGCTGCTGGACAAGCCCAACACGGCCCGCTACCTGGACGAACACCTGCGGCCAACCCTGGAGAACCGCGACCTGCTCATGCCCGGCAAGTTCCAGCACGCCCTGCAATCGGCGCTGGACGGCCTGTCGGCGGCGGCCGAGCAGATGCAGCACCAAAACGAAGACGCGACGCGCACGCTCAACCGCGCGCTGCGGCTGCTGAAGGACGAAGCCGGCCTGCGCGATCTGGTCACCATGTACCGCAGCGCGCTGTACCAAGGATGAACACCGCATGGCGCTGACCCACGAGGCGCGCGAGCTGCTCAGCCTGCTCGCCTATGTCTACCTTGAAAACAACCGGCCCGAGAAAACGGCCGTGCTGCTGAACGCCTTGCGCGCCCTGGGCCAGGCCCAGCCGCGCCAGCTGGCCGCGCTGGCGCTGGCGCAATTGCGCGCCGGCAAGCCCGAGAGCGCGCTGTCGACCCTGGACGGCCTGGCCATGCAGGGCGGCGTCGACGCGCCCTTTCACCTCATCCGCGCCCAGACGCTGCTGGCCCTGGAGCGGCGGGACGAGGCCGCCGCGGCCATGCGCGCCTACGTCGCGCTGCGTCCGGCCGCCACCGCCCAGCCCACCGAGACCGAATCCTCTTGAGCCGCACCATGCAAGCCCTCAACCGCGCCGTCGCCGCCGCCACCAGCCGCAACGATATCGTCCTGGCGATCCTGATCGTCTCGATCATCTTCATGATGATCCTGCCGCTGCCGACCACCCTGGTCGACGTGCTGATCGGCGCCAACATGACGCTGTCGGCCATCCTGCTGATGGTCGCCATGTACCTGCCGTCGCCGCTGGCGTTCTCGTCGTTTCCGTCGGTGCTGCTGGTCACCACGCTGTTCCGCCTGGGCATCTCCATCGCCACCACCCGCCTGATCCTGCTGCAGGGCGACGCGGGCCACATCATCGAGACCTTCGGCAATTTCGTGGTGGGCGGCAACCTGCTCGTGGGCCTGGTGGTCTTCCTGATCCTGACCATCGTGCAGTTCGTGGTGATCACCAAGGGCGCCGAGCGCGTGGCGGAAGTGGCCGCGCGCTTTTCGCTGGACGCCATGCCGGGCAAGCAGATGTCGATCGACGCCGACCTGCGCGCCGGCACCATCGACATGGACGAAGCGCGCAAGCGCCGCTCGGTCGTGGAAAAGGAAAGCCAGCTCTATGGCGCCATGGACGGCGCCATGAAGTTCGTCAAGGGCGACGCCATCGCCGGGCTGATCATCGTCGCGGTCAACCTGCTGGGCGGCATCCTCATCGGCACCATGCAGCGCGGGCTGTCCGCGGGCGAAGCAGTGCAGGTCTATTCCATCCTGACCATCGGCGACGGCCTGATCGCGCAGATCCCGGCGCTGTTCATCGCCATCTGCGCCGGCATCATCGTGACGCGCGTGCAGACGGGCGACGGCCCGTCGAACGTCGGCAAGGACATCGGCGCGCAGGTCCTGGCGCAGCCGCGCGCCCTGCTGATCGCGGCCGCCATCGCGGTGGGCATGGGGCTGATTCCCGGCATGCCCACCCTGACCTTCCTGGCGCTGGCCGCCGTGGTGGGCACCATCGGCTTCGTGCTGCTGCGCGGCACGCGCAAGGTGGTGGACGAAAAGACGGGAGAGATCACCGAAATCCCCGCGCTGGCGGCGGATGGGCAGAAGCCGGCGGCCAAGCCCCGCAGCGACGGCAGCGCGGAGTTCGCGCCCACCCTGCCCCTGATGATCGACGTGGCCGCCCACCTTCAGCGCAGCTTCGACGCCGACGAACTGAACGACGAACTGCTCAAGATCCGCCGCGCGCTGTACTTCGACCTGGGCGTGCCGTTCCCCGGCATCCAGCTGCGGTTCAACGACGCGCTGCCGCAGGACACCTACAACATCCTGCTGTCCGAGGTGCCCGTGTCGCAGGGCAAGCTGCGCCCTGGCGCGGTGCTGGTGCGCGACACCGAGCAGAACCTGCAGGCGCTGCAGGTGCCCTACGAAACCGACAAGCGCTTCCTGCCCAACATCCCCACCATCTGGGTGTCCGCCGACCTGGCGCCCACGCTGACCGCGGCCGGGATCCCGTTCCTCGATCCGCACCAGGTGCTGACCTGGCACCTGGCCTTCGTGCTGAAGAAATATTCCTCCGACTTCATCGGCATCCAGGAAACCCGATTCCTGCTCACCGCCATGGAAGACCGCTTCCCCGACCTGGTCAAGGAAGCGCTGCGGGTGATGCCGGTGCAGAAGATCGCCGAGATCATGCAGCGCCTGGTGTCGGAGGACATCTCCGTCCGGAACCTGCGGGCGGTGCTGGAAGCGCTGATCGAATGGGGCCAGAAGGAAAAAGACACGGTGCTCCTCACCGAATACGTGCGGGTCTCGCTCAAGCGGCACATCAGCTACAAGTACTCGACCGGACAGAACATCCTGCCGGCCTACCTGCTGGCCCCGAACGTCGAGGAAACGGTGCGCGGCGCCATCCGCCAGACGTCGGCGGGCAGCTACCTGGCGCTGGATCCCAACGCCTCCAAGAAACTGGTCGACAACATCAAGCGCGCCACCGGCGACCTGAACGCCACCGCGCAAAAGCCGGTGCTGCTCACGTCCATGGACATCCGCCGCTACCTGCGCAAGATGATCGAGCAGGACCTGTACGAACTGCCCGTGCTGTCCTACCAGGAGCTCACGCAGGAGATCAACGTGCAGCCGCTGGCAAGGGTGGACCTGTGAACGCGCGCCGCCACGGAGGCTCCGCATGAGCGAAGCGCTGGAACTGCGCGTCCTGAGCGGCCTGCATCGCGACGCGCGCTGCCTGGTGGAAGACGGCTCGGTGCTGGGCGCCGACCCTGCCTGCGACATCGTGCTGGCCGACGACGGCATGGGCCCGCGCGCGGCTCGCGTGCGCCTCGGCCCGAACGGATGGGATGCCGTCGTCGACGGCAACGAGCCGGCCGGCGTGCCAGCCACGCCCTGGAACCGGCCCGCGCCGCTGGGCCCGGTCTGGATCACGGTGGCGCGGCGCGGCGATCCCTGGCCGCGGGTGCCCGACGCCGCCAGCGAGGCGCCGGTCGTGGAAGATGCGCCTGCGCCCGCAGCCGGCGACGTCCAGACCCCGCCGCACGCCGAACCGGCGCCCGCTGCCGAGGCCGCAGCCGACGAGGACCGCCAGCTCGAACGCCGCCTGCCCCTGCCGCCCGCGCCGGGCCGGCGCCGCAAGCGCGATTCCTGGCCGATGGCGCTGGGCCTGGGCGCGGTGGTGCTGACCATCATCGTGGCGATTTCGCTGGCGCTCATCCCGCCCTCCACCGCGAAGCGCGCCCCCACGCCCGATCCGCGGCTTGCAGCCGCCGAAAAATCGATGGGGCAGATATCCGCGGTATTCGAACGCATGGGGCTGGCGTCGCGCCTGCATGTCGCGATGTCGCGCGACGGCACGGTCACGGTGTCGGGCTGGGTGCGCAATGCGGCCGAGCAGGACGCCGTCGCGGCGTCGCTGTCGCAGATCTGGCCGATGCCCGCCATGCGCATCAGCAACGAGGACGACGCCGTGCGCACGGCGCGCGCCGCGCTGCGCGCCTTCAGCGTCAGATACGAACCGCGCTACCAGGGCGATGGCCGCCTGAACATCGCCGGCATCGCCAGCAGCGCGCGCGAGCGCGCCTCGGCCATGGATGCGCTGCGCGCGCAGCTTCCCGGCATGACGGTGCTGGGCAACGACATCGTGCTGACGCAGCAGGTGAGCGATACGTTCTCCAGCCAGATGGTGGACGCCGGGCTTTCCGGCGTCACCCTGGCCTGGAAGACGGACTATCTGGACATCGCCCCCGGCGCGCTGGACGACGACCAGCAGCAGCGCCTGCAGGAACTGGTCGACGACTTCAACAAGCAGTATTTCGGCGTGGCGCGGATCGCCGCCGCCAGCGCGGCCACGCCCTCAGACAGCGTACCGTTCGTCATCCGCAGCGTCGTGGGCGGACCCCAGCCCTTCATCGTCCTGGAAGACGGCAGCAAGCTGCTGGTCGGCGGCACCTACCGCAAGTACCGGCTGGTCGCCGTGGAGAACACCCGCATCATTTTCGAGGGACCGCGCAGCGCCATCGTGACGCGCTGAGCGCCCAGGCCCCATCGCCCCAACCCGACACCCGCCGCCCATGAACACGCCCACCGCCCTGACCGAACTGGAACAACGCCTTGCCGCCCCCGGCGGCGCGGAACTGGGCGCATCGCTGGCCGCGCGCCTGGCGCGGCTGGAACACGCCGCCCGCACCCGGCTGGACGCGGGCCTGCCGCCCGCCGCGTTCCAGGATTGCGTCGCCGTGGCTGAAGCCGCCAAGGCGGCCCGCGAAGTCCTGGCGCAGCACCCTTCCCAATCCACCCCGGACGCCGGCGCGCCGCGACGGCCGTCCGCATTCAATCCCCTGTCCCGCTAAGGAGACGCAGCATGGCAATCAACGGTCTTTCCGGCTCGTCCGGCCTGAACTTCAACACCGTCAATAGCACCATCTACGACAGCATCCGCACGCAGGAAACCAATCTGCAGTCGACGCTGGCCAACATGGGCACCAACGCCGACGGCAGCGTGTCGCAGGCGCAGATGCTGCAGATGCAGCAGCAGATCCAGCAGTGGACGATGATGATCGACATCCAGAGCACGATCACCAAGCAGATCGCCGATTCGCTGAAGGGCGTGATCCAGAAGTCGAGCTGAAGGTCCGGGCGGCGTCGCCGCCCTATACCGACTGCATCATGAAGGCGGGGTTGCGCCGCAGCGCATCCACGTCCGGCTCCGCGCGCGCGCTGCGCTTCTCCCAGGCTTCGGCCTGGGCAAGCAACGCGTCGATCGCGGCCATCAGGGTGTCGGCGCGGCAATCGGCGCGCGGCACGCCCAATTGCAGGTGCAAGCGCCCGTCGGGCGCCGCGCAGGCCACCACGCCGCCGCCGGCCTGCATGAAATTGCTTTGCGCGGCCAGCAGCGCCAGCGCGCCGTCCATCTTGCCCCCGACGGCGCACGACAGCAGTATCTGCGCGCGCGCGCCGTGCTCCATGATCTGCACCAGATGCCGGCCATCGAAGGCAAGCTGGCACAGCCCGCCTTCCGCGGGCGCCAGGGCGGGTATGCCCAGGGTCTGGCCGAGTTCGGAGAGGATCCGGGCGAATAGGGGATCTGACACGGTAGGCTAAGGAGCTGCGGCCGCGAAGTCCAGGCGGCTGCGCAAGCTGGGGCGGAAAAGACGAGGCGCCATCTTACCCGCGTTCAGTGCGCCGGCCAATCGGGGAACTCACTGGCGGACTCCCGTTACTCACGGACCAGATTCCACTCCGTGAGGCCCCCAATGGCACACAACTCGATTTCCGACATCGCGCAGGCCGCCGCCGAGTACACGCGCGCAGTCTTCCACCCCGCCGGCGACGCGCCGCCGCCCGCGCAATGGGCTGTTCCGCTGGACGACCAGCGCCAGCTCGGCATGGCGACCAACCCGAACGAAGGCAGCGTCGTGCTGACCGCCTGGCGGCGCGCCTTCCAGGACGCGCCGGATACCGACGACCTGATGGGCGAGGCCCTGCTGCGCCGCACGTTCGACACGCGCATGGGCGCCGGCCTGGTCGGCGGCATCACGCCCGAGCTGGGCGTCAGCCTGAGCGTGCCGCTCTACGCCGCCTGCGACGCCCAGCCGCTGCAGGATGCGGCCGAAGCGCTGCTGCGCGAACTGGACCAGATGGAGGACGCGCCCGGCGAAGCCGCCGACGCCCTGCCCCTGCTGCCCGCCGACGCGCGCGCCCTGCCCGGCGATGCGCAGCGCGCCGAGCGTGATCTGGCGCGATTGGCCCGGAGCTGCGGCCTGGACGCCCTGCCCGCCGGCGCCCGCCAGTTCGACCTGCTGTTCGACGACCTGCCCGGCCGCATCACGCTGCATCCGTCCAACCGCCTCATCGTCGCGGACTTCTACCTGCACGACGCCGTGGCCCTGCTAGGCAGCCTGCGCCGCGCCGTCATCAAGGGCGCCCTGCTGATCAACCAGAACGCGCTGCGCGGCAACGCCTTCGCCATCGGCCTGGACAGCCGCGATTTCGTGGCCGCCACCGCCCGCATCGCGCTGGACCGGCTGGACGACGACATCTGGCCGCGCTGGCTGCAGTACCAGGTGACGCAGGCGCTGGACACGCGCGCGCTCGTCAGGAGCCTGTCGCTGGAGAACGCGCAGGTCGCGTTTGGCGGCACCGGCGGCGCCGTGTCGGTCGCACCGGGAGAACTGGCATGACGAACATTTCCAGCCAGATCCAGAACAGCGCCAGCGCCCAGGTCTGGCAGGCGCCGGCCCAGGCCCCCACCTCGCTGCTCGGCCAGCTCAAGGGCCTGTTCGTCACGCCCGACAGCAACGCCGATCACGTGCAGGCGGCCAAGCAGTCTTTCACGCAGTACTTCATGCAGGAGTCCCGCGCGCTGGTCGACATGATGGGCCCGAAGGGCATCGAAGGTTTCGCCGGCGAAGCGGTGGCGAAGTTCGAATCCATCATGCAGCGCACCTTCGACGCGCTGCCGCGCAAGGAAGACGGCTCGGTCGGCGGCAAGGACTTCGCCTCCGCCATGAAGAAGGCCGGCTCGCAGGCCGCGATGGCGCTGGACCGCCTGAAGGTGGACGCCGCGCGCAACGAATTGCTGTCCAACCTGCGCCCGGCGGACACAAGCCCGCAGATCATCCCGCACAAGGGCAAGTTCGTCGTCATCCGGCCCGCGCCGCAACTCGAAAACCTGGTGCTGCGCGGCGGCGGCGCCAAGGGCATCGGCTACAGCGCCGCGCTGGACCAGATGGAGAAGTCCGGCATGATGGCCGGCCTGAAGAACCTGGCCGGTTCCTCCGCTGGTGCGTTGACGGCCACCTGCCTGGCTTGCGGCCTGTCGGCGTCGGAATTCGAAAGCGGCCCCGCGGACGCGCTGTTCCGCCCCGGCGTGCTGGACGCGCTCAAGGGCGGCAGCGACCTCACCCGCCTGTATCCGGACCTGCAAATGGAGGGTGGCCTCGCGCCCGCCGTCGCCTCGCTGAAGGTCGTGGACCAGAGCAGCGCCAACAGCGTCGCCGCCTTCCTGAACAGCAACTGGAACAACCCCGCCTTCCAGGCCAGGCTGGCGCAGCTTGACCCCGTGGCGCAGGTCCGACTGGACGAACTGCGCCAGCCGCAGGATTTCGACGACAACCGGCAAGGCAAGATGGTCACCTTCGGCGACCTGAAATCGATGCATGAACTGGCGCCCGACAAATTCAAGAACCTGACGCTGACCGGCTGGAACAAGACCGACCAGAAGGAAATGTATTTCGACGCGCAGACCGCGCCCGACATGCCGGTCGCCTACGCCGCGCGCATGTCGATGGCCTTCCCCATCGCCTTCAAGGCCGTGTCGATCGAGATGGACGGCGAAAAGAAGGTTTTCGCCGACGGCGGCATCGGCAGCAACATGCCGTCCGAGGTGTTCCTCAAGCCCAACGACGCCACCGGCGCGCGCGTGCATCTGGACGACGGCGCAAAGGGCGAGATGCGGGCCCGCACCCTGCTCCTGACCTTCGACGAGAACGGCAAGGGCTACCAGATCATGCACGGCGGCAAGCCCGAGCCCAAGCCGCAAGGCGTGCTGGACAAGGTCAAGGCGTTTTTCGTGAACCTGATCACCAGCCATCCCGACCAGGCCGGCGCCAACCTGAAGGACCAGAAGAAGGTGTGGAATGCCGGGCCGAACGCCCTGCCGGTTTTCCATGGCGACATCAAGACGCTCACGTCCAGCATCAGCGACGAGACGCAGCACCAGGCCCACATGCTGTCCGCCTGGAAGGCGCTGGAGCAGATCGACGCCCGCACGCAGCAGGCCTACTCGATGCGATGCGACTCCCTGGAAGAAGTGGCGGCCATGCTGACGCCCGACGAAAAGCTGGCGCTGCAGTCCCTGCCCAGTCCGGACGCGCAGCAGTCGCGGCTGCTGGCGCTCATCAATGGCCCGGGCAACGGCGCGCCGCCCCCGCTGACGATGCTGCAGGTGTAGCCGCGGCCCGGCCTGCCCGGATCCGCCCCGGTCTCGGGATGCGGTCCGGGTTGCGCTGCCGGGTCAAAGCGGCAGCGCCGCCCTCGCCCGACACACGGCCTGCAGGCGGCTGGAATCGCCGGCATGGCCGCGCCACAGCCGCAATAGCCGGTCCGCGCCGGTGCTGCGGCTGTCGGCCACGTAACGCGCGTAGTCCAGCCAATGCCGTTCGCCGGCATCCAGCCCGCCTGCGGCCACGGCCAGCGTGTCGCGCGCCAGCGCGCACACGGCGTCGTCGTCCAGCGCGTGGCGCATCGCCTCGGCCCGCAGGCCGCGCAGACGCAGCCAGCTCCATTCGCGCACCAGGTCTTCCGCCTGGTCCAGGTTGCGCATGAGGCCCAGCTGCAAAGCGGACGGCGCCATCACCGTGGTGGCCGCCACCGCCTCGCCGGCTTCCTGCACCAGTTGCGCATCGGCAAAGCCCGCGCCCGGCGCGCGCCCTTCGATATACCCCGTCACGCCCAGGCCCGCATACAGTTCTTCGATGCCGCCGGGCCGCTGCCACGCGTCGCGCAGCGCCTGCAGCGGCGGCGGCGACTGCAGGCGATAGCGCCATCGCGCGTCCAGGAAATGCGCGAACTGCGAGTACTCGAAATGCCCGCCGTGCGGCGTCACGGTCACGGCCGCGCCCGTGTCGGTGCGCAATCCCGGCCAACCGTCGGACGCCATGAAACGCGACAGCGCCGGACTGCCCTGCAGGTACACGCCCACCGCCGACTTGTAGCCGTCCTCCACCGCCAGGGGCAGGCAACGGCTTGCCGTCCCGGCTCCGAACATCCAGCGGAAATAATCCCCGAGGTCGGCGAAGGGACGTTCGGGCAACCGCTGCAGATAGTGATCGCCCGCGTAGCGCGAATAGCGGAACATGCGGTCCCAGACCGTCAGCCGGTTCTCCTTGAAGCCGGTTTCGCGGCCGTTCTCCAACGGGCTGTTTGCAAACAGCGCCACGCTGGCGGGCGCCAGCGCCAGCACCACGTTCAGCGCGCGCGCCGCCTGGCGCACGTCGATCGACGTGCACGGGCTGTTCTGCGCCTTGGCGTCGATGCCCACGCGGTGCAGCCACTCCCGGTGTCCAACCAGTTCGCGGTAGATGGGGCGCGGCACCTGCACGGCGGCGTACCAGGCCGGGTCCAGCGTGCAGGCCGGGTGCTCGGACACGTTCAGCACCATCGCGCCTTCCGCATCCAGCGCCGCCTGCGCGTCTTCCAGTTCGCGCCGCACGCGGCGGCCCAGTTCCGCCAGTCCGCCCTGTTCCGCGGACACCGGCGCAAAGGCGGTCTCCAGCAGGTTGAAGCCATTGTCCAGCCCGCTCTCGCCCGCGGCCACCAGCACCCCGGCATCCCGCCCGGCAATGCGGTACAAGTCCGGCAGTTCATCGCGCGCGGCCTTGATCCCGGCCAACCGCCCGAAGTAGCCCGCCACAGCATGACTGGCGCCCGTGTCGCGGCGCGCCACGGCCATCTCCATCTCCAGGCCGAGCGTTTGCCCGGCGCGCGGGATCATCGGGGGGCTCCGGCGCTGCGCGGGACGCAAGCGCGGCCCGGAACAGGGGCGTGGTCGGCGGACATGTGGGGGTCTCTGTAAAAAACACGATCGTGCGTGCTTAGTAACCGTTACCGCCTGGTCGTTCCCTGGCCCAGGCCAGCATCGACTCCGTGCATGAAGGGGAGCGGCAGATGTATGTGCTGGACGTGTCGCCGATCGTGGGCAATGGCGCTTAGCCGGGCACTTCAGGGATTCGATGGTGTACTCGAGCAGGATGACGTAGTTGCCGTACGCCAATTCATCCGGCTTGCGCAGTACGGCAACCATGCCGTCCTTGCAGAACAGCGCGCCGCCATCGTCTTCGAGCATGCGCCAGCCGTCGTGCGCCAGCCAGGCCCTGTTTGCCAGGTAGATGACCTCGTTCCAGGGATAGACGCTGTATTCCAGCGAAATGCTGGCCTTGCCCGGCCTGTCCACGTCCTTTCGGGTTCGCGGCGCACCGTTGATCGCGTCCATGTGAACGGCGACGTTGCGCAGCAGCGGATACTTCTCGGCCGCGTGCGGCGGCAGGAACTGCTGCACCAGCGCGATCCACGCCAGCCACAGCGGCAACAGCAACCATCCGAAGCGACGCAACTGGCTATCCACCGCTTGCAGGTCCAGGCCTCGGCTGTCGCGCTCGATCAGGGGCTGGCCGCGCTGCGCGCTGAAACCTGCCTCGATCGAATCGGCCCGCAGCCACAGGAGCGCACGCCGGCTGGTCAGGAACGCAAGCCAGCCCGACGAAATCGCCAGCGCGTCGCCCCTCGGCGCAAACCAATACTCATCGTTCGCGTACCAGACCGCGAGCATGACGATGATCGGCGCCGCGTGAAGCACCCAGACCAGCCCGTGATGAACAGCACGGGCAACCCGCGGGCCCGCGCCCGCCATCTGATAGAGCCAGCTCATGTCGTCGGACCGCGGCTTGCATCGGCGCCCGGCCCGCACGCGTATGCCAGCACCGCCAGATGCCGGGATGCGTCCAGCTGCAGCAGGTCCAGCACGGCCTCATCGTGAAACGACCCGATCGCGCAACCCGACCATCCCATGTCAGCCGCCTGCTGGCCCAGCGCGCCCAGATACACGCCCGCCTCGATCAGCAGGAAGCGCCCGCCTCGTTCACCATACTTGGCCAGCATGGTTTCGGGCCGGCCAATCAAGAAGACCACCGCGGCCGGCGGCTCGGGCCAGTCGACGCCCAGCATGCCGGATAGCGCGGGCCAGGCCGGACAGTCGCCGACCGGCGCGAGGCCGTGGCTGGCGCTGTCGTACCAGGCGATCCGGCCTTGCCACGCCGACGGCATTCCGGCATGGCGCAGGGCCACGTAGACATGCAAGGGATACTTGCCCCCGCCCGACGGCAATAGCCGGTTCTCCCGGCCCGCGTGCGCTCGCAGCGGGTGCAGCAGCCGGCCCAGTTCTTCCGGTGAAACCGGCGACGCGCCAAAGCGCCGCGCGCTTTCGCGGCGGGCCAGGCGCCGCGCTTCGTCGCCCGGCGCGTCCGGCAAGGGCTGGGCCGCCTGGCCATGCCGGGGCGCCGGCGTGCCCGGCGGGCGCACGGCATCAGCGGCGATACGGCGGCCCAGCAGCGCCGCACGGGTGGGATTGAGCTCGCCGTTCTGCCAGAACAGCCGGAACAACGGCGCGTCGGAAGGTTCAGTCATGCGCGTCAGCCCAGGGGGTGCGGCAAGGGGTTGGGAAACGCGGTGCGCCGCGTGCTGCCGGGATAGCGCCACGCCACATCGCCGCAGCGCCCGCCGAGAAACGGCGCCCGCTCATCGGCATGCAGGCCGCTCAGTTGAGGCGACAGCACCCGCACGACGCGCAGGCCGCAAGCGGCGACATCGACCGTCGTCAGCTCACGGTAGTAGAGGTCGATGCCATTCGCGCCAAGCGCGTCGACCACCGCGTGCACCGCTGCCGCGGGCGACGCGATGCCTTCGTCGGGCACGGGCACGGGCGCCGCGCGGCCGGTGCGCTGCGCGTGCGCCAGCAGCGCGATCTGCCGCCAGAGCTCGGGACGCAGGGTGTAGAACACCGCATGCTCGTCGAAACGCCGCAGACGATCGGGATCGCGCGGCAGGCTGCCGGCCTGCCGGTTCGCGAGATGCGCAGCGAACGCCAGCGATTGCGCCCATTCCATCAATGCCTTGTGCAAGGCCGCGCCGGCGGTGGCGCGGCACGCGATGCCCAGCACATGGCGGGGCCGCCCTTGATAAGGCAGGCCGCCCGCCACCGCGATCACGGGGTGCGGATTCCAGGCCTGCGTCAGGTCGAACACCGCCAGTTCGCCGCCGCGTTCCACGGCGTAGGCGTGCCAGTCGGCCGGAGCATCCAGGCGGCGTCCGCCCAGGCCATTGAGCCAGGTGACGGCCAGCGCATCGCGTTCCAGCACCTCCTGCGCGGCACGCAGCACGGCCAGCCAGGGGCCCTCGGCGGCGTCGCGCCAGGCGGCCAGCCCGCTGGACGTGGAAGGCAGGCGCGCGTCGCCCGCGCGCGGACCCAGCCCCACCAGTTCCTGAGGAACCCAGCGTTCCCTGTTGTCGCCCAGGTGATGCACCGGCGCGAACAGATCCGTGTCATGGCGGGCCATGGGCCAGGGAAAGCCGTCGGCGCCGCGCTGCGCCGGACTGAACAGCGCGAACGCGTCTTCGTCCAGGCGCTGAGCCGGATCCAGCGATGCGCGTGCGCGCAAAGGCAATTCAACGCGCGCCGCCGCAAGGCGTTCCAGCGCTTCCGCGATCGCGCCTTGCCGCGCGGCGTCCTCATCCACGCCCACCGCGCCCGACACCGTTTGCCACGCATTGACGGGATCGCCAGGGACGGCCGCATTGGCCAGCGCCAACCCATCGAGCAAAGGTCCGAGCGCGTCACAGGCCTGCGGTTCGACACCCTGCGCCGGCAACACCAGGCCGCAGCGCGTGCCCGCCGCCCGATCCAGCAAATGACGCGACAACAGGCCCGGCAGGGTCACAGATTCGACATCCAGACGTACATCTCGAAGGCCGCGCAGACCCCGATGGCCGCCAGCATCACCACCGCAACGATGGCGCCGCGCCCCGGCGACCGCTGCGAGCGCTCGTAGACCATGCAGAAAATGCCGATGTAGACCGCGCAGAACAGGATGGCGGCGAAGCCCAGGCTCAAGCCAAGGCCAGCCAGGCCTCCCAGCGTGGCCAGCACCAGGGCCAGGGCGCCCAGCAGCCTGCGCGTGCCGGCCGCCATCGGCGGCGAGGACAGGCCCGCCGTGGGAATGTTGCCAGCGGGCTCTTTCACCGCAGGCGGGAGCGCGGGTTCCGGCGCCTGCCCCTCGATCGGTTGGACGGCAGGCGGCCGCTCGCCAAGATTGGCGAAAATCGATGCGGTAATGACGCTGGCCGCCCCCAGTGTCACCACGCAGCTCGAGCACGTGGTGGAGGTCGAACCACCGCCCGCGGCCGCCAGATGGTCCTGGCGCCCGTCGGGATCAAACTGGCTGGGCATGCGATACATGACTGACTGACTCCTTGATGGCCTACTGGCCGGCGTGCCAGGGAAGGTGCAGCATTCCCGTGGCCGTGGCGGTGCCGCACACCGGACACCATGGCAGTTGAAACACCTTATCGCGCGTGCTGGCCAATGTCTGCAGGTTCAGGCTGACACTGTATTCGACAAACGGCAGCAGGCCCTGGCCCGCCGCGAGCAGCGGTGCCAGCAGCGCCGCCAACAGTTCGGGACGGCATGCGGCGGGACCGGCCGGCATGGGCAAATCGCCCCAGCGGTGCGCCACGCGGTTGCCCAGGCAGGCAAGGCAGGCCGTCTGCCCCGGCACGACGTAGGGGCCGATGCAGACGGTATGGTGGTAGGCCGCGTCAACGAATAGATGGGGCGTGTCCGGGCGCAGGCCGGCGTATTGCGCCAGCGCCTGCTGCCAGCTCGCATTCGTGCGCACGATGATGTCGATGGCGTTCTCGCCGCCGCCGTCCGCGCCAGGCTGCGCCTGCAGCGCTTCGGCCAGGCCGGGCAGCGGATCGCCGAGCCAGCTCAGGCGGTATCCCGTGACGGGACGCACCGCCCGTGCCGGGGCCAACGCGCCGGCCCGCTGAATCTGCCGCGCCGCGGCGCCGCAGCGCGGATCGTCGAGCAGCGTGGCCAGGCGCTGCTCTTGCCACGCCGCCAACACCTGCCGGGCCACATCGTCGGGCGCGGCCTCGTCTACGATATAGCTCTCATCGGAGCCCGCCGTCAGGACGAGCAGGAGCTGGCCATCGTGTTGCTGTTCCATCAGCGTCCAGGCGGGGTGGTTGACCCAGTCACTGGCGGCCAGGGACAGCGTGCCGGAATGATCGTTCATCGAAAGCGAGTCGTCTTCACTTAGGGAACCGGATATGGATTCTAGCGGTAAGGGCAGCGCCGCGCTGGCGAACGCCGAACCCTGGCGCGAAGCGCTGGCGTGGATGCTGTCGCTGAGCCTGCTGTTCATGGTTGGCTACAGCGCCAGCAACCGCATGGCCGCGGCCAGCGCGAATCCTGCCTCATGGCATGGCGCGTGGGATGCCGCGGTTCCGTTCTGGGCCTGGACGATCTGGCCCTACCTTGCCCTGAACCTGATGTTTCCGTGCACATTCTTCGCCTTCGACACCGTGCGCAGCCTGCGCACGTTTGCCGCGCGCATCGCGGCGGTACAGCTGGCGTGCTTCGCAAGCTTCGTGCTGCTGCCCACATTCAATGCGCGCACGCTGCCGCAACCGGACGGCGTGACGGGCATGCTCTTCGCGCAACTGCGCGCCTTCGAACAGCCGGTCAACATGTTCCCGTCGCTACATGCGGCGGTCCTGCTGCTGGTGTGGCGGGCGTGGCTGCCGCGCCTGCGCGGCCATCATGCGGCAACGCTGGCCTGGCATGCCTGGTGCCTGCTGATCCTGATCTCCACCGTCACGACCTGGCAGCATGATCTGGCGGATATTGCCGCAGGCCTGGCGCTGGGCGGGGTGGCGCTGGCCGTACCTTGTTGGCGCCAACGGCCCGCTTGATTCGCCCATAGCAGCCGAACCCCGCCATGGCATGCCTGTGCGGGACGAGTTCATGGGGTTGCCGACAGCGCGCGCTTCGGCAGCCCAGACAAGAAAAAACCCGCACAGCCATGGCTGGTGCGGGTTTTCGGGCATTGCTGAGCAATGCTTGCAAGAATTCTGGCGGACAGAGGGGGATTCGAACCCCCGATACGCTTTTGACGTATACACGCTTTCCAGGCGTGCGCCTTCAACCGCTCGGCCACCTGTCCTACTGCACTTTCTGCGGCAAAGTTTCTGCTGCGAAAAATGCGAATCCGCGATTCTAGCAGAATCCTGGCAGCCACAGCAAGCTGGCAAAGAAAAAGGGACGCACTACGCGCGTCCCTTCCCCTGCCGGCGCCGTTACACGGACGCCGGTGGGTCCTGCTCCCGGTAGGAGCTGATCGTGCCGTCCGGCTCGGTTTCCTCCAGCCGAACGCGAAAGCCCCACAAGCGGGCCAGATGCTTCATGACCTGCTCGGCATCCTCGCCCGCCAGGGGCCGGCCGCGGCTCTTCAAGTGGCGCAGCACCAGCGAGCGGTCGGTATCGCGATTGAAGCGGATGACCTGGATGTCCGGCACCTGGTTGTCGCGGTTGTGCTGCGCGGCCAGCAGGCGCCGGATGTCGCGGTAACCGTCGTCGTCGTGGATGGCGGCCACTTCCAGCTTCGGGTTGGCTTGGTGGTCGGAAATCGCGAAGAACCGGAATTCGCGGATCAGGCGCGGCGACAAGTACTGCGAGATGTACGACTCGTCCTTGAAGTTGCGCATGGCGAAGTCCAGCGTCTTGAGCCAGTCGCCGCCCGCGATGTCCGGGAACCAGCGGCGGTCCTCGGGCGTGGGCGCCTCGCAGATGCGGCGGATGTCCGACATCATCGCAAAGCCCAGCGCGTACGGATTGATGCCGCCATAGCCGCGCTCATCGAAGCCGCGCTGGCTGACCACGTTGGTGTGGCTTTGCAGGAACTCCATCATGAAGCCGTCGTTCACCAGTCCTTTTTCGTGCAGGCGGTTCAGGATGGTGTAGTGCCAGAACGTGGCCCAGCCTTCGTTCATGACCTTGGTCTGCGTCTGCGGATAGAAATACTGCGCGATCTTGCGGACGATGCGCACCAGCTCCTTCTGCCAGGGGGCCAGCTTGGGCGAATACTTCTCGATGAAGTACAGCAGGTTTTCTTCGGGTTCCGGCGGAAACACCGACGCGGCGGCGCGCGTGTCCTTGTCGGCTTCCATGCGCGGCAGCGTCCGCCACAGATCGTTGTACTGCAGCCGCGCGTGCTCCTGGCGCTCGGCCTGGCGGGCGGCCTCTTCCTTGTACGATACGGGCGTCGGCCGCTTGTAGCGGTCCACGCCGTGGTGCGACAGCGCATGGCACGAATCCAGCAGCGCCTCGACCGCATCGATACCGTAGCGGTCCTCGCAGGACATCACGTACTTGCGCGCGAACACCAGGTAGTCCAGCACGCCGTCGGCGTCGGTCCACTGGCGGAACAGGTAATTGCCCTTGAAGAACGAGTTGTGCCCGTAGCAGGCGTGCGCGATCACCAGCGCCTGCATCGTCATGGAGTTCTCTTCCATGAGGTAAGAGATGCACGGGTTGGAATTGATGACGATCTCGTACGCCAGCCCCTGCATGCCGCGGCGGTAGAACTGCTCGTTGCGGATGAATTCCTTGCCGTATGACCAGTGCGGATAGCCAATGGGCAGGCCGGCCGACGCATAGGCGTCCAGCATCTGTTCCGAGGTGATGACCTCGATCTGGTTCGGATACGTGTCCAGCCCGTACTCGCGCGCGACCTGGGAGATCGCGTCGTCATAGGACTGGATCAGTTCGAACGTCCATTCGGAACCCTGGGAGATCGGCCGGGCCCCGCCGGCCGATTCCGGCTCCACGAGCGCACCCACGATGGCATTCATGCGGTCTCCTTCTTGAACAGGTCATGGAACACGGGGAAGATTTCGCCCCGGTCGCAGATGCGCCGCATGACGAAATGCGGCTCCAGTTTCTGTTCATATTCCGCCCACAGGCTGCTCTTGCGCGCCTCCTGCGAATCGGGGATTTCAATATAGGCAAAGTAGCGCGTCGACGGCAGCAGGTGCTCCGCCAAGAAGCGCGCGCTCTTGCCGGCGTCGGCGCCGAACGAATCGCCGTCGCTGGCCTGCGCCGCATACACGTTCCAGGCCGAAGGCGGATAGCGCTTTTCCAGGATCTCGCGCATCAGCTCCAGCGCGGACAGCACGATGGTGCCGCCGCTCTTGGGGTCGTAGAAGAACGTCTGTTCGTCCACTTCCTCGGCGTTGTCGGTGTGGCGGATGAAGACCAGGTCCACGTGCTCGTACTTGCGCGACAGGAACAGGTACAGCAGCGTGAAGAAGCGCTTGGCCAGGTCTTTCTTGCCTTCATCCATGGAGCCCGACACGTCCATCAGGCAGAACATGACGGCGCGCGCCATGGGAATGGCCACCGACACACGGTTGCGATAGCGCAGGTCCAGGTCGTCCAGGAACGGCACGCGGGCCAGGCGCTCGCGGCAGTCCTCGACGTCTTGCTCCCGTTCCTGGATCCGGGCGGCGGGCGCGCCCGCCGCCCGGGCCTCGGCTCGGGGTCCTTACAGATTCTTCTCGCTCACTTTTTTTGCTCGGGGGGGGGGGCGCCCCCCCCCCCCGGGCCTCGGCCAGCGCCTTTTCCGCGTCTTCCAGGTCGGCGCGCGCCTTCACGCTCAGCGCCACCCGCCGCGCCAGGGACGACTTGAGCGTGCGGCTGATGCTCAGCATGCTGGGCGAACCGGTGGTGGTATAGCCCGCGCGCTGCCACTTCTTCTGGCTGACTTCGCCCAGCTGGTTGCGCGCCAGGTGAGGCAGCTCCAGATCCTCGAAGAACAGGTTCAGGAACTCGGCCCGCGACAGGCTGAAGGTGAACTGGTCCACCGATTCGCCTTCCCCCGGTTCGGACCCGCCCTCTCCCTGGCCGCCCTGCGGCCGGTCGAAGGTGTCGCCCTTGGCGAACTCGCGGTTGCCCGGATGCACCAGCTCGCGGTCGCCGCCCGCGCCGTGCCGGAAGGTCGGCTCGGAAATATCGCGGGCGGGCAGGTTTATTTCCCCGCCCTGGTCCATGTCCTGGATCGAGCGGTCACGGATCATCCCGTGGACCGCCTTGCGGATCTGGTCCTTGTAACGCCTAAGAAAGCGCTCCCGGTTAACGGCGCTTTTATTGCGCCCGTTAAGACGGCGATCGATCAGTGAATTCATGATTCACCTCCTCGCTCAGGAAGACTTCCTCACACGGAGATACCACTCGCACAGCAGCCTGACCTGCTTTTCCGTGTAGCCCTTTTCAACCATCCGGTCCACGAAGCTCTGATGCTTGGACTTGTCCTCGGCCGACGCCTTGGCGTTGAACGAGATCACCGGCAGCAGGTCTTCCGTGTTCGAGAACATCTTCTTCTCGATCACCTCGCGCAGCTTTTCATAGCTGGTCCAGGTCGGGTTGCGGCCATTGTTGTTGGCGCGCGCCCGCAGCACGAAGTTGACGATCTCGTTGCGGAAGTCCTTCGGATTGGCGATGCCCGCCGGCTTCTCGATCTTTTCCAGTTCGTCGTTCAGCGCGCTGCGATCGAAGCTTTCGCCGGTTTCGGGGTCGCGGAATTCCTCGTCCTGGATCCAGCAGTCGGCAAACGTCACGTAGCGGTCGAAGATGTTCTGGCCGTATTCAGAGTAGGACTCCAGATAGGCGGTCTGGATTTCCTTGCCGATGAACTCCGCGTAGCGCGGCGCCAGGAACCCCTTGATGAATTCCAGGTAGCGGCGGCGGATTTCCTCGGGATAGTCTTCCCGGCCGATCCGCTGCTCCAGCACGTACATCAGGTGCACCGGATTGGCGGCCACTTCCGTCTGGTCATAGTTGAAGACGCTGGACAGGATCTTGTACGCGAAGCGCGTCGACACCCCGTTCATGCCTTCGTCGGTGCCGGCGTAATCCTTGTATTCCTGCAACGCCTTGGCCTTGGGATCCACGTCCTTCAGGCTTTCGCCGTCGTAGACCCGCAGCTTGGAATAGATGCTGGAATTCTCGGGTTCCTTCAGGCGGGTCAGCACCGAGAACTGTGCCATCATGTCCAGCGTTCCGGGCGCGCACGGCGCTTCGGACAGCGAGCTGTGATGCAGCAGCTTTTCGTAGATGCGGACTTCTTCGGACACCTGCAGGCAATAAGGCACCTTGACGATGTAGATACGGTCAAGGAAGGCCTCGTTGTGCTTGTTGTTGCGGAAGGTCTGCCATTCCGATTCGTTCGAGTGGGCCAGGATGGCGCCATTGAACGGGATCGCGGAAAAGCCTTCGGTACCCTTGAAGTTGCCTTCCTGGGTGGCCGTCAGCAGCGGATGCAGCATCTTGATCGGCGCCTTGAACATTTCCACGAATTCAAGCAGCCCCTGGTTGGCCAGGCACAGGCCGCCGGAATAGCTGTAGGCGTCCGGGTCGTCCTGAGAGTGGCGGTCGAGCTTGCGGATGTCGACCTTGCCGACCAGCGAAGAAATGTCCTGGTTGTTTTCGTCGCCCGGCTCGGTCTTGGCGATGGCGATCTGGCGCAGCACCGACGGATTCAGGCGCACGACGCGGAACTTCGAGATGTCGCCGTCGAATTCCTTCAGCCGCTTCACGGCCCAGGGCGACATGATGCCGGTCAGGTAGCGCCGCGGAATGCCGTACTCTTTTTCGAGCGTGTCGCCGAAGCGTTCGGGATGGAACAATCCGAGCGGAGACTCGTTTACCGGCGATCCTTTCAAGGCGTAGATGGGATAGCTTTCCATCAACGACTTGAGCCGTTCGGCGATGGACGACTTGCCGCCGCCCACCGGTCCCAGCAGATAGAGGATTTGCTTGCGCTCTTCCAGTCCCTGCGCGGCATGCTTGAAGAACGCGACGATCTGCCCGATCACGTCCTCCATGCCGTAGAACTCCTGGAACGCCGGATAGCGCCGGATGGTCCGGTTGGAAAACAAACGGGAAAGACGTGGGTCGTTGCGCGTATCCACGATTTCAGGTTCGCCGATCGCGGCCAGCATGCGCTCAGCAGGGCTGGCGTACGCCATGGGATCGCGTTTGGCGAGGTTCAGATACTCCTCGAGGGAGAGCTCCGATTCCTGCTCTCTTGCATACTGCGACTTGAAGCCTTCGACGATGTTTTGCACGGAAACCTCCTACAACACGCGAAAAATTCAATACGTCCCTACATGCCCATTGTGCCTCAGCGCCTGCGCTTTACTAAACAACTTCGCAGTTGGCGATTTCGGCTAGTTGTTATGTTGCTTTCGCCACACATCAACCGTAAGCACTATCGGGCCCTTTCCGTTTAGGCTGCACCCGTTGGATACAAGTTCCGTCAGGGAATGCAACTTACGTGAGCAAGTTCACTCGTTTGCCTTCAGCATATCGCCGCATATTGCGTGCCTGACGCGGCCGCGCATGAAATGGTCAGCAATGAATTGAAGGGATGAGCGATATCCCGGTGGATTCTTATGGGCCGGGAGTAAACCCGGTGACGCCCGCTATGCGATCGCAGCGGGCGGTCTGAACGGCGCTTTGCGTCTTCGTTCAGCAGCGTGCCGGTCGGTCATGAACAACGCCGATGTCGCGGCACGGGAATCCGTGGTGACGAGGGCGCGCGGCACTGTGCGGTGTGGCCGTTAGCGCGTAGCGCCAAGTCATGTGCCTATGCTAAAGCCATTTGACGATTTTGTGGCAATTCATTTGCGCATTGCAGCGCTTGTCGATGGGGTTCGCAACGACAATTGCTCGCTTGCGCATGCCCTCATTGCATCGCGTTGTGCCGCCAGATTTGCATCAGCATCGCGCAAACGTCGGCTGCGCGCGGCTTTCGAGCGATTGGCAGCCGCATGCGCAGAGTGCTAGTAGCCCTTGCTACCGTGCGGATACTCGCCAGCGCAATGACGTGCGCGACGTGAATAAAGTTCGCGCTTCAATGAAAAAACGCGCGCTTCAAAGCGCGCGTTCAGCATCGCGAGTCCGCGAATCACGACAGCGCCGGCAATTCGACGCGCTGCATCAGCTCGCGCCACGTGCCGGCCACGCGCGCACGCACGCACAGGTCCGCGCCGACGCGTGCGGCCTCAATGAATTCGTAGCGCCGGGCGGCATCCAGATGCTCGAGCATCGGCAGGCGCACCATGCCGGCGGCGTCGCCAAGCAGCACCGGCGCCAGATACAGCAGCAGCTCGTCCACGCATCCGGCCGACACCAGCGCGCCGCTCAGGCCGGCGCCGGCCTCGACGTGGACCTCGTTGAACTGTTCCTGCGCCATCCAGCGCATCATTCCGGCAAGGTCCACCCTGCCCGGTTCCGCGCCAGGCAGGCACACCACGCGGGCGTTCCTGTCGGCCAGGCGCGCCGCCTTGGCCGCGTCTTCGCGGGCGGTGAACACGATGACTTGCGCGCCGTCGAACAGGCGCGCGTCCTCGGGAATCTCGAATCTGCCGTCCACCACGGCCTTGCGCGGCTGCCGGGGCGTATCCACGCCCCGCACGTTCAACTGCGGGTCGTCCTTCAGGACGGTGCCCATGCCGGTCAGGACCACGCAACTGCGCGCCCGCCAGCGGTGGCCATCGGCCCGGGCCTGCGGACCGGTGATCCATTGCGACATGCCGTTATGCAGCGCGCTGCGCCCATCCAGCGATGCCGCCATCTTCATCCAGACCCACGGCAGGCCGCGGCTCATGCGCGAAATGAAGCCGGCATTGACCGCCAGCGCCTCTTCCCGGCAGACGCCCGTCGTGACCGCGATGCCGGCCGCGCGCAGGCGCGCCAGCCCCTGCCCGTTGACCAGGGGGTTCGGGTCGCCCATGGCCACCACCACACGCGCGGGCCGGGCCGCCAGCACGGCATCCACGCAAGGCGGGGTGCGACCGAAGTGGCTGCACGGTTCCAGCGTGACATACAGCGTGGCGCCGGCGGCCGATTCGCCGCGCGACTGGACGTCGCGCAGCGCGCAGACCTCTGCGTGGGGGCCGCCCGGCGGCTGGGTCGCCCCTTCGCCCAGCACCCGGCCGTCGCGGACGATCACGCATCCGACCCGGGGATTGGGCGCGGTCGTGTACATGACGGTCTGCGCCAGCGCCAGGGCGCGCCGCATCCAGAAAAGGTCGTCGGAGTCGCTTGGAATGTTCATGCCCAGGATTGTATGTCTGGCCGGGGCCGCGCTGGCAGCGCTTTCCGGCCCGCCCACCACGCCATCGCCGGATGTCCGTTTTAGGCCGTCGGCCGTCTTGGAACGCGCTCGCAAGGACGCCAGATCGGGGTAAAAATAGCGTCATTGCCCTTGAAAACCCAGGCCAGGAGGCCCAGCAATGAAACAGGCACTGATCGTCATCGACGTCCAGGAATCCTTTCGGCAACGTCCGTTTTGGAACGAAGCCGAATATCCGGCGTTTCTATCGCAGATCCAGCCCCTGATCGATTCGGCCGTCGCGAAGGACATTCCGGTCCTGCAGGTGTTTCACAAAAGCCCGTCCAGCGACCCCGCCAACCCGTTCTCGCTGGCTTCGGGGCACGTCAGGACGCTCAAGGAACTGCGGATCTCCCCCACCGCCGTGTTCCACAAGACGGTCCATTCCTCGCTCTACGCGCTGGCTGAGGACGGCGCCTCGCTGCATGACTGGCTGACCCGCCACGGCATCGAAGGCATCATCGTGGCCGGTATCCGCACCGAACAGTGCTGCGAAACCACGGCCCGCCACGCCAGCGACGCCGGATTCAAGGTGACCTTTCCCACGGACGCCACCCTGACCTTCGCCATGCAGAGTCCGTCCGGCAGGGACTACACGCCGGCGGAAATCCGCGACCGCACCGAACTGGTCCTGCAGGGCCGTTTTGCCCGCATCGTACGCGCCGCCGACGCGCTGGCGGCATAAGGCAGGGCGGGAGGCGCGCATGATACCCGTGTACTTTGTCGTGCCGCGGGGCATCGTCCTGCTGGACCTGGCGGGTCCGGCGGAAGCCTTCCGCGTGGCCAGCAAGCTGTGCCCCGACGCGTTCGAACAGCACTTCTGCGGCCCCTCCCGCGACGTCGAAAGCGGCATCCCGGGCCTGCATCTGGCGCACGTCCAGGCCCTGCCCGCGGCGCTGCCGCGCAATGCGCTGGTGATCATTTCCGGCGTGGTGGGCAAGCACACCCGGCTGGACGACCCCGACGCACGCGCCATCGTGGACTGGCTGGCCGTCCGCCACCCCGCCGACGGCTTCACCCTGATGACGGTGTGCGCGGGCGCGCTGTTCGCCGCCGCGGCGGGCCTGACCCGGCAGCGCGACTGCACCACGCACCATTCCTGCCTGGCGCAGCTCGCGGCCCTCGATCCCAGCGCCCGCGTGCTGGACAACCGCATCTTCGTCGAGGACGGCAACCTGGTCAGCAGCGCCGGCATCACGGCCGGCATCGACCTGGCCTTGCACATGGTGTCGCGCCATTGCGGTCCGCGCGTCGCCAGCGAGGTGGCGCGCGACATGGTCGTGTACCAGCGCCGCGCCGGCACGGATTCCGCGCTGTCGCCATGGCTGGACCACCGCAGCCACATGCATCCGGGCGTGCATCGGGTCCAGGACGCGGTCGTGCGGGATCCGGCCGCGCCCTGGTCGGCGCAGTCGCTTGCGGACCAGGCGCACACCAGCCCGCGCCACCTGACGCGGCTGTTCCGCGAGCACGCCGGCTGCACGCCGATGGATTACCTGTACCAGATCAGGGTGGCGCTGGCGCGCGACCTGCTGCGCGACACCCGGCTTGATCTGGAGCGCGTGGCGGAAAAATCGGGATTCGGGTCGGCGCAGCACATGCGCCGCGTATGGCGCAAGTTCCAGCCACTGACGCCCAGCCTGATGCGCGGGGCGCCCGGCGCCGTACCCATGCAATGAACGGCGCCTGAGCGCCGTTCATTGCATGCCGGGCCGCAAAGGGCACCCTATTCCTTGCGCAGCTTGCCCGGCAGCAGCGGCCCCTGCATTTCGCGGATGGCTTCGACGAATTCGCCGATGTCCTCGAAGCTCTTGTAGACCGAGGCGAAACGCACGTAGGCCACTTTGTCGAGCTTGCGCAGTTCGTTCATGACGAGCTCGCCGATGTGTTCGGAGGGCACTTCGCGTTGCCCGCTGGCCAGCAATTGCTCTTCGATGCGGGCGACCGCCGCGTCTACGTCCTCGGTGCTGACCGGGCGCTTGCGCAGCGCCAGGCTCAGGCTGGCCCGCAGCTTGGCGGGATCGTAGTCGCTGCGGCTGCCGTTGCGCTTGACGATGGACGGCATGGCGAGCTCCACCCGTTCGTACGTGGTGAACCGCTTGTCACAGGACAGGCAGCGGCGGCGACGGCGGATGGCGTCTCCCTCTTCCGAGACCCGGCTGTCGACGACCTGCGTTTCGGCATTGCCGCAAAATGGACACCGCATGTGTGATCCCTAAAGGCGCTGGAAGCAATAATTGAGCATATTGTAACGATGCGCCCCCTGCAAAGCCCCAATAGGGACGAATTCGTCCCCAATAGTGGCGCCAGGCGCCCGCCATCGCCAGGAAAAAGAAAGGGACGGCGCCTGGCGGGGCCGTCCCTTTGTCTTACCCCCTGAAGCGCCGGCGTGGCCGCGCCCAGGGGTCGCGTGCTTACTTCTTGCCGTACACCGGCAGGCGCGAAGTCAGTTCGTTGACCTTGGCGCGCACGGCGGCGATGTTGGCTTCATCGCGCGGATTGTCCAGCACATCGGCGATCAGGTTGGCGGTGAGCTCGGCGTCGGCCTCGGTGAAACCGCGCGTCGTCATGGCCGGCGTGCCCAGGCGGATGCCGCTGGTCACGAAGGGCTTTTCCGGGTCGTTCGGAATGGCGTTCTTGTTGACCGTGATGTGTGCCTGGCCCAGCACGGCTTCCGCTTCCTTGCCCGTGATGCCCTTGGAACGCAGGTCCACCAGCATGACGTGGCTTTCGGTGCGACCCGAAACGATGCGCAGGCCACGCTTGACCAGCGTGTCGGCCAGCACCTTGGCGTTCTTGACCACTTGCTGCGCGTAGTCCTTGAACGACGGCTCCAGCGCTTCCTTGAAGGCCACCGCCTTGCCGGCGATGACGTGCATCAGCGGACCGCCCTGGATGCCGGGGAAGATCGCCGAATTGATGATCTTCTCGTGCTCGGCCTTCATCATGATGACGCCGCCGCGCGGGCCGCGCAGCGACTTGTGCGTGGTGGACGTGACGAAGTCGGCGTGCGGGACCGGGTTGGGGTAGGCGCCGCCGGCAACCAGCCCGGCGTAGTGGGCGATGTCGACCATGAACAGCGCGCCGTTTTCACGGGCGATGCGGGCCATGCGTTCGAAATCGATGTGCAGGGCATAGGCCGACGCGCCCGCCACGATCAGCTTGGGCTTGTGTTCCTTGGCCAGCTGTTCGACCTGCGCGTAATTCAGGACTTCGTTTTCGTCCAGGCCGTACGAGATGAAGTTGTACAGCTTGCCCGATGCGTTGACCGACGCGCCGTGCGTCAGGTGGCCGCCTTCGGCCAGGCTCATGCCCAGCACGGTGTCGCCCGGCTTGAGCACGGCCATGTACACGCCCTGGTTCGCCTGCGAACCCGAGTTGGGCTGCACGTTGGCGGCTTCGGCGCCGAAGATCTGCTTCAGGCGGTCGATGGCCAGCTGTTCGACCACGTCCACGTATTCGCAACCGCCGTAATAGCGCTTGCCCGGATAGCCTTCGGCGTACTTGTTCGTGAGCTGCGTGCCCTGGGCTTCCATGACGGCCGGGCTGGCATAGTTCTCCGAAGCGATCAGCTCGATGTGCTGCTCTTGGCGCTCGTCTTCCTTCTGGATGGCGGCCCAAACGTCCGGGTCAGCCTTGGACAGGGTGATGTTGCGGTCAAACATGACGGGGGTTTCCTGAAGCGGTAAGAAAGGAGAAAACTGCGTCGGGTGGGTAAACCCGGAGAATGCTGTGTAGTTTACCCCGTCGCGCGGGATCAATTGCCGCCAAAAACGCCAGAACCCGGGCAAATTACGGCGGACGGGCGCGAAAACCACGCCATCGCCCCGGGCGCGGAAATCCGGTTCATGGCGACTTGAGAAAGTTTCATGCAAACGCTCCGCCGGCGGCGCCGGCCATCGCGGCCCGGGCGTAGAGGGTCGCCGCCGCAAATAAAAAGGGCCGCATAAGGCGGCCCTGCGTACAGCCCAGGCGGGGTCAGGCCGAGGTGGCGCCGATCTGCTTGGGTGCCAGGTTCGGATTGAGCGTATAGGTACCCGTCAGCGAAGCCTGCGCCAACTTGTGCTTCTGGATCGCGCGCAGGGCGTCCTCGCCAGTGAAGGATCCCTGCAGGTTCAGGCTGGGCACATCCAGCGCGTACAGCGTAAAGATGTAGCGATGGACCAGCGCATCGTTCCAGGGCGGGCACGGGCCGTCATAGCCGAAGTATTCGCCGCTCATGTCGTGGTCGTTGGCGAACCACGAGGAATAGGAGTTGATGCCCTGGCGCGCGTCCATCGGCGCCAGCGGGCCGCCCTTGCCGCGCGGCGTGATGCCGTTGGAGAACGCGCCTTCGTCGATCTCGCGCAGGTCGGCCGGCAGATCCACCAGCACCCAGTGGAAGAAATCCACGCGAGGCAGGTCGGCCGGCACTTCGCGGCCTTCCTGGTTGACGTCGTCGGGGCGAGAAGGCACATCGGGATCGTGGCAGAGCAATGCGAACGACTGCGTGCCCGCGGGGACGTCGTCCCAGGAAAACTGCGGGTTGAAGTTGTCTGCCAGCGCGACGTGCGATTGCGCATCGATCCTGCCGAAGGCATAGCGTTCGGGGATCGACTCGTGATCGGAAAAAGACAAACTCGAAAGTTCCATGTCGTGCTCCTTTAAGTGCCGCAAAGGCGCCCTGCCCCTGTCTGTACCCTCAGCGTATCAAAACTTCGCAATTACGGGTTCAAGTTAACACGCGCGAACTTGCGCTTGCCCACCTGAACGACGTAAGTCCCCGCCGGCAATTGCAACGATTTGTCTTCCACGCGATCGCCGTTGACGCGCACCCCGCCCTGCTCGACGTTGCGCTGCGCTTCCGAGCCCGAGGCGACCAAACCGGCCTCGCGCAGCAGCTTCAGGATGCCCACCGGCGCGCCGCCGATGTTGACTTCGGGCATGTCCTCGGGGATGGCGCCGTCGCGGAAACGCGCCTCGAACGCGGCCAGCGCGTCGTCCGCCGCCTTGGCGGAATGAAAGCGCGCGATGATTTCCTGGGCCAGCATGACCTTGGCGTCGCGCGGATTGCGGCCGCCGTCGATCTCCTGCTTGAGCGCGGCGATATCCTCCAAAGAGCGGAACGACAGCAGTTCGAAGTAGCGCCACATCAGCGTGTCGGAAATCGACATCAGCTTGCCGAACATCGAATCGGGCGACTCCGAAATGCCGATGTAGTTGCCCTTGGACTTGGACATCTTCTCTACGCCGTCCGTCCCCACCAGCAGGGGCATCGTCAGGATGCACTGGGGCTCCTGTCCATACTCTTTTTGCAGCTCGCGGCCGACCAGCAGGTTGAACTTCTGATCGGTGCCCCCCAGCTCCAGATCCGACTTCAGCGCCACCGAGTCGTAGCCCTGCATCAGCGGATACAGGAATTCATGCACCGAGATGGGGATGCCGCCCTTGAAACGCTTGGTGAAGTCCTCGCGCTCCATCATGCGGGCCACCGTGTAGCGGGAAGCCAGCTGGATCATGCCGCGCGCACCGAGGGGATCGCACCATTCGGAGTTGTAGCGGATCTCGGTGCGGGCCGGATCCAGCACCAGGCTGGCCTGCGCGTAATAGGTCTTGGCGTTGGCCTCGATCTGTTCGCGCGTCAGCGGCGGGCGCGTGCTGTTGCGGCCGCTGGGATCGCCGATGGTGGACGTAAAGTCGCCGATCAGGAAGATGACGTTGTGGCCCAGGTCCTGCAGCTGGCGCATCTTGTTCAGAACCACCGTGTGGCCCAGGTGGATGTCCGGCGCGGTGGGATCCAGCCCCAGCTTGATGCGCAGGGGCACGCCCGTGGCGCGGCTCTTGGCCAGCTTGCGGGCGAACTCGGACTCGACCAGGAGCTCATCGCAGCCGCGCTTGGCTATACGCAGGTCGGCTTCGACTTCGGGGGTGATGGGGGCTTCGGATGGTGACATGACAGGGGGCCAATGCGGCTTCAGCCGACAAAAAGGTGTAAAAAGTGACGAAAACTATCGAAAATTCTAGCCGAATCGGCTAGGATACCGCCCTAATCATACGCAACTGTCATATGTACGCAGTTGTGGTCGCTCTACCACCCGCTGTTCACAAGATGCGCCCCGCGCCAGCCCTTGCCCCGGAAACGGTGCGCGCGAGGGCAGTTCGTGTCACGCACCCTGCGAGCTCAAGCCACCTGAGAGGGTATTTTCACGATGACTCGTGGCCTCCACGAACTGGCGAGTAGCATCAAACGCAAAGTTGCTGCCGTATTTGCGCCCGTCGAGCCCAAGCCGCATCGCTCGGGACTTTTCCGCCGCACTCTTCTCGTCACCGCAATCGGTCTGTTCGCAGGCGCCGCCGCTCTCGGCATGGTGCAGCAACCCGACCGCACCGAACTCCCCCCCTCGCGCATCATCCAGAGCATTCTGCCGCTGACTGCCGAACAAGTCGAAGTCAGCAGCCCGAGCGCCGCGCCCTACATCAGCGAAACCCGCATCCGCGCGGGCGACACGCTGTCGGCGGTGCTGCAGCGCCTGGAACTGGACGCGCCGAACCTGCAGTCCTTCCTGACGCACGACGCCAGCGCCCGCAGCATCTACAAGCTGTACCCCGGCCGCTCGGTGCAGGCCGCCACGGACGAACAGGGCAACCTGATCTGGCTGCGCTACATCCACACCCCCGGCAATGAAACCGACGGCCAGGTCGTGACGCGCATGCTGCACGTCGCCCCTGCCGGCGACAGCTACAAGGCCGAGGAAATCACCGAAAGCACCGAACGCCAGACGCGCGTGGCGGTGGGCACCATCAAATCCTCGCTGTTCGGCGCCACCGATTCCGCGGGCATTCCGGATTCGGTCACCATGCAGATGGCCGACATCCTCAGCGCGAAGATCGACTTCCTGCGCGACCTGCGCCAGGGCGACCAGTTCCGCGTGGTCTACGAAGTGCGTTCGCACGACGGCCGCTACGCAGGCGCCGGCCGCGTGCTGGCCCTGGAATTCATCAACGGCGGCAAGACCTACAGCGCCGTCTGGTTCAGCCCCGACGAAAAGACCGGCTCCTACTACGACTTCGACGGCACCAGCCTGCGCGGAGCCTTCCTGCGCACCGCCCTGAAGTTCAGCCGCATCAGCTCCACGTTCGGCATGCGCATGCACCCCATCCACAAGACCTGGACGGGACACAAGGGCGTGGACTACGCCGCGCCCTCGGGCACGCCGATCCACTCCACCGCGGACGGCACGGTCGAATTCTCGGGCTGGCAGAATGGCTACGGCAACGTCGTCATCGTCAAGCACCACGGCAAGTACTCGACGCTCTACGCCCACCAGAGCCGCATCGCCGAAGGCATCACCAAGGGCTCGAAGATCTCGCAGGGCCAGTTGCTGGGCTATGTCGGCTCCACCGGCTGGGCCACGGGTCCGCACCTGCACTACGAGTTCCGCGTGGACAACCAGCCGATCGATCCGCTGTCGGTCGACCTGCCGGTGGCGCGCGCCCTGGAGCCCGCGGAAGTCCGCGCGTTCAATCAGGCGGTCGCTCCCTACAAGCAGCAGATCCAGTTGCTGACCGAATTTCAGCAGACCCTGCCCGATGCGCTGACCAACGTGGCCAGCCGCTGACCGGACCGGCGAAGCCCCCCCATCAAGACGGCCCCGCGCATTTTTGTCGCCGGGCCGTTTTTTTTCATCCGAGGCGCCTGTGAATTCCATCCCGACCGAACCGCACGGGAATTCGACTCTCTACATCGGCCTGATGTCGGGCACCAGCGTCGATGGCGTCGACGGCGTGCTGACGACGCTGGCCGAGGGCCAGCAGCCCCAAGTGCTGGCAAGCGCCAGCCTGCCCATGCCCGAGAACCTGCGCCGCGAACTGCTGGCGCTCAATGCCAGCGGCGACGACGAACTGGCGCGCGCCGCGCTGGCGGCCAACGCCCTGGCGCGTCTGTATGCGCAGGCCGTGGCATCCCTGCTCAAGGATGCCGGCGTGGACGCCAGGGACGTCAGCGCCATCGGCGCGCATGGCCAGACGGTCCGGCACCGCCCCGACAGCGGCTACACGCTGCAGCTGAACGCCCCCGCCCTGCTGGCCGAACTGACCGGCATCGACGTGGTGGCGGACTTCCGCAGCCGCGACGTGGCGGCCGGCGGCCAGGGCGCGCCCCTGGTGCCGCCCTTTCACGCCGCCATCTTCGGCGCCAGCCATGGCCGGGCCGTGCTCAACCTGGGCGGCATCGCCAATGTGACGCTGCTGTCGCCCGGCCAGCCCGCGCGCGGGTTCGACACGGGGCCCGCCAACGTATTCCTGGACGGATGGTGCCAGCGCCATCTGGGCCGGCCTTATGACGCCGACGGCCGCTGGGCGGCCACGGGCCAGGTCCTGGCGCCGCTGCTCGAGCAGCTGATCGCCAGCGAGCCCTGGTTTGGATTGCCGCCGCCCAAATCCACGGGCCGCGACCTGTTCAACATGCAATGGCTCGACACCCGGCTGGCGGAGTTCGGCGGCCCCACGCCCGCGCCGCAGGACGTCCAGGCCACCCTGCAGCGGCTCACCGCCCGGACCGTCGCCAACGCCATCGACGCGGCGGCGGCAGGCACACAAGAGGTCTTCGTGTGCGGCGGCGGCGCCTATAACGCCGGACTGATGCGGGAGCTCGCGTACTGCCTGCAGCGCCCGCTTCATCCCACCGACTCGCTGGGCGTCCCGGCCCAGCAGGTCGAGGCGCTGGCTTTCGCCTGGCTGGCGCAGGCCTTCATGGAGCGCAAGCCTGCCGGCCTGCCGGCGGTTACGGGTGCGCGCGGCCCGCGCATCCTGGGCGCGCTCTACCCCGCGTGACGCGATTCGACATCCCGCCCGCCCAATGCAAAAAAGCCCTTCGGCGCGCCGAAGGGCTTTTTCCTTTCCTGCCCGGCGATTACACCGAGAACGAGGAACCGCAGCCGCAGGTGGTGCTGGCGTTGGGATTGCGGATGACGAACTGCGCGCCTTCCAGGTCTTCCTTGTAGTCGATCTCGGCGCCGACCAGGTATTGGAAGCTCATCGGGTCGACAAGCAGTTGCACGCCGTCCTTGTCCAGCACGGTGTCATCATCGTTCACGACTTCGTCGAACGTGAAGCCGTACTGGAAGCCGGAACAGCCGCCACCCTGCACGAACACGCGCAGCTTGAGCTCGGGGTTGCCTTCTTCGGCCAACAGGTCTTTCACTTTGGCGGCAGCCGAGTCGGTGAACACCAGGGGAACAGGCGGGGCAGCCTGAAGGTCGACGGTTTCGGTCACTGCATTCATGGTTCACTCCTGGCCGGTACGGCCATATTTCAGTGAGCGGCGTCGCCGCTCGTATAGCGTCACTATAGCGCAGGGCTTGACCAGACTCAAAGTTCCAGCTTGACGCTGCGCGAAGCCCGGACGGTTTCGCCCTCCAGGACGCTGACAGTCACGCTTTCGGGGACAAATCCATCGGGCACGGCCAGGATGCCCTGGCTGCGCTGGTATTGATCGAACTGCAAGGCCAGGGACGCCGCCGCGAGGTTGTCGCCGGCGGCGGTGACAGGACCGGTTTCCGCCTTGACCTGCATGGGGGCCAGCTCCACGGTCACCGTTTCGCCCTTGAGGGTGCCGGTGGCCTGGAACCGCAGCGCACCCGCGAACGGCGCCGCGCCATTGCGGCCGCTGCGCATCAGCAGCACCTTGTACTGCAGGCCGCCGCCCGCGCGGTCTATCTGCACCCCGCGGATGTCCACGGAACCTTCCGGCCCCGCGGGCAGCAATTGCTCATAGAACGCCAGCTGGTCGCGCACGCGGCCGATCTCGGCCTGCGCGGCATGCAGCTGGGTTTCGAGTTCCTGGCGCGCCGAGCGCTCGATGACGAGTTCGCCATCGGCGGTGTCCAGCTGGCCGCGCGTATAGCGCAACTGCGTGGCCTGCTGGCGCATGGCCTCTTCCTGCGCCTCGGCCTGCTGGGCGCTGATCACGATGGCGTCCTGCGGGCGATAGAGCTGGCGCGCATGGAAGAAGCCCGCCGCGCCGCCCAGCAGCACGCCCACCAGCAGCGCCGCGCACAGCCGCGCCAGGCCACCGAAGGCGGCGCGGGACTGGGGCTGGGCGGAAGGTTCTGCGGGCATGAAGCGCGAAGGCCGCGGCCCGCATGCGCGGGCCGCCATGGCTTACGGCAGGATGGCGACCTGGTCCAGGCCGACCGTTTCAGGGATGCCGAACATCAGGTTCATGTTCTGCACGGCCTGGCCGGCGGCGCCCTTGACCAAGTTGTCCTGGACCACCATGACGATCAGTTGGTCGCCATTGCCCGGGCGGCTGAGCGCGATGCGCAGGTTGTTCGATGCGCGCACCGAACGGGTTTCAGGCAGGCTGCCGGCGGGCATGACGTCCACGAACGGCTCGTCCGCGTAGCGCTGCTCGAAGAGCGCCTGGAAATCGGTATCGCGCGCTTCAGGCAGGATACGGGCGTAGATGGTGGAGAACATGCCGCGGATCATCGGCACCAGGTGCGGCACGAAGGTCAGCCCGACCTTGCCGCCGGCGATCTTTTCAAGCTGGGCGACGATTTCGGGGTGGTGGCGATGGCCCGCCACGCCGTAGGCCTTGAAGTTGTCGGAGGCTTCCGAGAACAGCGAACCCACTTCCGCCTTGCGGCCAGCGCCCGACACGCCCGACTTGCAGTCGGCGATCAGGGTTTGTGCATCGACCAGCGACTTGCCGCCTTCCAGCAGCGGGGCCAGGCCCAGCAGCACGGTGGTCGGGTAGCAGCCGGGGTTGCCGATCACGCGCGCCTTGGAGATGGCTTCGCGGTTGAGTTCGACCAGGCCGTACTGGGATTCGGCCAGGATGTCCGGGCAGGTGTGGGGGATCTTGTACCAGCGCTCGAAGGTGGGGATGTCCTGCAGGCGGAAGTCCGCAGCCAGGTCAATGACGCGGGTGCCCGCGGCGATCAGTTCCTGGGCCTGCGCCATGGCCACGCCGTGGGGCGTGGCGAAAAATACGACATCGCAATCCGTCAGCGAGGCCTTTTCCGGGGCGGAGAAGGCAAGCTTCACACGGCCGCGCAGGTTCGGATACATGTCGGCGACGGGCAGGCCGTCTTCCTTGCGGGACGTGATGGCAGTCAGTTCCACGTTGGGGTGCTGCGACAGCAAGCGCAGCAGCTCGACGCCGGTATAACCGGTGCCGCCGACGATACCAACCTTGATGCGGGTGTTCGATGCTTGGGCCATGATGTGTGCTCTTCGGAGAACGAGTATCGATTGTATCGCTCGGGAAACAGGACATTGCGCCAGCGTGCCGCAAACGGCACTGCAATTCTCCTATGTCCGACCGGGTGGTGGGCGCGGAGTTCCGCGCGGGGCCGGCAATGCCACCGCATTGCGACCCATAAACAAAAAGCCCGCCGAAGCGGGCTTTTTGCAGGGCATTAACGCTTGCTGAACTGCTTGCGCCGACGTGCCTTGCGGAAGCCGACCTTCTTGCGTTCGACTTCGCGGGCATCGCGGGTGACAAAGCCAGCTTGCGACAGCGAGGGCTTCAGCGTGGCGTCGTAATCGATCAGGGCACGCGTGATGCCGTGACGGATTGCGCCGGCCTGGCCGGTTTCACCGCCGCCGTGCACGTTGACCTTGATGTCGAACGATTCCAGGTGGCCGGTCAGTTCCAGCGGCTGGCGCACGACCATGCGGCCGGTTTCACGAGCGAAGAACTCGTCGACGGGCTTGCCGTTGACGACGATCTTACCCGTGCCCTTCTTGATGAAAACGCGAGCCACCGAAGTTTTGCGACGGCCGGTTCCGTAATTCCAGTTACCGATCATGGCGTTTCCTTAGATATCCAGCGTCTTGGGCTGCTGGGCGGTGTGCGGGTGCTCGGCACCGGCATAGACCTTCAGCTTCTTGATCATGGCGTAGCCCAGAGGACCCTTGGGCAGCATGCCCTTGACGGCCTTCTGAATGGCACGGCCGGGAAAACGCTCTTGCATTTTCTCGAAGTTCGTTTCACGGATACCGCCCGGGTACGTCGTGTGGCGGAAGTACTTCTTGTCCTTCGCCTTGGCGCCGGTAACGACGATATCGGACGCGTTGATGATGACGATGTAGTCACCGGTATCAACGTGAGGCGTGAATTCAGGTTTGTGCTTGCCACGCAGACGACGTGCGACTTCGCTGGCCACACGACCGAGGACTTTGCCCTTGGCGTCGATCACAAACCAGTCACGTTGGACTTCATGCGGCTTGGCCACAAAGGTCTTCATGATGGTTCCTAAGAATAAAAATTTGCTCTGGCCGGAACATCCTGCCAGTGTTTTTTCCCAAACTAGGCAAAAACCCCAGGCGATTCTTCTCCAAGCGACAAAAAGCTGCTTTGGAAAACCCTGAAATTTCAAGCCCTTATCGACCCCCGCCTAAGCGTTATGAATCCGCCCGTGCAAAAGTCAAAATGAGGGAAAGCCTGAAATTCTAACACGGTTGCTCAAAAATTGGGCATCAGGCAAGAAATCAGGCGGTTCACGGTCGTCCCCACCGAGGGAATGGCCGCGGATGCGTGCATGGGGACGCATTGCGCCCCCATGGATGTCAGGCGCCCAGGTAGGCTTCCAGGACGCGCGGATGGCCCAGCAGTTCGCGGCCGGAACCCGTCAGCGCCATGGCGCCGTTTTCCAGCACGTAGCCGTGCTGCGCGATCTTCAGCGCCTGGCGGACGTTCTGTTCCACCAGGAACAGCGTCAGGCCGTCGGCGTTGATGGCGCGCAGCGAACGGAAGATTTCCTGCACCACGATGGGCGCCAGGCCCATCGACGGCTCATCCAGCAGCAGCAGGCGCGGCTTGGCCATCAGGGCGCGGCCGATCGCCAGCATCTGCTGTTCGCCGCCCGACAGGTTGCCGGCCATGCCGTGGATCCGTTCCTTCAGGCGCGGGAACAGGTTGAACACGTATTCCAGGTCGGAGTCGACGTTCTTCAGGCCGCGGCGGTAGGCGCCCAGCTCCAGGTTTTCCAGCACCGTCATGGTGGTGAGGATGGCGCGGCCTTCCGGCACTTGCACGATGCCGCGCGAGACCAGTTGGTTCGGCGCCAGGTTGGTGACGTCTTCGCCCTCGAAGAGGATGCGGCCGCGCGCCTTGGGCAACAGGCCCGACAGCGCCAGCAGCGTGGTGGACTTGCCGGCGCCGTTGGCGCCGACCAGGGCGGTGATCTCGTTGGCGTTCAGGTCCAGGTCGATGCCGCGCACGGCTTCGATGTGGCCGTAGTTGACCTCGAGCCCGCGGACTTCCAGCATGGCGCTCATTTTGCGGCCTCCGCTTGTTCGATGTCTTCGTCGTCTTCGCGGCCCAGATAGGCCTCGATGACCTGCTCATTGTTGCGGATTTCGTCGGGACCGCCGCAAGCGATGATCTTGCCGAAGTTCAGCACGGCAATGCGTTCACACAAGCCCATGACGAAGCGCATGTCGTGCTCGATCATGAGAATGGTGTAGCCGCGGTCGCGGATCGCCAGGATCTCGCGCATGAGTTCGGCGCGTTCGCCGGTGTTCATGCCCGCGACAGGCTCGTCCAGCAGCAGCAGCTTGGGCTCGGTGGCCAGCGCGCGCGCCAGCTCCAGGCGGCGTTGCTCGCCGTAGGACAGGTTGTCGGCCAGGTCGTTGGCCTTGTGGTCCAGGCGCATCCACGTCAGCAGTTCGTGGGCGCGCTCGCGGGCGCGCTGTTCGTGCTCGCGGTAGCCGGGCAGGCCCAGCAGCAGGCTGGGGAAACCATAGTTCATGTGGCGGTAGGCGCCCACCACCACGTTCTCCAGCAGCGTCATCTCCTTGAAGAGACGGATGTTCTGGAACGTGCGGGCGATGCCCATGCGCGTGATGCTGTGCGGCTTCTTGCGCAGCACGCTCTCGCCCTGGAACGTGATCGAGCCGCCGCTGGGCGGCAACAGGCCGGTGATCAGGTTGAACACCGTGGTCTTGCCGGCGCCGTTGGGCCCGATCAGGCCGAAGATGGCGCCTTGGGGCACGGACAGGCTGACGTCATGCAGCACATGCAGGCCGCCAAAGCTCTTGGAGACGGAGGACAGTTCAAGCATGACGCTTCCCTCCCTGGCGGCCTTGACGCATCCAGCGCTTGAAGCGCGCCGGATCCCAGATGCCTTGCGGCAGGAACAACACAATCACCACCAGGATCACTCCATTCGCGATCAGGCGCAGATCCGCAAATCCGCGCAGCAATTCGGGCAGCACCGTAATGATGAAGCTGCCCAGCACGGGACCGGCCAGGCCGCCGATGCCGCCCAGGATGGCCATGGTCAGGATTTCGACGCCGCGGTCGAAACCGTATTCGTTGGGGCCGATGAAGAATGTCAGGTGCGCATTCAGGGCGCCGGCCAGGCCGGCGATCATCGCGCCCGCGACGAACGCCAGCATCTTGTTGGCGCGCACGTCGATGCCCATCAGGCCGGCCGCCGTTTCGTCGCCGCGGATGGCGTCGAACGAACGTCCGATCTTGGAGGCGCGCACGCGCCACAGCACGAACAGCACGATGATCACGGCCAGGAGCACATGCCACCACTGCGTCAGCTGCGGAATGCCGTTAAGGCCCAGGGCGCCGCCCGTGATGGACTCGGTATTCAGGATGGTCACGCGGACCACCTCGCCGAAGCCCAGCGTGGCCATCGCCAGATAGACCCCCGACAACCGCAGCGTCGGCAGGCCGATCAGCGCCGCCACCAGGGCGGGCGCGGCCATGCCGCCGGCAAGCGCGACCGTGAAAGGCACGTCGTAGTTCATGGTGAGCAGCGCGGCGGTATACGCCCCGATGCCCATGAAGGCGGCGTTGGCCATGGCCAGCATGCCGCAGGCCAGCGTCAGCCAGATGGAGAGGGCCAGCAGTGCGTTGGTGCCCAGCGTCAGCACCAGGTTGCCATAGATGGCCCAGAAGTTTTCGAATCCGCTCATACCTTAAGCCTTGCGTTGAACCACTTTGCCGAACAGACCTTGCGGGCGCACCAGCAGGATCAGGAACAGCAGGCCGAAAGCCACCGCGTCGCGCATGGTGGAGCCGATGTAAGCCACGGACAGCACCTCGGCGAAGCCCAGGAAAAGACCGCCGAGCATGGCGCCGCGGATGTCTCCCATGCCGCCCAGGATGATGACCGCGATGCCCTTGTGCAGCATCGGCTGGCCCATCAGCGGGAACAGCGCGTTCGAGTACAGGCCGATCAGCACGCCGGCGACGCCGCCCAGGGCAGCCGCGGCGAACGAGGTGGTGACGAACAGCTTCTCGACGTTGATGCCCAGCAGCCAGGCAGCCTTGGGCGATTCCGCGATGGCGCGCAGCGCGCGGCCGAACTGCGTGCGGCGCATGACGTACATCAGCACGGCCATCAGCGCGAACGACAGGAAGATGATGCCCAGCTCGATGACGGTCAGGTGCAGGCCGGCGATCTCGATCACTTCCTCGGGCACGGTGCCATGCGGGAAGCGCAGGTTGCTGGCGCCGAAGATGGCTTGGGCGCCGTTGTTCAGGATGATGCCCACGCCGATCGTGGCGATCATGGGAATCAGGTGGGGCGCGTTGCGCTTGCGCAGCGGCTTGAGCACCAGGTAGTCGATGATGACCCCGGTAAAGCCGGCGACGAAGAACGCGACCATCAGCGCCGCCCACAGGGGCAGGCTGAACTGCTGGACCACGAACAGTGCCGCGTAGGCGCCAACCATGAAGACGGCGCCATGCGCCAGGTTGATCACCCCGAGCACGCCGAAGATCAGCGTGAAGCCCAGCGCGAACAGTGCATACACACAGCCCAGCGACAAGGCATTGACGAATTGTTGTTCGAACATGATGGGACTTTCCAGATCAGTGAGGGCCACCCCGCCGTGCCCACAGCGGGGTCTGATGTGCTTCTGGCGAAGCTTTTTGCTTGGTGCGGCCCTGCGATAAAAAGCGCCTTGCGGGCAGCCGGGAGGCCGTCCGCAAGGCGCATCCCCCCGCGCGGGGATGCGTACTGCTTACTTCTCGATGACGTACTTGCCGTCCTTGGTCACACTGACGATCGGCGCCTGGTCGGCGTCGTAGCCGGCAGGCTTGCCGGCACGGTCGGTGGCCTGGCGGAACTTGAACGGGCCGGTGGCGCCCGTCCAGGTCACGCTCGGCAGAGCATCGCGCAGGGCAGCGCGGTCCTTGGCCAGTTCCCCGGTGATCTTGGTGTTCTTCAGCGCCTGGGCCACGATGTACATGGCGTCATACGACTGCGCCGCGAACTGGTCCGGAGCGTTGGTGAACTTGGCCTTGTAGGCGTCGATGAACTTGATGTTCTCGGGAGCCTTGTTCTCGATCGACCACGGGCTGCCGATCCACAGATTGTTCGACGCGCCGCCGGGGGCCAGGTCGAAAATCTTGACCGAATTCATGCCGTTGCCGCCGATGACGGGCACGTTCAGGCCCAGTTGGCGGGCCTGGACCATGATCGGGCCGCCTTCGGCCAGCAGTGCGGACAGCACGATGGCGTCGGGGTTGGTGCCCTTGATCTTGGTCAGCTGGGCCTTGAAGTCCACGTCGCCCTTGGCGAACGTTTCGGTCGTCGTGACCGGGATCTTCTGGTCTTCCAGGGCCTTCTTGAAGTTGTCGTAGCCGCTCTTGGTGAAGACGTCGTCGTTGCCATAGAGCACGGCCACGTTCTTCAGGCCGGTCTTGGCCTTAACGGTGGCGATGGTGGCCGGCAGCACGTCGGCTTCGGTAACCGAATTGCGGAACACGTAGTTGCCGATGGACGTAATGCCGTCAGCGGTATTGGACGTGCCGAAGGCGACCGTCTTGGCGGCCTGGGCGACCGGGTCGGCAGCCTGGGCCGAGTTCGACAGCGTCGGGCCGAAGACCATCAGGACGTTGTCCTTGAAGATCAGCTTCTTGAAGACGTTGATGGCTTCTTCTTTCTTGCCTTGTTCGTCCTCGACCACCAGCACGAGCTTGTTGCCGTTGATGCCGCCCGCGGCGTTGATTTCGTCGGCCGCCAGCTGGAAGCCGTTGCGGATCGAGACGCCGTACTGAGCGGCGCCGCCGGACAGGGCTTCCGCCACGCCCAGCTTGATGTCGGCCGCGTGGGCAGCCGGAACGATACCGGCAGCGATCAGCGCGGCCAGCAGCTTCTTGGTCTTGGATTGCATGGTTCTTACCACCTTAAAGTCTGTCTCGGAATATTGGTAATCCGGGCTGTTGTAATCCTGCCGGATTGACGTCGGATACCGCCTAAAGGCGGCGTGTTTGCGCGTCAAGACCCGGGATATTACTCCTTTGTATCAGGCCGAAACTCGAATGCCGTTCAACAAAAGCCTCAAAACCGCCCATTTTTTTGTAAAAAACGTGTGGTTACTAGCAAAAACCCTAAATCCCGCCGAATGCCATTCGGCAACGGCGCCTCCCTAACTCCTGCCCGACAGCGCCACGCCCAGGTACTGGCCGTAAGCGCTCTCGGTCAGGCGGAACCACGGCATCTCGCTGTCGCGAAAGCCCATGTAACTGTCGTGCATCGCCTTGAATCTGGGGTCTTTCGCGCCCAAATCCTTGTAGACCTGCTGCGTGGCCTCGAACGCCTCGTCCATGATGGATCGCGGAAATGCCCGCACTTGCGCCCCGTTGGCCGTCAATTGGGCCAGCGCCTGCGGGTTCTGGGCGTCGTAGCGGGCCGTGGTGGCGGCATGCGCCGCCTGCGCGGCGGCCTGCACCACGGCCTGGTAGTTCTTGGGCAGCTTGCTCCACGCCTCATCATTGATATAGAGCGACAACTGCTCGCCGCCGGCCCACCAGCCGGGTGCGTAGTAATACTTAGCTACCTTATTCAGGCCAAGCTTGGCGTCGTCATACGCGCCCGCCCCCGCCACCGCCTGCAGGCCGTCTTTTTCGAAGGCCTCCGCCAGCTTGGCCAGATCCGCCTGCTGCGGCGCCACGCCCAGGCGCGCCAGCACGTCGCCGGCCAGGCCGTCCACCCGCATTTTCAGGTCTTTCAGGTCGCCGGGGCGCTTGATTTCCCGGGTGTACCAGCCGCCCATCTGGGCGCCGGTGTTGCCCAGCGGGAAGTTGATGATTTTTTCGGGCTTGAAAAGTTCGCGGGTCAGCCGCAGGCCTTCGCCTTCGCTCATCCACGCGTTCATCTGGCGCGCGTTCAGGCCAAAGGGCACCACCGCGTCAAAGCAGAAGGCCGGATTCTTGCCGTAGTAGAGGCGCGAGGACACGTGACCGCATTCCACCTTGTTGGTGGACACGGCTTCCAGCAGATCCTGGGCGGCGACGATCTCGCCATCGGGGAAGTGCCGGATGTTGAATTTGCCGCCCGTGGACTCGGACACGAACTTGCAGAAGTTTTCTGCCGCGCCAACGCGCAGGTCCAGGGCGCTGGGAAAGCCGGAGGAAAGGCGCCAGCTGAGCGACGGCATGTCCTGCGCGAACGCGGGCGCGCTGACGGCGGCTCCCGCGACGGCGCCCAGGCCGGCGCGCTTCAAGAATGAACGTCGTTGCATCTCTTTGCTCCTGTACAGCAACACCCGGGACTTCGAGCAATACCCGCCGGATATTACACGCTGGCGGGGGCTGGAATGGCTAGAGGAATTCCCCAGCAGGTAAGGGATTGCAAAGAAGCGGCGCACGCGGCTGGCGGCGCCTTGCGGGCCGCCAGCAGGGGGAATCAGGTCCCGGCGATGGCCATCTGCTCGATGAGGATCGAGCCGGTGGTCTTGGTGCCGCGCGAGATGGTGTCGGCGCCGACGGCGACGATCTGCTGGAACATGTCGGCCAGGTTGCCGGCAATGGTGATTTCCTGCACCGCGTGCTGGATCTTGCCGTTTTCCACCCAGTAGCCGAACGCGCCGCGCGAGTAGTCGCCCGTGACGTAGTTGACGCCCTGCCCGATCAGTTCAGTGACCAGGAATCCCGTGCCCAGCTTCTTGAGCATGGCTTCGAAGTTATCGCCGCGGCGGGTCAGCGTGGAGCTGAACACCAGATTGTGCGAACCGCCGGCATTGCCGGTGGTGGTCATGCCCAGCTTGCGCGCGGTATACGAGGACAGGAAATAGCCTTCCAGGACGCCGGCCGACACCACGTTGCGGCGGCGCGTGCGCACGCCTTCGTCGTCGAAGGGCGAGCTGCCCATGGCGCCGGGAATGTGCGGGTCTTCGGTCAGGTTGATGTGCTTGGGGAAGATGGGCTTGCCCAGCGAGTCCACCAGGAAGCTGGCCTTGCGGTACAGCGCCCCGCCGTTCACCGCCTGCGTCAGCGCGCCGACGAGCCCCAGCGCCAGCGGCGCCTCGAACAGGACGGGGAACTTGCCGGTGCGGATGCGGCGCGCCGACAGGCGGGAAAGCGTGCGTTCGGCGGCATAGCGGCCGATGGCCTCGGGCGAGGCCAGCTTGGCCGGGTCGCGTTCCGAGCTGTACCAGTAGTCGCGCTGCATGCCGTTGCCGCGGCCCGCGATGGGCGCCACGGACAGGCTGTGGCGCGAATAGGGATAGCCGCCCAGGAAGCCGCGCGTGTTGCCCATCACGAACTGGCCTTCGTAGGTGCCCACGGTGGCGCCGTCGGTATTGGTGATGCGCGGATCGACCTCGCGGGCGGCGCGCTCGGCGCGCAGCGCCAGTTCGGCGGCCTCTTCGGTGGACACGCCCCAGGCGCGGTGCAGGTCCAGGTCGGGAAATTCGGTGGCCAGCTGGTCGGCGTCGGGCAGCCCGGCGGCCGGATCGGCGGCGGTGTGGCGCGCGATGTGCCAGGCGGCTTCGACCGTCTGGCGCAGCGCCGCCTCGGAAAAGTCGGACGTCGAGGCGGAGCCGCGGCTCTGGCCCGCGTAGACCGTCAGGTCCAGCGAACGGTCGCGCGTCTGCTCTACGGTTTCGATGTCGTTCTTGCGTACCGAGACCGACAGGCCCAGGCTTTCCGAGACTTCCGCGGCGGCATCGGAAGCGCCGATCTGGCGCGCGTAGGCCAGGGTTTGCTCGACGAGTTCGGAAAAACGCGCGTGATTCGCCGCCAGCGGCAAGGAAGAGGAGGTTTTAACCATTGCAGTCCAATTTGCAGAGACGGTTATCATAGCCAAGTCTGTCATTGCGCAGTTTTCCATGAATTCCCATCCTGAAGAAGAATCCGTCGACGACGGTTACGACGAGAACGGCTACGACCGTCCCAGCAAGTCCCAGGTCAAGCGTGAAATGCACGCCCTGCTGGACCTGGGCAAGCAATTGATCGCGCTGTCCCCCGAACGCCTCAAGCAGCTGCCGCTCGAAGAGCGCCTGTATGAAGCGATCCGCATGGCGCAGCGCACCACCGGCCGCGAAGGCCTGCGCCGCCAGGTTCATTTCGTGGGCAAGCTGATGCGCGACGCCCCCGCCGACGAGATCCGGACCCAGCTCGATATCTGGGAAAACGGCTCGCGCGAGGAAACCGCGGCCATGCACCGGCTGGAAACCCTGCGCGACCGCCTGCTGGACGACGACGACGCCCTCACCCGCCTCTTGAACAACAATCCGCAGGCCGACGTGCAGCAGCTGCGTGCGCTGATCCGCGCCGCGCGCAAGGAAAAGCTCGCCAACGGCGCGCTGCTGCAAGGCCAGGAACCGCAGAAGAAGCATTACCGCGCGCTGTTCCAGGCCCTGAAGACCCTCACCCTCTGATTTCCGCCCCCGGCCCATGAACGCACCTTCCGACCTGCTCGACTGCATCGAGATCGAAACCGCCCCCAATCCCACCCACGCCGTGATCTGGCTGCACGGCCTGGGCGCCGACGGCAACGATTTCGCGCCGATCGTGCCGGAACTGCGGCTTCCGGCCGGCCGCGCGGTGCGCTTCGTGTTCCCGAACGCGCCGGTGCAACGCGTGACCATCAACAACGGCATGGCCATGCGTTCCTGGTACGACATCCTGGTGATGGACCTGGTGCGGGTCGAAGACGGCAACGGCATCCGCGCCTCGGAGGCCGCCATCCACAAGCTGATTGCGCGCGAGAACGCCCGCGGCATCCCGACGTCGAACATCGTGCTGGCGGGATTCTCGCAAGGCAGCGCGATGACCCTGCACACCGGCCTGCGCCTGCCGGAAAAACTGGCGGGCATGATGGCCCTGTCGGGCTACCTGCCGCTGCTGGACACGGCGCAAGCCGAGCGCAACCACGCCAACGACGCCACGCCCATCTTCATGGCCCATGGCCAATATGATCCGGTCGTGTCGCTGGCCCGCGCCGAAGCGTCCCTGGCCGAACTCCAGCGCCTGGGCTACGACGTGCGCTGGCGCACGTATCCGATGCCGCACTCGGTCTGCGCCGAGGAAGTGGCGGACATCTCGGCATTCCTGAACGAAGTCCTGGCCTAGCGGGGACTGCGGCCTAGGGACGATGGCGGGCTGCGCGCAAGGCGCGGCCCGTGTTCCTGGCCGATGGGCGCGGTCGGATTGCGCGCCTACGATGGGGAGGCCACGAGCGGCCTAAAAACCCATTCTGTATACCAAGTGGTATTCCAGCCTGGAATTTTCTGGGATTCGATTACGCTCGTCCATAGAGAAAAACGCCAATCCCAAAATGCTTGTCGCCCGTTTGTCTTGAATATAGTATTCGATCCAAGCCTTACCGGCCCGGGCTGAACCGTTCGGGCTTCCCTGTTGTTGTTGCAGTCGATCCATCCCATTGGCCGTGTTGCGCCGAGCGTCGGCGTGGCATCAAAGACGCAGGAGAAAGTCCCGTGAAGACCTTGCCATTGCCCCGCCTGGCAGGCGCGGCGCTGCTCGCGCTGTTCGCCCCCCTGGCCGCCCAGGCCGAAGCCCTCAATCCCCCCGTGAAGATCCGCTACGAAGAGGTGGTGCGATCCATCCTGTACGTACCCAAGTACGTCGCACTGTCGCAGGGCTATTTCAAGGACGCCGGCCTGGACGTGTCCATGAAGACCTCCCAGGGCACCGACAAAGGCATGACGGCGCTGCTGTCGGGCAGCGCGGACATCGTGCTGATCGGGCCCGAGGCGTCCATCTACGTGCAGAACAGCGAATCGCCGGTCAAGCCGAAGATCTTCGCGGGGCTGACGGCCACCGACGGCTTCTTCCTGTTGGCGCGCTAACCGGTCGAGAAATTCGACTGGTCCATGCTCAAGGGCAAGGAGGTCATCGGCTTTCGGCCCGGGTCCAACCCCATCGTTTTCCTGGAAACCGCGCTGCGCAAGCACGGGCTTGACCCCCAGAAGGACGTGAAGCTGCTGAACAACATCGGCATCCCGGCGCGCGCCGGCGCGTGGATGGCGGGCCAGGGCGAATACGGCATCTTCCTCGAGCCCGAGGCCGGCGAACTGGTGCGCAACGGCAAGGGGCACATCGTCGCGTCGGTGGGCCACGAGGTGGGCCAGGTGGACTACACGGTCTTCACCGCCACCGACAAATACATCCGCGACAATCCCAAGGTCATCCAGGCCTGGACCGACGTGGTGGCGCGCGCCGAGAAATACGTGAAGGACACGCCCGCGGCCACGCTGGCCCCGCAGATCATGACGTTCTTTCCCGGCATGGACCAGGCGGCGGTGACGGAAGCCATCGACCGCTACAAGCAGTACCAGATCTGGAAGACGTCGCCGCTGGTGACGCCGCAGGCCATGAACCAGTTGCAGGACATGCTCATCGCCAGCGCGGTCATGAAGGACAGCGCCCGCGTGAAATACGAGGACGTGGTGGTCGCCGACTTCGCCAAGAAGGCGCAATGATGGGAGCCGCCATCCATAACCTGAAACCGGCGCCGGCCACGGCGAAGATCGAACTGCGCGATGTCTGCCTGTCGTACTTCACCCCCGAAGGCGAGACCGAAGCACTGTCGAACGTCTCGTTCTCGCTGGCGCCCGGCGAATTCGTCAGCCTGATCGGGCAGAGCGGCTGTGGCAAGAGCACGCTGCTGTCGCTGATCGCCGGACTGATCCCGCCGACCTCGGGCTCGGTGCTGGTCGACGGGCTGGCGGTGACCAAGCCGAATGCGCGCATCGGCTACATGCTGCAGCAGGACTACCTGTTCGAATGGCGCACCATCCTGGACAACGTCATGCTGGGCGCCGAGATCCAGGGGCGGCGCGATGCGCGCAGCGAGGCGCGCGCCGTGCACCTGCTTGAAAAATGCGGGCTGGGCGCCTTCCTGTCGCACACGCCGCGCCAGCTGTCCGGCGGCATGCGCCAGCGCGCGGCGCTGGCCCGCACGCTGGTGACCGAGCCCGACGTGATCCTGCTGGACGAGCCCTTCTCGGCGCTGGATTCGCAGACCCGGCTGGCGATCTCCGACGAAGTCGTGGACATCCTGCGCCGCGAAGGCAAGACGGTGGTGTTGGTGACGCACGATATCGGCGAGGCCATCGCCATGACGGACCGCGTGATCGTGCTGTCGCGCAGGCCGGGGCGGCTCAAGAGCCAGTACCGCATCCATTACGGCGACGGCCAGGTCCGGCCCACGCCCTTCCAGGCGCGCTCGCGGCCTGAATTCAACGCGTATTTCAAACAGCTCTGGGACGAGCTGGACGTCCATGTGGAGGGCTGAGCCATGAACGCGCCGATCGCCAACACCGTTCCGCTGCGCGCCGTGCGCGCTCCCAGCGAGAAGTACCTGGACTACCTGCGCCGCGACCGCGCCCGCCGCCGCAACATCCGCGTGGCCCAGGCGCTGCTGCTTGCCGTGTTCCTGTGCGCCTGGGAAATCCTGCCGCGCATGCACATCCTGAATCCGCTGTTGACCAGCTATCCCAGCGCGCTGTGGCCCACGTTCATCGAACTGTGGAACCACGGCAGCCTGGGCAAGCACATCATGACCACCCTGTCCGCGACGCTGGTGGGCTTTGCGCTCAGCATGCTGATCGGCATCGTGGTCGCCGCGGCGCTATGGTGGTCCGACTTCCTTTACAAGGTGCTGGACCCGTTCCTGGTCGTGGCGAACGCCATGCCCAAGATCGCCTTCGTGCCGATCTTCTATCTGTGGCTGGGCTCGGACTACGCGGTGTACGGCATGGCCGTGGCCATCGCGGTGTTCGTGACCATCATGGTGGTCTACGCGGGCTTCCGGGGCATCGATCTGAACAAGGTGAAACTGGCCCACACCTTCGGCGCGAGCCGCTGGCAGGTGCTGACCAAGGTGGTGCTGCCGGGCAGCGTGCCGACGCTGATCGCCGCCGTGAAGATGAACATCGGCCTGGCGCTGGTGGGCGTCATCGTGGGCGAGTTCCAGTCGGCGGACTCGGGACTGGGCTTTCTCATCATGAACGGCAGCCAGGTGTTCAAGCTGAACATCGTCATGACCGCCATCGCAATGCTGGCGCTGATTTCCAGCGTCATGTACCTGGTCGTCTACCGCATCGAAGCCGCCGTCGCGCGGCGCTATGGATAAGGAGGCAGCATGGAATTCCCGCAATGGGTGCAGGACCGCGTCGTGGCCCGCCAGGGCTGCCTGCATCCCTACGACGAACTGCCCGCGGCCCGCACCGCGGTGGTCGTGATCGACATGCAGCAGTACTTCACGCTTCCGGGCTACCAGGGCGAATGCGCCCCGGCGCGCGAGATCATCGAACCCATCAACCGCCTGTGCGGCGCCGTGCGCGATGCCGGCGGCGTCGTGGTCTGGGTGCAGACGGCCTCCGACAACGCCGACGTGTTCTGGTCGCACCATCACGGCGTCATGCTGACGCCCGAACGCAGCGCCCGGCGCCTGGAGACGCTGCGCCGCGACTCGCCCGGATTCGAGCTGCATCCGGACCTGCGCGCGCGGTCGACCGACCTGCGCGTGGTCAAGCGCTACTACAGCGCGATGGCCCCCGGCTCGTCCGAGCTGGAGCCGCTGCTGCGCGGGCTGGGCGTGGACACGCTGCTGATCGCCGGCACGGTCACCAACGTGTGCTGCGAATCCACCGCGCGCGACGCGATGATGCGCGACTTCCGGACCATCATGGTGGACGATGCGCTGGCCGCCGTGACGCCGGCCGAGCACGAAAACGCCCTGCACGGCTGGATGCTGTTCTTTGGCGACGTGCTGTCGGTGGACGAAGCCACCGCGCGGCTCAGGCCGGCCCAGGCGTCCCGCAAGACGGCCTGAACCCGCCCGCCGCCGCGGGCGTCAGGACAGGTTCAGCCAGACCCGGCGCATGGTCGGATCCTCGGGATCCGCGTCGTTGGTGAATCCCAGGCTGGTCATCAGCGACAGCATGGGCCGGTTCGTCGACAGCACCAGGCCGTCGATGTATTCCAGCCCCTGCTCGCGCGCGGCGTCGATCAACGCCGACATCAGTTGGCGCCCCAGCCCGCGCCGCTGCCAGTCGTCGCCGATCACCAGGGCGTACTCGGCGCCGCGGCCGTCGGGATTGCGCAGGTAGTGGGCAAAGCCCACCAGCACTTCCCGCGGATGGCCGCGATTGGCCGGGTTGGGCACCTGGGTGGCCGCCACCAGGGCAAGTTCGCGGTGGTAGTCGACCTGGGTGTAGCGGGACACCATGCGCGGGGTGAGTTCCCGCATCATGGACACGAAACGCATGTAGCGCGAACGTTCCGACAGGCCGCGGATGAACTCCTGCAGGGCCTCTCCGTCCTCGGGACGGATGGGGCGCAGCACCCACGGAATGCCGTCGGCGAAACGGCGCACCTGTACCAGGCGCGCCGGATACGGGTGGATCGCCATGTGCGGATAGCCCGCGGTCTGGGGCGATTCGCAGCCGGGCTGCTCGGTCAGCGTCATGCGCAGGCCGCCGGCGCGCAGGTGGGTTTCACCCGCGTAGAGGGGATCGATGTCCAGGGATTCGATGTCCGGCAGTTCGGACACCAGCTCGGACACCAGCACCAGCGCCTGCTGCAGGGCCTCGGCCGCCATGTGGCCGACCCGCGGCGCCAGCACGCGCCGCCATAGCCGGCTGCGTTCGATCAGCTGACGGGCCAGATAGCCATTGAGCGGCGGCAGGTCCATGCCCCGGTCCGCCAGCGACAGCACGGCGTCCGGCCCGCCCGCGCCAAAGCGGATGACGGGACCGAACTGCGGATCGCGCCGCACCCGGATCGCCATGGGGCGGGATTCGGCATCGATGCGCGCCTCGCCGGCCGGCAGGTCGTGCAGCGGCACATAGAACAGGGCCAGCAGGGTCCGGATTTCGGAGGTATTCAGTTCGCGCCGGCAATCGGCGCGCACGCGCGCCACGATCTCGCGGGCAGCCGCCAGGTCCGGCACGTGGCCGGCGGGATCGGGCGGCTGCGTCTGCAGCAGCAATTGCTGGTTGTAGTGATGGGAGGCCAGCACACCGAAGGCGTCCGCGGCCGATTCGGGCGTGCGGAACGCCGACGTGCCCGCGTCGTCCAGCATGCGCCGCAGCGGCCGCATGCCGGCATCGCCCATGAAACAGGTGACGACGGGCTTCTTGGCGGAAGGCGCGATCTGCGCCAGTTCGCGCGCCACGGCCGGCATGTCGGCCAGCGCGTCGGGCGCCAGCAGCACCAGCACGCCGTCCACGCCCGCATCGTCCAGCACCGCATCCAGGATGGCGCGGATGCGGTCGGGCGTCATCGGCAGGTAGGTGATGACCGGGTTGGCGGTGGCGGCGTCGGGTTCCAGCATGTCTGCCAGCGCACGCCGCGTGGCGGGCGCCAGGTCCGCGCGCAGGACGGCGGCGTCGGGACCGATCAGGTCCATCGCCAGTTGCGGCGGCCCGCTGCCGTTGGAGATCAGCGCCACGCGCCGGCCCTTGGGACGCCGCGTATAGCCCAGCACCTTCACGGCCGAGAACAGCTGCACGAAGTAGCGCACGCGGACGGCCCCGGCCCGGCGCAACGCCGCGTCGAAGATGGCGTCGGCGCCGTCGGCGTCCGACCGGCCGGCCTTGAGCACGATGACGGGCTTGATGCTGGCCGCGGCCCGCAGCGTGCTCATGAATTCCCGGGCGGGCCCGACGTCTTCCAGATACAGCACGATGCTGTCGGTGCGCGGATCGCTGGCCAGGTAGTCCAGCAGCTTGGGCAGGCCCACCACCGCTTCGTCGCCCAGCGAAACCGCGGTGGAAAAGCCGATATGCACGTCTTCGGCCCAGTCCATGACCGCCGCCATGATGGAGCGGGACTGCGCCACCAGCGCCACGCGGCCGGCCCGCGCCAGCACCGGGTGCTGGCTGAAGTTCAGGCCGGCGTGGGGCCGCTGTGCGCCGAAGGAGCGCGGACCCAGCAGTTCACAGCGGTTTTCCTCGGCCCAGGCCCGGCACAGCGCCAGCGTGCCGCGCGGGTAAGGGTCGGGCAATTCGTGGGGCAGGAGTATCACCGCGCGGGGCGACAGCGGCGCCAGGCGGCGCAGCGTTTCCGGCAGGACGGCGGGCGACACGCAAACCAGGGCCAGATCGGGGCGCTCGCCTGCCGCCAGGCCCTGCAGGGTGGCGGGCAGGTCGGGCGCCGCGCCGATCTCGGCGGCGACGATCGTCGTTTTCGCCTTCAGGGCGGGCGACAGGGAGGTGGCCGCGGGCAGCGGCCGGTCGGCCACGATCACCAGCGATCCGGGTTCGAACATGGGCGCAAGAGCGTGTCGCAGCATAGGGAGGGCGGGCCAGGGCCTGTTCACACTAATCTAAAATACCGTTCATCGTATCAAGACAAGCCCGCTGTCCGCTTGATGAGGACACTGCCCGACGCCGTTTTGTGGCGCCGCAGCCGCTAACATAGCCACCTATGACTTCCAACGCCTCCAAACCCATTCGTACCCGTTTCGCGCCTTCGCCCACGGGGTTCCTGCATCTGGGCGGCGCGCGCACCGCGCTGTTCTCCTGGGCCTTCGCGCGCCACCACCAGGGCACGTTCGTGCTGCGCATCGAAGACACGGACGTCGAACGCTCCACGCCGGAAGCGGTTCAGGCCATCCTGGACAGCATGGACTGGCTGGGCATGCAGCCCGACGAAGGCCCCTTCTACCAGATGCAGCGCATGGACCGCTACCGCGAGGTCGTGGCGCAGATGCTGGCTGCCGGCACCGCCTACCACTGCTACAGCTCGCCCGAGGAAGTCGAAGCCATGCGCGAGGCCGCCCGCGCCCGCGGCGACAAGCCGCGCTATGACGGCACCTGGCGCCCCGAGCCCGGCAAGACGCTGCCGGCCATCCCCGAAGGCCGCAAGCCCGTCGTGCGATTCAAGAACCCGCAGGACGGCGCCACCTCGTGGAACGACATGGTCAAGGGCACGATCAGCTTCGACAACACCGAGCTCGACGACCTGATCATCGCGCGCCCCGACGGCACGCCCACCTACAACTTCTGCGTCGTGGTCGACGATTGGGACATGGGCATCACCCACGTCCTGCGCGGCGACGACCACGTCAACAACACGCCCCGCCAGATCAACATCCTGCGCGCGCTGGGCGCCGACCTGCCCGAATACGGCCACGTGCCGATGATCCTGGGCCCGGACGGCGAAAAGCTGTCCAAGCGCCACGGCGCGGTCAATGTCATGGAATACGACAACGAGGGCTACCTGCCCGAGGCCATGATCAACTACCTGGCGCGCCTGGGCTGGAGCCACGGCGACGACGAGCTCTTCACCCGCGAACAGCTGGTGTCCTGGTTCGACACCAAGCACCTGTCCAAGTCGGCCTCGCAGTGGGATCCCAAGAAGCTGAACTGGGTCAACGCCCACTACATCAAGCAGATGGACAACGCCGAACTGGCCGAGCGCGTCGCGACGCGCGTGGCGGCGCGCGGCGGCCACCCCGAGAAGATCGACCTGCCGGGCGTCATGGGTCTCTTGAAAGACCGCGCCGAAACGCTGGAACAGCTGGCGGACGGCGCCATGCTCTTCTGCGCCGAATTCAAGGCGGCCCCGGCCGAACTGGCCGAGCAGCACCTGACCGCGCCCGCCCGCGAAGCCCTGGCTGACTTCGCGCAGCGCGCCGGAAACGCGGAATGGACCCGCGAGTCCCTGTCCGCCGTGATCAAGGCCGTGCTGGCGGACCGCGGCCTGAAGATGCCGCAACTGGCCATCCCGCTGCGCGTTGCGGTCACCGGCCAGACCCAGACGCCGGCCGTCGATGCCGTGCTGGCGCTGCTGGGCAAGGACACCGTGCTCAAGCGCCTGGCCGCCATCTGAGCCTTGGGGGGGTTGGCGGCCGGACCAGACGGCCGCGGCTTCCCCAGGTGTCCGACACCCGACCGAGACGACCGTCGTTTCGCAACGCTGCCTCAAGGGTGTCAGACACCGCTCGCCGGCAACGCCTCCCTACCCCTGCTGGATCGCCGCCCTGGCCTTCAGCGCCCGGGCAAAGAACGCGCCCAGCAGCGGCAGCAGCACGGCCGACCCGCCAAACAGCGCCGCCGGCCCGATCTCGTCCACCACGGCGCCCGCCAGCGCCACGCCGGCCGCCTGTCCCATGAACAGGCAGGACGCGAACCACGCCACCGCCGTGCCGCGCGCCGACGGCACCATCTGCGTCGCATTCGTCTGCAGCGTCGCATGCAGCAGGTAATAGCCGAAGCCGGCCAGCACGCTGGCCAGCAGGCTCCACATCCAGATCGGTCCCAGCAGATACGACAGGAACGCCACGCCCAGCACCAGCCCGCCGGCGATGGCCAGGCCGCGTTCGCCCAGCCGCTTGAGGATGCGCCCGGCCACAACCGTGTAGATCAGGCCGCCGACCGCGTACACCGCCACCAGCGCGCCCGCGGCGGTCAGGGAAATATCGAAGCGCTCATGCAGGTACGAAGGCGCGAACGCCAGGGCGCCGAACACCAGCAGGCCTTCAATGAACACGGTCGCCAGCACCACGCGCGCCCACGGCGCGCCCAGCACCAGGCGCGCCTGCGCAACAAAGCCCTGCCTGACCGCGTTCGGGTCGACCTGGGCAAAACCGGCCGCGCGCTGGCGCCGCACTTCCAGGTGCAGCAGCACGCCCACGATCAGATAGCCGGCCACCAGCGCGGCAAAGGCCCAGCGCCAGCCCACGGTGTCGGCGAACAGCCCGCCCGCCAGCTGGCCCGCGGACATGCCCAGGATCGTGCCGGTCAGGAAGCGCGCCAGCGTCGCCTGCCGGCGTTCGTAGGGAACGTTGTCGCCGATCCAGGCCATGGACAGCGGCACGATGCCGGCGCCGGCGGCGCCCGACAAGGCCCGGCAGAACACCAGCATGTCCAGCGATCCGGCCATCACCGCGCCCGCGCTGCCCAGCGCGCACGCCACCGTGGCCACGCTGACGACGCGGTACTTGCCGTAGCGGTCGCCCACCGGTCCGAAGAACATCTGCAGCACGCCGTACGCGACGGCGAACGCCGTCACCGCGCGCGCGGCCTGGCCGGTCGTCGTGCCGAATTCCGCCGCCAGTTGCGGCAGCATGGGATCACAGATACGGAAAGCGCTGGCGCTGACGAAAGCGGCCAATGCAAGCAGCGCGATCGCGCGTGCTTCGGAAGACATGGCGGGCATGGGAAACCGGCGGCGGGTCGAAAGTCGAAGCCCGCACCTTACCGCAGCCCGGCCATCTTGGCGAAACCGCCGGGCGAAATGTCCGCCCGGCGCAACGCTCAGTAAGCCAGGCGGTAGCCCGCGGGCATGCGGCGCGCGGTCAGCAGGATGCCGCCGCTCTTCAGCTCGCGCAGCGACAGCTTGGACTGCTCGACCTTTTCGACGCGATAGCGGTTCAGGTAGATCGGATCATTGGCGTCCACGGGCTCGCCGGCCGACTTGGTGGTGCGCATGGTGTAGATGCCGTCCGCCACGCTCCAGCAGCCGGTTTCGCGCAAGGCGGGACGCGTCTTGCGGCCGATCTTGAGCAGGGATTCATAGGACATCGTGCCGTCGGCGGACAGGACGATCAGCGATTGCATGTCGCCGCTGACGTCGCGCGGGCGCGAATTCGACAACCAGGTACCGATCATCGGGTCGCCTGCCTTGGCGGGCTGGCAGGCCACCGGCTTGGGCGGTTCCGCGGGCTGGGCCTCGGTGATGGCGGCGGGCTTCCGGGCGGCGCAGCCGGCCAGGATCAGGATGGCGCAGGCGATGCCTGCCGAACGCAAAAACACACTGCTCATGACTTCCTCAAGTCGCCTGCCGACGCGTCGCGCCGATCACTCCGGCGCGCCCCTGGCGCGGCAGACAACACGCACTCTAAAGAGCGGCCTGGGAAGAATCAACGACGATCCGCGCCATGTGCAATTGCGCAACAGTGTTGCCGCCGGCGCACCCGGCATCCGGCCGGAAACCGCAAAAATGCGTTGGTTTCAAGCGACACTGCGCTAACCGCGCCGCGCCTTCGCGCGCAGCATTTCCTCCATGCGGGCGGCGGCCGGCGACAGGCTGCGGCCGGCCAGCCGGGTGATGCCAAGCTCGCGTTCAATGCGCGGCCGCGACAGGGGCACGAACGCCAGTCCCGGCGAGTCCGGCGGCACGCCCAGGCGGGCCAGCACCGTGACGCCCACGCCCCGCTCCAGCATGGCCAGCAGCGACATCATGTTGGACACGAACACCTGCCGGTCCTGCATGAAAGCCGCTTGCGGATAGCCCGCCAGCTGGCGATGCGCGATGGTCCCGACCAGCGGCAGGCCCGCGATCTCGCGCCAGGTTACCGACTTGCGGCCGGCCAGCGGATGGCCGCGATGGCAGACCAGCCCGAAGGCATCGCGCAGCAGCGGCTCGAACGACAGCCGGCGGTCGCGCGACACCGGACTGCACACGCCCAATTCCACCTCGCCCGCCAGCACCATGCGCTCGACGCCCTCGGAGTTGTCGTCGAACAGGCGCAGCGACACCGCCGGGTAGCGCTCGCGGTAGGCCGCGACCAGCTCGGGCAGCCAGTGCGTGGCCGCCGATGCCACCGAGGCCATCGCCAGGGCGCCCGCGCCGCTATTGGCCAACCCCGACAGCGCGCCCGCCACGCGGTCGTGGTGTTCGACCAGTTCACGGGCCAGGGGCAGGCAGTCCTGCCCGAAGCGCGTCAGCGTGCCGCGATTGCCGGGTTCGAACAGCGGCTGGCCCAGGCGCTGCTCCATTTCCCGGATGGACAGGGACAGCGCGGGCTGCGAACGGAAAGCCCGGGCGGCCGCCGCGCGGAAGCTGCCCAGTTCGGCCACCAGCAGGAAATGCCGGTAATGGGAGATGGAAAGGTCGGGAAGCGGACGCATGGGCCTGTGTATTTGTAGAACTTATCAAACCATATGAAAAATAAAGTTTTCTGATCATAGGGCGGCTTTTAAGATGGCCGCAATATGACGATAGCCACGACACGCCCCTCCCCCGTTCCGGATCCGCTGGATTTCGGCGCGGCCGACCGCCTGCCCGTTCGCGATGCAGGGCGCGGCCGCCTGCTGATCGGCGCGACGCCGCAAGACCGCAGGCCCGGCCTGCTGTTCGTGCCGGGCGCCTATCACGGCGCCTGGTGCTACGCGCACTATCTCGATTACTTCGCGCGGGCCGGCCTGGCCTGCGCGGCGCTGGATGTGCGCGGGCATGGCGCCCTGCCGCAGGACGCCGCGTTCCCCTCCGTCACCATTGCCGACCTGGGCGAGGACGTCGCCAGCGCACTGGATGCGCTGGAAGGGCCGACCGTCGTCGTGGGCCACAGCATGGGCGCATTGCCGGCGCTGCTGGCCGCCACCCTGCGGCCCGTTGCGGGCGTGGCGCTGCTGGCGCCCTCGCCGCCCGGCGACCTGCCCGGCGCGCTGGCCCTGCCGCCGGTGCCCGAAGACGTCCCGCGCGCCGCGCCCGCCGACATCGAAATCCGCTCGCGCTTCCTGGCGACCACGCCCGACCGCGACGTCCGCGAAGTGGCCCGGCGCCTGTGCGCCGAAAGCCCCCAGGTGCTGAACGACCGCTACCTGCTGCGCGTGGCCGTCGATGCCGCGTCGATCCGCGCCCCGGGCCTGTGCCTGGAAGCCGGACTGGACACGCACGACCGGCACCCTCCGGGCCAGGACCAGGCCATCGCGCGCCGCTACGGCTTTTCGCATGCCACGCTTGCCGGACAACCCCACTGCATGATGTATGCGGACCGTTGGCAGGTCAGCGCCGCCGCCATTCTCGACTGGCACCGCGGGCAATTCGGCTGACCCGCACGACAACTAAAACGACGACAACGATAACGACGCGCCCAGGCGCACAGGAGACAGACATGACCATTTCCCGCTTGCTGCGCCCGGCCCTTGCCGGCGCCAGCCTGTTGCTGGCCGCGGCATCGCATGCCGCCGGCTGGCCCGAAAAACCCGTGACCATCATCGTGCCGTCCGCCGCCGGCGGCGCGGCCGACCTCACCGCCCGGACCTTTGCCCAGTACCTGGGCGAGAAAACCGGGCAGACGGTGATCGTCGAAGACCGCCCCGGCGCCGGCGGCATCGTCGGCACCAACGCCAGCAAGAATGCGGCGCCTGACGGCTACACCTTCCTGCTGTCCACGAACTCCACCCACTCGGCCAACCAGTTCCTGTACAAGACCTTGCCGTACGACGCGCAAAAGGACTTCGTGCAGGTGGGCATGCTGGGCACGTTCGGCACGGTGGGCGTGGTGTCGCCCGACAGCCCGTACCGCACCGTGCCCGAACTGGTGGACTACGCCAGGAAGCACCCCGGCGACGTCTTCTTCGGCTACTACAGCTCGTCCTCGCAGGTGCCGTCCGAACTCTTCAAGCAGCGCGCGGGCATCAACGTCACCGGCGCCGCCTACAAGAACATCACGCAGATCATCACCGACCTGCGCGGCAAGCAGATCGGCTTCGCCTTCGTCGATTACCTGACCGCCATGGGCCAGATCGACGGCAAGGGCCTCATCCCCATTGCGGTGACGGGCGCGCAGCCGCATGAGGCCTGGCCCAGCGTGCCGACCATGGCCGCGTTCTACCCCGACTTCGTCGTGGCGGGCTGGCTCGGCCTGTCGGCGCCCGCCCGCACGCCGCCGGAAATCGTCGCCAAGATGAACGCGTACCTGCAGGCCGCGGTGCGGGACGATGCCACGTCGCGCAAGCTGCGCGCCCTGGGACTGACCCCGGAATCGATGGACGTGGCGCGCTTTGACGCCTTCGTGAAGGAAGACACCGCCCGCTGGAAGGAGTGGATCCGGATTTCCGGCATCCAGCCCCAATAAATCCGGCCTCCCGGCGGCTTGCGCGGCGCGTCCTCTATATATAGATAGCGGACGCGCGCCGGCTCATAGCGGCAGCCGCTGCTCGTGCTTGATCTCGCGCAGCGCCACGATCGTGCGCGTCTGGCGGATGCCGGGCATGTTGAACAGGAACCTGTGCAGGAAGCGGTCGTAGGCTTCCGGGCTTTCCACCAGGATCTTCAACAGGAAGTCCGAGTCGCCCGTGACCGCATAGCACTCCAGGATCTCGGGCGCATCGCGCACCGAACGCTCGAAGTTCTCGACCGTGTTGGCGGAGTGCCGTTCCAGGCTGATCTGCGCAAACATGCAGCCCAGTCCGACCTTGCTGCGGTCCACCTGGGCGCTATAGCCCTGGATCACCCCGCTCGCCTCCATCGCCTTCACCCGCCGCCACACGGGCGCGGCCGACAGCCCCACCTTCTCCGAAAGCTGCTGCGCCGAGGCCCGGCCGTCTTCCTGCAGGGCCTTGAGGATGCCGATATCGGTCTTGTCCATCTGCTTGTCTCCTGGTTTTTATGGATAACGAAATATTCATTGCGAATTATAGGGATAGCACGATCCAAAAACGCAATAAACCTGATCCCCGGCGAACCTATCATGGTGCGAAATACCAGGAGCTTTCACTATGGACGGGACCCCCGCCGCCGCCCCCGATCTGGATCTCGATTACCAGCTCGCCGACAACCTCACCCGCGAGTCCGGCCGCATCTTCATGACCGGCACCCAGGCCCTGGTCCGCATCATGCTGACGCAGCGGCGGGTGGACCGCGAACGCGGCCTGAACACCGCCGGCTTCGTGTCCGGATACCGCGGCTCGCCACTGGGCGGCGTGGACATGGCCATGTGGAAGGCACAGAAGGCGCTGGACGCCAACCAGATCACCTTCCTGCCCGGCATCAACGAAGACATGGCCGCCACCGCCGTCATGGGCACGCAGCAGGCCGGCGTGCGCGCCGACCGCAACGTCGATGGCGTCTTTGCCATGTGGTACGGCAAGGGTCCCGGCGTCGACCGCGCCGGCGACGCGCTCCATCACGGCAATGCCGCGGGCGCATCGCGCAATGGCGGCGTGCTGGTCGTCGTGGGCGATGACCACACTGCCGTGTCCTCGTCGATCCCGCACGCCAGCGAAGCCTCGCTGATCGGCTGGCAGATGCCCATCGTGCATCCCACGTCGATCGACGAATACGAGACCTTCGCGCTGTGGGGCTGGGCGCTGTCGCGCTACTCGGGCACCTGGGTCGCCTTCAAGGCGGTCTCCGAGACCATCGAAAGCGGGCACTCGTTCACGCCCGCCGCGATCCAGTCCTACACCATGCCCGCGGATCCGGACACGCCGCCCGAAGCCCTGGAGTACTCCGCGCGCGACTTCCTGTCGCTGGCGGTCGAGGCCCGCATGAACCTGCGCATGAAGGCGGTCGCCGCCTTCGCCCGCCGGCACAGCATCGACAAGCTGACCTGTCCCGCGCCCAAGGCCACGGTGGGCATCGTCACGGTGGGCAAGGCGCACCTGGACACCATGGAGGCGCTGGCGCGCCTGGGCGTGGACACGGTCACGGCCAACGCGCCGGTGCGGATCTACAAGCCGGGCCTGACCTGGCCCATGGACAGCGGCCGCCTGCTGGAATTCGCGCGCGGCCTGTCGCATATCCTGGTGATTGAAGAGAAAGGCGCGGTCGTCGAAAGCCAGATCAAGGACATGCTTTTCAATCTGCCGGACCGCCCGACGGTCATCGGCAAGAAGGGCCTGGACGGCGAACCCATGGTGCCCTCGGCCGGCCAGCTGCGGCCATCGCTGCTGGCGCAGCCGCTGGCGGGCTGGCTCTCGCGCGCGGCCGGCCTGCCCGTGGGCCGCGACCTGGCGTCCTTCGAATGCCAGGCCCCGCTGTCCAACGACGCGGACGGCATGCGCCGCCGCCCCTACTTCTGTTCGGGCTGTCCGCACAGCACTTCGACCAAGGTGCCCGAGGGCAGCCAGGCGCTGTCGGGCGTGGGTTGCCACTACATGGCCGCCTGGATGGACCGCGACACCGGCGGCCTGACCCAGATGGGCGGCGAAGGCGTCGACTGGATCGGCCTGTCCCGCTACACCAAAATGCCGCATGTCTTCCAGAACATGGGAGAAGGCACCTACTACCACTCCGGCTACCTGGCCATCCGCCAGGCGGTGGCCGCGCGCGCCAACATCACCTACAAGATCCTGTTCAACGACGCGGTCGCGATGACGGGCGGACAGCCCGTCGACGGACCGATCTCGGTGCCCCAGATCTGCCAGCAGCTGCGCGGCGAGAACGTGGCGCGCATCGTCGTCACCAGCGACGAACCCGAAAAATACCAAGGTGTGGACCTGGGTCCGGGCATCAAGGTGCACCACCGCCGCGAACTGGACGCGCTGCAGCGTGAACTGCGCGAGATCTCCGGCGTGACGGTGCTGATCCACGACCAGACCTGCGCGGCCGAAAAGCGCCGCCGCCGCAAGAAGAACCAGTTTCCCGACCCGGCTCGCCGCATGCTGATCAACAGCGCGGTCTGCGAAGGCTGCGGCGATTGCGGCGTGCAGTCCAACTGCCTGTCCGTCGTGCCGCTGGAAACGCCTTACGGCCGCAAGCGCGCGATCGACCAGTCCAGCTGCAACAAGGACTACTCCTGCGCGGAAGGCTTCTGCCCCAGCTTCGTGTCCGTGATGGGCGGCAAACCGAAGAAGAGCGCCGCGCCCAAGGCCGACCAGGAACGGCTGCAGCGCCTGATCGACGCGCTGCCGCAACCGGGCCTGCCGGCCCTGGACCACCCCTATCGCCTGCTGGTGGCCGGCATGGGCGGGACCGGCGTCATCACCATCGGCGCCATCGTGTCGATGGCCGCGCACCTGGAAGGCCTGTCGGCCGCGGTGCTGGACCTGACCGGCCTGGCGCAGAAAGGCGGCACCGTCGTCAGCCACATCCGGCTCGCGCCCGCCGGCGCCACCGCCGGCCCCGTGCGCCTGGACTGGCAGCAGGCCGACGCGGCCATCCTGTGCGACCCGGTGGCGTCCGTGGCGCCGGATTCGCTGGGCGCCCTGCGCCGCGGCCATACCCAGGTCACGGTGAACACCTACGTGGCGCCGGTGTCGGAATTCACGCGCAATCCCGATGCCGCCATGCGTCCCGAAGCGCTGCTGGCCAAGATCCGCCATGCCGCGGGCGATTCGAACACCGCCGCGATCGACGCGCACGAGGCCGCGCTGGCCCTGTTCGGCGACAGCATCCTGTCCAACATGTTCATGCTGGGCTATGCGTGGCAGCGCGGCGGCGTTCCGCTCTCGCAGGCCGCCATCAACCGCGCCATCGAGCTGAACGGCGTGGCGGTCGCGGCCAACCGCGCTGCCTTCGACAGCGGCCGCCTGGCCGCGCATCAGCCAGAGGCGCTGGAAGGCGCGCTGCGCCCGCGCGCCCAGGTCGTGCAGCTGCACGTGCCCGAAACGTTCGATCGCGCCGTGGCGCGCCGCATCGAAGACCTGACGGCCTACCAGGACGCTGCCTATGCGCGCGCCTACCGCGAGACGGTCGAGGCCGTCGCCGCGCGCGAGCGCGAACTGGCGCCTGACGCCAAGACGCCCCGGCTGGCGATGGCCGTGGCGCGCAGCCTGTTCAAGCTCATGGCCTACAAGGACGAATACGAAGTCGCGCGGCTCTACACCGGCGAATCATTCCAGGCGCAACTGAAAGGCCAGTTCGAAGGCGACTACAGCCTGCGCTTCCACATGGCCCCGCCCATATTCGCGCGCAAGGACCCTCGCACCGGCGTGCCCCGCAAGATGACGCTGGGCCCGCGCACGATGTCGGCACTCAAATTGCTGACGCGCTTCAAGGGCCTGCGCGGCACCTGGTTCGATCCCTTCGGCCACACCGCCGAACGTAAAATGGAACGGGCGCTGGTCGTCGAGTACCGCCAGACCATACACACACTGCTCCAGGGGCTGACCCGGGACAAGCTTGCGCAAGCGGCTACAATCGCCGCCCTGGCAGAGACCATCCGCGGTTTTGGCCACGTGAAGGCCGCGAACGTCAGCAAGTATCGGACCGAACTGGACCGCTTGATGCAAAGCTATATGGCGCCTGCCCCGCGCGACATACCCCTGCGGAAAACCGCATAAACAGTCGCCGTGAGTGGTCACTGACCTGGGCGCGCCTTGCGGGGCGCGCCTAGTGCATTTGGTTACAATCTTTTGTGGGATTCGTCTTATCTTCTTCTTGTCCCTGTAAACCCCGATCACTAGAATTAGTGTCCAACGCGGGGTGCTACACTATATGTTGTGGTCGCCTAAGCGCTGATTCCCGCCGGCCACGCCTTACGGACTAGCCCGTCCGGACGTTGCGACCCCCATTACAAGATCCAATTTCGTACCTGGCATGACGCCGTCATGTCGCTATCTACGCGCTTTTTCGCACAGGAGCTTCCATGCAGACTACGATCGCCTCTGTGACCCGGCCTTCGGCCGTGCCGCCCTCCCAAACCGAATCCCCTGCCAACGCCAACGGCGGGCAATGGGCCAGCTACAACATCATCCGCCGCAATGGCTCGGTGGTCGGGTTCGAACCCAGCAAGATCGCCATCGCCATGACCAAGGCCTTCCTGGCCGTCAACGGTGGTCAGGGCGCCGCGTCCGCGCGCGTTCGCGAGCTGGTCGAAACGCTGACCGGCCAAGCCGTCAACGCCCTGGTGCGCAACCGCCCCAATGGCGGCACCTTCCATATTGAAGACATCCAGGACCAGGTCGAACTGGCACTGATGCGCTCGGGCGAGCACGACGTTGCCCGCGCCTACGTCCTGTACCGCGAAAAGCGCACGCAGGAACGCGCCGCCGCTGCCGCCGCCGAAGGCCAGCAGAAGGCCGCCGCCGCGCCGCAGGAACATGTGCTGAACGTCACCGACGGCGGCGTGCGCCGTCCGCTGGACGTCGCCGAATTGCGCGCCACGATCGTCGCCGCCGGCGAAGGCCTGGCTGAATTCATCGACGCCGAAGCCATCCTGAAGGAAACGGTCAAGAACCTGTACGACGGCATCCCCGTCGACGAAGTCTTCAAGTCCGCCATCCTGTCGGCGCGCGCGCAAGTGGAAAAGGACCCGGCCTACAGCCAGGTCACCGCCCGCCTGCTGCTGCACACGATCCGCAAGGAAGTGCTGGGCGAAGAAGTCTCGCAAGACGGCATGGGCGCACGCTACGCCGAATACTTCCCCACCTTCATCGCCCGCGGCATCGAAGGCGGCCTGCTGTCGCCCGAACTGGCCAGCTATGACCTGACCAAGCTGGGCAAGGCACTGAACGCCAAGCGCGACCTGCAGTTCGGCTACCTCGGCCTGCAGACCCTGTACGACCGCTACTTCCTGCACATCCGCGGCACCCGCATCGAACTGCCGCAGGTGTTCTTCATGCGCGTCGCCATGGGCCTGGCCCTGCGCGAAACCGACCGCGAAGCGCGCGCCATCGAGTTCTACGAGATCCTGTCCTCGTTCGACTTCATGAGCTCGACGCCGACGCTGTTCAACTCGGGCACGCTGCACTCGCAACTGTCGTCGTGCTACCTCACGACCGTCTCCGACGACCTGGAAGGCATCTACGACGCCATCAAGGAAAACGCGCTGCTGGCCAAGTACGCCGGCGGCCTGGGCAACGACTGGACCCCGGTCCGCGCGCTGCGCAGCCACATCAAGGGCACCAACGGCGAAAGCCAGGGCGTCGTCCCGTTCCTGAAGGTCGTGAACGACACCGCCGTGGCGGTGAACCAGGGCGGCAAGCGCAAGGGCGCGGTCTGCACATACCTGGAATCGTGGCACCTGGACATCGAAGAATTCCTGGAACTGCGCAAGAACACCGGCGACGAGCGCCGCCGCACGCACGACATGAACACGGCGAACTGGATTCCCGACCTGTTCATGAAGCGCGTCATGGAAGGCGGCGAGTGGACGCTGTTCTCGCCGTCCGACTGCCCCGACCTGCACGACAAGGTCGGTCGCGCCTTCGAAGAAGCCTACGTCGGCTATGAAGCCCGCGTCGCCAGCGGCGACCTGAAGCTGTTCAAGAAGATGCCGGCGCTGACGCTGTGGCGCAAGATGCTGTCGATGCTGTTCGAAACCGGCCATCCGTGGATCACGTTCAAGGATCCTTGCAACATCCGTTCGCCCCAGCAGCACGTGGGCGTCGTGCACAGCTCGAACCTGTGCACCGAGATCACGCTGAACACGAACGAATCCGAAATCGCGGTGTGCAACCTGGGTTCCGTGAACCTGGTCGCGCACATGAAGCCGGCCGCCGGCGGCGGTTTCGAACTCGACCACGACAAGATCAAGCGCACCGTGAGCATCGCCATGCGCATGCTCGACAACGTGATCGACATCAACTACTACGCCGTCGACAAGGCCCGCAATTCCAACGCGCGCCATCGTCCGGTGGGCATGGGCATCATGGGCTTCCAGGATTGCCTGCAGATGATGCGCGTGCCGTACGCATCGCAAGCCGCCGTCGAATTCGCCGACCGTTCAATGGAAGCGGTGTGCTATCACGCGTACTTCGCATCGAGCCTGCTCGCCGAAGAGCGCGGCCGCTATCAATCGTATGAAGGCTCGCTGTGGTCGCGTGGCATCCTGCCGCAAGACACGTTGAAGATGCTGCGTGATGAACGCGGTGGTCATGTCGACGTCGATGAATCGAGCACGCTCGATTGGGATACGTTGCGCGCGCGCATCAAAGAACACGGCATGCGCAACTCCAATTGCATCGCAATCGCCCCAACCGCCACTATTTCCAATATCATTGGCGTATCTGCGTGCATCGAACCCACTTTCCAGAACTTGTACGTCAAATCGAATCTCTCCGGCGAGTTCACGGTCGTTAACGATTACCTCGTGCGTGACCTGAAGAAACTCGGTCTCTGGGACGAAGTCATGGTCGCCGACCTCAAGTACTTCGACGGCAGCCTGTCCCGCATCGATCGCGTACCTTCCGAACTCCGCGAACTCTACGCCACCGCGTTCGAAGTCGAACCGAGCTGGCTGGTTGAATGCGCGTCGCGTCGCCAGAAGTGGATCGATCAAGCCCAGTCGCTGAACATCTACATGGCTGGCGCATCGGGCAAGAAGCTGGACGACACCTACAAGCTGGCTTGGACGCGTGGCCTGAAGACCACGTACTACCTGCGCACCCTTGGCGCCACCAGCGCCGAGAAATCCACCGGACGCGGCGGCGAACTGAACGCCGTCAGCGCAAGCGGCCAGTCCACGGCATCGGCCTTGGGCGCAGCACCTGTTTTGCCGGAACCCGAAGTTCTCGGGGCGGTTTGCACCATGCGGCCGGGCGACCCCGGCTTCGAAGAGTGCGAAGCCTGCCAATAACCGCCTCCGGAGAATGAATCATGATTAATTGGGAAGACGACACCATCGCCACGCAACCTGCACAACCGGCCGCCCCCGCGGCGGGCGGGCAGGCTGCGCCCGAAGTCCGGGCAGCGACCGGTGTATTCGGCGACTCCGCCATGCCCACGCCTGCCGCGCCCGAACACGCGGCCGGCCTGACGGCCAGCGGCTCCGCCACCTCGCAGCGCGTGAAGGTTGCCGACAAGCGCATCATCAACGGCCAGACCGACGTCAACCAGCTTGTGCCCTTCAAGTACAAGTGGGCTTGGGAAAAGTACCTGGCAACTTGCGCCAACCACTGGATGCCGCAAGAAATCAACATGTCGCGCGACATCGCCCTCTGGAAGAACCCGAACGGGCTCACCGAGGACGAGCGCCGCATCGTCAAGCGCAACCTGGGTTTCTTCGTCACGGCCGACTCGCTGGCCGCGAATAACATCGTGCTGGGCACCTACCGCCACATCACGGCGCCGGAGTGCCGCCAGTTCCTGCTGCGCCAAGCCTTCGAAGAAGCCATCCACACGCACGCCTATCAATACATCGTCGAAAGCCTGGACCTGGACGAGGCGGAGATCTTCAACGCCTACAACGAAGTTCCGTCCATCCGCGCCAAAGACGAATTCCTGATCCCGTTCATCGACGCGATCGCCGATCCCAACTTCAAGACGGGCACGCCCGAAGCCGACCAGACGCTGCTCAAGTCCCTGATCGTCTTCGCTTGCCTGATGGAAGGCCTGTTCTTCTACGTTGGCTTCACGCAGATCCTGGCGCTTGGCCGCCAGAACAAGATGACCGGCGCCGCCGAACAGTACATGTACATCCTTCGCGATGAATCCATGCACTGCAACTTCGGCATCGATCTGATCAACACCGTCAAACTGGAAAATCCGCATCTGTGGACGCCGGAATTCCGCGAAGAAATCCGAGAACTCTTCCGCAAAGCGGTCGAACTCGAATACGCTTACGCCGAAGACACGATGCCGCGCGGCGTGCTGGGCTTGAACGCACCCATGTTCAAATCCTACCTGCGCTTCATCGCCAACCGTCGTTGCCAGCAAATCGGTATCGAACCGCTGTACCCGCAGGAAGAAAATCCCTTCCCGTGGATGGCGGAAATGATCGACCTTAAAAAGGAACGCAACTTTTTTGAAACTCGCGTGATCGAATACCAAACTGGTGGCACGCTGAGCTGGGAGTAAAGCAGTTCGCCATCGAGCCCGACGCGGGCACGCACTATCCCTGACGGATGGCGCGTCGCGTTCGCGACAGGCTTGATGGCAATCTCCTTGGTCAGGGTGTCTTCGAACACGTAGAACAAGCGGTACGCGGCCTGTGATCAGGCTGCCTACCGGCGCCATTTGAAATGGCTCGCGCCAAAGGAGCGGGGGCCATATCAAATGGCTGTGCCGAATTCATTAGCGCAAACCGTAGTAGCTGTTGCTCGCACAGAACAGCGGCATGCGCCGATGAATAGCCCGGGCACGATCCGCTTTGTTGGCGGGTCGGGGCACGGGTTTAAGTTCTGGGACCCCTGAACCTAAGGAGCATGACCATGGCAACAGCCAAGAAAGCCGTAAAGAAAGCAGCGGCCAAGAAGCCCGCCGCCGCCAAGAAGGCAGTAGCGAAGAAGGCCGCACCGGCCAAGAAAGCTGCCGTCAAGAAAGTCGCAGTGAAGAAAGTCGCAGCCACCAAGAAGCCGACCGTGAAGAAGGTTGCTGCCAAGAAGGCCGTCGCCAAGAAGGCCGCACCGGCCAAGAAAGCGGTAGCCAAGAAGGCCGTCGCCAAGAAGGCGGTTGCCAAGAAGGCCGTAGCCAAGAAGGTCGTCGCCAAGAAGGCGGTTGCCAAGAAGGCCGTAGCCAAGAAGGCCGTCGCCAAGAAAGCCGTAGCCAAGAAGGCTGTCGCCAAGAAGGCGGTTGCCAAGAAGGCCGTAGCCAAGAAGGCCGTCGCCAAGAAGGCGGTTGCCAAGAAGGCTGTCGCCAAGAAGGCCCCGGCCGCCAAGAAAGCGGTTGCCAAGAAGGCCGTAGCCAAGAAGGCCCCGGCTGCCAAGAAGGCGCCTGCCGCCAAGAAGGCTCCTGCTGCCGCCAAGCCGGCTGCTGCCGCCAAGAAGCCGGCCGCCGCCAAGAAGCCTGCTGCCAAGAAGGCCGCTCCGAAGAAGCCCGCAACGCCGCCCACCACGGCTGCCGCCCCGGGCGCGAAGACCGCGCTGAATCCTGCCGCGTCGTGGCCGTTCCCGACGGGTGGCCGTCCTTAATCAGGACGCGCCGAAGCGCTAGCTTCACTAGAGCCGCCTGGCCTTGGCCGGGCGGCTTTTTTGTTGCCTGGCGGCCCTACGGCCAAAGCGTCCCACGAAAGGCGCAAGCCCATCCAAATGGCTGATCCCAGCACCGGGCAGCAAGCACTAGGTCCGCGCACAATTTTTACTTCGGGGCGTGCGACAATTGACTCCTCTTTTTTGGGGTGATCGCGTCCATGCTCGGTGAAATCTTCCGCTTCCTTCTCGAAATCGTGTTCACGCTGTTCGGCGCGGCGCTGATTGCCCGCGCCTGGATGCACGCGATACGGCTGCACCCGTTCAACCCGTTGGCGCGCGCGATCTACGGCGCCACCAACTGGCTGGTGATGCCGCTGCGCAAGATCATCCCCGCCGGCAACAAGATCGACTGGACCAGCCTGGTTTCCGCCTGGCTCGCCGCCCTGGTCTACCTGGTGCTGCTGTGGCTGGTGGCGATCGGCGCGCTGATCCCCGCCGCGCTCCTGCCCGCCGCGATGGGTTCGGCCCTGATCATGACCGCGAAATGGGCGCTGAACCTGGTGGTGTGGCTGACGCTGATCCAGGCCGTGCTGTCCTGGGTCAACCCGATGGCGCCCATGATGCCGCTGCTGCAATCGCTGACCGCCCCGCTGCTCGACCCCATCCGCCGCGTGCTTCCGCGCACCTCGATCGACTTCTCGCCGCTGGTGCTGCTGATCGCCGCCCAGATCCTCCTGATGGTCCTGGCTCGCCTGAGCTACGGCATGATGGGCGTGTAAGACTCACGCCGGGCGGGCAGCGCGCCCGCCCTTACACCGGAATGGCGGTGTAGATCTCGATCAGCTTCTTGCGATCGATCTTGTGGTTGTTCGACATCGGCAACGCCGGGCAGGCGACCAGCTCCGAAGGCACCATGTACGGCGGCAGGCGTTCGGCCAGCTGCTCCTTCCAGCCTGACAGCGCATCGGCCGCCAGCAAGGACGCGTCCTCGCCCGCGCTGCCCAACCCCGTCACGAAACCGATCAGACGCACCGCCGTGCCGTCCGGACGACGCAGCACCGCGCAGGCGCTGCCCTCCACGCCCGGCAGGCCGTGCAGGGCCTCGTCGATTTCGGCCAGCTCGATGCGATAGCCGTTGAGCTTGATCTGGTCATCCATCCGGCCGCGGCAGAACAGCAGGCCACCCTCCTCCATCTGGCCCAGGTCGCCCGTGCGGAATGCGCGGCGGCCGTCGGCATAGGTGTAGAGCTTGGCCTGGTTCAGGTCCGCGCGGTTCAGATAGCCGCGCATGACGTGGTCGCCCACGATGCAGATTTCGCCCTCGTCCACCAGCAGTACGCTGTCCGGCTTGGCGTGCCCGACCGGTAGCGGATCGTGCGCCGCGAGCACGGCGTCGGTGACCTCGATCCAGGTCGTGGCGACAGTGGCCTCGGTCGGACCGTAGGTATTCAGGATGACCGCTCCGGGGAAGCGCTGGCGCAGCTTTTTGGCCAGCGCCGCCGGCAAGGGTTCGCCGCAGAAGAGGAAGGTGCGCAGCGTGGGCAGCGTGGCGGGCGAAAAATCGCGGTTGGCCAGCTGCTGGTGCGCGAACGACGGCGTGGACACCCACACCGTGATGCCGTGCCCGGCCAGCCGGGCCATCCAGGGACCGGGCGCCGCGATCTGCTCGCGCGCATTGAGCACGCAGCTGCCGCCGGACGCCAGGGTGGCGAACACCTCGTACATGGACAGGTCGAAGCTGAACGGCGCCTGGTTCATGAACACGGGCGCATCGCCCAGCCCGAAGCTGCCCAGCATCCAGTCGCCCAGCAGCCCAACGCTTTCGCGGCCGATCTGCACGCCTTTGGGATCGCCGGTGCTGCCGGACGTGAACATGACGTACGCCAGGCCGCGTTCATCCAGCATGGCGCCCTCTCCGGGCGTGAAGCGAGCCGCCGCGGCGTCGTAGACAGCTGCCGCGCGGACGATTTCCACGATGCGGCGCAGGCGCTCGGGCGGATAGATGGTATCCACCGGGACGAAAGGAGCGCCGATCAGCAGCGCGCCGACCATCGCGACAAAGAAGGACGCTTCCTTGTGGCCATAGATGGCCACCGGCACGTCGGGCGCCACGCCGTGCCTGCGGGCCTCGTCGGCCCAGGCGCCGGCCTCGGCGCGCAGTTGCGCCCAGGTCAGGCTGCGGTCGGCGGCGGCGACGGCCAGCGCATCCGGATCGCGTTCGTTGTCCACAAACTGGAAGGACTTCAAGTCAAAACGCATGCCGAAGCTCCCGGCGTCAGATGGGACTGCGGCCGCTGAAGACGTAAAGCGCCAGCGCAGCCAGGATCAGGGTAAGCACGCGCCCGAGAAAGCGCATGACGGGCCGTGCGAGCAGGGCCTGCAGGGCCGGACGCGTGCGCGCGGCGTTGATCAGCAGGTTGTGGCCCACCGAATACGCGCCGAACATCAGGCCGCTGACGATGTAGTGCAGCGACAGGCCGTTCCACACGCCCATGGCGAGCAGCGTGGCGAAAATGCCGATGTTCTGCGCCGCCATGCGGTGGCGTCCGAAGAATTTGGTCTTGCTCAATGCCTTGTAGATGGGCATGAACACCACGTCGCGCAGCCACTCCGACAGGCTGATGTGCCAACGGCGCCAGAAGTCCTGCGGATTCAGCGTGGCCAGCGGGTTGCGGAAGTTGATCGGCAGGGTGAAGCCGAACAGCATGCCGATCCCGATCGCCATGGTGGAATAACCGGCGAAGTCGAAGAACAGGTAGGCGCTATACAGCGACGCATTCAGCGCCACGCCGGTGAACGAATAGTCATGCGCATCGAGCGTCGCCAGGCCGTAGCGCCAGATGAGTTCGGCCACGCCGAACTTCTGGATGACGCCCAGCATGATGAGTTCCAGCCCCGTCAGCCAGGTGTTCAGGTTGACGCCTTCGTAGCCGCGCTTGAGGTCCGCCTGGAACGCGCGCCAGCGGTACATGGGACCGGCCAGCAGCGTCAGCGGAAAGAAGAGATAGATGAAGTAATCGAGCGGCGACACCCGCTCGTTGCGCGGCGCGAACAGCAGCACGTCGATCGCGCGGAACGTCGCGAACGACAGCCCCAGCATGGCGCCCAGGTGGGACACGCCCGTCTTGACCAGGAGCAGCGGCGTCATCGTGATGATCACCGCCAGCCAGGTGGGGATGTAGTTGCGGCGCATCGCCCACAGCGCGCCGCCCGAAATGGCCAGGAGCGCGATGGGCTGGTAGGGGCGCGCCCAGAACACCGCCATCCAGACGCCCAGGCAGAGGACGCCGATGATGTGCCGATAGCCGATCCGCAAAGGCATGCCGGACGAGCGGTACGCGACCAGGCCAAGGCCGCCGAACAGGGCGCCGCCGAAAAAGCTCAAGCTTGCAAACAATTCCATGGCGCGCTCAGAACTGCTGGTATTGGAATTCGACCTTGATCGGCCCGCCGCTGCCCGTGGTGGGCTGCGCCTGCAGCACGAACACCAGGATCACGCCCACGTAGAGGCAAAGGTGCCAGAAGAAGCGGCGCACCCATGGCGAGCCCTCGTTGCGGGCTTCGGCTTTACGAAAGAATTTCATCGGGAAAAGTACTCCGCAATGCCTTGGTCGGCCAGGGCCCAGCCGAGTTCGGCCAGGTGCATGTCGTCGCGGACCATGCCCGGCTCGAACGGGATGCTGTAGAGATCCAGGCATCCCATCTGGTAGCGCGTGCACATGCCCGTGATGGCGTCCACGACCGGGTCGAAGCGCTCGACGTCCAGGATGAGCTTGGGATTGAAAGGCTGGATGACGAAGTAGGCCTTGACCTTGCGCTTCTGCAGCAGGGCCATCACGCGCGACAGGTCGCCCAGCTCGGTGCGGGTGATCGGGTCGACGTCGGCGAACTCATTGCGGGCGGGCGAATACAGCGGCGCCAGGTATTGCTTGTAGTAGTCGTCGCGCACGTCGTAGGGATTGTTGCCGCCCAGGCCGCGCTCGACCTCGCGCGCCTCGTGGGTCAGCCGGCTCCATTGCCCGGAATTCAGGCGGGCGGACATCGGCCACGACACGAAACGGTGCGCGGGCACGGAAAGCTTGCTGCGCGGCTTGTCGGGAGCGGGTTCCTTGCGCGCGTTCCACCAGAGCGCCAGCTTGTCCTTCAGCTCAGAGACTTGGCCGTTGGCGATGAGCCACAGCAGGCCCCAGTTGGCGTTGTCGCTGATCCAGTTCTGCATCTGCTCGCGCGTGCTGGGCTGATCCCAGAGCCGGTCCCAGACAGGCCCCGTGACGTGCTCGGCGAATGCGCTGCGCGGCAGTTGCCCGCCGGATGCGAACCACGCGGGCGACACCATGATCACCAGGCGCGTGTTGGGCGTGAGCGAATCGGCCACCGACTCCAGCACGCTGACGATCCCGTAGGACTGGAACATCGCGTGGCCGTAGGCGAGCGTCGGCACCTTCAGCTCTTCCGGGAAGAAGCGGTAGGGGACGAAGCGCAGGTCATGGCTGGACAGTTCCGACGAACCCAGCACGACCAGCGTGCCGTCGCTCAGGGCGTTGCCAAGCCGGGTCAGGTTGACATGCTGGGTGCCCCAGTCCGGCCCGAGGTTGGGCAGGTAGTTGCCCTTGTCGGCCGCCACGGCCGACGGCGACGATGCCGGGTTGACGACACGGCTGAGCAGGTCGTCCGCGCCGCAATACGTGCCCACCGCCAGCGCCACCGCCGTGGCGGCCGCCGCAGCGTGGGACAGCAGGCGGGTATTACGAAGTATGGGCAGCGACATAGCCGGCAAGCACGCGGACCGACTGAAGGTGCTCAGCAATTTCGGGAGCCGGGATGCTGCAGCCGTACTCGGACTCGACCGCCAGCGTGATGTCGACGGCGGCGAGCGAATCGACCAGGCCGGTGGCAATCAGTTGCGTGTCGGGGGTGACTTTCTTCATGACGATCGACTCGACGATCTCGCCGATCTTGGTGTGGAGTTCTTGCTCGGTATGCATAGGTAGTGCAGCGTAACGATGCCGTGTCGGCATTCCATCCCCCGCCCCGGGATTCAGGACGTCGAGGATACAGAAAAAAGCTGAAACCAAACTGAAAAATTCCAGCCAACAAATCGGCGCCAAGAATTACCTGGTTACATTAAATTCGAGGTCCCGCGCCGTCGCAATCATTGCACTTCGGCCGTCGAATCGCCATGAAACTTATGGAGGAAATGGCGAGAAAACGCTGGGAAACGTAACGTTCGAGGGTAAATCCCGGGGGCCGCGTTGCTGCCGAGCGACAGATTTTTACGTCTGCTCCCGCCGTACTCCGCGACCCCTATTTCCGTCCGGCTTTCGATGGACGAAAAAAAGCCCGCTTGCGCGGGCTTTCATTGCAGCGTCGCCGAATCACATCGGCGTGACGCGCGTCGGACCCGCGCCGCTGATCACCTGGACGCGCTGGCCCACGCTGACGGGCACGTCTGCTTCCTGGGCGACCACGCGGGTTTCGCCGTTGTCCAGGCGCACCGTGATCTCCAGGCCGGAGTTCTTTTGCGCGCGGTTTTCGACCGCGTTGCCGGCCAATGCGCCGAGGATTACCCCGCCGACCGTGGCAATGGTGCGGCCCGTGCCGCCACCGATTGCATTGCCGGCCACACCGCCGAGCGCGCCGCCGGCCACCATGCCGACGCCGCTGGACTTGTCATTCTGGATGACGATCGGGCGCACCCCGGTGACCGTGCCCGTGCGAACGATCTGCTCGCGCTGGGCCTGGTCATAGCTGTATACGCCGCTGGAGGCGCTGGGATTGGCGCATCCGCCCAGTACAGCCAACGACGTCACGACGACCGCTGCCGCCATCAAGCGGCCAGTGCGCGGCGTCACCAGGGAAAAAGACTTTATATGATTCATTTGGACTCCTCGTTCGGGCACTGCCGACGGTAATTGATCATACTCCGCGCAAAAAGCCCGGCAAGCGCGCCAGCAACAGACTGAAACGCTCCGCCAGAAGCTGCAAACCCGCGGCGCGAAACAACGGGCTACAGCCCGTTGCCTCTTGCATATGCACTACCGTTTGGACCCTGCCAGGGCGCTGCGGTTCCCGAGGAGTTCCAACCCTCAGGCGGGCAGGTGAATGCCGTAAGTGGCGTGCAGGACGGCGTCGATTTCGGCGCGCGTGGGAACGTGGTTCTGCGGACCGCGCGAAGCGATCTTGATCGCGCCCATGACGTTGCCCAACCGGCAGCTGTCTTCCCAGCCCCAGCCGCTGGTCAGGCCATACAGCAGGCCGCCGCGCTGCGCATCGCCGCAACCGGTCGGATCCACCACCTGCGCGGCGCGCACGGGTTCGATCTGGATGGTCTTGCCTTCGGTCAGCAAGGTGGCGCCTTCGGCGCCGCGCGTGACCACCACGGCTTGCAGGGTGCGCGCGATGTCGGCAACGCTGCGCCCCGTGCGCTGTTCCACCACGCCCGCTTCGTAGTCGTTGACCGTCAGGGCCTGCGCCAGCTTGAGCATGCGCTCGAGGTCCGCGCCGTCAAACAGCGGCATGGCCTGGCCCAGGTCGAAGATGAAGGGAATGCCACGCTTATGCAGGCGTTCCGCGTGCGCGAACATGCCTTCCTTGGCGTCCGGGGCCACGATGCCCCAGGCCGCGTCGGCGTCGCTCAGGTCGTTTTCCGCGGCGAACGACATGGCGCCCGGGTGGAAGGCGGTGATCTGGTTGTCGTCCAGGTCGGTGGTGATGAAGCACTGCGCGGTGAAGGTATCGGGGATGACCTTGACGCGGCTGACGTCGATGCCCAGCCCGGACAGGCGCTCCATGTACTCGCCGGCGTCTTCGCCGACGGTGGCGACCGGCACGGGCTTGCCGCCCAGCAGATTCATGTTGTACGCGATGTTGCCCGAGCAGCCGCCGTATTCCTTGCGCATGCTGGGCACCAGGAACGACACGCTCAGGGATTGGATGCGGTCGGGAAGGATGTGCTCCTTGAAGCGACCGTCGAATACCGCGATGGTGTCGAACGCCATCGAACCGCAGACCAGGACAGGGGTTGCCATGCTTGTCATCCTTTACGGGAAAAACTTGTCGAGTTGGTAGCCATTGACCTGAACGCCGGTCACTTCAATGGGTACGGAAATCTTCAGCTCGCTACTCGGGCCGAAGGGGCCGCTCAATTGCTGCGGCGTGAGGTAGTTCTCGGGCATCAGCACCTTGCGCACGACGACCGTATCGGACAGATCCGTCAGGTCCAGCACCAGCGCCGGCCAATGTTGGGGCTTGTCGTAGCGGTTGTGCATCACCACGTTCAGCACCAGCCGGCTGCGGCCGTCATCGATTGCCGCGGCGCCCGTCGGCGGCTGCAGCGACGACGAGGAGACCCCGATGCGCTCCAGGCGCCGCGCATAGCCGACCGTGCACCCCAACGGCTTGCAGATCGCTTCCAGCGCCGGCCGTACGACCGGCACGGAATTGGCGATATCGGTGCGATACACATACAGCAGCTGCAGGGCCAGCGCGACCAGCCCGATCAGGCAGGCGTAGCCCCACAGTTTGCGCCAGAGGCCGTGGCGCTCCAGCCGGTCCTGGTCCAGGAATTCCGGCGGCTCGCGTCCGACGTCCGTGGCGCTGGAATAGCGCGTGCGCGTCTCCCCAATGACCGGCTCCGGCGCGCCGTCATGGTCGAATTCATCTTCGGCGTCGTATTCATCGTCGCGCTCGGCGTCGCGGACATCGTCGCGCTGACGGCCCGCGTTCCAGCCGATGGAGGGCTCGCCGGCCCTGCCGGCGACAATGGGCTCGCTGCGATAGCCAGGCGGTTGACCGACGTAGGGCGCGCGCGGCGCGTGCGCTTCGCGGCCGTAGGGGCCGTCGTCGTCGGCCCGGTCATCCGCCACGTCGTCGGCCAAATCATCGTCCGCCGGCTCGGCATCCGGTTCGGCGCGACGGCGGATGTCGTCGCGGCCGCGCAGCACGGCGGGCGGAATCGCCGCAGGCGCGAGGGGCTCGTCTTCCCAGGGCGGAATCGAGGGCGCCGCCACGACAGGCGGCGGAACCGGGACGGGCCGCGGCGCGACTGGCTCCGGTGCAGCAAACGCAGGAGGCGGGACCGGCGCGGCGGGCGCATGATGCGTCGGGGCAGCCAGGACGGGCGCGGCGACCGCCGCAGCCGATGACGGCAACGGGGCGCTGACAGGCGCGGCCGGCGCGATCGGCGCGCCCGGCGCCGGCAGCAGGCAGGCGCGGCCGTCGAACACGGTCGAGCAGGCGCCGCAGCGCACGAGGCCATTGCGGACCCGAAGCTGGTCAGGAACCACCTTGAACGTGGTGCCGCACTGCGGGCAGCGGGTGGTCAGAGCCATGATGCGGGATCCTGCGGCCGTACGTTCAGGGCTTCTGGCCGTGCAGGCAGACCCAGCCGTCGCGCGCACGCCAGACCGACATGGCGATCCAGGGCGCGTAGGCGGCCGCGACTTCCTCGGCCTGGCGTTCCAGCACGCCGGACAGCACCAGGTGGCCGCCAGCCGCGACGCGGCCGGCCAGCATCGGCGCCAGCACCTTCAGCGGGTTGGAGAGGATGTTGGCAACGACGACCTCGAACGTGCCGTCCGCCAATCCGTCGGGCAGCATGGCCTGCAGCTCGACGTGGTTGACCTCGGCGTTGAAGATCGTGCTTTGCACCGCCTGCGCGTCGATGTCGACCGCCTGGGTCGGGCCCGCGCCCAGCTTGCGCGCCGCGATGGCCAGGATGCCGGAGCCGCAGCCGTAGTCCAGCAGGGTGGCGCCGTCGGGCAGTTCGGCCTCGAGCCAGGCCAGGCACAGGTGCGTGGTCGGGTGGCTGCCCGTGCCGAAGGCCAGGCCGGGATCGAGTTCGATGTGGATGGCGCCGTCCTGCTCCGGCACGGCGGCCGGGTCCATGCCGGGCACGTCGGGATTGTCGCGGTGCCAGCTTGGCACGATCCAGAGGCGTTCGGCGATATGGATGGGCCCGAACTGCGATTGCGTGAGGCGCACCCAGTCGGCATCGGGCACGTCGCGCAGGGACCAGCCGGCGAAGACGGCCGGATCAAGCTCCCCCGCCGCGGCGGCTTCTTCCATGATCTGCGCGGGATCGGCGCCATCGGGCAGCAACGCGACAACGCGGTTGCGGTCCCAGGCCTGGACGTCGGGCTCGGTGCCGGGTTCGCCGAACAGGGGACGTTCGACATCGGTGCCGAAGTCGGCGTCTTCGACGGACACCGACAGCACGCCCGCTTCGAGCAAAGCGTCCGACAGGGCTTCGGCCTGCGCCTCCAGGCAGTGGAGCACGAGTTCACGCATGATTTTCTCTTCCATCTGGTGAACGGGCCGCGGCAAGCGCCGCGGCCCGGTCGACCGTAAAACTACAACATTGCAAAACGCAAAAGGGGCCGCGAGGCCCCAAAGTCGGTCAGGGACGCTGAGCCAACTTGTGTTCCAGATAATGGATGCTGGTGCCGCCTTCGATGAAGCGGGCATCCTGCAGCATTTCGCGGTGCAGCGGGATGTTGGTGGAAATGCCTTCCACCACCATTTCCGACAGCGCGGTGCGCATGCGGGCCAGCGCCTGGTCTCGCGTGTCGCCGTACGTGATGACCTTGGCGATCATCGAATCGTAGTTCGGCGGCACGAAATAGCCGTTGAACGCGTGCGAATCGATGCGCACGCCAGGACCGCCCGGCGTATGCCAGTTGGTGATTCGGCCCGGGCTGGGCACGAAACGGAACGGATCTTCCGCATTGATGCGGCATTCGATCGCGTGGCCCTTGAACGTGATGTCGCGCTGGCGCAGGGTGAACTTTTCGCCGGCGGCGATCAGGATCTGCTGCTGCACGAGGTCGATGCCGGTGATCAGTTCGGTGACCGGGTGTTCGACCTGGATGCGGGTGTTCATTTCAATGAAATAGAACTCGCCGTTTTCATACAGGAATTCGAACGTGCCCGCCCCGCGATAACCCATCTTGCGGCACGCGTCGGCGCAGCGGTCGCCGATGCGCTCGATCAGGCGGCGGGCGATGCCCGGCGCCGGCGCTTCCTCGATGACCTTCTGGTGACGGCGCTGCATGGAGCAGTCGCGTTCGCCCAGCCAGACGGCGTTGCGACCGCCGTCCGCCAGCACCTGGATTTCCACATGGCGCGGGTTCTCGAGGAACTTCTCCATATAGACTTCCGGATTGTTGAACGCGGCGCCCGCCTCGGAACGCGTCATGGTGACGGCGTTCAGCAGCGCGGCCTCGGTGTACACCACGCGCATGCCGCGGCCACCGCCGCCGCCCGCTGCCTTGATGATGACCGGGTAGCCGACTTCGCGCGCAATGCGAACGATTTCCTGCGGATCGTCGGGCAACGCGCCTTCGGAACCCGGCACCACCGGCACGCCGGCTTCGATCATGGCTCGCTTGGCGCTGACCTTGTCGCCCATCAGGCGGATGGTGTCCGGACGCGGGCCGATGAACACGAAGCCGCTTTTCTCGACGCGGTCGGCAAAGTCGGCATTTTCGGACAAGAAGCCGTAACCCGGGTGGATTGCCTCGGAATCGGTGACTTCAGCGGCCGAAATGATGGCCGGCATGTTCAGGTAGCTTTCACGCGACGGCGCGGGCCCGATGCACACGGATTCATCGGCAAGGCGCACGTACTTGGCTTCGCGGTCGGCCTCGGAGTGAACGACCACGGTTTTGATGCCCAGCTCGCGGCAGGCGCGCTGAATGCGCAGGGCGATTTCGCCCCGATTGGCGATCAGGATTTTTTCGAACATTTTCAGCTATCAGCCAATGACGAACAGGGGTTGACCGTACTCGACGGGCTCGCCGTTTTCGACCAGGATTTCTTTGATGACGCCGGCCTTGTCGGCTTCGATTTCATTGAGCAGCTTCATGGCTTCAATGATGCACAGCGGGTCGCCTTCCTTGACGGTCGCGCCCACGTCGATGAACGGGGCGGCGCCCGGGTTCGGCGAACGATAGAACGTGCCGACCATGGGAGCCTTCACGACGTGGCCCTGGATGACCGGCGCGGCGGGCGCGGCCGGTGCGGCGGCAGGCGCGGCCTGGGCCACGGGCGCGGCGGGCACGCCGGCTTCAGGCTGATGGTACGCCACGGGCTGCAGCGTCTGCGAGAACTTGACGATTCTCACCTTGCCTTCGCCTTCGGTGATTTCCAGCTCGGCGATGCCCGATTCAGCCACCAGGTCGATCAGGGTTTTGAGTTTTCGAAGGTCCATAGAAGCTGCTTCCCGAGATAGTGTCGGCGGCGTCCCAGCGTCGGGTCCGCGCCGTATAAGATGTATGTAAAAGCGGTGAGGTTAGTGCGAGATCAGTGCCGCACTGCGTAGCGCAGAGCCGCCTCGTATCCGTCTGCGCCCAGGCCGCAGATCAGGCCTAGCGCCAAGTCGGACAGATAAGAGTGATGCCTGAAGGGCTCTCGCTTATACAGATTTGACAAATGTACTTCAATAAATGGGATCGCGACCCCGGCCAGCGCATCGCGAATTGCGACGCTGGTGTGCGTATATGCCGCTGCGTTGATGATGATGAAGTCCGTGCCGTCTTGCCGTGCCGCCTGAATGCGGTCAACCAGCGCACCTTCATGATTGCTCTGCCACGCGGTCAGCGTGGCGCCCAGTTCGCCCGCAAGCAGCTCAAGACGCTCATTGATCTGGGGCAAGGTGAGACTGCCGTAGATATGAGGTTCTCGGGTGCCGAGCAGGTTCAGATTCGGGCCATGCAATACCAGTATGTTTTGCGCCATGCGCTTGCCAATGAGTGGATTGCCAATTGTTGGCAAAACAGCCGATAAACCAGCTTTTTACGCCAATTCCTACTATTTGTCCAACAGACTTACGCCTTCAAACCAGACAGGGTCTTATCCAGGTCATCGGGCTGCACTTCACCCAATATCTTCCGGTTAATTCCGCCATCTGCATTGAAAACAATAGTAAAAGGCAGGCCGCCACTGGGATTGCCCAGCTTGCGCAGCGTATCGATGGCACCCGCGCCGATTACCCACAAGGGGTATGAAACCTGTACTTTCTCGACAAATTTTTGCATGTTGGCCGCAGAATCAACACCGATGCCGACAAAACGGACATGCGGGTATTTTTTCTGCAAAGCGTCGAGTTCCGGCATTTCCTTCACGCACGGCGCGCACCAGGTTGCCCAGAAATTCACCACCATGGGCTGGCCTTTCCAGCCGGACAGCGAATGCGACGCGCCATTCAGGTCGGGGAGCTGCAACTGCATCAGCGCGGCGACGGGGTCGGCTGCGTCGGCAGGCGCAGCCGGGGCCTGGGGCTTGCGGCCGAGCAAGGTGAGGCCACCCGCGACAGTCGCGGCCACCGCCACGGCGGCAGAAAGGAGTAGGCGTCGATTCATGGCGCGATCATAACCGCTGCGGCCGTTTTTCGCCGCAGCGCCCGGCCGCCGGCCGCGCTTCTCTCTATATATACAATGCAGGACAGGAGATTTATCAATGCACCTGCACATACTTGGCATCTGCGGTACGTTCATGGGCGGACTTGCGCTGATCGCGCGGGCCGCCGGCCACAAGGTCACCGGTTGCGACGCGGGCGTCTACCCGCCGATGAGCACGCAGCTGGCGGAACAGGGAATCGAACTCATCGAAGGCTTCGGCGCCGATCAACTGGCGCTCAAGCCCGACCTTTACGTCATCGGCAACGTGGTCAGCCGCGGCAACCCGCTGATGGAAGCCATCCTGGAATCGGGCGCGCGCTATGTGTCCGGCCCGCAATGGCTGGGCGACAACATCCTGCCCGGCGCGCATGTGCTGGCGGTGGCCGGCACCCACGGCAAGACCACCACCAGCTCGATGCTGGCGTGGGTGCTGGAGGCCGCAGGCATGGCCCCCAATTTCCTGATCGGCGGCGTGGCGCAGGACCTGCATGTATCGGCCCGCTACGACCCGGCGCGGCGCCCCTTCGTGATCGAAGCGGACGAATACGACACGGCGTTCTTCGACAAGCGGTCCAAGTTTGTCCATTACCGGCCCCGCACGGCGATTCTGAACAACCTGGAATACGATCACGCCGACATCTTCCCGGATCTGGCGGCGATCGAAACCCAATTTCATCACCTGGTGCGTACGATCCCAGGTTCGGGACGGATCATCCGCCCGGCGCAGTCCGACGCACTGGACCGCGTGATTGCGCGAGGTTGCTGGTCGGATACCGTCACGTTCGGCCCCGATGGCCAGTGGCAGGCCACGGCGCCCGACGCGGACGGGGCCTTTGGCGTGGTGCGGGCCGGCAAGGCCGTCGGCACGGTGCGCTGGGACCTGACGGGAGAACACAACCGCATGAACGCCCTGGCGGCACTGGCTGCGGCGGAACACGTGGGCGTGCCGGTCGAACAAGGGATCGACGCCCTGACGCGATTTGCCGGCGTCAAGCGCCGCATGGAACTGCGCGGCACGGTCAAGGGCGTGAAGGTCTACGACGATTTCGCCCACCACCCCACCGCCATCGCCACCACACTGGAAGGCCTGCGCCGCCAGGTTGGCGCGTCCCGCATCCTGGCCGTGCTGGAACCGCGTTCCAACACGATGAAGCTGGGCACCATGGCCGCCCGCCTGCCGCAGGCCCTGGCGGATGCCGACCTGGTGTTCTGCTTTGGCGCCAGCGCAGGCAAGCACGCCCTGGGCTGGAATCCCGCCGAGGTGCTCGCGCCCCTGGGAGACCGCGCATCCAGCTACGATGACATAGGCGCGCTGGTCGACGCCGTCGCCAAGGCTGCCCGCCCGGGCGACCAGGTGCTGGTCATGAGCAACGGCGGCTTCGGCGGCATCCACGGCAAGCTGCTGGACGCCTTGCAGGCCGGCCGCTGATTCGCCGCCCCGTGAAGACGGTCAGTCGGGGCGCTTTCCCCGCCGGCGCGCGGCGGAGCTTTCTGCCGGCGGATCCAGGCAACGCAGACGGGAACAGCAAACAATGATTCTTTATTTACACGGTTTCCGGTCCTCGCCCGAGTCCTTCAAGGCGCGGATGATGGCCGACGCCATGGCCCAGCGGGGCCTGACGGACGACTGGTCCTGCCCCCAATTGCCCGCCAGCCCGCGCGAGGCCATGGCCCTGGCCATGGGCATTGCCCGGTCCCGGCTTGCCGGCGCGGAAAGTCCGCGGGCCCTGACCGTGATCGGCTCCTCGCTGGGCGGTTTTTACGCCACCTGGATCGCCGAACAGCTGGGCTGCAAGGCCGTGCTGCTGAATCCCGCCGTGCAGGCCGCCCGGGACCTGGCGACCCAGGTCGGCGAGCACCAGATGTATCATTCCGGCGCGCCCTTCGTTTTCCTGCCCGAGTATGTCGACGAGCTGGCCGCCATCCATGCCCCGCGCATCACGCAGCCCGACCGGTATTTCCTGGTGGCCGCGACCGGCGACGAAGTGCTGGACTGGCGTGAAATGCGCGACCGGTATGCCGGTTGCCGCCAGCGCATCGTGCAGGGCAGCGACCACGGCCTGTCCGACTTTGCGGAATGGATGCCGGAAGTGCTTGAATTCGCCCTTGGCGGCAAGCCGGCGCGCCCTTAGTAATCTATATCGAATCTCAACACCCAAATAGCAGCGCAAGGCGGCGCAAGCGCGCCGCCCAGGACGATCCCCACCATGTATGTGTTTTACGAAGACGACGGCAGCTTCAAGGCCGGCCATATCCTGTCCGAGACCGACGCCAGCCTTCAGGTGGAGTCGGAATCGGGCAAGCGCAGCAAGATCAAGCGCGCCAACACCCTGTTCAACTTCGCCGCGCCTGAACCCGCGGCCCTGATGAGCCAGGCGGCCGCCACTGCCGAGTCGCTGGACCTGCAGTTCCTGTGGGAATGCGCGCCTCAGGAAGAATTCGATTCGCCCGCCCTGGCCGCCGACTATTTCGGCCACGCCCCCTCGCCCGTCGAGCAGGCCGCTCTGCTGATGCGCCTGCACGGCGCGCCGGCGTATTTCCACCGCCGCGGCAAGGGCCGCTATCGCCCCGCCCCGCCGGACATCCTGGCCGCCGCCCTGGCCGCGCTGGAAAAGAAACAACGCCAGGCCGAGCAGCAGCAGGAATGGGTGGACGAGATGGCCGCCGGCCGCCTGCCCGAACCCATCGCCCAGGCCGCGGAGTCGCTGCTGATCCGCCCGGACAAGAACTCGCAGCAATGGAAGGCGCTGGACGCCGCCTGCGCCAAGCTGGGCAAGACCCCGGACCGCCTGCTGCTCGAACTGGGCGCGTGGCCGCACGCGCTGGCGCTGCACAAGCGCCGCTTCCTGGCGGTGAACTTCCCGCGCGGGCTGGCGTTCCCCGACCTGGAACTGCCGCCCGTCGACCGCGAACTGCCGCTGGCGGACGCCGAGATCTATTCGGTGGACGATGTCACCACCACGGAAATCGACGACGCGCTGTCCGTCGCCACCCTGCCCGACGGCCGCCTGCGCGTGGGCATCCACGTGGCCGCCCCCGGCCTGACCGTCACCCGCGACAGCGCGTTCGACAAGCTGGCCCGCGCGCGCCTGTCCACCGTCTACATGCCGGGCGACAAGATCCCGATGCAGCCGGACAGCGTCATCCAGGCGTTTTCCCTGGACGCGGGCCGCGAAGTGCCCGCGCTGTCGCTGTATGTCGTGGCCGACCCGGAAACGGGCGAAATCGTCGAATCGGAAACGCGACTGGAACGCATCGTGGTGCGCGAGAACCTGCGCCACAACATGCTGGATACCCAGGTCACCGAGGCCAGCCTTGCCGATCCGTCGGCGAACCTGCCCTACGGCCACTGGCTGCGCCCGCTGTGGAAGCTGGCGCAGGCGCTGTCGGCACAGCGCGAGAACGTGCGCGGCAAGCCGGAAAACAATTCGCGGGTGGAGTACAGCTTCTACCTGGACGGCAACCCCGACGATCCGGACACGCCCGTGCGCCTGGTGCCGCGCCAGCGCAATGCGCCGCTGGATCGGATGGTGGCCGAATACATGATCCTGGCCAACAACCTGTGGGGCGGCCTGCTCAACCAGCACGGCGTGCCGGGCATCTACCGGTCGCAGCAGGCCGGCCGCGTGCGCATGAGCACACAGGCGCTGCCGCACGAGGCCATCGGCGTGCCGCAGTACGCCTGGAGCACGTCGCCGCTGCGCCGCTATGTCGACCTGGTCAACCAGTGGCAACTGATCGCCGCGGTGGAGCACGGCGTGTCTGCGCGCCTGATCGCCCCGTTCAAGCCGCGCGACGCGGACCTGTTCGCGATCATCGGCGCGTTTGACGCGCAGTACGCGGCGTGGGCCGAGTTCCAGAGCGCAATGGAACGCTACTGGTGCCTGCGCTGGCTCAAGCAGAACGGCGTGACCCGCACGGTCGCCCACGTGCTGCGCGAAGACCTGGTGCGATTCGCGAACGCGCCCCTGGTGACGCGCGTCGGCGGCATGCCGGAGTTGGAGCGCGGGGCGGCGGTGGAGATTGATGTTCTGGGGATGGATGAGTTGTCGTTGGAGCTGGATTGCAGGTATGTGGGGGAGGTGAAGGGCGAGGCTGCTGCTGAGGGGGAGGCGGCTTAGGCTGGCTGGGTCTGGTCTTCGTGGGCTCAAGTCTTCGTAGGGCTGATCAGATCTTCGTAGGTCGCCCGGCGCCGCGGTCGCCATGGCTGCGAGCGCCCACGATTGCGGTCCGGAGCGTTCGCTCCGGACTACCCCCTCGTCATCTTCGTTGTCGCCTTCGGCGACTGCCTTCAGATTCCCTCGGGCGCATCGAGGTTGCTCGCAGCCATGGCG
>NZ_JBDJLJ010000019.1:0-91788 GCF_039673305.1 Achromobacter spanius
TGGCCGCAGCAGGCCGCGGCGCCGGGCTGCGCCTCGGGGTGGGGTAGGGCAGGGGCGTGGCTGCAGCAGGCGTCATGGCCATGGTCGTGGCTGTGGCCCGGTTCGTGCCCATGGCCGTGATCTGCTTCGTGGCCATGGTCGTGAGGCGCGCTTCGTTCCCCGGCGTGTTCATGGCCGCAGCAATCGTCGCCGGCTTTGCTCGCGCGAGCCTGCGCCGCCTGATCCTGCGCGCGTTCGCCGCCGCAGCAGGCGCCGCCGTGCCCGGCGGATTCATGTTCACGTTGTTTGATCGGAGGTAAAGACATCGCCTTGGACCTTCAAATAAGCTGGTGACGCAATTGCACACCTTGGAGTTACTATAGGGTCAACCCCTAATCATTCGGATTTGATCCGGGAGGCAGCGATGCGTATCGGCGAATTGGCCACGGCGGCCGGCACCACGGTCGAAACCGTCAGGTATTACGAGAAGGAAGGGCTGCTGCCCGCGCCGGAGCGGGGGCTGAACAATTACCGCAGCTATGGCCAGCCCCACCTGGAGCGGCTGCGCCTGATCCGCAATTGCCGGGCGCTGGACATGACGCAGGACGAAATCCGCGCCATCCTGTCCCTGGCCGACAACCACCGGACCGGGTGCGGCCCCATCAACAAGCTGTTCGACGAGCACATCTCGCACGTTGACGAACGCATCGCGGAATTGATGCAACTGAAGGCCCAGTTGGGCGAATTGCGCCAGCGCTGCCTGTCGGCCCAGCCCGATACGGAAGCCTGCGGCATCCTGCATGGCCTGAGCGAAATGCAGGTGGAAGAGCGGCAGGAACGGCACACGCACCTGGGCTGAAGCCGCCAGCCTGAAATCTTGAATGCAGGGAAATCCCGGATCCGTCGGGCACGGATCCGGGATTGTTTTGGCTCAATCCGGCATGTAAGATGTCCAACATCCAACAAATGATGGAAGGCGCGGTTTCCCTCGCGACCTATCCCGTCAACAAGATGCGAGGCAGACAAACATGGACGCAAAACCCCTGAGCCGCTTCACGGTCCTGGACCTGACCCGCGTGCGCTCCGGTCCGGCGGCGGTGCGGCAGTTCGCCGATTGGGGCGCAACGGTCATCAAGATCGAAGAGCCCGGCGACGAGCAGGACGACAAGCCGGGCGGTTCCGCGCAGTTCGCGGACTACCAGAACACCCACCGCAACAAGCGCAGCGTGACGCTGAACCTGAAGCATCCGCAAGGGCGGGCCCTGTTCCTGGACCTGGTGCGCCAGGCCGACGTGGTGGTTGAAAACTATCGCCCCAACGTCAAGTTCAAGCTGGGCATCGACTACGAGTCGCTGCGCAAGGTCAATCCGCGCATCGTGTACGCCAGCGTCTCGGGCTTCGGCCAGGACGGCCCCTACGCAGCGCGCCCCGGCCTGGACCAGATCGCGCAGGGCATCGGCGGATTGATGTCGGTAACGGGCGAACCCGGGCGCGGCCCGATGCGGGCGGGCATTCCCATCGCCGACCTGACCGCGGGCCTGTTCTGCGCCATCGGCATCTTCATCGCGCTGCTGGAGCGCGAAGTCTCGGGGCAGGGGCAGTGGGTCCAGACGTCGCTGCTGCAGTCGCAGGTCTGGATGATGGATTTCCAGGCGATGCGCTGGCTCATGAACGGCGAAGTGCCCGGCCAGAGCGGCAACGACCATCCCACCAGCAGCCCCACGGGCGTGTTTCCCACCCGGGACGGCTACATGAACATCGCCGCCATGGGCAACGACATCTACGCGCGGCTGTGCCGGGTGCTGGAGATTCCCGCGCTGATCGAGGACGAACGATTCCTGTCGGTGCCGCTGCGCGCGCGCAATCGCGCCGCGCTGAACGCCGCCATCGGCGAACGCACCGCGACGCGCGACACGTCCGACTGGATCGCGCTGATGAACAAAGAGGGCGTGCCCTGCGGTCCGATCCTGGGCATGGACCAGACCTTCGAGGATCCGCAGGTGCGGCACCTGAACCTCAGCCGCCAGATCCAGCATCCCGGGCTGGGGCCGATCTCGGTCGTGGGCCAGCCGATGATCCTGAGCCGCACCGGTCCGGGAGACATGGCGCCCGCGCCGCAGCGGGGCGAGCACAACGGCGACGTCTACGGTGGCATGCTGGGCCTGGCTTCGGCCGACCTGGCGCAGCTGGCCGCGGACGGCGTGATCTGACGCGCAAGGCTAATATCGCCGCCATGGCCGCCGGAAACACCGCGGCCCCGACGGAGACCGCCCCACCATGAACGCCCCATCCACCGCCGCCGACCAGGTTTTTTCCAGCCTTGGACGACCTGACAATCTGCCCGACGAGATCGCCGCGCAGATACGCCAGAAGATCGTCTCGGGCGAATTCGAACCGGGCCAGCGGCTGCCCACGGAATTCGAGCTGGCCCAGATGTTCGCGGTCAGCCGGAATGTCGTGCGCGAAGCGATCGCCCGCCTGAAGCTGTCGGGCTACGTGGATACGCGGCGCGGGGTCGGCACGTTCGTGGCGCTGGACGTGGGCACGCGCAATTTCGAGATCGCGCCCGAAGACCTGCTGCAGCCCGAGCCGCTGGCGCATGTGTTCTGGCTGCGGGTCGAGCTGGAGTCGGGCGCGGCCTCGCAAGCGGCGCTGCATCGCAAGCCCGACCAGATCGAGACGCTGCGCCAGGCCCTGCAGCGGGTCGACGCCGCCGGCAACGACTGGCAGGCGGGCGCGGACCACGCGCTGGACTTCCACATGGCGGTGGGCGAGGCCACCAACAATCCCTATTTCGTCAGGCTGCTGGCCCATCTGCGGCACGTATTCCGCAGCGCGGTGCGCACGCTGCGCTACACCAGCGCGGGCACCGAGCGCGTGGCCGAGATCGAGCGCGAACACCACCGCATCTTCGACGCGATCGTCGCGGGCGACAGCGACGGGGCGCGCCAGGCCATGCGCGACCACCTGACCAACGGCATCCAGAGACACCAGACAGTCATACAAGGAAAGCAACCGTGAACATCCAACGCATCCTGCAGGGCGAGATCACCGATCACATCGTGGCTGAAAAGCGCGGCGCGGCGGGCTGGCTGACGTTCAACGATCCGCAGCGCCACAACGCCGTTTCCTACGCCATGTGGGAAGCCATTCCGGTCGTGCTGCAGGCGTTCGCGGCAGACCCGGACATCCGCGCGGTGGTGCTGCAGGGGGCGGGCGGCAAGGCCTTTGTCAGCGGCGCCAACATTTCGCAGTTCGACACCTTGCGCAGCGGCGAAGAGGCCGTCGAGGCCTACGAGCGCGTGGCCGAAGCGGCGCAACTGGCGCTGTACGACTACGACAAGCCCACGCTGGCGTACATCCAGGGCTACTGCATCGGCGGCGGCCTGAACATCGCCCTGTGCTGCGACATCCGCCTGGCGTCGGAAGGCAGTTCGTTCGCGATTCCCGCGGGCAAGCTGGGACTGGGTTATCGCCTGACCGCGATCCGCAATCTGGTCACGGCGGTCGGCCCCGCCAACGCGCTCGAAATCTTCCTGACGGCCGCGCGCTACACCGCGCAAGAGGCCAGGGAACTGGGCCTGCTCAGCAAGGTCGCTTCCGCCGAGGAACTGCCCGCGGTGCTGGAAAAAATGCTGTCCCAGATCCAGGTCAATGCGCCGCTGACGCTGCGCGCCGGAAAACGGATGATCCGCCAGATGCAGCAGCTCGGCCCCGAGGTCGACGTCGAAGGCATGCGCCGGCTGGTGATGGAGTGCTTCGAAAGCAATGATTACCGCGAAGGCCGCAAGGCATTCGCGGAGAAGAGAGCGCCGGTGTTCACCGGCACCTGATTCCGGCGCCAGGCCGGATTCCCCACGCAGCTTCCAGGGCCGCGCTTTCCCGGCGCGGCCTCGGGGACGGCTGCGTCCTGAATCCGGCCAGACGCCGGTTCCCGGCCTTCGCCCCGATTCCCGGAAGGCGAAGCCACAGATCGCGCAGGAAAGCGCGGCGACGAGGAGACAAAAGTGAAAACGACTACCCTGAAACTGGCGGCCGCAGGCCTTGTCTGGGCCTGCGCGGTTGCGCCGGCCCTGGCCCAGAACAGCTACCCCAGCCAGCCGATCCGCATCGTCGTGGGCTATTCCGCCGGCGGAACGACCGACATCCTGGCGCGGGCGCTGGGCGAGCAGCTCAGCAAGGAACTCAAGCAGCCCGTCATCATCGAGAACAAGGCGGGCGCGGCCGGCAACCGCGCGGCGGCCGCCGTGCCGCCGGCCGCGCCCGACGGCTACACCCTGTTCATGGCCACCGTCTCCAGCCACGGCATCAATCCGGCCGTGTACCGCAAGTCGCTGGGATATGACCCGGTCGGCGGCTTCGTTCCGGTCAGCATGATCGCGTCGATTCCGCTGGTGCTGGTCGCCAACCCCAAGCTCCCAGTCAAGTCCGTGACGGACCTGGTCGAACTGGCGCGCACCAAGCCGGGCGACCTGAACTATTCATCCAGCGGCAACGGGTCGCCGGTGCACGTCGCGGGCGCCATGTTCGCCTCGGAGGCGCACGTGCAGATCCAGCACGTGCCCTACCGCGGCGGCGCGCTGGCCAATTCGTCCGTCATGAGCGGCGAAACGCAGTTCAGCTTTGCGACCCTGCCGGCGGCGCTGCCGCAGGTCAAGGCCGGCAGCCTGCGCGCCCTGGCCGTGACCACGCGGGATCGTTCGACCGAATTGCCGGACGTGCCCACCGTCGCGGAGACGGCCATGTTCAAGGGCTACGAGATCAATACGTGGAATGCGCTGATGGCGCCCAAGGGCACGCCCGCCGCCGTCGTCGACGTATTGAACCAGGCGGTCGCGCGGGCCCTGGCGGTGCCGGCGTTGCAGACGCGGTTCAAGGGCGAGGGCGCGACGCCCGGCGCAAGCAGCCCCGCGGAGCTTGGCCAGTTCGTCAATGCCGAACTGGCGCGCTGGGCGGGGGTCATCAAGGACGTGAACATCCAGATCGAATGACCTCTGGCCCGGCGTGGGGATGGCGGAGGCGGGCGGGCACTTGGCGTACTATGAGAATCTGTTTCTTTCCCATTTGCGCCCGAATACATGACCGTCACCCAGACCGCCACTCCGCTGCACGCCCTGACCACGCGCCGTTCCACCAAGTTCCTGCGCGCGCCCGCTCCCAAGCCCGACGAACTCCAGCAGATCCTGCAGGCCGCCATGTCGGCCCCCGATCACGGCGCGCTGCGCCCGTGGCGTTTCGTCGTGATCCAGGGCGAGGCCATCGGCAAGCTGGCGGACGTGGCGCTTGACGCCGTCAAGCGCAGCGGCGATCCGCGCATGACGCCGGAAAAGGAAAAATCGGTGCGCGCGTGGATGGCCGGCGTGCCCCTGTTCATCGGCGTGGCGCAGAAGATCGCGCACGACAACACCAAGATTCCCGAACAGGAGCAACTGCTGGCCACGGGCTGCTCCGTCATGAACATCCTGAACGCCGTGCACATGCTGGGCTACGGCGCCTTCTGGAGCACCGGCGTGGGCACCTACGTCGAGGACGTCCAGAACGCGCTGGGCCTGGACTCGCTGGATTACCGCTTCCTGGGCTTCCTGGCCGTGGGCACGCCGGCTTGCGCGGTGCCGCCGGCCAACCGTCCGGACTACCGCGATTTCGTCACGGAGTGGACCGGTCCGGTCTGACGGGGCCGGGGCGGGGAAGAGGCCCCGCTTGCGCGCAAGGCAATAAATGACAATAATTCTTATTGTTAATTAGCTTGGCGCCTTGTTATGTCCTCATCCGCGCAGCCCACGGAGCACGCTGCTGCCGAGCTGTATGAAGCCCACCACTCCTGGCTGCAGGAGTGGCTGCGGCGCAGGCTGGGGTGCAGGCACGACGCGGCCGATCTTGCGCACGATACCTTCGTGCGGATCCTGTCGGGCCGCCAGGCTGCGGCGATCCGCGAGCCGCGTGCGTTCCTGACCACCCTGGCGCAGCGAGCGCTCTTCACCTTCTGGCGCCGCCGCGACCTGGAGCGCGCCTATCTCGACAGCCTGCAGGCGCTGCCGCCGGCCAGTGTGCCCAGCGAAGAGAGCCGCGCCCTGGTGGTCGAGGCGCTGATGCAGATCGACCGCGTTCTGCAGCGCCTGCCGCGCAAGGCGCGCCAGGCCTTTCTCTACAGCCAGCTCGACGAACTCGGCTACGCCGAGATCGCCACGCGCATTGGCGTGTCCGTTATTACCGTGCGGCGCTACATGAAGCAGGCCATCACGCTGTGCGTGGCTTCGCGGCTGGCGCCATGACGGCGCCCGCGCTGCCGGCCGAGCTGGAATCGGCCGTGGACTGGATGGTGCTGCTGTCCTCGGGCGCGGTGGCCGCGGCGGACCAGGCACGCTTTGAGCGCTGGCGCCAGGCCGATCCGCGCCACGCCGCGGCGTGGGAGACGGTGAATGCCGCGGTCAAGGGGACGTTTGATGCCCTGGGCCAGGGCGGACAGCGGCGCGCCGTGGGGGCGGTGCTGCAGGCGCCGCCCGCCCGGCGCCGCGCGCTGCGCAACATGCTGGCGCTGGCGCTTGCCGGGGGCGGCCTGGCGGCGCTTGCCGACCGCCAGACGCCATTGCGCACCCTGGCCGCCGATCTGCGCACGGGCACGGCGCAGCGCCGCGCCTACGCCTTGCCGGACGGCAGCGAATTGACCTTGAATGCGCGCTCCGCCGTGGACCTGGATTTCAGCGCCGGGGCGCGCCGCGTCCATTTGCGCGGCGGCGCCGTGTACGTGCGCGTGGCTCCCGACCCCAGCCGGCCCTTCGTGGTCGTGAGCGCCGACGGCGAGGTCCAGGCGCTTGGCACGGTCTTCGGCGTGGCCCGCGAGGGCGACGCCAGCGTGGCCAGCGTCATCGAACACAGCGTCGAGGTGCGGGCAGGCGGGCAGCGCAGGACCCTGCGGGCGGGCGAGGGCGTGCGATTCAGCGCGGGCGGGTTGGGCCAGCCTGACCCGCTGCTGGGCGATGCGGCGGCCTGGCAAAGCGGGATGCTGGTCGTGCACGACGAGCCGCTGGGTGCCGTGGTGGACGCGCTGCGGCCCTATCGGCGCGGCGTGATCAGGATCACCCCCGCAGCCGCACGGCTGCGCGTGCTGGGCGCATTCCCGCTGGACGACACGGACAAGACGCTGGAATCGCTGCGCCAGACGCTGCCCATCGACGTCAGCACGCTGGGCGGCTGGCTGGTCGGCATCGACCTGCGCGCGGACGGCGCCGAAAAAAAATGATCACTTTTGCCGGCCTCGCTGGACATACCTCCTGAAACGCCAAACTGTTTGCAGGAGATCCCATGTTTCATCGTTATCCGGCCGCGCCGCTGGCGGCCGCGCTGATCATCGCCCTGGCCGCGCCGGCGGTCCAGGCCCAGGTCCAGGCCAAGACGCCGGCCCCAGCCACGACGCGCTACGACCTGCCGCCCGCGGCGCTGGGCGACACCCTGACCCGCATCGCCCGCCAGAGCGGACGCGCGGTGTCGGTGGATCCCGCCCTGGTCGCCGGGCGCACGGCCCCGGCCGTGTCGGGCACCTACAGCGCCGAGGAGGCCGTGCGCCAGGCGCTGGTGGGCAGCGGCCTGGAGCTGGCGGTCACGGCCAACGGCACCTTGAGCGCGCGGAGCGCGCCTGCGGGGGCGACGATGCTGGAACCGGTGCGCGTAACCGGGGCGGCCGAATCGCCCACCGGCCATGTCGACGGCTATGTGGCGCAGCGCGCGATGTCGGGCATGAAGACGGATACGCCGCTGATCGAGACGCCGCAGTCGGTGTCGGTCGTCACCAGCGACCAGATCCGGGTGGTGAAGGCGGCATCCCTTGCGGACGCGCTGGGCTATACCCCCGGCGTGTCTTCGCAATCGCCGGCGTTCAGCCGCATGGTCGATGACCTGATGCTGCGCGGCTTCAACGTGGCCGCCGGCAACTCCGGACAGCTGCGCGACGGACTGAAGCTGCAATCCAGCGTCTACGACGGCGGCCAGGAGCCGTACGGCCTGGAACGGGTGGAAGTGCTGCGCGGCGCGTCGTCGGTCCTGTATGGGCAATTGAGCCCCGGCGGCGTGGTGAACACGGTCAGCAAGCGGCCCACCGCCGACACGCTGCGCGAGTTGAACCTGGAAACCGGCAGCTACAACCGCCGGCAGGTGTCGGGCGACTTCGCCGGCGCGCTGACCGATGACGGCGCATGGACCTACCGGCTGACCGGCCTGGCCCGCAACGCCGACAACTGGGTGGACCACGTGCCGGACGACCGGACTTACCTGGCGCCTGCATTGACGTGGCAGCCGTCGGCCGCCACCTCCCTGACCTTGCTCGCGACGTACCAGCGCATCCGCACCCGGTTCGCCGCGCCCATGCCCGCCACCAATACGCTCAATGGCCAGATTCCCCGCGACCTGTTCATCGGCGAACCGGACTTCGACCGCTACGACACGGACACCTACACCGTGGGCTACGCGTTCGAACACGCCTTCAATGACCGCGTGAAGCTGCGCCAGAGCGCGCGCTACTTCACGGCGGACGGCACCTGGGACTACCTGTCGTTCGGCGGGCTGCAGGCCAATGGCCGCACGCTGCGCCGCGGCGTCGTCAGCCGCAGCGAGCATTCCTATGGCGTGGCGACCGACACCTCGCTGGAGTTCAAGCTTGACGGCGGCCCCTTGCAGCACACCGTGCTGGCCGGCCTGGACTACTACCGCAGCGGCTACGATTCGCACCGCCATTCGGGCACGGTGGCCCCGCTGGCCGACATCTACAACCCTGTCTACGGCGCCGTGCCGATGGTAAACACCGCGGCCGACTATGGCATCAACACGCGGGCCAGCGCGCTGGGCCTCTATGTGCAGGACCAGATCAAGATCCAGGACAAGTGGGTGGTGGTGCTGGGCGGTCGCCAGGACTGGGCCGATACCGACCAGAAGAACTACGCCAACGGCGCCACCACCCGGCTGCGCGACACGGCCACGACCGGCCGCGTGGGCCTGCTCTACCTGGCCGACAACGGCCTGGCGCCTTACCTCAGCGCCAGCCAGTCGTTCGCGCCCACCGTCGGCGTGGACCGCGCCGGCAATGCCTTCAAGCCCACCAAGGGCACCCAGTACGAACTGGGCCTGCGCTACGAGCCGCCGGGCGGAAACATGCTCTACAGCGCCGCGGTGTACGACCTGACGCAAACCAATGCGCTGACCAGCGATCCCGCCGACGCGACGTATTCGGTGCAGACGGGCAAGGCGCGCTCGCGCGGCCTGGAACTGGAGGCCAAGGCCCGTCTCGGCGCCCTGAACCTGACCGCCAGCTATGCCTACACCGATGCGCGCACCACGCGCAGCAACACGCCGGCCCTGGTGGACCAGCGCATTGCGCTGGTGCCCCTGCACAGCGCGTCCGTATGGGCCGACTACAACCTGACGGCGGTGGGCGTGAACGGCCTGACCGTGGGCGCGGGCGTGCGCTACGCCAGTTCGACCAACCTGCCGGGCTACCCCGCCAATGTGCCGGGCCAGTTCCTGGTGGACGCCATGGCCGCCTACGACTTCGGCGCGCTGGATCCCTCCATGGCCGGACTGTCGTTGACGGTGAACGCCCGCAACCTGTTCAACCGCGGCTACCTGGCGTGCGCGGGCAGCACGGGCTGCCGCTATGGCGATCCGCGCACCCTGTACGCAACGCTGAGCTACCGCTGGTAGAGCGGACAGCCCGGCCTCGCGCAACGCAGGAAAACCCGTAGTTCAACGGCGGCCCGCCAGGCCGCCGGGCGCTCTCATCCGCCCTGTCCCCTGTGCTACTCTCGTCAACGGCCCGCGCATATGTATCCCCATGCGCGGGCCGACGACGGCAGCGCCCGAGGCCACACGCCTTTGGCAACGCCCTGGTAGGAAGAAAACGCATGACACGATCAAGCGTGGAGACAATACATGAGCCAATATGGGCCGCTGAAGTTGCACGTCCCGGAGCCGACAGGGCGCCCGGGTTGCAAGACCGACTTTTCCTATCTGCATCTATCGCCGCCCGGCGAGGTGCCCAAGCCCCCCATTGATGTTGCCGCCGTCGATACCGGCCCCCTGGCCTACAGCCTGGTCCGGGTGATCGACAACGACGGCCGCGCGGTCGGGCCCTGGGCGCCGCAGATCAGCAACGACATGCTGCGGGCGGGCATGCGGGCAATGCTCAAGACGCGCATCTTCGACGGGCGGATGCTGACCGCGCAGCGCAAGAAGAAGATTTCGTTCTACATGCAGAGCCTGGGCGAAGAGGCCATCGGCACCGCGCATGCCATGGCGCTGGAAAAGGGAGACATGTGTTTCCCCACCTACCGCCAGCAGAGCATCCTGCTGTCGCGCGACGTGTCGCTGGTCACCATGATGTGCCAGCTCATGTCCAACGAGCGCGACCCGCTCAAGGGCCGCCAGCTTCCGGTCATGTATTCCGACCGCGAGAACGGCTTTTTCACCATTTCCGGCAACCTGGCCACGCAGTTCATCCAGGCGGTGGGCTGGGCGATGGCCTCGGCCATCAAGGGCGACACCCGCATTGCCTCGGCCTGGATCGGCGACGGCGCCACCGCCGAAGCAGACTTCCACACCGCGCTGACCTTCGCGCACGTGTACCGCGCGCCCGTCATCCTGAACGTGGTCAACAACCAGTGGGCCATCTCCACCTTCCAGGCGATCGCCGGCGGCGAGGGCGCGACCTTCGCGGGGCGCGGCGTGGGCTGCGGCATCGCGTCGCTGCGGGTGGACGGCAACGATTTCCTGGCGGTGTATTCCGCCTCGTGCTGGGCGGCCGAGCGCGCCCGGCGCAACCTCGGACCCACCCTGATCGAGTGGGTGACGTACCGCGCCGGTCCGCACTCCACCTCCGACGATCCCACGAAGTACCGCCCCGGCGACGACTGGAGCCACTTCCCGCTGGGCGATCCGATAGAACGCTTCAAGAAGCACCTGATCCTGTTGGGCATCTGGTCCGACGCCGAGCATGACGCGGTCCGCGCCGAGCTCGACGCCGAGATCCTCGCCGCCCAGAAGGAAGCGGAAAGCTACGGCACCCTGGTGGACGGCCACGTCCCCAGCGCCGCCAGCATTTTTGAAGACGTCTACAAGGACATGCCGGAGCATCTGCGCCGGCAGCGCCAGCAGCTCGGAGTGTGACCATGGCAATCGACAACAACGCTGGTCCGGCCTCGGCGCCGATGACCATGATCCAGGCTTTGCGCTCGGCCATGGATGTGATGCTGGAGCGCGACAACAATGTGGTGGTGTTCGGGCAGGACGTCGGGTACTTCGGCGGCGTGTTCCGCTGCACCGAAGGCCTGCAGGCCAAATACGGCAGCTCGCGCGTGTTCGACACGCCGATCTCCGAAGGCGGCATCGTCGGCGTGGCGGTGGGCATGGGCGCCTACGGCCTGCGCCCCGTGTGCGAGATCCAGTTCGCCGACTACTTCTATCCGGCTTCGGACCAGATCGTGTCCGAGGCCGCGCGTCTGCGCTACCGCTCGGTGGGCGAATTCATCGCGCCCATGACGATCCGCATGCCCTGCGGCGGCGGCATCTATGGCGGGCAGACGCACAGCCAGAGCCCCGAGGCGATGTTCACGCAGGTCTGCGGGCTGCGCACGGTGATGCCGTCCAACCCCTACGACGCGAAGGGGCTGCTGATCGCGGCCATCGAAAACGACGACCCCGTGATCTTCCTGGAGCCCAAGCGGCTCTACAACGGCCCCTTCGACGGCCACCACGACCGTCCCGTGACGCCCTGGACGGGCAGGCCGGGCAGCGTGGTGCCCACGGGCTATTACACCGTCCCGCTGGAATCCGCCGCCATCGTGCGCCCGGGTTCGGAACTGACGGTGCTGACCTACGGCACCACGGTGCACGTGTCGCTGACCGCGGCCGAAGAGACCGGCATCGACGCCGAGGTCATCGACCTGCGCAGCCTGTGGCCGCTGGACCTGGATGCCATCGTCAATTCCGTGAAGAAGACGGGCCGCTGCGTGGTGGTGCACGAGGCCACGCGCACCTGCGGCTTCGGCGCGGAACTCATTTCCCTGGTGCAGGAACACTGCTTCCATCATCTGGAGGCGCCCGTCGAACGCGTGACCGGCTGGGACACTCCCTATCCGCACGCGCAGGAATGGGCGTACTTCCCCGGCCCGCGCCGGGTCGGCGAAGCGTTCAAACGCGCGATGGAGGCATGACATGGGGATTCACATCATCAAGATGCCCGACATCGGCGAAGGCATTGCCGAGGTCGAACTGGTGGGCTGGCACGTCAAGGTCGGCGACACCGTCGCCGAGGACCAGCCGCTGGCCGACGTGATGACGGACAAGGCCACGGTCGAGATTCCGTCGCCGGTGGTCGGCAAGGTGGTCTCGCTGGGCGGGGACGTCGGCCAGGTGATGGCCGTGGGCGGCGAACTGATCCGCCTGGAAGTCGAAGGCGAGGGCAACGTGAAGGCGGGAGCCGCCGCGCCGGCCCCCGCGCAGAAGGCCGCGGCGCCCGCGCCTGCCGCGCCGGAACAGGCCGCGCCCGCGGTGTCCGCGCCGAAGCCGGTCCCGGCGCCGGCGTCGTCTGCGCCGCCGGCTTCTCGCCAGTCCGGCGCCGCGCCCGCCGCGACGCGCCAGCCCGGCGAGAAGCCGCTGGCGTCGCCGGCCGTGCGCAAGCGCGCCTGGGACCTGGGGATCGAACTGCGCTATGTGCAGGGCAGCGGCCCGGCCGGGCGCATCCTGCACGAGGACCTGGACGCCTATCTGCAGGGGCAGGGCTCGGCCAGCGGCGCGCGCGCCGCGTCGGCCTATGCCGAACGCAATGACGAAGAGGCCGTGCCCGTCATCGGGCTGCGCAGGAAGATCGCGCAGAAGATGGCCGAGTCCAAGCGCCGCATTCCGCACTTCAGCTACGTCGAGGAAATCGACGTGACCGAACTGGAAGACCTGCGCGTCCAGCTCAACGCCAAATGGGGCGAGTCGCGCGGCAAGCTCACGCTGCTGCCCTTGCTGGCCCGCGCCATGGTGGTGGCGCTGCGCGATTTTCCGCAGATCAACGCGCGCTATGACGACGAGGCCGGCGTGGTGACGCGCTACGGCGCCGTGCACATCGGCATCGCCACGCAGAGCGACGGCGGCCTGATGGTGCCGGTGTTGCGCCACGCCGAAGCCCGCGACCTGTGGTCCATGGCGGCCGAGATCGGCCGGCTGGCGCAGGCCGTGCGCAGCGGTTCCGCCGGGCGCGACGAGCTGTCCGGTTCCACCATCACCATCACCAGCCTGGGCCCCTTGGGCGGCATCGTCACCACGCCGGTCATCAACCATCCCGAGGTCGGCATCGTGGGCGTGAACCGCATCGTCGAGCGTCCCGCGATCCGCAACGGCGCCGTGGTGGCGCGCAAGCTGATGAACCTGTCCTCGTCCTTCGACCACCGTGTGGTGGACGGCATGGACGCGGCGCGCTTCATCCAGGCGGTGCGCGCGCTGCTGGAACAACCCGCGCTGCTTTTCGTGGAGTAAGCATGAGCCAGACCACAAAGACAACAACGCTGCTGGTGATCGGCGGCGGTCCTGGCGGCTACGTGGCCGCCATCCGCGCCGGACAGCTCGGCGTGCCGACCGTCCTGGTCGAAGGCGCGCAGCTTGGCGGCACCTGCCTGAACATCGGCTGCATCCCGTCCAAGGCGCTGATCCATGCGGCCGAGGAATTCGACAAGGCGCGCCATTACGCGGGCGAGTCCGCGCTGGGCATCGCCGTCGATGCGCCGCGCATCGATATCGCGAAGACCGTGGCGTGGAAGGACGGCATCGTCGGCAAGCTCACGGGCGGCGTGGGCGCGCTGCTCAAGAAGAACGGCGTGGAAGTGGTGCGCGGCTGGGCCACGCTGCTGGACGGCAAGACCGTCGAGGTGGACACGCCCGACGCGGGCCGTGTCCGCATCCAGTGCGAGCACCTGCTGCTGGCGGCCGGCTCCGAACCCACGCCGCTGCCATCCATGCCGTTCGGCGGGATGGTGGTGTCGTCCACCGAGGCGCTGTCGCCCGCCAGCGTCCCCAGGCAGCTCGTGGTGGTGGGCGGTGGCTACATCGGCCTGGAACTGGGCTCCGTGTACCGCAAGCTCGGCGCCGAAGTGGCCGTGGTCGAGACGCAGGACCGCATCCTGCCGACCTACGACGCGGAACTCACCAAGCCGGTGGCGACGGCGCTGGCCAAAATGGGCGTGGCGCTGCACCTGGGACGCAAGGTGATGGGGTTGAACGGCGCGGGCAACGCGGTCCGCGTGCAGGACGCCAGCGGCGCCGAAACCCTGCTGCCCGCCGACCGCGTGCTGATCTCGGTGGGCCGCCGTCCGCGCACGCAGGGCTGGGGCCTGGAAAACCTGCAGCTCGACCGCAAGGGCAACGCGCTGCGCATCGACGACCAGTGCCGCACGTCCATGCGCGACGTCTGGGCCATCGGCGACATCGCCGGCGAGCCCATGCTGGCGCACCGCGCGATGGCGCAGGGCGAGATGGTGGCCGAGCTGGTGGCCGGCAAGCGCCGCCACTTCCAGCCCGCGGCGATTCCCGCCGTGTGCTTCACCGATCCGGAAGTGGTCGTGGCGGGACTGTCTCCGCTGGAGGCCGAAGGCGCCGGGCTGGACTGCCTGACGGCCTCGTTCCCCTTCGCCGCCAACGGCCGCGCCATGACGCTGGAATCCACCGACGGCTTTGTCCGCGTGGTGGCCCGGCGCGACAACCACCTGATCGTGGGTTGGCAGGCGGTGGGGCGCGGGGTGTCCGAACTGTCGACCGCCTTCGGCCAGTCGCTCGAGATGGGCGCCACGCTGGAAGACGTGGCGGGCACCATCCACGCGCATCCCACGCTGGGCGAGGCCGTGCAGGAAGCGGCGCTCAAGGCGCTGGGGCACGCGCTGCATATCTGAGGCAGCAGGCGCGGGCCGCAATGGCCCGCGCCTTTCATCGCGGTTCGCAGGCCATTCTCCGGCCGCTTCCCGGCTTTTTCCAGCCGATACGCCCGCGCTTTACCGGCTGCCGTCGATATAGGGCCGCGCCTGCAGGATCAGGACCTGGTCCCCCTGCACGGCCCATTCGATGTCCTGGTCCACATTTCCCAGCCGCTTCTTGACCAGCCGCCCCACGGCGGCCAGGCGTGCGACCAGGGCGTCGTCCAGCACCTGGCGGGCGCCGTCGATCGGCACTTCGCGCACGCCGCCGCCGGACGCAGCCACCAGCTGCGTGTCTTCGGCCGAGCGGCTGAGCACCTGCACGGCCTTGGACCAGCTCGAATACATCACCTGTTCCGCCTGGCGTTTGCCTTCCACCACCTTGATGCCCAGCCCGCGCTTGGCCGACAGGTAGGTCACGTGGCGGCGCGAGGCGTCGAATGGGTCGCGCGTGATCATGACGCCGGAGCTGTCCGAGGCCGCCGCCTGCTGCACCAGCACCGCCATCACCACGCCGGCCGCGCCGATGCCGGCCGCGCGGCGCGCCTCGTAGGCCTCGAAGTTGTAGACCGAGGCCCAGACCGTCTGCACCGCCCGCGCCAGCGCGTCGGCCTGCGTGACGTTCGGCACGGTGGTGTACAGCCCCGCGCCGCTGAACCCGGGCAGGTCTTCGGAATTGGACGAGCTGCGCACGAAGACGCCGCGGCCCTGCAGCTGCGTCTGCCAGCGGTCGCGCCACGCGGCGGCCTGCGCCGGGTCGGGCTGCGCGTCGATGATCTGCTGGCGCAAGGCGGCCAGTTCCGCGCGGCGCACGTTGGCGTCGCTGGCGAAATCGGGGCGTCGTTCCAGCGCCGCCATGCGCGCGGGCACGTCCAACTTGTCCATGAACGCCGCGTACTGGGCGAACGGAATGCAGAAACCGTCGGGCACGCTGGCCGCCGGTGGCAGGACGGCCTTCAGCGCGCCGAGGTTGGCCGCCTTCACGCCGCAATGGCGGCTGTCGCGCGTTGTCATGCCGGTCAGCGGCTTGATGGCGCGCACCGACAGGTCGGGCTTGGGCAGCGGCGCGCCGGCCGCCTTGGGCGCGGTCGCCGCGGGCTGGGCGATGCGCTGCACCTGGTAGCCGTTGCTGGAGACAGTCAGCTCGACCCACTGCCCGTCATGCTCGCGCAGGGCCGCCACCGCGTCGCGCACGTAGGCATTGGGAATGCGCCAGCCCTTGGCCAGCAGATTCACGTGCGACAGCAGGGTGGACGGCCGCTGCGTGATCAGGCCCGCGACGGGCGTCAGCGCCACGGGCACTTCGTCCAGCACCACGATGTCGGTGGGCGACAGGTCCGGCGTGTCGTCCACGGACTTCACGATGCGCAGCCGGCCCTGCGCGCGTCCGGTGTTCAGCGGCAGGAAGGTCTGCTCGCGCAGCAGCGCTTCCTGGGTGACGAAGTCGATGCCCGCGCCGCGCGCCGTCTGCTCCTGCAGCGTGGAATTGCTTTTGAAGCGCAGCGGTTCGTAGAAAGTGGCGGCCAGTCTGTCGCGGGTCAGCGCCAGCAGTTCGGGCGTCAGCAGGTCGCCTTCCCAGAATTCATAGGTATAGCCCGGCAGTCCGTTCTGCCAGCTCAGCGTGCCGAACAGCAGGCGCCTGTCCGGGGCCTTGTACTGGGCGATCAGCGCGGCCTTGTCGCCAGACAGCAGGCGCCGCTCGCGCGCGAAGGTCTCGTGCAGTGCGTAGCGCGGCGTGTGGATGTAATAGATGCGGTTGGCGCGCTGGCGGTCGATCACGAACAGCACGTGCGGGATCTCCAGCGGGGTGCGGGCGTTGTAGACGCGGGCCAGTTGCTGGAATTCGGCCTGGGTGCGGATCTGGTCCAGGAAGCGGGGGCCGCCCCAGCGCGCGTCCTCGGCCTTGCGCGCTTCGACCTCGTCAGGGCGCAGCGGGCGCCCGTTCTCGTAGGGCGAAGGCTTGCGTGCGGTCTGCGCCTGGGCCGCCGGCAGGATCGCGCCAGTCAAAAGGCAAGACGTGATCAGGGCGGCAAGAGACATGCATAGCGGTGCAAGGGGCTTGAGCGGCGCGCGCACGAGGGGCATGGTTTTGGGGACAGGGCCGTAAAGGCGCCATGATATCGGACCTTGCCTCTTGCCCGGCGGGTGTTATCCGCCCAGGACGGCGCTGGCAAACGCCTCGGGCGAGGGGCTTTCGGGCCAGCTGGGCACATCAGGCGGCACTTGCAGCCAGGCGTGCTTGCGGCGGGTCCAGATGTGCGCCACGGGCGCCAGCGCGGCCGCCTCGTCCAGCGTGCCCGCGCGCAGCACGCGCATGCCGGGCGCGGCGTCCGTCGTGTTGAAGATGCGGGTATGGCACTGCGCGCAGAGGTACTGGCGCGATTGCAGGCCGGCGTGTTCATGGCGGTACTCGGCTAGCGTACCGGTTATGCTCATCGCCGTTTCCGGCAGCAGCATGTGCAGCCCGAAGGCGCTGCCGCTCCAGCGCTGGCAGTTCAGGCAGTGGCAGGCGTAGACGAGCGGCTTGCCGCCAGGGGCGACGGTATAGCGCAGGGCGGCGCAGCGGCATTGGCCGGTCAGGGTCATGGATGGGTTCCTTCAAGGGGGCGCCACAGGATGCCCTGGATGCCGGCCGCCGGGAACCGCCAGAATGAACCATCCGTTAGCAGGTTTTGTATGAGCATCGATTCTCTTGAATGGGAAAGTCAGCGCGTTTTTCTTGCCGTCCTGCGCAGCGGCAGCCTGTCCGGGGCGGCGCGGCTGCTGAACATCGCCCAGGCCACGGCGCGCCGGCGCATCGAAAAGCTGGAGGCCAGTGTAGGCGTGAGCCTGTTCCTGCGCACGCCCGCCGGCCTGCAGCCCACGGACGCGGCCCGCGAACTGAGCGACCACGTCGAAGCCATGGACGTGGCGGCCCGCGCCTTCAGCCGGCGGGCGGGGGCTGGCGCGGACGCGGCCGAAGGGGTGGTGCGCGTCACCAGCAGCGAACTGCTGGGCGTCGAGGTGCTGCCGGCGATGCTCCTGGGGGTCCGCCAGGCCATGCCCGGGGTGCGGCTGGAACTGAGCGTGCAGGACCGGCTGGAGGCCTTGCCCCGGCAGGAGGCCGACATCGCGGTCAGGCTGCAGCGCCCCAGCGAAGCGAATGTGGTCGCGCGGCGCACCGGCGCCTTGCGGGTGGGGCTGTACGCCGCGCCCGGCTGCATCCGGGCCCATGGGCTGCCGCAAACGCGCGCGCAGCTTCGCGGGCTGCCGATGATCGGACCGGATCGTCGCCTGGCTGACCGCCGCACGCTGGCCGAGCACGGCGTCATCGATCCCGACCAGGCCTTTGCCGTGGCCTGCGACCATCACGTGGCGCAGTTCGCCGCCCTGAAGGCGGGGCTGGGCTTCGGCGTCTGTCCCGGCCAGCTTGCGCGGCCGCTGGGGCTGGTGCCCGTCCTGGAGCAGGAAATCGGCTTTGACGTCGACGTGTGGATCGCCATGCACGGCGACCTGCGGCGGGTGAAGCGGGTGGCGGGCGTGTTCGATGCGCTGGCCCGGGAGCTGGACGCCTATTTGGCGGGCTAGAAACGACAAGGCCCCCGGAAAGGGGGCCTTGCAGAAACGGCGCGAGCCGGGACGGAATCAGCCTTCAGCCGTTTCCGCCAGGACGCGGCGGGCCTCTTCGGCCACGCGTTCGGGGGCGGTGCCGCCCACGTGCTTGCGCGCGGCGACGGAGCCTTCCAGGGTCAGCACCTGATGGACGTCTTCGGTGATGCTGGCGTGGTAGGCGGTCAGTTCGGCGGTGGACAGGTCGGCCAGGTCGCAGCCGCGCTGTTCGCAGTCGCGCACGGCGTGGGCCACGACTTCATGGGCGTCGCGGAAGGGCACGCCGCGCTTGACCAGGTAGTCGGCCAGGTCGGTGGCGGTGGCGAAGCCCTGCAGGGCGGCGGCGCGCATGTTGTCGGCCTTGACCTTGATGCCGCCGGCCATGTCCGCAAAGATCGTGAGCGTGTCGCGCAGCGTGTCCGCCGTGTCGAACAGGCCTTCCTTGTCTTCCTGGTTGTCCTTGTTGTAGGCCAGGGGCTGGCCCTTCATCAGGGTCAGCAGGGCGACCAGGTTGCCGTTGACGCGGCCGGTCTTGCCGCGGGCCAGTTCGGGCACGTCGGGGTTTTTCTTTTGCGGCATGATCGAGCTGCCGGTGCAGAAGCGGTCGGCCAGGTCGATGAAGCCCACGCGCGGGCTCATCCAGAGCACCAGCTCTTCGGACAGGCGCGAGACGTGCGTCATGATCAGCGCGCCGGCGGCGCAGAATTCGATGGCGAAGTCGCGGTCGGAGACGGCGTCCAGCGAATTGCGGCACACGCCTTCGAAGCCCAGCGTCTTGGCGACGCGTTCGCGGTCGATCGGGAACGACGTGCCGGCCAGGGCGGCGGCGCCCAGAGGCAGGCGGTTCACGCGGCGGCGGCAATCGGCCAGGCGCTCGGCGTCGCGGCCGAACATTTCGGCGTAGGCCAGCAGGTGATGGCCGAACGTGACGGGCTGGGCGACCTGCAGGTGCGTGAAGCCCGGCATGATGGTGCCGGCGTTTTCCAGCGCGACCGTGGCCAGCGCGTGGCGCAGCTGGCGCAGCAGGTTTTGCAGGTTGTCGATTTCGTCGCGCAGCCACAGGCGGATGTCGGTGGCGACCTGGTCATTGCGCGAACGGCCGGTATGCAGGCGCTTGCCCGCGTCGCCCACCAGTTCCACCAGGCGCTTTTCGATGTTCAGGTGGACGTCTTCCAGGTCCAGCAGCCATTGGAAGCTGCCGGCGTCGATTTCGGACAGGATCTGCGTCATGCCGCGCTGGATGTCGGCCAGGTCCTGGGCGCCGATGATGCCCTGGGCGGCCAGCATGTCCGCGTGCGCCAGCGAACCCTGGATGTCGTGGCGCGCCAGGCGCTTGTCGAAATCCACGGACGCCGTGTAGCGTTTGACGAGTTCGGAAACCGGCTCGGAGAACCGGGCGGACCAGGCCTGCGCCTTGTTGGCGAACTGGTTTTGATCGGGGGAGGGAGTCTTTGCCATGATGGGCGGAATTATAGGGCCTCGCGCCGCGCCGGGCGAAGGCGGCCCCGGTTATGCGGGGCCGGAACCTCGCGCGGGCGCGACTTGTCGGATAATCCACGCTTGGATTTCAAGACCTTAGAGCGAGCACGGACCCTATGCCCCTGGAATGGGAAGAGCTAGTCACCCAACTTGACACCCACCTGCCGCGCGAGGCCTGGGCCCAGACGCTGATCGGGATCGGCGTGCTGATCCTGACCGCGCTGTTCGTGCAATGGGTCGTCGCGCGGGTCGTCCTGCTGCTGGCGCACCGGCTGCTGGTCGTCAGCGGCCACGGCGACTGGGACAAGGCGCTGCAGCGCCGCCGCGCGTACCAGAACCTCTGGTACGCGGTGCCGTTCGCGGTGGTGTCGATCGGCATCGACCTGGTGCCGCATTCGGAACGGGCGGTCGCGGTCGTCGGCCGGCTGGCGCACGCCGGCGCGTGGATCTGCGTGTTCGTGGCGTTTTCCGGGGTGCTGAGCGCCTGGCAGGACACCTATTCGGCCACCACGCGGGCGCAGACCCGCTCCATCAAGGGCTACATCCAGATCGGCAAGCTGATCCTGATGGCGGTGTGCACCGTCCTGGTGCTTTCCATCCTGATCGACCGCTCCCCCCTGTGGATGATCTCGGGCCTGGGCGCGCTGTCGGCGGTGCTACTGCTGGTGTTCAAAGACACGCTGCTGTCGCTGGTGGCCAGCACGCAGCTCACCAGCAACGACATGCTGCGCATCGGCGACTGGATCGAAATGCCGCAGTGCAACGCCGACGGCTTCGTCAAGGATATCGCGCTGCATACCGTGAAGGTGCAGAACTGGGACAACACGGTCACCACCGTGCCGACCTACAAGCTGTTCTCGGAAAGCTACCGCAACTACCGGCACATGTTCGAATCGGGCGGGCGGCGCATCAAGCGCACGGTCCGCATCGACGCGGCCAGCGTGCGCTTCCTGACCGACGAGGAAGCGCAGCGCCTGATGCGGTTCCGCCTGCTGCACGATTACCTCCAGACCAAGACCCAGGACATCGCGCAGGCCAACCAGACCATGGGCGAACTGGCCAGCGTGCCGGCCAACCGGCGGCGCCTCACGAACATCGGCACCCTGCGCGCCTACGCGCTGGCCTTCCTGAAGCAGAATCCGGAAATCCGCCAGGACATGGCGATGATGGTGCGCATGATGGAGCCCACCTCCGAGGGCATCCCGATCGAGGTCTACTGCTTTACCGCCGTGACCGCCTGGGTGGAATACGAGCGCATCCAGGGCGACGTCTTCGACCATCTGCTGGCGATCCTGCCGGAACTGGGCCTGCGGCTGTACCAGCAGCCGTCCGGGGCGGACATCGGCGCCATGGGCAGCTACCTGCGCGACGGCGCCGTCCAGGCCGCCCTGGCCGCCGAGCGCGACCGGCAGGGGCCGGCCCTGGACGGAACGCCGGCCGTGCCGTTCGAACGCGGCCTGACCGACGGCAAGATGCCGCGCTAGGCAGGCGGAGCGCCGCCGGCGCCAGGCACGGCCCCGGGGCGCCGCGGGCCGGGCGCCGTGAGATAATCGCCCGGTTGATTCCTAGGCGATAGACCCGATGTCGAACCCGTTTTTCAACCTGTATTCCCACGGCTTCGCCCGGGTCGCGGTTGGCGTGCCCGAGTGCCGCGTGGCCGATCCCGCCTACAACGCCGCGCAGACCATCGCGCTGGCGCAGCAGGCGGCCCAGGGCGGGGCGGTGCTGGCGGCGTTTCCGGAACTGGGCCTGTCGGCCTACACCTGCGACGACCTCTTTCACCAGAAGGCCCTGCTTGACGCCTGCGAGGCCGCGCTGGCCCAGGTGGTCGAGGCCACGGCCGAACTCGATATCGCCCTCATCGTGGGCGCGCCGCTGCGCGTGGACCACCAGCTCTTCAATTGCGCCGTGGTGGCGGCGGGCGGGCGCGTGCTGGGGGTGGTGCCCAAGAGCTTCCTGCCCAATTACGGCGAATTCTACGAAGCGCGCCAGTTCAGCGCCGCCGATTGCGCCACCGCGTCGGAAATCAGCCTGTTCGGCCAGACCGTGCCTTTCGGCGCCGAACTGCTGTTCCAGATGGAACAGCTGCCGCTGTTCCAGTTCCACGTCGAAATCTGTGAAGACGTCTGGGTGCCCATCCCCCCGTCGTCCTTCGCCGCGCTGGCCGGCGCCACGGTGCTGGTCAACCTGTCCGCCTCGAACATCGTCGTCGGCAAGGCCGAATACCGCCACCAGCTGGTTTCGCAGCAGTCGGCGCGCTGCCTGTCGGCCTACATGTACACGTCGGCCGGGCGGGGCGAGTCCTCGACGGACCTGGCCTGGGACGGCCAGGCGCTGATCTACGAAAACGGCGAGCTGCTGGCCGAATCCGAACGCTTCCTGAGCCATTCGCACCTGCTGTTCTCGGACGTGGACCTGGAACGCCTGTCGCGCGAGCGCATGCGCCAGAGCACCTTCGGCCAGTCCGTGCGCCGCCACCAGGACGAAGTCCGCAAGTTCCGCCGCGTGGCCGTATCCGTCAATCCGCCGCTGGAAGACGCCGAACTGGCGCTCGAGCGGCGCGTGGCGCGCTTTCCCTATGTGCCGGCCGATCCGCAGCGCCGCGACGCACGCTGCAAAGAGGTCTACAGCATCCAGGTGCAGGCCCTGGCGCAGCGCCTGTCGGCCAGCGGCATGAAAAAGGTCGTCATCGGCATCTCGGGCGGCCTGGATTCCACGCACGCGCTGCTGGTATGCGCCAAGGCCATGGATTCCCTGGACCTGCCGCGCTCCAATATCCTGGCCGTCACGATGCCGGGCTTTGCCACCAGCACCCGCACGCTGCAGCAGGCGCGCCGGCTGATGGCGGTGGTGGGCTGCACGGCCTCTGAAATCGACATCCGCCCCAGCTGCCTGCAGATGCTCAAGGACCTGGGGCATCCCTACGCGGACGGCCAGCCGGTCTACGACATCACCTTCGAGAACGTGCAGGCCGGGGAACGCACCAACCACCTGTTCCGCCTTGCCAATTTCAGCAATGCCATCGTGATCGGCACGGGCGACCTCAGCGAACTTGCACTGGGATGGTGCACGTACGGCGTGGGCGACCACATGTCGCACTACAGCGTCAACGCCAGCGTGCCCAAGACGCTCATCACGCACCTGGTGCGCTGGGTGGCCGAGTCCGGCCGCCTGGGCGACGAGGGGGCCGAAGTGCTGCTGGACGTGCTGGGAACGGACGTCAGCCCCGAGCTGGTGCCCGGCGGCGCGGACGACAAGCCGGTCCAGAAGAGCGAAGAGTCCATCGGGCCCTACGAGCTGCAGGATTTCAACCTGTTCTACACCCTGCGCTACGGGTTTGCACCCACCAAGGTCGCCTTCCTGGCCTGGACGGCCTGGCGCGACCGCGAGGCCGGCGCCTGGCCCGAGGCCGGGCACGTCGTGCGCAACCAGTACGACCTGGCGGCCATCAAGCGCAACCTGAAGCTGTTCCTGGACCGGTTCTTCCGCCTGAGCCAGTTCAAGCGCACCTGCGTCCCGAACGCGCCGAAGGTCGGGTCCGGCGGTTCGCTGTCGCCGCGCGGCGACTGGCGCGCGCCCAGCGATTCCCAATCGGTGGTGTGGCTGCGGGAAGCCGACCGCATTCCGGACGAGGCGCCGGGGAACTGACGGGACGGGCCTGCCCCAAGATGGGGCGGCCTTCCGGAAAGCGCTCCCGCCGCGCGAGGCGCGGCGCGTTTTTCCCGGGGCCGGGGGGCGTACCCCGGCCTTGCCGGTGGTATTCTCTTATTCATTGCGCCCGGCCGGGCCAGGGCGCCGCAACAGATCAAAAAACCAGGACGACCAACGTGAAACAAGTCACCGCCATCATCAAACCCTTCAAGCTCGACGAAGTCCGCGAGGCGCTGGCGGAAGTCGGCGTCAGCGGCCTGACGGTCACCGAAGTCAAGGGTTTCGGCCGCCAGAAGGGCCACACCGAACTCTATCGCGGCGCCGAGTACGTGGTGGACTTCCTGCCCAAGATCCGCGTTGAAGTCGTGCTGCCCGACGACCAGGTCGAAGCCGCCATCGAAGCCGTGGTCAAGGCCGCCCGCACCGGCAAGATCGGCGATGGCAAGATCTTCGTGACGCCGGTTGAACAAGCCATCCGCATCCGCACCGGCGAGAGCGACGAAGAGGCGCTCTGATCCCTCCCTGGCGGGCCGCCTTTCGGCGCGGCCCGCGGTCCTACCTGATCAACTGGTTCATCTCCAGGATCGGCATCATCACCGCCAGCACGATCAGCAGGACGAATCCCCCCATCAGCAGTATCAGCGCAGGCTCCAGCAGGGCCGTCATCGCCATCGCGCGCCGTTCCAGGTCGCGCGACAGGTTCTGCGCGCCCCGGTCCAGCAGCTCGGGCAGGCGGCCCGTTTTCTCGCCGCTGGCGATCAGGTGCACCAGCAGCGACGGAAACACTTTCTGCGCGCCCAGCGACGCCGATAGCGCGGCGCCTTCGCGCACGCGCGCCGACGCCTCGTCCACCGCCAGCCGCAGGACGTCATTGCCCAGCGTGCGGCGCGCTGCCTCCAGTGCGGTCAGCAGAGCCACGCCGCTGCCACAAAGAATGGCCAGCGTGGACGCGAAGCGCGCGGCGTTCACGCCCAGCACGAAGCGCCCGGCCAGGGGCAGGCGCAGGACGCGCGCGTGCCATGCACGCCGCGCCGCGGGCGCGCGCAGCGTGTAGCGCCACAGCGCAATGGCGGCCACCACCGCGATGCCGGTCACCGCGCCCCATTCGCGCACGTAGTCCGACAGGGCCAGCATCGCGCGCGTCAGCATCGGCAGTTCCTGCTTGGCCTGGCTGAAGGCCGACACCACCTGCGGCACCACATAGCCCAGCAGGAACACCACGATGATCACCGACACGCTGGCCACCACCGCCGGATAGATGAACGCCGTCATGACCTTGCTGCGCAGGGTGTTGCGTTCCTCGATGTAGTCCGCCAGTTTTTCCATCACCTGCGCCAGGTCGCCGGATTCCTCGCCCGCGCCGATCAGGGCGCGATAGATCTCGGGGAAATCGCGCGGCCGCGAGGCCAGCGCCGCCGACAGGCGATGGCCCGCGCGCACGTCATCGCGCACGCCGCCCAGGGTGGCGGCGATGTGCTTTTTTTCGGCCTGTTCCAGCGTGGCGCTGAGCGCCGCATCCAGCGGCAGGCGCGCGGCCAGCAGGCTTGCAAGCTGGCGCGTCAGCCATGCCAGGTCGGCGTCCGACAGGCGGGTGCGCAGGGCCGCGCCCATGCCTTCGGCGCGCGCCGCCAGCGCCGTAGACAGCGGCAGCAGGCCGCGTCCGCGCAGCTGGTTGCGGGCGCCGCGCTCGGAGTCGGCGTCGATCGTGCCGCGCACGATCTTGCCGAGCGCGTCGGTGGCTTCATAACGGAAGGAAGGCATGGCTGTAATAAAGCGAAGGCACCCGGCGAAATCGCCAAGAGCCCCGAATTTAAAGGGTTTCCAGCCCGCTACCTTGCCTTCGGATTATGACCGGGATGTTGCAGTCACACCCCGTATACTCCGACGCGCTTTCACGTTTTTTCACTCGACTTCACGTCTCGGGCCCCTATCTCGTCATGCGTCACATCGCGCAATTCAGCCTTGCCTTCCTGCTTGCCGCAAGCCAACTCGGACCGGTCGCCAGCACGGCCCACGCACAACAGGCCGACAATCGCGTCAGCCTGAATTTCGTCGACACCGACATCCCCGCCGTGCTGCGCGCGCTGTCCCTCTTCACGCAGCGCAACTTCCTGGTGGATCCCCGCGTCAAGGGCAAGCTCACGCTGGTGTCCGACCGCCCCGTGGATAGCGGGCAGGCGCTGGCGATGCTGACCGGCGCGTTGCGCCTGCAGGGCTTTGCCATCGTCGACGTGGACGGCGTGACGCGCGTGGTGCCCGAAGCCGACGCCAAGCTGCAGGGCAGCGCGGTGGTGGGCGGCGGCAAGCCCGCGTCCGGCGCGCCCGTGGCCGCGGGCAGGGCGCCCGTTCCCGTGTCGGCGTTTGCCAAGAGCGGCGGCGGCAACAGCGGCGAAATGCTGACGCGCGTGTTCCCCCTGAAGTACGAGAACGCCGCCAACCTGGTGCCGGTGCTGCGCCCCATGGTGCCGCCGAACAACCCGATCAACGCGTATCCCGGCAACAACACGCTGGTGGTGACCGACTACGCCGACAACCTTGAGCGCATCGCGGCCGTCATCGCGCGCATCGACGTGCCCAGCTCGATCGACACGGACGTGGTGCAGGTGCAGTCGGGCATCGCGACCGACATCGCCATCCTTGCCTCGCAGCTGCTGGATACGCAAAGCAGCGATCCCACGCAGCGCATCGCCGTGGTGGCGGACCCGCGCAGCAACAGCGTGCTGGTGCGTTCGGGCAGCCCCGCGCGCACACGCCTGGCCCGCGACCTGATCCTGAAGCTGGACGCGCAGCAGAACCGCGCCGGCAACCTGCACGTGGTCTACATGCGCAACGCGCAGGCCACGCGCATCGCGGAGGTCCTGGGCGGGCTGCTGACCGGCCAGGCCAATTCCGCGCCTGGCGCGGCGCCCGGCGCAAGCAGCAGCAGCGGCGGCGCGCAGGGCGGCGCGCGGGCGCAGAACACGTCGGCCAGCACGTCCAGCCAGGCGGGGCAGGGCATGTCCAGCCTGTCGGGCTCGTCCAAGAGCGGGTTGTCCGGCGAGCAGGAACGCATCTCGCGCGAAGACAATTCATCGCAGGCGGTGTCGTATTCCGCGGGCGGCGCCACGATCCAGGCGGACCCGGCGACCAACTCGCTGATCATCTCGGCGCCCGAGCCGCTGTACCGCAGCCTGCGCGAAGTGATCGACCAGCTGGACCAGCGCCGCGCGCAGGTGCTGGTGGAAAGCCTGATCGTGGAAGTCAGCGAAGAGAAGGCCGCGGAATTCGGCATCCAGTGGATGACCGGCGCGGGCAACATCAACGGCAACGGCACCAGCTTCATCGGCGGCACGAACCTGGGCGGCAGCGGCATCACCGGCAACGGCCCGACCTCGATCGACGCGCTGGGCGGCGGCTTGAGCCTGGGCGTGGTCAAGGGCACGGTAGACGTGCTGGGCAACGAGGTCATCAACCTGGGCGTGCTGGCGCGCGCCATGCAGAACACGGGTGAAGCCAACATCCTGTCCACGCCCAACCTGCTGACCCTGGACAACCAGTCGGCCAGCATCCTGGTGGGCAAGACGGTGCCGTTCGTGACGGGGCAGTACGTGACCTCGGGCAGCAACGGCAGTTCCAATCCGTTCCAGACCATCGAACGCGAGGACGTGGGCCTGAAGCTGAACATCCGCCCGCAGATCTCCGAAGGCGGCGCGGTCAAGCTGGACATCTACCAGGAAGTCAGCAGCATCGACGAGAGCCGCTCCAACTCCACCACCGGCATCGTGACCAACAAGCGCGCCATCGACACCAGCGTGCTGATCGACGACGGCCAGATCATCGTGCTGGGCGGGCTGCTGGAGGACAACGTGACGCTCACCTCCAACAGCGTGCCGGGACTGGGCTCGCTGCCGGTGATCGGGTCGCTGTTCCGCTACGACACGCGCAAGCGCACCAAGACCAACCTGATGGTGTTCCTGCGTCCCTACGTGGTGCGCGACGCGAATCGCAGCGCCAGCGTCACGATGGACCGCTACGACTACATGCGCCGCGCGCAGGGCGCCGTGCAGCCGCGCGAACACTGGGCGCTGCCCGACATGCAGGCGCCGATGCTGCCGCTGCCGGGGTCGGCGCCGTCGGTGTCGAACAACGCGTACGACCTGCGGCCCGAGCAGCAGGCGCAGACCCTGCGCCGCCCGCCGCCCGCGACGGTCGAGACCTTCGCCGTGCGCCAGTATCCCGGCACGCCGCCGGCCCCCGCCCAGCAGCCCATCCGCGCGCCCCGGCCGGTCATGATGACGGTGGCCGTGGACCCCGAGACGCTGCTGTGAGCACGCATCCCTTGCCCTATGCCTGGGCCCGCGCGCAGCGCGCGGTGCTGTCGCTGCGCGGGGGGCAGGCGCAGTTGACCGTCAGCCCGCGCACGCCCGACTGGGCGGTGCGCGAGATCCGGCGCTGCCATGGCGACATCGCGCTGGCGCAGGTCGACGATGAGGCGCTGGAAACGCTGCTGACCGCGGCCTACAGCCATTCGGAGGACGCGGCCTCGGTCATGGGCGTGGCCGAGAACGAAATCGACCTGGACCGGCTGCTGCAGGACATGCCCGAAGTGGCGGACCTGCTGGAAGCGCAGGACGACGCGCCGGTGATCCGCATGATCAACGCGCTGTTCGCGCAGGCCGCGCGCGACGGCGCCAGCGACATCCACATCGAGCCCTTCGAAACGCATTCCGTGGTGCGCTACCGGGTGGACGGCACGCTGCGCGACGTGGTGTCGCCGCGCAAGGCGCTGCACGCGGCGCTGATCTCGCGCATCAAGATCATGGCGCACCTGGACATCGCCGAAAAACGCCTGCCGCAGGACGGCCGCATCGCGTTGCGCGTGGGCGGACGGCCCATCGACGTGCGCGTGTCCACCTTGCCGACCGGCCATGGCGAACGCGCGGTGCTGCGCCTGCTGGACAAGGAAGCCGGCCGCCTGCGGCTGGAGAAACTGGGCATGAGCGCCGGCGTGCTGGAACGGCTGGACCGGCTGATCCGCCAGCCGCACGGCATCGTGCTGGTCACCGGCCCGACCGGCAGCGGCAAGACCACGACGCTCTACGCGGCGCTGAGCCGGCTGGATGCGTCCACCAGCAACATCCTGACGGTGGAGGATCCCATCGAATACGACCTGCCCGGCATCAGCCAGACGCAGGTCAACGCCAAGATCGACATGAGCTTCGCGCTGGCGCTGCGCGCGATCCTGCGCCAGGACCCGGATGTGATCATGATCGGCGAAATCCGCGACCTGGAAACCGCGCAGATCGCGGTGCAGGCCTCGCTGACCGGCCACCTGGTGCTGGCCACGCTGCACACCAATGACGCGGTGTCCGCGGTGACGCGCCTGACGGACATGGGCGTGGAGCCATTCCTGCTGGCCTCGTCACTGCTGGGCGTGCTGGCGCAGCGCCTGGTGCGCAAGCTGTGCCCGGCGTGCAAGGCGCCGTCGATGCTGGACGGCGTGCAGGTGTTCCACCCTGTGGGCTGCGAGGCCTGCAACCACACCGGCTATAGCGGGCGGTCGGGCATCCACGAGCTGTTCACGGTGGATGACGAGGCGCGCAGGCTGATTCATGAAGGCCGCGACGAGCGGGAATTGCGCCGCGCCGCGGCCGCGTCCGGCATGCGCAGCATGCGCGAGGACGGGCAGCGCTGGGTGGATGGAGGGCAGACGTCGCCGGAGGAAATCCTGCGGGTGACGCGGGACGCATAGCGTTCGGGGGACTGCTCACCACAACGCGTTATCCGAGTGACTGAACTCGGCCGCTGCTCAAACGCCGCCACTACGCGCTGGCACTCGTTTCGGCCATCGCTCAGCGTATCGGGAAGAACGTGCCGGCCAAGGTTCCGTTGGTGCCGCAGTAGGGCGGACCGGATGAAACTGCGCCGGGCGGCTGTTCCTCGACGACCAGCCCATCACTCTGGCGTTGCAGGTTCAGTACCCAGCCTTTGGTGTCGACGCTCTTGACCTGCAGGCGCTCGCCCTTGGCCTTGCCGGCGGCCTCCACGTTGCACGACCAGCGCCCGTCGTGCGGCTGTGCGGCCGAACCTTCATACAGGATGTCGCCGTCGGGCTTCTTCCAGAGCGTGATCTCGCCGGAGAGGTTGCGCCATCTGCCGGTAAAGCCCTTGCGTTCGGCCAAGTCCAGCGAGGCGAGAAACGCGTCCCGGTATTTCAGGCGGCTCACGAGTTCCTCGATCGGTTTGTCCTTGTCGAACGGCTTCTCGAAGGCGTCGTCGCGCACCTTGATGAAATAGCGCTGGTCGCGCGACAACGCTTCGGCCGTGATGGAGTCCAGGGATTTGCGCGCTTCGCTGTAGCGCTTGGCGATGCTTGAATCGAGCGCTGCGAGTTGCGGGTTCGCGCAGATGGCTTTTTCTGCTCCCGTGCGCGCCTTGGCGCAGTCGAACGAAGGCAAGGCCTCCGGCGCCGCCGTGGCGGTCATGGAAAGCGCGCACAGCACCGCGGCGCAGGCGGCAGGGAGTGTATTTTTAGTCAGCATGGTGTCGCGGATGATAGCGAGAATTCGCGCAATGCAGGGGGAAAAAACAGCTTGAGAAATACAAGTGTCAGACTGCAATTCTGCCGGCCACAGGCAGGGGAATTGCAGTCTGACAACATTATTACGCAAGGCGCCGTCCATGCTGGACGGCGTGCAGGTATTCCACCCGGTGGGCTGCGAGGCCTGCAACCACACCGGCTACAGCGGGCGGTCGGGCATCCACGAACTGTTCACGGTGGACGACGAGGCGCGCAGGCTGATCCATGAAGGCAGCGACGAGCGGGAATTGAGCCGCGCTGCGGCCGCGTCCGGCATGCGCAGCATGCGGGAGGACGGGCAGCGCTGGGTGGATGGGGCAGACGTCGACGGAGGAAATCCTGCGGGTGACGCGGGACGCATGAGGGACTGCTCCCGGCAAGGAATGGACGTCGCACCTGCTTTGGTGCCCTCGCTCCTAGCTACCGTCGACTCTCTCGACGTCTTCACCAATTGGCCGAATGACTCGTGCGGGATTGCCGCCTACAAACGTGTTTGCCGGGACATCCCGGGTTACGACTGAGCCTGCTGCGACAACCGAATTTTCACCCACTCTTACACCGCCGATGATTGTTACGCCGGCGGCGATCCACACATTTCGCTCTATTGTGATGGGCTTAGCGATCACGCAAGCACGACGCTGTGTTGGATCTAGAGGATGGCCCGAGGTGATGAGGCTTACGTTAGGCCCGATCATCACGTCATCCGCAATGTCAATGCCGCCAAGATCGTACATTGTGCAATTCTGGTTGATGAAAACATTGCGTCCGAGGCGAATGTTCTCTCCCCCGGTCGTATAAAACGGCGGGATGAGCGAAAAGCCGTCATCCACCACGGTGCCAATAAGCTCGCTGAAGACAGCGCGAATTTCTTCTGCATCGGCGTACGTCAACCGATTGAGCACTGGAGTTATGGACATGGCACGCTTAACGCTCGCCACCATTGCCGCCGATTCTGGCGTTCTCCGCGAAACTATTTTGGTCAGGCTTTCAGGTTTCGAATTGGGCATGGTTTCAAACAGATTCTTGTCGGTCTGGTTCTTCGGAAGTTTCGCTCAAATTCGACTCGTTCCGCTATCCCCGCATCGTCTCTGCCAATCCAGTTCAAACCATGCCGCTGCGCCATTGCGACGCAGGCATCTGCAATGTGCATCCGGGTGCCAGCCCTGCGCCGAAAAGAAGCGCAGAACGCCGTCGCAATCAAGAAAGACCCCGCATGCGCAAGAGGTCGCGGGGTCGATCACCCGGCGATCGGAGCGGAAACCGATCGCCGCCGGCGAGGACGTTCAGGCGGTCAGGAAGCGCGTGACTTCGGCCCAATCGTTGGTCGACAGGGCGACGTCCTCGTAGTCGCCGGCTTCCTCGTCGTAGCGCGAAACACAGAAGCGCTGGCTCCTGCCGGATTCGCGGTCGGCATAGTTGGCGTAGTCGACATACACTTTCAAGCCGCGCTCCGCGTTCTCGAATGAAGGCGCTGCATCGAAGTAGCTCGACGTGTCGAAATACCCGTCGGGCAGGGGCGGCAGGGTGGTGATGTCGAAGTTGGGAAATTCGCTACGCAGTAGGTCAAGGTTCATAAAGAAAGCATGTGAAGGCTGGAAGGCCGACATTTTACGTTGCTCCGTGTCAGCCGCCTCGATGCGTCCCCGACGGCGCGGCGAACTCGGGCGTGTCAAACCCCTGATCGGCTGCCCCGCCTATCGCTGGGACGCACCCGTCCCGAATGTCACCGTGTCCCCCGACCGCCTGCCGAGCGTCGACATCAAACCGTCCAAGGCGGCACGGTCCGCTTCGCTGGCGGTACGGGAAAAGGTCGCTTCGCCCTGAAAGCTCAGGCCGCGTCCGCTGGCGCTGCCCTGGCCCTTGACGTCGAGCAGCCCGCTCTCGGTGCTCAGGGCGAGCGTCGCGCCGGATTTGCCGCCGCCTTGCACCCGCAGCAGATAGGTGCCCACCGGCGTGATGGGCGTGAGCGCCGTGCCGGCATTGCGCCAGCGCAGGTCCACGGCCGGTCCCGGCGGCAGCGGGGCGCCCAGGCGCAGCGGCTGCCAGTTGATTTCCAGCATGCCTTGCGGGGCGAGCGTGTTCCAGGGCGCGCCCAGCGCGGGCAGGACCGACGCGGGTACGCGCAGGGACTGGGCCGGCACGGCCAGCCCGTTCCATCCGGGCCGCGCGCGCAGCGTGCCCTGCAGCCAGGGGTGCGAGATGTCGAGGGCCATCGCGTCCCAGCGCCATTGCCATTGCACGGCCTGCGGCAGCACGCGCCGCGCGCCCGGGGCGCCGAGCGCGATCAGAGCGCTGCCGCGCCACAGCGTGCCGCTGGCATCGGCCAGCGTGACGGGCGCATCGTCGGGCAGCGCGGCCAGCAGCCAGCGCGCGGGCAGGACGGCCGCGCCCGCCGCGACGGCGCAAAGGGCGCCGGCCATCCATAGTCCGGCGCGGCGCGGAAAGGGAAGACGCAAGGGCATCAACGGCTCCCGGCAGCGGGCGGCGGCGTCAGGACAACCTTGCCGTTGACCAGTCCCGGCAGCGGCCGCCCGTTCGCGTTGGCGGCCCGCGTCAGGTCCACCTGCGATATCGCCAGGCCCCAGTCGCGGCCCGCGCCGTCCAGCCAACGCATGAGGGCCGACGAGGGCGCCTGGTCCAGCGACAGCGCCACGCCGCCTGCCTCAGCATCCTCCAGCGTCCATTGCCCGGCAGGCAGGCCGGCGCGCTCCAGGCTGGCGGCCAGCTCGGCCTTGGCGGGCAGGGCGGCGGCGGGCGCGGCGGCGCGCTGGCGCAGGGCCCTGGCCTGCGCTGTCAGGTCGGCCACGGCGGCGGCCTGGGTGCGCAGCCCGGGCAGTTCGGCCTGCAGCTTGCGCACCGTGTTCAGGGCGGGTTCGATCAGGCCGACGAAGACGATCGCCGCGCCCAGCAGCAGGGCGGCGCCGCTCACCAGGCGGCGTTCGCGCGGGGCGAGCGCTTGGTAACGCTGGCGGGCGCGCGCGAGCGCGGGGTCCAGGGGCTTGCGGGCCGAAAGCCACGCGGCTTGCAGTCGGTGGAGCGTTTTCATGGTTGGCTGCGCACGATGCGCCAGGTGTTGTCGGATTCGCCGCGCTCGAGCTTCAGTCCCAGGGCGGCGGCCTGCTGGACCAGCGCGGGCGTTTCGGCGACGCGTTGCGATTGCGGGCCGGCGTCGGCCAGTTGCAGCGTGAGCGCCTGGTCGGCATAGGTCAGGCGCGCCACCTTGTCGGCGGCGAAGGGCAGGGCCTGGGCGGCGGCGCGCGCCAGCGGCAGGAAGGCGCCGGCGCTGGCCGCGCCGCGATTGGCCTGCAGCGCGTCCAGCCCCTGCTGCGCCTGGCGCGCCGGGTCCAGCACGACGGGCAGGTCGGGAAAGGCGGCCAGCACCTGTTCGCGCATGCCGTTGCGCAGGGCGTCGGCCTCGCCGCGCAGCTGGGACGCGTACAGGTTCAGGCCGGCGATCCACACGACGGCGGCCAGCGCGGTCCAGCGCCAGGCCGGGCGCCAGCGGGATGCGCGCGCCGGCGCGAGCTGCGGCATGGCCAGGGACCAGGGCGGCGAGGGCGCCAGCCAGCGCGGGTCGGCCGGGTCGCGCACGGGGGCGTCCGATGCCGGCGCCAGGGTTTGCGGCGCGATCAGCGCGCGGACCCGCAGGCCCTGTTCGCTCAGCAGGCCCCAGGCGCGCCGCACCGGTTCCTTCGGCGACCAGGCCAGCGCGACGGCGCCGTCCGCGGCGCGCGGGCCGTGGCCCACCGCCAGCGCGTCCAGGTCGCTCAGCACCAGGGGTTCCAGCGCGCCGCGCACGGCGGCGCCGAAGTGGGCGCGCGCGACGGCCGGGATCTGCACCGTGGCGGCGATGACGTCGGCCGGATGCAGCACGGCTTCGCAGGCGGCCTGGGGCCAGGCGTGGCCCATGGCGCGCAGCGCCAGTTCGCCCTGGCGCGTGCAGCGTCCGCGGCGGTCGAACCACGCATAGGCCAGGGGCGAATCGGCGCCGAATTCTTCCAGCGGGGGCAGCGCGATGCGCAGGGTGTTCTTCAAGGAATCTCTCTCGTCCAGATCGTGTCGGGCGCGGCCGGCGGGGCGCTGCGCACCAGCGCCTGCATGGAGACGCGAGCCCGTTCGTAGACCACGGTGCCGCTGGCCAGGAACCAGCCGCTGTTGGTGGCAACGGACGGCGCGGGCGTCTTGACGCCCGTGCCCGCCAGCCGGTTGGCGAAATCGCCGGTGTTGTTGAACCAGTTGCCGCGGTCGCGTTCACCCGCCATGGCGCGCGCCTGGCTGAGCGACAGCCCGGGCACCAGCGCGGCGATGACTTCGGCGGGCGCCGTGTTGACGTTGACGCTGGAGGCCGCGGGCAGCAGCGTCATCGTGCGCCGCAGCGCGTTGCGCATGGGCGGCTCCAGGCCCAGCAGCGCCGCGACCTCGTCCACGCCGCGAGGCAGCGGCGCGCGGGCCTGGGGCGTGTTGGCTGGCGTGGTCGGGGCGTCGGCGGCCTGCACGGGGGGCTGCGCGGACGCCACGATGTCGATGATGCGCGCGGCCAGGGTGTCGGGCAGCTGCAGCGTGTTCAGCAGGCGGCGCAGCACCTCTTCCTGTTCGGGCTGGGGCACGCCGTTGCGCGCCAGGTTGTAGAGGTTGTACTTGCCTTGCTCGTCCTCCACGCCGCCCGAGAACACCGCGACGCGGTCGTCCCCCGGACGCTCGATGCGCGTGTCCAGCACCGGGGTGGCCCAGATCTGGTCGCCGCGCGTGGTGGGTTCGCGCCGGCCATGGTCGCGCACGACCAGCCGGGCCCAGTCGATGCCGCCCGCCAGCATGGCGCGCGCCTGCACGCGCGCGAGTTCGTTTTCCACGCGCCGCGTGCTGGCGGTCTGGCGCTGGACCAGGCTGGTGGTCAGCGCCGCGACGATGGCCACGATGATGAGGGCGCTGACGACCGCCGCGCCGCGTTCGCGGCGGCCTCGCGCGCAAGCGGGCGTCATGGCAGCTCCAGGATGCGCGTGTAGCGCCGCAGGTCGCCGGGCGAACCCCGTTCGAACGTGATCTCCAGTCCGGTCGGGGCCGCCGCGAAGGACGCGTTGGCGTCCACCCAGCCGGCGCCCGGCACCCACGCGCGCACGGCCAGCGTGCGCACGCCGGGCAGCAGCAGCGCGCCGTCCGTGGCCGCGGGCAGGGGACTGCGCGGCGCGGAAGGGCCGCTGGCGCGCCACAGGCCGTCGGTCCGGACCTGCCACTGCACGCGCTGCCACAAGCCGTTGCCGTCGGGATCCGGGCGCAGGATTTCCAGGGTCTGGCCGCCCGTCGCGCGCGTCAGCAGGCGCAGTCCGCTGGTGAAGGCCACGGCGTCCAGGCCCGGAGAGTCGAAGGCCGGACCGGTGTATGAAAGCTCGATATCTCGGGCCATCTGGCCCAGCGTGCGGACGATGGCGTCGGTGTCCTCGGCCTGCGCGGCGATCAGGTCGCGCGCGCCGGACACGCTGGCCAGGCCGCGCCAGGCCATCAGGCTGACGAGCGCCATCAGCGCCAGCGCCACCAGCACTTCGATCAGCGTGAAGCCGGCCTGGGATTTCGGGGAACGGCGCATCGTCATCGCAGGCTGGACAGCAGTCCGTCCAGTTGCAGCAGCACGGCGCCTTCGCGCGGGGACGCGGCGTCGTGAACCTTGACCGAGACCTGGCGGAAGCTGCGGTTCATGGAATTCGTGAAAACCAGTTCGCACTGCAGCGCCAGGCCGCCCTGCGGACAGGGCACGGTCTGGGAGCCGGCGCGCGGCAGGGCCTGGTCCAGGCGCAACTGCGTCAACGCGTTCTGCGCCGCCAGCAATGCCAGCGCCTTGTCCTGCAGGGCGCGATTGTTCGACGCCATGACGCCGGTGGCGCGCAGGGCCGCGCCCATCGCCACGGCGATGATGGCCAGCGCCACCAGCACTTCGATCAGCGTGAAGCCGCGCTCGCGACGGGGCGGACGCGGCAAGCCAGCCCCTGCCTCTGGCGCGCGCGGGCGTCGGGCGGAGCGTTCAGCGGATGTCATAGCGTCCCGCGGCGTCGCGCTGCAGCGTGACGCGCACGTCGCCCGCGCTCAGCGTCAGCGTCATGGGCGCGGCGACCCATTCGGTGTTGAAGACCAGTGGGCGGTCCGGGTCCAGGCGCAACTGGACCGGGCTCGCCGACCAGGCCTGCGGCCGCAGCACCTCGTCGCGCTCCAGCCGGTCGGCGGGCACGGGGATGTCTTCCTGCGCGGTGGGGCCGGGCGCGCGGCCCTGGCGCTCGAAGGACCAGCCCTGGCCGTTGGCGAGCCAGCGGATGGGACGGCCGTCGCTGCGGGCTTCGCTCTGCGCCACCGTGAACGCGTCGGCCAGCCGTTCGGCGTCGCCGCGCAGGCGGTTGTCGCCGCGGCCGATGGACAGGCTCACCATGCTGGCGGCAATGGCCACGATCACCAGCACCACCAGCACTTCGACCAGCGTGAAGCCGCGCTCAGAGTTCCCAGGAGCCGATGTCGGCATCGCCGCTCTCTCCGCCGGGCTTGTTGTCGGCGCCGAACGAGAAGACGTCGACGTCGCCTTTGACGCCGGGGCTCAGGTATTGGTAGGGATGGCCCCAGGGGTCGTTGGGCAGCTTGTCCAGGTAACCGCGCCAGTTGGCCACGCCGTCGGGCTTTTGCGCCAGGGCGCGCAGGCCCTGGGCCGTCGTGGGGTAGCGGCCGTTGTCCAGGCGGTAGAGCTTGAGGGCCTGCATGATGCCGCCGATGTCCTGGCGCGCGGCGGCCTGGCGGGCCTGGTCGGGGCGGTCCAGCACGCGCGGCACCACCAGCGCCGCCAGGATCCCCATGATCACAATCACCACCATGATCTCGATGAGGGTGAAGCCCTGCTGGCGGGCAAGCCCACGCGGTAACTGACGCACTTTGCAACTCCGGTCTATCTGTTGAAGCCCGGGATTGTGGACATGAAATATGACAGTAATGCGCGCGCCGGCGCGCCTCACTTTTCGCGGCTGATGCCGCCCGGCGCGTCCTGCGCCGCCAGCGCGGCCAGGCGGCTGGGGCGGCCCGACTGCTCGACGGTGACAGCGTCCGCGGCGATATCGCGCAGCACGATGCCCGGCGCCACTTCCGCGCCGGCGCGCCAGGCCAGGGGCGGCCCGCCGTCCACGCTCAGCACCGCGGCGCCGTCGGGCCCGGCCGCGATCACGCCCAGCACGCTGATCTGCGTGCGCATGGCTTCGTCCTTGCCGAACCACAGCGCCACCGGCGTGTTGCCCGCCGCGCGCGGGGCGGCGGCCGCGACGGCGGGGGGCAGGGGCCGGGGGCGGGCCGCAAGCTGGAGGGAGGCCCACACGCCCACGCCCGCGGCAAACGCCAGCACGGCAAGAACACGCAGCGCGGCGGGCGCGGAGGGCAGGGGCAGGCGCAAAGATAAAGGCATGGGATTGAACGGCAGACGACACGACTGGCCCGACTGTAGCGGCCTTTCATGACAGCAATGCAATAGCGGCAATACGGAGGTGTCCGACACCCTTGGAAGACGATCGTCGGCTTGCCGCAATGTCTCAGCGGGTGTCTGGCGCCGGGCCGCCGGAAAACCGGCCGCTGCCTTGCGTTGCACGCAATCGAATCGCCCGCGCGGGGGCCGCGCCTTGCGTCTTGCGCAAAAGAATCCTGATCCAACGATCAGGGTTTCTCTTCTTTGCTTCACGGGTCTTTCACCTTCGGCCGCCACCATGTCGGCCAGCGTAAGAACCCGTTCATGACAAGAGAAGAGAAGCGATGCAACTATCGAATTGGAGAAGATGGTGCGCCATGCTGCTGGCAACCAGCGCATTGGCCGGCTGTGGAGGCAGCGATGACGACGGCGACGACGCCGTCGTCCCGCCCACCCAGCCGCCCGTCACGGAGCCCGGCCAGGCCAGCGCCGACAAGGTGCTGTTCATCGGCGTCGACGGCCTGACCTACGACGCGCTGCGCCGCGGCCTGGCCGACAGGTCGCTGGCCAATATCGGCCAGCTGACCGCGACCCGCGCCTGGACGGGCGGCGTCACCGGCACGGCCACGCAGCAGCCGACGCTGCTCGTGCCGGGCTGGGCCACCTTGCTGACCGGGCAATGGGCCGACGCGCATGGCGTGCGTTCCAACGCGCAGGACCAGGCCCTGAAGGCGCCCAGCCTGTTCCAGCGCATCAAAACCGCGCAACCGCAGGCGCGGACCGCGGGCGCCTTCAACTCGCCGCTGCTCGCCGGCCTGGTGGGCACCGATCGCGATGCGGGCTATCTGCAATCGCTGACCGACTGCGCAGGCGAGGACAATTGCGTCGCCTCGCAGGCGCGCGACCGCATCGCCGAAGGCTATGACGTCGTGGTGGCGCAGTTCGGCGCGCCCGAACGCGCCGCGAACGAAGGCGGCTTCGGCACGACCTACGAGGCCGTCATCCGCCAGACCGACGCCGCCATCGGCGTGCTCGCCAAGCAGCTGGCGGACCGCCGCGCGGAACATCCCGAAGAGAACTGGCTGATGGTGGTGGCGTCCAGCCACGGCCTGGACAAGACCGGCGGCAGCGACGGCCTGCCGTTCTCGTCCAACAAGACCATCCTCCTGGCGGCCAACCAGCCGGCCCTGCTGGGCGGCAGCGCCGACGACGCCGCGTTCGACGGCCTGTGGGACACCAACTGGTACGCGCTGCCCAGCGCCGCGGACGTCTCGCCCACGCTGCTGGCGCACCTGGGCGCGCTGCCCGCGGCCAGCGCCTACGACATGGCCGGCACGTCGCTCAGCGAACCGCTGGCCCTGCGCCGTGTCGCCACGCGCACGTCCATGGACAACAAGAGCGTCACGGTGACCTGGGTGCGCGTGGGCGAGCCCGACGGCGACATCGTGGTCAGCCGAGACGGTGCTGAAGTCGCACGCCTGCCGGGCACCGCCACGGAGTACGTGGACACGGGCTTCACCTTCGATGCCGAAGGCCTGCACGAGCTGGCCTATAGCGTGTCCGCGGGCCATGCGGTCAGCGCCGCGCGCGCCACGGTGGTCTATGCCAAGCCCGTGCCCCTGCTGGCGTCGCTGCGCACCGGCCTGACGATGTTCTTCCCGTTCGAAGGCGACGTGGCCGACGTGGCCGCGGGCGGCGGCGCGATCACGCCGTACGACGGCGCGCAGGCGCCGGCCTATGCCGACCCGGGCGTCTATGGCAAGAGCTTCCGGAACGAGCGCGGCACGGCCGCCCTGGGTGCGTTCAAGCTGGATTACCCGGCCGGTCTGCTGGACAGCGTGCAGGCGTTCACCATCGGCTTCTGGTTCCAGTCCGACGGCACCGCCAACGACCGCTCGATCGTGGGCAACAAGGACTACAACTCGGGCGCCAACCCCGGCATCACCATCGCCCAATGGGCCGGCCCGGAGCTGCGCTTCAACATCGCGGGCGGCAGCAAGCGGGCGGACATCAACGGCGTGAAGTTCACGGCCAACAAGCCCGTCTACATCGCCATGACCATCGACAAGACGGCCAAGACGATGACGGCCTACCGCTACGACAGCGAGCTCGGCTTCCTGCGCAGCGTCACGTCCACCGCCACGCCGGGCGTCGACCTTACCGCGGTGGCCGGCGTCTTCGGCCCGCACATCGGCCTGAACGAAGACGGCAAGGGCACCTACGGCATCTGCTGCGCCGGCACCAAGGGCCCGTACACCATGATTTTCGACGACCTGGCCTTCTGGTCCCGGGCCCTGACCGAAGCCGAGGTGAAGTCCCTGGCCCTGTCCGGCAAGTCCGTTTCCGAATTGTTTCCCTGATGTCCCAAGGATAGAAAAACCATGAGTAAGTCCATGATCTTGCGCGGTTTCCTGCGCGCCGGCGCGGTGCTGATGCTGACCTCCACCCTGGCTGCCTGCGGCGGCGATGACGGCGGCGACGACGACGCCGGCACGCCGGGCAACCCCACCCAGCCCGAAACGCCCACGACGCCGCCCACGCCGGCCAAGCCCGAACTGCGTTGCGCGCCCTGAGCCGCGCCCTCTGTAGACCCATAGGAAAACAATCCGTGAAGTCCGATAAAGACACGATCCACGCCGGCAAGCGCCGCTTCCTGCGCAACGCCGCCGCCTCCACCGCGGGGCTGACCGCGCTGTCGATGTTCCCCCCGGCCATCCGCCGCGCGCTGGCCATTCCGGCCAACAACCGCACCGGCACCATCAACGACGTCGAGCACGTGGTCATCCTGATGCAGGAGAACCGCTCGTTCGACATGTACTTCGGCACGTTCAAGGGCGTGCGCGGCTTCGGCGACCGCATCACCATCCCGCTGCCGCAGAACCGCTCGGTCTGGGAACAGACCAACGGCACGCGCGTCGTGCTGCCCTACCACCTGGACAGCACCCAGGGGAACGCGCAGCGCGTGGCGGGCACGCCGCACGACTACGTGGACGCGCAGATGGCCTGGGACGGCGGCCGCATGTACCAATGGCCGCGCTACAAGCAGAACCAGTCCATGGGCTACTACCGCCAGAAGGAAGTGGAGTTCCAGTTCCTGCTCGCCGACGCCTTCACGCTGTGCGACGCCTATCACTGTTCCACCCACGGCGGCACCAACACCAACCGCCTGTTCCACTGGACCGGCACCAACGATCCGCTGGCGCAGGGCAACGGCCCGTCCACCCGCAACCAGTGGGACAGCCTGGGCGCGTCGTCCACCGGCTGGACCTGGAAGACGTATCCCGAACGCCTGCAGGAAAACGGCGTCACCTGGAAGGTCTACCAGAACCTGCCGGAGAACTTCGGCGACAACCCGCTGGCCGGCTTCCAGCAGTACCGCCGCGCCAACGAACTGGCGGGCAACGGCAGCAACGGATCGCCGTACCCGGCCTGGACGCCCAGCATGGACGCCGCCAACCCGCTGTACAAGGGCACGGCCAACACCATGCCGGACGGCGGCTTCCTGCAGGCCCTGCGCGACGACGCGATGAACGGCACGCTGCCGCAGGTGTCCTGGATCGTGGCGCCCGCCACGTACTCCGAGCACCCCGGGCCGTCCAGCCCCATCCAGGGCGCCTGGTACATCCAGGAGACGCTGGATGCGCTGACCGCCAATCCGGACGTCTGGAGCAAGACCGTCCTGCTCATCAACTTCGACGAAAACGACGGCTATTTCGACCACGTGCCGCCGCCCGCCGCGCCCTCGCTGAACACGGACGGCTCGATGGCCGGCGCTTCCACGGTCAACACCGACCTGGAACGCCACACGCACGCGTCGGCCCAGGACGTCGCCGACAACCGCGTGTACGGTCCGGGTCCGCGCGTGCCGATGTACGTGGTGTCGCCCTGGAGCCGCGGCGGCTGGGTCAATTCCCAGGCGTTCGACCACACCTCGGTGCTGCGTTTCCTGGAAGCCCGCTTCGGCGTCAAGGAAGAGAACATCAGCCCGTGGCGCCGCGCGGTGCTGGGCGACCTGACCTCGGCCTTCAACTTCGCCACGCCGAACGAAGAAAAGCTGCCGGACCTGAACATCCTGACCCGTACGGGTTCGGACCAGGAGCGCGCCGCCCAGGAAGCGCTGACCGCCGTGCCGCTGCCGGATCCGTCCACGCAGGCCAAGGGCGTGCAGGAAAAGGGCGTGCGCTATTCACGCGCCTTGCCCTACGAGCTGCACGCCAGCGGTCGCAGTCAGCCGGGCACCGGCAACATGTGGCTGGTGTTTTCGAACACGGGCAAGCAGGCCGCGGTGTTCCACGTGTACGACCGCCTGCACCTGGACCGCCTGCCGCGCCGCTACACCGTGGAAGCGGGCAAGCAGCTCGAAGGCAGCTGGGACACGGCGGCCGACGGCGGCAAGTACGACCTGTGGGTGCTGGGCCCCAACGGCTGGCACCGCCATCTCGCCGGCGACCTGGCGCAGGACCGCACGGCGCAGCAGGATGCCGAGATCCGCGTCTGCTACGACATCGCCAACGGCGACGTCTACGTCAGCTTCATCAATGCCGGCAAGGCGGCGTGCACCTTCGAGGTCACGCCCAACGCCTATTACGCCAACCATGAGCGCTGGTCGTTCACGGTGCCCGCGGGCGGGCAGGTCGAGCAGCATTGGGCGCTGGCCGGCAGCCATGCCTGGTATGACTTCACGGTGCGCCTGGCCGAGGATCCGTCGTGGCTGCGCCGCTTCGCCGGCCGCGTGGAAACCGGCAAGGCGTCGGTGACAGACCCGGCAATGGCCGAGTAAGGCTCAGGCGGCGGTCTGCGGCTCGCGGGCGCGAAAGGCCTGCGCGCACGCCTCGCAGATCGCCGCCGTGATGCCCTGGCGGGCATGCTCGCGGCGTTCGAGCATGCCGATGGCGCGCGACAGCGGGCCCAGGTCGCCGGGCAGGTGCAGGATCCGCAGTTCCGGGCTGTGCTGCCAGTTCGAGCCGTTGATGAGCGGCAGCAGCGTCACGCCGACCTCCTGGCGCACCAGTTCCACCAGCGTCTCGATGGCGTTGAGTTCCAGGAATTCATTCAGCGGCACCGCCATCCGCCGCAGCAGCCGGTCGATCTGCAGCCCGGTGCGCTGGGTGCGGTCAAACCGCAGGAAGGGGTTGGCCGCCAGCACCTGGCGGGCGGTGTCGCCGGCCGCCGACCGCGGCGCGATCACCACCAGCTGTTCTTCATACAGCGGCGTCCAGCGCGTGCTCGCCATCTTGCGGCCGGCCTCCACCAGAAAGGCCGCGTCCAGCTCCCCGTCTTCCACCTTGCCCGCCAGTTCGCTGGCCTTGCCCGAGAGGATGCGCACGTCCAGCTTGGGATGGGCCTTCTTCAGGCCCGAGATCACCTTGGACAGCGTGCCCATGCAGGACACGATGCTGCCCACCGAGACGGATCCGGCCAGTTCGCCAGGGGCCGTGCTCGGACGCCTGAGTCTGTCGTATAAATCCAGCAAGTGCTTGATTTCGGGAAGCAATTCCCGGCCTGCCGCGTTCAGGATGGCAAGCCGGCCGCTGCGGTCGAACAGTTCGCGCCCCAGCTCGGCTTCCAGGGTCCGCATCTGGAAGCTCACGGCGGCCTGGGTGAGGGCCACCTGCTCGGCGGCTTCCGAGAAGGAACCGTGGTGGGCGACCGCCAGAAACGTGCGCAGAAAACGGATCGTACTCATAAAATTTTCTTTTATGACGGAACAAAAAATCAAATTGATTTAATTAGACCACGGGAGTAACTTCGCCCGCTTAACCTTATGAGACCCGCCACATGAAATCCTTCGACTGGGGCAACCCGTATCCTTCCGTCCGCATTCCGCTGTTCGCCCGCAACGTGGTCTCCACGTCGCACCCCCTGGCGGCTCAGGCGGGGCTGCGCATGCTGCTCAAGGGCGGCAACGCCGTGGACGCCGCCATCGCGGCCGCGGCCACGATCGTCCTGGTCGAACCCGTTTCGTGCGGCCTGGGCGGCGACTGCTTCGCCATCGTCTGGGACGGCAAGGAACTGCACGGCCTGAATTCGTCGGGCGTCGCGCCCGCCGCCTGGAACACCGAATACTTCAAGCGCAAGTACGGCACGGGCCCCGACGGCCTGGCCATCCAGCCCAAGCGCGGCTGGGACGCGGTGACCGTCCCCGGCGTGGTGGCCGGCTGGGCCGCGCTGCATGAAAAGCTGGGCAAGCTGCCGTTCGAACAGCTGTTCGAACCCGCCATCGAGATCGCCGAGCGCGGCTACGCCGTGCCGCCGGTGGTGGCGCACAAGTGGGCCGCTGCCGCCGAAGAACTGAAGTCGCAGCCGGGCTATGCACAGGCCTTCCTGCCCGAGGGCCGCGCGCCCAAGGTTGGCGAACACTTCCGCTTCCCCGATGCCGCCAATACGCTGCGCCGCATCGCCGAATCCAAGGGCCGCGACTTCTACGAAGGCGAACTGGCCGAACGCATCGCCGCCTTCAGCAAGGAATGCGGCGGCGCGATGACGCTGGAAGACCTGCGCGGCTACCGCCCGGAATGGGTCAAGCCGATTTCCAAGTCCTACCGCGGCTACGAGCTGCACGAGATCCCGCCGAACGGGCAGGGCATCGCCGCGCTGATCGCGCTGGGCATCGTCGAACGCTTCGACATGGCCGATATCCCGGTGGATTCGGTGCAGTCGCAGCACATTCAGATCGAAGCCATGAAGCTGGCCTTCGCCGACCTGTACAAGTACGTGGCCGATCCGCGCGCCATGCAGGTCACGCCGGAACAGATGCTGTCGGACGCCTACCTGGACAGCCGCGCCAAGCTGATCCGCCTGGACCAGGCCACCCACTTCGAAGCCGGCCGTCCCCACGCCGGCGGCACCATCTACCTGACCGCCGCCGACGAAAACGGCATGATGATCTCGTTCATCCAATCCAATTACATGGGCTTCGGATCGGGCGTGGTCGTGCCGGGCACCGGCATCAGCATGCAGAACCGCGGCGTGGGCTTCTCGATGGATCCCAAGTCCGCCAACGTGGTCGAAGGCGGCAAGCGTCCGTTCCACACCATCATCCCGGGCTTCCTGACCCGCGGCGGCAAGCCGGTCATGAGCTTCGGCGTGATGGGCGGCGACATGCAGCCGCAGGGCCACATGCAGACCGTGGTCCGCATGATCGACTACCACCAGAACCCGCAGGCCGCGTGCTGCGCGCCGCGCTGGAAGGTCAACCGCGACTTCACGCTCGATATCGAGACCAATATGAAGGCTTCCACCATTGCGGGCCTGAAAGACCTCGGGCATGCTTTGAAGTCCGTTGACGATCCGTACATGGACTTCGGCGCCGGCCAGTTCATCTGGCGCATGTCCGAGAACGACAACGAACTGGGCTATGTCGCCGCCAGCGACAGCCGTCGCGACGGCCAGGCGGTGGGCTTCTAACTATCCGGCCACGCAGTCACAAGGGGAATAAACACAAATGAAACGCTTTGCCTTGACCTTCGGCGCCAGCCTGCTGGCGCTGGCCGCCGGCGCCGCCAGCGCCCAGAACATCCGGATCGGCCTGCAGGAAGATCCGGATGTTCTGGATCCGCACCGCGCCCGCACCTACGTCGGCCGCATCGTGTTCACGTCGCTGTGCGACAAGCTGGTGGACATCGATCCCAAGCTGCACTTCGTGCCGCAATTGGCCACCTCGTGGTCGTTCAGCGACGACAACAAGGTGCTCACCTTCAAACTGCGCGAAGACGCGCTGTTCCACGACGGCAGCAAGTTCGATGCCGCGGCCGCCAAGGCCAACCTGGAACGCGCCATGAGCCTGCCCGACAGCCTGCGCAAGGGTGAACTGCGCTCGGTGGCCAAGGTCGATGCGCCCGACGCCAGCACGCTGGTGCTGACGCTGAAGGAACCGGACGCCACGCTGCTGGCGCAGCTGTCCGACCGCGCCGGCATGATGCTGTCGCCCAAGACCTTCTCGGACGACGTCGCCGCCGTGGGCCGCAAGCCCGTCTGCTCCGGCCCGTACAAGTTCGTCGAACGCATCCAGAACGACCGCATCGTCCTGGAAAAATTCGACCAGTACTACGGCGCCAAGGACTACGCCTTCAAGCGCCTGACGTTCCTGCCCATCCCGGACACCACCGTGCGCCTGTCCAACCTGCGCGCCGGCGACCTGGACATGCTGGAACGCCTGAATCCCTCGGACGCGCCGCAGGTCAAGAACGACGCCAGCCTGACGTTCGCGCCGGTCGCGGGCCTGGGCTTCCAGCAGTTCATGTTCAACGTCGACAACGGCAAGCGCGCCGCCGACAACCCGTTCAAGAACAAGCTGGTGCGCCAGGCGTTCCAGTACGCGATCGACCGCAACGCCATCAACGACGTGGCCGGCGGCGGCATTTTCGAGCCCGCGCAGCAGCCGTTCCCGCCCGCAAGCCCCTACCACAGCGACAAGTTCCCCGTGACCAAGCGCGACGTGGCCAAGGCCAAGAGCCTGCTCAAGCAGGCGGGCTTTGACCGCGTGAAGGCGGAACTGGTGTTCGGCAACAACACCACCACGTCGTCCATCGCGGAAATCGTCCAGGCCATGGCGACCGAGGCGGGCTTCGACCTGTCCCTGCGCCCCACGGAATACGCCGCCCTGCAGAAGGAAGCGTCGGGCGGCAACTTCCAGATCGTGATGCTGGGCTGGTCCGGCCGGGTCGATCCCGACGGCAACATTCATGCCTTCGTGACCTGCAAGGGCGCGCTGAACGACGGCCACTACTGCAATCCGGAAGTCGACAAGCTGCTGAACCAGGCCCGCACGGTGCCCGACGAAGCCAAGCGCAAGGCGATCTATGACCAGGCGCAGACCATCATCCAGGACGAATTGCCCGGCGTGTACAACTACTACCAGCCGTGGCCCTTCGTGATGGCCAAGAAGGTCAAGGGCTTCACGCCCTATCCGGACGGTATGATCCGCCTGAAGGGCGTGACGTTCGCGCAGAAGTAATGAAGGCGCGGCGATTGCCCGCCGCGCCAGCCGGACGCGCCCTGCGCGTCCGGTTGTTGTTTGCGGCGGACGCGCGTTGCGCCCGATCCGGCCGGCGTCGTCCGTCGTTCCTGTCTTACGGTTTCCCACATGCTTAAACTCATCTTGCGCCGCGTGATCGTCGCGATACCGACACTGATACTGGTGTCGATGATCGTCTTCATGCTGCAGAAAATCCTGCCCGGCGATCCGGTGCTGACCCTGGCCGGCGAAGAGCGCGACCCGGCCGTGCTGGACTACCTGCGCGACAAATACCGCCTGAACGACCCGCTGCCCATGCAGTACGCGGCCTGGGCCGGGCAGGTCCTGCAAGGCGACCTGGGCAAGTCCCTGCGCACCGACGTCCCCGTCACGACGCTGATCGCGCAGAAGCTGCCCGTGACCCTGCAACTGGCCGCCATGGCCATGTTCTTCGCGCTGCTGGTGGGCATCCCCATGGGCATCGTCGCCGCCGTGCGCAAGGGCAAGCCCGTCGAAATGGGGGCCAACATCGCCGCGCTGTCGGGCATGTCCATCCCCAACTTCTGGCTGGGCATCATCCTCATCATGGTGGTGTCGGTGCAGTGGAAGCTGCTGCCGGCCTCGGGCTACGTGTCGCCGTCCGAAGACTTCTGGCTGTCGATCAAGACCATGCTGATGCCGTCGCTGGTGCTGTCCACCGCGATCGCGGCCTACCTGATGCGGCACACGCGGTCGTCCATGCTGGAGGCGCTGTCCGCCGATTACGTGCGCACCGCCCGCGCCAAGGGCGTGTCGCCGCGCAGCGTGGTGCTGCGCCACGCGCTGCGCAATGCGCTGATGCCCATCGTCACGCTGGTGACCCTGCTGTTCGGTGAGTTGCTGGCGGGCGCGGTGCTGACGGAACAGGTCTTCACCATTCCGGGCTTCGGCAAGCTGGTGGTCGACGCGGTCTTCACGCGCGACTACGCGGTGGTGCAGGGCGTGGTGCTCTGCGTGGCGGTGGGCTTCATCCTGATGAACCTGCTGGCCGACATCCTGTACATCCTGGTCAATCCCCGCCTGAGGCACTCATGAGCGCAATTCCTGCAACGGCCGCAGCCGTCACGCCGCCCCGCAGCCGCAATCGCGCCTGGGGCAAATTCAAGCGCAACCACATCGCGATGCTCGGCCTGACCATCGTGCTGTTCTTCGTGGCGGTGGCCATCCTGGCGCCGCTGATCGCCAACCACGATCCCCTGCAGACCAGCTTCACCAGCATCCGCAAGGCGCCGTCGGCCAGCTTCTGGCTGGGCACGGACGAACTGGGGCGCGACATCTACAGCCGCATGATCTACGGCGCGCGCGCCTCGCTGATGGCCGGCCTGGTGTCGGTGCTGATCGCGCTGGTCGTGGGCGTGCCGTTCGGCCTGGCCGCCGGCTACTTCGGCGGCTGGACGGACAGCATCATCTCGCGCGCCACCGAGGCGCTGCTGGCCATTCCGTTCCTGATCCTGGCCATCGCGCTGGCCGCCTTCCTGGGGCCCAGCCTGACCAACGCGATGATCGCCATCGGCGTGTCCGCCGCGCCCAAGTTCATCCGGCTGACGCGCGGACAGGTGCTGGCGGTCAAGAATGAAGACTACGTCCAGAGCGCCCGCGCGCTGGGTGCGTCCGACCTGCGCATCATCGGCCGGCACGTGTTTCCCAACGTGATGCCGCCGCTGATCGTGCAGGCCACCATCACGATCGCGACCGCCATCATCGCCGAGGCTAGCCTGTCCTTCCTGGGCCTGGGCCTGCAGCCGCCCACGCCGTCGTGGGGCTCCATGCTGAACACGGCCAAGAACTTCATGACCCAGGCGCCCTGGATGTCGATCTTCCCCGGATCGGCCATTTTCCTGGTGGTGCTGGGCTTCAATCTGCTGGGCGACGGGCTGCGCGACGCGCTCGATCCGCGTCAGGAAAAGTAATCACTATGGCAACCATGGATTCCAAGCGCGTCGTGCAGGTCAATGACCTGACGGTGCAATTCAAAACGCCCGAACGCACCGTGGAAGCGGTGCGCAATGTGTCCTTCCACGTCGACCGCGGCGAAACGCTGGCCATCGTGGGCGAGTCGGGTTCGGGCAAGTCCGTGACTTCGCTGGCGCTGATGCGCCTGGTGGAATACGGCGGCGGCAGGATCGTCAATGGCGGCATGCTGCTGCGCCGGCGCAGCGGTGACGTCCTGGACCTGGGCAATGCGTCGGATTCGACGCTGCAGCGGGTGCGCGGCGCCGACGTGGCCATGATCTTCCAGGAGCCGATGACGTCGCTGAACCCCAGCTTCACGGCCGGCAACCAGATCGCCGAGGCCCTGCAGCTGCACCAGGGGCTGGACGCGGCGGCGGCGCGGGCGGAAACGCTGCGCATGCTGGAACGCGTGCGCATCCCCGAGGCGCGCGCCATCCTGGACCGCTATCCGCACCAGCTGTCGGGCGGCATGCGCCAGCGCGTGATGATCGCGATGGCGCTGTCGTGCAAGCCGCAGCTGCTGATCGCCGACGAGCCCACGACCGCGCTGGACGTGACCATCCAGGCGCAGATCCTGCAGCTGATCCGCCAGCTCCAGGAAGAAATGGATATGGGCGTGATCTTCATCACGCACGACATGGGCGTGGTGGCGGAAGTCGCCGACCGCGTGCTGGTCATGTACCGCGGCGACAAGGTGGAAGAGGGCGGTTCGGACGAGATCTTCGCGCGTCCGCAGCACCCCTACACCCGTGCGCTGCTGTCGGCCGTGCCGCGCCTGGGGGCGATGCACGGCACGGACGAGCCGGCGCCGTTTCCGCTGCTGAAGGTGGACGAGGCCGTCCGCGTGCCCAATCCTGGCAAGCTGGTGGATACGCCCGTGGCGGCGCCGTCCACGGTGCGCCGTGAGAAGGGTCCGGTGCTGAAGGTGCGCGACCTGACCACCAGTTTCGACATCACGGGCGGCATCCTGGGACGGGTGCAGAAGCGCGTGCATGCGGTTGAGAAGGTCAGCTTCGACCTGTATCCCGGCGAGACGCTGTCGCTGGTGGGCGAGTCGGGCTGCGGCAAGACGACGACGGGCCGGTCGCTGCTGCAGCTGGTCAAGAGCAAGGGCGGCTCGATCGAGTTCGACGGCAAGAACATCGGCGCGCTGCGCGGCAGCGCCATGCAGACGCTGCGCCAGCACATCCAGTTCATTTTCCAGGATCCGTTCGCGTCGCTGGATCCGCGGATGACGGTGGGCTATTCCATCATGGAGCCGCTGCTGATCCACAAGGTGGCGCGCGGCAAGGAAGCGCAGGACCGCGTGCGCTGGCTGATGGACAAGTGCGGGCTGCTGCCTGAAATGATCGACCGCTATCCGCACGAGTTCTCGGGCGGACAGCGCCAGCGCATCTGCATCGCGCGTGCGCTGGCCCTGAATCCCAAGGTGGTGATCGCGGACGAATCGGTGTCGGCGCTGGACGTGTCGATCCAGGCGCAGATCGTGAACCTGCTGCTGGACCTGCAGCGCGAGCTGGGCGTGTCGTTCCTGTTCATTTCGCACGACATGGCGGTGGTGGAGCGGGTGAGCCACCGGGTGGCGGTGATGTACCTGGGGCAGATCGTCGAGATCGGGCCGCGCCGCGCGATTTTCGAGAATCCGCAGCATCCCTATACGAAGAAGCTGATGGCGGCAGTGCCGATCGCGGATCCGCAGCGGCGGCATCGGGAGCGGTCGCTGCTGGTGGACGAAATTCCCAGCCCCATGCGCAAGGTGGGGGACGAGCCGCTGGTGGAGCCGTTGGTGGCCGTGGGGGATGGGCATTTTGTGGCCCGGCACGCGGTTGGCGTTTATTGAGGCGGCTGCTGCTTCTGTCTTGCTGGTGGCGGTTCATGTTCTTGGGCCGCAGCCGGCGCCGGGGCGGGCGCGAGCGAGGGGCAACGATCGCGGTCCGGAGCCTTCGCTCCGGACTGCCCCTGCGTCATCCTCGTCCGCCTTCGGCTCCCTACGGATTCCCTTGGGCGCATCGACGCCCCTCGCTCGCGCCCGCCCCGGCGCCGGCCGCTACAGGACTTGCTGGCTGAGGCTGGCGGGGCGAACAGCGTGCTTGGCGTTCTTGTCGCGCTCGGGGTGGGGAGGAGGGTCTTGCGGGGTCGCCAAAGCCGGCCGCGCGGGCGGCCTTTTTTGGCTTCGGGGTGTCTTGCGTTGTGGCGGTGACGCTGCGCGCTTTTTTTTCGCCTAGCGCTTTTCCAGCGCCAGCCTCAACCCGAAAGCAATGAACACCGCGCCGGTCATGCGGTCCAGGCCGCGGGTGACTGCGGGGCGGGAGAGCCAGCGGGCCAGGGGGCGGGTGGCGGCGACCAGCAGGGCGAACCAGAGGACGCCCAGGGCGGCGTGGATCGTGGCCAGCAGCAGGCTGAAGCGCAACACGTCGGCGCCGGCGGGGATGAACTGCGGAAGAAAGGTGATGTAGAAGATGCCGACCTTCGGGTTCAGGGCGTTGGTCAGGCAGCCGCGCAGAAACCAGCCAGTGGCGCTGGCGCTTGCCGGGGCGGGGGCGGACTGGGGTCGGGACTGGGGCGTGCCGGCGGCCGGTTTGCGGCCGGGCAGGGTGCGCCACAGCATCCTGGCGCCCAGGTAGAACAGGTAGGCCGCGGCGCAGATGCGCAGCGTGTCGTAGGCCAGGGTGGAGACGGCCAGGAGCGATCCGAGGCCCAGCGCGGCCAGCGCGCCCCAGACCAGGCAGCCGGCGCAGATGCCCAGGCCGGCCATGAGGGCGCGGCGTCCGCCTTCGACGGCGGCGGTGCGCAGCACCAGGGCGGTGTCCAGGCCGGGGGTGACGGTCAGGATGGCGGCGGCCAGGGTGAAGGCGAGCAGGGCTGCGGTGGTGGTCATGACGGGGCGGGCGATGAGGTTGGCGGGGCGGCGTCAGGGAGTGTAGCGCCGCGTCGGGCGGTTATCATGGCGGCCTTCACGCAATTCGCATTTTCTACGGATCTTCGCCATGGCCCTGCGCGCCACTATCTACAAGGCCGAACTCAACGTCGCCGATACCGACCGCCACTATTACGGCAGCCATGGGCTGACGGTGGCCCGCCATCCCTCGGAAACGGATGAACGGATGATGGTCCGCCTGCTCGCCTTCGCCCTGCACGCGCAGGAGGAACTGTCGTTCACCAAGGGCCTGAGCGATACGGACGAGCCGGACCTGTGGGTCAAGGACCTGACCGGCGCGGTCAAGCTGTGGATCGAGGTGGGCCAGCCCGAAGAACGCCGCATCCTGCGCGCCTGCGGCCGCGCCGAGGAGGTCATTGTCTATTGCTACGGCGGCTCCGCCAGCAAGATCTGGTGGGACGGCGTGCGCAACAAGCTGGAGCGCACGCGCAATCTGAAGGTGATCAACCTGCCGTCGGAGCAGGCGCGGGCGCTGGGCAACCTGGCCGAGCGGACGATGCAGCTGAACGCCAATATCTCGGACGGCATCGTGTATTTCTCGGCGGAAAAGGGCGAAGTCAGCGTCGAGCCGGAAGCCTGGCGCTGAATTAGGGGACGGGACTTGCTTTTGGCATAATCGCGGGCTTAATATGATGATCATCATATTTCAGGTGCCGCAATCATGGCTGCCTCCCGCCGCAAGGAACTGTCTCACGAACGCATCGTCGATGCCGCTTCGCGCGCCATCCGTCGCGTCGGCGTGGCGGGCGTCGGCGTAGCGGACGTCATGAAGGAAGCCGGCCTGACGCACGGCGGCTTCTATGCCCATTTCCCGTCGCGCGACGCGCTGCTGGCGGCCGCGATGGACCGCGCCGGCCAGGACGGCGCTGCCCGCCTGTCCGAGGGCATGGCGCGGCGCCGCGCCGAAGGCGCCAGCCCGCTGCGCGCCTGGGTGGATACCTATCTGAGCCCGGCGCATCTGGTCGGCTGCGAGGGCGGCTGTCCGGTGTCCGCGGTGGCGTCCGAGATTCCCCGCCAGTCGGGGCCGGTGCGCGAAGCCGCCGCCAGCCGGGTGCAGCGCCTGATGGAAGGCGTCCAGCGCGTGTTGCCCGCCGGCGCCGGCGACCACGCCGCGGCGGCGGTGACCAGCACGCTGGTCGGCGCCTTGCAGTTGGCGCGGGCGCTGGGCGACAACGACCAGGGGCGCGCCGTGCTGGCTTCCGCCCGCCAGGCCATCCTTGACCAGTACGACCGCGAGGGCGGCAGCGCTACCCACTGATTTCATTCCCAGGGCCGCCTTGCGCGGCCTTTTTGCCGCACAAAAATATGATGATCATCATATTTTGATGCACCCAGACCCAGGCTCATCCGCCGACCAACCATTACGACAAGGAACACCCATCATGGAACTCAAGAATGCCGTCGTCCTCATCACCGGCGCCAACCGCGGCCTGGGCCTGGCGTTTGCCCGCGAGGCCCTGGCCCGTGGCGCCCGCAAGGTCTACGCCGCCGCGCGCGACCCGTCCGGCATCACGCTGGAAGGCGTCGTGCCGCTCAAGCTGGACGTGACCCGCGCGGACGATGTGGCCGCCGCGGCCGCGCTGGCCCAGGACGTGACGCTGGTCATCAACAACGCTGGCATCGCCGATACGGGCGGGTTCCTGGCACCGGAGAGCATTGAATCGGCCCGCCGCCATCTGGAGGTCAACCTGTTCGGCACCTTGCGGGTGGCGCAGGCGTTCGCGCCGGTGCTGGCCGCCAACGGCGGCGGGGCGGTGCTGAATGTGCTGTCGATCGCCAGCTGGATCAACGGCCCGCTGCTGGGCGTGTATGCGATGAGCAAATCGGCGGCCTGGGCGTTGACGAACGGGCTGCGCCAGGAACTGCGCGCCCAGAAGACCCAGGTGCTGGGCCTGCACATGGGCTTCGTGGACACGGACCTGACGCGCGGTATCGACGCGCCCAAGTCCACGCCGCAGGCCATCGTGACGCAGGCGCTGGACGCGCTGGAAGCCGGAGAGCAGGAAGTGCTGGCGGACGAGCAGACGCGCCAGGTCAAGCAGGGCCTGTCCGCCAGCCCCGCGGTTTATCTCTAAGACGGAAGGAGCGCGCCGCCATGCACGCCACCACGACCTCCCACGCCGCATCCGGCGACACGGCTTGCGCCGATGCGGGCGCCGCGCAGGGCGCAGATGCCGCAGTCGCGTCCCGTCCCGGCTCCGATGCCCACGCAGCCTCGTCGCCCTGGCCGGTATTCTGGGTCGCCAGCATCGCCGTCTTCCTGGTGTCGCTGGACAGCACCATGCTTTACGCGGCGTTCGGCGCGCTGCGGGAAGGGTTTCCCGAGGCGTCCGCAGCGGACATGTCCTGGGTGCTCAATGCGTACACCGTCGTTTTTGCCGCGATGCTGATCCCCTCAGGCGGCCTGGCCGACACGCACGGCCGCAAGCGCATGTTCATGGGCGGCGTGCTGCTGTTCCTGGCGGCGTCCGCCGCCTGCGGGCCGGCTGCCAGCGAAGGATGGCTCATCGCCGCCCGCGTGGCGCAGGCGGTTGGCGCGGCCCTGCTGACGCCGGCTTCCCTGTCGATCGTGCTGGCGGCGTTTCCCGCAACGCAGCGGGCGGTGGCGGTCAGCCTGTGGGGCGCGGTGGGCGGACTGGCGGCGGCCGTCGGGCCCAGTCTCGGGGCATTCGTGGTGGACGTCGCGGGCTGGCCGTGGGCGTTCTACATCAATCTGCCGCTGGGCGCGGTGTCCCTGTGGTTCGGAGCGGGGCTGCTCAAGGAGTCGGTGAAGCCGGACGCGCGCCGCCGCGTGGACGGCGTGGGCATGGCGCTGCTGATGGTGGGCGTGGGCGCCGTGGCCCTGGCCATCGTGCAGTCGGAATCGCCGACGTGGCAGCGCGGCGAACTGGCGGTTGCGGCCGCGGTGGGTGTGATCGCCCTGATCGCCTTCGTGGCGTGGGCCCGCGCGACGCCGCATCCGCTGGTCGATCTGGCGCTGTTCCGGCACCGGACCTACCGCTACGTGAACCTGGCCACCCTCAGCTTCGGCATTGCGTTCGCGATGATGTTCTTCGCGTTCTTTTTCTACATGACGGGGGTGTGGCATTACAGCCTGCCGCAAGCGGGGCTGGCGGTCACGCCGGGCCCGCTGCTGGTGATGCCGACGGCGATCATCACCGGCCGGCTGGCGGCGCGGATGGGCCATCGGCCTTTCCTGGTGGGCGGGGCGCTGGTCTACGCGGCCAGCGGGCTATGGTTCCTGCTGGTGCCGGGCGCCGAACCCGCCTATCTGCGCGAGTGGCTGCCCGGACTGCTGCTCAGCGGGATCGGCGTGGGGATGGTGCTGCCATCGCTGTCGGGCGCCGCGGTGAACCGGCTGCCCGCCCAGCATTATGCGGTGGGCAGCGCGGTCAACCAGGCCACGCGCCAGATCGGCGGGGTGCTGGGCGTGGCGATCACCGTGCTGCTGCTGGGGCATGGCGTGGCCAGCCATGCGGATTTCTCGCCGATCTACATGGGGCATGTGGGCCTGGCCCTGCTGACGGCGCTGCTGTGCCTGCCGGTGGACACGCGGCCGAAGGCGGGATGAGGTGCGGCGTGTCGCGGCCAGGCGACCTGGCGGATGCGGAAAATCTGCCCGTCATGGGCATGCATCCGGCGCCAGATTTTCCGGATTCGTGCAGGCCTGCCACGCGGCCTGCGCCATGGCTGGCACCAGCAGCACCCGGCTCATCGGGTCGAGATACCAGAAGATCCGGCCAGGCTGGTCCCGCATGGCCTGCCAGACGCGGGCCTGCTCCTCGGGTTCGAGAGGCGATCGGCCCCCGGGGCCGGTCACGCCCTCGGCCAGCACGGTCTGGGTGTTCGGATCCCACGATTGCATGTCCGTATCGTCGAGCGGCACGCTGTCGTCGATGCGCACGATGCGCCATTCGTTGCCCGGCACCTCGGTCGCCAGCCGGGACAGTGCGTCGCGCTCGAGCACGTACAGGCGGTCCTGGGTGGATGGGGGTTGCGCATAGGCGTACGGGCCGTTGCCCGCGCCCGGCGGCGCGAACCGGGCGTACTGGCGCACGTAACGCGGTCCGGGCCGGCCCTGTCCGTCGAAGGTCTGCACCGCGGATGGGGTGGCGGCGGCGGGAGCGTCCTGGGCTGCCGTGTCGATGACGCGCAGCAGCGCGCCCGCCGCATTGCGCACATAGCGCCGGCCCGCAGCCGTGGCGGCATCGTCGCAGCGGCCGGCGATGAACGCCACCGGCGCGCCCCGCGCATCGCGTTTCAGGCAGATCTGGCCGGCGACCGTGAATGCGGCGCCGCGGGCGGATTCGTACTCCGCGACGCGGAGCAGGTTGCCGGCGGCGTCATACTCGAATGCATAGCCGCCGGAGACGGCGGGCGCACCGCGCCTGCGCGGGTCATGGCGTTCCACGCGGCAGAGCCGGCCGTCCGCATCGAAAAGCAGCCGCGTCGGAAGGACGGCGTCGCGGGCGTCGACGCGATAGGCCGACCAGTCCACCTTGTCCATCCAGGTGCGCGGCAGCGGGTCGCCGGCGTCGGACAGCCAGACGGGCTGGGGATGCGTGGCGACGCGTTCGCCATTGCGGCCCAGCAGGACGCGCTCATGCGCCAGATCCACCGAGACATCCACGGCCGTGAGCGTGCCGGATGCGGCGAAACCCGCGTCGGCCGGGCCGCAGGCGGCAAGGGCGGGGGCTGTATGTAGGGCCGCCGCCAGCGCCGCGGCGCCAGGGATTGCCGCCCAACGCCGGAGATTACGCATGCTGCAGCGCGTCCATGAACTTCACCAGATTCCAGAACTCTTTGGAAACGCCGCCCAGGCGCAGTTTGCCGTCGCGCAGCTCGAACAGCAGGAAGGGATACGCGTCGCGCGCGTAGACGCCGGGGGCAGGCAGCCGGTAGGGCTTGAAGACGTCCGGATCGCTGAAATAGCGCTCCAGCCGGCCGCCGCCGTCCACGTGCATGTAGCGCACGTGCAAGACATCCTTCTGGGCGGGCGCCTGCGTGTCCGGATAGACGCCGCCGTCCCCGGCGACGACCGCGTCGGACAAGGCCATCAGGAAGACGCGCTGGAGGCCGGCGACGGCAATGCCGCCGCCGGCGCTGTCCGGGCTGGCGGCGGCAAGCTGTTGCATAAGCGCCGCGGCGCGCGACCCTGGCACCACGGTGTCGGCAAATAGCGTGTCGAGGTCGGCCTGCCCGGGATCCGGCGTATCGCGCAGGCGCAGCATGTCCTGCCGGAACTCGCGCAGCCATTGCCGGTAGCGCTGGTTTTCCGCGCCGCGGTCGAAATCCTGGGCGCCCGCCGGGGCGGCCAGCAAGGCGAGAAGGGCAAGGAATGCCGCCAGCGACAGTCGCCGCAGCCACGGAAATGTGACGGGAATTAGGGGACTCATGGGCAGCGATCATATCTTCCAAAGTGGTGCAATTTTGGTGCGGAACGTGACAGAATGTCAGCCACGCTCAGCATGGCCGTACCGATGAATTGCGTATTGATCAGGTTCTGAAATGCCCGCTACAGGTGATGCGCCCCTAACTCAACCGCCTGGCGACGGCGCGGGCGAAGCGCAGGCCGAACCCGACGGCCCGCTGGACCGGCTGGCGCGGTTGGCCAGGCGGTTGTTCGGCGTGGACATGGCTTTGGTGGCGTGCACCGACGCCGATGGCGTCTGGCAGGCCACGGCCGGCGAGCCTCCCGCCAGCGCGGAATTTCCTTTTTCCACCGAATGCCCCGTGCGTGGCGCCGACGGCCGCCAGCTGGGCGCCTTTCGCCTGCTGCACGGGCAGGCCCGCGCCTTCAGCGACGCAGACCGCCAGAGCCTGCAGGACCTGGCCGGCCTGGCGGCCGCCGCCGTCGAAAAACGCCAGGCGCTGGCGCTGGAGCGGGCCGACGAAGACACGTGGCGCGAAGAGGCCCGCAAGCTGTCCCTGGCCATCGCGGGCAGCGGCACGGGTGTGTGGGACCGCAACGTGGTGACGGGCGAGATCACGTATTCGCCGGGCTGGAAGGCCCTGCTGGGCTACGGCGAATCGGAACTCTCCAGCCGCATCGAAGACGCCTACACCCGTTTGCACCCCGACGACCTGGACTACGTGCGCGCCGCCATGCAGAACCACTTCGACGGCAAGACGGAAAGCTACGAGGTCGAACACCGCATCCGCTGCAAGGACGGCAGCTACAAGTGGATCTGCAGCCGCGGCAAGGTCGTGAGCCGCGACGAATCGGGCAAGGCGCTGCGCATGATGGGCACCACCACCGACATCAGCGCCGTGCGCGCCATGTCGGAACGCCTGCAGCGCACGGCGGACCTCGTCGTCAACCTGACCGACGCCGTGCCCGGGCTGGTTTTCCAGTGCCGGCCCGTGCCCGAGGGCGGGTCGTGGTTCTCGTACGTCAGCGCCGGCATCTGGGACATGTTCGAGCTCACCGCCGACGACGTGCGCGCCCGCACCACCGCCATCGAGCAGCGGATCCATCCCGACGACCTGCCCATCTACCGCGCCTCCCTGCAGGCCGCGGCGGCGGCGCAGACGCCGTGGCACCTGGAATTCCGGGTCTGCCTGCCGCTGCAGGGCGTGCGCTGGCGCCAGGGCGACGCGAGTCCGCGGCGCGACGGCGATGGCGGCGTGGTCTGGCACGGCTTCGTCACCGACATCACCGACCGCAAGCGCGCCGAACTGGAGCTGCGCGAACTGGCCGCCACCGACGCCCTGACCACTTTGCCCAACCGCCGCCATTTCATGTCGCGCATCGCCGCGGAACTGACGCGCATCAAGGGGCATGGCGGCCGCGGGTCCGCCGTGCTGATGTGCGACCTGGACCACTTCAAGCACATCAACGACACCTGGGGCCACGCCATCGGCGATGGCGTGCTGCAGCATTTCGCCAAGATGCTGCGCGCGCAGCTGCGCGAGACCGACCTGGTGGGCCGCATCGGGGGCGAGGAATTCGCCGTCGTGCTGCCGGACACGGACATCGAGCGGGCGCACGCCTTCGCCAGGAATGTGCAGCGCCGCATCGCGGATACGCCGTATTCGAACGACGGCAGGCACATTCCGTTGACGGTCAGCATCGGCATTTCGGCCCTGCACACGATGGACGACGACGCGGAGCTGGCGCTCAGCCGCAGCGACCGCGCGCTGTATTACGCGAAGCAGCGGGGACGCAATCGGATCGAGTCGGTGTTTTCCCGATAGAACAACCCGCCACGCCATTTGTTCCATTGACGGTACATTAGGACACCCCTAGAGTTCCCGTCATGGGAACCTCATTACCACTTCCGAAGTACCACCAGATCTATCTCGTCCTGCGCGAGCAGCTGCAGGAGGGGCGCTTCGACCAGGACGGCGTCCCCGGCGAGCACGCGCTGGCGGACCAGTTCGACGTGGCCCGCATCACCATCCGCAAGGCAATGGAGATGCTGGTGGCCGACGGCCTGGTGTCGCGCCGCCCCGGCCTGGGAACCTGGCCCCTGCGCGGCGCGTCCGCCGCCCACGCCACGCCTGCGCCCAGCGCCCAGCAGAAGGCCCACCTGACCGGCCTGCTGGAAAACATCGTCAACATGGGCCTGCGCACGTCGGTGCAGGTGCTGGACAGCACGCTCGTTTTTGCGCCGCCCGCCGTGGCCGAGGCGCTGCGCATCGCGCCCGGCGCGCCCGTCCACAAAAGCCTGCGCGTGCGCAGCACCGAGGCCGGACCGCTCTCCCACATCACCACCTACGTGCCGCAGTCCGTCGCCGATTTCACGCGCGAGGACCTCGAACGCGAGCCCTTGCTGATGCTGCTGGAGGCGGCCGGCGTGGAGTTCGGCGGCGCCACGCAGACCATTTCCGCGCGCCTGGCCGATGCGCAGGTGGCGCGCCACCTGGATGTCGCGGTGGGGTCGGCGCTGCTGGCGGTGACCCGGCTGGTGCGCGATGTCGGCGACCGGCCCGTGCAGTTGCTGCAGGGCCTGTACCGGCCCGACCGCTACCAATATCAGTTGCAGCTATCGCGCGTCGGCAGCATCGACGCCAAGGTCTGGGTCAGCGAAGAGCTGTCGGCCCAATTTCATTGAACCCTCCGGAGAGATCACCCATGAATTCGCGCCGCACTTTCCTCTATCAATCCGCCGCCGCGGCGGCCCTGGTGTCCGCACCGTGGGTGGCCCGTTCCCAGGGCGCCGCGCCCATCAAGGTCGGGGTGCTGCATCCCGTGACCGGCGCGCTGGCCTATTCGGGGCAGCAGTGCCGCCTGGGCGCGCTGCTGGCCATCGAAGACATCAACAAGGCCGGCGGCATCAAGTCGCTGGGCGGCGCGCCGCTGCAAGCCGTGCTGGGCGACGCCCAGTCGCGTCCCGAAGCCGGCTCGGCGGAAGTGGAAAAGATGAACGAGGCGGGCGTGTCGGCCATCGTGGGCGCCTACGCGTCGGCGATCTGCCTGGCCACGACGCAGACCGCGGCCAAGTACAACCTGCCGCACGTGGTGGACGTGGGCGTGGCCGACCAGATCGTCGAACGCGGCCTGAAGAACACCTTCCGGTTCGGACCGGGCTACCGCGCCTGTAGCGAACGCGCGATCCTGGACCTGGCGGCCCTGAACGACGCGGCCGGCAAGCCGGCCAAGACCGTGATGATCGTGCACGAGGATTCCCTCTTCGGCACCGGCACGGCGGCGCTGCTGTCCAAGTCGCTGCCCGAGCACGGGTTCGAAGTGAAGGAGGTGGTCAAGCACCCCAATCCCACCCGCGACTTCAACAACATCGTGCTGCGCATGAAGTCGGTGAACCCCGACATCGTCATCCCGGCCAACTACTACAACGAATACGCCTTGCTGCTGCGCGCCATGAAGCAGCAGAAGGTGCAGCCCAAGGCCATCTATTCGGTGCTGGGCGGCGCGGCGTCCAGCTACAAGTTCCTGAAGGAATTCCCGGACATCGCCAACGGCATCATCGACTGCAACCACTGGTTCAATCCCAAGGATGCGCGCGTGGCGCCCCTGAAGGCCCGCGTGGAAGAGAAGGGCGCGTACTTCAGCTACGAGGTCTTCATGACCTACACCGCGATGCTGCTGCTGGCCGACGCGCTGGAACGCGCCAAGTCCGCGGACCGCGCGGCGATCATCGACGCGCTGGCCGCCAGCACGTTCCAGGACAACCTGATGCCCTACGGCCCGACCAAGTTCGTCAACGGTCAGAACACCGGCGCCCAGCCGCTGCTGACGCAGGTGATCGGCGGCGACATCAAGGTGATCTTCCCGGCGGACTTCCGCCAGGCCGACGCCGTCTTTCCGCTGAAGGCCTGAGAGAGACGCATGCTGGATCCCGCCATCCTCTTTTCCTCGGTGCTGAACGGCCTGACGACGGGCGCGGTGTACGCGCTCATCGCCCTGGGCCTGACCCTGATCTACGGGGTGCTGCACATCATCAACTTCGCCCATGGCGCGGCGCTGATGGTGGCGCTGTATGCCGTGTACCTCCTCAAGGACCGGCTGGGCATCGACCCCTACGCAGCGCTGCCGCTGGTGGTGGCGGGGATGTTCGCGCTGGGCTACGCGCTGCAGCGCTTTGTCATCAACCGCGCCAGCCACGGCAAGGACGAGAACATCCTGCTGGTGACGCTGGGCCTGGCGATCGTGCTGGAGAACCTGGCCTTGGTCTGGTTCAAGTCCGACACGCGCAGCATCGACACCGCCTACACGCTGTCGACGGTGGAAATCGGGCCCGCCATGATCGCGTTGCCCAAGGTCATCGCGTTCTGCGGCGCGCTGGCCGTGGCGGCGATCCTGTTCTGGATCATCCGCAGCACCGACCTGGGCCGCGCGATCCGGGCGGTCGCTCGGGAGAAGCAGGGCGCCAAGCTCATGGGCATCGACGTCGAAAAAGTCTATGCGCTGTCCTTCGGCATCGGCATGGCCTGCCTGGGCGCCGCGGCCTGCTTCCTGCTGCCGGCCTACTACGTCAATCCGCAGGTGGGCAGCGGCTTCGTGCTGGTGGCCTTCACCATCGTGGTCCTGGGTGGCATGGGCAGTTTCGTGGGGGCGCTGGTCGGCGGACTGCTGATCGGCGTGGTGGAGTCCATCGGCGGCCTGTTCCTGGGCGACTCGCTGGGCCAGATGGGCATCTTCGCGATCTTCATCGCGGTGCTGCTGTTTCGCCCGCAGGGGCTGTTCGGGGCGAGGGGCTGAGCATGAAAAGGGATCTTTGCGCAATCGCGCTGTTCGGCGTGGCCCTGGCCGCCGTCGCCTCGTTCGCCCAGTCGGGCGTGCTGCTGACCTTCGTCATGATGTCGCTGTACGCGGCCCTGCTGTCGCAGGCCTGGAACATCCTGGGCGGGTACGGTGGGCAGCTGTCCTTCGGGCATGCGCTGTTCTTCGGCGTCGGGGCCTATGCGCAGGCGCTGGGCCAGCTGAACCTGGGGCTGAACCCCTGGGCGGTGCTGCCCATGGCGATCGCCCTGGGCGCGCTGGCCGGCGTGGGAGTGGGCGCGCTGACCTTCCGCTACGGGCTCAAGGGTTCGTACTTCGCGCTGGTCACGCTGGCCTTCGCGGAAGTGTTCCGCATCCTGGCGCTGTCCGTCTCCTTCACGGGCGGCGGGGTGGGGCTGATGGTGCCGTTGCAGGAAGGGGTGGCCAACATGCAGTTCGGCTCGCGCCGCGGCTACATCTACCTGCTGCTGGGCTTCGTGCTGCTGGCCCTGCTGGTGACCGCCTGGCTGCGCCATTCGCGCTTCGGCGCCTACCTGCAGGCGGTGCGCGACAACGAAGACGCCGCGCGCGCCATCGGCGTGAACCCGCTGCGCGTCAAGCTGGGCGGCATCGCGCTGTCCGCGGCCTTCATGAGCGCGGCCGGGGCCTTCTATGTGCAGGTCTTCCAGTACATCGACCCGGGCATCGCCTTCGGCTCGGCCGTTTCCGTGGAGGCCCTGGTGGGCGCCATCGTCGGCGGCATGGGCACCCTGTGGGGGCCGCTGCTGGGCGCGGTGACGCTGCACGCGCTGGCCGACCTGACCCGCAACCTGTTCGGCGAACTGCCGGGCATCAGCATGGTGATCTACGGCATGGTGCTGATCGTCATCGTCATGTTCCTGCCGCGCGGCATCACCGGGTCCGGCCAGGCGCTGGGCCGCCTGTTCGGAACCAAGGAGCGCGCCCGTGTCTGACATCCTTTTGCAAGCGCGCAACCTGTCCATCACCTTCGGCGGCCTGAAGGCCGTGCAGGACGTGAGCCTGGACGTGCGGCAAGGCTCGCTGACCGCGCTGGTCGGCCCCAACGGCGCCGGCAAGACGACGCTGTTCGGGCTGTTGTCCGGCTTTCTCAAGCCCGGATCCGGCTCCGTGCAGTTCGCCGGCCAGGACATCACCGGCCGCGCCCCGCACGAATCCGCGCGGCTGGGCCTGACCCGCACCTTCCAGATCGTGCAGCCCTTCGGCGCGCAGACGGTGCGCCAGAACATCGCCGTGGGGGCGCACCTGCGCCTGGCGGACCGGGAAGAGGCGCTGGCCGCCGCCGAGGCCGTGGCCGCGCGCGTCAACCTGCAGGCGTCGCTGGACAAGCCGGCGGCCGACCTGACCGTTGCCGGGCGCAAACGCCTGGAGCTGGCGCGCGCGCTGGCGACCCGGCCGCGTCTGCTGCTGCTGGACGAGGTGCTGGCGGGGCTCAACCCCAGTGAGATCGACGAGATGATTCCGGTGGTGAAGAAGCTGGTGGACGATGGCGTCACCGTACTGATGATCGAACACGTGATGCGGGCGGTGATGAGCCTGGCCGAGCACGTGTGGGTGCTGGCGCAGGGCCGGCTGATTGCGTCGGGCACGCCCGGCGAGGTCACCCGCGACCCGCAGGTGGTCGAGGCCTATCTGGGCCACGGCGCCGCCGCCAGGCTGGCCGCCCAGGGAGCGCGGGCATGAGCGCGCTGCTGGAGGTCAAGGGCCTGCGGGCGGGCTACGGGCGCATGGAAGTGCTGCGCGGCGTGGACCTGGACGTCAACGCGGGCGAGATCGTCGTGCTGCTGGGCAGCAACGGCGCCGGCAAGTCCACGCTGAACAACACGGTGTGCGGGCTGTACCGGCCCTGGGGCGGCTCCGTGCGCTTCGAGGGCCAGGACCTGACCGGCCGCCACTACCGCCAGGTGGTGCAGGCCGGCCTGATCCAGGTGCCCGAGGGCCGCCGCATCTTCCCCAACCTGAGCGTGCGCGAGAACCTGGAACTGGGCTCCTTCACCCGGGCGCGCGAGCGCCGGGCCGCCAACCTGGACAAGGTGCTCGACATCTTTCCGCGGCTGCGCGAACGCCTGGAACAGCTCGCGGGCACCATGTCCGGCGGCGAACAGCAGATGCTGGCGATCGGCCGGGGCCTCATGGCCGAGCCCCGCCTCTTGATCCTGGACGAACCTTCGCTGGGCCTGTCGCCGCTGATGGTGGAAGAATTGTTCGGCCTGATCCGGCGGCTGCATGCCGACGGGCTGGCCATCCTGCTGGTCGAGCAGAACGTCGGACAGTCCCTGGAAGCGGGGCAGCGGGCCTATGTGCTCGAGAACGGCGCGGTGCGCTACAGCGGCGCCTGCGCGGACCTGATGGCCAGCGACGACGTCCGTCGCGCCTATCTGGGGATGTAATCATGGCCCAGCCTCAAACCCTGGCCCAGAAGCTGATTGCCGCCGCCTGCGGGCGCCCGTCGGTCGCCGAGGGCGAAATCGTGACCTGTGCGGTCGACCTGGCGATGTTCCACGATTCCAGCGGTCCGCGCCGCCTGCAGCCCATGCTGCAGGAGCTGGGCGCCACGCTGTGGGACCCGTCCAGGGTGGTCCTGGTCATCGACCACTACGTGCCGGAGTCCGACGACGAATCGCGCCGCATCGTGCGCATCGCGCGCGACTGGGCCGCGGATCAGCAACTGCCCAACGTGTACGACTCCGTCGGCATCTGCCACGTGGTGGTGCCGCAGCACGGCCACATCCGGCCGGGCATGTTCTGCGTGGGCGGCGATTCGCATTCGCCCACCGGCGGCGCGTTCGGCGCCTACATGTTCGGCATCGGCAGCACCGAGATGCTGGGCGTGGCGGTCACCGGCCAGATCTGGGTCAAGGTGCCCAGGACCCTGATGATGCGCTGGAGCGGCAGGCTGGCCGATGGCGTCACCGCCAAGGACATGATGCTGCACATGATTGGCCGCTACGGCATGAACGGCGGGCGCTACCAGGCGGTGGAATTCTGCGGCGAGGCCGTGCGCGCGCTGTCCATGCAGGAACGCATGACGCTGTCCAACATGAGCGCCGAGCTGGGCTCGCAGGTGGGCCTGATCGCTCCGGACGAAACCACCGCGGCCTACCTGCGCCAGGCGGGCGTCGCGGCGGAACTGGATCTGGCGCGCTGGCAGGGCGATCCGGACGCGGACGCGGAATGGCACGATTTCGATGCGGCCACGCTGGCGCCGCAGGTCGCCGCGCCGCACAGCCCCGCCAACGCGCGCGACGTGGACCAATACAAGGACGTGCCGGTGCAGGTGGCCTACATCGGCGCCTGCACCGGCGCCAAGCTGGAAGACCTGCGCGCCGCGGCCAGCGTGCTGCGCGGCCGCCGGCTGGCGGACGGCATGCGGCTGATGGTGGCGCCGGCCAGCCGCCAGGACCAGGAACAGGCCGACCAGGAAGGCGTCATGCAGGTCCTGCGCGATGCCGGGGCCCAGGTGCTGGCCACGTCCTGCGGCGCCTGTGCGGGCTACGGCGGCTCCATTCCGGACGGCGCCAGCGTCATCTCCACCACCGCGCGCAACTTCAAGGGGCGCATGGGCTCCGAAACCGCCCAGGTCTACCTGGCATCGCCCTATACGGTGGCGGCATCGGCCGTGGCCGGCCGCGTCGCCGATCCCCGGGAGTTCATGGCATGACGGATCAGACCATAACGCACCGCGTCTGGCGGGTGGGCGCGGACATCGACACGGACGCCCTGGCCCCGGGCGCCTACATGAAATTCGGCATCGACGAAATCGCGCGCCATTGCCTGCAGCGGGTGCGGCCCGAGTTCGCCGGCGAGGTCCGGCCGGGCGACGTGCTGGTGGCCGGGCCCAACTTCGGCATCGGCTCGTCGCGCGAACAGGCCGCCGCGGCGCTGGTGCGCCTGGGCGTGGCGGCGGTGATCGCGCCGTCCTTCAACGGCCTGTATTTCCGCAACGCCTTCAACGTGGGGCTGCTGCTCCTGACCTGCGAACAGGCCGAGACCCTGGCCGAAGGCGAGCACATCACCCTGGACCCCGTGGCCGGCCGCATCGGACGGCCGGGCGGGGCGCCCGAAGCATTGCACTGCGAGACCGTGCCCGGCTTTCTCCTCGACATGGTCCAGGCCGGCGGACTGCTGAATCTGCTGAAACAGCGTCAAACCTCTTAGGAACAACATCATGCTTGACCCCGTTACCCTGGCGGTCCTGAAGGGCCGCCTGGAACAGATCGCCGACGAAATGGACGCGACCCTGTACCGCAGCGCGTTCAATCCCATCATCGCCGAGGCCCATGACGCCTGCCACGGCATGTACGACGCCGCCACGGGCGCCACCCTGGTCCAGGGCAAGTCCGGCCTGCCCGTGTTCGTGGGCGCGATGGCGTTCGCCGTCAAGGCCGCGGCCAAGGCGGCGGCCGAGCGTGGCGGCATGACGGACGGCGACGTCTGGCTGTTCAACGATCCCTACGAAGGCGGCACCCACGCCAACGATTTCAAGCTGGTCAAGCCGGTATTCCGCGGCGGCAGCCTGTTCTGCTTCCTGGCGTCGGCGGCGCACTGGCACGACGTGGGCGGCGCGGTGCCGGGCAACTACAACCCGGCGGCCACGGAATGCTGGCAGGAAGCGGTGCAGATCCCGCCCGTGCGCATCGTGCGCGCCGGCGTGCTGGACCAGGACGTGCTGGCCATCCTGAAAGCCAACACCCGCCTGCCGGACAGCCTGTGGGGCGACCTGAACGGCCAGCTGGCGGCGCTGGAACTGGGCGCGCGCCGCCTGGACGGCCTGCTCGACGAATACGGCGACGCCACGGTGCTGGAGTCCCTGGACACGCTGCGCGAACGGGCGCGCCGCCTGATGCGCGACCACATCGCGGGCCTGCCCGACGGCGAATACGCCTTCGAGGACATGCTGGACAACGACGGCGTGCGCGACACGCCGCTGCGCATCGCGCTCAAGCTGTCGATCGCCGGGGACCGCCTGGCGCTGGACTTCACCGGCACGTCGCCCGCCTGCGCGGGCCCCGTGAACATCTCGCGCGCCACCGCCATCGCCGCCTGCTACGTGGCGCTCAAGCACCTGTTCCCGGACGTCCCGGCCAACGCCGGCGTGCTGGACGCGGTGGACGTGGTCCTGCCCGACGGCCTGGTCATCTCGGCCGACCGGCCGCGCCCCGTGGGCGGCTACACCGAGACCATCCTGCGCATGATCGACGTGATCTTCTGCGCCATGGCCAAGGCCGCGCCGGAGCGTGCCATGGCCCAGGCCTACGGCACCATCAATGCGCTGTCGATTGCCGGCTACCGCAGCGACGCCGCCCGCAAGGGCCAGCGCTGGGTGATGTTCAGCTTCTTCGGCGGCGGCCACGGCGGCCACTCGGACGGCGACGGCCTGAGCCACGGCAACGCGCCCATCTCCACCGCCACCATCCCGCCGCTGGAAATCCTGGAGGCGGCGTATCCGGTGCGCTTCACGCAGTGGGCGCTGCGCCCCGACTCGGCGGGCGACGGCGCCCATCGCGGCGGCCTGGGCGCGATCTATGAAATCGAATTGCTGGAAGACAGCGCCGAAGCCTTCATCTTCGGCGAACGCGGCCGCAGCGCGCCCAAGGGCATCGCGGGCGGCGGGCAGGCGGCGCTGAACGTCTTCCGCTATCAGCAGGACGGCCAGTGGCAGGCCCCGCCCATGAGTTCGAAGATGCTGGGCATCCAGCTGAAGCGCGGCGACCGCGTGCGTCTGGAGACCCCGGGCGGGGGCGGCTACGGCGAGCCCGCGCGGCGCGATCCGGCGGCGCGCGAGCACGACCGCAAGATGGGGTATGTCAGCGAAATTCTGAAGGAGCAGTCGGCATGAGCGCGGCGCAAGGCTTGGTGGTTGGCGTGGACGTGGGCGGCACGTTCACGGATCTTTTCGTGCTGGACGAGGCGGGCGGCAGCGCGCGCGTGGTCAAGGTGCCGTCGACCCGCGGCGAGGAAGCGCGCGGATTCATGAACGGCATTGCGCGCGTGGCCGACGGGGCGGGCGATATCGCCACCATCGTGCACGGCACCACGGTGGGCACCAATGCGCTGCTCGAGCGCAAGGTGGCGCGCACCGGCATCATCACCACGGAGGGCTTTCGCGACGTGCTGGAAATGCGCCGGCGCGACCGGCCCCAGACCTGGGGCCTGCGCGGCAACTACGAGCCGGTGGTGCCGCGCGACCTGCGCCTGGAAGTGCGCGAACGCGTGCTGGCCGACGGCGCCCTGCATACGCCGGTGGACCTGGACCAGGTCGAGGCCGCGGCCCGCAAGCTGCTGGAGCAGGGCTGCGACGCGGTCTGCATCTTCTTCGTCAACGCCTACGCCAACCCGGCCAACGAGGCCCAGGCCGCGGCGCGCGTGCGCGCCATCTGGCCGAACGGCAACGTCACGGCGGCCACGGAAGTCCTGCCCGAGATCCGCGAATTCGAGCGTCTCTCGACCGCGGCGCTGAACGCCGCGCTGCAGCCCGTGGTGGGCAGCTACCTGACGCGGCTGGAATCCGACCTGCAGCAGCATGGCTTCCAGGGCGAACTGCTGGTGGTCCAGAGCAACGGCGGCGTCATGTCGCGCCAGACCGCCTGCGACGTGCCGGTGCGCACCGCCTTGTCTGGTCCTGCGGCGGGCGTGATCGCCTGCGCGGCCATTGCGCGCGCCGCGGGTTTCCCCAACGTGGTCACCGGCGACATGGGCGGGACGTCGTTCGACGTATCGCTGGTGGCGGACGGCGAGGCCTCGTTGTCGGCGCAGACGGCCATCGATTTCGGCATGGTGGTGCGCGCCCCGATGATCCAGATCGAAACCATCGGCGCGGGCGGCGGATCCATTGCCAGCGTGGACGCGGGCGGCCTGCTGCAGGTCGGCCCCGAGTCCGCGGGCAGCATTCCCGGCCCGGCCTGCTATGGCCGCGGCAACACGCGGCCCACGGTCACCGACGCCAATGTGCTGCTGGGCCGCATCGCCGCGGAACGTCCGCTGGGCGGCGGCCTGCTGGCCACCATGGACGTGGCGCTGGCGCGCGCCGCCATTGAAGAGCACGTGGCGCGGCCCCTGGGCCTGGACGTGCACGCGGCGGCCGAAGCGATCCTGACGGTGGCCAACGCCAAGATGGCCGGCGCCATCCGCGTCGTCTCCATCGAGCGCGGCCACGATCCGCGCAAGTTCGCCTACATGCCGTTCGGCGGCGGCGGCGCGCTGCACGTCTGCGCCATGATGAACGAAGTGGATGCCGCGCACGGCATCGTCCCGCGCTATCCGGGGGTGACCTCGGCGCTGGGCTGCGTCATGGCCGACATGCGTCACGACGGCGTGCAGACCCTGAACGTGGCGCTGGACGCGCTGGACGCCGCCGACCTGGTGGCGCGCATCGACGGCCTGGCCGGCGCCTGCCAGGAACGGCTGGATTCCGCCGGCGTGTCGTTCGAAGGCATCCGCGAGAGCATCGAACTGGACATGCTGTACGTGGGCCAGAGCCACACCGTGCGCGTCGAAGTCGGCCGCGCCGAGCTGAACCGCGACGGCATCGCCGCCGCGTTCGAACGCGCCTATCGCGCCGCCTTCGGCCGCAGCCTGACCGGCATCGCGGTGCGCATCCTGAACCTGCGCTATGCCCGCATCGGCCAGCGTCCCAAGTTCGACCTGGCGCTGCTGGCTCCCACCAGCAAGGACATGCCGGCCGCGCTGGGCACGCAGGCCGTCTTCCATGCCGGGCAATGGCGCGACGCCGTGCGCTACGCGCGCCTGGACCTGCCGGTGGGCGCCGAGGTGGCGGGCCCCGCCATTCTGGAGCAGCCGGACACCACCATCTGGATCGAGCCGGGCTTTGCCGGGCGCGTCGATCCCCTGGGCAATCTGTTGATCGCCCGGACTGACTCGTAGGAGCGGACCATGCATTCCTTCGATCCCCGCACGACGGCCCTCGTCATCATCGACCTCCAGAACGACTTCCTGGCGCCCGGCGGCGCGTATGACCGCGGCGGCGCGGTCAGCCCGCAGGCGCGCGCCTTGCCGGAACGCGTGGCGCCGGTGGCCCGCGCCCTGAAGGCGCGCGGCGGCTTCGTGGCCGCCAGCCTGTTCACGCTGTGGCCGGACGCGCACGGCGAACCCATGATCTCGCCGCACCTCAAGCAGCTGCGCCCGTTCCTCGCCAAGGGAGACTTCGTCGCCGGCTCGCGCGGGCAGGCCAACGTGGCCGAACTGGACGGCCTGGTGGACGTGTCGGTCTGGAAGGTGGCGTATTCGGCCTTCTTCAATACGCAACTGGACTGGGTGCTGCGACGCGCCGGCATCTCCAGCGTGGTGGTGGCGGGCATCGTCACCAACGGCGGCGTGGCCAGCACGGTGCGCGACGCCCACATGCGCGACTACCACGTGACGGTGCTGGCGGACGGGTGCGCAGCGCCCACGCCCGCCATGCACGATGCGGCGCTGGCGGACCTGCGCACCGTGGCGGACGTCGTGACGTGCCAGGACCTGCTGGACAGGCTGGCGCCGTGAGCGCGCCCGTCGTCAAAAAGGGCGCCGCGCCGGGCGCGGACGCCATGCATGTGCCGGTGGCCATCATCGGTGCGGGCGCGTGCGGCCTGACCGCCGCGCTGCGCCTGGCCAGCGCCGGCATCGAGACGGTGCTGATCGAACGCGACGCCGCGCCCAGTGGATCGTCGGCCCTGTCGTCCGGCTTCATTCCGGCGGCGGGATCCCAAGTGCAGCGCGCCGCCGGCATCGAGGACGACGCGCAGCGCTTTGCCGCCGACATCCAGGCCAAGGCCCACGGCACGGCCTCGCCGGAGCTGGTGGCCGCCTACACCGGGGCGGCCGCGGCGGCCATGGATGCGCTGGGGGGGCACGGACTGACGTTCGAGGTGCTGGACGGCTTTCTGTATCCGGGCCACACCGCCCGGCGCATGCATACGCTGCCCGAGCGCACGGGCGCGGCGCTGGTCGCGGCCCTGGAACGGGCGGCTACCGAGGCGGGCGCCTACCTGCTGACGCGCGCGCTGGCCCGCGAAATCTGGACGGATGATTCGGGGCGCGTGACGGCCGTAGGCTGCGAGCGTCCCGACGGATCGGTCGACGTGATCGGCTGCGATGCGCTGATCCTGGCCTGCAACGGCTTCGGCGGTAATGCGGCCATGGTACGCGAATACCTGCCCGCCATGCGCGAGGCCGTCTATGGCGGGCATGTGGGCAATGACGGCAGCGCCATCGAATGGGGCATGCAGCTCGGCGCGCGGCTGGCCGATCTGGGCGGCTACCAGGGCCACGGCTCCTGGGCCACGCCGCAGGGCGCGCTGATCTCCTGGGCCGTAATGATGGACGGCGGCGTGCAGGTCAACCGCGACGGCCGGCGCTTCCACGACGAAACCCACGGCTACTCCGAGGCTGCGGTGCACGTGCTGGCGCAGCCGGGCTCGGTCGCCTGGAACGTGTTCGACGACCGGACGCTGGCGCTTGCGCGCGGCTTTCCGGATTTCGTGGATGCCGAGGCAGGGCAGGCGCTCAAGACCTGCGCCGGCATTCCCGAGCTGGCGGCCCTGATCGGCTGCGACCCGCAGGTGTTGCGCCAGACGCTGGACGCGGTCGGCCCCGGCACGCAGGATCCGCTGGGCCGCCGCTTCGCGCGGACGCTGCAGGCGCCGTACCACGCGGTCAAGGTGACGGGCGCGCTGTTCCACACGCAGGGCGGCCTCGATATCGACGCGCAGTGCCGCGTCCTGGACAAGGACGGCCATCCCTTGCCCAATCTGCTGGCCGCGGGCGGGGCTGCCCGCGGCGTGTCGGGCAACGACGTGTCGGGCTATCTGTCCGGCAATGGCTTGCTCAGCGCGGTGGCAGGCGGCCATATCGCCGCCGCGACCGCGGTGGCGCTGCTTGGGCGCAGCCTGGACTAGGAATCGAAACGATGCAAAAACAGAACCTGAAAACGCAATTGGCGGCCGGCGCCGTGCTGGCCCCCGGCGTCTACGACGCCCTGTCGGCGCTGGTGGCCGAGCAGGCGGGCTTTAACGCGCTGTACCTGTCCGGCGCCTCCATCGCCTACACGCGCCTGGGCCGCTCCGACATCGGCCTGACCACGTACACCGAAGTCGAGGACACGCTGGCGCGCATCGCCGAACGCGTGTCGGCCTCGGTGATCGTCGATGCCGACACGGGCTTCGGCAACGCGCTGAACACGCAGCGCACCGTGCGCGGCTTCGAGCGCGCGGGCGCGGCCATGATCCAGCTCGAGGACCAGACCTTTCCCAAGCGCTGCGGCCACCTGGACGGCAAGACGGTGATCCCGGCGGCCGAGATGTGCGGCAAGCTGCGCGCCGCCGTCGACGCGCGGGTCGACGCGTCCACGCTGATCCTGGCGCGCACCGATGCGCTGGCGTCCGAAGGGCTGGACGCCGCGCTGGACCGCGCCGAGTCCTACCTGGAAGCCGGCGCCGACGCGCTCTTCATCGAAGCGCTGCGCACGCCGGAACAGATGCGGGCGGCGTGCGACCGTTTCGCCGCGCGCGTGCCGCTGCTGGCCAACATGGTCGAGGGCGGCAAGACGCCGGTGCAGAGCGCCGGCGAACTGGCCGCGCTGGGCTTTCGCATCGTCATCTTCCCGGGCGGCACCGCGCGCGCCGTGGCGCACACGCTGCAGGGCTATTACGGCAGCCTGCGCCAGCACGGCACGACCGCACCCTGGAAGGACAGCATGCTGGATTTCGACGGCCTGAACGACGTGATCGGCACGCCCGAACTGCTGGAGCAGGGGCGGCGCTACGAAGGCTGAGGCCCGCGTCGCCCGTCCTGGCGTCTGATGCCGCGGCAGGCCGCTGCCGGTATCCGCGCCGTGTCTGACGCCGGATGCGCCGCGCCGGTGGCCGCCGTCAGCGCGGCGTGCGCTGGTGCGGCACCAGCGGCGGCACGGGCTGGTCGGCGACCAGATCCCAGAATTCCGGCAGAAAGCACTCGGCCACCAGCAGTGGCTGGCCCTGGCGCCAGAACACCGACCGGCGTGCCCAGATGCGGCCCGCCTGCAGCGCCTGCTGCTCGGGCGCCAGCACGCGGCGCGCGGTGGCGTGGAACGGCACGGGCGAGGCCAGGAGGCGGCAGGCGAAGGGCGAGCGGATGACCGTGCTGTCGTGATAAAGCATGTCGGCCAGCGGCCGGGTCAAGAGGCGCCGCATGCCTTGCCAGGCGCCGTGCGAGGCCCTCAGCGGCGTCAGGCTGCGCGCCGGCACGCTGTCCACGCCGTTCACCGACATCAGCACCTCGCGGATCCACACGGGCGAGCCGGGCGCGATATGCATCGCGCGGGCCTCGTCGGGCGGGGCGCCGTCGGCATACTCGGCCAGCACCCGCAGGCGGACCTGGCCGACCTGGCGCAGGCCCGCGGTGAGCGCGCCCGGACGGAACAGCCAGTGGCGTTGTGCAGGGGACAGGATGGCCGGGGCTTGCGCCAGCCAGCCTGCGGCAAGAGGGGGGCGGTGTGCTGCGGGTTTCGTCATGGCTGCGTATTATGCCAAGCCCGGCTGACATGCCGTCTGCGGCGGCCGTCCGCATACAATACCGCCCATGGAAAAAGTACGTATCTCCAAGCTCATGTCCGAGCGCGGACTCTGCTCGCGCCGCGAGGCCGACAGCTATATCGAGCGCGGCTGGGTCCGCGTGGACGGCGTCGTGGTGTCCGAACTGGGTGCGCGGGCCTATCCCGACCAGGTCATCACGCTGGAGCGCGCCGCGCAGGCGCGCCAGACCTCGCGGGTCACCATCCTGATCAACAAGCCGGTAGGCTACGTGTCCGGGCAGGCCGAAAAAGGCTACACGCCCGCCGTCGCCCTGATCGACTCGCGCTCCCGGTTCGCCGGAGACCGGTCGCCGCAGCGCTTCGAGCGCGCCCACCTGGAGGGCCTGGCGGTCGCCGGACGCCTGGACATCGATTCGCAGGGCCTGCTGGTGCTGACGCAGGACGGCCGCGTCGCCAAGCAGCTGATCGGCGAAGACTCCAGCATCGACAAGGAATACCTGGTGCGCGTGCAGGGCGACCTGTCGGACAACGGACTGGCCTTGCTGAACCACGGCCTGTCGCTGGACGGCAAGGTGCTCAAGCCGGCCCAGGTGCGCTGGCAGAACCATGACCAGCTGCGTTTTGTGCTGCGCGAAGGCAAGAAGCGCCAGATCCGCCGCATGTGCGAACTGGTGGGCCTGAAGGTGGTGGGCCTGAAGCGCGTGCGCATCGGCCGCGTGGCCCTGGGCGACCTGCCGCTGGGCCAATGGCGCTATCTGCGCGACGACGAAGCGTTCTGATATTGGTCACATATCCCGACATCTGATGTCGGCGGCCGTCAGATTTTTCAATCTGTTTCGGCCTCAGGTTCATTTCATGAAAGCGGGGGTATCCTTCGCTTGCCGGTGGCTGCCCAGCCGCTCCATCAGGAACTCGATGAAAATCCGGGTCTTGGCGGGCAGCAGCCGCGTCTCGGTTACCGCATGGACAGGAAACGGCCCTAGTTGCCAGTCCGGCAGCACGCGCTGCAGCTGACCCGACTGCTGTTCCGCCAATTGGCCGCCCACCAGCACCGCGATGCCCGCGCCCAGCATGGCAAGGCGGCGGGCCATGGCGACGCCATTGACGGAAAACCGGTTGCCCGGCGTGAACTCGATGTGCTGCTGGCCATTGGTAAGCGGCCAGCGCGTCACGCGGCCGGCGCCTTCCGCGCGGAACTCTATGCACTCGTGCCGGGTCAAGTCGCTGGGATGCCGCGGTTCGCCGTGCTTCTCCAGGTACTCGCGCGAGGCATACAGGTGGGCGGGCAGCATGCCCAGCAGCCGGGCAATCTGGGTCGAGTCGGGCAGGTCGCCGATTTCGATCGAAACGTCGCAGGTCTGGAACACGCGTGAAGCGTGGTCGGGATTCGCGAGATCCAGGAAAAACGTCACATCGGGATAGCGCCGGGAAAACTCCATGAACGACTCAGCCAGGAAGTCCGTGCCGAAGTCCGCGGGCATGTTCACCCGCAGCGGCCCGGCCGGCGTGTCCACCAGCTTCTGCAGTTCCTCGTGGGCGATCTGCGCTTCGGCCACGATGCGCTGGCAGCGCTCGAAATACAGCCGCCCCGCATCCGTCAGTTCCACCTTGCGCGTGGTGCGGCTGAGCAGCCGCAGGCCGACGGACCGTTCCAATTCGGCCACCTGGCGAGACAAGGTGGACTTCGGCACGCCGAGCGTCGCCGCGGCCCGGCTAAAACTGTGCGTTTTGGCGACCTCGACGAAGAGCTCCATTCCCTGTAGGCGTTTCATGACGGGGATTTTGTCATAGTGGCGATCCGACAATTGTCCCATAAATGGAATGATGTTTTCTCAACAGGCCCCTTTGTTTCTAAAGCGGGATAACTCAGAATGCGAGTTCTGCAATGCAGCAATGCGATAAACGTCCAGCCTTGCGTGTTCAACGCGAAACCACCCAAGTCGATCCACGCGGACCGCGCCAAGACGGTCTGACGGGCTGATGTTTTCGCAGATCGCCCCAGGCAACCGGGCCCCCAGAGGGCAACAGTCACGCGGCGCTTGCGCCGCGCGGGGCTATTTTTTTTGGAATCGGGAATGCAATCTATGAATAAGAAAAGCGCTATGTGGCGCGGCGCGGCCATCTTTGCGCTGACGGCATCGGCTCTCACCCTGGCCGCTTGCGGCAAGAAGCAGGACGCGCCCCAGGCGGGCAAGCCGCAGGTGACGGTCGTCACCCTGGCGACGCAGCCCGTTTCCCTCACCACCGAACTGCCGGGTCGCACGTCCCCGTTCCGCGTGGCCGAGGTGCGTCCCCAGGTCAACGGCATCGTCCAGAAGCGCCTCTTCACCGAAGGCGGCGAGGTCAAGGCCGGCGAACAGCTCTACCAGATCGATCCCGCCCTCTACCAGGCCAGCGTAGACAGCCAGAAGGCCGCGCTGGCGCGCGCCCAGGCGCAGCAGAAGACGGCCGCCTTGCTGGCCGAACGCTACAAGCCGCTGGTGGCCACCCGCGCCGTCAGCCAACAGACCTACGACAACGCCGTCGCCTCGCGCGACCAGGCCGCCGCCGACGTGCTGTCGGCCAAGGCCGCGCTGGATACGGCGCGCATCAACCTGGTCTACACCAAGGTGCTGTCGCCGATCGACGGCATCATCGGCCGCTCGGCGGTCACCGAAGGCGCGCTGGTCACGGCCAACCAGACCAACGCGTTGGCTGCGGTGCAGCAAATCGACCCGATCTATGTCGACGTGACCCAATCCAGCGTCCAGCTCCTGCGCCTGCAGGACGCCCTGGCCAGCGGCCAGCTGAAAAAGGCCGACGGCGAACAGGCCGCGCTGGTCACGCTGACCCTGGAAGACGGGTCGCAATACAAAGAAACCGGCAAGCTCCAGTTCTCGGAAGTGACGGTGGACCAGGGCACGGGCTCGATCACGCTGCGCGCGGTGTTCCCCAACCCGGACCGCCGCCTGCTGCCGGGCATGTTCGTGCGCGCCCGCCTGGCCGACGGCGTGGCCGCCGACGGCCTGCTGGTGCCGCAGCGCGGCGTGACGCGCAACCAGCGCGGCCTGCCCACGGCGCTGGTGGTCAACGCCAAGAACCAGGTCGAATTGCGTGAACTGAAGACCGACCGCGCCATCGGCGACAAGTGGCTCGTCACCGACGGCCTGGCCGCGGGCGACAAGGTGATCGTGGAAGGCCTGCAGATGGTGCGGCCGGGCGTCGAGGTCGTCGCCACCGAAGCCGGCGCCAAGGCGCAGCAGCCGCAGTCGGCCGCCGCCGCGCCGGCCAAGCAGTAATCAGGGAGCCATGCATGGCAAAGTTTTTTATCGATAGGCCGGTTTTTGCCTGGGTGATCGCGATCGTGCTGATGATGGCCGGCGCGCTGTCCATCCTGCAGTTGCCGGTCGCCCAGTACCCCAACATCGCGCCGCCCGCCATCGGCATCGCGGTGACCTACCCGGGCGCGTCCGCGCAGACCGTGCAGGACACCGTGGTGCAGGTGATCGAGCAGCAGATGAACGGCCTTGACGGCTTGCAGTACATCTCGTCGGAAAGCAACTCCGACGGCAGCATGTCCATCACGCTGACCTTCAAGCAGGGCACCAACCCCGACACCGCGCAGGTGCAGGTCCAGAACAAGCTTGCGCTGGCGCAGCCGCTCCTGCCGCAGGAAGTGCAGCAGCAGGGCATCCGCGTCACCAAGGCCACCAAGAACTTCCTGATCGTGGCGGGTTTCGTGTCCACCGACGGCACGATGACCAAGGACGACCTGGCCGACTACGTCGCGTCGTACGTCCAGGATCCCATCAGCCGCACGCAGGGCGTGGGCGACTTCCAGCTCTTCGGTTCGCAGTACGCGATGCGCATCTGGCTGGACCCGGCCAAGCTCGTCAATTACGGGCTGACCACGGTCGACGTCACCACCGCGATCAAGGAACAGAACGTCCAGGTGTCGTCCGGCCAGCTGGGCGGCCTGCCGTCCGTGCGCGGCCAGCAGCTCAACGCCACCATCATCGGGCCGTCGCGCCTGCAGACGGCCGAGGACTTCGGCCAGATCCTGCTCAAGGTCAACACCGACGGTTCGCAGGTGCGCCTGCGCGATGTCTCGCGCATCGAACTCGGCGGGCAGACCTACGCCATCGACAGCTTCTACAACGGCAACCCGGCCTCGGGCCTGGCGATCAAGCTGGCGCCGGGCGCCAACGCGCTGGACACGGCGCAGGCGGTGCGCGACACCATCAACAACCTGAAGCCGTACTTCCCGCCGGGCATGGACGTCGTCTATCCGTACGACACGACGCCGTTCGTCAGCCTGTCGATCCATGAAGTGTTCAAGACGCTGGTCGAGGCCATCATCCTGGTGTTCCTGGTGATGTACCTGTTCCTGCAGAACTTCCGCGCCACCATCATCCCCACGCTGGCCGTGCCGGTGGTGCTGCTGGGCACGTTTGGCGTGCTGGCGGCGTTCGGGTACTCCATCAATACCCTGACCATGTTCGGCATGGTGCTGGCCATCGGCCTGCTGGTGGACGACGCCATCGTGGTGGTGGAAAACGTCGAGCGCGTGATGGCCGAAGAGGGCCTCACGCCCAAGCAGGCCACCCGCAAGTCCATGAGCCAGATCACCGGCGCCCTGATCGGCATCGCCATGGTGCTGGCCGCCGTGTTCATCCCCATGGCCTTCTTCGGCGGCTCCACGGGCGTGATCTACCGCCAGTTCTCCATCACCATCGTGTCGTCCATGGTGCTGTCGGTGATCGTCGCCATCGTGTTCACGCCGGCCTTGTGCGCGACGCTGCTCAAGCCCATTCCCAAGGGCCATCACGGCGCCAAGAAGGGCTTTTTCGGCTGGTTCAACCGCGCCTTCGATCGCAGCAGCAACGGCTACGCCAACACCGTCGCGCGCGGCCTGACCCGCACCAAGCGGCTGATGGTGGTCTACCTGGCCCTGGTCATCGCCATGGGCTGGATGTTCACCCGCATCCCGACCGCGTTCCTGCCGGCCGAGGACCAGGGCATCCTGTTCGCCCAGATCCAGACGCCCGCCGGCGCCACCGCCGAGGCCACCAAGGCGGTCATCGACGACGCCACCAAGTACCTGCTGACCGAAGAAAAGGACGCCGTCACCTCGGTGTTCGCGGTCAACGGCTTCAACTTTGGCGGCCGCGGCCAGAACGCGTCCATCCTGTTCATCAAGCTGCGCGACTGGGAAGAACGCGGCGACGCCAGCCTGAAGGCCGGCGCCGTGGCGGCGCGCGCCAACGCGCACTTCGCCAAGACCGAGCGCCGCGCGCAGCTGTTCGTCGTGCCGCCGCCGTCCGTGATGGAACTGGGCAACGTCACCGGCTTTGACTTCCAGCTGATGGACCGCGCCGGCGTGGGCCATGAAAAGCTGCTTGCCGCGCGCAACCAGCTGCTGGGCGAAGCGGCCAAGAGCCCGGTGCTGGTGGGCGTGCGTCCCAACGGCATCGAAGACGCGCCGCAGTACCAGCTCGACATCGACCGCGAAAAGGCACGCGCGCTGGGCGTGGCCGTGTCGGACATCAACAGCACGCTGGCCACCGCATGGGGTTCGTCGTACGTCAACGACTTCATCGACCGCGGCCGAGTGAAGAAGGTGTTCGCGCAGGGCGAGGCCTCGTCGCGCATGCTGCCGGAAGACCTGAACAAATGGTACGTGCGCAACAACGCCGGCGACATGGTGCCGTTCTCGGCGTTCTCCAAGGCCACCTGGAGCTTCGGCCCGCAAAAGCTGAACCGCTACAACGGCGTGCCGTCGTACAACATCCAGGGCCAGGCGGCGCCGGGCTACAGCTCGGGCGCGGCCATGGAGGAAATGGAGCGTCTGGCGGCCAAGCTGCCGGTCGGCGTGGGCTTCGAATGGACGGGCCTGTCCTTCGAAGAACGCCTGTCCGGCGCCCAGGCGCCCGCGCTGTACGCGATCTCGCTGATCGTGGTGTTCCTGTGCCTGGCGGCGCTCTATGAAAGCTGGACGATCCCGTCCGCGGTCATGCTGGTGGTGCCGCTGGGGATCATCGGGGCGCTCCTGGCGACGCTGATGCGGGGCCTGTCCAACGACGTGTACTTCCAGGTGGGCCTGCTCACGACTATCGGGCTGGCGGCCAAAAACGCCATCCTGATCGTGGAGTTCGCCAAGGAGCACTACGAGGCGGGCGCCAGCTTGACGGAATCGGCCATCCACGCCGCCCGCCAGCGCCTGCGTCCCATCCTGATGACGTCCCTGGCGTTCATCCTGGGCGTGACCCCGCTGGCCATTTCGTCCGGCGCGGGTTCGGGCAGCCAGAACGCCATCGGCACCGGCGTTATCGGCGGCATGCTGACCGGCACCTTCCTGGCCATCTTCTTCGTCCCGGCCTTCTTCGTGATCATGCTGCGCGTCTTCAAGGTCAAGCGCATGAGCGAAAACGTCGACAAGCACGACACCGGCGCCAAGAACGCGCACGACGTGCCGGCGGAGGGCCAACCGTAATGAAACTCCAGATGAGAACCTTGCTGTCTGTTTCCCTGGCGGCGGCCCTGGCGGGCTGCTCGCTGGCCCCCACGTACGAGCGGCCGGATGCGCCGATCGACGCGGCCTATCCCACGGGCGCGGCCTACAACGCGGCCCAGGCGTCCGCGCCGGGCGGCCTGTCGACGGCGGACATCGGCTGGCGCGATTTCTTCGGCGATCCGCTGCTGCAGCAACTGATCGAGCAGTCGCTGGCCAACAACCGCGACCTGCGCGTCGCGGCCCTGAACGTCGAGGCGGCGCGCGCGCAGTACCGCATCCAGCGCGCCGACCTGATGCCCAGCATCGGCGTGGCGGGCCAGGGAACGGCCCAACGCACGCCCGGGGACTTGACCCAGAGCGGCCAGGCCACCACCAGCCACAGCTACCAGGTGGGCGCCGCCATGTCCGCCTGGGAACTGGACCTGTTCGGCCGCATCCGCAGCCTCAGCGACAAGGCGCTGGAATCCTACCTGGCGCTGGACGAAACGCGCACCGCGACCCAGCTCACGCTGATCGCCGAGGTGGCCAACGCGTATCTGACGCTGCGCGCCGACCAGGAGTTGCTTAGCCTGACGCGCGACACGCTCAAGAGCCAGGAAGACTCCTTCAAACTGACGCAGCAGAGCTACGACCAGGGGCTGTCCACGGCGCTGGACCTGAGCCAGGCGGAAGTGTCGCTGCGCACCGCCCAGCGCAACCTGTCGCAATACACGCGCCAGGCCGCGCAGGATCGCAATGCGCTGGTGTTGCTGGTGGGCCAGCCCATGTCGCCCGAGATGACGGCCGCGCTGGACGGCGCGGTCAGGCTGGACGACGGCATGCTGCCCACCACGCTGCCCGCCGGCCTGCCGTCGGACCTGCTGGTCCGGCGTCCGGACATCCGCGCGGCCGAGCACCAGCTCAAGGGCGCCAACGCCAATATCGGCGCGGCGCGCGCGGCTTTCTTCCCGACCATCAGCCTGACGGGCTCGGCCGGCACCGCCAGCGCCAGCCTGGGCGGGCTGTTCGAGGGCGGTTCGGGCGCCTGGAGCTTCGTGCCCCAGATCACCGTGCCGATCTTCGCGGGCGGTTCGCTGCTCGCCGGCCTGGACCTGGCCAAGGTGCAGAAGAACATCCAGGTCGCGCAGTACGAAAAGTCGATCCAGACGGGCTTTCGCGAAGTCGCGGACGCCCTGGCCGGACGCGGCACCCTGGACGAGCAGATCCAGGCCCAGCGGCTGCTGGTGGACGCCAACCAGCGCGCCTACGACGCGTCGGAGCAGCGCTTCCGCCAGGGCATCGACGACTACCTGAGCGTGCTGGATTCGCAGCGTTCGCTGTATACCTCGCAGCAGGCGCTGGTGGACACGCGCCTGGCGCGCCTGTCCAACCTGGTCACGCTGTACAAGGTGCTGGGCGGCGGCTGGACCGAGCGCACGCCCGCGGCGCCCGCCACGCCAGCCGGCTGAACGGGCCGGGCCGCTTGCGGCCCCGGACAAAGCAAAACGAGCCGATCTTGCGATCGGCCCGTTTTCTTTGGCTTGCCTGGCGCGGACGTCAGGCGCGCTTCTTGGCGATCAGGCCCACCACGAACAGCACGATGATCGCGCCCACGACGGATCCGATCCAGCCCGCGGGTTCGCCGGGCTGGTACCAGCCGAGGGACTGGCCCAGGAAGCCGGCGACGACGGCGCCGATGATGCCCAGAATGGTGGTCATGATGATCCCCATGTTCTGGTCCCCGGGCATGATGGCGCGGGCGATCAGGCCCACGATGAACCCGACGATGATCATGATGATGATGCTCATGCGCGTACTCCTTACTAGGGTAAAAGGGGCGATGTGGACTGATGATACTCACGCCCCGCGCGCCGTCGCTGTAACAACTGGTGTGCAGACCTGCCGGCGCCGCGCCGTTCAGGAGGTGATGTCGATGAGCTGGCGGACGTCCTTGGTCAAGGCCTCGATGCTGTCGGTGTCCGAGGCCAGCAGGCGCGCGCGGCCCTCGTTGTCGAAAATGTACACGCCGCGGCTGTGCGTGACTTCGTACATGTCGGCGTCGTCGCCGGGGCGGGGTTTCTCGATCTGGTAGGCCACGCGGTAGCGGCGGGCCAGGTCGGCGATCTGCTTTTCGTCGCCGGTCACGCCGATGGCATTGTCGTTGAAGGCGTTGACGTAGGCCTGCAGGATGTCGGGCGTGTCGCGGTGCGGATCCACGCTGACGAACAGGATGCGCACGTCCTTGGCCTTGTCGCCCAGGTTCTGCAGCACCGCCGTCAGCTGCGCCATGGTGGTGGGGCAGATGTCCGGGCAGCTGGCGTAGCCGAAGAACAGCAGCACCGTCTTGCCCTTGAGGTCGTCGCTGCTGACCGTCTTGCCGCCCGCGCCGGGCAGCGAGAACTTCAGGTCGGGCAGGTGCCCCTTCACGTTGTAGAGCGTCCAGTCGACGTTCCTGTCGCCGCAAGCGGCAAGAAACACGCACAAGGCCAACAGCAGTCCGCGAAAGGCGCGGCCGGAAACGAGATTTCGCATGGGTCCAGTAGCCGGAAAGGGGTAAACCTTTCGGATTCTACCCGCTGGACGAGGCGCGGGCGGGACGGGGCGGCGGCGGCTTGTGCGGGCGCAAGCGCGGCGCAAAAAAACGGCCCGCTTGATGGCGGGCCGTCTTGGCGGGCGCGGCGTGCGCTCAGATGTCTGACACCCGATCAGACGCCCTGCAAGCTGCGGCAGTGCGTCAAGGGTGTCAGACACCGCCGTCAGCCAGCCGTCATGCCGCTGTGGCGCAGCAGCGCGTCGATGCGCGGCGCGCGGCCGCGGAACGCGGCGAAGGACTCGGCCGCCGGGCGCGAACCGCCCACGGCCAGCACCTCGAGGCGGAAACGCGCGCCGGTTTCCGGATCCAGCGTGCCCAGGGCGTTGCCGGCCTGTTTCGCGGCGGCCTCCTCGAAGGCCTCGTAGGCATCGGCGGACAGCACTTCCGCCCACTTGTAGCTGTAATAGCCCGCGCCATAGCCGCCCGCGAACAGGTGCGAAAAGGCGTGCGGCAGGCGATGCCACGCGGGCGGGAAGAGCACCGCGACTTCCTTGCGCACTTCCTGCAGCAGGGCCAGCACCTCGGAAATCGACGCGCCCTTGGCGCGGTCGTGCATCAGCATGTCGAACAGCGCGAATTCGATCTGGCGCACGGTCTGCATGCCGCTCTGGTAGTTGCGGGCGGCAACCAGGCGGTCGTACAGCGCGCGGGGCAGCGGTTCGCCCGTATCCACATGGGCGGACAGTTTCTGCACTACGGCCCATTCCCAGCAGAAGTTCTCCATGAACTGCGACGGCAGTTCGATGGCGTCCCATTCGACGCTGGCGAACGCGGCCGCGCCGGGTTCGTCGACCTCGGACAGCAGCGCGTGCAGCGCATGGCCGGTTTCATGGAAGAGGGTGATGACGTCGTCGTGCGTCAGCACGGCGGGGCGGTCGCCGTTGGGGCGCGAGAAGTTGCAGGTCAGGTAGGCGATGGGCGTCTGCACCTGGCCGGCCACGACGCGGCGCGTGCGCTCGCTGTCGACCCAGGCGCCGTTCTGCTTGCCGGCGCGGGCGTACAGGTCCAGGTAGAGATGGCCGATGAGCTTGCCGTCGGGGCTTTCGACGCGCACACCGCGCACGTCCGCGTGCCACGAGGACACCGCCGTTTCCGTCAGGCGCACGTCGAACAGGGTCTGGATGACCTCGAACAGGCCCGCCAGGACGCGCGGTTCGGTGAAGTACTGCTTCACCTCGTCTTCCGAGTACGCATAGCGCGATTCGCGCAGGCGCTCGGACGCGTAGGCCACGTCCCAGGGCTGCAGGCTGTCCAGCCCCAGTTCGCCGGTGGCGTAGGCCGTGAGTTCGGCCAGGTCGCGTTGGGCGTAAGGCTTGGCGCGGCCGGCCAGGTCGCGCAGGAATTCGGTGACTTCCCGGGCGTCGCGGGCCATGCGCGTCTGCAGGCGCAGGGCGGCGAAGGTGCCCAGGCCCAGCAGGCCCGATTCTTCGGCGCGCAGCGCCAGCAGTTCCTCGATGAGGGGGGAGTTGTCGAACTTGGCCTCGCCCTGTTCGGACGCCACCGTGCCGTAGCCGCGGTACAGCGCCTCGCGCAGCGTGCGGTCCTGCGCGTACTGCATGACGGGCAGGTAGCAGGGCATCTTCAGCGTGAGCTTCCAGCCCGGCTTGCCGTCTTCCTCGGCGGCGGCGCGGGCGGCGGCCCGGACGTCGGCCGGAATGCCGGCCAGGCGGCCTTCGTCTTCGACGAACAGCGACCAGGCATCGATGGAATCGAGCACGTTTTCCGAGAACTTCTGCGAGGCCTGAGCCTCGCGGTCGGAGATTTCCGCATAGCGTTCGCGGTCCGCGCCCTGCAGTTCGACCCCGCTCAGGCGGAAGTCGCGCAGGGCCATTTCCACGATGCGACGGCGCACCGGCGTCCACGACGCGAAATCGGGGGCGGCGGCCAGGCGCTGGTATTGCTTGTACAGGCCTTCATGCAGCCCGACCCAGGTCGAGAATTCGGTCACCAGGGGCAGGGCGGCGTTGTACGCTTCGCGCAGCTCCGGCGTATTGACCACGGCGTTCAGGTGGCCGGCAACCGACCAGGCGCGCCACAGGCGTTCGGACGCGGTGTCCAGGGGTTCCACCACGGCATCCCAGGTGGGCGCCAGCGCGGGGTCTGCCGCCCGGTCCACGGCCTGGCGGGCGATGCCCAGCAATTCCTCGACGGCGGGCACGATGTGTCCGGGCTTGACGGCCGCGTAATCGACCAGGTCGGAAACGGGGGCGAGCAGGGGGTTCTGGGTCATGGTGTTACCGGCTTGAATGATGGCGGGCGGCGCGGACGGCGCGCCGGCGAAGGAGATAAGGATCAGGTAGGGGCGAACCGCCCGAATGCAAGGTCGCAATCGTTCTGACAGCGCCCCGCGGGAAAGGTGCCGGCGGATCGCCGGATCGCCGGACCGCCGGACCGCCGGACCGCCGCGGGCGCCTTGGCATCGGGCTTGCGGCAGGGGGAGGGCATTGCCCGTCCGGCAGGTGTCTGACACCCGGGAGACACCGGCGCATATCCAACGAGCGGCGCATGCGGGTGTCAGACACCGAGATGTCACGAACACCCGCCCGCCAGGGGGCATGCGGCCCGTGCCGCCCTCAGGCGGCCGCGGCCCGTTCCGCCGCTTCGACGGTGTTGACCAGCAGCATGGCGATGGTCATGGGGCCCACGCCGCCCGGCACGGGCGTGATCGCGCCGGCCACTTCCTTGGCGGAGGCGAAGTCCACGTCGCCGCACAGCTTGCCGTCGGCGCCGCGGTTGATGCCCACGTCGATGACGACCGCGCCGGGCTTGATCATCGAACCGTCGATCATGCCGGGCTTGCCGGTGGCGACCACGAGCACGTCGGCGCGGCGGGTCTGGGCCGCGAGGTCGCGCGTCTTGGAGTTGCAGATCGTGATGGTGGCGCCGGCCTGCAGCAGCAGCATGGCCATGGGCTTGCCCACGATGTTGCTGGCGCCCACGATCACGGCCTCAGAACCACGCAGCGTCACGCCTTCCGATTCCAGCATCTTCATCACGCCATAGGGCGTGCAGGGACGGAACAGCGGCTGGCCGGTCATGAGCAGGCCCGCGTTGCTGACATGGAACCCGTCCACGTCCTTCTCGGCCGCGATGGCCTCGATGACCTTGTGGGCGTCCATGTGCTTGGGCAGCGGCAGCTGCACCAGGATGCCGTGGATGGTCGGATCCTGGTTCAGGACGTCGATGCGGGCCAGCAGTTCGGCTTCGGTCATCTCGGCCGGGTACTGCTCTTTCACGGAATGCAGGCCGGCCTTTTCGCAGGCGGCGACCTTGTTGCGCACATACACCTGCGACGCGGGATCCGCGCCCACCAGCACCACGGCCAGCCCGGGGCGGGCGCCCTTGGCGGCCAGGGCCGAAACGCGTTGGGCGACTTCTTCGCGAATGCGCAGCGACAAGGCCGCGCCGTCAATAATCCTAGCGGTCATGCATGAGCCTCGGGTTTGGCCAAAGCCACTTTCATCAAATCAGCAACGGTGGTCACTTCAAGTTTTTCCATAATGTTGGCGCGGTGCGCCTCGACGGTCTTGATGCTGATGCCCAGGTCGTCGGCGATCTGCTTGTTCAAGCGGCCGGCGACGATGCGCTCCAGCACCTGCTGCTCGCGCGCGGTCAGGCGCGCCAGCATGGCTTCGTGATCCTTCTGGGCCTGGTGCTTGCTCACGCGCTGCGTGGCCTGTTCCAGCATCCGCGCCACGATTTCGCGCAGATCGGATTCATTGAAGGGCTTTTCCAGGAAATCGACCGCGCCCTTCTTCATGGTGGAGACGGCCATGGGCACGTCGCCGTGGCCCGTGATGAACACGATGGGCAGCGGCGCATTGCGGATGATCAGCTGTTCCTGCAGTTCCAGGCCGCTCATGCCGGGCATGCGCACGTCGGCAATCAGCACGCCGATCTGGCTGGCGTCGTAGTCTTCCAGGAAGGACTCGCCGCTGGCATAGGCGCGAACGCGATATCCGTTGGCTTCCAACAGCCAGCGCAGCGAATCGCGGACCGCTTCGTCGTCGTCAACTATGAATACCGTGCTCGACAGGTGGGGCGTGTTCATGCGTGCAACTCCTCGGACTGATCGTTCTGGGCCTGCGACTGGGGTGCAGCGCAGGGCAGGGTAAAGCGGAAGATGGTGCCGCCGGCGGGATTGGGGTCTGCCCACAGGCGGCCGTGGTGCGATTCAATAATGGTACGGCAGATATTCAGCCCCATGCCCAGGCCCTGGGTCTTGGTGCTGAAGAAGGGTTCGAACAGGCGCTCGGGTTCGGCAAGGCCGTGGCCGCGGTCCACCACGGCCACCTCGATATGCTGATCGTGCAGAATTACGGCAACCTTAAGCTCGTCGGACTCGCTCTTTTCCATGGCTTCCAGCCCGTTCTTGAGCAGGTTCAGCAGCACCTGTTCGATCAGGATGGGGTCGGCCAGCACGTCCGGGGCGTTCGACGGCACGAAGCTGTCGATGCGAATGCGGCGCTTGCGGGCGTCGATTTCGGCAAAGCCGATGGCGTTGTCGACGATGCGTCCGATGGCCACCCGCTGGCGGCGCGGCTCGCTGCGCTTCACGAATTCGCGGATGCGGCTGATGATCTTGCCCGCGCGCTCGGCCTGCGAGGCGGCCTTTTCCAGCGCCGGCAGCAGCATGTTCGGGCTGGTGTGGCCGGCCTTGACCAGGGCGACGGCGCCCATGCTGTAGTTGGCGATGGCGGTCAGGGGCTGGTTCAGTTCGTGCGCCAGCGACGAGGCCATTTCACCCATGGTGGTCAGGCGGCTGGTGAGCTGGATCTTTTCCTGCTGCACGCGGGACGCTTCCTCGTGGCCGCGGCGTTCGGTGATGTCGCGCGCCACCTGCATGCGCACGCGGCGCCCGTCCGTCCAGGCCAGCATGCGGTGGTGGACTTCGAACCAGCGCTGCACCGACGGCGCGAAGACTTCGACCGATTCGTCGGTGAAGCGGCCGCGGCGGCCGGCCAGCAGTTCGTCGTGGCCGCCGGTCTGCGCGCCGAACACGCGGCGGTAGGTACGGTTGGCAAACAGCAGTTCCAGGCCGTCGTGGGTATCGGCGGTGACGGAAATGGCGTCGTCCAGGCCTTCCAGCACGGTCATGAAGCGTTCATGCGCGGCGGTCAGGGCCTCGCGGATGCGCTTGGGCTCGGTGATGTCGGTCATGGAGGTCATCCAGCCGATCTGGTTGCCGTTGGGATCGAGCAGGGGCGACACATACATGCGCGCCGTGAAGCGCGAGCCGTCGCGGCGCTGGGCTTCGACTTCCAGGCCGCTGCTGGGCGTCTTGCCCGACATCAGCACGTCCAGCGTGTGCTGGTGCTGTTCGTGGCGACCCGGCACCCAATACGGAAAGGGCGGGCTGCGGCCGATCAGGTCGGCTTCGTTCCAGCCGATCATGCGGCAGAACGCCGGATTCACGTAGGCGATGCGGCCTTCCATGTCCAGGACGCGCATGCCGGTGGACATGGAGTTTTCCATGGCGCGGCGAAAGCCGGTTTCGGCGATGAGCGCGGCCTCGGCGGTGGACCGGAAGCGCGTATAGCGCCACAGCATCAGCAGGCTGATGACGATGACGCAGGACAGGGCCAGCACCACCCAGATCAGGCGCTGCTGGCGGAGTTCCTGGTCGATCGTGACAAACATGACGCTGTCGTCATGGATGCGCTGCAGCCAGAAGAACACCGCCATCACGCAGATGTACAGGATCAGCACCATCGCGGGCGTGACCCAGTACACCCCGCGCCGGCGGGTGCGGGCGTGATCGTGGAACGGCGTAGGTATATTGGACTTGGGCGCGCTGGACATGGAATTCGGGCCGGATAGACCGCGCATTTTAGTGCGTGTTGGAAGGGAATTGCCGGGAATCAACCCCTCCTTTTAGGCTAGGCCATAAAAAGTATGTGCCTCGGGCATTGAAGTATGCGCCTACAGGATTCAGCTTCCGTTCAACTTTCCGTATTATGAAATGCCGTACCGCAACATGAAATTTTGCTTGCGACCGGCTATTCTTCTTTCTTAGAATGCCGCCTGATAGGGAAACCGGCCCTGGCAGGTCCTTAGAACACCCCGACCCATGCATCACATGGTAGCCCGGATGATCCCGGCTACCATGCAATGTCCGCGAGTAGATAAATAAGCGGGTGTGGTCACGAACGAACCCCAACAGGAGACACACGATGTCCTCTTTCGCCCAGGCTGGCGCCGTGCAGGCTGCCAACGACGAAGACACCCTTGAAACCCAGGAGTGGCTCGAAGCCCTGGCGGCCGTCCTTGATCGCGAAGGACCGCAGCGCGCCCACTACCTGCTGGAACGCCTGATCGACGAAGCCCGTCGTTCCGGCGCCCACATCCCGTTCTCGCCGAATACCGCTTACGTCAACACGATTCCCCCCGGCCTGGAGCCGGCGCATCCGGGCAACCTGGAACTGGAATCGCGCATCCGCTCGTACGTGCGCTGGAACGCCATGGCCATGGTGGTCAAGGCCAACAAGCACAACCCGCCCGACGGCGGCGACCTGGGCGGCCACATCGCGTCGTTCGCCTCGCTGGCCACCATGATCGGCTGCGGCCAGAACCACTTCTGGCACGCCGAAGACGAAAACCACGGCGGCGACCTGGTCTATTTCCAGGGCCACACCTCGCCGGGCATGTACGGCCGCGCCTACCTTGAAGGCCGCCTGACCGAAGACCAGCTGAACCACTTCCGCCAGGAAGTCGACGGCAAGGGCCTGTCCTCGTACCCGCATCCGAAGCTGATGCCGGACTTCTGGCAGTTCCCGACGGTGTCGATGGGCCTGGGCCCGCTGATGGCCATCTACCAGGCCCGCTTCCTGAAGTACCTGCACGCCCGCGGCATCGCCGACACCAGCAAGCGCAAGGTCTGGGTGTTCTGCGGCGACGGCGAAATGGACGAACCCGAATCGCTGGGCGCGATCGCCCTGGCCGCGCGTGAAAAGCTCGACAACCTGATCTTCGTCATCAACTGCAACCTGCAGCGCCTGGACGGGCCGGTGCGCGGCAACGGCAAGATCATCCAGGAACTGGAAGGCGACTTCCGCGGTTCGGGCTGGAACGTCATCAAGCTGATTTGGGGCGGCTACTGGGATCCGCTGTTGGCCCATGACAAGGAAGGCATCCTGCGCCAGATCATGGAAGAAACCGTCGACGGCGAGTACCAGGCGTACAAGGCCAACGACGGCAAGTTCGTCCGCGAGCACTTCTTCGGCAAGCATCCGAAGCTGCTGGAAGCCGTGTCGCGCATGAGCGACGAGGACATCTGGCGCCTGAACCGCGGCGGCCACGATCCCCACAAGGTGTACGCCGCGTTCAACGCCGCCAGCACCCACACCGGCCAACCCACCGTCATCCTGGCCAAGACCATCAAGGGCTACGGCATGGGCCACGTGGGCCAGGCCAAGAACCCGACCCACCAGCAGAAAAAGCTGGAGCTGGACTCGATCCGCGAATTCCGCGACCGCTTCGGCATCCCCATCCCGGACGACAAGCTGGCTGACCTGCCGTATTTCAAGCCGGCCGAAGACTCGCCCGAAATGAAGTACCTGCACGAGCGCCGCGCCGCGCTGGGCGGCTACCTGCCGCGCCGCCGCGCCAAGGCCGACGAGCAACTGAAGGCGCCCGCGCTGGACGCTTTCAAGGCCGTGCTGGAGCCCACCGCTGAAGGCCGTGAAATCTCCACCACCCAGGCCTTCGTGCGCATCCTGAACCAGGTGCTGCGCGACAAGGAACTGGGCCCGCGCGTCGTGCCGATCCTGGCCGACGAATCGCGCACCTTCGGCATGGAAGGCCTGTTCCGCCAGATCGGCATCTACGCGCCGGAAGGCCAGAAGTACACCCCGGTCGACAAGGACCAGGTCATGTACTACAAGGAAGCGGCCGACGGCCAGCTCCTGCAGGAAGGCATCAACGAAGCGGGCGCGATGAGCTCGTGGATTGCGGCGGCCACGTCGTACTCCTCGAACAACCGCATCATGATCCCGTTCTTCATCTACTACTCGATGTTCGGGTTCCAGCGCATCGGCGACCTGGCCTGGGCCGCCGGCGACATGCAGGCGCGCGGCTTCCTCCTGGGCGGCACCGCCGGCCGCACGACGCTGAACGGCGAGGGCCTGCAGCACGAAGACGGCCACAGCCACATCCTGGCGTCCACCATCCCGAACTGCGTGTCCTACGACCCGACGTTCGGCCATGAGCTGGCCGTCATCATCCAGCATGGCCTCAAGCGCATGGTGGAAGACCAGGAAAACGTCTATTACTACCTGACGGTGATGAACGAAAACTACCCGCAGCCCGGTCTGACCCAGGGCGACGAGGAAGGCATCATCAAGGGCATGTACAAGCTCAAGTCGCACGGCAAGGGCAAGAACCGCGTGCAGCTGATGGGTTCGGGCACGATCCTGCGCGAAGTCATGGCCGCGCAGGAACTGCTGGCCGCCGACTGGGACGTCGCGTCGGACCTGTGGAGCGTCACCAGCTTCACCGAACTGCGCCGCAACGGCCTGGACGCCGAGCGCCACAACATGCTGCACCCCGACGAGAAGAAGCCGCAAGTGGCTTACGTCACGGAACAGCTGGCCAAGACGGAAGGCCCGATCATCGCGTCGACCGACTACATGAAGCTCTTTGCGGACCAGATCCGTCCGTTCGTGCCCAAGGGCCGCGAATACAAGGTGCTGGGCACCGATGGTTTCGGCCGCTCGGATTTCCGCTCGAAGCTGCGCGAGCACTTCGAAGTGGACCGCCACTTCGTCGTGGTCGCCGCGCTGCGCGCGCTGGCCGACGAAGGCAAGGTGCCGGTCGCCAAGGTGGCGGAAGCCATCAAGAAGTACGGCATCAATCCGAACAAAGCCAACCCGCAATACGCCTGAGGGTAAAGAGACATGAGCAACATCGTGCAAATCAAGGTTCCCGACATCGGCGACTTCAAGGAAGTGGAAGTCATTGAAGTGCTGGTTGCCGTGGGCGACACGATCAAGGCCGAGCAAAGCCTGATCACGGTCGAATCCGACAAGGCCTCGATGGAAATCCCCGCGTCCCAGGGCGGCGTGGTCAAGTCCATCGCCGTGAAGGTCGGCGACAAGGTCGCCGAAGGCGCGGTCGTGCTGGAAGTCGAAGCCGCCGAGGGTTCGGCCAAGGAAGAGGCCCCCAAGGCCGACGCCAAGCCGGCTGCCAAGGAAGAGCCCAAGCAGGCCGCCGCCGCCGCGCCCAAGGCCGAAGCGTCGGCCCCGGCGCCGGCCGCCTCCACGGGTCCGGTCGAGATCGAAGTGCCCGACATCGGCGACTTCAAGGAAGTCGAAGTCATCGAAGTGATGGTCGCCGTCGGCGACACCATCAAGGCCGAGCAGAGCCTGATCACCGTCGAATCCGACAAGGCCTCGATGGAGATCCCGGCCTCGCAGGGCGGCGTGGTCAAGGAAGTGAAGGTCAAGGTCGGCGACAAGGTTGCCAAGGGTTCGGTCGTGGTCGTGGTGGAAGGCGCCGCGCAAGGCGCCGCGCAAGGC
>NZ_JBDJLJ010000020.1:0-85429 GCF_039673305.1 Achromobacter spanius
GCGCGATATGCGTCCCATCAGCAGCAGCACGATAAGCACGATCACGACGATGCCCAGGAGGCCGCTGGGGTAGTAGCCCCAGCCCTTGCTGTGCGGCCAGGCGGGCACGGCGCCGATAAGCAGCAGGATCAGGATGATCAGCAGGATGGTCGACATGGTGACTCCTCGTCTTTATTGGTTCGAGTTATTCGGCGGCAAACATCGATCAATGGTCTTTCGGCGGCACGATCTCTTTGACCGGCGGAGACAGCGGCGGCAGGTCCACGTCGGGCTCGTCCGTATCCGGATCGACGGGAAGGTCGCCGGGCGGCGAGCCGGGCGGTATCGGGTCCGGCTTGGGCGGCACATGTAGTTGCAGGATGGTTTGCATTGAGCTCTCCTTCGAAGTTTCTCGCCAGGGCGGCGGATCCGGCCCGCGAGGACCGTTCCGACGGCATTGCTGCCGGCAGACAGCTCAGCAAGCGGCGTTCCCGGCCACATCCCCTCCCCGCGATCCGCCCGCCGGGAACGTCGCATGCTGACTGCCGCGGCGCCCTATGCGCCCCTCTTGCCCAGACCAGACACCGAATGGACACCCGCACCCACGCCGCACCGGAACCGGGCGCCGCCCCGCAGGCCTCGCTGACCTATGTGGACGACACGCAGGCCGGCTACCGCCGGGTGCGCGTCAACGGCCACGGATTCCACTATCTGGACGCGGACGGCAAACGCATCCGCGACGAGGCGGAAATCCAGCGCATCAACGCGCTCGCAATCCCCCCGGCCTATGAAGATGTCTGGATCTGCCCGTCGCCGCTGGGGCACCTGCAGGCCACGGGGCGCGACGCGCGCGGCCGCAAGCAGTACCGCTACCACGCGGCCTGGACGGCGGTGCGGGACGCTTCCAAGTACCAGAACCTGCTGGCCTTCGGCCAGGCGCTGCCCCGCATCCGCAGGCAGGCCGAACGGCACATGGCGATGCCCGGGCTGGCGCAGGAAAAAGTGATCGCCGTCCTGGTACGCCTGCTGGAGATTACGCTGATCCGCATCGGCGCGCGGGAGTACGCCCGCGCCAACAAGTCGTATGGACTGACCACGCTCAAGCGCCGGCACACCACGCTGGCGGGCAGCCGGCTACGGTTCCGCTTTCAGGGCAAGAGCGGCGTGCCGCACGACGTGACCGTCAACGATCGCCGCGTCGCCCGCATCATCCGGCGCTGCCTGGACATTCCGGGCCAGCAGTTGTTCCAGTACCTGGACGAGGACGGCGAAAAGCACCCGGTGGACTCCGGGGCGGTCAACGCCTATCTGCGCGCCGCCGGCGGTGGCGAATTCACCGCCAAGCATTACCGCACCTGGGCCGGCTCCGTGCTGGCCTACGCCGCGCTGCAAGCGCGTCCCCCGACGGATGAGCGCCACGCCCGGCAGGAAGCCGCCGACGTCATCAAGCAGGTGGCGCAGCGGCTGGCCAACACGCCCGCCGTCTGCCGCGCCTGCTACGTCCATCCCGCCATTCTGGACGCGTATCTGGCGGGCACGCTGCCCGCCAGGTCGGCGGCGCCCGCCGGTCCGCGCGGGCTGAACGCCGATGAACGCCGCCTGCTGGCTTTCCTGGGCCAGCAGGCGAAGGCATCAAAGAATGGATGAACGCGCGTTCTTGGCGCGCGGCTGCGGCGCGGAGCCATCGGCCCAGTTCGATTCGGTCTTGTTGTCGACCACCGCCCGCTTGTCGCGGCGTGCTTCGTCGGGCGTATGGGCATCGGGTTTGTCCGGCTGCCTGGGGACGTCGACGGGACCGCCCGGCGGCAGTATCTTAGCGTTGTCCGGCGCGTGTTTCTCGGCGCGCCCGGATGATGCGGCTGCCTTGGATGCGGATGACGATTTCATGGGTATCTCCTGCCCGATGCGAATCTTCATGCTACGGGGGCAAGCCGCCCGAGAAAACAAGCCAACTCTTCAAATTGCAAGCGGATGTGCACGCGATGCGCACCCCGCCCCGGCGGCCCGGCGGCATCGGCTGCTCACAAGGAGATGCAATGCGAGACCCAAACTTCGAGCAATGTGTGCAAGCCTGCTATGAATGCGCCGTGGCTTGCGACCAGTGCGCCGCCGCCTGCCTGCAGGAGAACGCGACGCGCATGAAGCACTGCATCGGCCTGTGCACCGACTGCGCCGCCGTGTGCCGGCTGTGCGCCGCAATGCTCGCCCGCAACGGCGAATTCGCGAACGCATTATGTACTTTGTGCGCCCTGGTCTGCGACGCCTGCGCGCGCCTGTGTTCCACGCACGAAGCCGAACATTGCCAGGTCTGCGCGGGCGCCTGCCTGGGCTGCACGCTGGCATGCCGCGACATGGTCGAGGGCTGAAGCCCCGGCCCGCCTGGCGGCCGCCCGGGCCGGTCCGCACAGGCGCATTTTCCGCCCGACAGTCAGGAGCTTTCGATGGCCACGACGAATACCCCTCTGCCTTCCGATTTTCCCGAGAACGGCCCCGACAATCGTGGCGCCTACAGGCGTTCGCGTCATCCGGAGAGCTGGATCGACGAACTGGAAGCCACCCTGCGAGACACGTCGGCAACGGATCTGGACGCCCTGAAGGCGCGCCTGTCCGACCAGTTGCACGCAACGCGCCAGAGCCTGCGCGAGGCCTCCGACAACGCCAGCGACCTGATGCGCGAGACCCTGGACTGCACCGAGGAATACATCCATGCGCGGCCGTGGCAGGCAGTGGGCCTGGCTGCCGGCGCGGCCTTTCTGCTGGGCGTGATCGTCGGCCGGCAGTAGGCGCCCTCGACCGCCGGGAACGGCGTTTGCGTGGCTCTCCGGCACCAGGCGCATCCCGCGCCGCCGTCAACCGGAGACACGCATGAGCACACCCAAGAGCGCCCAGACCGGCTACCGCCCGCATCCCACGCCGCCCATGCCGGCACAGCACCTGGAAAAGCCGGGCAATGAAGCCGACATGGTGCAAAAGCCCCAGTACCAGGCGCCCGGATACCAGGGCAGCGGCAAGCTGCAGGACATGGCCGCCATTGTCACCGGCGGGGACTCCGGCATAGGCCGGGCGGTCAGCGTCCTGTTCGCCCGCGAAGGCGCGGATGTCGCGGTGATCTACCTGGACGAGCATGAAGACGCCAAGGAAACCAGCCGCGCGGTGCAGGCCGAAGGCCGGCAATGCCTGCTGATTCCCGGCGACGTCCAGGACGCCGCGTTCTGCAACGAGGCCGTCGCGCAGGCCGTCAAGCATTTCGGCCGGCTGGACGTCCTGGTGAACAATGCCGCCTACCAGCAGCACACCGACACGCTGCCGGAAATCAGCGACGACAAGTGGGACAGGACCTTGCGCACCAACATCACCGGCTACTTCTACATGGCGCGCGCGGCGCTGGCGCATCTGAAGGCCGGCGCTTCCATCATCAACACGGGATCGGTGACCGGCTTGCGCGGCAGCGCCAAGCTGCTGGACTATTCGTCCACCAAGGGCGCCATCCACGCCTTCACCCGATCGCTTGCCGCCAACCTGGCGGAGCAAGGCATACGCGTCAATGCGGTGGCGCCCGGACCGGTATGGACGCCGCTCAATCCCGCTGACCGGAGCGCCCAGGACATCCAGTCCTTTGGCGAAAAGACCGATCTGGGCCGCCCCGCGCAGCCCGAGGAAATCTCCCCCGCCTACGTGTTCCTGGCTTCGCCGGCCTGCGCCAGCTATATCACCGGCATCGTGCTGCCCATCACGGGCAGCGCGGGCGATTGAACGCGCTTTCAGGCCGGCCGCGCCTGCGGCTCATTTCGGCGGCACAACGGATGCCGGCGCCTCGCGCGACGCGGGCGACACGGCGGGCGCCTCGCCCTTGGGCGCCGGCTGGATCCTTTCGCCGCTGGCGGCGGCATCGCCCTTGAGCGTGCGGCTCATCGAATAATGGTCCGCCAGCATGGGCAACGTGCGCGAGGCGAATTCACGGATCTGCGGGTCCTCGGACTCCTTGGCCGCCGTCTGGAACAGGCGGTTGGCCGTGGCGTGCGCGTCGACCGCCGCTTTTTCCACGTACAGCTGGTCAAACGCCGCGCCGGTCTTCGCGCGCAGGTCCTGGAGGGTCGCGCGATCGGGTTCGGAGGGCTGCCCCGGAAGCTCGACCTGTTTGGCCGCCGCCAGCGCTTTCAGCTCGCCATTCACCTTGCGATGCTGTTCCAGCATTTTCGCGGCATAGGCCCGGACCTGGGCGTCCTGGGCGCGCTTGCCGGCAAGTTCGGCGGCCTCCACCTCGAAGATGCCGGCGCCGGCCGCGGCCTCCAGGAAGCGCGCGTCGGACGCGGCCAGGTCCGCGGCGTGGATCATGAACGGCGCGCCTGCCAGCACGGCCGTCGCCGCCAGCGCCGCCGCCATCAGTGTTGGCGATGTCTTCATTGTCTGTCTCCTCGCGAGCCCATGACCGGGTTCAACTGACTGTGGTGCGCGCCTCGACGGGCCGCGGCGGGGTCAAGGGATCGAAATCCTGCCACTTCCCGTCCTGCCAGCGACCGTTCGCGCGCTCGATGTCGGTCCCGCCGGCCTGGCGCAGCAGCTGCCTGGCCTGCGGCTCGCGCCCGGCCTCCACGTGCAGCGCCAGCATCACCCCCGCCTGGCGCACCGCCGGATGGGCCTGGGCCATTTCGCCTGGCGCGGCCCGCGCGGTGCGTTTCCTGCGTCCGATGACCCACAGCGCGCCGGCCAATGCGCCGATATAGGCGCCCACGCCCGCCGCCGCGATCGTGATGAACACCGATGCGGAGAGGCGCGCGGCGATCAGCCCGCCCAGCAGCGCGAACAGCAGGCCCAATAGCGACGCGCCCGCCACGGCGCCAAAATGCCCGCCCCTGGCGTCAGGATCGGCCAGACGGTCTCCGCCAAGCGGATAGCGTCCGTGCTCTCCCGCCGGGCTGACGTAGAAGGTATGGATGTCATCTTCGGTATAGCCTTCGGCAACCAGCATCTGCGTCGCCGTGCTGGCCTGGTCGAAGGTCTGGAACCGTGCAGCGACTATCAAAGACATGGCACTCTCCCGCGTTGAGAATTGCCGTCGGGACAGCAACTTCCATACCCGCCCGCAACCGGCACGGCGCTTGCTGCGCAAGGGCTAGGCTACGCAAAAGGCGGAGCGCCGCGCGCCACGCAAGGCGCCCCCCGCGCGCGGCCAGCCATCCCCAACGGAGACCGCCATGCCCCGCATCCCCGACCCCGACCTTCCCGCCATCGACGAGAGCGGCCGCCCGGACCTCGGTCCCAGCGACTCCTCGGACTCCGCCAGCGATCTCCCGCCCGGCCGGGCGCATACCGACAGCGATTCCCAGGCCACCGGAGAACGCGAGAGCGTCGACCCGGACGAACGCGAGGACGACGGTTCCGACATCGCGCCTGACCGCGTCACCGACGCGGACGAAGCCGGCCTGTCCCGCGACGACCCCGACCCCGTCCGCAACGGCGGATAAGGACGCCCCGCGTCCGCGCCCTTCGGGACGCGGTTCGCCTGCCCTTCAAGGAGCCAGAAACATGGATATACCCAGCGATGAGGACAAGCTGTCCGAGCAGTCCGAGGGCGCGGCAGAGCCCGACGCGCAGGCGCGCATCGGGCGGGGACTGTCCGTGCTGGACTGGACAGCGCTGATCGCGGTGGTGGCCGGCGGTTTGAACAGCGGCCTGATCGCAGCGGTCAATCTGGATGTCTTCGCGAAAGTCCTGCCTCACGCGGCGGCGGCCCGCGCCTTCTACGGCGTCATCGGGCTGGCCGCGCTGTATTGCGTGGTCCTGCTGTTCCGCCTGGGACAGGAGCAGGACGAATAGCGGTCCCGCTATTGCCCTTCGGGCCGCTTGCCCGGGTACTGCCCGCCCTCTTCATACTCCGGCCCCTTGCTGTTGGGCTTCCTGTCGGACGGGCGCTTGGCGGCCGACGCGTCTTCGCCCGGCTTGTCCGCGCCGAATTGCCCGCTCTGGCGGGCCGCCTCTGCATCGTCCTTGGGGGTGTTGGCCTTGGACTTTCCCGCTTCCTGTTCGCGTCCTGTGTTCATGTGCGTCTCCTTGTGTCCGGCCGGGTCCGCCTGCTTGCGGGCCGGGCTCTATCCATGCGCGCAAGCGCCGTTCCCGGCGCGGGCGGGAACAGCGCTTGCTTCGGTATGCGCGGGTCCGCTCCATATCGGACCATCATCCCAAAGGAGTCAGTCATGAAGCTGTCCAGAACGATTTGCCCCGCATTCGCCCTCTGCCTGTCCGTCCTGGCATTCCAGGCCTCGGCGCAAACCGGCGCCGCCGGCGTACGCAGCGACGACCAGATCGACAACCAGTACAAGATGGACAAGAAGCATTGCGACGGCATGAAGGGCAACGCCAAGGACGTCTGCCAGCAACAGGCCGAGGCCACGCGCGACAAGGCCAAGGCTGACGCCAAGGCCGGCAAGGAAAAGGCCGAAGCCAACCGCGATGCAAGCAAGGCGCGCAACGACGCCGACTATAAGGTCGGCAAGGAAAAGTGCGATGGCATGTCGGGCAACGCCAAGGATGCCTGCATGGCCGACCTGAAGACGCGCTACGGCAAGTAAGCCGCGCCGCTAGGCGGATCCCCGGGTCGGATTGTCCGCCTGGGGATCTTCGCCCGGCAGCACATACCCCGCCGCGGCGTACTCCTCCAGCCGGTTGTAGAGGGTCTTCGGACTGATGCCCAGCACGGCCGCGGTCTGCTTCTTGACGCCGTTGCATCGTTCCAGCGTGGCCAGGATCAGGCGGCGGTCCGCCTCGGCCAGCGTCTCGCCCACCGGCACGCTTACCTGCCCTCCGGCGGGCGCGCTCGCCGGCGACATGTGCGGCGCCAGCATGTCAAGGTCCAGCACGTCGCCATCCGCCATGATGAAGGCGCGCCGCACGAAGTTCTTCAACTCCCGCACATTGCCGGGCCAATCGTATTGTTCCAGCGCGGCCTGCGCCTGCGGCGCAAACGCCTTGTTCTTGCCCGCCTCCTGGTTCAGGCTCTGAAGGAAGCGCTGCGCCAGGAACAGGATGTCGCTCCCCCGCTCACGCAATGCCGGCAGTTCGATGGGAAAGACGCTCAGCCGGTAAAAAAGGTCTTCGCGCAGCTTGCCTTCCTGCACGGCCTGTTCGGGATTGCGGTTGGTGGCCGCCACGATCCGGATGTCGCAGGCGACCTCGCGGTTCGTCCCGACGCGCATGAACCGCCCCGTTTCCAGCACCCGCAGCAGCTTGACCTGCAGGTCCAGCGGCATTTCCGTGACCTCGTCCAGGAACAGCGTGCCGCCGTCCGCGCGTTCGAAGTAGCCCTTGTGCTGGCGGTCGGCGCCGGTGAAGCTGCCGCGCTCGTGGCCGAACATTTCGCTTTCGATCAGATTGGGGGAAATCGCGCCGCAGTTGACGGCGATGAAGGGACGCTGGCGCCGCGGGCTGAGCTCGTGGATCGCATGCGCGGCCAGTTCCTTGCCGGTGCCGCTTTCGCCGATCAGCAAGGTGGTGACGTTGGTGGGCGCCACGCGCCCGATCTGCCTATACAGTTCCAGCATGCGCTCGGACTTGCCGTACAGCTTTCCGAAGCGCCCGGGCTCTTCGAATGGGGTTCCGGGCAGCTCGCCGCCGGCGTTTTCGACGATGCGCGCCAGGATCTCGGTAAGCCGTTCCATGCAGATGGGCTTGACCAGATAGTCGGTCGCGCCCAGGCGCAATGCCTGAACCGCGTTGTCGACCGATCCGTGTCCGGTCATCACCACGACCTCGGCACTGCTGATGGCCACGTTCTTGAAGATATCCATGCCGCTGCCGCCCGGCAACCGCACGTCCGTCAGCACCAGGTCTGGCGCCTGACGTTCCAGTTGGATGAATGCGTCCTTGACGCTCGCGGCCACCGCCACCGAAAACCCGCTCTCACGGCCGATCTCGGCCAGCGTCTCGCGTATCGCGTCGTCGTCGTCAACGATAAGGAGGTGAGGCATGCTATCTCCGTGTCCTTTGTTTCAGTCTCAGAATAGCCACTATGGGGTCGGTCGGCGCAAATATTCGCCACTTTCGACGAAGGTTTTCCATTGCTTGCAACTGGTCGCAATCGGACAGCCGCCGCCCATCTACGATGACTTCATTACAGGTTAGCTCCCGGGATCAGGACTACGTATGGCCACTCGCAACACCGCCCCTCGCGACAGCGCGCCTGTGTCCCCCACCGCCTTCGCCGATATCGACGCCCTGTCGCCGCAAATGCGCAAGCTGGGCGCCCAGATATCCCTGGCTGCGGCCACCGACGCCAGCGTATTCATCATCGGGGAAAGCGGCGCGGGCAAGGAAATCGTGGCGCGCGCCATTCATGACGCAAGCGACCGCCGCAACCAGCCCTTCGTGGCCGTCAACTGCGGAGCCATCAGCGGCACGCTGGCGCACGCCGAGCTTTTCGGCCACGAGAAAGGCAGCTTCACCGGCGCCGTGTCGCAAAATGCGGGCTACTTCGAATATGCCAGCGGGGGCACGCTGTTCCTGGACGAGGTCACGGAAATGCCCCCGGACATGCAGGTGCATTTCCTGCGTGTGCTCGAAGCCGGGACGTACCAGCGGGTGGGCGGCACGGATCTGCTGCGCGCCAACGCCCGCATCATCTGCGCCAGCAACCGCGACCCCGCGGCGTCGGTGGCCGACGGCCGCCTGCGCCAGGACTTCCTACACCGGCTGCTGGTGATCCCGCTGCGGGTGCCGCCCCTGCGCGAACGCGGCAACGACTCTCTGATCCTGGCGCACCAGTTCCTGGATACGCTCAACGCGCAGCACGGTACGCAAAAGACCTTCGCGCCGCGCATGCTCGACGCCATCGCGCAATACGATTGGCCGGGGAATGTTCGCGAATTGCGCAACGTCGTGCAACGCGCATACATCCTGGCCGACTCTGTGCTCGATGCCGAACTGCAGGCGCGCAACCGCGGGCCCCGGCAAGCCGAACTGCGCGACGGCGCCCTGAACTTTCCGGTGGGAATGCCGCTGGGGCGCGCGCAGCGCGAATTCATCCTGGCCACACTCGCCCACCACGCAGGCGACAAGCGCCTCGCGGCCGAAACGCTGGGCGTCAGCCTGAAGACGCTGTACAACCGCCTGGACCTCTACGAGAAAGACGCGCCCGATCCGGCGGCTTGAGCAGTTCTTACCGCCAGCTTGTAATACTGGCCCAGCACGCCGCGTGCCCAAATCCGGTTCTCCCCGCAATCGCGCCTGGCACGATCTTTGCATCTACCAAGGGATGAGCCGTCTTTCGGCGGCCGCCCCTCCAGGAGACTCGATTGGGCCACCCGATGCAAGAACTGCGCCTGCGCCAGCAGATGACGCTGGCGCCCCGCCTGCAGCAGTCCGTCAAGCTGCTCCAGATGTCCGCCCTGGAATTCACCACGGCGGTCCAGCAGGCGCTAGCCACCAACCCCTTTCTTGAAGACCCGGACGAACAGGAACCCGACGCGGCGCCGGCCCCGCCCGGTGCGCGCGGCGAAGACGCCGGCGCGGCTGCGGAACCCGTGGCTGACGCGCTCGCCGCGGCCGACTCCCCGGACACCGATGAACCGCCGCCGGACGCGCCGGCCTATTCCGGCGATTACCCGGTCCACACGGCGGGCGGCGGCGACACCGACCTGGGCCAGTGGGCCTGCGCAAGCGTCTCCATGCGCGAGCGCCTGTCTGCGGAGCTGGGCAATTATCACCTCGCGGCGCGCGATCGCCTGCTGGCCGAATTCATCATCGACGCGCTTGACGACGATGGGTACCTGCGCGTGCCCCTGGAGGGCCTGTGCAGCGCCGCCAATGCCGATTTCAGCCCCACCCCGGAAGAAGGCGAATGGATGACCGCGCTGCGCCTGGTGCAGCAGCTCGACACGCCGGGGCTGGCCGCGCGCGACCTGCGCGAATGCCTGTCGCTGCAATTGGCCGCCGAGCGCGACGCCGATGACGACATCCGCGCGCTTGCCTTGCGCATCGTGCACGAGCATCTGGACCGCCTGGGCAAGAACGACTACATGGGTCTGCGGCGCACGCTGGGATGCCCGGACGATGCGCTGCGCGACGCCTGCGCGCTGATCCGCAGCCTGGATCCCAAACCGGGCAGCCGGTACAGCGGCGAAGCGCCGGTCTACGTCGTGCCGGATGTCTTCGTGGACAAATGGCAGGGTCGCTGGCGGGTGCTGCCCAACCGCAGCGCCATGCCGCGGGCCCGCCTGCACAGCGCCTATGCGGACCTGTTCCGCCGCGCGCGCCTGGACGACCGCAGCCCCATGGCGCAGGAATTGCAGGAAGCGCGCTGGCTGGTGCGAAACGTGGAACAGCGTTATACGACGATCCAGCGCGTGGCCGAGGCCATCGTCAAGCGCCAGCAAACGTTCTTCGAGTACGGCGAGGTAGCGCTGCGTCCGCTGATGCTGCGCGAGGTGGCGGACGACCTCAACATGCACGAATCGACCGTGTCGCGCGCGACCGTCAGCAAGTACATGACGACGCCGCGCGGCGTGTTCGAATTCCGGCATTTCTTCTCGCGCGAACTGGCCACCGAATCGGGCGGGTCGTGCTCCGCCGCCGCGGTGCGGGCGCTCATCAAGGAGATGGTCGACGCCGAAGACCCCGCGATGCCCCTGTCCGACGTCGCCCTGACGCAGCAGCTCGCCTCAAGCGGCATCCTGCTGGCGCGCCGCACGGTGTCCAAGTACCGCGGCCAGTTGCGCGTGCCGCCCGCTGAACTGCGGCGGCAGCATTAGGCCGGGCGGGCGCTCCCGGCGCCAGCCGGCCCCATGAAAAAAGGCTTCCCTGCGGAAGCCTCTTTCATTTGCCTTACTTGCTGCCGCCGGTGTTCGGATACCCCGGAGGCGGCGTGGCGCCGCCGGCCGGCGTGCGCGGCACGTTGTCGTTGGCTTCACGCGCACGTTTCGGCGTGTCGGATTCATGCTTTCCCGACTTCATGTGGTTGCTTTTGTCCAGATTCGGCGGGGTGGTCGGCGTATTCGGCGCCGCGTTGGGCGCGGGCGGAATCGTGCCGGCAGGCACCGGCGTGTTCGGCGGCACGGCAGTCCCGTCGTTCGGCGTGGTGGAGGGAGAGGTGGAGGGCGTGGAGCGGCCCGACGACTGGGCCATCGCCCCGCCGGCAGTCGCCAGCCCGGCGATCAATACAAGCGCACAAGTCATGGCACGATTCTTCATAGCGTAGCTCCTAGGTTGAAGTGCTCCAACCTACCCGCAAGCCACGTGCCCGGATTCGCCCCCGCCGCGCGACGGCGCCAGTGCGGGTTGAGGGGCATTTTTTACCTGCCTTTGCAACACTGGGACCTCATTGCCCACGCTGCGGCCCCACGCCCGCCTCCAGCATGCGCCTGACGCGGCCCTCCAGCGCATCGAGCGAAAACGGCTTGACGATCAGTTCCATGCCCTCTTCCAGAAAGCCGTCCGAGCTGGCTGCGCTTTCGGCATAGCCCGTCATCAGCAGCACCCGCAGTCCGGGATGGGCCGCGCGCGCGGCGTCGGCCAACTGACGGCCGTTCAGTCCCGGCAGGCCCACGTCCGTGATCAGCAGGCTCATGGCCGGCGTCGAGTTGACCAGGTCCAGGCCAGCCTGTCCGTCCGCCGCGGTCAGCACCTGCATGCCCATTTCAAGCAGGCTCTCGCGCACCATCTCGCGCACGTTGAGGTCGTCTTCCACCACGACGATCACCGACTGCCGGGCCGTGGCTGCCTGCGGTTCGGCAGCGGGCTTGAGTTCCTGGGACAGCGCATCCCCGCCTTCGTAGCGGGGCAGATAGATCTTGACCGCAGTGCCGACCCCCGCCGCGCTGTCAATGGCGGCGGCCCCGCCCGCCTGCTTGGCGAAGCCGTAAGTCATCGACAGGCCAAGGCCCGTGCCCTCGCCCAGCGGCTTCGTGGTGAAGAACGGATCAAACGCATGCGCCAGCACATCGGGCGTCATGCCGCAGCCCACGTCGGCGACCGTCACCTCGACGAATGCGCCCGCGCCGATTCCAGGGATCTGCCGCTGCACGGCGCCATCGAGCGCCGCGTTCGCGGCCGCGACGGTCAACATCCCTCCGTCGGGCATCGCGTCGCACGCATTGATGACCAGGTTCAGCATGGCGTTCTCGAACTGGTTCTTGTCGCACTTCACCGGCCACAGTCCCGGCTCGACGTCGACCACCAGCGTCACGCGTTCGCCCGTATAGCGGTGGAACAGGTCCGTCATGGAGTGGAGCACGGCCTGGATGCTGAAGGGCTTGGGATCGATCGGCTGGCGGCGCGAGAAGGTCAGCAGCCGTTGAGTCAGATGCGCCGCGCGGTTCGCGGATTCCATGGCCACATTGATGAAACGCTGCGCCTGATCCGGCCTGTCGCCCGCCAGCTTGCGCTGGATCAGGTAGAGGGCTCCCGTGATTCCCTGGAGCATGTTGTTGAAGTCGTGCGCGATGCCGCCCGTCAACCGCCCCACGGCCTCCATCTTCTGCGACTGCCGCAGCGCGTTCTCGGTGTCGAGCAGGGTCTCGGCCTGCGCCTTCAGGTCAGAATCATCGCGGCCGGTCACATACAGGCTGTCTTGCGACCACGACATGCTCCAGGTGATCCAGCTGTAGCCGCCCTCGCGCCTGAGCACGCGGTTCTCCAGATGTCGCACCGTCTGCGCGGGGCCGGACTGCGTGTCGGACGACCAGGCGGCGCGCGTCTTGTCCAGGTCGTCCGGATGGATCAGCTCGGCCAGATGCATCGAAAGGAACTGGTCCTGACTCCACCCCAGGATCGGCCGCACCGCGGGATTCACGCTCACGAACCGTCCTTTCGCATCGATGATGGCGAGCAGTTCCGGCGACAGGCGCCAGATGCGGTCACGCTCGGCGATCGCGTTCTCCACGCGTTGTTCCAGCATGCGCGCATACTGCGAGCGCTCGACGGCGTCGCACATGCGCTCGGCGACTTCCTCGATGAAGGCAAGATCGGCAGCCTTGAGGCGGCTGGTCGACAGGGGCCGCACGACCAGCGCGCTGCCCTGCCGCGCCCAGCGGCGCATCGGCACGACGATGGCCGACGGAAGGACTTCGCCGCCCTCCTGCCCGAGCAGCGGCTGCAGGTAGGCGGTGCGCCCCTTGCGCAGCGCCGCGTAGAAATCCTCGCCAAACTGGTCGGGGTACAGGACTTCCAGCCGGGCCAGATCCGCTTGCGATCGCCAGCAGGTCGAGACCGTCGGCGTTGCGCCGTCCCCCGCCCAATCCAGCACCGCGACCAGTCCCAGGGACAGATGCTGCCCGAGCCCTTCGCAGGCGGTGTCCTCGATGGCGGATTGCAGGTGCAGCTCGCGCATGCGGTCGCCCAGCGCAAGCAGGAAGTTCTTGCGATGCTGTCCTTCCCACAACTCAGTTTCAGCAGCCTTGCGCGCCGAGACGTCCAGAAACAGCGCCATGATGCAGTCGCTGTCGGCCTTGCGCGCACGCGCCTCGTACCAGGCGTCCTTGGGCGCAGGCACGGCGAACTCGAACTGCGCGGGTTCGCCGGACTCCACGACGTGCGCAAACGTATCCAGGATTTGGCCCGGCACGCCCGGGATCATTTCGCGCAGGGTGTGGCCGAGGGTGTCGCCCTCTTTCATGCCGCTTTGCCGCTCGAATGCGGGATTGACCTCCAGGAAGCGGAAATCGACAATGCGGCCGTCTTCGCCGCGCAGGGCCTCCGCCAGGAAAAACGCCTCCTGCATGCCGTCGAACATGGCGCGCCAGCGTTCGCCGCTGCGCCGCAGTTCAACGTCGACCAGATGCCGCTCGATCGCCAGCCCGGCGCTTCGCGTCACCAGCGCAATGGCGTCGATATCATGAGCGGACGGCACGCGGATGGTGTCGTAGTAGTTGGAGAACACGCCCAGCAGCTTGCCGTCGGGACGCTTGATGGGGGTGGACCAGCAGGAGCGCAGGCCATGGGCCAGGGCCAGATCGCGCCACGGCGCCCAGCTGGGATCCTGGCCTATGTCCTGGACGTAGACAGGATTGCCGCTGTGCGCCGCGGCGCCCCACGATGCCACGCCAGCGCCAATGGGCGCGCGGTCGACAGCCGCATTGAAGGTGTCTGGCAGGCTGGGCGCCGCGCCATGCCGCAGAACGGTGCCCGTTTCGTCCACCAGCGCGATCGAGGTCCTCAACGCCACGCTGGACTGCGCCTCGATGGCGTGCAGTACGTGTTCAAGCACCTGCTGGAGCGGCACGCCGGCGGCGATACGCTCCAGCATGATGCGTTCGTCTTCCAGCCGGGCCAGCGTATCGGTCCACGGCAGCGACACTCGGTCTTGCTTCTTCAGCATGATTTCCCCTCATCCAATACGGACTGTATTGCGGGGAAATCGCGCAAGCCGAAACCCTAGGTAACGCGACGCTACGCCGGATGCCGCCGGGCGGACTCAGCCCGCGCTGTCCGCCGTCCGGCGCTCCAGCTGCAACGCGGCCAAGGCCTCGGGCTTGTCCACCAGCACGCACTGCTTGCCCGTGCGCGTGCAGTGGTCCTTCACGCGCCAATAGGCGCCGTGGCTGACGCAGCCCGTCTGGCAGATCACGAGGTCCGCGGCGACCAGGCTGGCTTCCAGCGCGTCGCCATTGGACTCTTCCGCGCCGCTGTGGCCCAGATACCGGCCACCCGCCATCTCCACCATCTTGCGCGTCAGCATCAGCGCCATGGCATCCTCGCCCACGCAAAGCACCGATTTTTCGCGCAGCGCGATCGCCGCCACGGCGGGCCGCGCGGCGGGCGCCTCGGGCAATGGCTCAAGCGGGCGCTCGCGCGCCCAGGCCGCCCTGTCCTGCCATGCCAGCCGCTCGCGCATCAGCACCTGCACGCGCTCCATCAGCTGGGTCACCCGGCGCGCCAGCGCGACGCGCCGCGGCAACCCGGGAATGGCGCCTTCAAGCGCCTTGCGATCGTCCCGTTCCCAGGCCAGCGCCGTATCGCGCTGGATCACCGCCGCCCGCAGCCGCATGGCCTCGCCTTCCAGATGGGCAATGCGCAACGCCTGCGCGCTCAGCAGCCTGCTGCAATGGGATTGGGCCTGCCCGTAGGCGGCCAGCAGCGCCGCATGTTCGCGCTGCAGCGTTTGGCGGTCGGGGGACTCTGGATTCATCGCGGACCTCGGCGTGAAATGGGACGGCCCGGCAGAAGCCGGCGCCGCGGAGGATCCGGCCAAGTATAAATGAGAATCTTTATCTTTTAAGTAATATGCAAACACGCAGGGGCCGCCCCGCCGCCCTTGCCCATCGCTTTTACCCGCCGCGCACCGCCGTGCCGCCCGGCGCTGGTTCCGCCGTCCCGCCCGCCCGATGGCGGCGGCCGGTGCGCCAGGCCAGGCACGCGCTGATGGACAACGCCCCGACCAGCAGCGCGCCGGCCATGACCGCGACTCCATGCCACGCCCCCACGGTCCAGAAATGCCCGCCCAGCGAGCCCAACACGCTTGAGCCCACGTAATAGACCAGCAGGTACAGCGACGCGGCCAGCGCCTTGTAGCCGCGCGCCATCTGCCCCACCCAGCCGCTGGCCACGGCATGCGCGGCGAAGAAGCCAAAGGTGAATACGACGATGCCCGCGATCAGGACGGGCAGCGCGTCCGACAGCGTGAGCAGCAAGCCAGCCAGCGCCAGGCCCGTAGCCGCGGACAGCATTGCGCCGCGCCCATGGCGATCCGCCAGCCGGCCGAAAAAGGTGGAAGCGAAGATGCCCACCAGGTAGACCACAAAAATGAAGCCGATGAAGGTCTGGCTAAGCGAAAACGGCGGCAGCAGCAGCCGGAAGCCGACGTAGTTGTAGACGGCGACGAAAGCGCCCATGAGCAGCCCGCCCATCGCGAACAGGCCGCACAGGGGGCCGTTCTTCAGGTGCGCGCCCGCCCCGGCCCGCACGTCGCCCCACACGCCGGCCCAGCCCTGCCCGCGCCGCGGCGCGAAACGGCGCGAGGCCGGCAGCAGCCACACGAACAGCAAGGCGGCCACGATGCCCAGCAGTCCCAGCGTGCCCATTGCCGCGCGCCAGCCGAAATGGTCGGAAACCAGGCCGGTGATGACCCGGCCGGACAGGCCGCCGAACGCGCTGCCGCTGATGTACAGCCCCATGGCGAATCCCAGCGTTCCGGGTTCGACCTCTTCCGCCAGGTAGGCCATGGCGACAGCCGGCACGCCGCCCATCGCCACCCCCTGCAGCGCGCGCAGCGCCAGCAGGCTGTGCCAGTCGGGCGCCACGGCCGCTATCGTGCCCAGCACCGCCGAGGCGAACAGCGAGAACGCCATGACACGCTTGCGCGGCAAGGCCTGCGAGAACAGGCCGACGAAAAAGATGGCGATCGCCAGCAACCCCGTGCACAAGGACAGCACCAGGCTGCTTTGGGCCGGCGATACATTGAACGCGTGCGTGAACAGCGGCATCAGCGGCTGCACGCAATACAGCAGGGAAAAAGTGGAAAAGCCGGCGGCGAACAGAGCCCATTGGGCGCGGCGCAGCCCGGGCGTGCCGCGCGCCAGATACTCGGCCGGTGCGGCGTCGGAGGCGGTGGCGGAACTTGCAGTGGGGGTAGACATCAGGATTCTCGAATAGCAACGGACCTGTAGCCCGTCCTTGCAAAGGTAGACTTTTCCCCTGCATATGTCCAATATATGAAACTACACTTCTTCATATTTAATAACGATGGAACTGCGCCACCTGCGGTATTTCACGGCCGTCGCCGAAGAGCTGCACTTCACCCGGGCGGCCGCGCGCCTGGGCATCGGGCAGCCGCCGCTCAGCCAACAGATCCAGCAGCTCGAACGCGAGATCGGCACGCCCCTGTTCCTTCGCCTGCCCCGCGGCATCGCCCTGACCGAGGCCGGCGCGCAGTTTCTCGAGGACGCCCGCGCCATCCTCGCCAGCGCCGACCGGGCCATCGACCTGGCCCGCCGGCTGGGGCGCGGCGAGCGCGGCGCGGTCACCGTCGGATTCACCGCGTCGGCCGTGTTCCACCCCTATCTGCCGCGCGCCATCCGCGCATTTCGCGACCGCTATCCCGACGTGCGCGTCACCCTCACCGAAAGCAACACCGTGTCCCTGCTGCGCGGGCTGCGGGTGGGCGAAGTCGACGTGGCGTTCGTGCGCCCGCCCTACGTGCTGGATGCCGAGTTTGAATCCGAACGGGTGCTGGACGAGCCCATGCTGGTCGCCCTGCCCCCCGACCACCCGCACAGCCGCAAGCGCGGCGTGCCCATCGCCGCGCTTGCGGACGAGGACTTCGTGCTGTATCCCCGGCCCCTCGGCGCGGGCTTGTACGACGCCATCCAGTCCGCCTGCCAGCGGGCGGGCTTTGCGCCGCGCGTCATCCAGGAAGCGCCCCAGATGGCGTCGATCGTGAGCCTGGTGGCGGCGGGCGTGGGCATCTCCATCGTGCCCGCCGCGATGCGCCACATGGGCGCCCAGGGCATCGAATACCGCCCCATCAAGGGCGACGCCCCGCACGCCCTGCTCGACATGGCCTACCGGCGCCACGACCGCTCGGTGGCGGCGGAAAACGCCGTGGACATGCTGCGCAAGCTGGCCCACCCCGAACGAGCCTGAACGCTGCGGGCAAAATCCGCGGTAGCTCCCTGTCGCGTTTGTCATTTTCTGTAAACCCGCTCCCGCGGGCAAGGAATAGACTCTCGCGCTGCCGGCGATGCGTCCCCCTGCGCGGCGCGCGATCCGGCAGCCTTCAACCCTCCAGAGGTGCCCCCGTGACCCGTACTCTCCTGGCCTTGGCCATCGCAGTGATCCCCGGCTTCGCCGCCGCCGCCGGACTCCCGTCGTCCATCGGCGCGGTCACGGTATACCAGGACCGCGCCGTCGTGACCCGCGCCGCCAGCCGCGAACTGGCCGCCGGCGAACATGAGTTGGTGCTCGAAAAGCTGCCCGCCACGCTGCAGGAGAATTCCCTGCAGGTTTCGGCCAGGAGCACCGGCCAGGCCACCTTGCTGGACGTGAAGGTCCGCGACGCCTACCTGGCCGACACGCCCAACGATCGGGTGCGGCAGATTGAAGAGCAGATCCGCAAGCTCGAAGCGCGCCAGGCCGCGTTGGACGACGAGGCGGCGGTGCTGGACAACCAGCGCGAACTGGTGCTGATGATGCAGCGCGGCGCCACCGAGCCGTCCAAGGACGGCGCGCGCCTCACGCTGGACGAGCTCAAGGCGATCCAGTCGCTCAGCGCGGACTCGCTCGCCGGCGCGCTTGCTGGCCTGCGCAAGGTCGCCGAACAGAAGACCGCGCTGGAGCGCGACCTGGAGGCCCTGCAGATGCAGCTGGACCAGGTCCGCAACGACCTTGGCCGGCGCAGCAAGACGGTCACGCTGCGCGTCAACATGGCCCGCCCGGGCAAGCTGGACCTGGACGTTTCCTATGCGGTCTCGGGCGCCCGCTGGACGCCGACGTACGATGCGCGGCTGCGCGCGGCCGATCGCAACGTGGACCTGGGCTATTTCGGCGTCATCCGCCAGAACACGGGCGAAGACTGGAACAACGTGAAGCTGACGCTGTCCACTGCACGCCCCTCGCTGGGCGGCGGCGCGCCGCAGCTGCGGCCGTGGATCATCGACGTGGCCGCGCCGCCGCCCCCGCCCCGCCCCGCGGCCGCTCCCGCGCCGATCAGCGCGGCGGCCGAAATGCAGGCCAAGCGCGCCCCGCGCGCCCGCGCCATGGAAGACGCGGCGGCGCCGATGCCCGAACCCGAAGCCATCGAGGTGTCCACCGCCCAGGTCCAGAATGCCGCCACCAGCGCGTCGTTCCAGATCCAGAACCCGGCCACCCTGCTGTCCGACAACACCGCCCAGCGCGTCGCCATCGCCACCGCCAAGCTGCCCGCCACGCTGCAGTACCAGTCCACCCCGGCGCTGCGCGAAACGGCGTACCTGACCGCGCAGGCCAGCAACGCCACCGACTTCCCGTTCCTTGCGGGCCCGCTGAACACGTTCCTGGACGACGCGTTCGTGGCGTCCGGCTCGATGAAGGCGGTCATGCCCGGCGAAAAACTGGACCTGGCGTTGGGCGCCGACGAAGGCATTTCCATCAAGCGCCAGCTGGTCAACCGTTACACCGAAAGCACGGGCTTTTCGGGCAGCGGCAAGCGCGTTACCTACGAGTACAAGATCACCGTCAAGAACAACAAGGCCACCAAGGAGCAGGTGTCGTTCAAGGACCGCCTGCCCATTTCCCGCAACGAGAAGATCGTGGTCAAGCTGCTCTCGCCCGCCGACCGCGACATCAAGCGCGAAGAGGACGGCAAGCTGGCCTGGGACTGGGAGCTGGAACCCGGCAAGTCACGCGAGACCGTGCTTAAGTTCTCGGTCGACTATCCCGGCGATATCGACGTATCCGGCCTGTGACGCGCGTGGGCTGGCGCTGCCGACCGGCCCTAGCGCATCTGGAACGCTTCTTGATGGAATAGCTGGCGCACCAGCATGCCCCGCCGGTGCAGGCCGTCCTTCAGCGCGTCGGCAAAACCCATCGGACCGCAGAACCACACGCTGGGCCACGGTGCGCCCGCCGGGTGGCCGTCGATGAGATCCGCGGCGGTCAATGGCCGCTGCGTGTCGCTGTAGCGCACGTGCAGCGTCACGTTCGGGACGCGCGCGCTCAGTTCTTGCAGGCGCTGCGCAAACGGCGCATCGGCCGCGTTGCGGGCGCAGTAGTACAGCGTGGCCCGGGGCGCGCCTTCTGGCCGGGCCTGCAGGGATTCCAGCCACGAAATGAAGGGCGTGACGCCGATGCCCGCCCCGACCCAGATCTGCGCGCGTGCGTCGTCGCGCTCGAAATCGAAGCAGCCATATGGGCCTTCCACGGTCACCGCCTGCCCCACGGCCAGGCTGCTTTGCAGGCGGCGCGTGTAGTCGCCCAGCGCCTTGATGGAAAACTGCACCCGCCCCGTGCCGTCATCGGCGCCCGACACCGTGAACGGATGGGCGCCCTCGCGCCGGTCCGCGGTCAGGAAAGCGAACTGGCCGGCGCGATGATGCCAGTTGCCTTCCACCTTGCAGGTCACGGTAAGAATGTCGTCCGACAGATGCTGGACATCCAGCACCGTTCCCTTGTAGCGCCGCGCCCTGCCGATGTTGCCGGTCAGCGCCAGCACGGCGCACACGGTTCCGACCACGGTCGCCGCGCCCACCAGCCAGCCGGCCGGCTGCCACCACCAGGCCGCCGGCGTCAGAACCACGCCATGGAACGCCGCGACCAGGAAAATGACGGCGGCAATGCGATGCACCTGGCGCCACACGTGGTAAGGAAAGCGCCGCCACAGCGTCAGCAGCACCATCGCGACCAGTATCCAGACCGCCCACTCGCCAATGTCCTTGGCCGAACCGCGAAACACGTCGAGCAAGGCCGCTTCGCGCGGCGTCTTGGCCACCGGCTCGAACACCGCCAGCAGCAGCGGCTTGGCCAGCTTGATGAGGTAATGCGCCGCGGCCAGGACCGTGGCGGCGATGCCGCTCCACTTGTGAAGCAGGTACAGCTTGTCCAGGCCGCCCAGCCTGCGTTCGAGCCACATGGGCCGCACCGCCAGCAGCATGATCAGCGCCATCAGCACATAGGCCGCCAACCCCGTCAGCAGGATGAGCTGGTCGCGCGCGGTCCAGACATTCAATTGCGCGGGGGGCTGCAGCCAACAGGCGCCGGCCCAGGCCAGCAGGGAAACGAGAAGAACAGGGGTCAGGACACGTCGCATCGGGCATCGCTCCATCAATGATCCGGAGCCGCGCCACGCGAGGGCGGCTCGCTTGCATCAATGGTAGTGTCGCCGTCGGCCGCATTTTCCGCCACGAGGCCGTGTTGTTGACCGGTGTCAATCGTGCCCGGCAAAAAAAGCCGCGGTCCACGACCCTCAGCGCGAGCGGCAGAATTCGATGAAGGCCGCCGGCTCGAGCGGCACGGAAATGCCGTAGCCCTGCGCCACGTCGCAGCCCAGTTCGCGCAGCAGTTGCACGTCGCGCTCCTGTTCGACGCCTTCGGCGACCACGCGGCGGCCCAGCACCCGGCCCATTTCGATCGCGGCCGCCACGACCGCCCGCGAGGCCGGCTCGCGGTGCATGTGCAGGATGAAATCGCGGTCTATCTTCAGTTCGGTGAACGGCATCGCCGAAAACAGCCGCATGGAGGCGATGCCCGCGCCGAAGTCGTCCATCGCCAGTTCGAAGCCGCGCACGCGCAGCAGGTTCAGCGTCGACGACAGCGCCAGCCAATCGGTCACGGGCTCGTCCTCGGTCAGTTCGACCTTGAGCAGCCGCGCCGGCAAGCCCGCCTGCCCCACGCGCTGCTCCAGCATGCCGGGCAGGTCGCGCGAGCACAGCGTGGAGGCGGAGGCGTTGATGGCCACGGGCACGGCGATGTCCTCGGCCTGCATCTGGCGCAGCACCTCCAGGACGCGGTCGGTGACACGGGTAAAGAGCATGCGGTCCAGCCCCAGCCGGTGGGCCGCCGGCACGAAGTCGGCGGGAGGAATCGCGCCCAGGTCCGGGTGCGTCCAGCGCGACAGCGCCTCGGCCGCCACCACCCGCCCCGTCGACAGGCTGATCTGCGGCTGCAGCACCACGGAGAAGCCCTTGCCCGAGACCAGGGCCTGGCTCAGCGCGGCCTCCATCACATCGCGCCGCACCGCCTTGGGTTGGCGCGGAGACGCCACATCGTCGTCGATGCTGTGCAGCGCGGCCTTGATGGCCTGCTGCATGGCGCTTCGCGAGACGGGCTTGGCCAGCGCCTGCGCCGATGGGCAGCCCGCCTGCAGGGCCAGCCGCACGTGCGACTGCAGCAGTTCATCGCTCAGGCTGCTGATCCAGATGATGGGGGGCATGCTCTTGAGCCGCCCCGCATCCACCAGCCGGCGCAGATCGTTGGGCAGCCGCGTGCCGTCGCCCTCGCCCATGACGATGTCGCTGATCAGCACGTCGTAGTATTGGCGTGTCAGGGCGCCGACCGCCTCGATGCTGCTGCCCAGTCCCGCCACCCGCCGGTAGCCCAGCGCCAGGAGCATGTTCTGCAGGTACGCGCGTTCGACCGGGTGGTCTTCCACCAGAAGGATCCGTCGGGTCGCGCCGGCTTCGGATTTAGGCATCGCTGACCGTCCTGGGGCCTGTTCACACTAAGAGGATCCTCGCACAGGCCCTACTCGGCATAGGGCGGGCCTTCTCAGGCGGCCGCTTGGATAACTTGGATCAATGCTACGGCATCCGCTCCGGACGTGTCTTTATCGATAACGGGTTAATTCACCCCATCGCCGATAGTCGTAGGATCTCCGTGCGAACACATTCCCTGGAGGTTGTAGGCGCCGGATGGCCCTTGGGAGGACCCCGCCCGCCGCGAGTGCGATAATGATGGACTTTCCCGCATCTACGGCACGGAGCTTCCCTTGACCCGCATTGACGACCCCCTGCACGACCGCGAGGTCGGCGCGGCCGACGCCACCCAGGACAACACGCGCACCGACGACACCCGCATCAGCGCGGTGCGTCCGCTGATTTCCCCCGCCCTCCTGCAGGACGAACTGCCGGTCTCCGCCGCCATCCAGACGCTGGTCGAACAAAGCCGCGCCGAAATCGCCGACGTGCTGCACGGCCGCGACGACCGCCTGGTGCTGGTGGTGGGTCCGTGCTCCATCCACGATCATGCGCAGGCCATGGAGTACGCGCACAAGCTGCGCGACGCCGCCGAACGGCACAGGAAAGACCTGCTGATCGTCATGCGCGTCTACTTCGAAAAGCCCCGCACCACCGTCGGCTGGAAGGGCTACATCAACGACCCGCGCCTCGATGGCAGCTTCCGCATCAACGAAGGCCTGCGCCGCGCCCGCGAACTGCTGCTGGACATCAGCGGCCTGGGCCTGCCCATCGCCACCGAGTTCCTGGACCTGCTCAGCCCGCAATACATCGCGGACCTCATCGCCTGGGGCGCCATCGGCGCACGCACCACCGAAAGCCCCAGCCACCGCCAACTGAGCTCGGGCCTGAGCTGCCCGCTGGGCTTCAAGAACGGCACCGACGGCGGCGTGCAGATCGCGGCCGACGCCATGGTCGCGGCCAGCGCCAAGCATGCCTTCATGGGCATGACCAAGATGGGCATGGCCGCCATCTTCGAAACCCGCGGCAACCAGGACACCCACGTGATCCTGCGCGGCGGCAAGCAAGGCCCGAACTACGACGCCGCCAGCGTGGACGCCTGTTGCGCCGCGCTGCGCGCCGCGGGCCAGCGCGAACAGGTCATGATCGACTGCTCGCACGCCAATTCCAACAAGTCGCACCTGCGCCAGGTCGACGTGGCCAACGACATCGCCGCCCAGCTCGCCCAGGGCGACGCCCGCATCACCGGCGTCATGATCGAAAGCCACCTGGAAGAAGGCCGCCAGGACCTCAAGCCCGGACAGCCGCTGCGCCGCGGCGTGTCCATCACCGACGCCTGCCTGGGCTGGACGCAGACCGAGCCGGTGCTCGACGCCTTGGCGCTGGCCGTGCGCCAGCGCCGCGAAAAGCTCGCCGCCCGCGGCTGATCCGCGTCAGCGCGCCAGGCCGTACGGCGCCGGATCGAACTCCGGCGCCTGCCGCGTGATCAGGCTGGCCAGCAGCTTGCCGGTCACCGGCCCCAACGTAAAGCCATGGTGCGCGTGTCCGAACGCCATCCACAGCCCCGGATGGCGCGTCGCCGGACCGATGACCGGGCGCATGTCCGGCATGCACGGCCGGCACCCCATCCACGGTTCGCGCTCCACCGCAGCCCCCAGCGGCAGCAGCTCGCCGGCCAGCGCGCGGGTCCGCCGGATCTGCACGGGCGATGGCGGCGCATCGCGCGGCGCGAATTCCGCGCCCGTCGTCAGCCGCACGCCCAGCGTCATCGGCGTCACCAGGAATCCGCTTTCGATGTCCGCCACCGGGTGCGACAGGGTTGCGCCGTTCTCCAGCGCGAAATGCTGGTGATAGCCGCGCTTGACCGCCATCGGAATGCGATAGCCCAACGGGCGCAGGATATCCAGGGACCACGGGCCCAGCGCCACCACGACGTCGCGGGCCTCGATGGGCCCCTGCTCGCCCTGCACGCGCCAGCCATCGCCGGCCGCCTGCAGGCTGCGCGCGTCGCCTCGCGCCATCCGCCCGCCCCGCCGTTCGAACAGGGCCGCATAGCCCCGCGTGACCGCGCCCGGATCCGACACGTTGACCGGGTCCAGCCAATGCACCGCGCCCGCCATGCGGGCCGATAGGGAAGGCTCCAGGGCGGCCAGCGCGGCGCGGTCCAGCACGCGGTAGCTCAGGCCGTAAGGCGCCAGCGCCGAGGCGTCGGCGACGGCCCGGGCAAGGCCGGCCTCGGAGCGCACGCCGTCGATCCAGCCGTTGCGGCGGAACAGGTGCGAAATGCCGGCGTCGTCCTTTAGCGCGTCGTGCTCGGCCACGCTGCGTTCGATGAGCGGCAGCATGGCCTGCGCGGCCCGCGCCAGCCGCTGCGGCGACGAGTGCCACCAGTAGCGCAGCAGCCAAGGCGCGATGCGCGGCAGGAACCCCGGGTGGTAGCGCACGTCGGGCGTGTTATTGCGCGCATAGCGCCACAGGCTGCGCCAGTCGCGCGGAAAGGCGTACGGGATGACGCTTGCGCGCTCGATCAGGCCGGCGTTGCCGTAGCTGGTTTCTTCGCCCGGGCCGCACCGGTCCAGCAGCACGACCGAACGGCCGGCCGCCACGAGATGCAGCGCGACGCTGACCCCCACGATGCCCGCGCCCAGGACCACGACGTCTGTTTTCATGCGCCGCATTCTGCGCCCGGCCACGATGTTCGGCAAGGATGGCGCGGCGTAGAATCGCCGCGTGCCCTTCCACCGATGCGCCGGACAGCGCACCCCGCCCTTTCCGACCGAGGAACCGCCATGGCCCTGCCCGACCTGCAGCCCGTAACCCTATGCGGCGACATCGTGCGCCTGGAGCCGCTAGCCGCCTCGCACGCCGCCGAACTCGCCGAGATCGGCCTGCATCCGGAACTCTGGCGCCTGCAGCCCGAGCCTGTCGCCACGGCCCAGGACATGCAGCGCTACGTCGAACGCGCCCTGGCGGGCCAGCATGCGGGAACCTGTCTGCCCTTCGTCATCGTGCGGCAAAGCACCGGCCGGATAATCGGCGCCACGCGTTATATGGATATCGCGCTGGACCACAAGCGGCTGGAAATCGGCGCCACCTGGCTCACGCCCTCCAGCCAGCGGTCCGGCGCCAACACCGAGGCCAAATTCCTGCTGTTACAGCACGCCTTTGAAACAATTGGTATCATACGCGTCGTGTTCAAGACGGAGTTGAGCAACACGCAGTCGCGGCAAGCCATACTCCGCATCGGCGGCGTCGAAGAAGGTGTCTTTCGCAAGCACCTGATCGCGCAGTCGGGACGCACGCGCGACATGGTCTATTTCGCCATCCTCGACGAGGACTGGCCGTCGGTGAAAGCCCGCCTGCTGGCGCGCTTGCGCCACCAGGGGTAGGCCGCGCTTCTCGTTCTTTGCAGCATTCCCCCGGGCCTCGCGCCCTTCCGCAATTTTCCAGTCAGGTATGGAACGTACTCGTCTCGTCCCGGCCGCCCCGGCCCCCGCGCCCCGCGCGCGCTACACCGTTTTCATCTACACCGAAGAGCAACGCGGCAACCAGATGGTCGAATCGCGGGTGCTGGGCATGATGTCCGATATCTCGGGGTCGGAGAAGCTGATCGTCGTGCAGGATCCGTTCAACGGCTTCAAGTTCGTCTACCGCATCGACCACGAAAGCAGCAACCTCGACGCGGCGGCCATCACGGAACAGGACGAGTCGGTCTTCAACGGCAAGAATTCCCTTGAAATCAACGCCATGTCCTATCGGCTGGGCACGCCCGAGAACGCCATGAAGCTGCTGCGCGGCAAGACCCACTGGATCCAGGACAAGGGATCGGTGCTGTCGGTGCTGCTGCAGAATGCTGCTGCGCGCAAGACGCGCTTCGCGCCGCCCCGTATCGAACGCGACCGGATGCGCAAGGTGCCCGAGGGCGTGCCGGTCGAACTGCTGCCCTCCTGAATCGGACGGTATCCAAGCGCCATTTTCTTATCCACAGAATTTGTGGATAAGAAAAACGCAAACGCACGGCTGATGGCCTTTCGGGCGATGCGGACCGGGCTGCGCATTTTTTGACCACCCATCCGTTCATCGATCATCCGGATGGCATCCCCGGCCCATGCGGCGCCGCCGCATAAGCGATGATGATATTCTGCGCTGGCGCCCACGATACCCACCGTATCGGTCACGGCCGTCCGAGCGCCCGCGCGGACGAAGTTTCCCCTACAAGAACCCGTAGCATGACAAGAGCGGAACGCATGTATTCCCAAGGAGCGCCGGAGCGCGCGGCGCCGTGACGATCATCGTCGTCGATGACCACGGAGACTGGCGCGACACCATCGCCGAGTACATCCACAGCCTGGGCCTGGACAAAGCCGTCCTGACGGCGGGTTCGCTGGCCGAACTTGACCGGCTGCTGCTCACCGTGACCCCGGGCATCCTCGTCCTGGACGCGATGCTTCCCGATGGCGACGGGCTTGCGCGCGTCTCGCATCTGCGCACCACCTACCCGTCCATGGGCATCATCATGCTCACGGGGCGCCTGCTGAGCGAAGACAAGGTGTCCGGCCTGAGCCTGGGCGCCGATCACTACCTGACCAAGCCCGTCAACCTGGCGGAACTGGGCGCCACCCTGGTCGCGCTGTCGCGCCGCCTGCGCGTGGTGCCCGCGGCCGACGCCGACGACGCGGACTCCGGGGCGTGGCGCTTCGACCCGGCGCGCCGCACCCTGACGTCGCCCAGGCAGGTGTGCGTGGACATCACCGACACCGAAAGCCGCCTGATCGGCGCGCTGATCCAGGCCGCGCCGCTGCCCCTGTCGCGCAGCCGCCTGGTCGAGGCGCTGGGCGCCAGCGCCGAGGCCTACGACACCCACCGGCTGGATGCCCACATGCACAGGCTGCGCCGCAAGCTGCGCGCGCAGGCCGGCGGCGACATGGGCATACGCACGGTGTATGGCGTAGGCTATGTCTGCACCACGCCCGTGACCATCGTCGGCAGCCTCCCCAAACCCTGACACTTTCCGCCATGACCACCGCCATCCGCCCCCGCCGCTCCGTCCTCTACATGCCCGGCGCCAATGCCCGCGCGTTGGACAAGGCGCGAACGCTGGACGCTGACACCCTGATCCTGGACCTGGAAGACGCGGTGGCGCCCGACGCCAAGCCCCTGGCCCGCGAGCAGGTCGCCGCCGCCCTGCGCGAAGGCGGCTATGGCCACCGCGAATGCGTCGTGCGCATCAACGCGCTGGACACCGCCTGGGGCGCGGACGACGTGCGCGCCATTGCGCGCGCGGGCGCGCACGCGGTGCTGCTGCCCAAGGTGGAGTCCCCGGCCCAGCTCGACGCGCTGGCGCAGGCGCTGGACGCGGCGGGCGCGCACGCCAACCTGCCGCTATGGGCCATGGCCGAGACGCCCCTGGGCTTTCTGCGCCTGGACGCCATCGCCGGCGGCCACCCCCGCCTGGCCGCCATCGTCGTCGGCACCTCGGACCTGGTGAAAGACCTGCACGCGCGCCATACGCCGTCGCGCGATGAAACCCTGCTGGCGCGATCGCTGGCCGTGATGGCGGCGCGCGCGCACGGCTTGGCCGTGCTGGACGGCGTGCACCTGGACCTGAACGACGACACGGGCCTTGCCGACGCCTGCCGCCAGGGGCGCGACCAGGGCTTCGACGGCAAGACCCTGATCCATCCGCGCCAGATCGCGGCGGCCAACGCCGCCTTTGCGCCCGCCCCTGAAGAACTGAACACCGCGCGCAAGCGCCTGGACGCCTGGCGCGCCGCGCAGGCCGCGGGCCAGGGCGTCGCCGTGGTCGACGGCGCGCTGGTCGAGAACCTGCACGCCCAAGAGGCCGAACGCGTGCTGGCGCTGGCCGCCGCCATCGCGGCGCGATAGCGCGGCTTTCCCCGGCCGCGCCGCACGGCCGCCCGCGGCCCGGTACAATAGCGTCCGCAACCCGGTGGCCTGCCGCCAGATCCTCTTTCGCGCCTGGCGTCCCATCACGCGTGCGCGATCCCGCCCCGGTTCCCTTTTTTGCGCCGCACCCTGTGGCGGGAGCCCAGCCGCGCGCCTGCCGCGCCACCCTGCCCTACATTCATGATCCGCTTCCAACAAGTTTCACTCATGCGCGGCGTCAAGCCCTTGTTCGACAAGGTCGACCTGCTCCTGAACCCCGGCGACAAGATCGGCCTCATCGGCGCCAACGGCGCGGGCAAGTCGAGCCTGTTCGGCCTCCTGCGCGGCACGCTGCACGCGGACCAGGGCGACCTCGACTATCCGGCCAGCTGGCGCATGGCCTACGTGGCCCAGGAGACGCCCGCGCTGGACCGCCCCGCCATCGAATACGCGATCGACGGCGACGTCACGCTGCGCAAGCTGGAAGCGGAACTGGCCGCGCTGGAAGCCGAACCGGAAAGCGCCGAGAACGGGCTGCGCATGGGCGACATCTATGCCGCGCTGGCCGACGCCGATGCCTACACCGTGCATTCCCGCGCGGAGCAATTGCTGACCGGCCTGGGCTTCACGCAGGAACAGATGCGCCTGCCGCTCACCAGCTTTTCCGGCGGCTGGCGCATGCGCCTGAACCTGGCGCAGGCGCTGATGTGCCCGTCCGACCTGCTGCTGCTGGACGAGCCCACCAATCACCTGGACCTGGACGCGATCATCTGGCTGGAGGATTGGCTCAAGCGCTATCCTGGCACGCTGATCGTCATCTCGCATGACCGCGACTTCCTGGACGGCGTGGTCAACGTCATCGTCCATATCGACGAACGCAAGCTCAAGCGCTACTCGGGCAACTATTCGTCCTTCGAGCGCCAGCGCTCGGCGCAGCTGGAGCTGGCGCAAGGCATGATCGAAAAGCAGATGCGCCAGCGCTCGCACCTGCAGTCGTTCATCGACCGCTTCAAGGCGCAGGCCAGCAAGGCCCGCCAGGCGCAGAGCCGCATCAAGGCCCTGGCCCGCATGGAAGAAGTGGCCCCGCTGCGCGCGGCGGCCGAATTCTCGTTCGAGTTCCGCGAGCCGCTGCGCGCGCCCAATCCGCTCCTGACGATGGACAAGGTCAGCGCGGGCTATCGCATCGAGGACGAGGCCACCGAGGCCGTGTCCGACAAGATCATCGTGTCGGGCATCAACTTCTCGCTGCAGGCGGGACAGCGGATCGGACTGCTTGGCATCAACGGCGCGGGCAAATCGACGTTCATCAAGACCATCGCGGGCGAACTCGATACGCTGGCCGGCGAGACCCAGTTCAACAAGGGCCTGTCCATCGGCTACTTCGCGCAGCACCAGGTCGAGATGCTGCGCCACGACGAATCGCCGTTGTGGCACATGACGAAGATCGCGCCCACCGTGCGCGAGCAGGAGCTGCGCAATTTCCTGGGCAGTTTCAATTTCAACGGCAACATGGCGACGAGTTCCATCGCCCCGTTCTCCGGCGGCGAAAAGGCCCGGCTGGCGCTCGCGCTCATCGTGTGGCAGCGCCCCAACCTGCTGCTGCTGGACGAACCCACCAACCACCTGGACCTCGAAACCCGCGAAGCCCTGACGACGGCGCTGGCGCAGTTCGACGGCACGCTCGTGCTGGTCTCGCACGACCGCCACCTGCTGCGCGCCACCACCGACCAGTTCATCATCGTGGCCGACGGCAACGTCAGCCCGTTCGACGGCGACCTGGACGATTACAAGGACTGGCTCTACAAGACCAAGCTCGCGGCCAAGGCGGCCTGATCGCCCCTACGCGCCCGCAAGAGGCCGGACGCGTTACAATCCCGCGAATTGCCCGCAGCCGGTTTCATCCGGGCACGCGCGGCAACCTCCAACCACGTCCCGCTGCATGCGGGACGCGTTTTTTAGCGCTCGTAGATGCCGATCAAAGACCAACTATTTCTTGCCAGCCAGTATCTTGCGCCCCACCACCTGGTGTCGCGGTTCTTCGGATACGCATCCGACTGCCGCGAACCCGCGGTCAAGAACTGGATGATCTCGCGCTTCGTGCGCAAGTACGGCGTCGACATGAGCGAGGCCCTGCAGGAAGATCCGCTGGCCTACGACTGCTTCAATGATTTCTTCACGCGCGCACTGAAAGACGGCGCGCGTCCGCTGGACGACGAGCCCGGCTCGGTCCTCTGCCCGGCCGACGGCGCCATCAGCCAGATGGGCGCGATCGAACAGGGCCGCATCTTCCAGGCCAAGGGCCACAGCTACGGCCTGGTCGACCTGCTGGGCGGCGACACCGAACGCGCCGCGCCGTTCCAGAACGGCCAGTTCTCCACCGTCTACCTGTCGCCCAAGGACTATCACCGCGTGCACATGCCGGTCGCCGGCACGCTGCGCGAGATGGTCCACGTGCCCGGCCGCCTGTTCTCGGTCAACCCCCTGACCGCGCGCAACGTGCCCCGCCTCTTTGCCCGCAACGAACGCGTCGTCTGCATTTTCGACACCGAACACGGCCCCATGGCCCTGGTGCTGGTCGGCGCCATGATCGTGGCCTCGATCGAAACCGTCTGGGCCGGCCTGGTGACGCCCTACAAGCGCCGCGTGAAGTCCGTGCGCTACGATTCGGCCGCGCGCGCGCCCATCCATCTTGAAAAAGGCGCCGAAATGGGCCGGTTCAAGCTGGGCTCGACCGCCATCGTGCTGTTCGGGCCGGGCAAGATCCGCTGGGCGGACACCCCCTCCGTCCGCGGCCCCGTGCGCATGGGCGAACTGCTGGCGCTGCCCGTGCAGGGCTGATCCCCCGGCTGGAACGGTCCTCGTTCGCTCCAGGCGAACAGCCCGTTCCGCATTTATTCGCTTTATGCGATGAAATGGCGTTGCTAGATTACGGGCTTTTGCCGGCCCGCCATGACATCCACCGCCCTGCCCGCCGCCCCTGCCCGCGCCGCCGACCGCCCCACGCCCCGCGCGCTGGCGCGCATGCTGTCCCTGGACGACTTCGAAGCCGCGGCGCAGCGGCGCCTGCCGCGCCCCATCTTCGGCTACATCGCCGGCGCGGCGGAGGACAACCAGTCCCTGCGCGGCAACCGCGAGGCCTTCGCCCGGTATGCATTCACGCCCCGCGTGCTGGTGGACGTGTCCGGCCGCACGCAGCAGACCGAACTCTTCGGGCGCGCCTATGCGTCGCCCTTCGGCATCGCGCCCATGGGCATCAGCGCGCTCTCGGCGTACCGTGGCGACGTCCTGCTGGCCCGCGCCGCGCGCGAACAGAACATTCCCGCCATCCTCAGCGGCACCTCGCTGATTCCGCTTGAAGATGTCATCGCCCAGGCGCCCGGAACGTGGTTCCAGGCCTATCTGCCCGGCGACCCCGCAAAGATAGATGCCCTGGTCGAACGCGCCCGCCGTGCGGGCTACGAGACGCTGGTGCTGACCGTGGACATCCCGGTGTCCGCCAACCGCGAGAACAACGTGCGCACCGGCTTTTCCACGCCGCTCAAGCCCAGCCTGCGGCTGGCCCTGGACGGACTGTCGCGGCCGCGCTGGCTGGCCGGCACCTTCCTGCGCACGCTGCTCGCCCATGGCATGCCGCACTTCGAGAACTCCTTTGCCACCCGCGGCGCGCCCATCGTGTCGGCCTCGGTGCTGCGCGACTTCACGGCCCGCGACCACCTGAACTGGGAACACGTCGCTCGCATCCGCCGGCAGTGGCCGGGCACCCTGGTGATCAAGGGCATCCTGCATCCGCGCGACGCGGCGCTGGCGCGCCAGCACGGCGCCGACGGCATCATCGTGTCCAACCACGGCGGGCGCCAGCTCGACGGCGCCATCTCGCCCCTGCGCGCATTGCCGGGGGTCGTCGCGCAGGCGGGCGCCATGACGGTAATGATGGACAGCGGCGTGCGGCGCGGCGGCGATGTGCTCAAGGCCCTGGCGCTGGGCGCGCGCTGCGTCTTCGTGGGACGCCCGTTCAACTACGCGGCGGCCGTCGGCGGCCAGGCCGGCGTGGCGCACGCCATCGGCCTGCTGCGCGCCGAAGTGGACCGCAACATGGCGATGCTGGGCATCAACCGGCTGCGCGAGATGGACGCCAGCCTGCTCTGCCGGGAAGGCGACCTGCCGGCCTGACGCGCGGCCTGTGCCGCCGCGCGGGCCGCCGGGCGCATAGAATGGCGGTTCCCTTGCTACCCGCGCGTCCGGCTTCGCGGCCACGCGCGTCCCCGCCCCGACCGTGTCCCTACGCCAATCGACCTTCTTCCTGCGCTTCCTGACCCTGGGCGCACTGGCCCATGTCTACGTCGGCGCCCGCCTGATTCCCGACTTCCTGCTCGGCGGCGAAGGCACGGCCGCCGCCATTCTTGCGCTGGTCTTGTCCTGCGTGCTGATTCCGCTGGGCATGCTGGCGCGGTCCTCCATCCACCCGCCCTGGGGCGACCGCATCGCCTGGATCGGCCTGCTGGCGATGGGACTGTTCTCGTCCCTGTTCGTGCTGACCGTGCTGCGCGACGCGCTGCTGCTGGCCACGTGGCTGGCCAATCTTGCGATCCACGCGGAGCTGCCATGGGCCACGCTGCGCTGCGCGAGCGCGTGGACCGTCGCCGGCTTGTCCCTGGCGGGTTCGCTGGCCGGGCTCTACAACGCCAGGCGCCTGGCGCGCGTGGTGGACGTGGACGTGCCGATCGCCGGGCTGCCGCGCGACCTGGACGGCTTCACCATCGTGCAGATCAGCGACATCCACGTCGGCCCCACGATCAAGAAGCGCTACGTGCAGGCCATCGTGGACGCCGTCAATGCGCAGCTTCCGGACATGGTGGCCATCACCGGCGACGTGGTCGACGGCAGCGTCGAGCAGCTGGCCGCGCAGGCCAGTCCCCTGGGGCAGCTGCGCGCGCCTTATGGCGTGTACCTCGTCACCGGCAACCATGAATACTATTCGGGCGCCGCGCCGTGGGTGGCCGAGTTCCGGCGCATGGGGCTGCGCGTGCTGATGAACGAGCATGCGCTCATCCACCCGTCGGGCCTGCCCATGGTGGTGGCCGGGGTCACCGACTACAGCGCCGGGTCATTCGATCCGCAGCAGCGCAGCAACCCCAGGGCCGCGCTGGCCGGCGCGCCGGCCGACGCCTTCCCCCGCATCCTGCTCGCGCACCAGCCCCGTAGCGCGGCCGCCGCCGAACCGTTGGGCTACACCCTGCAGCTGTCCGGCCATACGCACGGCGGGCAGTTCTTTCCGTGGGGATTCTTCGTGCGCTTCCAGCAGCCCTTCACAGCCGGCCTGCACCGCCTGGGCGGCATGTGGGTCTACACCAGCCGCGGCACCGGCTACTGGGGGCCGCCCAAGCGGCTCTGGGCGCCGTCCGAGATCACGCGCCTGCGCCTGCGCGCCGCTTCTTCGCTCTAAACCGGCGCGCTAAGTCAGCGGCGGCCTCAGGCGTCCTCGGGCAGCGGCCCGCGTTCCAGATAGCTGGTCAGCGCGATGTCGCTGGTGGTGTTGGTGATGCCTTCGATCTGATGGATGCGGGCCAGCAGCAGCTCCAGCGCCTGCGTGTCGCGCACACGCACCTTGAGCAGCATCGCGCTCTTGCCCGTGATGGTGTGGATTTCCTCGACCTCGGTCAGCTCGGCCAGCCCGAGCACCTGCTGCGTGATGGTCCAGTTGTTGGTGTCCACGTGCACGAACGCCAACAGCGGGCGCCCGATCTTCGCGCCGTCCAGCTTGGCGGCGATGCCCTTGATCAGGCCGTCGCGCTTGAGCCGCTTGACGCGTTCATGCACCGCCGGGGCCGACAGGTTCAGCAGCTTGCCCAGTTCCGCATAGCTGGGCGACGCATCGTCCGCCAGCAGCGTTAATAATTTTCGGTCGCGGTCATCTAGGTCTGACATTGGAATCACATTCTGCCGAACGGCATTCGAACTTTTATGGAATAAGGAATTATCAGCGTTAACCCTTATTTTATTCCAATAAAATCCGCGGATGTCGCAACGCAGCACCCAAAATTCCTCGCCGGTCCCCGCCTTGATGTTTGCCGTGAGCGTCGTCGGCTCCAACGGATTGGCCCTCAGCCCCATCCTGAGCGACGTCGCGCGCTCGTTCTCCACGTCAGCGCTGACCATCAGCAGCGCCATCTCGGCCTACGGCGCGGCCACGGCCGCCAGCGCCTTCTTCCTGGCGGCGCGAATCGACCGCATCGGCATCCGCCGTTCGCTGCTGGGCGCCATGGCCGCCCTGATTGCCGCGCTGATCCTGTCGGCCTGCGCGCCGCACTGGATCGTTCTGACGCTGGCGCAGGGCCTGGCCGGCGCCGCCGCGGGCGTCATCCTGCCGGCGGCCTACGGTTCCGCCTCGCTCATTGCGGCCCCCGGCCAGGAGGCCCGCACGCTGGGACGCGTCATCGCCGGCTGGTCGGTGTCGCTGGTCGCGGGCGTGCCGCTATCGGCGCTGATTTCCGACGCCGTGGGCTGGCGCGCCACCTACGGCGTGTTGGCGCTGTGCGCAATGATGGCGGTGCTGGGCCTGCGCAAGCTGCCCGAGCGTCGCGCGGCCAACGCCCCGCCGCTGCGGCTGGCGCGCCTGCTGGCGCCGCTGTCGTATCGCGACGTGCCCGCGCTGCTGCTGGGCTGCCTGGCCTTTTCCTCGGCCTTCTACGGCGTCTACGCCTTCCTGGCCGACCATGTCCGCACCCTGCTCGCGCTGACGGCCGGCAAGGTGGGATTCATCGCGTTCGCGTATGGGGCGGGTTTCCTGCTGGCGGGATTCTGCGCCGCGCCGCTGGCCGAGCGGCTTGGCCCGCGCCGCGCGCTGCCGCTGGCGCTGGGTGCGATCGCGCTGGTCTATCTGGGATTGCTGCCGGCCGCGCATGCGCTGGCGGCCGTGCTGGCGATTGCCGTGGCCTGGGGCGCGGCCTCGCAGCTCAGCCTGAACCTGCTGGTGCTGCTGCTGTCGCGCGCGCGCCCGGATGAACGCGGCGCGGTGCTGGGCTTGAACACCTGCACCACCTATCTGGGCGCCAGCCTGGGCACCGCGATCGGGGGCACGCTGTACACGCACGCCGGCTTCGAGGCGCTGGGACTGAGCGCCGCAGCGCTGCTCGCGGCGGCGGCGCTGGGGCTGCAATGGCGCCTGAACGGTGCCCGCAAACCGGCCGCGCGCGCGGCCGCCTGAAGACGCCGACTACCAGGGGAACGAAATCAGGTCCCCGTAGAGCCGCTTGAGCGTGCTCTTCACTTCCGGCGAGTTCTGGTAGATGGAGATGAACTTCAAAAGGCGCGGATCCTGCGCGTTTTCCGGCTTGGCCACCCAGCGGATGGCGTAGCGGCGGATGCTGTCCGGATCGGTGTTGTCGAACGCCAGGCCGTCCTTCTCGTTCAGGCCCGCCTGCTTGGCGAAGGTCGTGTAGGTGACCGACGCCGTCACGTCGTCGAACGTGCGCGCCGACTGCGAGCCTTCGATCTGGACGAACTTCAGGTTCCTGGGGTTGGCGACCACGTCCTGCAGGGTCGCCTGGTGCGCCACGCCCGGCTTGAGCTTGATCAGCCCCATCGACTCCAGCAGCAGCAAGGCGCGGCCAGTATTCACGGGATCGTTCGGCACGGCGATGGTGGCGCCGTCCGGCACCGCATCGCCCTTCTTCAGCTTTTTGGAAAACAAGCCGATGGTCGTGGAATAGCCATAGGCGATGGGCTTGAGGTTGGCGCCGCGCCGCTGGTTGAAGAGTTCCAGGAAAGGCTCGTGCTGGAAGAAGTTGGCGTCCACGGAACCGTCAGCCACGGCGATGTTGGGCAGCACCCAGTCGTTGAATTCCACCAGCTTGACGTCCAGCCCCTCTTTCTTCGCCTGCGCGATCGCCAGTTCGGTCGCTTCATTGGCGACGCTGGGAATCACGCCGATCCGCAGCGGCTTGTCCTGCGCCCCCGCATTCGCGCTGGCCGCCAGCCCCAGCGCCACCACGGCGGCGCCGCGCGTCAGTTTCAAAAGCAATTGGTGCAAAAGCATGAAGGCCATCCAGGATATCGGGACGCCGGGCGATGGCCCGGCACACGCGCTATTGTGCCGCAGCGCCGCCACGCCGCCCCGAAAGGCCTTTGTCACGCAATGGCAATGACTCTGCCCCCGGGGCGGCGCTAAGATGGCTGCAATACGCCCTTGGGAGATGCTCATGAGCGCGGTTCCGACCCCTGTCCCCGGCACCCAGTCCGCAGCCACCCACCGCGACCAGGTCGAAGACCAGCTGGGCGCGCACAACTACCACCCGCTGGACGTGGTGATCGCGCGCGGCAGCGGCGTGTGGCTGTATGACGTGGACGGCCGCAAGTACCTGGACTGCCTGTCGGCCTACTCCGCGGTCAACCAGGGGCACTGCCATCCGCGCATCCTGGCCGCCATGACCGAACAGGCGCAGAAGCTCACGCTGACCTCGCGCGCATTCCGCCATGACCAGATGGCGGGATTCTACGAAGACCTGGCGCGCCTGACCGGCGCCCACAAGATCCTGCCCATGAACAGCGGCGCCGAAGCCGTGGAAACCGCCATCAAGGCGGTCCGCAAATGGGGTTACGAGGTGCGCGGCGTGCCCGAGGGCCAGGCCGAGATCATCGTCTGCGCCAACAACTTCCACGGGCGCACGCTGGGCATCGTGGGCTTCTCCACCGATCCCGACGCCTATGGCCACTACGGCCCGTTCGCGCCCGGATTCAAGATCGTGCCGTTTGGCGACTTCGACGCCTTTGACGCCGCCATCAGCGACCGCACCGTCGCCTTTCTGGTGGAACCCATCCAGGGCGAAGCCGGCGTCGTGCTGCCGCCCCCAGGCTATTTCACGCGCGTCCGCCAGCGCTGCACCGAACGCGGCATCACCCTGATCCTGGACGAGATCCAGACCGGCCTGGGCCGCACGGGCAAGCTGCTGGCCGAAGAACACGAAGGCATCGAGGCCGACGTCACGCTCATCGGCAAGGCGCTTTCGGGCGGTTTCTATCCCGTGTCCGCCGTTTTGTCCAACGCGGACGTGCTGGGCGTGTTCCAGCCCGGCCAACATGGCAGCACTTTCGGCGGCAATCCGCTGGCCTGCGCCGTGGCGCGCGCCGCGCTGCGCGTGCTGACCGAGGAAGGCATGATCGAGAACGCCGCGACGCTGGGCGCCTATTTCCTGGAGCGCCTGCGCGCGCTCCCCGGCCCGGTGCGCGAGGCGCGCGGACGCGGCCTGATGCTGGCGATCGAACTTGAGCCCGACGCCGGCGGCGCCCGCCTGTGGTGCGAACGCCTTCAGGCGCGCGGCTTGCTGGCCAAGGATACGCATGGCCATACCGTGCGGCTGTCCCCGCCCCTGGTCGTCACGCGCGACGAGGTGGACTGGGCCTGCGACCAACTGGCCGCGGTACTATCCGCCGCCTGAACGCGCCGCGCGCGGCCCCGGCCGCGCCGGCCCTTGAACCGTACTCCGGAGCACGCCACTTGCAGAACAACGCCACCCTGCCCAATCACGTCACCCTGATCGGCGCGCCCACCGACATCGGCGCCGGCGCGCGCGGCGCCTCGATGGGGCCGGAAGCGCTGCGCGTCGCGGACCTGGGCCCTGTCATCGAAGCGCAGGGCTTCCAGGTGACCGACCGCGGCAACCTGTACGGCCCCGCCAATCCCTGGCTGCCGCCGGTGGAGGGCTATCGCCACCTGGACGAAGTGGCCGCCTGGAACCAGGCCGTGCACGACGCCGTGTACGAGGAACTCTCGCACGGTCGCCTGCCCGTGCTGCTGGGCGGCGACCACAGCCTGGGCATCGGCTCGATCAGCGCCGTGGCGCGCCATTGCCGCGCCGCCGGCAAGAAGCTGCGCGTGCTGTGGCTGGACGCGCACGCCGACTTCAACACGAACACCCTCACGCCCACCGGCAACATCCACGGCATGCCGGTGGCCTGCCTGTGCGGCAATGGTCCGGCGCCCCTTACCGGCATGTCGGGCCAGACGCCGGACATCGATCCGGCCTGCATCCGCCAGATCGGCATCCGCAGCGTGGATCCCGGCGAAAAGCGCCTGGTCCATGAAGCCGGACTGGAAGTCTTCGACATGCGCTATCTGGACGAAATGGGCATGCGCGCCGCGATGCAGGCTGCGCTGGCCGGACTGGACGCCGGCACCCACCTGCACGTGAGCTTCGACGTGGACTTCCTGGACCCCGAGATCGCCCCGGGCGTGGGCACCACGGTGCTTGGCGGCCCCACGTATCGCGAGGCCCAGCTGTGCATGGAAATGATCGCCGACACCGGGCTGATGCGCTCGCTGGACGTGGTCGAGCTCAACCCGGCCTTCGACGTGCGCAACAAGACGGCCGAACTGGCCGTGGACCTGATCGAAAGCCTGTTCGGCAAGTCCACGCTGGTGCGCCGCGGGCCGTAGCGCAGGCGCGCGGGGCTAACCCTCGCGGTCGCGCCGGATGGCCTCGGCGGCTTCGCGCAGGTGGATCAGGTTGGACTCGCGCTGCGTCCAGACGCGCGGCGTCGGCCCCGCCATGCATAGCGCGTACCATTCCCCGCCCAGGTCCAGCGCCACCGCCAGCCCCGTCAGGTCCGCCACGCTTTCCCCCACGTTGGCCGCCCAGCCCTGCGCCGCGGCGCGATCCACGTCGGCCAGCAGCGCTTCGCGGGTGGCCAGCGTACTGTCCGTGTAGCGCGTGTACTGCGCATCGGCCAGCACATGGGCGCGTTCGGCGGGCGGCAGGCGCGCCAGGATCGCCTTGGCGACCGAACTGGTGTGCAGGGGCCGGCGCTCGCCGGGCCGCGCCGCGTAATGCACCGGCTGCTTCGCCTCGACGACGTCCAGGAACAGCACGCCCCCGTCCTGGATCTTGCCCAGCATCACGGTCTCATCGACCGCGTCGCGCAGGGCCGCCAGCCGCGGACGCACCAGATCCAGCCAGGGATCGCCCGTCAGGATCAGCGCGCTCAGGCTGTGCAGCTTCGCGGTCGGGTAATAGCCCGCGCGCCGCCGCACCTCGTACAGGTAACCCCTGGCCACCAGCGTGCGCACCAGCGCCAGGCAGCTGGACATGGGCGCGCCCAGGCCCTGGGCCAGATCGGTCAGCGGCATCGGCCGCCGCGTCTGCGCGAACAGTTCGATCAGATCCAGCGTGCGTGCGACAAGCTTCACTTCCACGGCGTCGGCCCTCCTTACTTGGCAAGTCCCTGCCGGTTTCCCGCGCTCGGCGTAGGTAGTCCACCCGGTTGACATTTCATGTGCCGGTACATAAATTCTTGCACAGGAATTTACATTCACCAATAAGAAATAAATTTCAGCCGGCTGGAGAACCGGCGCCCCGGCTAGCGGTATCGCGTCATCAATAACATTCAATAATCGGCCCGCGCGCGGGCTGGGAGAGAGACAGATGCGTATCAAACCCGTGTTGGCGGCGCTGGCCGCCGCCCTGGCCGCCTGCGCGGCCCAAGCCCAGTCCGACGTCGTGCGCCTGGGTGTTTCCAACGATCGTTCGGGAATCTATTCCGACCTGGGCGGGCTGGGCTCCGAAATGGCCGTGCGCATGGCCGTCGAGGATTTCGGCGGCAAGGTGGCCGGCAAGACCGTCGAGGTCGTCGGCGCCGACAACCAGAACAAGGCTGACGTGGCATCCGCCCTGGTGCGGCGCTGGTTCGACACGCAGAACCTGGTCGCCGTGGTGGACGGCGGCGCGAGCTCGGCGGGGCTGGCCGCGCAAGGCGTGGCGCGCGAAAAAGGCGGGACGGCCCTGATCAGCGGCGGGTTTGCCGGCGACTTCAGCGGCAAGCAATGCAGCAACCTCAGCACGCAATGGGCGCCCGACACCTATGCGCTGGCCAATGCGGTGGTCAAGAGCGTGGTGGAAGGCGGCGGCAAGTCCTGGTACTTCATCACCACCGACTACGTGTTCGGCAAGTCCCTGGAAAGCAACGCCTCGCGCTTCGTGGAAGGCGCCGGCGGCAAGGTCGTGGGCAGCACGCGGCATCCGCTCGGCGCCCTGGATTTCGCCTCGTTCCTGGTCCAGGCGCAATCGTCCAGGGCCGACGTGGTGGGCCTGGCCAGCGCCGGCGGCGACCTGGTCAACCTGATCAAGCAGGCGCAGGAATTCGGGCTGGCGGGCGGCAAGCAGCGCATGCTCACCTTCCTGACCTTCATCAACGACGTGCACGCGATGGGCCTGCCCGTGGCCCAGGGCCTGACCTTCCCCACCGGCTTCTATTGGGACGCCGACGAGGACACGCGCGCCTGGACGCAGCGCTGGCAAAAGAAGATGGGCGTCACGCGCGCGCCGTCGATCGTGCAGGCGCTGAGCTACGTGGCCACCACCCACTACCTGCAGGCGGCGCAAGCGGCCGGCAGCTTCGAGGGCGCGAAGGTCAACCAGAAGATGCGCGAGTTGCCCATCACCACCAAACTGATCAAGAATGCCCGGGTGCGTCCCGAAGATGGCCGCGTCATCATGGACCTGTATCTGGTGGAAGTGAAAAAGCCGGCCGAATCCAAGTATCCGGGCGACTACTACCGCATCCTGTCCACGGTGCCGGGCGAAAAGGTCTTCGTGTCGCTCGCCGACAGCGAATGCCCCCTGGTCAAGAAATAGATCCGGCCTGCCGCGCCGGGCCACGCGCCCGGCCGCAAGGCAAAGCATATCCACAAAGGAGACAACCCATGAAGTGCTATTGCGTCGTCAATTTCCGCGAACCCTTGCAGGAAATGGACCAGCCCACGCCCACGCCGCAGGGGTCGCAGGTGCTGCTCAAGGTCCGGGCGGCCGGCGTCTGCCACAGCGATATCCACTTGTGGGAAGGCGGCTACGACCTCGGCCAGGGCCGCACGCTCTCGCTGAAGGATCGGGGCGTGTCGCTGCCCCTGACCATGGGCCACGAAACGGTGGGCGCCGTCGCGGCCGCCGGCCCCGACGTCCAGGGGCTTGCCGCCGACCGCAACTACCTGGTCTATCCATGGATCGGCTGCGGCAAGTGCCCCTCGTGCGCGGCCGGCATGGAAAACCACTGCACCGCGCCGGCCTGCCTGGGCGTGCACCGCGCCGGCGGCTATGCCGACCACATCATGGTGCCGCATCCGCGCTACCTCATCGACATCGGCGATCTGGACCCGGCGCAGATCGCGCCCTATGCGTGTTCGGGCCTGACCACCTACTCCGCGCTCAAGAAGATCGGCGCCGACGTCTACCGCGATCACCCCGTCGTCATCTTCGGCGCGGGCGGCCTGGGCCTCATGAGCCTGACGCTCATCAAGGCGCTGGGCGGCGCGGGCGCCATCGTCGTCGACATCGACCCCGCCAAGCGCCAGGCCGCGCTGGATGCGGGCGCGCTGGCCGCGATCGACGGCGCCGCGCCCGACGCCGCGCAGCAGATCATCAAGGCCGCGGGCGGCAAGCCGGTGCAGGCCGCGATCGACCTCGTGGGCGCGCCCGCCACCACGTCGCTGGCGTTCGACTTCCTGACCAAGGGCGGCAAGCTGATCATCGTCGGCCTGTTCGGCGGCGCATCGTCGTGGCCCATCGCGCTGATCCCGATGAAGGCGCTGTCGATCATCGGCAGCTACGTCGGCAACCTGGCCGAACTGAAAGAGCTGATGGAACTGGTGCGGACCGGCAAGGTGCCGCCGATGCCGGTGCATCGCCACGCCCTGGCCGAGGCCGACAGCGTGCTGGCGTCGCTGCGCGCCGGCAAGGTGGTCGGGCGGGCCGTGTTGACGGTGGAGTGATCACCGCGCGGCTGCGGCGCTGGCGCCTACGCCGGCCGCAGCCGCGGATCGTAGATGAACCGCTCGCGCCGCACGACCACGATATGCTCGGCGTCGGGATGGGCCGGATTGATCAGGAAATTGCAGTCCGGCACGCCGCGGTACGGCACGATGGCGCTGGGCAGTTCCAGCAGCGCCGACACGCCCGATTCCACCCAGTTGTCGCCCACGGCTTGCGACGCCTCGGCAAAGGGCACGGCTTCCCAGAAGGGATAGTCCTGCTGCAGTTGAGCCAGGGACAGCGTCTGGCGCGCGTCATGGACGGCCTGGGGCACGGCCACCTCGATCAGGTAGCGGTTGGCCTGTTCGGAGGCGCGGGCCGCGAAGTGCACCACGGTTTCCAGCACCGCCAGCGCCACGCTGGACGATGCATAGACCACCGGGGTGCCCGGGCTGTTGTAGCGGCCTCCCACGGCGGCGGCCCCGGCGCCGCTCAGGTCGTCGGCCCGGTACGTGCCCGCCGTCGTGCCGATGCGCCACAGCGAGACGAACTCCGTCATGCGTACACGCCGGCGGCGGCCCGGGCCAGGGTGTCCTCGACGATGCGGCTGCTGGCGTCGGAGGTCAGCAGGGACAGCGGCTTGACGTTGCCCAGCGCAGGCACGGGCGTGTTCAGCCACAGCACCGCTTCCTCGTCGCTGCCGAGCAGCTGGCGGGCCACCCGGGCCACGCGCGCCACGCGTGCAAGCCGGTCGGATTCGCCCAGCGGCAGCGCCTGGCCTTCCCGGGTCCAGCGCGACAGGGACGCCGCCTTGACCTCGGTGATGGCCATGATTTCGGATTTGGGAACCTGCAGGTAGTCGGCGGCGTCATCGACCATCTGGGCCGGCAAGCCGCGCCGCACGTCGCGCGCGATGTCCGTCAGGGGACTGTCGACCAGGCCGCGGAACAGCTGTTTGGCACGCGCGGCCGCATGGCGCGGCGGCCGCTTGGCGCTTGCGCCGCGCTTGGCGGGGGATTTTTCGGCAATGGCGAGGGTCATGGTGTACTCCTGGCGCCGCAGCCGTATGGGGCGCAGCTGAAATTACCAAATTGAATTTATAATATCCCATTTGGAAGTCGGCGCGCAACGCCCGCCGAACCCGCGCAGCGACCGCCGGGCAGCCCGCCACGCACCATGTTTGGGCATATCATAGGCGGCGGCAAATCCCCCCTCGGCACACATACAAGGACTGGCAATGACGGACCGGCAGCTCACGATACTCGCGGCATTGAATCTCATGGTGGCGGTGGGCGCCGGAGCCTTCGGCGCGCATGGACTCAAGCGCATGCTGACGCCCGAACTGCTGGCGGTCTGGCAGACCGGCGTGATGTACCACCTGGTCCACGCGCTGGGCCTGTTCATCATCGCGCTGCTGGGCGCGCGCTTCGGGTCGCCGCTGCTGTCCGCGGCGGGCGTGGTCATGTTCGTCGGCATCGTGCTGTTCTCCGGCAGCCTGTACGTGCTGTCGCTGACGGGCACGCATTGGTTGGGCGCCGTCACGCCCTTTGGCGGCACCGCCTTCCTGGCCGCGTGGGCCATGGTCGCGCTGGCCGCGTACCGCGCCCAAACCTGAATCTCCCTTCCTTCCCCTCGCCGGCGGCAGGAACCGCCGTCCCTCCAGGTTTCAGATGTCTACCTCGACCGCATTATCCGCCGCCCGTGAACCATCCGCCGCCGCAGGCATCGCCTGTGTGGCGGGCGGGATTTTCTTCCTGACGCTCAGCGACGCCAACGCCAAATGGCTGGGCGCGCATTACAACCCGCTGCAGATCCTGTTCCTGCGCGCGCTGATCGCGCTGCCCTTCGTCACCGCGCTGGCACTCTGGCTGGGCGGCCGCCGCGTGCTGCGCACCACCCATGTCGGTCTGCACCTGACGCGCGGCGCCATCAACGTGGTGTCGGCCTGTTGCTTCTACCTGGGACTGCGCGCGCTGCCGCTGGCCGAAGCCACCGCCATCGCGTTCGCCGCCCCGCTGTTCGTCACGGCGCTGTCGGTGCTGATCCTGAAGGAACGCGTGGACGGCAAGCGCTGGCTTGCGGTGCTCGCGGGATTTGCGGGCGTGCTGATCGTGGTGCGCCCGGGCACGGAAGCGTTCCAGGCGGCCACGCTGCTGCCCCTGACCACCGCGCTGCTGTATGCGGTCATGATGATCACGGCGCGCGGCATCAGCCGGGCGGAAGGCATGCTCACCACCACGTTCTACATCGTGCTGGGCCAGCTGGTGTGCAGCGCGGTCGCGCTGCCGTGGGTGTGGCGCGACATCGCGCTCGCGGACCTGCCCTACTTCGGCGCGATCGCGCTCTTCAGCACGCTGGGCCTGGCGCTGATCACGCAGGGATTCCGCATCGGCCCCGCATCCGTGGTTGCGCCCTTCGACTACACGGGCCTGATCTGGGCGACGATCCTCGGCTGGCTCATCTGGCGCGAGGCGCCCGACGCCTACGCCTACCTGGGCGCCGTCTTCATTGCCGGCAGCGGCGTCTACATCGCGGTGCGCGAGGCGCGCGGCAAGTCGCGCCGGCGCGCCGCAACCTGAGGCGCGGGCCGCGCTATTCGCTGGGCGGCGGAAAGTGCCGCTGCAGCACACGCGCCACGTTGGGCTCCTGCGCGGCTTCACGCGCCACGGCCGACAGCGCCGGGCACATCGTGGCGAACCACGACGGCCCCGGGCGCCAATGCGTCATGACCGTCACATACAGGTCCAGCGCCGAAAAGCGCCGGCCCAGCATGTGCGGGGCGCCCGCCTGGCGCTCCAGTTCCTGCCACAGCTCGGCGCGGCGCGTATGCACGCGTTCGCGCAGCAGGTCTGCCGGCGCGCCCACGGTCGTCCATTGCGGCGGATCGTCCCCATAGGTGAACGTGGGATAGACTGCCGCCACCAGGCGCACCAGCAGGTTGAGAAAGCGCGCCCGCTCCGGCTTGCCCGGCGGCGGGGCCAGGCCGGCCTGCGGCGCCACGTCGTTCAGATGCAGGATCATCGCGGCGCTTTCCGTCATGACTTCGCCGTCCGGCAGGACCAGCGTGGGCACCTGCCCCAGCGGATTCAAACGCAGCAGGCGGTCGCGCTCGGGACCGGGCTTGAGGTAAGGCACGTCCGTCAGCGTGTGCGGCACATTGGCCAGCACCAGCGCCATTTCGACGATGGCTGAGCCGCAGCCCGCGGACCCGATCAATTCGTAGGAACTCATGGCAGTCACCCTCCCGATTCCGCCGGGGCCAGCCGCAGCAGTTCGCCCGGCGAGGCGTCCGTCAGCACATACACATACCCGTCCGGCCCCTGCCGCACGTCGCGGATCCGGCGCTTGCGGTCGACCAGCAGCGTTTCTTGCGCCACCACCCGATTGCCGTCCAGCGTCAGGCGTATCAGGTTCTGGTTCGCCAGCGCGCCGATGAACAACGATTTGTTCCACGCAGGAAAGCGATCCGCGTTATAGAAGGCCATACCGCTGATGGCCGGAGACTTCGGCCACCAGTACAGCGGCTGCTCGGTCCCGGCCAGGGTTTCGCCCTTCGCTTCCGGAATCGCGAATCCCGAATAATTGATCCCATACGTGGCCAGCGGCCAGCCGTAATTCTTGCCCGGCTGCACCAGGTTGATCTCGTCGCCGCCGCGGGGCCCGTGTTCGTTTTCCCAGAGCTCCCCCGACCAGGGGTTCAGCGCCATGCCCTGCGGGTTGCGGTGGCCGTACGACCAGATTTCCGGCCTGGCCCCGGCCTTGCCGACAAAGGGATTGTCGGCCGGCACGGACCCGTCGACATTGAGCCGCACCACCTTGCCCTGCAGCTTGTCCAGGTCCTGGGCGGTGGGCCGCTGGTTGTTCTCGCCCAGCGCGATGTAAAGATGCCCCTTGCCGTCGAACACCAGTCGGGACCCGAAATGCAGGCCGGACGACAGCTTGGGTTCCTGGCGGAACAGCACGCGAAAGTCCTGCAGGCCGCTGGCGTCGTCGGCCAGGCGGCCGCGTCCCACCGCGGTGCCGCTCTTGGAGCCGTCCGATTCGGCGTACGACAGGTACACATAGCGGTCGGTGGCGAAATCCGGCGACAGCGCCACGTCCAGCAGCCCGCCCTGGCCGGAGGCCGCCACCTTGGGCACCCCGGCAAGCGGCTTGGACAGGCCGCCCGGCGTGCGCAGCAGGCGCAGGTTGCCGGGACGCTCGGTGACCAGGATCCCGCCGTCGGGCAGGAACGCCATCGACCAGGGATGATCCAGGCCGCCGACGACGGGCGTGACACGCGCGGCCACCGAGGGCGGCTCCTGCGCGGCGCGCGCGATCGCGGGCGCCATCGCGCACGTCAGGGCAAGGGACAGCATGAAGGGGATTGCGCGCGTGCTCGCGGCGGTGCGTGACTGCATGGACATCTCCGGCGGCGACAGGTTGGAAGGCGGGCGGGGAAGGCATGACAGGGAGAGGGAGGCGCGAGGCGTCCCGCGGCTGGCGTACCGGGTGGCGTACCATAGCGCCCTGGGACGGGGGGTCTCCCGTCCTACTTCTCAGGAGCCTCCATCACATGAAACTGTACTACATGCCCGGCGCGTGCTCGCTCGCTTCCCACATCGTCCTGGAATGGATCGGCAAGCCGTACGAAACGCACAAGCTCAGCCGCGACGAGCTCAAGGGTCCGGAGTTTCTGAAGGTCAATCCGCTGGGCGCCGTGCCCGCCCTGACCGATGGCGATTGGGCCATCACGCAGAACGTAGCCATTCTGGAGCACCTGGCCGAACTGGCTCCGCAAAGCCATCTGCTCGGCGACGGCAGCGCGCGTTCGCGCGCCGAAGTGCGCCGCTGGGTCGGTTTCATCAACTCCGACATCCACAAGACCTTCTCCATGATCTTCGGCGCGCAGCGTTACCTCAAGGATGAAGGCGCGCAGAAAGAACTGGCCGCGTCCGCCTCCGCGCTGCTGACCAAGCTGTTCGCGCAACTGGACAAGCAGCTGGCCGGCAAGTCCTATCTGGCGGGCGAGGCCCCGTCGATCGCCGACGCCTACCTCTACGTCGTGCTGCGCTGGGCGCACGCCAAGGAAGTGGACCTGTCGGGCCAGGACAATCTGGCCGCCTTCTTCAAGCGCATGGAAGAAAACGCCGGCGTGAAGGCCGCGCTGAAGGCCGAAGGGCTGTAAGGCGCTGGCTCCGCGCCGGCCCGGCCTGGGGCTGGCGCGCTATTGCGGCTCGTCCGACGCCTGCGACGCGCCGGGCCATGCCTGGCCTTCCAGTGTCTTCTTCACCGCCGCCAGGAAGCGCCGCGCCAGCAGAGGCGGCGCGCTCAGGTTGGAATGCGTGGCCCAGATCTCCACGCCGGCCTGCGGCGCGATCGGACGCAGGGCCATGTGCGCGGCCTGGTCCGGCGTGACGCACCAGGCGTCCACCAGCGCCGGCCCCAGGCCCTGCTGCACGAACGAACAGGCGGTCACGGGGGAATGCACCTCCACCGCCGCCGCGCAGCGCGGCCCCTCCCCGAAGAACGCCTTGAGCGCCCTGCCCAGCGGCGTGTCGCGCGGATAGCCGATCCACGCAGCCGACGAGAAGTCCTCGGGCAGCACCACGTCGTGGCTGGCCAGCGGATGGTCCGGCGGCAGCACGCAGACGACCGGCACCCGCGCCAGCCTGACCGAAGTCAGGTTCGGGTGGTCGGGCGGCTGCATCGAGATCCCGATGTCCGCCTGGCCCGAAAGAAAGTACGCCGCCAGTTCGTCGAACGTCACGCTGCGGTAATCGACCCGCGCGTCCGCGTTGCGCCCGCGAAAGCGCTCCAGCGCCATGGGAATCAGGCGCTGCCCGAAACTGGCGCTGGCCACGATCTTCAGCATCCCGGCCCCCGACTGCCCCAGGCTGGCGGCCAGGTCGTTCACCCGCTGGATGCCGCCATACACCTGCTCGACCTCCGCATACAGGCGCCGCGCCTCGGCGGTGGGCGACAGCCGGCTCTTGACCCGCTCGAACAGGCGGTAGCCCAGGCGGCTCTCGGTCAGCGCCAGCACGCGGCTCACCGCCGGCTGCGACACGTGCAGCATGCGTCCCGCGCCGCTGATCGAACCGGCCACCATGATGGCCCGAAATACCTCGATCTGGCGCAGGTTCAACGGCCGTCCGGCGCTGGGGCCGACCTCGTCGGCATAGGCGTCCGCATTCATTTTCTTCCCCTCTGGCAATAACGGGGGATTATAGGTTTTGGATATTTTTCTATGACGCAGTGCCGCAATGCCGGGTGTAACCTGCCCTCCTCGACAAAACAACACAGGGGAAATCCACCATGCACCGCAAATTCTTCCGCACGCTTTCGGTGGCGGCGCTCAGCGTCGCCATGCTCGGCACGGCCTCGGCAGCCGGCTATCCCGACAAGCCCGTCACATTCGTGGTTCCGTCCGCCGCCGGCGGCTCGCCGGACGTGCTGTCGCGCCTGATCACGACGCAGATCGCCCGCGACACCGGCGCCACGATGGTCATCGAAAACCGTCCCGGCGCCGCCGGCAACATCGGCATCGCGCTGATCAAGCGCGCGGCGCCCGACGGCTATACCGTCGGCTACGGCAACATCAACACGCTGGCCGTGAACCGCTCGCTCTTCAAGCGCCTGCCCTACGACGTGGACAAGGACCTGACGCCGGTCGCCCACATGTTCGACCTGTACAACGCCCTGATCGTCCCGGCGGACTCGCCCGTCAAGAGCGTGCAGGACCTGATCGACCGCGCCCGCAAGGAGCCCGGCCGCCTGTCCTACGGCGCATCGGGCGTGGGCACCACCGGCCACATGGGCGGCGAACTCTTCAAGAGCATGGCCAAGCTGGACGTGATGTTCATCCCCTACAACGGCGGCCCCGCCGCCATCCAGGACCTCCTGGGCGGCCGCCTGGACTACCTGTTCGTCAACACCTCGGAAGCCACGCCGCTGGTCAAGAGCGGCAAGGTCCGCGCCATCGGCGTCAGCAGCCTGAAGCGCCTGCCGACCATGCCCGACGTCCCCACGCTGGACGAATCCGGCCTGAAGGGCTACGAGACCGTCGCCTGGGGCGGCGTGGTCGCGCCCAAGGGCACGCCCGACGACGTGGTGGCGACGCTGAACGCGGCCATCCAGAAGGCGCTGCAGGCTCCCGAAGTGCGCCAGGGCCTGGCTACGCTGGGCGCCGAACCTGCCTCCGGCTCGCCGGCCGAGTTCAAGCAGCTGATCGATCGCGAAACCGCCAAGTGGCAGCAGATCATCGATAACGCCGGCATCGAAAAACTCGACTGAGCACTCCATGACGGCAGACACCTTGCAGGCTGACTTCATCGTGGCGGGCGCCACGCTCATCGACGGATCGGGCGGCCCCGCCCGCCAGGGCGACCTGGCGGTGCTGGGCGAACGCATCGTGGCGGTTGGCGATTTCGCCCATCCCGCCGGCGTGCCGGTCGTCGACGGGCGGGGCCAGGTCCTCGCGCCCGGCTTCATCGACTCGCACACCCACGACGACGGCTACCTGCTGGCGCATCCGGACATGCTGCCCAAGGTGTCGCAAGGCATCACCACGGTCGTCACCGGCAACTGCGGGATCAGCCTGGCGCCCCTGTCGCGCACGCAGATCCCGCAACCGCTGGATCTGCTGGGTCCGGCCGACCTGTTCCGCTTCGGCACCTTCCGCGCCTGGATGGACGCGCTGCGCGCCACCCCCGCCGCGGTCAACGTGATTCCCCTGGTGGGGCACACCACCCTGCGCGTGGCCGTCATGGACGACACCTCGCGCGCCGCGGACGACGCCGAACGCGCCGCCATGCGCGACCTGATGCAGGAAGCGCTGGACGCAGGCGCATTCGGCGTGTCCACCGGCACCTTCTACCCGCCCGCCAGCGCGGCGCCCACCGACGAGATCATCGACGTGTGCCAGCCGCTGCGCGGCCGCGCCGGCATCTACGCCACGCACCTGCGCGACGAAGCCGACCACATCGTGCCGGCCATGGAGGAAGCGCTGCTGATCGGCCGCGAACTCGATTGCCGCGTGGTGTTCTCGCACCACAAGCTGGCCGGGGAACGCAACCACGGCCGCACCCGCGAAACGCTCGACATCATCAGCCGCGCGGCGGCCTCGCAGCCCGTCTGCCTGGACTGCCACCCCTACCCCGCCACCTCGACCATGCTGCGGCTCGACCGCGCGCGGCTTGCCAGCCGCACGATGATCACCTGGTCCAAGGGCTACCCTGAAGCCACCGGCCGCGACTTCAGCGACGTCATGGCCGAACTGGGCCTGGACGACGAAGCCGCCCTCGCCCGTCTGGCGCCAGCCGGCGCCATCTATTTCCTGATGGACCCGGCGGACGTCAACCGCATCTTCGCGCACCCCCTGACCATGGTCGGGTCCGACGGGCTGCCCTTCGATCCGCATCCGCATCCCCGCCAGTGGGGCACCTTCACCAACGTGCTGCGCACGATGGTGCGCGAGCAGAACCTGCTGACGCTGGAAACCGCCATCCACAAGATGACCGGGCTGGCGGCCGCCCAGTACGGCGTGGCCGGGCGCGGCCTGCTCCAGGAGGGGTATCATGCTGACCTGGTGCTGTTCGATCCCGCCACCGTCACTGACGCGGCGACTTTTTCAGCTCCCATTCAGGCAAGCCAGGGCATCCACGCGGTGTGGGTCAATGGCAGGCAGGTCTGGGACGGGGAACGAACCGGTGCCGAACGCCCGGGCCAGGTTCTGACGCCCGGTGATGCATGACCACGGAGTTCATAAAGTGAAGACGTTTTCCCAGGGCTGCTACCTGGGTGTATTGGGCGGAATGGGGCCCATGGCCGGCGCGGCCTTCGCCCTCCGCCTGGCGGCGCTGACGCCCGCCTCGATCGACCAGCACCACATCCCCACGCTGCTGCGCAATGATCCGCGTATTCCCGACCGCTCCAGCGCCTACATGGCCGGCGGCGAGAATCCCCTGCCCTACATGGTCGAAGGCGTGCGCTTCCTGGAACAGGCCGGCGCCCAGCTCATCGCCATTCCGTGCAACACCGCGCATCTCTGGTTCGACGAGATCGCGGCGTCCACCCGCCTGCCAGTCCTGCACATCATCCAGGCCGTCATCGAGGACCTGCGCCGCCTCGGCCTGCCCAGCGGCCGCATCGGCCTGATGGGCACCGCCGCGACGCTCAAGCTCGGCCTCTACCAGCGGCACCTGGAGGCCCAGGGCTACGAATGCATCGTGCCCGACGACGACGAAGTCGAACGCTATTGCATGGGTTCGATCCGCGCCGTCAAGGGCAACCAGCTCGAAGACGCCTTCGCCCCCGCCGCCGAGTGCATCGCCCGCCTGAAGGCGCGCGGCGCCGACGCCGTGGTGCTGGGCTGCACCGAACTGCCGCTGGCCGTGCCGCACGCGCTGCGCCCCAGCCTGGGCGTGACGCTCACGGACTCCATCGACGCCCTCGCCCGCGCGGCGATCGCACACTACCAGGCCGACCAGCCGGAACAGCTGATCGCGGCTTGATGTAGGCCCCCACGCTGCGCTCGCTTGCTGCCCCCCGAGGGGGCTATCCCGCCTTCGGGCGGCCGAGCGGCGGGATGTAGGCCCCCACGCCGCACTCGCGATTCGAGCTGTGTCTGACACCCAGGCGAAATGCCCTCGGGCGAGTCTCGGTGGCTCAAGGGTGTCAGACACCTCTCCCCCTGGCGCGGAATGCCGAAAGCAAAAAAAAGGCGCATCTCCCGATGCGCCCACTTCCTTCGCGGGGAAGCCGTCAACCGCCCAGGTACGCCTTGCGGACCTTGTCGTTGACCAGCAGGTTGGCGCCCGTGTCCTGCAGCACCACCCGGCCGTTTTCCAGCACGTAGCCGCGGTCCGCCACGCCCAGCGCCTTGTTCGCATTCTGCTCGACCAGGAACACGGTCACGCCCTGCTCGCGGATCTCGCGGATGATGTCGAAGATCTGCGCGATCACCAGCGGCGCCAGGCCCAGCGTGGGCTCGTCCAGCAGCAACAGGCGCGGACGCGTCATCAGCGCGCGGCCGATCGCCAGCATCTGCTGCTCGCCGCCCGACATCAGGCCGGCGCGCTGCGCGGAGCGTTCCTTCAGGCGCGGGAACAGGCCATAGACGTGGTCGATGCCGGCCTGGATTTCTTCGCGCTTGGAGAAGAAGCCGCCCATCATCAGGTTCTCGGCCACGGTCAGGTCCTTGAACACGCGCCGCCCTTCCGGCGAAATGGCGATGCCACTGCGCATGATGTGGTGCGTGTCCTTGTGGGTGATGTCCTCGCCCTCGAACGTGATCTTGCCCTCGCGGGCCCGGGGATTGCCGCAGACCGTCATCAGCAGCGTCGTCTTGCCCGCGCCGTTGGCGCCGATCAGCGTGACGATCTCGCCCTTGTTGACGTCCACCGACACGCCGTTCAACGCCTGGATGGCGCCGTAGTACGTGTGTATGTTTTCCAGCTTGAGCATCATTCCTCCCCCAGGTACGCCTTGATGACGCGCTCGTCGTTGCGCACCTGCTCGGGGGTGCCGGTCGTGATGGGCTTGCCGTGCTCCATGACGAGAATGCGGTCCGAAATCCCCATGATCAGGCTCATGTCGTGCTCGATCAGCAGCACCGCGACGCCGAACTCGCGCCGCAGCTGGTCGATCAGGGATTGCAGATCCCGCTTTTCCTGCGGATTCAGGCCCGCCGCAGGTTCGTCCAGCATCAGCAGGCGTGGCTTGGTGATCATGCAGCGCGCGATCTCCAGGCGCCGCTGGTGGCCGTAGGCCAGGTTGCCGGCTTCGCGGTTGGCGAATTCGCGCAGGCCCATGAAATCCAGCCATTGCGCCGCGCGCGAGAGCGCGTCGGCTTCGGACTGGCGGTAGCCCTTCAGCTTGAGCAGGCCCGGCAGCAGCCGCGATTCCACCTGCGTATGCTGCGCCACCAGCAGGTTCTCCAGCACCGTCAGCTGCTTGAACAGGCGCACGTTCTGGAACGTGCGCACCAGCCCGTGCCGCGCCACCTTGTGGCTGGGCAGGCCCGTGATGGACTTGCCGTCCATGATAATCTCGCCCGCCGTGGGGGCATAGAAGCCGCCCACGCAGTTGAACACGGTGGTCTTGCCGGCCCCGTTGGGGCCGATGATGGCGAACACCTCGTCGGACTTGACCTCGAACGCCACGCTGTCGACGGCCAGCAGGCCGCCGAAGCGCATGGTCAGTCCGGAAACTTTCAGCAATGCCTCGCTCATTTAGACAGCTCCACGTGGGGACGCTTCATGGGCAACAACCCCTGCGGACGCCACATCATCATCAACACCATCACCAGGCCGAACATCAGCATCCGGTACTCGGCGAACTCGCGCGCCAGCTCGGGCAGGACGGTCAGCAGGACGGCGGCGAGGATCACGCCCACCTGCGACCCCATGCCGCCCAGCACCACGATGGCCAGGATCAGCGCGGATTCGATGAAGGTGAAGGACTCCGGGTTCACCATGCCCTGGCGGGCGGCGAAGAATGCGCCGCCAAAGCCGGCGAACATGGCGCCCAGCGTGAACGCGGAAAGCTTGATGCGCGTGGGGTTCAGCCCCAGCGAGCGGCAGGCGATCTCGTCTTCGCGCAGCGCTTCCCATGCACGGCCGACCGGCATGCGGATCAGGCGCGTGGACACGAACAGGGTGATCAGCGCCAGCAACAGCGCCATCATGTACAGATAGATCACCATGTCCTGGTTCTGGAAGGTCAGTCCGAAGAACTCGTGGAACGTCGTGCCGCCTTCCGTGCTGGGACGGCGCGTCATTTCCAGTCCGAAGAACGTGGGCTTGGGAATGCCCGAAATGCCGTCCGGACCGCCCGTGAGCTTGTTCAGGTTGATGAGCAGCAGGCGGATCATTTCGCCGAAGCCCAGCGTCACGATGGCCAGGTAATCGCCACGCAGCCGCAACACCGGGAAGCCCAGCACGAAGCCGAACAGCGCCGCCATCGCGCCCGAGAACGGCAGCGCTTCCCAGAAGCTCCAGCCGCCCCAGTGGTACAGCAAGGCGTAGGTGTAGGCGCCCACCGCGTAAAAGCCCACGAAGCCCAGGTCCAGCAGCCCCGCGAAGCCCACCACGATGTTCAGCCCCAGGCCGAGCATCACGTAGATCAGCACCAGCGTCGCGATGTCGACCGAGCTGCGGCCCGCGAAGAACGGCCAGATCACCGCGATGGCCAGGAACAGCAGCATCAGCGCCTTGTTGTTCTTGGCCGGCGCCGACGGCAAGGTGGGCAGGCCCGTCTTGAGCTTCTGAAACGGGATCGCAAGCCAGGGCCGCAACAGTTGAAACAGGAACACGACCGCGGCGGCAATCGCCACCAGCGACCAGTTCGATTCCATCGAGGTGCGGGCGCCCTGTCGGATCAGTTGCAGGCCGAAGACCGGGGTAACGATGACCGCCGTCAGCACGGCCGCCATCGTGGCGTTTTTGAGATTGTTCTTGGACATCAGACTTTTTCCACCTCAGGTTTGCCCAGCAGCCCGGTGGGACGGAACAGCAGAATCAGGACCAGCAGCGAAAACGCCACGATGTCCTTGTACTGTGACGATATATAGGCGGCCGCGAAGGTCTCGGCCAGGCCCAGCAGCACGCCGCCCAGCATGGCGCCGGGGATGCTGCCGATACCGCCCAGCACCGCCGCCGTGAAGGCCTTGATGCCGGCCAGGAAGCCGATGAAGGGATTGAGCTTGCCGATGGTGATGGCGATCAGCACGCCGCCCACCGCCGCCAGGATCGCGCCCATCACGAACGTGAACGAGATCACGCGGTTGGTGTCGATGCCCAGCAGGTTGGCCATGTGCATGTCCTGCGAGCAGGCGCGCGACGCGCGGCCCATGCGGGAATACTTGATGAACAGCGTCAGCGCGATCATCAGCACCACCGTCACCACGATGATCATGATGCGCGAATACGGGATCGTCACGTCGAAGTCGGAACCCATGTGGAACTGCACGGCGCCCGACACCAGCGAAGGCACGGCCATGTCGCGCGCGCCCTGGCCCAGGGCCACCCAGTTCTGCAGGAAGATCGACATCCCGATGGCGGAGATCAGCGCCACCAGCCGGGGGCTGCCGCGCACGGGCCGGTACGCGACCCGCTCGACCGAAAAGCCGTAGATGCCGGTGACGGCGATGGCCACGAGCAGCATCGTCGCAATGATGAAGGGCGTCGGCAGACCGCTGTTGGTGCCGATGGCCGTCAGGGTGACCAGGCCCACATAGGCGCCGATCATATAGATTTCGCCGTGGGCGAAGTTGATCATACCGATGATGCCGTAGACCATTGTGTAGCCGATGGCGATCAGCGCGTAGATCGCTCCCAGGGACAATCCGTTGAAGAATTGCTGGGTAAGTTGGGGTATGAGGTCAGACATGATTCTCTTGCTCCAAATGGTTCCGGCCCCGGTGGTAAGACCCGGAGCCGGAAACCTGGGCGTATTTTATAAGGGCCTGTGATCACCGCCTTGCCGGCCGCACAGCGCTTTTGGCGCATCGCTACGCGGATTACGACAAGACAGAGACGACAGGCCCCACACGCCGGCGGCATGCCGGCGGGATCGCGAGTTTACAGCTGGGTCTTCTTTCCGTCCTTGTCCCACTTATAGACGGCGAACTCGAAGTTCTTCAGGTCGCCCTTGGCATCGTATTCGACCTTGCCGATGCCGGTGTTGAACGCGGTCTTGTGCATGTAGTCGGCGACCTTGGCGGGATCTTCGCCCACGGCGTTGATGCTGTCGGCCAGGATCTGGACCGCGGCGTAGGCCGGCATCTGGAAGGCGCCGTCCGGATCGCGCTTGGCGTCCTTGAATGCCTTGACGATGCTTTCGTTGCCCGGCAGCTTGGTGAAGTCGGCCGGCAGCGTGACCAGCAGGCCGTCGATGGCCGGGCCGGCGATGGCCACCAGATCCTGGTTGGCGGTGCCTTCCGGACCCATGAACTGGACCTTCAGGCCCTGTTCGCGCGACTGGCGCAGCAGCAGGCCCAGTTCGGGGTGGTAGCCGCCGAAGTAGACCAGGTCCACGCCCGCGGACTTGAGCTTGGTGATGATGGCCGAGTAGTCGCTGTCGCCCACGTTGATGCCTTCGAACAGCGCAACGTTGACGTTTTCCTTGGCCAGCGCGTCCTTGACCTGCGTGGCCACGCCCGAGCCGTAGGTCTGCTTGTCGTGCAGGACGGCGACCTTCTTGGGCTTGAGGGTCTTGGCGATGTAGCTGGCGGCGTACGGGCCTTGCTGGTCGTCGCGGCCGATCGTGCGGAAGAAGAAGTGCGGCTTGATGGTGTCGGTGACCAGCGGCGACGTCGCGCCCGGGGTGATGCCGACGATGCCCTCTTCTTCGTAGACCTTCACGGCGGCGACCGTCACGCCCGAGCACGCATGGGCCACGGCGAACTTGGCGCCGGAATTGACCACGCGGTTGGCGGCGGGCACGGCCTGCTTCGGTTCGCAGCCGTCGTCGATCAGGATGGGTTCGAGCTTCTTGCCCTTGACGCCGCCCTTGGCGTTGATGGTTTCGATGGCGGTCAGCGCGCCGGCCTGGATCTGGTCGCCGTATTGCGTGTTGGGACCGGTCATGGGCTGGGGAATGCCGATCTTGATCGTGTCGGCGGCGTGCGCGGCGCCAGCCAAGGCAAGTGCCCCAAGCGCCATGGCTACCGGGGTAAGGCGATTCAGAAACTTCATGCGGAGTTCTCCAGCGAGGTTTTGAGCGGCTCTGTTCAACACGGGTTATCGGGAGAGTACCCCTTGGTCCGCATTGCCCGTCGCCGGCTTCTTGGGCAAAAACACGGTGTGGCCGGTATTCTGAAAGCTAGCCGTCATACTGTCACTGCGTGTAATCCCCAATATTTTCCAAGCCGCCTTTAATCGTGACGCATCAGCGCCGCAAGGCCGTGAAAACACTGGATAAATCGCAAAAACGCCTTGATTGAAAACTGGCGTTCGCCTGGGATTTGTGCTTGTCCGTTTATATGAATAATCATTAATACGCTGTTTAAGTACGCATTTAAATACAGTACTTACACAGGTCTTACGGATAATCTACGCACATTAATAATCGGGATATTCCGAACGCCGTTTCGGGGAGGTTATCCGGGGGCAAGGCCCGCGCCGGCATGACAAGGCGTCGGCCCCCGGCCGGCGCCCCTCCGCTCTCAGGCGTTGGCCGGCTTGGCCAGGTTCCACATCAGCGCACGGAACGGCGCCAGCATGCTGATATTGACGACCAGCTTGATCGCCAGGTCGCCCATCATCCAGGTCACCCAGGGCGCCCCGCTGGCGGCGAATGCGACGCTGAAGAATACCGCCGTGTCCAGGATCGCCCCGAGCACGCCCGAGGCCAGCGGCGCCCGCCACCAGCGCTGGTCGCGCAGGCGGTCGAACACCTGGATGTCCACGAGCTGGGCGCAGATGTAGGCCAGGCCGGATGCCAGCGCGATGCGCGGCGAAGCCACCCACACCGAAACCGCCAGCGCGGCGGCAAAGCCGAACCACACGACGCGGCGCGCGGCGCCCGGGCCGAAACGGCGGTTCAGGACGTCGGTGACCAGGAAAGCCACGGGATAAGACAGCCCGCCCCAGGTCAGCCAGTCATTGAGCGGCACCTGGACCAGGATGTTCGAGCCCACCACCACGACCAGCATGCACAGCACGGAAATCCCGAATTGCGTGCGCGTCATGGCGGGAAAGTGCGCGGTCGACGCCTTCATTTGCCGAACTCCTCGGCCAGTTCGCGCGACCGGCGCGCCGCGGCCGCCATCGCGTCTTCGACGATGCCCGCAAAGCCCGCCGCCGCGAACGCGTCCAGCGCCGCCGCGGTGGTGCCGCCCTTGGACGTGACGCGCTCGCGCAGCACGGACAGGGGTTCGACGGATTCCGCGGCCAGCCGGGTGGCGCCGGCCAGCGTGCCCAGCGCAAGCTCCCGGGCCTGCTCCGCGGTCAATCCGACCTTCTGTCCGCCGGCCACCAGGGCCTCAAGGAACAGGAACACATACGCGGGCCCGCTGCCCGACAACGCCGTGACGCCGTCCAGCGCGGCGTCGTCCGCCACCCAGACCACCTGCCCCACGCTGGACAGCAGGCGCGCGGCCAGTTCGCGGTCTTCCTGGGTGACGCCCGGCAGCGCCGCCAGGCCGGTGGTGCCCGCGCCCACCAGCGCCGGGGTATTCGGCATGCAGCGCACCAGTCGCCCAAAAGGCGCCTGCGGCGTGCCCAGCCACGCGGCCAGCGTATCGGCGCGCAAGCCCGCTGCCACGCTGATCACCAGGGTGTCGTCTTGCAGCCACTGACGCGTGGAAGCCACAACGTCTTTCATGTTCTGTGGCTTGACCGCGAACACCCAAACGCGGCAGCGCGCCAGGGCCTCGCCGGGGGCCGTCGCGGTGGTCATGCCGCGGGCCTGCCAGGCGGCGTGCGCATCCTGGTTTATGTCAATGACATGAATGTCCGCGGCAGCGCATACTTTGCCGGCCAGACCGGCGGCCAGCGCAGCCGCCATGTTGCCGCCGCCGATGAACGCAATCGAAAGTTCGTTTTTCATAGGCCGCGATTGTAAACGGTCGGCTTCCCAGGGGAGGATGCGGAAAATGTTCGTTCGCGCCTGAAACGCGCAATTTGACAGGCGTTTAGACTGATGTGAAAGTCACGGTTTTGTCACAAACAATTCATAAGGTGACGTGTTTCATGCGGCCGGACACCCCGGCGCAACACGCCCAACTGGAGAACCTTTATGCGATCCCACCGTATTGCCCTGACCTTTGCCGCCATCATGACGGCTTTCGCCGGCGCTTCCGCGCAAGCAGCCACCGAGATCCAGTTCTGGCATTCGATGGAAGGCGCCCTGGGCGACCGCGTCAACGGCCTGGTCGAGGAATTCAACAAGAAGAATCCTGACTTCGTGGTCAAGGCCGTCTACAAAGGCAACTACGGTGAATCCATGAACGCCGGCATCGCCGCGTTCCGCGCCGGCAACGCGCCGGACATCCTGCAGGTCTTCGAAGTCGGCACCGCCACCATGATGTACGCCAAGGGCGCCATCAAGCCGGTGCAGCAGATGTCCGAAGAAGCCGGCAACCCGATCGATCCGAAGGAATTCATCGGCGCCGTGGCCGGCTACTACTCGTCGGCCGACGGCAAGCTGGTGTCGATGCCCTTCAACAGCTCGACCGTGGTGTTCTACTACAACAAGGACGCCTTCAAGAAGGCCGGCCTGGACGCCGAGAATCCCCCCAAGACCTGGGAAGAACTGGCCGCCGCCGGCCAGAAGCTGAAGGCCGCGGGCCAGGAATGCGGCTACACGACCTCCTGGCCGTCCTGGACCCAGCTCGAGACCTTCTCGGCCTGGCATAACGTGCCCTACGCCACCAAGGACAACGGCTTCGGCGGCCTGGATGCACGCATCGCCATCAACACCCCGCTGCACGTTCGCCACCTCGAAAACCTGGCCAAGCTGGGCAAGGAAGGCATCTTCATGTACGGCGGCCGCGGCGACGAACCCAACTCGCTGTTCATCAGCGGCAAGTGCGCCATGATCACCGGTTCGTCCGGCCTGCGCGCCAACATCGCCAAGAACGCCAAGTTCGAATTCGGCACCTCGACCCTGCCCTACTACGCCGACGTCAAGGGCGCACCGCAGAACACCATCATCGGTGGCGCCTCGCTGTGGGTCTTCGCCAACAAGAAGCCGGAAACCTACAAGGGCGTGACCGCGTTCTTCAAGTTCCTGGCCAGCCCGGAAATCGCCGCCCGCTGGCACCAGCAGACCGGCTACGTGCCCGTTACCAAGGCCGCCTACGAGCTGACCAAGAAAGAAGGCTTCTACGACAAGAACCCCGGCACCGAAGTCGGCGTGAAGCAGCTCAACGTCGAAACCACCGCGCAATCGCGCGGCCTGCGCCTGGGCTTCCTGCCGCAGATCCGCGAGATCGAGGACGCTGAAATCGAACGCATCGTTTCCGGCAAGGTCACCGCCAAGGACGGCGCCGAAAACATCGTCAAGCGCGGCAACGAGCTGCTGGAAAAGTTCGAGAAGAGTGTAAAGTAACGCCCTTTCGCGCGATCTGACCGCCGCCTTGTCAATCGGCATTTTCCATGCTGTGGCAAGGACTTAAGAGGCTTAAAGCCCTGGTTTTTTTAGGGCTTTAAGCCTATCGTGTTTTTATGAGTGCCGGAGCTTTCGGGCTCCGGGCGCCCCGCGCGATGCGCGCGCGGGCGGTTTCAGGCGGCGGTTATTCCAACCGCCGCTTTTCTGTACCTTGGGTTCCCCCTATGGAAAAACGCGTTGTATTCGGGCACAAGACCTTGCCCTATCTGCTGCTCCTGCCGCAGTTGATCATTACCGTGGTGTTTTTCTTCCTCCCCGCCGGACAAGCCATGTGGCAGTCCATGCGCCTGGAAGATGCCTTCGGACTGTCCTCCGAGTTCGTCGGGCTGGACAACTTCATCGAATTGTTTTCCCAGCAGGCCTACCTGGATTCCTTCCGCGTGACGGCCTTCTTCTCGGTCATGGTGGCGGGCGTCGGCCTGGCCGTGTCCCTGGTGCTGGCCGTCATGGCCGACCGCGTCATCCGCGGCGCGGGGCTCTACAAGACGCTCCTCATCTGGCCCTATGCCGTCGCGCCCGCCGTGGTCGGCGTGCTCTGGCTGTTCCTGTTCTCGCCGTCCGTCGGCATCCTGGCCGTGGCCCTGCGCAAATCGGGCGTGGACTGGAATCCGCGCCTGGACGGCAACCAGGCCATGACCCTGGTGATCATCGCCGCCGTCTGGAAGCAGGTGTCGTACAACTTCCTGTTCTTCCTGGCCGGCCTGCAATCGATTCCGCGCTCGCTGATCGAAGCCGCCGCGATCGACGGCGCCAGCCCGTCGCGCCGCTTCTGGACCATCGTCTTCCCGCTGCTGTCGCCCACCACGTTCTTCCTGCTGGTGGTCAACATCATCTACGCCTTCTTCGACACCTTCGCCGTGATCGACACGACGACGCAGGGCGGCCCGGGCACGGCGACCTCCATCCTGGTCTACAAGGTGTACAGCGACGGCTTCCGCGGCCTGGATCTCGGCTCCTCCGCCGCCCAGTCCGTCGTCCTGATGTTCATTGTGGTTGCCTTGACGGTCGCGCAGTTCCGCTACGTCGACCGCAAAGTGCAGTATTGATTTTGTCCGAGGCTCATAACAATGGTTGAACGCCGTCCCTGGCTGGATATTCTGGCCCACGTCATTCTGCTCTGCGGCGTGGCGATGGTGGCATTTCCGCTTTACGTCACTTTCGTCGCGTCCACCCAGACCGCACAGGAAGTGGCGCAGGCGCCGATGTCGCTGATTCCCGGTCCGCACTTCGTGGACAACTACATGCAGGCCCTGTTCGGCGGATCGTCGGGCGGCTCGTCGGGCGCGCCCGTCGGCCGCATGATGTACGTCAGCCTGATCATGGCGCTGGCCATCTCGATCGGCAAGATCGCGATCTCGCTGCTGTCGGCCTTCGCGGTGGTCTACTTCCGCTTCCCCGGCCGCATGTTCTTTTTCTGGATGATCTTCGTCACGCTCATGTTGCCCGTCGAAGTCCGGATCGCGCCCACCTACAAGGTCGTCGCCGACCTCGGGCTGCTCAACAGCTACGCCGGCCTGACCCTGCCGCTGATCGCGTCGGCCACGGCCACGTTCCTGTTCCGCCAGTTCTTCCTGACGGTGCCGGACGAGCTGATCGAAGCCGCGCGCATCGATGGCGCCGGCCCCGTGCGCTTCTTCCGCGACGTGCTGCTGCCCCTGTCCAAGACCAGCATCGCGGCCCTGTTCGTGATCCAGTTCATCTACGGATGGAACCAGTACCTGTGGCCCCTGCTGGTCACCACCAAGGAAGACATGTATCCCGTCGTCATCGGCATCAAGCGGATGATCAGCGGCGGCGACAGCGTCACCGAATGGAACATCACGATGGCCACCGCCATGCTTGCGATGATCCCGCCGGCACTGGTCGTCATCCTGATGCAGAAATGGTTCGTCAAGGGCCTGGTCGACACTGAAAAGTGATCTTCCCCCGCCCTGGCCCACCCGAACACGACTCCGAACACGAATAACTCATGGCTACTCTCAGCTTCCGTAACGTCAAGAAAACCTACGCCGGCAACGTTCCGGTCATCCATGGCATCGACATGGACGTCAAGGACGGCGAATTCATCGTCATCGTCGGCCCGTCGGGCTGCGGCAAGTCCACGCTGATGCGCATGGTCGCGGGCCTGGAAACGGTCACCAGCGGCGACATCGTGATCGACGACAAGGTCGTCAACACCCTGGAGCCCGCCGAACGCGACATCGCGATGGTGTTCCAGAACTACGCGCTCTATCCGCACATGACCGTGTTCGAGAACATGGCCTACGGCTTGAAGATCCGCAAGTTCTCCAAGGAAGAGATCAAGAAGCGCGTCGACGCCGCCGCGCAGATCCTGGAACTGGCCCACCTGCTCGACCGCCGTCCGCGCGCCCTTTCCGGCGGCCAGCGCCAGCGCGTTGCCATGGGCCGCGCCATCGTGCGCGAACCCAAGGTGTTCCTGTTCGACGAACCGCTGTCGAACCTGGACGCCAAGCTGCGCGTGGCCATGCGCCTGGAAATCATGAAGCTGCACCGCCGCCTCGGCACCACCAGCCTGTACGTGACGCACGACCAGGTCGAGGCCATGACGCTGGCGCATCGCATGATCGTCATGTACCAGGGTGTGCCCGAGCAGATCGGCACGCCGATGGAGGTCTTCGAAAAGCCCGCCTCGACCTTCGTCGCCGGCTTCATCGGCTCGCCGCCCATGAACCTGATGGAGGTGCAGGTAGCCGGTGACGGCACGGTCCAGACCGCCGACGGCAACCACCTCGAAATCTCGCCCCTGCAGGTGCCTTCGCAGGTGCGCGGCCGCAAGGTCATCATGGGCCTGCGTCCCGAGCACATGCTGCTGAACACGCAAGGCGTGCCCGCCGAAGTCGAAATGGTCGAAACCCTGGGTTCCGAGCAGCTGGTCCACTGCCGCTGCGGCAAGAGCACGCTGGTCGTGCGCTGCACCACGCGCCAGTTGTCCGAGTCCTCGGCCAAGGTTGGCGACCGCGTCAACGTCGGCCCGGACGGCCGCCATGCCCTGCACTGGTTCGAGGCCGACACCGGCCGCCGCGTGCAAGGACTGTAACGCCGCGCGCCAGTCGCGCAAACGCAAACCGGGCCGGAAGACTAGCGCTTCCGGCCCGGTTTGTTTTCAGGCGGCAGGCCGTCGGCCCGCCACGCGGCTTACTTGTAGACGGTCTTGGAGCCGTCCTTGTGCCAGGTGAAGACGTCGAACTGGAAGTTGGTCAGGTCGCCCTGCTTGTTCCACGACACCTTGCCGATCGGCGTATCAAAGGCGTTGGCATGCAGATACTTGGCGACCTTGGTCGGGTCGTCGCTGCCCGCGCCCTTGATGCCGTCCGCGATGACCTGCGTGGCCGCGTAGGCCGTCATCTGGAAGGCGCCGCTGGCGTTGCGCTTCTTGGCTTCGAAGGCCTTCACGATGTCGGCGTTGGCGGCGTTCTGGGTGAAGTCGGCCGGCAGCGTCAGCAGCATGCCTTCGACGGCGTCGCCCGCGATGGCGTTGATGTCCGGGTTGCCCGTGCCTTCCGGACCCATCCACTTGGCTTTCACGCCCTGTTCGGCCGCCTGGCGCAGCAGAAGGCCCATTTCGGGGTGATAGCCGCCGTAGTAGACGAAGTCCACGCCCTGGCTCTTGAGCTTGGTGATGACCGCCGAGTAGTCGCTGTCGCCGGCGTTGATGCCTTCAAACACGGCGACGGTCACGCCGCCCTTCTCCAGGTCGTTCTTGACCGCCGTGGCGATGCCCTGGCCGTACGACTGCTTGTCGTGCAGCACGGCAACCTTCTTGGGCTTGATCTTTTCGAGGATGAACTTGGCGGCGGCGGGACCTTGCTGGTCGTCGCGGCCGATGGTGCGGAAGATGAACTCGTAGTTCTTGCCGTCGGTCAGCGCCGGCGACGTGGCCGACGGCGTGACCATGACCACGCCTTCGTTGTTGTAGATGTCGGCGGCGGCGATGGTGGCGCCCGAGCACACGTGGCCCACCACGAAACCGATCTTGCTGTTGACGACGCGGTTGGCGGCAACCGGACCCTGCTTGGGTTCGCAACCGTCGTCGATCACGACGGTTTCCAGCTTCTTGCCATTGATGCCGCCGGCGGCGTTGATGCGCTCGACCGCGGTATCGACCCCTTCACGGACCATATCGCCATACTGCGTGACCGCGCCCGTGGTGGGGCCGACGACGCCGATCTTGATGGTTTGGGCTTGCGCGGCCGCGCCAAACGTCAAACCAGCGGCGACGCCCAGCGCTGCGATGACCGGGGTCAGACGAAATACTGGCTTCATGAGTGGACTCCTCGAATGACTTGTAATCGTTGATTCGTCAGCCGGGCGGACTGCCGGATAGTGTTCATGGTCACGCCCCGCGACGGTGCATTTGCACGGCAAGCATACACTGAAATATCGCGCCAACCGGCCGCTCCCGGACCGGTTTTCAGGCCGTTTTATATTGCACCGCGCCATCGCCTTGGGGCCCCGCCTTATTCCGAACACCGTATATGCAAAAGACGATTAATTCGTTTGAGTTACTAAAGCGCGGCGGCATCATGTGCCGCATGAGACTCCAACCGATAATCGTCCCGGGCTGGAAAAACTCCGGCCCCGAGCACTGGCAATCCCGGTGGCAAGCCCTGCTGCCCCACGCCTGCCGCATCGAACAGAGCGACTGGGAAAATCCGCGCCCGGCCGATTGGATTTCCCGGCTGGCCGCCGGCGTCGATGACGCCCGCAGCCCGGTCCTGCTCGTCGCCCACAGCCTGGGGTGCCTGATCAGCGCCGCCCTGCCCGTGCCCTTGCGCGCCAAGGTCGCCGGCGCCCTGCTGGTGGCGCCCGCCGACGTCGAACGCCCCGACGCGCCCGACTGCCTGCGCGCTTTCGCACCCGTTGTGCGCCAGCCGCTTCCGTTCCAGAGCGTGGTGGTGGCTAGCGACGACGATCCCTATTGCGCGCTGGAACGTGCGCGGATGTTCGCGGCGGATTGGGGCAGCCGCTTGGTCGTGGTGCACGGCGCCGGCCACATCAACGCCGACAGCGGGCTCGACGACTGGCCGCAGGGCTTGAAACTGCTGGGCGCGCTGCGCCGCCGGGCGTCCTGGCGCATCCCCACGCCTGCCAAGCGCATCCCTCCCATCCCGCTGCACGGCCTGCCGTAGCGTCTGGCGCTCGCGCGGACACAAAGGCCGCCGCACAGAAAAAACCGGCCGTCGTCCCACGCAGGGATGACGGCCGGCTGTCGTGCGGAGCGCTGCGCGGATTACTGCAGCAGGCTGCGAAGCATCCAGGCGTTCTTTTCGTGCACGTCCAGGCGCTGCGTCAGCAGGTCGGCCGTGGGCTGGTCGTTGGCGGCGTCGGCCTTCTCGAAGGCGGCGCGGGCGGTCTTGGCGACCGATTCATTGCCGTCCACCAGCAGGCGCACCATTTCCAGGGCGTCCGGCACCGACTCGGGTTCGGCGATGGACGACAGCTTGGCGTATTCGCGGTACGTGCCCGGCGCGTAGTGGCCCAGGGCGCGGATGCGCTCGGCCACGCTGTCCAGCGCGTTCCATTCTTCCGTGTACTGCGTCATGAACATCAGGTGCAGCGTGTTGAACATGGGCCCCGTGACGTTCCAGTGGAAGTTGTGCGTCATCAGGTACAGCGTGTACGAATCGGCCAGCAGCTTGGACAGCTCGCCGGCGACCGCGGCGCGGTCCTTGTCCGAAATACCGATGTTGATGCGCGGAACGCTCGAGGTCTTCTTGGTGGACTTGGCCATTGCCAGCTCCTATGGGAAAAAGGACGAAATAAGGATACCACCGCAAACACGACAGAATCGCGCTGGCGGCGGCGCCGTTCTCAAACTGCCCCGCGACCTTTTGACGCGGCGCAAATGACAAGCTTCGCCGGGCGCTCGGCGCCGCGGGCGCCAATCAATCCTGCACTGCGGCCGCTTCGCCGACCAGCATCTTCACGCCCGGCAGCTCGCATTCGTAGACCGCCTGGGCCAGCGCCTCGATCGCCGCCAGCCGCGGGAAGCTGCGGCGCCAGGCCAACACGACGCGGCGCTCGGGCACATGCCCATCGAAAGGCAGATAGCGCAACAGGCTGTTGGCGGGCGGATGCTCGGGCACCGCGGTGACCGGCAGCACCGTGACGCCGATGCCGGCCGCCACCATGTGGCGGATGGTTTCCAGCGATGAACCTTCGAACGTGCGCTGGATGCCGTCGCTGGCAGCCGAAAAGCGCGACAGTTCGGGGCAGACTTCCAGCACCTGGTCGCGGAAGCAATGGCCGCTGCCCAGCAGCAGCATGGTCTGCTGCTTGAGGTCTTGCGCGTCGATCGACTTGCGCTGCGCGAGTTCATGGTCGTTGGGCACCGCCACGACGAAAGGCTCGTCGTACAAAGGCTGCATGACCAGCCCGGCTTCGGGCAGCGGCAAGGCCATGATGGCGCAGTCGATCTCGCCCTGGCGCAACAGCTCCACGAGCCGCACAGTGAAGTTTTCCTGCAGCAGCAGCGGCATCTGCGGCGTGCGTCCGATCTGCACCGGCACCAGCTTGGGCAACAGGTAAGGCCCGATGGTGTGGATGACACCCACGCGCAAGGGGCCCGCCAACGGGTCGTGGCCCTGCCGCGCGATCTCCTTGATGCTGGCGCTTTCCTCAAGCACCTTCTGCGCCTGGGCGACGATGCGCTGGCCGATGGGCGTCACCCCGACCTCGGCGCCGCCGCGCTCGAACAGCGTCACGCCCAGCTCGTCTTCCAGCTTGCGGATCGCCACCGACAGCGTCGGCTGGCTGACGAAACAGGCCTCGGCCGCGCGGCCAAAATGCCGCTCGCGCGCGACGGCGACGATGTACTTCAGTTCGGTGAGAGTCATGGTGGACTACGCCCCCGGGGTTACGCGCCGGCCCCGTGGCCGGCGCTTGCAGGATTAAGGTTCTTGGCGGGCCGCATGTCAGGTCCGCAGGAAGTCTTCGCGGCCACGCATCCAGCGCGCCAGATGCGCCTCGACCGCGGCGGGATGTTCGGCCCGCAGCCAGACCGCGGCATCGCGCGCATCTTCCGCGATCGCCGCGTCGGTTTCCAGGTCGGCAAAGCGCAGCAGCGCCATGCCCGACTGGCGCGTGCCCAGGAATTCCCCGGGGCCGCGCTGCTCCAGGTCGCGCCGGGCGATTTCAAAGCCGTCCGACGTTTCAAACATGGCGCGCAGGCGTTCGCGCGCGACTTGCGAAAGCGGCGTCTGGTAAAGCAGCACGCACACCGATTCGGCCGTGCCGCGCCCCACCCGCCCGCGCAACTGGTGCAGCTGCGCCAGTCCGAAGCGTTCGGCGTGCTCGATCACCATCAGCGAAGCATTGGGCACGTCCACCCCGACCTCGATGACGGTGGTGGCCACCAGCAGGTCTACCTCGCCGTCGCGGAACGCCTGCATCACGGCCGCCTTTTCGGCCTGCGGCAGGCGGCCATGGACCAGGCCGATGCGCAGGTCCGGCAGGTCTGTCCGCATGCCTTCGTAGGTATCCACCGCAGTCTGCAGTTCAAGGGCTTCGCTTTCCTCGACCAGCGGACAGACCCAATACGCCTGCTGCCCGCCGCGCGCGGCCTGGGCGATGTGCGCAATGACTTCCTCGCGCCGTGCGTCCGAGACCAGCTTGGTCACCACGGGGCTGCGCCCGGGCGGCAGTTCGTCGATCACGGACACGTCAAGGTCAGCGAAGAAGGTCATGGCCAGCGTGCGCGGGATGGGCGTGGCGCTCATGTTGAGCTGATGCGGCACGATGCGCCCGCGCACGGTTTCGCCCTTGCGCGTCAGCGCCAGGCGCTGTCCCACACCGAAGCGGTGCTGTTCGTCGACGATGGACAGGCCAAGACGGTGGAATTCGACATGGTCCTGGATCAGCGCCTGCGTGCCCACGACAAGCTGCACGCTGCCATCGGCGGCGGCCGCCGCGGCTTCGCGTCGGGCCTTGGCGCTGAGGCTGCCGCTGAGCCAGGCGACGTTCACGCCCAGCGGCTGCAGCCACGACACCAGCTTGCGGAAATGCTGTTCGGCCAGGATCTCGGTGGGCGCCATCAGCGCGACCTGCGCGCCGCCGGCGATGGCCTGCGCCGCCGCGATCGCCGCCACGACGGTCTTGCCGCTGCCCACGTCGCCCTGCAGCAGGCGGTGCATGGGATACGGTTTGGCCAGATCGGCGGATATTTCCTGGACGACGCGCTCCTGGGCGCCGGTCAGTTTGAAGGGTAGCGTCTCGTACAGCTTCGCGACCAGTCCGCCCGGGCGCGTCTGAACCGGCAGGGATTCCGCCTCCTTCACGCGCCGCGCCGCACGCGCGGCCGCCAGCGACAGTTGCTGCGCCAGCAGTTCGTCGAACTTGATCCGCCGCCATGCCGGATGCACGCGATCCAGCAGGGCCTGCTCGGACTCGCCCTGCGCCGGCGTGTGCAGGGCCCGGATGGCGGGTTCAAAGGGCGGCAGGTCGTAGCGCGCGCGCGCGTCGTCAGGCAGGGTGTCGGACAGGTCCGCGCGGTCGAGCGCCTGCGCAATGGCGCGGCGCAGCGTCAGTTGCGGCAGTCCTTCGGTGGTGGGATAGACGGGCGTCAGCGCCGTGGGCAGCGGCGCGTCGGCGTTGGTCATGCGCGGATGCACCATCTCGCGGCCGAACAGGCCGCCGCGCACCTCGCCGCGGGCGCGCAGGCGCTTGCCCACGGTGACCTGCTTCTGCTGGCTGGGATAAAAGTTCAGCCAGCGCAATTGCAGTTCGCCGCTGTCGTCCGCCAGTGTGGCGGTCAGCTGGCGCCGGGGCCGGTACAGGACCTCGGACTTGGTGATCTCGCCCTCCACTTGCCCGGCAAAGCCGGGACGCAGGGAGCTGATCGGGATGACGCGGGTTTCGTCTTCGTAGCGCAGCGGCAGGTGCAGCACGAAGTCCTCGGGCAGCAGCAGGCCCAGGTTACGGAGCTTGCGCTCCGTATCCGTCATCGGTTTGCCGGCGCCGTTCTTGTCGGCGCCGGTTCGCTTGGAGGCCACGGCCGCGGCCGGCATGAAGGAACGAACCCCTGGGAATGAAACGTCCGGGCGCGCCTTACAGGACCAGGATGGCCTCGACCTCGAACTGCGCGCCCTTCGGCAGGCTGGCCACGCCGATGGTGGAGCGCGCCGGGAACGGCTGAGGAATCAGCTCGGCCATGATGGCGTTGGCCGCCGTGAACTTGCCCAGGTCGGTCAGGAACAGCGTCAGCTTGACCACGTTGTCCAGCGTGCCGCCGGCCGCGGTGATCACTTCCTGCATGTTGGCGAAAGCCTGACGCACCTGGGCGTCGAAGTTTTCGGAAACCAGGTCGCCGGTGCCCGGCTCCAGGCCGATCTGGCCCGAGAGATAGACAGTCTTGGTGCCGCTGACGGCAACCGCTTGCGAGTAAGGGCCGACCGCGGCGGGCGCGGTATCGGTATGGATGATTTGCTTGCTCATGGGCGGAATCCTTCTGGTGACGGATAGAAGCTACAACTATCGAAGTTTAAACAGCAATAGACATTTGCGAAAGTGGCGGTTAGCCGTAAAGATGATCTAGGGCCAGTCCTGGGCATCCGACTGATGGCCTGCGCCGCCGATATCCCCCCGATGCGCGATCAGGAGATCCGCCAGCGCCTGCGCCGCCACCGACAGGCTCCGGCCCTTGCGCCGCACCAGATAGAGCGGCCGGGTCAGTGCGCGGCCCGCGAGCGGCACGACCCGCAGGTCGTCGCTGCGGAAATGGAAGAGCGTCATGGCGGGCACGACAGACACGCCCAGGCCGGCGCGCACCAGGCCGGTCACGGTCGCCAGGTGCTCCACTTCGAAGACCGGCAACGGCGCCTCGGCGCCGAGCGCTTCGTCCAGATGTTTGCGCACACTGCTGCCGCGCGCAAGCTGTATGACGGGATGCCGCAGGACATCGCGCAGCCGCACCCGGGCCTGCGCCGCCAGCGGATGATCGGCGCGGCACACCAGGAAATAGCGGTCGGCGTGCAGAAATTCGCTGTCCAGGTCCGTCATGTCGGGCCGGCGCGAGGCCACCGCGAAATCGACCACCCCGTTCTGCACCATGTCCAGGCAAGGGTCCAGCAAGGCATCGCGCAAGTCGAGCACGATGCCGGGGTGCGCTTCGCGGAACCGCGCCAGCAGATCGGGCAGCCACCCCGCCGCCAGCGACGGCAGCGCGGCCAGCGTCACCCGGCCGCGCCGGCCGGCCGCCAGATCGCGCAGGTCACCCATCGCCAGGTCCATGTCCACCAGCAGGCGGCGCGCGGAGGCATCCAGCGCCCGGCCTTCCGCCGTCAACTCGACGTGGCGGGTGTTGCGGTCGAACAGGCGCACGCCGGCGCTGTCCTCGAGCGACCGTATCAGCGCGCTGAAGGCCGGCTGCGTCAGGTGGCAGCGCTGCGCCGCGCGCGTGAAGTGCCTTTCATCGGCCAGAGCCACGAAAGCGCGTAATTGGCGGGAAGATAGATTCATGGCTTTTCTGGATTAATTGATCCGCTTTTTTTATTTTACGGATGATCGAGGCTTGCCTATAGTGGCCTTGAACAATTCCGTACGTGCCTGGACCGTCCATGTCTCAATCTCCCCTGCTCATAGGCTGCGCCTCCGGTTTCTCCGGCGACCGCAGCGACGGCGCCGCGGCCGTGGTGCGCACCCTCGCCGCCCAAGGCGGCGGCACGCTCATCTTCGAAACGCTGGCCGAGCGTACTCTGGCGCTGGCGCAACTGGCCCGCAATGAAGACCCGCGGCGCGGCTATGAGCCGCTGCTGGACGAACTGGTCGGCCCCATCCTGGCCGATTGCCTGCGCCATGGCATCCGCATCGTCAGCAATTTCGGCGCGGCCAATCCGCCCGCAGCCGCCCGGCGCATCGCCGAGCTGGCCCGCGAACAGGGCCTGCCCGCGCCCCGCATCGCCGTCGTGCATGGCGACGCGCTGAACACCCCCGCCCACCGCGACCTGCTGGCGCAGCGCCTGGGCCCCGCGCTGGACGGCCTGGATATCGTCAGCGCCACCGCGTACCTGGGCGCCACCGAGATCGCGCAGGCGCTGGCCGCCGGCGCCCAGATCGTGGTGGCCGGCCGCGTGGCCGACCCATCGCTGACGCTGGGACCCGCGCTGGCGCACTTCGGCTGGGACCCTGCGGACTGGCCGCGGCTGGGACGCGCCACCATGGCCGGACACATGCTGGAGTGCGGGCTGCAGGTGACGGGCGGCTACTTCTGCGTGCCGGGCCTGAAAGAAGTGCCGGACGTGCATGCCGCGGGCTTTCCGATCGCCGAAATCCAGGCCGACGGCGAATTCGTCATCGGCAAGGCGCAAGGCACGGGAGGCGCCGTCGACGCCCGCACCGTGAAGGAACAATTGCTCTACGAGGTCCACGATCCCGCGCGCTACCTGACGCCGGACGTGGTGGCCGACCTGAGCCAGGCGACTGTGGTGGAACTGGGCGGCAACCGCGTGGCCGTTCACGGCATCACCGGCCACGCCCGCCCCCCCGAACTCAAGGTGAACGTGTGCTATCGCGGCGGCTGGCTGGCCGAAGCCGAAATTTCCTATGCCGGCGTGCAGGCCGAGGCGCGCGCCCGCCTGGCCGCCGACATCGTGCAGAAGCGGCTGGGCCCGGCCTTCAGGCTGCGCGCCGACCTGATCGGCGCCATCAGCATCCTGGGCGACGACGCGGGCGAGATGCGCCAGGCCCTGCCCGACGGCCACGCCCGCGACGTGCGGCTGCGGCTGGCCGGCGAACACGCCGATCGCGCCCAGGCCGAACGCATCCTGCGCGAGGTGACCGCGCTGTATACCTGCGGCCCGGCCGGCGGCGGCGGCGTGCGCACCGCCCTGCGCCCGCGCCTGAACATGATGTCCTGCACCATCCCCCGCGAGGCCGTCGACAGCGGCTGGAACTTCCTTGAGGAAATCGCGCCATGACCCAGACTTCCGCCCCGATCGCCGTGCCGCTGTACCGGCTGGCCCACAGCCGCTCCGGGGACAAGGGCGACATCTCGAACCTCAGCCTCATCGCCTGGGACCCCGAATGCTATGACGTGCTGGCCGCACAGGTCACCGAGGCGCGCGTCGCGCAGTGGTTCGCGTACCGCCATCCCAAGCGCGTCACGCGCTACGCGCTGCCCACGCTGCATGCCATGAACTTCGTGCTTGAAGGCGTGCTGGACGGCGGCGTCAACGACGCGCTGAATCTCGACACGCACGGCAAGAGCCTGTCTTTCAGATTGCTGGACTTGACGGTGGAGGTCAGCCCCGAGCTGGCGAGCCGGCTGCCAGACATACCCGGCGACCGGCCCCCGGCCGCCTGACTTTTACACCCATAAAAAAACACCCCAGGAGACACACATGCGCATTGCTACCAAAGGCCGGCTGGCCTTGCTGCTGGCCGCCCTGCCCTTCACGGCCATGGCGCAATTCCCCGCCAAGCCCATCACGTTCATCGTGCCGTTCGCGGCGGGCAGCGCCACCGACCAGATCGGCCGGGCCATCGGCCAGGGCGTCACGGAACAGACCGGCCAGGCCGTGGTCATCGAAAACAAGCCCGGCGCCAGCGCGATGATCGGCGCCGCCGCCGGCGCGCGCGCGGCGCCGGACGGCTACACCGTGCTGATCACCACCAACACCACGCACGCCGCGAACGAACACCTGTACAAGACGCTGACCTACGATCCGGTCAAGGACTACGCGCCGCTGACGCTCCTGGGCAAGGGCGGCCAGATCATGGTCGTCAATCCGAACTCGCAAGCGAAGACCGTGGGCGATTTCCTGGCGCAGGCCAAGCAGTCGCCGGGCAAGCTCAGCTTCGGCAGCGGCAGCTCCAGCAGCCGCATCGCGGGCGAATTGCTGCAGCAGATGGCGGGCGTGCAGTTGCTGCACGTGCCGTACAAGAGCAATCCGCTGGCGGTTACCGACCTGCTGGGCGGCCAGATCGACATGATGATCACCGATACCGCCACCGGCCTGCCACAGGTCAAGTCGGGCAAGCTGCGCGCGCTGGGCGTTACCGGCCAGGCACGCTCGCCGCTGGCGCCCGACGTGCCCACCATCTCGGAGGCCGGCGTGCCGGGCTACGAAATGGGCTACTGGTTCGCCGCGTATGCGCCCGCCGGCACGCCGCCGGACGTCGTCAAGCGCCTGAACGAACTGCTGGTCAACGCCACCAAGACCAAGCCCGCGCAGCAGTTCTACGCGCAGACAGGCACCGACGCCGCCACGTCCACGCCCGACGAACTGGCCAAGTTCCAGCAGGCCGAGTCCAAGAAGTGGGGCGACATCATCAAGAAGGCCGGCATCCAGCCGGAATGACGCGCGCCGCCGGCAATACCGGCGGGCCAAAGCAAAAAACCCATCGCGCATGCGATGGGTTTTTTGTTGGATCGAGGAAGCCGCGGGCGGCTTATTTGTCCACGAAGGCGCGCTCGACCACGTAGTCGCCCGGCTGGCCCACGCCCGGGGAAACCGTGAAGCCGCGGCTGTCCAGCATGGCGCTGATGTCGGCCAGCATATGCGGGCTGCCGCAAATCATGGCGCGGTCGGTTTCGGGGTTGATCTGCGGAATGCCGATGTCGGCGCAGAGCTTGCCGTTTTCGAGCAGTTCCGTGATGCGGCCTTGGTTGCGGAAAGGCTCGCGCGTCACCGTGGGGTAATACACCAGCTTGTCGCGCACGATATCGCCGAAGAATTCGTTGTTCGGCAATTCGTTTTCGATGAAGTCGGCGTAGGCGAGCTCGCTGACCCAACGCACGCCATGCACCAGGATGACCTTGTCGAAGCGTTCGTAGACGTCCGGGTCCTTGATGATGCTCATGAAAGGCGCGAGACCCGTGCCCGTGCCGAACAGAAACAGGTGCTTGCCCGGCTTGAGATCGTCGACGACCAGCGTGCCCACGGGCTTGCGGCTGACGAGGATGGTGTCGCCTTCTTTCAGGTGCTGCAGCCGCGAGGTCAGCGGACCGTTCTGCACCTTGATGCTGAGGAATTCGAGGTTTTCTTCGTAGTTGGCGCTGGCGATGCTGTAGGCACGCAGCAGCGGCTTGCCTTCAACTTCGAGGCCGATCATCACGAAGTGGCCGTTGTGGAACCGCAAGGCCGCGTCACGCGTCGTGGTGAAGGAAAACAGGGTGTCGTTCCAGTGGTGCACGCTAAGTACGCGCTCAGTGTTGAAAGCAGCCATGTCGTATTGAGTAAAGGCGGACGGGAATCGGGCCAGAAGGTCCGGCTTGCGCCGCGAGGTCATTCCGCACCGCAGAAAAGGCGCGGGCGGCATTAGGGTTGACCCTATTCTACAGGGTCTTGATGATAACTGCTCTCATTATTCCGTAATACCCTTATGCCGTATTGATGGGGATCAACGGTCCGAACCATAGGCTTACGAGTAGTTGAACGCCGATACGCTCTCTGTTATCGTCGCACTCTCACTTGATAATCATTTTCGTTAGCAGACCGTTTTTAGCAGCAGAGCGCATTGCGCGCCACGGCTATTCTGGTTTCAGCCCTAGCTGGAGTTCCTTCATGATCAAGCGTCCCCAATTGAATTCGCTGCTTCGCGCCCTGGCGCTGGCCAGCGCCGCCGCCTTCACCGTGTCGGCCAACGCCGCCGAGGAAGTCAGCCTCTACACCACCCGGGAACCCAAGCTGATCCAGCCGCTGCTGGACGCCTTCACCAAGGAAAGTGGCATCAAGGTCAACACCGTCTTCGTCAAGGACGGCCTGCTGGAACGCGTCAAGGCCGAAGGCGCCAAGTCGCCCGCCGACGTGCTCATGACCGTGGACATCGGCAACCTGCTGGACCTGGTGGACGGCGGCGTGACGCAGTCCATCAAGTCGCAGACGCTGGAATCGGTCATCCCCGCCAACCTGCGCGGCGCCGACGGCAAGTGGTACGCGCTGTCGCTGCGCGACCGCGTGCTGTATGTGGAAAAGGACCTGAAGCTGGAATCCTTCCGCTATGAAGACCTGGCCGATCCCAAATGGAAGGGCAAGGTCTGCATCCGTTCGGGCCAGCATCCCTACAACACCGCGCTGGTGGCTTCCATGATCGCGCACGACGGCGCCGAGGCCACCGAAAAATGGCTGCGCGGCGTCAAGGCCAACCTGGCGCGCAAGGCCGCCGGCGGCGACCGCGACGTGGCGCGCGACATCCTGGGCGGCATCTGCGATATCGGCCTGGCCAATGCCTATTACGTGGGCCACATGAAGAACGCCGAGCCAGGCACCGATGCGCGCAAGTGGGGCGACGCCATCAAGGTCATCCGCCCGACCTTCGCCAACGCCAAGAGCGGCGGCACGCACGTGAACGTCAGTGGCGCGGCCGTGGCGGCCCACGCGCCGAACAAGGCCAACGCGGTCAAGCTGCTGGACTTCCTGGTGTCGGAACCGGCCCAGGCCCTGTATGCGCAGGCCAACTATGAATACCCCGTCCGCAAGGGCGTGAAGCTGGACCCCGTGATTGCCAGCTTTGGCGAACTGAAGGTCGATCCCCTGCCCCTGACCGAGATCGCCAAGCATCGCAAGCAAGCCAGCGAACTGGTCGACAAGGTCGGCTTCGACAACTGATAAGCCGCCGGACGGCCATGCCCGCGGGCATGGCGCCATCCTGCGGCCGTGACACGCGCGCGCACCGGCACCGGGGCCGGGCGTAGGGCCTGTTCCCCTTTTTCCGGGGGAACAGGCCTTGCCTTTGATGCAATCGACTTTGAAGCATGCATACAGAATCCTTGCCCCGGCCGCTGCGTCTGCGCTGGTCTGAACGGGGGACCGGCTGGCTGGCCGGGGCCGCCCTGATCGCGCTGGCCGTGCTGGCGCCGGTGTTGACGCTGGGCTGGTGGGCGCTGGGCGGCAGCCTGGCGCACTGGCAGCACCTGGCCAGCTACGTGCTGCCGCAGGCATTGGCCAACACCGCCATGCTGCTGGCCGGCGTGGGCATCGTGGTCACGCTGCTGGGCACGGGCGCCGCATGGCTGGTGACGGCCTACGACTTTCCCTCGCGCCGCATCCTCACCTGGGCGCTCTTGCTGCCGCTGGCGGTGCCCACGTACATCATCGCCTTCGCATACCTGGACCTGCTGCATCCCATCGGGCCGATCCAGACCGCGATCCGGGCGCTGCTGGGCTACGACAGCCCGCGCCAGTTCCGCCTGCCCGACCTGCGCTCGATCTACGGCGCGATCTTCGTGCTGGGCTTCGTGCTGTATCCCTATGTCTACCTGAGCACCCGCGTCATGTTCATGACGCAGGCCGCCAGCCTGCTCGAAGCGGCCCGCACGCTGGGCGCCGGCCGCGTGGCGGTGTTCTGCCGGGTCGCCCTGCCCCTCGCACGCCCGGCCATCGTCGTCGGCGTCAGCCTGGCGCTGCTGGAAACGCTGAACGACATCGGCGCGTCCGAATTCCTGGGCGTGCAGACCCTGACCGTCTCCGTCTACACCACGTGGGTCACGCGCTCGGACCTGGCGGGCGCCGCGCAGATTGCACTGACCATGCTGGCGATCGTCATCGGACTGATTCTGCTGGAACGCCATGGCCGCAAGCGCCAGCGCTATGCCAACACGCAGCGCATGCGTCCGATGCAGCCGCGCCGGCTGCACGGCATGTCCGCCCTGATCGCCGCCGTGCTGGGCTGGATTCCGGTCCTGCTCGGCTTCGCGGCGCCGGCGCTTTACCTGATCGTGGAAACCTACAAGCGCCTGCATCTGGTGGGCGGCGTTTCGGACCAGTTGGCCAGAGGCTTGAGCAACACGCTGATCGTGGCGTCCAGCGCCACGGTGGTCACGCTGCTGTGCGGCCTGGTGGTGGCCTGGGCCGGGCGGACCCTGCGCGAAAGCGCGGGGTTCAACCCCGGCCGTGCCTGCGCCCGCATCGCGAGCCTGGGCTATGCGGTGCCGGGCACCGTGCTGGCGATCGGCCTGCTGACGCCCTTTGTCTGGATCGACACCGCCGTCGCCCGGGTGTTCGGCGGCGCGGGCCTGTTCATGATGGGATCGATGGGCGCACTGGTGTGCGCCTATGCGATCCGCTTCCTGGCGATTTCGACCGGGGCGCTGGAAGCGGGCCTGGCGCGCATTCCGCCATCGCTGGAGCAGGCCTCGCGCCTGCTGGGCGAAACCTCCGCCGGCACGCTGCGCCGCGTCCATCTGCCGCTCTTACGCCCCGCGCTGGCCGCGAGCGCGCTGCTGGTGTTCGTGGACGCCATGAAGGAACTGCCCGCCACGCTGCTGCTGCGGCCCATGAACTTCGACACCCTTGCTACCTGGCTTTACGCGGAAGCCGCCCGCGGCACGTATGAGGAAGGCGCCGTGGCCGCGCTGGCGATCGTGCTGGCCGGCCTGCTGCCCGTCATCCTGCTGGCGCGCACCAATCTGAAAATGGGACATTGATCATCGTGCCCGATCTGCTAGAAATCGACCATATCTCTCTTGCCTACGACACGCCCGCGGGCCTGAAGCCCATCGTGCAGGACCTGTCGCTGGGCCTGCCCGCCGGCCACATCGGCTGCCTGCTGGGCGAGTCGGGCTGCGGCAAGACCACCGTGCTGCGCGCGATCGCCGGCTTCGAGCCCGTGCGCGCCGGCCGCATCCTGCTCGACGGCGCAGTGATTTCATCGCCGACTGAACAGGTGGCGCCGGAGCTGCGCCGCGTGGGCATGATGTTCCAGGACTACGCCCTGTTTCCGCACCTGACGGTCGCGCTGAACGTGGCCTTCGGGTTGCGCAAGCTTGCCCGCCCCGACCGCGCCCGCCGCGTCGAGGAAATGCTGGAACTGGTGGGCCTGGCGCATGCCGCCAACAGTTATCCGCATGAGATCTCCGGCGGCCAGCAGCAGCGCGTGGCGCTGGCGCGCGCGCTGGCGCCCTCGCCCGACCTGCTGCTGCTGGACGAGCCGTTCTCCAACCTGGACGTGGACACGCGCGAACGCCTGGCCTTCGAGGTGCGCGAGATCCTGAAGACCACCGGCCACACCGCGATCCTGGTGACCCACAACCAGGCCGAGGCCTTCGCGATTGCCGACCGCATCGGCGTCATGTCCAAGGGCAGGATCGCGCAGTGGGACACGCCCTACAACCTGCACCACCATCCCGCCGACACGTTCGTGCGCGACTTCATCCGCCGCGAGGCGCTGGAAGAGCAGCGCGAACAGGCGCTGGCGCGCGGTCGCTAGCCCCGTCCTGCAATGACCTTCGCCATGCGGATTGTGGCGAAATTCATACGCAAGAACGCTTAATGACGCCATTTGCGGCGCGTCCACGAGACGCGCCGCAAGTTGCGGTGATACAGTTGCGCTCCGTCGGCAAACGCGCCGCCCCCACTAGCAACCCACTTACTGCACAGGAGAAAAGAATCATGCAAAAACAAACTTCTCGCTCTGCAGGCCGCGCCTAGCTTCACCGAATCCCTTTTGCTGTAAATCCCGCAGCAACGCATTCGCACTGCCTTTGGCCCGGACCTGTCTGACAGGGCCTCCCCTTGCCGCCGCATACGCATGGCCATGACCTGTCCACGGACAGGATGGCCGCCGCATCCGCGCTTCGCCTCATCGCGTCCAACCGCGACGCGGCCGCGCGTGCGCAGGCCCATCGGGAGCACGCCCTTCCATTACCTGATCTGGAATTTCCATGGGCAATTGCATTCAACAATTGTCCGAGAGCGTGACACTCATCGCCTCGGACGACACCTGGATCGAAGGCAACGCGATCCAGCAACTACACACGACTTCCCGCCTGGCCGGCATGCGCCGCGTTGCGGGCATGCCTGACCTGCATCCCGGCCGGGGCTACCCGGTGGGCGCGGCCTTCTTCTCGCGTGAACGCCTGTATCCGGCGCTGATCGGCGGCGACATCGGCTGCGGCATGGCGCTGTGGACCACCGGCATCGACGCCAGGAAGACCGGCGCCGCCAAGCTGGAAAAGCGGCTTGGCGATATCGACGGGCCGCTGGACGAAAGCTGGCGCGACCTGGTGTCCGAACTGGCGCCTCCCGGCGTCGGCTTTCAACGCGCGCTGGGCACGATAGGCGGCGGCAATCACTTTGCCGAACTGCAGCGCATCGAGGAGATCCATGACCCGCAAGCGGTCGCGTCTCTGCGGCTGGACACTGAACAGCTCCTGCTGCTGGTGCACAGCGGCTCGCGCGGGCTGGGCGGCGCCATCCTGGCCGACCACATCGACCGCCACGGGCACGCCGGACTGCTTCAAGGCAGCGACGACTGCGCGGACTATCTCGCGCGGCACGACGCGGCCTTGCAGTTCGCCCGCGCCAACCGCGAGCTGATTGCGCGGCGCATGCTGGCGCGCCTGGGCGCAAGCGGCGAGCCGGTGCTCGACGTCGACCACAACCTGGTCACGCCCCGCGCGATCCAGGGCGAAGCAGGATGGCTGCATCGCAAGGGCGCCACGCCGTCCGACTGCGGGCTGGTGGTCATTCCGGGTTCCCGGGGCGATTTCAGCTATCTCGTCGCGCCGATTCCCAGCGAAGCCAGCCTCTATTCGCTGGCGCACGGCGCGGGCCGCAAATGGATGCGCAGCGAATGCAAGGACCGCCTCTTCAAGCGCTACAACCCCGCGCAACTGAGCCGGACACGGCTGGGCAGCCATGTCGTGTGCGAGGACAAGCACCTCATCTACGAAGAGGCGCCCGAGGCCTACAAGCCGGTCGACAGCATCATCGCCAGCCTGGAGCAGGCGGGCCTGCTGAAAGTGCTGGCCAGGCTGCGTCCCGTGCTGACCTACAAGACACGCGGGGAGTGCTGCTGATGGTGCTTTTACAGTTATCCGCCGCGCACGGACCCGACGAATGCTGCCTTGCCGTCGCCAAGGCGCAAGCCTTCCTGCTGCGCGAGGCGCAGGCCGCGAGGGTCAGCGCCGATATCCTCGAACAGGAAAGCGGCGCCCGCGCCGGCACACTGCGCTCCGTCCTGGTCAGCCTGGACGGCGACGGCGCGCAGGCCCTGGCGGCGTCCTGGGAAGGAACCATCCAGTGGGTCTGCGCAAGTCCGTACCGGCCGGCGCATCAGCGCAAGAACTGGTTCATCGGTGCATTGCGTTGTGACGCGCCCGCGCCCAGCCTGGCGGGCGAAATCCGCTTCGAGACTACCCGCTCGTCGGGGCCCGGCGGGCAGCACGTCAACAAGACGGAGTCCGCGGTCCGCGCCACCCATGTTGCCACCGGCATCACGGTCAAGGTGCAGACCGAGCGCAGCCAGCACGCCAACAAGCGCATTGCGGTGCTGCTGATCGCGCACCGCCTGGCCGGCCTGGAACAGGAGGCGCAAGCCGCCCAGCGAGCGCAGCGCAGGCAGTTCCATCACCAGGTCGAGCGAGGCAGCGCGCGGCGTGTGTTCAAGGGCCCAGCCTTCGAACCGGTCAAGGGCGGCTGATGTGCTGTCCCACGGATTCGCCGGCATGACGAAACGTGCCGGCGCATCCGTGGGCGCCCGATCAGCCCGCCGCTTGTTCCTCCACGTATCAATTCATGTTCCGCCGCGGGCGTTTATCGCCCGCGCGCCCGCTCCTATAGTTCGTCTCACTGTCTGAGCGCGCAGGCAACCCTCAAATGCCAGAACCGGAGAATTGAAATGTCCAACAAGACTGTAGTGATCACGGGCGCGTCCAGCGGTATCGGATTCGCCCTGGCCCAGGCCTACCTGCGCCGCGGCGACAACGTGGTGGGCAACGCCCGCAGCAGGGAAGGACTGGAGGCCGCGGCCGAGCGGCTGGGTCATAGTGGCCTGGGCCATGGTGGCGCGGGCCGCCCGCAAACCTTCCTGCCCGTCGCGGGCGACATCGCGCTGGCCGGCACCGCCCGCGAAATCGTGCGCCAGGCCACCGAGCGCTTCGGCAAGATCGACGTGCTGATCAACAATGCCGGGATCTTCATCCCCAAGCCCCTGGGCGAATACACCGATGAAGACCTGGACCGCATCATCGACACCAACCTGAAGGGCTTCTTTCACATCACCCAGCAGGCCGCGTCGCACATGGCCGAAAACCGCGACGGCCACATCGTCAACATCACGGCCAGCATCGCCATGCAGCCCAGCTCGCGTGTCCCGGCGTTGCTGCCGGTGCTGATCAAGGGCGGCCTGAACCATGCCACCCGGGCTCTCGCGATCGAACTGGCCGACCGGAACATCCGCGTCAACGCCGTGGCGCCCGGCATCATCGAAACCCCGATGCACGACCCGGCCACGTTCGACTTCCTGAAGTCGCTGCAGCCGGTGGGACGCCTGGGCAAGGTGGACGACATCGTCGGCGCGGTCACTTACCTTACCGATTCGGCGTTCACCACGGGCGCCATTGTTCCGGTCGACGGCGGCGCGGCCGCCGGGCACTGGTAGCATCCACTGCGGAACGCCTGCGCGGCGTTCCGCGCTTTCGGGAACCTTGCCATGTCCATCGAAGCCCGGCTGGCCGAACTCGGCCTCAGCCTTCCTCCCGCCCCGCAGCCGCTGGGCCAATACACCGCCACCAGCCAGGCCGGCGACCTGCTGTTCATCTCGGGCCAATTGCCTCTGCGCGACGGCCGCGTCGTCTGGCAAGGCCGCGTGGGCGCGGAGCTCACGCTCGACCAGGGCCTACAGGCCGCGGAGCTTGCCGCGCTGAATGTGCTGGCGCAGATCCGCCAGCATGCGGGCAGTTTCGACCGGCTGGACCACATCGTCCGCGTCGAAGGCTATGTCGCCAGCGCGCCCGGATTTTTCGATCAGCCCAAGGTCCTGGACGGCGCCTCCGGCCTGTTTGCGCGGGTGCTCGGCGACAAGGCGGGCCACGCGCGCACGGCCAATTCGGTCGCGCAGCAGCCCGGCGATGCCGCCGTCATCCTGGTGGTGATCGCGCAGCTCAAGCCTTCCTGAGGCGGCGCTCAGTCTGCCAGCTTGTCGACCAGGAAATCGACGAACGCGCGCACCCGTCGCGACAAATGCCGCGCATGTGGATACAGCAGCACGAATGGCCGGGTGCTGCCGCCATGCGACTGCAGGACTTCGGCAAGCCTGCCCTGCCGCAGGTCTTCGTCGACCACGAAACGGTAGGTCTGGAAAAGGCCCGCGCCGGCCCGCGCCAACGTGACGCCGCCCAACACATCCTCGGCCGTGCCGTAGGGGCCGTCGGTCAGGATGTCGGCGTCTTCTCCGTCGCGCCGGAAGGTCCAGGGGATCCGGCGCCCGCTGCTGGGCCGGTCGAACTGGATACAGTCGTGCGCCCCCAGGTCTTCCAGTTCCCGCGGCGTGCCGCGCCGGCGCAGATAGTCCGGCGATCCGACCACCACCAGTTCGGCGTCTTCGAGCTTGCGCGCGATCAGCGCGGAGTCGTCGGGCGCGCGCCCGCGCACCGACAGGTCGTAGCCGTCGTCGGCGAAGTCGACATTGCGGTTGCTGATATGCACCTGCACATCGACGTTGGGATATTTGTCGCGGAACGCCGGCAACAGCGGCAGCACCCGGTAATGCGCATACGGCGTGGGCAGGCTGATGCGCAGCCGCCCCGCCGCATCCTGCCCGCCGACCTGCCGCTCCGCGTCGACCAGCTGCGCGATCGCGGGCCGCACCTGCTCGAAATAGGCGCGCCCTTCATCGCTCAGGCGGATGTGCCGGGTGCTGCGCACGAACAGCCGGATGCCCAGCCGCCCCTCCAGCCGCGACACGCTGCGGCTGACGGCCGCGGGCGTGACGCCCGCGGCGTTCGCGGCGGCGGTAAAGCTGCTGAGTTCCGCCGCCAGGCAGAACATCTCGATGCTGCCCAGCTGCAGGTCGTCAAAGTGGCGGGTCATGCAGGCTCCTGCGAGTTGGCCGCGCCGACCCGCCCGTGCGGGTCAGCGTCCCAGCACATCGATGATGCGCTGCGCGATGTACTGGCCATGCGTCTCCAGCGCGAAATGGCCGGTGTCCAGCAGTTCCACGACAGCATCCGGATTATCGCGCCGATAGGCTTCGGCGCCGGGCGGAATGAAGAACGGATCGTTGCGACCCCAGATCGCCAGGGTCGGCAGCCGGGACCGGCGGAAGAATTCCTGGAACGCCGGATACAGCTTCAGATTGTTCGCGTAGTCCAGGAACAGGTCCAGCTGGATGTCCTTGTTGCCGGGCCGTTCCAGCAAGGCCGCGTCCAGCGTGTAGCTTTCGGGCGCAACGCTGTCCGGATCGGCGACGCCGTGCACGTACTGCCACTTCGTGCCCTCGAAATTGAGCACCGCGTCATGGATGACCTGGCGGTTCGCGGGGGTCGGGTCCGCCCAGTAGGCGCGGATCGGCGCCCAGGCATCGCCCAGGCCATCGAGATAGGCGTTGCCGTTCTGGGACACCAGGCCCGTGACACGTTCCGGATGCGCCAGGGCCAGCCGCAGGCCGGTGGGCGCGCCATAGTCGAAGAAGAACAGCGCGTAGCGGGTCAGGCCCAATTCATCGACAAACGCCTCGAGCGACTTGGCCAGGTTGTCGAAGGTGTAGCGGTAGTCGCGGTCGGCGGGCACTTCCGTGTAGCCGAAGCCGGGCAGATCCGGCGCGATCACCCGGAACTGGGTGGCCAGTTGCGCGATCACGTTGCGGAACTGGTGCGAGGAGCTCGGAAACCCATGCAGCAGCAGAAGCACGGGCGCTTGCGGATCGCCCGCTTCGCGGTAGAAGAAGCGCAGTCCGTCGGCGTGCGCATGGCGATAGTGGATGGCGTTGTCGGGTTGGGCGTTCATGACGATCTCCAGGATGCAGGCAAGAGGGAAACAGAGGGGGTGTCGAAGCTTCAGGAGACAGTCTACGCATTTTGAGTAACCTGTCAATAGCGTTTATACAGGTTACTTATTCTATCCTTGGCTGGAGCCTGCCGACCTTCAGGCGCCGCCGGGGTCAGCCTCGCCGACAACAAAAAGCCCGGCAGAAACCGGGCTGGAAGAGAGAACAAACAGGATCATTGCGCCTCGGGCGCGGCGTCGCCGGCTTCGCGCTGCCGGAAGGCCGCCACCTTGTGACGGTTGCCGCACAGGGCCATGCTGCACCAGCGGCGCCGGTGGGAACGCGTGCGGTCGTAGAACCACAGCGAACACGCATCGCTCTCGCATTTGCGCACCAGGCCGAAATCGCCGTGGGCAAGCAGATCAGCCGCGGCCTCCGCCGCCGGCAATAGCCACTGCGCCGCGGTCTGCGACGGATATTGGCGCGTCACCCTCACCCCGCCCTCGCCGGCCTCGAGCGCCAGATGGCTGCCCCCTGCGGCGAGCGCGCGGTTCAGCGCGGTGAGCTTGAGCGGTTCGCCGGCCTTGCGCCGCGCCACCAGTTCGCGCACGGTTTCGCGCAGGCCGCGAGCGCCTTCGAGCAGGCCCTTGGGCGCGGGGCCCTGCACGGGCGCCAGGCCGGACAACGCAAGCCAGGCCTGCACGTCCGCGTCGGACTGCCATCGATCCAGCGGACCGGCGCCGCTTTGCTCGATGGTGTTGATCATGTCCAGGGCGACGTGGTCGCCCAATTGCCGGAATTCGGGAGCTTGCGTTTCGTTCATGGTGGCCTCCGACGGCAGTGTAACCCTTAAACAGCGCCCAATAAAGTTACGCTGCCGCCCCCGAGACCGCCGCGCATCAGGCACGCGGCTGCGGCAGCGGAATGAACTCGGTTTCGTCGCCCGGGACGATCTGGTCGAAACGGTTGCGTTGCCAATCCTCTTTGGCCTGCTCGATGCGGTCCTTGCTGCTGGACACGAAGTTCCACCAGACAAAGCGCGGACCCTCCAGGGGCTCGCCGCCCAACACCGCAAAACGCGCGGCCGTCTTGGCGCGGATCTGCACGGGCTTGCCGGGTGCGAACACCACCAGGCGGCCGCTTTCGTAGGTCTGGCCCTCGATTTCCACGGTGCCTTGCGCCAGGTACGCGGCGCGCTCCTCGTGTTCGGCCGGCAGCACTGTCGTGGCGCCCGCCTGCAATTGCAGGTCGCCGTAGAACAGCGGCGACAGCGTCTTGACCGACGAGGTCTTGCCGAACAGCGACCCCGCCACTACCTGGGCACGCACGCCCTCGCCCTCCACCACCGGCTGCGCGTCCAGCCCGTAATGCGTGAAGCCCGGATCGGTTTCCTCGTGCTCCTTGGGCAGGCCCACCCAGATCTGCAGTCCACAGAGGCGCTGCGGCGCCAGGCGGCTTTCCGGCGAGGATCGTTCGGAGTGGACGATGCCGCGGCCCGCGGTCATCCAGTTCACTTCGCCCGGCAGGATGGTCTGCGTATGGCCCGCGCCGTCGCGATGGACCATGGAGCCTTCGTACAGGTAGGTGACCGTGGACAGGCCGATGTGCGGATGCGGACGCACGTCGATGCCCGCGCCCACGTCGAAGTCGGCGGGCCCCATGTGGTCCAGGAAGACAAACGGGCCGACGGTGCGGCGCTGCGCGGACGGGATCGCGCGCAGGACCGAAAACCCGCCTAGGTCGCTGGTGCGCGGCACCACAACGGTTTCAATCTGGCTTTCGCCGGCTTCGGACAGGATCGACATGGTGTAGTGCTCCGCATGAATGGGCCAGAGGCCATCTTAAGGCCTCGCGGCCCGTTGAAAGTAAAGCCGGGCGGACAAGGAATCCGCCCGGCGGCTGGCCTCAGGCCAGGTCGAACACCAGCACATCGGCGTTCTTGCCGCCCGACCGCTCGACACGGCTTTCGTCCGTGAT
>NZ_JBDJLJ010000021.1:0-81881 GCF_039673305.1 Achromobacter spanius
GCCCCGGAATGTCCGGGCCAGCGCGGGCGCAAGGCGTTGCAGCCGGATCAGATGCGTTCGAAGATCGCGGCGATGCCCTGGCCGCCGCCGATGCACATGGTGACCAGCGCGTAGCGGCCGTTCACGCGCTGCAGTTCATGCAGCGCCTTGGTGGCGATGATGGCGCCCGTCGCGCCGATGGGGTGGCCCAGGCCGATGCCGCTGCCGTTGGGGTTGACCTTGGCCGGATCCAGCTTCAGTTCGCGCGACACCGCGCAGGCCTGCGCGGCAAACGCCTCGTTGGCTTCGATCACGTCCAGCTGGTCCACGGTCAGGCCGGCGCGCTTGAGCGCGGCCTGGGTGGCGGGCACGGGGCCGATGCCCATGATTTCCGGATCCACGCCCGCATGCGCATAGGCCACCAGGCGGGCCAGCGGCTTGATGCCGCGCTTGGCCGCGACCGATGCGTTCATCAGCACCAGCGCGCCCGCGCCGTCGTTCAGGCCGGACGCGTTGCCCGCCGTGACGGTGCCGTTTTCCTTCTGGAAAACCGCCTTGAGCGTGGCCAGGCTGTCGGCCGTGACGTCGCGACGCACGTGTTCATCGGTGTCGAACACGATTTCGCCCTTGCGCGACTTGATCTTCACCGGAACGATCTGGTCGCGGAAATAGCCCGCATCGATGGCGGCGGCGGCGCGGCGGTGCGATTCCGCGGCCACGGCGTCCTGGTCCTGCCGGCTGATGCCGAATTTCGCCGCCACGTTTTCAGCGGTGACGCCCATGTGCATCTTGCCGAACGGATCGGACAATGCGCCGGTCATCATGTCCAGCATGACGCTGTCTCCCATGCGGGCGCCCCAGCGCTGGGCCGGCGCAATGTAGGGCGCGCGGCTCATGCTTTCGGCGCCGGCGCCCACCGCGATCTCGGCGTCGCCCAGCATGATGGTCTGCGCCGCCGACACGATGGCCTGCAGGCCCGAACCGCACAGGCGGTTGACGTTGAAGGCGGGCGTTTCCTTGGCGATGCCGGCGTTCATGGCGGCCACGCGCGACAGGTACATGTCGCGCGGCTCGGTGTTGATGACGTGGCCGACGGCGACGTGGCCGACTTCGCTGCCCGAGACGCCGGCGCGCTCGAGCGCGGCCTTGATGACGGTGGCGCCCAGGTCGCAGGGCGGCACGTCCTTGAGCGCCCCGCCGAAATCTCCGATGGCGGTGCGGACGGCCGAAGCAACGATGACTTCATTCATGGTGTTTCCTCCTTGTAGTGCTTTCCATCATACTGCCCGGCCGCCGTCCCGGCCTCATCCTTGCGGCTTGCGCGCGGCGCGGCGCGCGATGAACTGACCGACCGCCTCGGCATGCGCCGGCGTCTTGTGCGCCAGCGCCTGATAGGCCGCAGACAGCTCCAGCAACGTATCCAGGCGCACGTGCTGGCTTTCGCGCAGGAGCCGCTTGGTCAGGCGCACCGCCTCGGGCGAATTGGCCGCCATGCGGCCCGCCAGCGCCCGGGCCGTGGGCAGCAGTTCGGCGGCCGGCACCACGCGCGACACCAGCCCCCATTCCACGGCCGTGGTCGCGTCGATCGCGTCTCCGGTGAACGACATCTCCGCCGCCCGCGCCGACCCGATCAGGCGCGGCAGGAACCAGGCGCCGCCGTCGCCGGGCACGATGCCCAGCTTGACGAAGCTTTCGGCAAACGCGGCCTCTTGCGCCGCGATGCGCACGTCGCACATGCACGCCAGGTCGCAGCCCGCGCCGATGGCCGGCCCGTTCACCGCCGCGATAGTCGGCACTTCCAGCGCGTGCAGCGCCAGCGGCAGCCGCTGGATGCCGTGGCGGTACTCCTGGCGCAACGCCGCGCTGCCCACTTCCGGACCGATCTGGCGCTGCATGTCGTTCACGTTCCCGCCCGACGAGAAGACGCTGCCCGCGGCGGTGATGATGAGCACGCGCGCGGACGGGTCGCGCTCGATGCGCGCGAACTCGGCCAGCAGCTCGTCCACCATGGCGCTGCCCGTGAGCGCATTGCGGGTTGCCGGATCATTCAGGGTCAACGTCACGACGCCGTCGGCGCTTTGTTCGACCTGCACAAGCTCTGCCATGGACTGCTCCTGTTTCGAATGGCGGTGGTCTATTGTTTCGGGATGCCGGCGCGCTGGGCGGCCTCGTCCCACTTGCGGATTTCCTGGCGCTGGAACTCGCCCAGTTCCTTCGGCCCCACTGGGAACACCTCCCAGTTGGTGCGCGCCAGGAACTCGGCGGCGTCGGGCGTGCGGTAGATGGCGAGCAAGGCGTCCGACAACACGTCGATGATGGGCGCGGGCGTGCGCGCGGGCGCGAACGCGGCGGTCCAATTCACCATGTAATAGCCCGCGAACCCCGACTCCTGCAAGGTCGGCGTATCGGGCGAACTCTTTAGCCGGCTGTCGCCGGTCACCGCCAGCAGCCGCATGCGCCCGCTCTGCACGAAGGGAATCACCGCGCCATAGTCCGCGAACACGAAGTCCACCTGTCCGCCGGCCAGGTCGGTGAGCGCGGGCGCCGCGCCGCGGTACGGCACGTGGTTGGCCTTGATGCCGCCCATGGACAGGAACAGCTCGGTCGCGATCTGGTACGAGGCGCTGCCGCTGCCGTAGTTGAGTTCGCCGGGACGCTTGCGCGCGGCGTCGACCAGGTCGGCCACCGTCTTGTAGGGCGCATCGGACTTCACCGCCAGCGCCATCGCGCCATAGCCCAGCCGGGCCACGGGCGCGAAATCCTTGACCGGGTCATACGGCAGGTCCTTGAACATCGCGGCGTTGGTCGCGACGGGCGAATTGCTGGCCAGCAGCAGCGTGTAGCCATCGGGCTGCGCGGCGGCCACGGCCTGCGCCGCGATGAAGCTGTTGCCGCCCGGCCGGTTTTCGACCGTCACCGCCACGCCCAGCCTTTCCTCCATCTTTTTCGCCACGTAGCGGGCATTGCTGTCGGTCCCGCTGCCCGGCGGAAACGACACGATCAGCCGGATCGGCTTGTCCGGGTACGCGGCCTGCGCCGCCGCCCCGGACAACGCCAGCCACGCAACGCCCGCCAGCGCCGCCAGGCGCATCACCTTGTTCATGCTTGTCTCCTTTGTTGTTGTCGCTCGGTCCACGCGAGGCGTGGAGCGGCGCTGCATGAAGCGTAGGCAGTCGGGACAGGCGCCGTCTAATATTAATTTTTGCGCGCGTGATATCGCACCGGTATCGCCCAGGACGGCTCCGCCCTTGGCGACAGGCCCCGATACGGAATCCGTATCGGAAATCCAAAAAATAATATTGGACAGCTTTCAGCGCGTTCCCGGATAGTCGGCTTTGGCGCCTGTGTCGCGGCGCCGTTGCCCGCACCGGAGCGCCGAATGATCGATACGCTTGAACTGACCGCCATCCCCCCCGAGGACGAAGCCCTCCGCGCCGAGGTGCGCGCCTTCCTGGCGGACGCGCTGGATGGCCTGGAACCCGACGAGCGCGCCCGCTCCTGGATGGGATTCGACGCGGGCTTCAGCCGCCAGCTCGCCGAGCGCGGCTGGCTGGGCCTGACGCTGCCGCGCGAATACGGCGGCGCGGCGCGCGGCCACTTCGCGCGGTTCGTGCTGTCCGAGGAACTGCTGGGCGCCGGCGCGCCCGTATCGGCGCACTGGATCGCGGACCGCCAGAGCGCGCCGCTGATCCTGAAATACGGCACGCCCGCCCAAAAGGACTTCTACCTGCCGCGCATCTGCCGCGCGCAGGCCTTCTTCTGCATCGGCATGAGCGAGCCCGGCTCCGGCTCGGACCTGGCCAGCATCCGCACGCGCGCCGAGCCCGCGGCGGGCGGGTGGCGGCTGAACGGCAGCAAGATCTGGACCACCAATGCGCACCGTTCCCACTACATGATTGCGCTGGTGCGCACGTCGGGCACGTCGCAGGACCGGCACCAGGGCCTGTCGCAGGTCATCGTGGACCTGTCGCTGCCCGGCGTGTCGGTGCGGCCCATCGAAGACCTGGCGGGCGACGCGCATTTCTCCGAGGTGTTCTTCGACAACGTGGAACTGGCCGCCGACGCGCTGATCGGCGAGGAAGGCGCGGGCTGGGCGCAGGTGAACGCGGAACTGGCCTTTGAGCGCAGCGGCCCCGAACGCCTGTATTCCAGCATCGCGCTGCTGGAATGCTGGCTGGCGCACTGCCGCGATTGCGGCGGCGACGCCGCCAGCCGCGCCGCGCTGGGCAGCATCCTGTCGCAAATGGCGGTGCTGCGCGCCATGTCCCTGTCGGTGGCGGGCAAGCTGGCGGCGGGGCAAAGCCCCGCCATCGAGGCCTCGCTCGTGAAGGATCTGGGCACCGAGCTCGAGCAGGCCATTCCGCGCCTGATCGGCGATGCCCTGGGCCGACGCCCGGACCAGCCTGCGCCCCTGCCGCTGCTGCGCACGCTGGCGTACCTGGAACAGGTGGCTCCCACGTTTTCCCTGCGCGGCGGCACCCGCGAAATCCTGCGCGGCATCATCGCGCGCGGCCTTGGCCTTCGATAAGGACGACTTCATGGACAACCTCTTTGGCGACGCCGCCGAACGCCTTTTTGCGCAGACCTGCACCCCCGACGTGGTCCGCCGCGCCGAACAGGGCCAGACGCCCGACAGCGCGTGGCAGGCCTGCGAGGAAGCCGGCTTCGCGGACGCGCTGGTGCCGGAAGAACACGGCGGCGCCGGCCTGGCCCTGGCCGACGCGCTGCCCGTCGTGCTGGCCGCCGGCAGCCATCTCTGCCCCTATCCCATCGCTCATACGCTGCTGGCGCGCGCCTGGCTGAGCCGCGCGGGCCGGCAGCCGCCGGCCGGTTCCATCGCACTGGCGCCGCAGGGCCTGGCCATCGACGGCAAGCGCATCGCGGGCGTCAGCGTGCCCTGGGCGCGCACGGCCGACCACGTGCTCGCCGGCATCGGCGGCCGGGCCTGGCTGCTGCCCATGCGGACGGCCTGCATCCAGCCCAACGGGGTGCACGGCAGCCTGGATGCGGAAGCGTCCTGGGCGCTGGAGGACGCCGAGCGCATCGACGGCCCCGCGCCGCTGGACGAACTGGCTGCCACCGCCTACGCCGCGCTGATCGCCGGCGCGATGGACCGGGTGCTGGCGATGACGCTGGAATACGCCAACCAGCGCGCGCAGTTCGGCAAGCCCATCGGCCGCTTCCAGGCGGTGCAGCAGCAGATCAGCGTGATGGCCGAACACGTGTGGGCCGTTCGCATGGCGGCGCAACTGGCCTTCCAGGGCGACGGCGGCCTGCCGCGCCCCCTGCTCGCGGCCCTGGGCAAGGCGCGCGCCAGCCAGGCCGCGCCGGTCGTGGCCGACATCGCGCACGCGGTGCATGGCGCCATCGGCGTCACCGAGGAATTCGAACTGCAGCTCTATACACGGCGGCTGCGCGACTGGCGGCTGGCTGGCGGCTCCGAATCGCATTGGCACGAGCGCATCGGCGGCGACGCGATCGCGGGCGGCGCCGATGCGCTGTCCTACCTGCGTACGGCGCTCTACGGCAAGGAAGCGGCATGAACGCGACTGCGCGCGATGACCTGCCCCTGTCCGGCATCAGGGTGCTGGACCTGAGCCGGGTGCTGGCCGGGCCGTGGTGCACGCAGACGCTGGCCGACCTGGGCGCGGAAATCTGGAAGATCGAAGCGCCCGGCCAGGGCGACGACACGCGCGGCTGGTCGCCGCCCGACGTCGACGGCGAATCGACTTACTTCATGTGCGCCAACCGCAGCAAGGAATCGGTGGCGGTCAACCTGAAGCATCCCGAAGGCCAGCGCATCGTGCGCGACCTGGCGCGGCAGGCCGACGTGCTGGTCGAGAACTACCGGCTTGGCGCGCTCGAGGCCTTTGGCCTGGGCTACGAGGATCTCGCGGCCATCAACCCGGGCCTCGTCTATTGCTCGATCAGCGGCTACGGCCGCAGCGGCCCGCGCGCGGCCGAAGCCGGATACGACTTCGTGATCCAGGCCGAAAGCGGGCTGATGTCGATCACCGGTGAACCCGGCGGCGCGCCGATGAAGCTGGGCGTGGCCATCACGGACCTGGTCACCGGCATGAACGGCGTGCAGGCGATCCTGGCGGCCCTGCTTGCCCGCGCGCGCAGCGGCAAGGGCCAGCACATCGACCTGGCGCTGCTGGACGGCGCGGTCTGCGTGCTGGCCAACATCGGCGCCGGTTATCTGGCGGCGGGCCAGGCGCCCGGCCGCCTGGGCAACGCCCACCCGACCGTGGTGCCGTACCAGATCTTCGCCACGCGCGACGGTTCGTTCGCGCTGGCGGTCGGCAACGACGCGCAGTTCGCGCGCCTGTGCGCGCTGCTCGGCCGCCCGGAATGGAGCGGCGACCCCGCCTACGCCACCAGCCGCGCGCGCGTGCTGAACCGCGATCGCCTGATACCCGAACTGGAGGCGGTCTTCGCCACGCAGGACACAGCCCACTGGCTGCAGGCCGTGCGCGCCGCCGGCATTCCGGCCGGCGCGGTGCGCAGCGTGGACCAGGCGCTGGATGCGCCCGAGATCGCGGCGCGCGGCCTGCTCGCCGATACGCCGGACGCCAGGCACGGTTCGCTGCGCCTGCTGGGCTCGCCATTGCGCCTGCTGGGTACGCCGCCGCGCGAACCCTTTGCACCGCCACGCCTGGGCGAGCACACGAACGCCGTGCTGTCGCGCATCCTGTCCATGGACGACACGGCGCTGGCCCGGCTTCGCGCCGAAGGCGCGATCGCCTGACCCGATGGCTGTCCATGCCGGCACCGCGCGCCGTATCATGCGGCCTCTTCCCGCCTGGATCGTCGCCATGGATTTCCGTCATCTGCAGCAGTTCCTCGTCCTTGCGGAAACGCTGAATTTCCACCGCGCCGCGGAAAAGCTGCACATGTCGCAGCCGCCGCTGTCGGTGTCGATCCGCAAGCTGGAAGAGGTCGTGGGCGTGCCGCTGTTCGTGCGCGGACGCCAGGGTGTGAAGCTCACGGAAGCCGGCCTGGCGGCGCTGGACGAGGCGCGCCGCGCCCTGTTCCATGCCGAGCAGTTCCGCCTGGCCGCGCGCGCCGGAGCCGCGGGCGAAGGCGGCACCGTGCGCATCGGCTTCGTGGGATCGGCCACGCATGGCGTGCTGCCGCGCATCCTGCCACTGTTCCGCCAGCGCTATCCGGGCGTCACGGTGGTGCTGCGCGAAGCCACGTCGATTCGCATCATGCAGGAACTGGAAGAGGACACGCTTGAAGTCGGCATCGTGCGCGTGCCGGTCGCGATGGGATCGAACGTGCGGCTGGCGCCGCTGACCACCGAGGACTTCGCGCTGGCGGTGCCCAAGTCGCATCCGCTGGCGCGGCGCGGCCGGATCCGGCTGGCCGACCTGGCGCAGGAGCCCTTCATCATGTACACGGCCACCGAGGCCGCGGGCCTGCGCATGGCCGCGATCAACGCCTGCCAGTTGCGCGGCTTCACGCCTCGCATCACGCAGGAGGCCGTGCAGGTGCAGACCCTGCTGAGCCTGGTCGAAAGCGGACTGGGCGTGGCGCTGGTGCCGGCCGGCGGCCGGCGCCATCCCGGCACCAGCGTGGTCTACAAGACGCTGGCCGATTTTCCCGCCGGCGCCTCCATCGGCATTTCCCTGGCGTGGAATCCCGCCACCGAACGCAGCGCCACGCGCAACCTGCGCGAAATGGCGATCCAGGCCTTTCGCGACAAAAACACGAAATAGGCCTCCCCGCTTGCGGCAATGCCGCAGGCAGGCTTAGGATGGAGCATGGTCACGCCGCGGCACCCTCGGGACGCCCGGTGCGGCGCGGGGCCGACGTTCGATCCTCACCAGCGATTCGGGAGCACATCGTGAAGACAGTTGCTGAGCTTCTCAGGGAAAAGGCCAATCACGCCGTCGTGACGGTTTCGCCGGACTCGTCGGTGTTCGACGCGGTCAAGACGATGGCCGAACGCAGCATCGGCGCCGTGGTGGTGGTGGAAGGCGACGTGGTGCTGGGCATGCTCACCGAACGCGACTACGCGCGCAAGATCGTCCTGCAGGACCGTTCGTCGCGCACGACCAAGGTCCGGGAGATCATGACGGATTCGGTCTACTACGTGGGCCCCGCCGACACCCGCGAGCACTGTATGGCCATGATGACCGAACGGCATTTCCGCCACCTGCCGGTCATCGACAACGACAAGCTCGTCGGCCTGCTTTCCATCGGCGACCTGGTCAAGGACGTGATGAGCGAGCAGAAATTCATCATCCACGAACTCGAGCGCTACATCACCGGCGAACGCGGCTGACGCTGTCCGCGGGCCGTGACAGGGTCCGCGGCTGCGCGGCGGCCGCGCCTGGCCGGCCGCGCCTAGCCGGCCGCCAGCAGCCTCGACGCCGGCACGATCAGCCCCATGCCGGCCGCCAACAGCAGCACGAACACCATGCGCTTGACGGTCTTCATCGAATTCTCCGTGCTGTAGCGGCGCGCCATCCAGGTCACGCCGATCACGATCGGCAGCGCTTGCACGCTCAGCCAGAACGACGACGCCATGAAGGCACCCTGCCCGGTCACGAGCGCCAGCCGCACGGTCGCATTGAGCGAGAACAGGATCAAGAGGCTGTTGCGGATCGTCGCCAGCGGCAGGGGCTGGCGGTACAGGTGATAGACCATGGGCGGCCCCGCACTGGAGAACAGGCCGCCCAGCACGCCGGACACCCCGCCGAAGAATACGCAAGACGCGCGCGAGGACAGTTGCGCCAGCGGCTGGCTGCGCGCCACCAGCAGGATGGCGCAGGCCAGGATGGTGATGCCCAGGAGCAGCTGCAACAGCACCGCCATGGATCCGCTGATCCACGTCAGCGCGGCCACTCCAACCCCCACGCCGGCCAGGCTGCTGATCGCGGCGGGCGTCAGCAGCGTCCAGTTCACCTGCGGCTTGGCGCGCGCCAGCGTGACGCCGGCGTTCACCAGCGACAGGACGCTGACCACGTTGGCCACCTCGGATACCGAGGCCAGCTGGAACACGCCCGACAGCCCCAGCAGCACCAGGCCGAACGCAAAGCCCGTCATCGTCTGGGCATAGGTGGCGAGCGCCACGCAGGCGAGGAACAGCAGGTGTTGATAAATGCTCATGCGCAGGAAAGAGCCAGACCAGCCTCGGCTCAGCCCTGGCTGCGGTCATGCGCAGCGAGCGGATCGACGGGAAACGGCGTGCTAACGGATTAACGGGTTAACGGTTTTGTGCCGGGGATGATATCACCGGCCGATCCGCCCTCATCCGTCCCCTTCCGCAGCTGTTTCCACACATATGGTCACAAACTGATGCGCTCATGCACCCTCCGGCTGGCGGCCTGCCGCTATCCTTGCCGCCCGGCAAGCCCCTACACGCCTGCCCGGCCGCCCTATCCCGGGGCGCGTCCACGGGCCGGCACGCGTGCACAGCGAGAATGACCCCCAAACAGACCACGATCAACACGGTGACCCTGACCTGCTCCACCTGCGGCAGCGCCCAGTTCACCAAGCTGGACACCAACGAGTACCGATGCAGCCACTGCCACGCGGTCACGCTGGTCGAGGACAACGTCGCCCAGCGGCTCGAAAAGATCCTGCGCAACATCCAGAAGCCGCAGCCCCCCCAGATCAAGACGTCCGCCATCGCGGCGATCTCGCTGGCGATCCTGGCCGCCGTCATCATCCCCCTGGTCGTATCGAACTCGGGCTCCCGGTCGCCCGCGCCAAGCCGCCCCGTGGAGCCGCCCATCGACGCGGCGCTGGTCAAGCTGACAGACGTCCAGGAAATCAAGTGGCGCGGCCGCACCCAGCTCGTCCTGATCGTGCGCAACGAGACCGGCAGGAAAATCGACGTGCCCCGCGTCACGGCCTCGTTCTTCCAGGGCGAACTGTCGCTGGCGTCGACCTCGGGCTCTGCCCCGGCGCGCTCGCTGCAGCCGGGCGAATACACCCCCATGACGATCTCGGCGCCGGACAAGGCGTACACCCGCTATGACCTGCAGGTCGGCACGCCGTCCCCCGCTCGCGGCAAGAACAACGACGTGGCCGCCAGCAAGGTGCAGCTGGTCCGCAACGACGGCACGCACCGGCTGGTCGGCCTGATCCGCAACCAGGGCGCCAACCCCGCCGGCAGCACGCAGATCACGGTGATGCTCTATGGCGCGGACGGCAAGCTGATCGGCTTTGGCAACGGCTACGCCACGGCCAGCCCGCTGGCCGCGGGCGCGCTGACGTCCTTCGACGTGCGCTGCGAGATGCTGCGCGACGGCGAGGTCGCCTCTTACGACTACATGGTGCAAAGTGAAAGCTGACCCCACCGCCGCCGGCCGCCTGACCGGGCTTGCGCTGTTCCTGTTCGCCGCCGCGGCCTTTGCCGCCGAACCGCCCGCCAGCCGCATCGTGCACGTCAGCCCCGCCGACGTGCGGGTCATCGACCACGTGCGCCTCACCACGGAAGAGCTGCTGGACCCGGATTTCGCCCTGTTCGACTCCTCGGCGCTCAAGCTGTCCGCGCCGCGCCGGCTGCTCGACGAGATCGAGCGCCCCGTCCTGTATGCGGAACTGGTCAACACCAGCGACCAGTACGTCGCCCTGTCGCCCCGCGCCGAGATCACGGTCTTCGACGGTTCGCGCCGGCTGGACCTGCGCCAGTCCTGGAGCCTGCCCGCCAGCCTGTACCCAGGCGAACGGGTGCCGGTTGCGCTGACCGGCCGCGTCGACCGCTACAGCGAGGTCAAGACCCAGTGGCTGCCGGCCAAGCGCGCCGCCCTGCCGGGGCCGCGCCCCAAGCTGGACGTGTCGGTGGAAAACACCGAGGCAGCCGTGGGTACCGGCACCCTGAACTTCAGCTACCGCTTCCGTTACAAGTACGTCACCGTGCATGGCCGGGTGCGCAACGACAGCCCGTCCGAGGTCGAGAAGGTGCGGGTGTGGGTCAGCCTGTACGACGCCCAGGGCCAGGTGTCCGGCGCCAGCTACCAGGAACTGCGCCTGCCGCGCCTGCCGCCCGGCGACAGCGCCCCGTTCGAGGTGAGCGTCAAGCAATACGGCGGAAATTTCGCCCGCGTGGGCGTGGTCTACGACGCCAGCGCCCTCTGACGCCCGTCCGGCGTCCCCCCAAGGCGGCCCCGCGCGGGCCGCCTTTTGCTTGGCCGCGCGGCGCCGTCCGTCGCCGCCGAGCAACAGCGGCAGGCTCAAGTCTTATATAAGATATAAGACATTTGCTTGCCGGCCCCACTTGCTTCTACAATTCCGGCCAACAACCCTTCTTCCAACCCGACTTTGAGCAGGCCTCACATGCTGGATACTTACCGCCAACACGTTGCCGAACGCGCGGCTCTGGGGATTCCCCCGCTGCCCCTTACGGCCAAACAAACCGCTGAACTGATCGAACTGCTGAAGAACCCGCCCGCCGGAGAAGAGCAGAACCTGGTCGAACTGCTGACCCACCGCGTGCCCGCCGGCGTGGACGACGCCGCCAAAGTCAAGGCCTCGTATCTGGCCGCCGTGGCGCTGGGCAAGGAAGCTTGTGCGCTGATCAGCCGTGCCAAGGCGACGCAACTGCTGGGCACGATGCTCGGTGGCTACAACATTGGCCCGCTGGTCGAACTGCTGGACGACGCGGAAATCGGCACCATCGCCGCCGATGCCCTCAAGAAGACCCTGCTGATGTTCGACGCCTTCCACGACGTGAAGGAAAAGGCCGACAAGGGCAACGCCAACGCCAAGGCCGTGCTGCAAAGCTGGGCCGACGCCGAATGGTTCACCAGCCGTCCGGAACTGCCGGAAAGCCTGACCATCACGGTCTTCAAGGTGCCCGGCGAAACCAACACCGACGACCTGTCGCCCGCCCCCGACGCCACCACCCGCCCCGACATCCCGATGCACGCCCTGGCGATGCTCAAGAACAAGCGCGACGGCGCCGCGTTCGAACCGGAAGAAGACGGCAAGCGCGGCCCGGTCAAGTTCATCGAATCCCTGAAGGACAAGGGCCACCTCGTCGCCTACGTGGGTGACGTCGTCGGCACCGGCTCCTCGCGCAAGTCGGCCACCAACTCGGTGCTGTGGTTCACGGGCGAAGACATCCCCTTCGTGCCGAACAAGCGTTTCGGCGGCGTGTGCCTGGGCAACAAGATCGCCCCGATCTTCTACAACACCATGGAAGACGCCGGCGCCCTGCCGATCGAACTCGACGTTTCCAAGATGGAAATGGGCGACGTCGTCGAACTGCGTCCGTACGAAGGCCGCGCCATCAAGAACGGCGAAGTCATCGCCGAATTCGAAGTCAAGTCCGACGTCCTGTTCGACGAAGTGCGCGCCGGCGGCCGCATTCCGCTGATCATCGGCCGCGGCCTGACCTCCAAGGCGCGTGAAGCGCTGGGCCTGGCGCCGTCCACCCTGTTCCGCCTGCCCAAGGACCCGGCCGACACCGGCAAGGGTTTCTCGCTGGCCCAGAAGATGGTCGGCCGCGCCTGCGGCCTGCCGGAAGGCCGCGGCATTCGCCCGGGCACCTACTGCGAACCGAAGATGACCTCGGTCGGCAGCCAGGACACCACCGGCCCGATGACCCGCGACGAACTGAAGGACCTGGCCTGCCTGGGCTTCTCGGCCGATCTGGTGATGCAGTCGTTCTGCCACACCGCCGCCTACCCCAAGCCCGTGGACGTCAAGACGCACCACACGCTGCCTGAATTCATCAGCACCCGCGGCGGCGTTTCGCTGCGCCCGGGCGACGGCGTGATCCACTCGTGGCTGAACCGCATGCTGCTGCCCGACACCGTCGGCACCGGCGGCGACTCCCACACCCGCTTCCCCATCGGCATCTCGTTCCCGGCCGGCTCGGGCCTGGTGGCGTTTGCCGCCGCCACGGGCGTCATGCCGCTGGACATGCCGGAATCGGTGCTGGTCCGCTTCAAGGGCAAGCTGCAGCCCGGCGTCACCCTGCGCGACCTGGTCAACGCCATTCCGCTGTACGCCATCAAGCAGGGCCTGCTGACGGTTGCCAAGCAAGGCAAGAAGAACATCTTCTCCGGCCGCATCCTCGAAATCGAAGGCCTGCCCGACCTGAAGGTCGAACAAGCCTTCGAACTGTCGGACGCTTCCGCCGAACGTTCGGCCGCCGGTTGCTCGGTGCGCCTGAACAAGGAACCGATCATCGAATACATCAACAGCAACATCGTGATGCTGAAGTGGATGATCGCCAACGGCTACGAAGACGAGCGCACGCTGGGCCGCCGCATCAAGGCCATGGAAGCCTGGCTGGCTGATCCCAAGCTGCTGGAGCCGGACGCCGACGCCGAATACGCCGCCGTCATCGAGATCGACCTGGCCGACGTGCACGAGCCCATCGTGGCCTGCCCGAACGACCCGGACGACGTCAAGACGCTGTCGGAAGTCGCCGGCGCCAAGATCGACGAAGTGTTCATCGGCAGCTGCATGACCAACATCGGCCACTTCCGCGCAGCCTCCAAGCTGCTCGAAGGCAAGCGCGACATCCCGGTCAAGCTGTGGGTCGCTCCCCCGACCAAGATGGACGCCACGCAACTGACCGAAGAAGGCCACTACGGCGTGTTCGGCACCGCCGGCGCCCGCACGGAAATGCCGGGCTGCTCGCTGTGCATGGGCAACCAGGCGCAGGTGCGCGAAGGCGCCACCGTCATGTCGACCAGCACCCGCAACTTCCCGAACCGCCTGGGCAAGAACACGAACGTGTACCTGGGTTCGGCGGAACTGGCCGCCATCTGCTCCAAGCTTGGCCGCATCCCGACCAAGGACGAGTACATGGCCGACATGGGCGTCATCAACAAGAGCAGCGACCAGATCTACCAGTACCTGAACTTCGACAAGATCGCCGACTACAAGGATGTCGCCGACGTGATCGAAGTCTGATCGCCGCGCGCATTGCAGGCCTGACAGCCTGACGACAAAGGCCCTGGTGCTCACGCCCCGGGGCCTTTCTTCTGGCCGCATGGAACTCTATTGGGAGAATTGTTACTCCCAGACGGGAATTTTCTCGGTTGCCAGAGTCCATTGTGAAAAAAAGATCATTGATTGCCCCCGCCGTGCGTGCCGGCGGGTGGCCCTGTTCGCTTTCGCTTACCGCCGCGCTGCTCGCGAACGTCGCCTCCGATGCACATGCCCAGGGGATACGGCATAACTGGTCCGCGGGCGGCGGCGCCGACACTCGATGGAGCTCGGTCGGCAATTGGGACGTGTCGTCGGTGCCCGCGCCGGGCGACGATGTCTACATCGGCAATTCGGCAACCCTGCAAACGGTGCGCCTGGATGGCACGCGACAGGTTGGGCTGTTCTATCTTGGCACCGGGGGCAGCGCCACGCTCGATTTCGACGCCGCCGCGAGCCTGCAGACCAATATCAGCGTCCTGGCCAACAGCAGCGCCTCCCAGGTCACCATGAACCTGGCCGGGGGCCAGTCGTGGACGGATACCTCGCTGTCCGTCATCGGCAATTTCGGCCGGGCGCAGGTGTCGCTGTCCGACGCATCCTCGTTCAACGGCTCTCAGGTCTACCTGGGAAGCGAACTCGGCGCTCACGGAACCCTGCATTTGCGCGACCGGGCCTCCGCGACGCTCGCCGCCCTGGAGATCGGCGCATCGGGCACCGGGGTGCTCGACGCCGCGGACAAGAACACGCTGGTGCGGACCGGTTCGGCGGTGCTTGCGACCGGCGCGGGGTCCAGCGGCTCGGCGACGTTGTCGAACCAGGCGCAATGGGTTGTCGCCAACCAGTTGACAGTCGGCAGCCAGGGCGCGGGCAGCGTCAATGTGGCCTCCGGCGCGCAACTGTCGTCGCTGAGCCAGGTGACGATGGGCCTGTACGCCGGCAGCCGGGGCGAAATCACGGTATCAGGCCAGGATTCCTCCTTCAGCGCCTCGGGCGCGCTTTTTGTGGGCGCGCGGGGCACGGGCCTGATCACGATTGAAGACCAGGGCGCGATGATCGCGGGCGACACCGTGCTTGGCCGGGGCGGTTCGGCCAATGGCGGCATCGTGCTCAAGGGGGCCGGCACGACGATGGGGGTCAATACGCTCACCATCGGCGGTGACCGTACCGATACTGGCGCCGTGGCGGCCGTGGGCCGCTTGGACATCAGCGGCGGCGCCAAGGCCAGCGCGGGCCAGGTGCGGCTGGGCGATGCGGTCAATGCCAGCGGCACGCTGAGCGTGACAGGCGCGGGATCGTCGCTGGCCTCGAGCGATCGGATCAGCGTCGGCTATGCGGGTACCGGCTCGCTGGTCATGGATAGCGGCGCCACATTGACGACACAAGGCGTGCTGATCGGTCACGAGGCTGGTTCGTCCGGCACGGCCACCCTGGACGGCCCGGGCACGCGCCTGGGCAGCAGCGGGGTGGTGTATGTCGGCAACGTCGGCAACGGCAGCCTGCAGATGAGCAGCGGCGCGCGCCTGGACAGCACCGACGGCTACGTCGCCACCGAACACGGCTCCAACAGCAGTGCAGCGCTGAGCGGCGGCGCGGCCTGGGTGAACAGCGGCGACTTCTTCGTCGGCCACAACGCGGGCGCCAGCGGCGCGACCACGGTCGCGGGCGGCGCCCGCGTCGAAAGCCGCTATGGCATCCTGGGCGACCTCAACGGCGCGCGCGGCATGATGCGCATCACGGGCGCCGGCTCGCTCTGGCAGACATCCTCCGACATGAACGTCGGCCGTCTGGGCCAGGGCGAAATGACCCTGACCGATGGCGGCACGGCGCGCGCGCCCGTGATCTACATCGCCAATAACGCCGGCTCGCGCGGCGTGCTCAACGTCGGCGCCGCGGCAGGCGACGCGCCGGCGTCCGCCGGTGTGCTCGACACCCCGCGCGTGCACCTGGGCGCGGGCGACGGACGCCTGGTATTCAACTTCGCCGGCGCGCCGCTCATCTACGGCGGCAACATCGCCGGCCAGGGCGCCGTCGATCTTTACGCCGGCGACCTGGTGTTGACCGGCCGCAGCACCAACACCGGCCTGACCGCCGTGCGCGGCGGTTCCCTGACGGTAAACGGCCGCCTGGCCGGACCGGTTGAGGTGCTGGCCGGCGGCGTCCTCGGCGGCAACGGTACGGTGGGCCCGACCACGGTGGCCTCCGGCGCGGTGCTGGCACCCGGCAATTCCATCGGCACGCTCACCGTCAACGGAGATCTGAGGTTGGCGGCCGGCTCGGTCTATCGTGTCGAAGCCCAGCCGGCGGGCACCCAGAGCGATCGCGTCGACGTGCGTGGCACCGCCTATCTGGGCGGCTCGGTGCTGCACGTGGGGCCGCAGGGCAACTTCACCCCCAACCTGCGCTACACGATACTGACCGCGAACGCGTTCTCGGGCCGCTTTGACAGCGTGACCTCCGCCTACGCCTTCCTCGATCCGACCTTGAGCTACGACGGCGGCGCAATCAACCTGCAACTGGATCAAACCCGTTCGTTCGCCAGCGCCGGCGTCACGGGCAACCAGCGCGCGGTCGGCGCGGCGCTCGACAGCCTGCCCGCCGGGCACGCGCTGGGGCGCTACGTATCGACCTTGCCTGCCGGCCAGCCGCAAGCCGTGTTCGACAGCCTGTCGGGCGAAGCCCATGCCAGCGTCAGCAACTCGCTCGCCCGGGGCGCGTCCACGGTGCGCGCGCTGCCCACGGCACGGCTGCGCGCCAATCTGCAAGCCGGCCTGCTGCCCGGAGCGCCCACGGCGCAGGCTGGCGGCGCCTTGATGCCGCAAGGCGCGCTGCCCTCATCGGCCGCCTTGCCTGCCTGGGCCGAGCTCGTGGGCGGCTGGCAGACCTTCGATGGCGACGGTAACGCGGCGCCTTGGCGCCAGCATACCGGCGGCGTCTTTGTCGGAGCCGACCGGCCGGTCGGCGCGGGCTGGCGACTGGGCGGCGCGGTGGGCTTCACCGATACCAAGACCAAGGTCGACGACCGCAGCAGCCAGGCCGACATCGGCGGCTACAGCGCCCTGGTCTACGGCGGCAAGTCGTTCGCGGCCGCCAATGGTGCCTGGAACCTGCTGGGCGGCGCGGGCTACACCTGGCACGATATTTCCACGCGGCGCCAGGCGGCGAGCCAGGCCGATGCGTTGACGGCCGACTATGGCGCCAGCACCGTGCAACTGTTCTCCGAGCTTTCCTATTCGTGGGCGGCAACGGCGGGCCTCACGCTCGAACCGTACGCCGGGCTGGCCTGGAGCGACCTGCGCATTCGCGGCTTCCGCGAAACCGGCGGCGCCGCGGCGCTGACGGGCCAGGCTTCGCGTCAGCAACAGACCCAGACCGCGCTCGGTCTGCGCGCGCGCCAGGATGTCGAATGGGGAGGCCGGCAAGGATGGGTGACCGCGATGCTGGGCTGGCGCCACGCCTTTGGCGACGTGGATGCCAAGACCCAGCTGGCGTTCGACGCCAGCCAGCCGTTTACGGTGGCCGGCACCCCCATCGCGCGCGACGCCGCCTTATTGGGATTGGGCGCTGACATGGCCCTCGGGCGCAACAGCAGCGTAGGTTTGTCCTACGACGGCCAGTTCGCGCGCGACAGCCGCGAGCACGCCGCGAGCGTGCGCGTGGCGTGGCGGTTCTGACCCGACGGCATCGGGCCGGCTCTCATCAGCCGGTCCGATGCCGGCCAAGGTGCATGAGAGCCATGCCCGAGATGGCCAGCGCGGCGCCGAAGAACAGGCTGCGGGGCGTGGGCTCGCCCAGCCACAGGCTGGAGAACAGCACGCCGAACACCGGCACGAGCGTGATGTAGCCGGAAGCGGCGCCAGCGCCCAGCGCCTTGACGCCTTCGAAGTACCACGCGTAGGCGATGGCGGTGGCGCCGAACGCCAGCGCCATCACGCTGGTCCAGGCCTTCAGGGGCGCGCCGGCCAGCGCCTGCCAGGCCGCCGTGCCCTCGAAGGCGAGGCTCGCCAGCAACAACATCAACGCGCCGATCACGGTGGTGGCCGTGGTGGTGGTCAGCGCGTCCACGCCCTTGAGCACCAGCCGCCCGATCAGGGTATAGGCTACCCAGCATGCCACGCAGCCGAGCAGCAGCAATTCACCGGCCCCGAGTGCGCCGGGCAGGTTGGCGCCCGAGCCGCCGCTGATCGCGATGTAGGCGCCGATGGCCGACAGCACCATGCCCGCCAGGATGGAGGGATTCAGGCGCTCGTGGAAAAGCAGCGCGGCCAGCAACAGCGTGGCGCCCGGATTGAGCGTCACCACGATGGCGGCCCGGCCGGCAGGCACCAATTGCAGGCTCAGCATGAAAAAGCTGGAGTAACCGAATACGCCCGCCAGGGCGGCGGCGGTCAGGCCGAGCCATTGGTTGCGGGTCAGCTTCTTCAGGTTGCGCAGCGCCGAGGCACGATGCATCCACAACAGCAGCGCCACGCTGGCGAACAGGAACCGCAGGCTGGCCGCGGCCAGCGGCGCCATAGACTGGGCCACGACCTTGCCCCAGGACCACGACGCGCCCCACAGCGCCGCCATGCCGACCAGGCGCACGTGCGTGGCCATCAATGTATTTTTCATGTCTTGTTCGAAGTCAGGGGCAAGGGGAGCGCGTCAACAGGGCCGGGGTCGCTCGATCGCAGGCGGAATTTTAGCTGGCTGCCGTCCACCGATGCGGCACGCCCCATCGCGCGTTCGCCAGACCTGCGCCCGCCGGGGCGCGACGCAGGGACGGCTTTCCACCGAGCGCGAAGTGTGTTGCGCGGGTCACGCCGCCTTCAAGCCGGCATGACGATGGTGTGTGTCGCCCCGGTCGGTCCAAGTTCAGGGGGTATTGAACGCGGACATTTGAATGGGCGCTGCGTCCATATGACGAAACGTTTCAATACAATCGACGCACGCCGATCAGACATCGGCCGCCACCGCCGGGAAAACCCCGGCGCATTTTCCTGGAGCAAGTCCACCAATGACCCGGCTATTGCTGCCGCCGCTTTTGCTGACGCTGGCCGGCTGCGCCACCGCGCCGCCCTCGAATCCCGAGAACATCTGCGCCATCTTCCGCGAAAAGCCGGAGTGGCACGACGCCGCGCTGGACGTGCAGAAAAAATGGGGCGCCCCGGTGCCGGTCCCGATCGCCATGATGTACCAGGAGTCGTCCTTCAAGCACGATGCCCTGCCGCCCCGCTACTACTTCCTGGGCATCATCCCCTGGGGCCGCGTGAGTTCGGCTTACGGCTACGCGCAGGCCAAGGACGAGACCTGGGCCGACTACAAGCGCGAAGCCGGCGGCTGGACTTCCAGCCGCGACAACTTCGCGGACGCGCTGGACTTCATGGGCTGGTACATGAACAAGACCCAGCGCATCAACGGCGTTTCCAAATGGGACGCCTACGGCCAGTACCTGAACTATCACGAAGGCTGGACCGGCTATCGCAACCGCAGCTACGACCGCAAGGCCTGGCTCAAGACCGTGTCGCAGAAGGTGCGGGCGCGCGCCGAGAAATTCACCGCGCAATACAAGAGCTGCGAATCGAGCCTGACGCGGGGCGGATGGCTGTGGTGAGGACTGCCCTGCCCGCCTGAAGGCAGACGAAAAAAATCCCGGCTCAAGGCCGGGATTTTGACGCTAGCGGGGAGATCCCCGCAGGCCTTAGAAGTCCATGCTGGCCGTCAGCGAGAACGTGCGCGGACCGCCCAGCACCAGGTAGCCGTTGCCCGGGTAGCCGCCCACGGAAGACCAGTAGTTGCGGTTGGCGATGTTGTCCACGCGGGCGCGCAGGGTCAAGACGTGGCCGTCCACGTCCATCATGTAGCGCAGGCCGGCGTCGAAGCGGGTCCAGCCCGGAACCTTGAGCGTGTTGGCGTCGTTCGCGTACGACGAGCCCGTGTAGACCACGCGGCCGTCGATGGCCAGGCCTTCCACGCCCGGGATATCCCATTCCACGCCCATGTTGGCCTGGAAGCGCGGCACGCCGATCACGCGGTTGCCGTCCAGCGACGCGGTACCGGTCGACACCTGCTTGGCGTCCAGCCAGGTCAGGCCGCCCAACAGGCGCACGCTGCGCACGGGTTCGCCGAACACCGTCAGTTCCACGCCCTGGTGGCGATCCTTGCCCGAATTGGTCAGCTCGTTGTTGGCGTTGTAGGCCGCGCGCGGCTTGTCCGTCGAGAAGAAAGCCAGGCCGCCGCCCAGGCTATCCCCTTCATATTTCACCCCGACTTCCTTCTGCTTGGAGACGAAGGGCGGAAGGCTCTGGCCGACGTTCGGCACCGGCTTGCCGCCTGCGGTCGCAGGTGCGGTCGGGCCAGCAACCAGGGCTTCGATGTAGTTCGCATACAGCGAAACGCTCGGCGCGACCTTGAACACGAGGCCGAAGGCCGGCGAGTTGTGGCTGGCGTCGTAGGCGCCGTTTTCCTTGCCGGTGTTGTAAGCGTAGTCGCGCTGCGACATGCGCTGATGCCGGATGCCCGCCGTCAGCAGCACCTTGTCGTCCAGGAAGGACATCGTGTCGCCGATGGCATAGCTGCTCATGCGCGTGCGGCCCTGCAGCGCCGGGTTGTCCAGGTCGTTGCCGCGCAGCGCGTTGGCGCTGAATGCGGGCTTGTCGTAGGAAATCGGATCGTAGATGTTCGTGGGGAACGTGTTCAGGTAGTCCATCACGTAGGCATTCTTCTTCTTCAGGTCGAAGAAGGAGGCCGACACGACGAACTGATGGCCCACGGGGCCGGTCTGCACCTTGGCGCGCAGGCCCACTTCACCGGTGTTCACGCTGTCTTCGCGCGTGTTGTCGAAGCGGTAGAAGTTGCCGGCGCCGGTGCTGCCGTTGGTCAGCGTGATGTTGCCCAGCGAGTTGGCCTCGTCGCTGCGGCGCATGCCGAAGGCGCCGTAGGCGGTCAGCTTGTCGCTGAAATCATGCTCGGCGCGCAAGGTGCCGAACCAGTCGCGCTCGTTGGAGTAGGACCACGGCTGCGCGTAGTTGGAGCGGGCGTCCGGCGCGTCGGGAACGGTGGTGACGCCGGCGCCCAGCGTCACGTTGGGACGCGCGCGCTTGAGCTTGTTTTCCTGAAAGCCAATGTCGGCGGACAGGCGGGTATCGGCCGAGCGCCAATCCAGGCCCAGGGACACCACGCTGGTGCGGGAATGTTCGTCGTCGATCGCGGTGTCGCCGCTGCGCTGCGCCGCGTTCAGTCGGATGCCGGTGCTGCCGTCGGGGCCGAAACGGCGTGCGATGTCGGTGGACAGCTGGAATTGGCCGCCGCTGGAAACGCCGGTGGTAACGCGGGTCAGCGGTTCGTTCGGGGCGCGCTTGGGCACCAGGTTGATCACGCCGCCGATGCCGCCGCCGCCAGGCGTCGCGCCCGTCAGGAAGGCCGTGGCGCCGCGCAGCACTTCAACGCGCTCGAAGAGTTCGGTCGCGATGTATTGGCGCGGCAGCAGGCTGTACAGGCCGTTGTAGGCCACGTCGTCCGAGCTCAGGATGAAGCCGCGAATGAAGTACGACTCCTGGAAGTTGCCGAAGCCGCGCGCCACGCGCACGCCGGAATCGTTCTGCAGCACATCGCCCACGCTTTTCGCCTGGCGGTCCTGGATCAGCTCATTGGTGTAGCTGGTGACGCTGAACGGAGTGCTCATGAAGTCCTCCGTGCCCAGGATGCCGACACGGCCGCCGCGAGCCACCTGCCCGCCCGCGAAGGGCGCGGCCAGGCCGCCGGCCGACGCATCGGCGCTGGCCTCGACGCGGATGGCGTCCATCGACGTCACGGCGCCGTTGGATTCGGAGGACTGGGTCTGGGGCGCGGTCTGGGCGTGGACGGCGCCGAAGCACGGCAGCGCGGCGGCCATGCATGCAAGAGTTCGAATTTTCATATCGGGACGCTGGTAGGGCGGAAACGATCCGCGTTGCGGGAGGAGATCCGCAAAATCCCTTTTGAACTGCCGCGGCGCCCGGAACCGGCGCCAGCAAAGCCCGTTCGCCCTGGGGTCTTGAGGTCTAACCCGGCAAATGTTACCAAAAGAGAATCATTCTCATTGCGTCCCTCAAATGAAATATAGGTCGACTGTTGCCATATCGCAACAAATCGACCCTGGAGGGATCAGGCGGCGGCGTCCTGCAGTGCGGTGTCGGCCTCGGCCGTCTCGTAAGCCGCCAGCGCATCGGCCAGCGCCTTGTGTTCGTCCTGCGCGGGCGTCTTGCGTCCGGCGGCGGGCGAATCGACCGCGGGACCCGCGATCAGCACGAAATGCGCGGGCGTCTTGCCCGCCATCAGCACCAGCACGCCTTCCTCGCCGTCGGGCGTCGCGCTGGCCGTGGCCGCAGTCCCCGCCGCCAGGATGGCGAAATCCGGGTCCCCGCCCGCGACCTTCGGCAAGGGAACGGCGCCCTTGCGTCGATGCCTGGCGCGCACGCCCAGGTCGCCCTGCACCGCGTAGAACCAGGCGTTCCAGCCGGGCGGTGTGGGCACCAGCGTGGTGGCGCCGGGCCGCAGCCAGCCATCCAGAATCAGTAGCGGTTCCGGTGTTTGCAGCGGAGACACCCAGCCTTCGTAACTGCCCGCCGCCACGCGGATGCGGCCGGAGACGGTCTGGATGACCGGCATTTCCCAGGCGCGCAACAGCGAGGTCGACGCCGGCAGCGATTTCAGGTGTTCGGGCAGGTCGATGAATATCTGCAGGCCGTGCAGCCTGGCCTCGCCGGCCGGGCGTTGCGCATGCACGATGCCCCTGCCCGCCAGCGTCCAGTGCAGGTCGCCCGCGCGGATCTCGCGGTTGGCCTCGGTGCTGTCCAGGCTCTGCATCGCCCCCGTGCTGTCCTCCAGCAATAGCGTCGCCGCGCTGATGCCGGCGTGCGGGTGCGGCCCGAAGGCCGGGCCGGTCATCACGAAATGGTCCACCATCACCAGCGGCGACATGCCGCGGGAAAAATCGGTATGGCGAAACTGCCGGATGGTGCACGAATCGCCCGGGGACTTGATGGAACCGGCGACGGCGGCGCTAAGGTGAAGAGTCAAAAAAAGCTGCCTGAATTGATGCTGAATCGAGTTCGGGGCAAAGCTTAGGCGTTCCACCGGGCGGGCAGTAGAGACCAATTTCAGGAATAATTGTCCTGTTGAACAGGACAATTCCGGATCTTCCACGAAACTGCGTTTAAAACACTGTATGCCTAGCTATATTCATCGCCTGGACGACCTGCTGCTGTTCACTGAGGTCGTCGAAAAAGGCGGCTTTTCCGCGGCCGCGCGTGTGTTGAATATGCAACGTTCCAAGCTCAGCCGGCGCGTGGCCGAACTGGAGGCCCGCCTGGGAGTGCGCCTGCTCCAGCGCAACACGCGCCGCGTGTCGCTCACCCCGATGGGCGAACAGATCTATGCGCATGCGCAGGCGCTGGCCCGCGAGGCCCGCACGGTGTACGACCTGGCCGCATCCATGGGCGACACGCCCGGCGGCCTGTTGCGCATCACCGCGCCGTCGCCGCTGGCGGTCACCCTGCTGGGCGACCTGGTCGCGCGCTTCTGCCTGGCGCATCCCGGCGTGCGCGTGCTGCTGGATACGCGGGACCAGGTCATCGACCTGGTCGGCGAAGGCTATGACCTTGCCTTCCGCGCCCAGGCCAATTCCCTGACCGATTCGCGCCTGATCGCGCGCGAACTGGCGCCGGTGCCCCTCATCCTGGTGTGCAATCCCGGCCTGGCCCAGGCCGCGCCGCGCCATCCGCTCGACCTGGCCGGCCTGCCCCTCCTGGCCCATGCCACGCAGGACGGTCCCCAGACGTGGCGCTTCACCGGCCCTGCGGGCGAAACCGAATCGGTGGAATTCCTGCCGCGATGCGTCAGCAGCAACATGGCGACCCTGCGGACCATGGCCCGGGCGGGCCTGGGCGCGGCGATCGTGCCGCGCTATCTGTGCGCGGACCTGCTGGACAAAGGCGAACTGGTCGGGATCCTTCCCGGCTGGAATACCGCGCCCGCCCGCATCTATGCCGTTATGCCCGCGCGCCGCGGCGAACCGCTGGCCTTGCGGCGTTTCCTGGAGTGCGCGGCCGCGGAGCTGCCCGCGCTGCTGGCCTGAGCGCCCGCTTTGCGGCGCGAGGCTCCTCTGGCGGCCTGAGCGCCTCCTTGGCGGCGCGAAGGTCCGCTGCCGACCTGATCCCCCCATTGCGGCGCGAAGGTCTTGCAGGCTTCGCGCGCGTCCGCCAAAGTAGGGGTTTCGCCGAACACGGTTCGTCCGGCGCAAAACAGGGGCCGGAACTTTGACGCGTCACACAAGTCTTATATAAGATATAAGACACTGATCACTGGCAAGCTTGTCTCGCAGACAATGACAAACGTGCCGAAACGCCTGAAAATGCCGCCTTCAGCTGGGCAAAACCACGGAGTCCATCATGCCGCACAACACCCTAGACACACTCAAGAATTTCAAGATCGGCAACAAGTCCTGTCAGTACTATTCGCTGCCGGCGCTGGGCAAGTCGCTTGGCATCGATGTGCAGCGGCTCCCGGTGTCCATCCGCATCGTCCTGGAATCCGTGCTGCGCAACTGCGACGGCAAGAAAGTCACTGAAGAACACGTCAGGCAGCTGGCCAACTGGCAGGCCAACGCCAAGCGCGAGGACGAAATCCCCTTCGTCGTCGCCCGCGTCGTGCTGCAGGACTTCACCGGCGTGCCCCTGCTGGCCGACATCGCCGCCATGCGCTCGGTGGCCGACAAGATGGGCAAGAGCCCCAAGAGCATCGAACCCCTGGTGCCCGTGGACCTGGTGGTGGACCACTCGGTCATGATCGACTACTTCGGCACCAAGGACGCGCTGGACCTGAACATGAAGCTGGAGTTCAAGCGCAACCAGGAACGCTACCAGTTCATGAAATGGGGCATGCAGGCGTTCGACACCTTCGGCGTCGTGCCCCCGGGCTTTGGCATCGTCCACCAGGTCAACCTGGAATACCTGGCGCGCGGCGTGCACCAGGACAAGAAGAACAACGTCTACTACCCCGATTCCCTGGTGGGCACCGACAGCCACACCACCATGATCAACGGCATCGGCGTGGTCGGCTGGGGCGTGGGCGGCATCGAAGCCGAAGCCGGCATGCTCGGCCAGCCCGTGTACTTCCTGACCCCCGACGTGGTGGGCGTGGAACTGAAGGGCAAGCTGCGCGGCGGCGTCACCGCCACCGACCTGGTGCTGACCATCACCGAAATGCTGCGGCGTGAAAAGGTCGTGGGCAAGTTCGTCGAATTCTGCGGCGAAGGCACCGCCAGCCTGTCCGTGGCCGAACGCGCCACCATCGGCAACATGGCGCCGGAATACGGCGCGACCATGGGCTTCTTCCCGGTCGACGAACGCACCATCGACTACTTCCGCGGCACCGGCCGCACCGACGAGGAAATCGCCGCCTTCGAAGCCTATTTCAAGGCCCAGAAGATGTTCGGCGTCCCCGGCGCCCGCGACATCAACTTCACCAAGCTGCTGACGCTGGACCTGTCCACCGTCGCGCCGTCGCTGGCCGGCCCGAAGCGTCCGCAGGACCGCATCGAAATCGGCAACGTCAAGAACACCTTCATCGACCTGTTCTCCAAGCCAGTTGCCGAAAACGGCTTCAACCAGCCCGCCGAAAAGCTCGGCCAGACTTTCACCACCAGCGCCGGCACGCAGGTCAAGAACGGCGACATCCTGATCGCCGCCATCACGTCCTGCACCAACACGTCCAATCCCAGCGTGCTGCTGGCGGCCGGCCTGCTGGCCAAGAAGGCCGTGGAAGCCGGCCTGACCGTGCCCAAGCACATCAAGACCTCGCTGGCCCCCGGATCGCGCGTGGTCACTGAATACCTGACCAAGACGGGCCTCTTGCCCTACCTGGAAAAGCTCGGTTTCGACGTGGCGGCCTACGGCTGCACCACCTGCATCGGCAACGCCGGCGACCTGACCCCGGACCTGAACGAGGCCATCACCAGCAACGACCTGATCTGCTCGGCCGTGCTCTCGGGCAACCGCAACTTCGAGGCCCGCATCCACCCGAACATCAAGGCCAACTTCCTGGCCTCGCCGCCGCTGGTCGTGGCCTACGCCCTGGCCGGCACCGTGACGCGCGACCTGATGACCGAGCCCGTGGGCCGCGGCAAGGACGGCGACGTGTGGCTGGGCAACATCTGGCCGACCACCGAGGAAATCGATTCGCTCCTGAAGTACGCGCTGGACCCCGAGGCCTTCGAGGCCAACTACGGCCAGGTCAAGAGCAACCCGGGCAAGCTCTGGGAAAACATCAAGGGCGTCAACGGCGACACCTACAACTGGCCCGATTCCACCTACATCGCCGAACCGCCCTTCTTCGAAGGCTTCGGCATGACGCCGGGCGCGATGCCCACGGTCAAGGGCGCGCGCGCGCTGGGCGTCTTCGGCGACTCGGTCACCACCGACCACATCTCGCCGGCCGGCTCCATCAAGGAAACCTCGCCCGCGGGCAAGTGGCTGAAGGAAAACGGCGTCATGAAGGCCGACTTCAACAGCTACGGTTCGCGCCGCGGCAACCATGAAATCATGATGCGCGGCACCTTCGCCAACGTGCGCATCAAGAACCTGATGATCCCCGCGCTGCCCGACGGCAGCCGCTTCGAAGGCGGCGAAACCCTGTTCCAGCCGACGGGCGAACAGATGTCCATCTACGACGCGGCCATGAAGTATGTCGCGGCCGGCACGCCCACCGTGGTGTTCGGCGGCGAAGAATACGGCACCGGCTCGTCGCGCGACTGGGCCGCCAAGGGCACCCAGCTGCTTGGCGTGAAAGCCGTGGTCACCCGCAGCTTCGAGCGCATCCACCGCAGCAACCTGGTGGGCATGGGCGTGCTGCCGCTGCAGTTCAAGGGCGGCGACAGCGTGCAGTCGCTGGGCATCACCGGCGAAGAAACGTACGACATCTCGGGCCTGGAAAACGGCATCAAGCCGATGCAGGACGTGACGCTGACGATCACCCGCAAGGATGGTTCGAAGCAGGACGTGACCGTGCTGCTGCGCATCGACACGCCCATTGAAGTGGACTACTACCAGCACGGCGGCATCCTGCCCTTCGTGCTGCGCCAACTGCTCGCGGCCTGACATCAGGACGCACGCAAAAGCCCCGGGACCTCGCGGTCCCGGGGCTTTTTTCATCGCCGAGCCGCCTCAAGATGAAAACGCCCCCTCGGGGGGCAGCAAGCCGCAGGCGCGGCGTGGGGGCCATTTTCATGCGGCGCGGCCTGGACGCCCGCGCGCCCGATCAGTCGAACTGGTAGGCGTCCATCGCCAGCGCGCTGTACGACACCTCGTCATTAAGCCGCTTTGCCGCCGGCCCGCCCGCCCCCAGCGCCACGTACAGCGGCATCAGGTGGTCGTCGTGCGGATGCGCCTGCAACGCCCCCGGCGCCTGCGCCTGCCAGTCCAGCAGCGCGGGCACGTTGTGCTCGGCCAGGTGGTGGGCGTACCACTCCTGGAACGCCGGCACGTAGGCGGCCGCAGGCGCATTCTGCGGCATGCGCACGTGGCGCAGGTTGTGCGTCAGCGAACCCGAACCGATGATCAGGATGTCCTCGTCGCGCAAGGGCGCCAGCGCACGGCCCAGTGCCATCTGCCCGGCCGCGTCGCGCCCCATGTCCAGCGACAGCTGCACGACGGGAACATCCACGTCCGGATACAGATAGCGCAGCGGCACCCAGGCGCCGTGGTCCAGCGGACGCCGGGGATCGCGGTCCGCCGCGATGCCCGACTCCGCCAGCAGGGCCTGCACGCGAGCGGCCAGTTCCGGCGACCCCGGCGCGGCGTACTGCAGCGTGTAGAGCTCGGGCGGAAAGCCGCCGAAGTCGTGCCAGGCCACCTGCTGGTCGCGGGTGGACAGCGCCAGTCCCTCGCCCATCCAGTGCGGCGACACAACCAGGATGCCGCGCGGCTTGCGGCCTTGCGCGGCGCTCCAGTCCGCCAGCGCCGGACCGGTCTTGCCGGGCTCGACGGCCAGCATGGGGGAACCATGGGAAACGAAAAGCGTAGGCCAGCGCATGGCGATGCCTCCAGGAATTTATCAATGCCTTCATTTTCGACCGATTCAATCCAGCAATAAACCCCCTGCATGGAGATAATCTGTTGCCAATATGGCATCAATTCACCACGCGACGGCTTCGTGGGACGGCCGGCGCCGCGCGCTGCGCCATCCGGCCATCCTCCATGGGACGGGGGGCCGCCCCGCCGGATGTGCCGGGCGTTAAACTACGTCGTTACACACTGAATGGACGTCCCCCGAAGTTATGGCCCGATCCCGCAGCCAATCCGCTCCCCGCATGACCCGTGACGCAACCCGCCTCGTCGCGCTTGCCCAGGCGCTGAACCGTTCGGGCAGCCGCGTCGAAGACGTGTTCTGGGAGAACCAGCTTGGCGAAGCGATCCCGAAGCTGCTCAAGGCCGGCCAGGACGCCCCCCTTGAGGCGGCGCTGGACCACCTTGCGCAAAACGACGTGGGCGCCTACGAGGTCCTGATCGAACAGGCCGAAACGCTGTCCGAATCGATGAAGATCGAAAAGAACGGCGTGCGCCATGACGTGCTGCTGATCGTCGCGCCCATCGTCGCCTGGACCCGCTACGCCATCCCCACCGGCCCGATTTCCGCCAGCGCGCAGCAGGCCCTGCTGGCCCAGTTGCACGGACATGTCCTGTCCAGCAAGGCACGCAGCACCCTGATGCCTTTGGTGGTCAGCGTCGACCAGATGCCCCGCACCTTCTCCGAGACCTGGCAATGGCTGCAGCGCCTGGGCACGCAGGCTCTGGGCGCCGAAACCACCAAGCCGGCCCTGAACACCGAGGTCGAGACCGCGAACATGCTGGCCGACACCCGCTACATCGTGGGCGCGGTGGCCGTGCCCGAGGGCGAGCCGATCTTCCGTTGGCAGGAAAACCTGGGCGACGCCGAGGCCAGCCGGGACGCCTGCCACGCGCAGTGGGCCGCGCAGGCCCAGCCCACCCTGGCCGGGCTTCTGCCGGGTTGCGGCTTTGAATCCCTGCTGCCCGACGCCTATTACGTCAGCAACCGCGAGGCCGACCGCCAGGTGCGCCCCCTGTCGCTGCGGGCGGCGGTGAGCTGGCTGGAAGGCGCCGTCAACCTCGAGGCCTCGCAGTTGCGGGCGGTCGTGGCGGGCTGCGGCGAAGGCCGCGTCGACGAGTACCGCATCGGCTTCACGGCGCGCAGCAGCAACGACGTGTACTACGGCTGCGTCTGGCCCTTGTACGGACGCGAAGAAGACCTGATCTCGGACGAAGGCCAGCCCGACGTGGTCGACGAGATCGCGGCGCTGCTCAAGGAATACGGCGTCAACGACGTGCGCCGCATTCCCGGCGTGCTGCCGCCCGAATACTGCGAGGACTGCGGAGCCCCCTACTTCCCGAATCCCCTGGGCGAACTGGTGCATGCCGAACTGCCCGAGGACGCCGAGGCCGCCCCCGCCCATTTCCACTAGGGCAGCCATGCAAGCGGACATCTTCTGCCGGGTCGTCGACAACTACGGCGACATCGGCGTCTGCTGGCGCCTGGCGCGCCAGCTCGCGCGGGACGACGGCTGGGATGTCCGCCTGTGGGTCGACGACCTGGCCAGCTTCGCGCATATCCAGCCCGGCATCGACGCGCACGCGCCGCGCCAGCAAGCGGGCGGCGTGGATATCGTGCATTGGTCCGATACGCCCGATCCGGCGCTGGCCGCGCGCGACGTGGTGATCGAGGCCTTTGCCTGCGATCCGCCCGCCGCCTTCGTCGACAGCATGCGCCTCAACCATCCGGCCTGGATCAATCTGGAATACCTGAGCGCCGAGGCCTGGGTCGAAAGCTGCCACGGCCTGCCCTCGCAGCGGCCCGACGGGCTGGTGAAGCACTTTTTCTTTCCCGGCTTCACCGCGGCCACGGGCGGCCTGCTGCGCGAGTCCGGCCTGTCGGCCGAACGCGAAGCCCTGCAGGCATCGGCCGGCCTGCAAGACAGCTTCCTGCGCGCTGCCGGCGTGCCCGACGACGCGCTCGCGCTGCGGCGCGACGGCGCCCGCACGGTGTCCCTGTTTTGCTACCCGTCCGCCCCCGTGGGCGAGCTGGCCCGGGCCCTGGCGGCGGACCCGCGCCAAACCGTGCTGCTCGCGCCGCAAGGTGTGGCGCCCGGCCTGGAATCAGCCTGCCAGGCCCCCGGCGCCCCCCGGGTGGTCCGTCTGCCGTTCATCGCCCAGCCCGATTTCGACCGCCTGCTCTGGTGCGCCGACATCAACTTCGTGCGCGGCGAGGACTCTTTCGTGCGCGCCGCCTGGGCCGCCCGCCCGCTGGTGTGGCAGATCTACCCGCAGCAAGAGAACATCCACCTGGAAAAGCTGGACGCCTGGCTGGCTCGCTATCCGGCCCCCGAATCCGCCCACGCGCTGATCCGGGCCTGGAACCAGCCAGACGCCGGCGGCACGACCGCCGCCGCGGCCGCCGCGCTGGCTCCCGACGCCTGGCAGGCCTGGGCGGCGGCCGCCCGTGCATGGGACGCCAGCCAGGCGGCCCTGCCCGGCCTGGCCGAAAATCTGGCCGCATTTTGCGCAGAGTTGGCCAAGAAACGTTAGAATAGAGAGTTTTCTGAGTTGCCCTGAATTTGTCGGGCCTCAACTATGACGCCTCCCGGGGTGTGCATGAAGCCGTCGTCTACCCAGACCTGCGTCCCTCAGGGCGCGTGTCTCTAAGACCAGAGTCTTCCAAGACCTGAATCTGGAACGCCGACTTCTGCAAGCACGGCGAGTGCACCCATCACCCCCGGAGTTTTATCGATGAAAACCGCTCAGGAATTGCGAGTCGGCAACGTGGTCATGGTCGGCAAGGATCCCCTCGTCGTTCAGAAGGCCGAATACAACAAGTCTGGCCGCAACGCCGCCGTCGTCAAGCTGAAGTTCAAGAACCTCTTGACCGCCTCGGCCAGCGAATCGGTCTACAAGGCTGACGAAAAGTTCGAAGTCGTCCAACTGGACCGCAAGGAATGCACGTATTCCTACTTCGGCGACCCGATGTACGTCTTCATGGACGAAGAGTACAACCAGTACGAAATCGAAGCCGAAAGCATGGGCGACGCCCTGAACTACCTGGAAGAAGCGATGCCCGTGGAAGTGGTCTTCTACGACGGCCGCGCCATTTCGGTGGAACTGCCCACGACGCTCGTTCGCGAAATCACCTACACCGAACCCGCCGTCCGTGGCGACACCTCGGGCAAGGTGACCAAGCCGGCCAAGATCAACACCGGCTACGAACTGAACGTGCCGCTCTTCTGCGCCATCGGCGACAAGATCGAAATCGACACGCGCACCAACGAATACCGCAGCCGCGTCAACAACTGATCCGGCCCAGCGCAAAAAAGCCAGACCTTCGGGTCTGGCTTTTTTTTTGCGTCGGGGGATGTGACCCGACGAAGCACGCTCCTACTGCAGGCGTTCGTCGTCCAGGAAGTCGGGCACGGCCATGACCTCGATGCCGTCATCGGCCAGGGATTCGCGTTCTTCAGGGGTGGCGGTGCCCCGGATGGGACGCTCATGCGCGTCGCCGTCATGGATGCGGCGAGCTTCTTCGGCAAAGCGCGGCCCGACGTTTTCGGTGTTGCGCACCAGGGCGCGCACCTGGCGCATGACGGCAGCCTGCAGCGCGGCCATTTTTTCGGCGTCGGTGGCGCCCGCCGGCGCGATGGGCTGGGCCGCCGGCTTGTGCAGGTGCGCCACGTTCAGGCGCGGAGCGGACAGGCGCTTGGTGATGCTGCCCGACCCGCAGACCGGACACGTGACGAGGCCACGCGCCTGCTGCGCGTCATAGTCGTCGTGCGACGCGAACCAGCCTTCGAAAATATGGCTGTGGTCGCACTGGAGGTCAAAAACTTTGAGGGCCATGGCATCAATATGGAGTTCTATGACCAGAATACAAGATCCCGGGCAAGGCGGCTGGCCGGCCGCCGCTTGCCGCGCGGCGGCCGTTCGCCGGAATAAGACGGACGGAAGGTTCAGGCCGGATCCGGCGGCCCGAAATGCAGCCTTGGAACCGCGGCCAGCAGCCGGCGCGTGACCTCCTGGCGCGGCGCCAGCAGCACCGCTTCGGCCTGCCCCAATTCGACGATGCGCCCCCCGTCCATGACGGCGATGCGATCCGCCAGGTATTCGACCACGCCGAAGTTGTGCGTGATGAACAGGTAGGCGATGCCGAGTTCGGCCTGCAGTTCGCGCAGCAGGTCCAGGATCTGCGCCTGCACCGAGACATCCAGCGCGGAGGTCGGCTCGTCGCAGATCAGCACCTTGGGTTCGACCGCCAGCGCGCGTGCGATGGCGATGCGCTGGCGCTGCCCGCCCGAGAATTCATGCGGGTAGCGCGTCAGCGTGTTGGCCGGCAGCCCGACGCGCTCGATCAGCTGCGCCGCGTGCTTTTTCCGGGCCTCCTTGCCCATGCCGCGCCGCAGGGACTCCAATCCTTCGTCCAGGATGTCTCCCACGCGCATGCGCGGATCCAGCGACGCATACGGATCCTGGAACACGATCTGGATGTCCTGCCGCAAACGCTGCAACTGGCGGCGGTCGGCGGACAGCACATCCTGCCCCTGGAGCATGGCCCGGCCCGAGATCCGCGCGCCGTCGATCAGTCGCAGCAGCGCCTTGCCGGTGGTGGTCTTGCCGCAGCCGGACTCGCCCAGCAAAGCCAGGGTTTCGCCCGCGCGCAGCGAAAACGTCACGCCATCGACGGCCTTGACCCAGGACACGATGCGGCGCAGCGGGCCCTTGCGCACCGGGTAGTGGACCTTCAGGTCCTGCACGTCCAGCACCACACCCGCGGAGCGGGCCTGCGCGTTCGGCTTGCCGGCTTGCGCGGCGGCTGCGCGTCCCTGTTCGGTCAGCGGCACGCCGCGTTTGTCGAAAGTGGGAATGGCCTCGAAGAGCTGTTTGGCGTAGGGATGCCGGGGCGCGCGAAAGAATTCCTCGGCGCTGGCGCTTTCGACGATTTCGCCGCCGCGCATCAGGGCGACGTGGTGCGCGACGTTCTTCACCACCGCCAGGTCGTGCGTGATCAGCAGCACGGCCATGCCCATTTCCTGCTGGATGCCGGCCAGCAGGTCCAGCACCTGCGCCTGCACCGTGACGTCCAGCGCGGTGGTCGGCTCGTCGGCGATCAGCAGCACGGGTTCGGCCGCCAGCGCGATCGCGATCATGACGCGCTGCTTCTGGCCGCCCGAAAACTGGAAGGGATAATCGTCGATGCGGCGCTCCGGCTCGGGAATGCCGACCCGCCGCAGCCAGTCGATGGCCCGCGCGCGCGCGGCCGCGCCGCGCAGCGGGGTGTGCGCGGTGAGGGTCTCGGTGATCTGGTCGCCCACGCGCATGACGGGATTCAGGCTGGTGGACGGTTCCTGGAAGATGATGCCGATGCGCCCGCCCCGCACGCCGCGCATGGCGCTTTCCGGCAGCCGGTTGAGGTCTTCGCCGTCCAGGTCGATCTGTCCGCCCACGATGCGCCCGGCGTCGGGCAGCAGGCGCAGCAGCGCCAGCGCGGTCATGCTCTTGCCGCAGCCGGATTCGCCGACCAGCGCAAAGGTTTCGCGCTTGGAAATGGCCAGCTGCAGGCGCTTGACCGCGTGCGTCATGCCGCTTTCGCCCACGACGTCCACGTCCAGGCCCTGCACGGTCAGCAGGGGCGTATCCGGGCTCATGGCGCCTCTCCGGTCTTGGACGCGCGCGCGTCGGCGGCCAGCACCGCGCCCGGACGGCGGCCGAAAAAGCCCAGGCGCGCCAGGCGGCTGGGCTTGTAGCGGCGGGTGCGCGGATCGAAGGCGTCGCGCACCGCGTCCGCGAACAGGTTGGCCGCCAGCACCAGCGCCAGCATGAAGATGAAAGCGGTCATCAGGTTCCACCAGATCATGGGGTCGCGGGACATTTCCAGGCGGGCGCCGTCGATCATGGAGCCGAAGGAATTCATGCTGGGGTCCACGCCGATGCCCAGGTACGACAGCACGGCCTCGTACAGCACCAGCCCCGAGAACTCCAGCACCACCGTGATCAGCACCAGGTGCGCGACGTTGGGCAGCAGGTGGCGCGTCATGATGCGCCAGTGCGACACGCCGAACGCGCGCGCCGCCTGCACGTATTCCAGTTCGCGCAGCTTCAGGGTTTCGGCGCGCAGCAGGCGGCACAGCCCGGCCCAGCCCGTCAGGCCCAGGATCATGCACAGCAGGAACAGCCGCAGGTCGGCGCGGGCGGCGGAGGTGTCGAACAGGTCGGAATGGTTGTCGATGTACACCTGCATCATCAACGCGCAGGCGGCCACCAGCAGCACGCCGGGAATCGAGGTGATGGTGGTGTACAGGTACTGGATGGCGTCGTCGACCTTGCCCTTGAAATAGCCGGCCGCGATGCCGAAGACGATCGCGGGTGGCAGCATCGCCAGCGTGGTCAGGCTGCCGATGACGAGCGCCGTGCGGATGCTTTTCAGGGCCTGCCAGAGCACGTCGTTGCCGATGCGGTCGGTGCCCAGTGCGTGGTAGCCGCTGGACAGGCCGGCCAGCGCGCCGACGGCCAGGCACAGCAAGGCGAAGGTGATCGTCATGGCGCGCCAGGGAATGTCGGCGCGGCCGGCCAGGAGTTCCTCGGCCGCATGCGAGGCCGAGCCCGTGGCGCGCGCCAGGCAGGCATAGAGCAGGATCGCGCCGGCCAGCGCCACCGCCAGGCCGGCGGCAAGCCCCCATCCCAGGCGCTTGGCGATGTCGCCCGCGCGTTCCTTGTCCGGATCGGTCAGGTGCAGGGCCGCGCCCCGCAGGCGCGGAAAATCGCGCACCGGCTTGTCGTCGACAAGCATGGTTTCCTTGGTGAACTGGTGCGCGGCCAGCGGCTCGGAATAGGTTTTCTCGGGGCGGGTCAGGACGGTGCCCGCCAGCAGGCCGTCCAGCGCGGACTGCACCGCCGGCGCATAGACCGGCGGGGCGTCGGCCGCGGCGCCCGGCGCGGGCGGCAGCTGCGGGCGGTAGTGCACGGAATCCAGCAGGCCGATCACCGAAAACGCGACGAGGATGACCGCGGAACACATGGCGGGCGTGTCGCGCGCCACGCGCGCCCAGGTGGCTCGCAGGTTGGGGCTGCGGCGCACGCGCCAGACATAGGCCAGCGCGCCCAGCACCATCAGCCATAGCGCGATATCGGTCCAGAGGAAGACGAACTTGGGCATGGCGGCTACTCGAATCGGACGCGGGGATCGGCCAGCGTGTAGGAAATGTCGGCCAGGATCAGCCCCACGATGTAGAGCGCGGAACCCAGGAACACCATCGCGCGCACGATGGAGAAGTCCTGCGCATTGATGGCGTCGATGGTGTAGCTGCCCAGCCCCGGGATGCCGAAGAACGACTCCGCGATCAGGCTGCCCATGAACAGCAGCGGCAGCGCGGCGACCGTGCTGGTCAGGATGGGCAGCATGGCGTTGCGCAGCACATGGCGGAACAGCACCACGCGTTCGGCCAGCCCCTTGGAACGGGCCGTGCGCACGTAGTCCTTGCCGATTTCCTCAAGGAACAGGGTGCGGTAGAAGCGCGCCTCGGGGCCCAGCCGCGACACGATCGCCACCAGCACCGGCAGCGCCAGGAATTTGATCATGTCCAGCCCGCCCGAATAGCCCGAGAACGGCACCAGCCGCAGCAGCTTGGCGAAGACCCACTGCCCGGCAATGATGTAGAACAGGCTGGAGATGGACAGCAGCATCACGCACAGCACCACCCCCCAGAAGTCCAGCCGGGTGGCGCGGAAATAGACCAGGGTGAGCGAAAACACGATGCTGGCGAACAGCCCCAGGAAGAAGGTGGGCACCGCCAGGGCCAGGCTCGGGCCCATGCGCGTCTTGATTTCCCGGCCGATGTCGCGGCCGCCGTCGGACGCGCCGAAGTCCATGACCAGCAGCGGCACCGAGCGCCGGTAGAACACGGTGTCGGTGACCCGCGCCGTGCCCTGGGCCTGGGCGTTGAAGAACAGCGGCTTGTCGTAGCCGCGCTCGATCTTCCATTTTTCGACGGCGTCCTGGCTGACGCGCTGCCCGCCGATGGCCAGCCGGGCCATGTCGTCGGGCGTGTTCACCGCGAAGAACAGGATGAAGGTGAAGAGATTCACGCCGATCAGAATCAGCACGCCATACAGCAGCCGGCGTATCACGTAGCCGATCATGATTGATGCTCCTTGCGTTCCGGCTGCGTGAAGGCCGTCTGGCGTTCACGCCGCTTGAGCGCCACGTACGAAGGCCAGATCGCCAGCGCCAGCAGCAGGATGAAGACGCCGATGGGCCACCAGATGGGGGAGTTCCATTCGTCGATCTTCTTTTGGCGCAGTTCCGGGTCGATCTTCATGTACTGCAGCGTGTTGCGGACCATCTGCGTGGGCTTGGCGTTGCCGACCCACTGCTGATAGGCGCCGCCCGACATCGGGAAGTAGCCGAACATCCAGGGCGCATCGCGCTGCACGACGGCGATCATCCTGGCGATCAGTTCGGCCTTTTCCGGGCCGTCGTCCAGGAACTTCATCTGTTCGAACAACCGGTCGAATTCCGGGCTGGAATAATTGGCGGCGTTTTCCCCCCCGCCCTTGGCCTTGGCGTTCGGACCGTAGAGCAGGAAGAGGAAGTTCTCGGCGTCGGGGTAGTCGGCGTTCCAGCCCCACAGGAAGATCTGCGCCGAGCCGCGCAGCATCTTGTCCTGGAACCGGTTGTAGTCGGTGGCGCGCACGTCGAGCTGCACGCCGATCTTGGCGAGCTGGCGGCGCATCCAGTCGAACTGCGGATTGGAGCCGCCGCCGGACATGGAGTCGTAGTACAGGACCAGCGGCGCCCCCGTCTGCGCATTGCGGCCGTCCGGGTAGCCGGCCTCGGCCAGCAAGCGCCTGGCCACGTCGATGGACTTGCGCACGGGCTTGCCGTCGACCAGGTCGTAGACCACCGGATTGATGCCCTCGGGCGGGTCGCGGTAGCCCAGCACGCCCGGCGGCACCGGCCCGTAGGCCACGGACGCCTGGCTGTTCTCGAATACCGCCACGTATTCTTCCCAGTCGAACGCAATGCTGATGGCCTGGCGCAGCTTGCGGTTGCGCGCTTCCTGTTCGGGCGTGTCGCCCTTGCCCACCACCGGGTCCAGCCAATTGAAGCCCATGTACCAGTTGGCGGTTTCAACCGTGGTGGGCAGCTTGATGCCGTGTTCCTGGTACTTGCGCGCCTTGTCCTGGCTGTCGCCGGCGGCCACCAGCATGGCCACGCCGTATTCGCCGCGCTCGATCTGCGGCACGTCGTAGTAGCCCTGCATGAACTTGCCGGTCAGCGGAATGGCTTCCTTTTCGACGCTGAATTCCGCGCGGTCGATGAAGGGCGTGGGCTTGCCGCAATCGGCCAGCATGCCCGCGGCCTCGTCGCCCGGCTCGCCTTCGCAGGGGTAGGGTTCGCCATGGAAATTGGGATTGCGGCCCAGCACGTGGCGGCGGTTCTGCAGCGATTCGACCAGCATGTAGGGGCCGGTGCCGACCGGCCAGGTATTCAACGACAGGTCGTGCGCCGCCATGCTGGGCTGGCTGTAGAAGCGGTCCGCTTCCCAGGGGATGGGCGCGGTGAAGGTCATGGCCAGCCAATACTTGAACTGCGGGTACTTGCCGTCGACGCGGATGCGCAGCGTATGGGGATCCAGCGCCTCGACGCCCTTGAAGGCGTCGTCCTCGCGCAGGTCCAGCCAGGGCGAAGCGCCCGCGCCGCCCGGCACGTCGCGCCGCAGTTCCTGGTCGCGCTTGCGCAGGCGGTCGCCGTAGTCCTTCAGGCCGTGCACGTGCTCGGCCATCAGGGAATAGATGGGCGACACCACGCGCGGGCTGGCCAGGCGGCGGAAGGCGTAGACGTAGTCGTCCGCCGTCAGTTCGCGCGTGCCCGTCAGCGGGAAATCGGGAATGTAGAACTTGTCGTCGAGCTCGCCCGGCGCCAGCGGATAGTAGGCGTAGCTGCCGTCCGGCTTGCGCGCAAAGGCGGGATGCGGCGCGAAGCGCATGCCCGGCCGGATCTTGATGTCGTAGATGCTCTGCGCGATCTGGTCGCCCGGCGTGTCCGCCGGCAACGTGTTGCCCTGCGCGTCCAGGTAGACAGGCGGATCGATCGACGCCGCCGCGCGCGGCACCAGTTCGTAGGGCCGCTTCAGGTAGTGGTACCCGTAAAGCGGCTCATAGATGTTGTAGGTATAAGGGGTTTCGTCGCCGGAATAAGAACTGGCCGGGTCCAGGTACTTCGGGGAACGTTTGACGAAAGCGGAATAGAGCGTGTTCTGGCTTTCGGCGCCGGACGGATACGGGCTGTTGATGGGGCTTTCTTGCGAGCAGCCCGCCAACGCCAGCGACAGCAGCATGGCCGACGCCCAGAGCCGCTTCATGACACCCATGGAAACCTTCCCTTCGTTTCGTAACGACAGAGGATAGCAAACGCGGGACGGACCCAGTAACCCGGCATCTCCCTAGGGGACTGCCCCAGAGCAGCGAGGCCCTGGCCACGCATGGCGGGCATCCGTCCGGCCCCTCTCAGCCGCACTGGCGCTGGCGCCAGCAGTCGTAGCGCCATTTCCAGGGCTGGGTGGCGTTCGGACGGGCCCACAGCCCGCGGCCGGCCTCTTTGGCCTGGCGCTGCAATTCCGGCATGGCCTTGTCGCGCAGGTAATCGCCCTTGCGGGCGGTGTAGGCCCAGGCGTAGCCGGCCTCGACCTGCAGGCGGTTGGCGGAGCGGCCGTCGTCCAGGATAAGGGCGCAGACGTCGCGGCCATATTGGTCCTGCTCGTAGCACTGGGCCGTGAGCGCCTTGCCCGCGACCAGCCCGGACAGGTGCTTGCGCGCGGCTTCGGCATCGGGCTGCCCGGGCTGCTCCGGGCCGTGGCCCTCTTCCGGCGCGTCGATGCTGTCCATGCGGATGCGCCGCTGGCCGTCGGGCGCGCGCAGCGTCACGGTGTCGCCGTCGGCCACGTTGACGATCGTGCCGGTGAGCGTGTAGCTGCCCTGCGGAATGCCGCCGGCGATGGTCGCCCCCGGTTTGGCCGGGGCCGAGGGCGTCGGCGCGCCGGGGCGCGGCTCCTGGCGTCCCGATGGCTGCAGCCAGTTGACGAGGGCGCCCGCCGCCGCAAGGATCAGGGCGACGACGAGGGCGGTCAGCTTGCTGCCGCCGCGAAAGGGAGGTTTGCCACGCACCGGCCGGAGCTCCAGATAGGAAACGAACCGCAGTTTGCCACAAGGCCGGGCCCGCTTTCGCGCAAGTCGGACAGCGGCCGGACAGCCCCCCTTCCCGCGGGCGTCGGCGACGCCTACAGCCAGCCGGACTTGCGGAAACGCCAGTACAGCACCGAGCACGCGGACAGGATGACGCCCAGCGTGATCGGATAGCCCCACGGCGATTTGAGCTCGGGCATGAATTCGAAGTTCATGCCGTAAATGCCCGCGATCGCGGTCGGCACCGCCAGGATGGCCGCCCAGGAGGCCAGCTTGCGGGTGGTGTCGTTCTGCGCGGCCTGGCCGATCATGAGGCTGGCTTCGAACGCGAAGGCCAGCGATTCGCGCAGGGAGTTGAAGAGCTCGTCCACGCGCAGCACGCGGTCGGCGACTTCGCCGAAGTACGGGCGGGCGTGCTCGTCCACGGCGGACATCTCCACGCGCGCCAGCCGGCGGCAGATCTCGGCCAGCGGCGACACGACGGTATGGATGCGCAGGAGGTCCCGGCGCTGCCGGTAGAGCCTGCGGATATCGGCATCCTTCGCGCCGCGGATCAGCAGCTTCTGCTCGGCGCCTTCCACCACGGATTCGATCTTGACCGCGGCCGCGACGTAGCGGTCCACCAGCCAGTCCAGCAGTTCGGACGCCACGTAGTCGCTGCCGCGCTTGAGCAGGTCGGGCGAGGCTTCCAGGCGTTCGCGCAGCGGACTGTGGCCGGCGGTGGCGCCGCGGCGCACGGTGACCAGGAAGCCGTCGCCGATCAGGAACTGGGTTTCGCCGAAGATGGGACGCTCGGCCTCGACTTCGACCGTGATGGCGACGATCAGGATCATGTTGCCGTAGTCGATGATCTTCGGCCGCCGGTGGGTCTCCAGCATTTCTTCCTGGTTCTTGTCGCAGGCCCCCAATTCGCTCGACACCTTGGCGAGCGTCTCCGGACTGGGGTTGCGCAGGCCGATCCACAGCATGCTCTGGCCCTGGCGCTGGCTGACGTACTGACCGGCTTCATCGATCGGGACCTCGCGGTCCCGGCGTCCATTCAAGTAGGCGATCGAGGCCACGACCTCGCCCTTGGGCGCGTCGGCGGCTTGTGCTTCAGTAGACATATACACCCTCGGACAAATCGATCCCTGCCGTGCAGCTTATGCGTATCGACCGATGATAGCCCAGCCCGCGGGCGGCCCGCCTAGAACAAGTTGCGCACGCGCTTGGCCACATCGATGCGCGGGGCCTGGGGCTCCTTGGGTTCGCCCCGCCCGGCGGGCAGGTCCGGCAGCTTGGGCAGGTGGTCGAACAGCGGCAGCATCGCATTGGTGATGTAGCGCGTGCGCGATCCGTAGACGTGGCGGTCGCCCATGCCGGTCTGCTGGTGCACGTAGAAGCGCTGCGGCACGATCAGCTGCAGGCGTTCCTTGGCTCGCGTCATGGCCACGTACAGCAGCCGGCGCTCTTCCTCGATCTCTTCGGCGGTGCCGGTGCTCATGTCCGACGGAATGCAGCCGTCCACCACGTTCAGCACGTAGACCGCCTTCCATTCCTGCCCCTTCGCGGAATGGATGGTCGACAGGATCATGTAGTCTTCGTCGCGCAGCGGCGCGCCGGATTCGTCGCTGGTGGCGTCCGGCGGATCCAGGGTCAGCTCGGTCAGGAAGCGCTCGCGCGACGGGTAGCCCGCCGCGATGCGCACCAGCTGGTCCAGGTCCGTCTTGCGCACGCGGGCATCGTCGTACAGGCGCTCGAGCTGGCCGCTGTACCAGCGCAGCGCAAGGTCCACGTCGGCGGGCCACTTCAGCCCGGGATCGCACAGCGCGGCGTAGGTATCGGCGAACGCGCCCCACCCTTCCTGCGCCGCCGCCCCCGGCTTGAACTCGCGCAGGACCCGCAAGGGTTCGGCGGACGCGGACATCGCATCCATCAGCTTGCCCGCCGTGGCCGGGCCGATGCCGGGCATCAGCTGCGCCACGCGAAAACCCGCCATGCGCCCGCGCGGGTTCTCGGCCCAGCGCAGCAGCGACAGCAGGTCCTTCACATGCGCGGCCTCCAGGAAGCGCAGGCCGCCGAATTTGACGAAGGGAATGTTGCGGCGGGTCAGTTCGAGTTCGAGCGCCGCGCTGTGGCTGGCGGTGCGGAACAGCGCCGCCTGGGACTTGAGCGTCGCGCCGCCCTCGCGCTGGGCCAGGACCTGGTCGGCCACCCAGCGGGCCTGTCCGGCTTCGTCGCTGACCGTCACCAGTTCGGGCAGCTGGGAGGACTGCCGGTCGGTCCAGAGGTCCTTGGCGTAGCGTTCCGTCGCCAGCCCGATCACCGCGTTGGACGCATTCAGGATGGGCTGCGTCGACCGGTAGTTGCGGTCCAGCGTGATCACGCGCGCGGGCGCGGGAAACTGGTTCGGAAAGTCCAGGATGTTGCGCACCGTGGCCGCGCGGAACGAATAGATGGACTGGGCATCGTCGCCCACCACCGTCAGGCCGCGGCCGTCGGGTTTCATCGCCAGCAGGATGGCCGACTGCAGCCGGTTGGTGTCCTGGTATTCGTCCACCAGCACGTGGTCGAAGCGCGCGCCCACGTCCGCCGCGATGTCGGCGTCGGTCATCATCTCCGACCAATACAGCAGCAGGTCGTCGTAGTCCAGCACCTGCTGGTCCTGCTTGGCCGCGACATAGGCGCGGAACAGGTTCTTCAGTTCGTCTTCCCATTGCACGCACCACGGGAAGGACGTCTTGAGCACATCCGCCACCGGCGTCTGGCTGTTGACCACGCGTGAATAGATGGCCAGGCACGTGCCCTTGAGCGGAAAGCGGGACTTGGTGGACGACAGTCCCAGCTCATGGCGCACCATGCCCATCAGGTCTTCGGCGTCGCCGCGATCGTGGATGGTGAAGGCTTCGGACAGGCCGATGCGCTGCGCGCAATCGCGCAACAGGCGCGCGCCGATCGCATGGAACGTGCCCGACCAGGGCAGCGACGGCGCCTGCTGCGACGACCGCAGGTTCATCACCCGCTGCAGCACCGACCCGACGCGGCGCTCCATCTCTAGCGCCGCGCGGCGCGAGAAGGTCAGCAGCAGCATGCGCTGCGGGTCCGCGCCCTTCAGGATCAGGTGCGCCACGCGATGCGCCAGCGTGTTGGTCTTGCCGGACCCCGCCCCCGCGATCACCAGCAGGGGACCATCGTCGCCGGGCGCGCCGGCCGCGCCGAATTCGGCCGCCTCGCGCTGCGCGGGATTCAGGTCGGCCAGGGGATCGGGACGACCCGTCGAGGGTTCGCTGGAGGACGGGGAAGGAAGATTGGCTTGGTCTGACATGTCGCGGTGCCGCAGCGCTGCGGCCGCAAAAAAGGAAGGAGCCAAGGCTGGCTCCGGATGAACACTGTATATTTATACAGAATTTTTTGAATTCCGTCTGATTCGCCCCTGGCGCCATGCCTGAATCCCCCCGCATCCTGACCGGCACCGCCTCCTGGACCGACCCGACCCTGCTGGCCTGCGGCCGCTTCTACCCGCCCGAAGCGCGCAGCGCCGAAGCCCGGCTGCGCTTTTACGCGTCGCGCTTTTCCCTGGCCGAGGTCGACTCCAGCTTCTACGCCATGCCCTCGCCGGACAACGCCCACCTGTGGGCCACCCGGACGCCGGAAAACTTTGTCTTCAACATCAAAGCCTTTCGGCTGTTCACCGGCCACCAGACGCCGCTGTCGGCCCTGCCCTCGGACATCCGGCGCGAACTCGCGGACTGGCGCGAAGCCGTCATCTATCACGACCAGATGCCGGCCGACCTGCGCGACGAACTCTGGCGGCGCTACCAGATTGCGCTCGAGCCCCTGCGGCTTCCCGGCAAGCTGGGCGCGGTGCACTTCCAGTTTCCCCCCTGGATCCGGCGCGACGCGCGCGGCAAGGCGCGGGTCGAGGACTGCGCGCGGCGCATGGAGGAACACCTGATATCGGTGGAATTCCGGCACCGCAGCTGGTTCGACACCCCCACCGCCACCGCGGACACGCTGGCCTTTGAGCGCGACCTGGGCGTGGCGCATACCGTGGTGGACGCACCGCAGGGCTTTGACAACACCGTGCCGGCGGTGTGGGAAAGCACGCATCCGGAACTCGCGCTGCTGCGCCTGCACGGACGCAACGCCGCCACCTGGAACGCGTCCGGCGCGGCGTCGTCCGGCCGCTTCCAGTACGAATATACGGAACAGGAACTGGCCGAACTGGTCGCGCGGTTCACCCGCCTGGCGTCCCAGACCGCGCAGGCGCACGCCGTGTTCAACACCAACTTCGAAGACCAGGGCATGCGCAACGCGGCGGCCTTCACATCGGCGCTGGCGCTGCCGGGGTTTTGAGAATTCAGGTAGCGGTCTCCGGTCGCACGGGTGTCTTCAGCCTGGCAGATACAAGGTGCCTGACACCCTTGAAGCACCACGTTGGATTGAAGATGCTCTCTGCGGGTGTCAGACACCCAAAGAGCCAAAGCAGCGGGAGCCAGACACTCGACGGCGAGCAGCTGACTTCACTTTTCCCTCGCACCGCCATAAAAGAGCACCCGACGTCTCTTATATGAAAGGACAGCCCCGTCTCGCGCCGCCCGCGCCACGCCTGCCGCGCTACTGCCCACGCGCCACTTCCGCCAGGCTTTCCAGCAGCACTTCGAACTTGCGCGCGATGTCGTGCTCGGGCACGCAGGCGTAGCCCAGCAGCAGGCCGGGCCGGCGCCCTTCTTCATTCACGTAGTAGCGCGACAGCGCGCGCGTCAGCACGCCTTTGCCACGCGCGACGTCCACCACGCGCAGGTCGTCCATGTCTTGCGGCAGCGTCAGCACCAGGTGCAGGCCCGCCATGCTGGCGTCGCGGTGCAGCCAGTCGGGGCCCAGTCGCCGCTCGATCAGGTTGACCAGCATGGCGCGGCGGCGGCCGTACAGCATGCGCATGCGGCGAATATGGGCGGCGTAGTGGCCTTCGGAGATGAACGTCGCCAGCGCGGCGTGCGTCATCAGATGGCCTTCGCGGTACAGCTCGGCATGCGCCGCCTGGAACGCGGCGGTCAGCGCCTTGGGCAGCACCAGATAGCCCACGCGCAGGCCGGGATACAGCGTCTTGCTGAAGGTGCCCATGTAGATGACGGGCGCGTCCGGCTCCAGGCCCTGCAGCGATTCGATGGGCTTGCCCGAGAAGCGGAACTCGCTGTCGTAGTCGTCCTCGATGATCCAGCTGCCGCTCTGCCGCGCCAGCGCCAGCAGCTGGCGCCGGCGCGTGAGCGACATGACCGGTCCCAGCGGGTACTGGTGCGAGGGCGTGACGAAGATGAAGCGCGGCGGCGTGGCCACGCTGTCCGGCAGGCGCATGCCCTCTTCGTCCACCGGCAGGTGCACCGTGCGCAGGCCGTTGGCCTGCAGAATGCTGCGGGCGCCCCAGTAGCCGGGGTCTTCGACCCAGGCGGTCTCGCCCGCTTCGCCCAGGATGCGGGTCGTCAGGTCGATGGCCTGGTGCGAGCCCTCGGTGATGATGATCTGGTCGGGATCGCAGTCGATGGAGCGCGTCAGCGCCAGGTGCTGCGCCAGCGCCTCGCGCAGCGCGGGCAGGCCGCCGCCGTAGGAATAGCTCAGCAGGTCCGGCGACGGATTGCGCCACAGGCCGCTGAAGATGCGGCCGAATTTCTTGTGCGGGAATTCGGTCAGGTCGGGCACGCCGGGCATGAAGGCGCCCCACTGGTAGGGCGACGCCGACACGCTGTCGACGATCGCCGCGCCCCGCGGCGACAGGGCCGGACGGGGCTGGGCCTGCTGCGCGGGCCGCAGGCGGCGTCCGCTGGCCAGGTAGGAGTCCGGCACCGACGCATTGACGAAGGTGCCATTGCCCTGGCGGCTGCGGGTGTAGCCTTCCGCCAGCAGCTGGCTGTACACGTGCACGACGGTGTTGCGCGCGATACCCAGCTCGGCCGCCAGGTCGCGCGTGGCGGGCAGGCGCGAGTCCGCGGCAATGGATCCATCCAGGATGGCTTCGCGCACGCCGCGGTAGAGCCGCTTGTTCATGGGATCGCTGGATCCGTCGGCCAGACGGAGCAGCAGCAAGTCGCCGACAATGGACCGCAATTGGTTCTACCTGATTTATTAAAGTGGTTCCCACAAGTGGGGCCATCGTAGCATTAAATAAGGTTTTCACCGCCCATCATGCTCTGCGAGACCGAGATGAAGAATCAGGATCTGAATACCCGCCGTTCCCTGGCCACGCCGCGCGGCGTCGGCGTCATGTGCGACTTCTATGCCGTGCGCGCGGAAAACGCCACGCTGTGGGACGCCGAAGGCAAGGAATACATCGATTTCGCAGGCGGCATCGCCGTCCTGAACACGGGCCACCTGCACCCGAAGATCAAGGCCGCGGTCGCCGCCCAGCTGGACAACTTCACGCACACCGCCTACCAGATCGTGCCCTATGAAGGCTACATCTCGCTGGCCGAGCGCATCAACCGCCTGGCGCCCATCGACGGCCTGAAGAAGAGCGCCTTCTTCACGACCGGCGTCGAAGCCGTCGAAAACGCCGTGAAGATCGCGCGCTCGGCCACCGGCCGCTCGGGCGTCATCGCCTTCTCCGGCTCCTTCCACGGCCGCACCATGCTGGGCATGGCGCTGACCGGCAAGGTCGCCCCGTACAAGCTGTCGTTCGGCCCGATGCCGGGCGACATCTATCACGTGCCGTTCCCCAACGCCACGCAGTCGATCAGCGTCGCCGATTCGCTCAAGGCGCTGGACCTGCTGTTCAAGGTCGACATCGATCCCAAGCGCGTCGCGGCCATCATCATCGAGCCCGTGCAGGGCGAAGGCGGCTTCAACATCACGCCGCCCGAACTGATGACGGCGCTGCGCAAGGTCTGCGACGAGCACGGCATCCTGCTGATCGCCGACGAAGTCCAGACGGGCTTCGGCCGCACCGGCAAGCTGTTCGCGATGGAGCACCACTCGGTCCAGGCCGACCTCATCACGATGGCCAAGAGCCTGGGCGGCGGCTTCCCGATCTCGGGCGTGGTCGGCCGCGCCGACGTCATGGACGGCCCCGCCGCGGGCGGCCTGGGCGGCACCTACGCCGGCAACCCGCTGGCGGTCGCCGCCGCGCATGCGGTGCTGGACGTGATCGCCGAGGAAAAGCTGTGCGACCGCGCCAACCAGCTGGGCGAAAAGCTGCGCGCGCATCTGGAAGGCCTGCGCGCCAAGGTTCCCGGCATCGCCGACGTGCGCGGCCTGGGCTCGATGGTCGCGCTGGAACTGAACGACGCGGCCGGCAAGCCCGACGCCGAAGCGGTCAAGCGCGTGCAGAAGCACGCCATCGACAACGGCCTGATTTTGCTAAGCTGCGGTGTGTACGGGAACGTCCTGCGCTTCCTGTATCCCTTGACCATCCCCGACGCCCAGTTCGCACGCGCGCTGGACATCCTGTCCGAGGCGCTGACCGCCTGAGGCGAGAAGAAGTCCTGAATAACCGGTTATTCGGCCGGCAGGAACAACGATTGCGGGCGTAGCAGGCAAGGCGGCTTGAAACCCAAGCCGCACGCCTGCCGCGCCCGCAGTCGCTTGGCCTGCCGCGCCTTTCAAGGAGACTCCCGACATGACAGCATTGACCCATCCCCTCTCGCGTCCCGACCTGCTGCGCGACGCCTGCTACATCGACGGCAAGTGGGTAGGCGCCAACGGCGGCGCATCCATTCCCGTGGACAACCCTTCCACCGGCAAGACCATCGTGTCGGTGCCCAAGCTGGGCCGCAAGGAAACCGAACAGGCCATCGCCAGCGCCCAGGCCGCGCTGCCGGCCTGGAGCGCCAAGACCGGCAAGGAACGCGCCGCGATCCTGCTGAAGTGGGCCCAGCTGATGATGCAGAACCAGCAGGACCTGGCCGCCATCATGACGTCCGAACAGGGCAAGCCGGTGACCGAGGCCGCCGGTGAAATCGCCTACGCCGCGTCGTTCCTGGAGTGGTTCGCCGAAGAAGCCAAGCGCATCGACGGCGACATCCTGCAAAGCCCCAAGGCCGGCCAGCGCCTGATGGCGCTCAAGCAGCCCATCGGCGTCACCGCCGCGATCACGCCGTGGAACTTCCCCGCCGCCATGATCACCCGCAAGGTCGGCCCGGCGCTGGCCGCCGGCTGCACCATGGTGGTCAAGCCGGCCCAGCAGACGCCGCTGACCGCGCTGGCGCTGGCGGTGCTGGCCGAGGAAGCCGGCGTGCCGGCGGGCGTGTTCCACGTCATCACCGGCAGCTCGCGCGACATCGGCGCGGCGCTGTGCGAAAGCGACGTCGTGCGCAAGCTGAGCTTCACCGGCTCGACCGAAGTCGGCCGCACGCTGATGGAGCAATGCGCGCCCACGATCAAGAAGCTGTCGCTGGAACTGGGCGGCAACGCGCCCTTCATCGTGTTCGACGACGCCGACCTGGACCGCGCCGTGGACGGCATCCTGGCCTCGAAGTACCGCAACGCCGGCCAGACCTGCGTGTGCGCCAACCGCATCTATGTGCAGGCCGGCGTGTACGAAGAAGTCGCCAAGCGCCTGGTGGCCAAGGTCAACGCCATGAAGGTCGGCGACGGCTTTGAAGACGGCGTGACGCAAGGTCCGCTGATCGACCGCAACGCCGTCGAAAAGGTGCAGGAGCACATCGCCGACGCCACGGCCAATGGCGCCAAGGTCATCGCGGGCGGCAAGCCGCACGCAAAGGGCGGCACGTTCTTCGAACCCACGGTGGTGCGCGACGTGACGCAATCGATGCGCTTTGCCTCGGAAGAAACCTTCGGCCCGGTCGCGCCGCTGTTCCGCTTCGACACCGAAGAAGAAGTCATCGGCATGGCCAACGACACCATCTTCGGCCTGGCCGCCTACTTCTTCACCCGCGACTACGCCCGCATCTGGCGCGTGTCCGAATCGCTGGAGTACGGCATCGTCGGCATCAACACCGGCCTCATCTCCAACGAAGTCGGCCCGTTCGGCGGCGTCAAGCAATCCGGCCTTGGCCGCGAAGGCTCCAAGTACGGCATCGAAGAGTACCTGGAGATCAAGTACCTCTGCGTGGACCTGGGCGCCTGATGCCCATGGCGCGCGGCGCCCCGCCGCGCGCCCGGGATAAGCGGGCTCCCCGCCCGCTTATCCCCAGCAACTGTGGACAACCCGGCTGACAAGTCCTGCATGACCCGGAAAAGTCCTTTCAAAGCAATGACTTGAAAATCACGCTCAAATGCAGCCCAGGCATGATAGATTTGCGCGTTCCCTGGACGAGTCAGTATGAGCAGAACCTTCACCCTCGAGGACACCCGCAAGCTGGCGGCCATCCTGGCTGAAACCGCGCAGGCTGAGGTCATGCCGCGCTTTCGCAACCTGCCGGAAGGCGCGGTGCGCGGCAAGAGTTCTCCGCGCGACCTCGTCACCGACGCTGACGAAGCCGCCGAACGCCTGATCGCCACGCGCCTGGCCAAGCTGCATCCGGGCGCCGTGCTGATCGGCGAAGAAGCGTCCGCGCGCAATCCCGCGTTGCTGAACATGCTGGTCGATGCCGACCTGGCCTTCCTGATCGATCCCATCGACGGCACCCGCAACTATGTCGCCGGGCTGCCCCTGTTCGGGATGATGATCGCGGCCTGCCATCGCGGCGACGTGATCGCCGGCGTGATCTACGATCCCGTCAGCCGCGACAGCGCGCTGGCCGTGCGCGGCGAAGGCGCCTGGATGGAATACGAAAACGGCAAGCGCACGCCCTTGTCCGTCGCCCAGCCCGCCCCAGCGCAGGACATGGACGGCCTGATCGCCACGGGCGCCCTGCCCGAACCCCTGAGAACCGCCGTCAACGGCAACCTGTCGCGCCTGGGCAGCACGGCGTCCCTGCGCTGCGCCGCCCACGAATACCGCATGCTGGCGGCCGGGCATTGCCATATAGCGCTGTACAACCAGCTCACGGCCTGGGACCACGCCGCCGGCTGGCTGCTGCACCGCGAGGCCGGCGGCTATGCGGCGCGCTTCGACGGGTCTCCCTACAAGCCCACCCACCGCACCGGCGGCCTGCTCTACGCGCCCGATGCCGGCAGTTGGCACGCGGCGCACAAAGCGCTGTTGGGGGACGCATTGGACAGCGTCGAGGCTTGACAGAAAGGCCCTTTGCAGGCCAAAAATATCGGGTTATCCCTAGGAGTTATCCCCAGTTCCTGTGGACAACCCTATGGAAAGGTCTGTAACCGTTCAAAAAAAGCGTTGCCGGGCAAGCACTTGCTTAAACCGGTCAAAAACCGGCCGACCCGGCAGCCCCTATAGGGCCTCCAGCGCTGCCGCGCAGGGCTGCTCCACTTTAAGGGTCAGAAGGCTGTCGGCCCGGGTGCGGCCCAGGTTGATGGCGGCGATGGGAATGCCGCTGCGCGAGGCGGCGGTCACGAAGCGGTAGCCCGAATACACCATCAACGATGACCCGACCACCAGCACGGCGTCGGCATTCATCAGCCCGGCGTTGGCCCGGTCGACGCGGTCGCGCGGCACGGTTTCGCCGAAGAACACCACATCGGGTTTGACGATGCCGCCGCAGCGCGGACAAGGCGGCACGGCAAAGCGGGAAAAGTCGTGGCCGTCCAGGTCCGCGTCGCCATCGGGCGCATCGCTCGCCTCCAGCGCCACCCAGTCCGGGTTGAGCGCGTGCAGCGCATCCTGCCAGTCGTGGCGGCCGCCGCGCCAGTCGCAATTCATGCAGCGCACCGCATCGAGCCGGCCGTGCAGGTCCACGACGCCGTGGCTGCCCGCGGCTTCGTGGAGTCCGTCCACGTTCTGCGTCACCAGGATGGCGACGTGGCCGCGCGCTTCCAGGCGCGCCAGCGCCAGATGCGAGGCGTTGGGCCGCACGTGGCCGAAGCGCCGCCAGCCCACCATGCTGCGCGCCCAGTAGCGCGCGCGGGCCAGTTCCCCGCCCATGAAGGTCTGCAGCGTCATGGGCGGCTGGCGCTTCCATTCGCCTTCGGTGTCGCGGTAGTCGGGGATGCCGGAATCGGTGCTGACGCCCGCGCCCGTCAGCACGAACAGCCGGGGGTGCCGGTCGATGAAGCCGCGCAGCGCGGCCAGTTCCGAGACTGCTGTGTCCATCCAGGCTCCTCAGTCGTGTTCCCGCGGCGGCGCTAGCCGCGCGCGGGAAGCGGCGCTCAGCCGCCCAGGCCGCAGTCGGGCATGTCGCTGACCAGGCTGGCCTGCGTGACGTTGCTGCCCGGCGGCACGCTGCGCGTGAGCCAGACGTTGCCGCCGATGGTCGAGCCCTTGCCGATGGTGACGCGGCCCAGAATCGTCGCGCCAGCGTAGATCACCACGTCGTCCTCGATCAAGGGGTGGCGCGCCAGGCCCTTCTTGAGTTCGCCGTTTTCGCCGGGCGGGAAGCGTTTCGCCCCCAGCGTGACCATCTGGTAGAGCCGCACGCGGTCGCCGATGATGGCAGTCTCGCCGATCACGACGCCGGTGCCGTGATCGATGAAGAAGCTGCGGCCGATGGTGGCGCCGGGGTGGATGTCGATGCCGGTGTCGGCGTGGGCGATTTCCGCCACGATGCGCGCCAGCATCGGCACGCCCAGGCGGTACAGGACGTTGGCCAGGCGATGGTGGATCATGGCCGCCACGCCGGGATAGCAGAGCAGCACTTCGTCCACGCTGTGCGCGGCGGGGTCGCCCTGGTAGGCGGCCGTCACGTCCAGGTCGAGCGCGGCGCGCACGGCCGGCAGTTCGGCGCCGAAGCGGCGCACGATTTCGGTGGCGCGCTGCTGCGTTTCCGCGCGCAGGGCCGGATCGTCGCGGCCCACATACTGCAGCTCCAGACAGACCTGGTGCAGGAGCGCGTCCAGCGCCGCGCCGATGGTGTGCCCGACGTAGAAGTCCTCGACCTCTTCGCGCAGGTCGATGGGGCCCAGGCGCATCGGGAACAAGGCGCCGCACAGATGCTTGATGATCTGGCGCAGGCTTTCCTGCGAGGGGAACTCGCGCAGGCCGGCGTCGTCGCGCAGGCGGCCGCGCGGGCCGCGCCAGGCGACGCGCGCGTCGCGCAGGCCGGACACGATGCTGTCCAGGTTCCAGTGGGCGGAGGGGATGTAGGTGGGGCCGCTCATTGCCGCGGACCCGTCTGGGAGCCGGTGAACCCGGTGTACGTATGGATGACAAACATGAGAGTGCCTCGCTGACGATGCGTCGCCCCCGGCCGGACCGCCGGGCAATGCTGCTTCGCAATATTTCCGTCAACTGTAACCGCTCGGCCCCATCCGCCGGAAGTCATCCGATACGCCGTTGGGGTTATGCCGTGGCGGATTCCGTCTCATAACCTTGCGGATTGCCCTGCTGCCAGCGCCAGCCGTCCGCGCACATCGACTCCACATCCTGCGTGCTGCGCCAGCCCAGCAACGACGCCGCCAGCGCCGGATCGGCCCACATGCGCTCGACGTCGCCCGCCCGCCGCGGCAGCGTGCGCAGCGGGATCTTGCAGCCGTTGACCCGCTCGAAGGCGTGCACCAGCTCCAGCACGCTGGTGCCCTGCCCCGTGCCCAGGTTGACCGCGACGAAGCCGGAATGGTTCTCGGAATAGGTCAGCGCCTGCACGTGCCCCCGCGCCAGGTCCATGACGTGCAGGTAGTCGCGCACGCCGGTGCCGTCGACCGTCCCGTAGTCGTCGCCGAACACGCGCAGGAAGGGCTGGCGCCCCACCGCCACCTGCGTGATGAACGGAAAAAGATTATTGGGCAGGTCGCGCGGGCTTTCGCCGATCTGCCCGCTGGGATGCGCGCCGATCGGATTGAAGTAGCGCAGCGTCACGGCGCTGAAGCCGGGATCCGCCGCGCACATGTCGCGCAGCATTTCCTCGACCATCAGCTTGGTGCGGCCGTAGGGATTGGTGGGCGCCAGCGGATGGGCCTCCGTGAACGGCAGGTAGCGCGGCTCGCCATAGACGGTGGCGGAAGAGCTGAACACCAGCCGCGACACGCCCGCCTCGCGCATGGCGCGCAGCAGAACCAGCGACCCGTTGACATTGTTGTCGTAGTACTTGAGGGGGTCCGCCACCGATTCGCCCACCGCCTTGCAGCCGGCCAGGTGCAGCACCGAACTGACCGGCGCGCCCGCGGCCGCCGCGCCGGCCAGCAGCGATGCGACCAGCCCCGGCGTGCGGATGTCCCCTTCGACCAGCGCTATCGGCACGCCGCAAAGGCGCTCCACCCGGCGCACGGCCTCGCGGCTGCCGTTGCTGAAGTTATCCAGCACCAGCGGCCGCAGGCCGGACGCCAGCATCGCCACCAGCGTGTGCGTGCCGATGTAGCCCGCGCCGCCCGTCACCAGCACCTGCGTATCCAGCATGTCGGCGCTCCGTCAGAGGTGGGCCGCCATGCCCGGCACCCACGCATGACGGGGACGCGGCGCCTGCGCGTGGCTGCGGTAGCGGTCGATCCAGTACGAGGTGGACGCGTCGTGTCCCCAGTCGACCACGCCGGCGGACACCGGCACCGCAAGCTCGCGCTCGATGCCGTTGGCCAGCCGCTTGCCGAGCTCCACGCCCCATTGGTCGAACGGATTGATGCCCCACACCACGCTCTGCACGAACACCTTGTGCTCGTACAGCGCCAGCAGCGCGCCCAGGCCGCGCGGATCGAGCTGGCGCAGGACGATCAGCGTGGACGGCCTGCCGCCCGGATGCACCATGTGCTGCGCCAGGCTCAGCGCGCGTTCCTGGTCGTCGATGTGCGCCACGTCCATCAGCGCCTGCTCCAGGCACTTGCCGCGCAGCAGGGCCTGGCGCTGCGCCAGGCAGTTGGCCAGCAGCATCCGATGCGCGTCCGGGCTGTCCGCGTGGCCCTGCAGGCTGGCGATGAAATCGACCGGCGCGCCCTCTTCGCTCTGGTGCAGCCACTGGAAAAAGGTGTGCTGGCCATCGGTGCCCGGCATGCCCCAGATGATGGGCGCCGTCGGCACGCCGACCGCCGCGCCGTCGCCCGCGACGCGCTTGCCCAGCGATTCCATTTCCAGCTGCTGCAGGTACGTGACCAGGTGCAGCAGCCGCGCGCTGTAGGCGGCGACGTTCAGCGAGTTGTAGCCCAGCACGCTGCAGTTGACCAGGCCCGCCAGCGCCAGCTGGACCGGCGCGTTCGACGCGAACGGCGCCTGCTGGAAATGCTGGTCCATGGCCTCGGCGCCGGCCCGCATGCCGATCAGCACGTCCGCGCCGACGGTCAGCGCGATCGACAGCCCGGCGACGGACCAGACGGAATAGCGGCCGCCCACCCAATCGCACATCTTGAAGATCTGGCTGGACGGCACGCCCAGCGCGCGGGCGGCCGGGGCGTTGGAGGTCACCGCGGCCAAGTGGTCCGACGCATCGGCCACGCCGCCCTGCTTGAGCCAGGCGATGGCGGCGCGCGCATTGTGCAACGTTTCCGCCGTGGTGAATGACTTGGAAGACACCACCACCAGCGTGCGGCGCGCATCCAGCCCCGCCACCGCATCATGGAAGGCATGGCCGTCGATGTTGGACACGAAGCGGATCTGCCGGCGCTGCAGCGGTCCGCCGAAGGCCTGGACCGCGAGCCGGGGGCCCCAGTCGCTGCCCCCGATGCCGATGTGCAGCACGGTGGAAAAGTCCGCGGTCTGGTCCACGCGCCGCACGAAGTCGGTCATGCGCGAATACTCGCAGACCGAATCCGCGTCCTGCCCGTCCGGTTGCTCGCGCGTGCGCCCGGCGCGCAGCGCGGTATGCCACGCGGGCTTGCCTTCGGTCCAGTTGACCGGTTCGCCCGCAAACAGGGCGCTGCGCGCCTCTTCCAGCCCGCGCGCCTGCAGCAGCGCCGCTGCCGCGGCGTCCAGCGCCGACGACTGCCGCTGCATCGTCAGGTCCACGCACAACCCTGCCGCTTCGATCACCTTCAGTGCGCTTGCGTCCAGTTCGGCGCTCTGCGCCGACTGCGCGAACGCCACCCATTCGGGGCTGTCCGCCAGCCCGGAGTTCGCCCTTAACGCCTCAATCGCATGTTGAGCCTTTCCCATCGCGTGATGCTCCTTAGAACGGTAAACGAATGTGAGGTGCAACGCGCTTGAACGCCTTGCGGAAGTCCTCCTCGATACGGGCCAATGCGGCCACGCTGTCTCCTTCGAACCGGAGTACCACCGTCGGCGTGGTGTTGGACGGACGCGCCAGGCCGAAGCCGTCGGCGTAGTCCACGCGTATCCCGTCGAGATCGGTGATCGACACCGCGTTGGGGAACTCCCCGTGTTCGCGCAGCGCGTTCACCAGTTCGACGTTTTCGCCTTCGTTGGTCTCCAGCTTTAATTCCGGGGTGGCGCAAGACTGCGGCAAGCTTTCCAGCAAAGCCGACGGGTCCGGCGCCGACGACAGGATCTCCAGCAGGCGGGCGGCGGCGTAAATGCCGTCGTCAAAGCCGTACCAGCGCTCCTTGAAGAAAATGTGCCCGCTCATCTCTCCAGCAAGCAGCGCTCCCGATTCGCGCATCTTGGCCTTTATCAGGGAATGCCCTGTCTTCCACATCGTCGCCTTGCCACCCGCCTCGGTGATGGCCCGGGGCACGTGGCGGCTGCACTTGACGTCGTAGATGATCTCGGCGCCCGGGTTGCGCGCCAGCACGTCGCGGGCAAACAGGATGAGCTGGCGGTCCGGCCAGATGATCTGTCCCGATTTGGTCACCACCCCCAGGCGGTCGCCATCGCCGTCGAACGCCAGGCCGACCTCGCAATCCGAATAGCGCAGGCAATAGATCAGGTCCTGCAGGTTGTGCGGATCGGCCGGGTCGGGGTGGTGGCCGGGGAAGGACCCGTCCACCTCGCAGAACAGTTCGGTCACTTCGCAGCCCAGCGCGCGGAACAGCCCCGGCGCCACCGCGCCCGCCACGCCGCTGCCGCAGTCGATGGCGATCTTCATGGGCCGGGCCATGCGGATGTCGCCCACCAGGCGCGCCGCGTAGCACGGCACCACCTGCATCTGCGTGCGTCCCCCGGGCGTGTCCGCCGATTCGATGGGCAGGCGCATCGCATCGCGCAGCGCGGTGATGCCTTCGCCGTACAGCGACCCGCCTTCCAGCACGATCTTGAAGCCGTTGTGCGTGGGCGGGTTGTGGCTGCCGGTCACCGCGATGCCGGCGCCGGTATCCATGAGCCGGGTCGTGAAATACACCATCGGCGTGGTCGCCATGCCGATGTCGATCACATGCATGCCGGCCGAGCGCAGGCCGGCCTGCAGCGCCGCGGCAAGCTCGACGCTGCTCAGCCTGCCGTCCCGCCCCACCACGATCGCCCGCGCCCCCTGGTCGCGGGCCTTGGTGCCCACCGCCATCCCCAGGCTGTGGGCGAACCTTGCATCTATCTCATCCGGCACCGTTCCGCGTATGTCGTAGGCCTTGAAAACCGCATCCAGAATCTGCGGCGTGTCCCAGCCAAAAGTTCCGTGCATGCCAGTTTCTCCGGGTGGCGTTTACTTGGGACCGTTCTGTTTGAAATCGCCGTAGTACGCCGCACGGGAGTATCGATAACCGCCGTACTTGGACCGGAAGCCGAAGCGTTCCGGAAGGAGCTTGAGACCATTGAAGAGCACGCCGTCCACCGGGGCGCCGGCCTGGATCAGGCGCTTGGCCGTTTCCCGGATCTCGCCCACCGTGTTCATGCCCGAACGCACCACCACCATCACCGCCGCGGCGTGCGTGCCGACCACGGCCGCATCCGGAGACGACAGCACGGGCGCCGTGTCCAGGATCACCATGTCGTACTGCGTGGCCAGTTCGCGCAGCGTCTCGCCGAACACGGGCGAGGCCAGCAGCTCGGAAGGATCGAAGGTGACGGCGCCCGTGGCGATGAAATCCACGCCCTCGGACACGCTGTGCTTGCGCACGCGGGTCAGCGGAATCGTGCCCGACAGCACTTCGAACAGGCCGTCTTCCTTGGGCACGCCGAAGTAGCGGTTGAGCTGGCCCTTGCGGAAATCGGCGTCGATCAGCAGCACGCGCTTGCCCACGCCGCCCTGGATGAAGGCGAAATTGGCCGACAGGAAGGACTTGCCCACGCCGGCCACCGGACCGGTGAACATCACCATGTTGTTTGCCGACTGGCGCAGCGATGCCTGCAGCACGTTGCGGAAGGACCGCAGGCTTTCGATGGGCGGCGAGTTGCCCTGGCTCTGCGCCAGCAGCGCCGGCACGGTGGCGTTCTTGCGCCGGCTGCGGCGCCACAGCTTGTCCTGCATGTCGCTGTACGGAATGGCGGCCAGCACGGGCAGCCCGGTGTGGCGTTCGACGTCTTCCGGCTCGGACAGGCCGCCGAACAGGGCGTTGCGCACGAACGCGCACAGGATGCCGAAGATCAGGCCGATGGCGGTGGCCACGCCGATGATGATCGCGCCCTTGGGACGGACGGGCTTGTCGGGCTGCACGGCCGCATCCAGGATGCGCACGTTGCCCACCTTGCCGGCGCGGATCAGCTTGAGCTGCTGCGTGTTGTTGAGCAGCGCCGTGTAAAGCTCGGTGTTGACGCGCACGTCGCGCACCAGGCGCACCACGTCCTGTTCCAGGTCGGGCAGCTGCTTGATGTTGTTGCCCAGGCGATTCACGTCGCCGGTCAGGGACGCGATCTGGCGATCGATGCCCACGATGCTCGGGTGCGTCGGCGCAAAGCGCGTGATCAGTTCCTGGCGCTTCTGGCGCAGTTCCATCACGCGGGTCTGCGCGTCGACCGACTGCGCAAGGATCAGCTTGGCTTCTTCGCTCAGGTCGATCGTGCCGCGCTTGTTGCGCAAGGCGTTGTACTTGGTTTCCGCGGCGTCCAGCTCGGCCTTGAGCTGCGGCAACTGCTGTTCCAGGAACACCAGCGACTTCTCGGCCTGCGCCGACTTGCGGTTCACGTTCTGCTGCACGTATTCCTGGCCGATCTGGTTCAGCACGGCGGTGGTCAGCGCCGGGTCGTTGCCCTCGAGGGTGACGCCGATGACGCCCGATGCGCGGCCCCGTTCGAAGATCCCCAGGTGCGACTGCACGTTCTCGATGGCGGCCAGGCGCGAACTGCGCGATACCGTGAACTCGGTGCCCGGGCGGCCCGACAGCGCGTCGACGTGCACGTCCATGGCGCCGCCGCCGGGCAAGAGGAAGCGTTCGGGCTTGCCGACCGTGCCGGTGAAGGTGGCGCCGGTGAGCTTGTCGCTCAGGGTGTAGCGTCCTTCTCCCAGCGTGGTCAGGCGGAAGGGCTTGCCCAGCCATTCGTTGGGCACGTCCAGCTGGGAAATCGCGATGCTCTCGCCGCCCCACGCGTAGCCGCCGCGCGGGAGGCCGGACGGATACGGCAGGCTTTCGTAGCGCTGCGCCAGCCACTCGCCCACCACCGGGAAATAGCGCGGCTTGGCGTGGATGTACAGCAGGAACTTGTCGACGGCCGGACCGACGACCATGCGCGACCGCAGCACTTCCATTTCACCCGAGGTTTCCGCCTTGGTGTCGAACATCGACGAAACATCGCCCAGCAGGCTTCGCGCCTGCCCGTTCGGCATTTCCTCCTCGACCTGCACAATGATGTCAGCCGAATAGACTGAGGGCGTCACCATCACATACGCCAGGGCGCCCAGCAAGGCGACCATGGTGATGGCGATGATCATCCACCGGTTGGAAAAAATGGCGTCCACATGCGACGACAAGGGCGTTTCCTGCTGACGGGCCGGGACTGACGGCTCGAACGATTCGATGGGCAACGACATGCAACTCTCCAGGAGAGGGCGCCGCCGCGGTCGCGGCGCCCCCAAAGGCGTTTGTTTGAGGCGGACTAATCGATGGACTTGACGGTCTGTACGGTTTGCGCGCTCGGGAACAGGTTGCTGATGAAGCGGTTCCACCGCACCAGGGCAGCCGAATCGACGAACACGACGTCTTTGGGTTGCAACTCGAACTTGGCTCCTACAGCAAGGGCTTGCGGCGATCCGGCGTTCAGGTGATACACGAGCGGCGACGCATCTTCAGTGCCTCGCACGACAAAGATCTGCGACGGATCCGACGTCAGCTGGTTGGGCCCTCCGGCCAATCCCAACGCCTCGGTCAACGACATGCGCCCATCACGCATCACCGGCGCGCTGGGCAGGAACACTTCGCCCATCACGAACACCTTGCTGTCGTCCCGCGGCGTGACTCTCACGATGTCCCCTGCCTTGAGCATCACCTGGTTCAAGTCCTGGCCGCGCTCGATCAGCGCGGGAAGGTTCACACGAGTACGCCGACCTTCGCGGATCACGTAGACCGAACTGCGGTCTCCGGTCGGCAGAATGCCGCCGGCCCTGTTGATCGCTTCCAACAGGGTCATGGGAACATCGTTGATCGCAACCGTGCCCGGCGTCGTTACCTCGCCATCGACGAAGATGCGCTTGCTGCGAAATCCCAGAACGCGTACGGTGATCTGCGGGTCCTGTATGTACTTGCCCGAACTATTGACTATGAGATTGCGCGCCTGAAGTTCCGTCAACCCCGCCACTTTCAGCAGTCCGGTATACGGAAACTGGATATATCCAGTGGATGAGACCGTATAGCCCGGAATGCCCGAGGCGGTATCCCCGATAGCTAGTTCCGTTGCCCCAGACCCGATGGCGTAGGTTTGCGTCGGAAGCACGAGCTCGGGGTGATCCCACACGACGATCGAGAGGATGTCCCCCGGCCCGATGAGGTAGGGCCCCGGCTTGCCGATCAGATGACCGATGCCTTCATTGTCCAGCAGCGCCTGGCGCGCGAGCTGCTCTTCACGGACGAGGGAGGGCGTGATCTCCTTGATGACCGCCTTGGAGTTCGGGTCCAGCGGATCCGCGAGCTGATTGGCGTTGAAGGTCATGCCGGGGGATAAGGCGCAAGCGCCCAGCGAGGACACGAGCGCGATAGCGGCTATGGCTCGGCTCAACGTTCCGAAAAATGTAGTCATGGCGAATCCACAGTGAATGACTTCGTTGCTTGGAAAGGAGCCCGATGCGTAACGGGTTGCGACATTCCACTCTCTTTTCCTAGGCCCGCACATTCGACGGATGCCCTAAGCCTTCTCCTACATCGTTTGGAGGTTTCGGGTACGCGGCGCTCTCAATAAGATTTTGTCGGTAGCCACATGCTTTGCGGCACTGCACAGTTTTTGCTTGGCGCAAGGCGCTCCCCCCCGAACAGGAGTGCGCGATGGACCCGTCCCAAACGGACACGTCGGCAAGATTCAGCGGGACAAGCTATCTCTATCGCTTGCTCGACGCCGCGATCGTCATCACCTGCGGCCTGACTGCCACCGGCTTGAAATTCTCGGATGAGGCGCTGACGGATCCTCCGCAGATTCATCTGTTCCTGATCTATCTGTGCGGCCTGGGCGCCATCGCCATCTTCCCGGCCTTCCGCTTGTATGTGTCCTGGCGCGGCCGCCTGCTGACCGACCTGGTGGTCCGCAGCCTGGCCGCGTGGGCCACCGTGTTCGCGCTGGGCATCCTGGTCAGTTTTCTCATGCACCAGACCGGCGCGATATCCCGCTTATGGGCGGCTACCTGGTTTGGCATTACGGCTTTGGCGCTGGCCGGCGTGCGCATCGCGGTCTACGCGGTGCTGGGCGCGGCGCGCGACCGCGGGCTGAACAAGAAGCGCGTGCTGCTGGTGGGCTTCGGCGCGCTCGGCCACGACATGTGGCGCCGGGTGGAGAAGTACCGCGAGGCCGGCTACGAGGTGTCGGGGATCTACGCCGAACCGCATGAGATCCTGCCTCCGCAGGTCCGCCGCCTGCATGACCTGGACAACCTGCACGACTTCGTCCGCGAGAACAATGTCCGCGAGATCTGGATCGTGCTGCCGATGGAGGCCGGCCAGGAGCTGCGCGAAGTGCTGTATCACCTGCGCAACGACCTGGTGGATATCCGCTGGATACCCGACGTGATGTCCATCCAGCTGCTGGGACACCGCATCGGCGAATTCCTGGGGCTACCCGCCATCCAGCTCAACAGCCTGCCGGCCGCCGGCGTGCGCGGCTGGGCCAAGGAAGTCTTCGACCGCAGCTTCGCGTTCTGCGCGCTGCTGGGCCTGTCTCCCGTCATGCTGACCGTGGCCCTGCTGGTGAAGGCCACGTCGCGCGGCCCGGTCTTCTTCACCCAGCCCCGGCTGGGTGTGGACGGCAAGGTGTTCCACGTCTACAAGTTCCGCACCATGACCGTGCACCAGGAGCATGGCGTGGTCACGCAGGCCACCCGCGACGACCGCCGCGTCACGCGGATCGGCGGCTTCCTGCGGCGCACCAGCCTGGACGAGCTGCCCCAGTTCCTGAACGTGCTGATGGGCGACATGTCGGTCGTCGGCCCGCGCCCGCACGCGCTGGAGCACAACGAAATGTACAAGGACCTGGTGCAGCGCTACATGATGCGGCATCGCGTCAAGCCGGGCATCACCGGCTGGGCGCAGGTCAACGGCTTTCGCGGGCAGACCGACACGCTGCGCAAGATGAGCGACCGCGTCGAGCACGACATCTACTACATCCAGCACTGGACGTTCAGGATGGACCTGCTGATCATCGCCCGCACGGCGGTGTCTGGATGGACGGGCCGCAATGTCTACTAAGCCGTTGGGATGGCCTGTGCGGGAAACACCCGCGCCGCGCGGCGGCGTGCTGGGCAGGTCCGACTTCCGCCAGGCGGTCGAGATGCTGCCCCTGGTGTCGATCGACCTGCTGCTGCGCGATGGGGCCGGCAACTACCTGACCGGCCTGCGCGCCAATCCGCCCGCCCAGGGCGCGTGGTTCGTGCCAGGCGGACGCATCCGCAAGAACGAACCCCTGCGCGACGCGCTGCGCCGCATCGTGCACGACGAACTGGGTCCGACCCTGCCAGAACTGGCCTGGAAGCCCCGCGGCGTCTACGAGCACTTCTATGGCACCAATTTCGCGGGTGAAGCCGGTCGCTCCACCCACTACGTCGTCCTCGCCTATGAGGCCGAGCTTTCGTTGGATACCGCAAGCCTTCCCCTCGTCCAGCACAACGGCTACCGCTGGCTCCCCGGGGAAGTGATCGCCGCCGATCCCGGCGTGCATCCGTACACCCAGGCCTACTTCAAGGAGTGAGAGCCATGACCAACCCCCCTCCCCCGTACCGGGCAGTCATCCTCTGCGGCGGATCAGGTTCGCGCCTGTGGCCGCTGTCGCGCGAACTGCTGCCGAAGCAGTTCATCCGTTTGACCGATGATCGCAGCCTGCTGCAGAACACCCTGCTGCGGCTCGGTTCGGCCGGCGCCTCGGCCCGGCCCATGCTCGTGTGCAACGACGCCCACCGCTACATCGCCGCGGAGCAGGCGCAGGAGCTGGGCATCAAGGACGTGGAAGTGATCCTGGAGCCGTTTGCGCGCAACACGGCGCCGGCGATAGCCGCCGCCACCCTGCGGGCCATGCAGGACGGCGAAGACCCGATCATGCTCATCATGCCGTCGGACCACGTGCTGGAAGACGGCGAAGTGCTCAGCGCGGCATTCGCCCAGGCTTACGACGCCGCCCGCCAGGGCGCGCTGGTGACGTTCGGCATCAAGCCGACCGCCCCGCTCAGCGGCTACGGCTACATCCAGGCGGATGAGCCGGGCGCCATGGCGCCCGCGCGCCGCGTGCGCCGCTTCGTCGAAAAACCGTCCCCCGAGGTCGCCCAGCGCTTCATCGACGATGGCGGCTACTACTGGAACAGCGGCATGTTCGCGTTCCAGGCGTCCGTCTTCCTGTCGGAGATGGCGCGCCTTGCGCCCAAGATCCTCGAGCAGGCGCAGGCCGCCGTGGCCACCGGCCACGGCGACAACGGGCTGTTCCACCTGGATGGCCCGTCCTTCGAGGCGTGCCCCAGCGACTCCATGGACTACGCCATCATGGAGCGCACCGACAGCGCCGTGGTCATTCCCCTGGCCGCTTCGTGGAGCGACGTCGGGGCATGGGATGCCGTGTGGGGCATTGCCCAGAAAACGCTGGAGGGCAACTCCACCACCGGCGACGTCATGGTGGAGGACTCGCGCAACTGCCTCATCCATTCCACCAGCCGTCTGGTGGCCTCGGTGGGCCTGGACGACATCGTCGTGATCGAGACGGCCGACGCCGTGCTGGTGGCGCACAAGTCGCGCTCGCAGGACGTCAAGCGGCTGGTCGAGGTCTTCAAGACCCAGCACCGGTCGGAACTCAACCACCACCGCGAGGTCCAGCGACCCTGGGGGTCGTACGACTCGGTGGGCCAGGGCCCCCGCTACCAGGTCAAGCGGATCACCGTCAAACCCGGCGCCCGGCTGTCCTCGCAGATGCACCACCACCGCGCCGAGCACTGGATCGTGGTGTCGGGCACGGCGCGGATCTACAACGGCGACAAGCAGTACCTGCTGACGGAGAACCAGTCGACCTACATCCCGCTGGGCGAGATCCACAGCCTGGAAAACCCGGGAAAGATCCCGCTGGAGATCATCGAGGTGCAGTCGGGTGCGTATCTCGGCGAAGACGACATCGTCCGCTTCCAGGACATGTACGGCCGTGTCTGAACCTATCAAGGAGCATGAACCCTTCTGGCGTCCCGGCATGGCCCGCATCTGCCTGCCCCTGGCGGCCGTTTTCTTCACCGTGCTGGTCACGGTGGGAAACCTGCCCGGGCTGGCGGCGGACATGTCGGACGCCTTTGGCGACAAGCGGCTGCACCTGGCCGCCTACGCCTTCCTGACCGGGCTGATCTACATCTCGGTCAACCGGCGCCCGGCCCTGGTGGCCATGCTGGCGGCCGTCGCCATGGGTGCGCTGGATGAATCAATCCAGTCCTTTTTTCCCTACCGACAGGCTGAACTCTTAGACCTTTTGGCCGATATCTCAGCGGCTGGTGCAACAGTAATCTCATTGCACATTGGTACCGCAGCCATCGGCTCCTTTCGTGCAGTCACTAAGTCTTAAGGACACAACCATGCCAAAACGGGCACTGATTACCGGCGTAACTGGCCAAGACGGGGCCTATCTGGCGGAGCTTCTGCTGGCCAAGGGCTATGAGGTCCACGGCATCAAGCGGCGCGCTTCGCTGTTCAACACCGCGCGGATCGACCATCTTTACCAGGATCCGCACGACCAGCCCCGCAATTTCGTGCTGCACCACGGCGACATGACCGATTCGTGCAGCCTGATCCGCATCGTCCAGTCGGTGCAGCCCGACGAGATCTACAACCTGGCCGCGCAGAGCCACGTGGGAGTCTCGTTTGAGGAACCGGAATACACCGCCAATGCCGACGGCCTGGGCACCCTGCGCCTGCTGGAAGCCATCCGCATCCTGAAGCTGGAGAACAAGAGCCGCTTCTACCAGGCGTCCACCTCCGAGCTCTACGGCCTGGTGCAGGAAACGCCCCAGAAGGAAACGACGCCGTTCTACCCGCGCAGCCCCTACGCCGCCGCCAAGCTGTACGCCTACTGGATCAGCGTGAACTACCGCGAAGCCTACGGCATGTACGCGTGCAACGGCATCCTGTTCAACCACGAATCGCCCAAGCGCGGCGAAACCTTCGTCACGCGCAAGATCACGCGCGGCCTGGCGCGCATCGTGCTGGGCCTGCAGGAATGCCTGTACCTGGGCAACCTGTCCGCCCTGCGCGACTGGGGCCATGCGCGCGACTACGTCGAAATGCAGTGGCTGATGCTGCAGCAGGACACGCCGGAGGACTACGTCATCGCGACCGGCATGCAATACAGCGTGCGCGAGTTCATCAACACCGCCGCGCGCGAGCTGGGCATCCTGCTTGCCTGGGAAGGCGAAGGCCTGGAAGAGACCGCCACCGTGCTGTTCTCGCCGGTCCACGACATCAAGCCCGGCCAGGTCATCGTGCGCGTGGATCCACGCTACTTCCGCCCGACCGAAGTCGAGACGCTGCTGGGCGATCCGACCAAGGCGCGCGAAAAGCTGGGCTGGTCGCCGCGCACCACGTTCGCGCAGCTGGTCAAGGAAATGATCGAAAGCGACCTGAAGGATGCGCGGCGCGACGCCCTGGTCGAACAGAACGGCTACGAAATCTACGCCTACAAGGAGTAGTCCGACATGACGAACCTGGACCAACGCGTGTTCGTGGCCGGCCACCGCGGCATGGTGGGCGCGGCCATCACCCGCGAACTGCACCGGCGCGGCTACAACAACGTGCTGACCCGCAGCCGGGCGGAGCTGGACCTGGAGAACCAGAACCAGGTGCACCGTTTCTTTTCGACCACGCCGGTCGACGTGGTGTACCTGGCCGCCGCCAAGGTGGGCGGCATCCTGGCCAACAATACCCATCCGGTGGACTTCCTGTACAAGAACCTGATGATCCAGTGCAATGTGATCCGGGCCGCCTATGCGGCCGGGGTGCGCAAGCTGCTGTTTCTGGGTTCGTCATGCATCTACCCGCGCGAGGCGCCCCAGCCCATCCGCGAAGACGCCCTGCTGACCGGCCCGCTGGAAGCCACCAACGAGCCCTACGCCATCGCCAAGATCGCCGGGCTGAAGCTGTGCGAGGCCTACCAGCGGGAGTACGGCGCGCGCTTCATCTGCGCCATGCCGACCAACCTGTACGGCCCGCACGACAACTACGACCTGCACAGCAGCCACGTGCTGCCGGCCCTGATCCGAAAATTCCACGAGGGCCGCGAGGCCAACCAGGAAAGCGTGACCATCTGGGGCACCGGCACGCCGCTGCGCGAGTTCCTGTACGTGGACGACCTGGCGCAAGCCTGCGTCATGCTGATGGAGCATCCGCAAGCCGAGGGCATGTACAACATCGGCGCCGGTCAGGACATCTCCATCGCGGACCTGGCGCAGCTGGTGGCGAGGGTGGTGGGCTACGCCGGCAACATCGTCTACGACACGTCCAAGCCCGACGGGACGCCGCGCAAGCTGATGGATTCATCCCGCGTGCAGGCGCTGGGCTGGAAGCCGGAGATCTCGCTCACGCACGGCATCACGCTGGCCTACGGACATTTCCTGCGTGAACGCACGCAGCAGGCGCTGCCGGTGGCTTGACAGCCGCGCCGCCATGACAGACAGGGTTACCGATGCTTGGATTCGTAAAGAAACACATCGCCGGCAATGCCTCATTCTGGGGGCTGGTGGAGTACGGCATCGGTCCCGTCGCGGCGCTGGTGGCGCTGCCCATCCTTTTCCGGCAACTGGGGACGGTGGGCTTTGGCCAGTACTCGATGATCATCGCCCTGGCCGGCTTCGGCAACGCGGCGAACCTGGGCGCGGCCGTCACCGCGACCAAGCTGGTCTCGGAAAGCATGCACGAGCCCGGCGGCGCCTATCGCGCGGCCGGCGTGAGCATGTCGCTGATCGGCTGTGCACTGGGCGTCGTGACCCTCGCGGCCATGCTGCTGTGGGGCGCGGTGTGGCTGGGCTGGCCCGACGCCACCTTCGGCGGCGTCGCGGTGACGATGCTGGCGATGCCGGCGCTCGCCATCTACCTGACCCAGCAGTATGACCAACTGTTTTCCGGGTGCCTGAAGGGGCGCGAGGACTTCCGGGCCACGGCGCTCTGCGAGGTCTTCAGCCGCACGGGCACGATGGCGCTGGCCTGCGCGGCGGCCTGGTACACCGCGTCGCCCACCTGGACGGGGCTGGCGCAGGCGCTGGGCCTGCTGATCGCGGGCAGCGTGAAGATGCGCGTGTTCTCGCGCGCCTACGATCGCTTCATCGTGCGGCCCGTGCGCGACCGCGGCGCCATGATGGCCGCCTTCCGCTTTTCGCGCTGGTCGTGGCTGAACAGCCTGAGCGCGCTGGCGTTCGGCTCGGTGGACCGGGTGCTGGTCGGCAGCCTGATGGGGCCGGCGGCGCTGGCCATCTATACCGTGGGCGTGCAGGTGGGCCAGATCATCCACACCGCGTCGGTCGCGATCTTTCAGAAGGCGATGCCTCGCGTCACGCGCCTGTCGGTATCGCCGCCCTATGCGGGCGCGGCCGAACGCGAGATCCGCCGCATGATGCTGTGGAACCTGGCGCTGTCGGCCGGGGCCACGCTGGCCGTGCTGGCGGTCAGCCGGCCGCTGCTGAACCTGCTGCTGGGCGACAACGTCGCCAGCGGCCACCTGGGAACCTTCCAGTTGCTGATCGTGGCGTCGGGCCTGCTGTCCCTGAACGCCGCCGCGCATTTCTCCCTGCTGGGGCTGGGCAACTCCCGCGCCGTCGCGATCCTGAACGGACTGGGCGGCCTGGCGATGCTCTGCGTCATGGCGGGACTGGTACACGTGGCGGGGGAGCACGCCGCGGCTTGGGGCCGCATGGCCTATGCGGCGATCACGCTGGCCGGCGTGGCTCTCGCCATCCGTCAATCCCGCCCCGACTTCCCGGGCGCCATGCCTGCGGCCACCCGTTAACCAACATGCTGAGGTCCTACATGCGCAAGCGCCATAACGAGTATTCACGCCAGCTCATCGACTTCGTCCGTGAGCTCCGCCCGCCAGCGCCCATCGCCAGCGGCCTGTTGCCCAAGGTGACGATCGTGACCCCCTCGTTCAACCAGGCCAAGTTCCTGGAGCGCACCATTCTTTCCGTGCTGAACCAGGGCTATCCGCGGCTGGAGTACATCATCATCGACGGCGGCTCCACCGACGGCAGCGTGGACATCATCAAGAAGTACGAGCGCTACCTGACCTACTGGGAAAGCACCCCCGACCGCGGCCAGTCGCACGCCATCAACAAGGGCTTCGAGCGCGCCACGGGCGACTACGTGGGCTGGCAGAATTCCGACGACCTGTACTTTCCCGGCGCGCTGCGCAAGCTGGGCGCGGCGGCGGCGCGCGGCCGCGCGCCGATCGTCAGCGGCAACCTCTTCGTGGCGGACGCCGACAACCGCATCTTCCGCAAGATCCACTACACGCCCGTCAACCGCGGCACGCTGACGGTGGTCAAGGCGTCCATACCGAACCAGTCCGCCATCTTCCGCCGGGACCTCCTGCGCAAGTACGGCCTGCTGCAGGAGAGCATGCGCTACTGCATGGACCTGGAGCTGTGGAGCCGGCTGCTGCGCGAGGGCAAGAACCTGATCGTGCCCGATGCGCTGGGCGTCTACACCGCCCACGACGAAACCAAGACCGCGCTGATGCAGGACGTGCTGCTGGAGGAACGCGAGCAGATCGTCAGCCGCATCCGGCGCACCGAACCCGGCCTGGGCCGCCTGTTCGAGCTGTCCTGCCGCGCCTCGAAGGTGGCTGCCCACGCCCGCCAGGGAGACCTGTCCTATCTTCTTGAAAAGCTGACCACGAAGATATTCGGCCGCGACGACTGGGCCGCGCACTAGGCCCTGGCCTCACTGAAACGGAGCTGCAATGAAACCGCGCCGCCGACTCTCCACCCTGCACTTGCTGGGCCTGTTCGTGTTCACCGCGCTGGCGCTGAACGACGACCGGTTCATCGTCGGGGTCGGCAGCTTCAAGCTGTCGCCGTTCGACCTGCTGTTCGTGGCCATGCTGGGGGTCAAGGCGCTCAGGCTCGCCGACCCGGGCGCCTACGCGTTTCCACGCGGGGCGCTCGGCATGCTGCTGGGCATCCAGGCCATATCGGTGATCTATCTGCTGATGGTGTCCATGCACCACCCGGGCATCGAGACCGGCGACGTGGCGCGCGACCTGCGCATCGTCTTCTATTTCCTGTGCACGCCGTTCCTCTGCTACAAGGACATCGACAGCCCCCGCGCCTATGCCGTGCTGCAGAAGTACATCGTGGCGGCCTGCCTGATGGTCGCCACGCTGATGCTGCTGGAGCAGGCAACGGGCTTCAGCGTCGCCAATCCGCTGCGCAACGTGCGGCTGGGCGTCTGGGCCATCCCGATGGGCGTGGTGTCGCTGCTGTATTTCCGGCGCACGCTGAACGTGTCGGGGCCCAAAGCCTACGCGCTGACGCTGTACATGGTGATGGCGCTGGTGTTTTCGCTGAACCGCAGCCAGTATCTGCAGCTGGCGATTTCCGTCGTGATCGCCGTGCTGCTGGCGGGCAGCGCCGACATCCGGCGCCGCGCCGTGCTGATCTTCGCGCCCGCCGCCGTGGCCGGCGTGCTGATCTTCGCCAGCATCGGCTATCTGGACGTGTTGACCAACCGCATCTTCAGCGTCGAGCGGCTGGACGAAGACTCCAGCTACGGCGCCCGCGTCCAGGAAATGGAAGGCCAGATGGACTTCTTCGCGGAAAGCCCCGTGTTCGGCAAGGGGGCCGGGTTCCGAAGCTGGGTCATGGGCGAGAACGGCTTCGAACTGAGCACCTTCGCGCACAACTCGTGGGCCTTCTACCTGATGAAATTCGGCGTGGTGGGCACGACCCTGATCATGCTGCCCCCGTTGTTGATTTTGCTGTTCTCGCTGTTCCGGCGCTACGCCCATCCCGGACTGGAGATGCACCGACGCTATCTCCTGGCCACGGCGCCGATCTATATCTTCATCGATTCGATGTCCGGCGGCCTGGCCTACGCGCCCAAGACCGCCTTCACCGGATTCCTGCTGTGCTATTGCCTGTCGCTGATCCGCAATGCACAGATCATGCCCGTACCTCGTAACGAACCGTCCGTTCCCAGCCCTCGCCCGGACGCCGTGCGCCGGGTGCCACCGCGAGTGATACCCCATGCCTGATGTCTTGTTTGTCGCGCCTGACCTGCACGGCGGCGTCGGAAGATGCGTCGCCTTCATCGTGGATGCCTTGCCGGAACAGGGAGTGGACTCCGCCCTGTTCCTGCTGCGTTCGCGCAACCGCGAATATCCCATCGCGAATCCCAAGGTCACCCGCGCCCTGCCCGTCATCGAATCCCCGACCAAGCTGCGGCTCATGCTGCCCTTCGCCTTTTTTAAGCTGCTGTCCCAGATCCGGCGGGACAAGCCCGCCATCGTCTGCTCGCACGGCCTGCTGTGCAACATGCTGGTGGTGCTGGCCAAGAAGATCCTGCGCGGCAAGTTCAGCACGGTGGCCTTCGAGCACAGCAGCCCGGCCATCCATTACGGCGCATCCAAGATGCGGCGCCTGAAGTGCTGGCTGGTCAGCCAGACCTACCGGCGGCACGATGCCGTGGTGGGCGTGTCGCGCGGGGTGAAGGAAGACCTGGTCAGCATGTTTCCGCCGCTGCGCGGCAAGGTGCACACCATCTACAACGGCGTGCCGCTCGACAACGTGCGCCGCCAGGGCGCCCAGCCCCAGGCCGGCGCCGGCGACTCGTCCCTCCAGGTCGTGGCCGTCGGCCGCCTGGAGGCCGTCAAGGACTACGCCACGCTGATCGACGCCGCCGCGCTGCTGGACGATCCGCGCATCAGCTTCACCATCCTGGGAGAAGGGTCCGAACACGCCGCCCTGCAGAAGCGGATCGACGACAAGGCGTCGCGCAGCCCGGTGACGCTGGCCGGCCACATCGACAACCCGTTCCCGATGATCGCCGGCGCCGGCGCCTTCGCCCTGACATCCGTGCGCGAAAGCTTCGGCAACGTGCTGGTGGAAGCGCTATGCCTGGGCGTGCCCGTGATCTCGACGGATTGTCCCCACGGTCCGGCCGAAATCCTGGATTCGGGCCGCTATGGCCTGCTGGTGCCCGTCGGCGACGCCGAGGCGCTTGCCGAGGCGGTGCGCCGCCTGGCCTACGACGGCGCCATGCGCGAAAAGCTGGCGGCCCAGGGACCCGAGCGCGCGGACGCGTTCTCCCTGGAGCGGCACTGCCGCAACGTCATCGAGCTATTCCAGCCCCTCATGCAACGCGGCACGCCCTGAACAGGACAGCATCATGCAGAAAATACCGGTATCCGTCGTGGTGATGACGAAAAACGAGGAACGCAACATCGCAAAGTGCCTGAAGGCGCTGGTGGAGTTCGACGAAGTCTTCGTGGTCGATTCCAACAGCACGGACGCGACCTGCGCAATGGCCACGGCCCTGGGCGCGCGCGTGTCCAACTTCCAATGGGACGGCAAGTATCCCAAGAAGAAGCAATGGTGCCTGGAACAGCTGCCGTTCACGCACCCCGTGGTGCTGTATGTGGACGCCGACGAGGAAATGACGCCCGGCCTGGCGGCCGAGATCCGCGAAGCGCTGCCGCGATTCGCCGCGGGCGCCGGCGGCGCGTTCGTGCCGTTCGACTACGTGTTCTGCGGCAAGAAGCTGGAACACGGGCACAGGGTCTACAAGCTGGCGCTCCTGGCGCGCGACCGTTCGCGCTTCCTGGACTATGACGACCTGGATGTCGCCAACATGTGGGAAGTGGAAGGCCATTACCAGCCCCAGGTCGAAGGCGAGACCTTCGCCCTGCGCCAGCGCATGGTCCACAACGACCACGATTCGCTCTATCACTACTTCGACAAGCACAACCGCTATTCGGACTGGGAGGCGAACCTGCGCACCAAGGGGCTGATGAACGACCCGCGCGAAGCCAACGTGGGCGGACGCGCCCTGCTCAAGCGCATCTTCCAGGCCATGCCGTTCAAGGCGCCAATCTCGTTCCTGCATTCCTACGTCTTCCGGCTGGGCTTTTTGGACGGCAAGGCCGGCTACGACTATGCCGTCGCGCGCGCCATGTACTACTGGCAGATCCGCATCAAGACCGAGGAGATCCTGAAGGCGAAGCGGGAACGCGCCGCCACGTCGCAACGCGACGCCGTCGCGGGAGCGGCCAAATGAGCGCACTGCAACGCCTGGACCAGTTCGCGCTGGCGCCGGGACAGCGCGGCCGCTCGGCGCTGACGGTGCAGCTGTGGTGGATGGTGCAAGGGACGCTGTTCCGCTGGTCGCCCCAGGTGGCCTATGGCTTTCGCCGGTGGCTGCTGCGCTGCTTCGGCGCCCGCGTGGGCCGCAAGGTGCTGATCCGGCCCAGCGCCACCGTGACCTACCCCTGGAAGGTGGAGATCGGCGACTACGCCTGGATCGGCGATGACGCGGTGATCTACAGCCTGGGCCCCATCCAGATCGGCGCGCATGCCGTGGTGTCCCAGCGCAGCTACCTGTGCGCCGCGGACCACGATGCCGGCCAGCCCGATTTTCCTCTGCGCGAACGCGCGGTGCGTGTCGAGGAAGGCGCATGGGTGGCGACCGACGTCTTCGTCGGACCGGGCGTGACCATCGGGCGCGAGGCCGTGATCGGCGCGCGCAGTTCGGTGTTCCGCAACATGCCGTCGGGCATGGTGTGCCACGGCAACCCCTGCCGTCCCATCCGGCCCCGCACCGCAGCGCCAACATGAAAATACTCATCTATGGCATCAACTACGCGCCCGAACTGACCGGCATCGGCAAATACAGCGCCGAGCTGGCCGAATGGCTTGCGGCGCGCGGCCACGAGGTCAGCGTCGTCACGGCTCCGCCCTACTATCCGCAATGGCGCGTCCACGACGGCTACCGCGCGGGGCGCTACGCCAAGGAAGAACGCCGCGGCGTGACGGTCAGGCGCGCGCCGCTGTGGGTGCCGGACAAGCCCGGCGGCGCCAAGCGCCTGGTCCACCTGGCAAGCTTCGCCCTGTCCAGCCTGCCGTCGCTGCTGCGCGCCGCGATGCGCCGGCCGGACATCATCCTGGTGGTCGAGCCCGCCTTGTTCTGCGCGCCCGCGGCCTGGCTGGCCGCGCGGCTCTGCGGCGCACGCGCCTGGCTGCACATCCAGGACTACGAAGTGGACGCCGCCTTCGAACTCGGCCTGCTCAAGGGCGCCGGACTGCGCGCCGTCGTCAAGCGCGCCGAGCGCTGGCTGATGCGCCGCTTCGATCGCGTATCCACGATTTCCAACCGGATGCTGGAACTGGCGCTGGCCAAGGGCATTGACCCGGGCCGGGCCGTGCTGCTGCCCAACTGGATCGACGTCAACGCGATCACGCCGCTGGCCGAGGGCGGGGACTACCGCGCCCAGCTCGGCATCCCCGACAACGCGATCGTCGCGCTCTATTCCGGGAACATGGGCGGCAAGCAGGGCTTGCAGACGCTGGCCGAGGTGGCCCGCCGGCTGAACCGCGAAGACCGCCTGTGGTTTCTGTTCTGCGGCCAGGGTCCCGAGCGCGCGGCGCTGGAAGAAAAGTGCAAAGGGCTCACCCGCGTCATCTTCCTGGACCTGCAGCCGGCCGAGCGCCTGGGCGCCCTGCTGAACACCGCGGACATCCATCTGTTGCCGCAGCGCGCCGGCGCGGCGGACCTGGTCATGCCCTCCAAGCTGACCGGCATGCTGGCCAGCGGACGGCCGGTGGTGTGCGGCGCGGCGCGCGGCACGGAACTGGCGAGCGTCGTGGCGCATTGCGGCCTGCTGACCCCGCCCGAAGACGCGGTGGCCATGGCCGAAGCCGTGCGCAAGCTGAGCTACAACTCGCAGATCCGCGAAACGCTGGGCGCGGCCGCCCGCCAGTACGCGCTGGCCCACCTGCACGTGGACGTGGTGCTGGGCGCGGCGGAACGCGAATTCGCCGCTGTCGTCGCGGCCCGCAAGGGCCGTGCCGCAACGGCCGACACCCGCGCCAGCGAAGGCGACATCTGATCCGGCGGCGTCGCCGCGATCTCCCCAAAAGAACCAGGGCCTGTGAGGGCGGCGTCGCCACCCGCACAGGCCCTGCCTCGTTGCGCGCGTGCGCTGTCAGCTGGTTTCGCCCTTGCCCTGCGACGGCGCGTTGGCGCTCCTGACCAGTCCCATCTGCACCGCGATGTAGGCCGCCTCGGCCTGGTTGCGCGCATTCAGTTTCCAGTAGAGCGTACGCGCGTGGCTTTTCACGGTGGCCACGGATATGCCCACCTGCTGTCCGATCTCGCGCATGGTCTTGCCCTGCACCAGCAGTTGCAGGATCTCTTCCTGCCGCTGCGTCAGCTCGCGCAATTCCTGCACGGTGGCATGCGCGGCGCTGGGAGGCCTGCCGGCGGGCTGGGGATAGCATTCCCCCCCCGCGACCACCAGGCTGACCGCCGCCGCCAGCGCATCCGGACTGGAGGCCTTGGGCAGATAGCCGGCCACGCCCGCGCGCGCGCAGGCGGCCATCACGCTCTGGTCCAGCGCCGAATACAGCACCAGCACCAGCCTGGGCATGAAAAAAGCCATCGCCTGCGATAGGAGCCCGATGTCCTGCTCGGCCGCGCCGCTGCAGCCGACCACCAGCAGTTCGACTGGGCGGTTGATGGAGCTGGACATGTTGAGCAGGTGGGCTGGCGAAATGGCCAGGATATCGTCGGCGTTCCGCACACGTTCCAGCACATGCTGAATTGCGACACGAAGCAGAGCGTAGTCTTCGATCAGTACGGTTGTCATCCCGGGAAGAACCTTGTGACGCATGGCCCACTAACGGTTCCCATCGCGCTGGCGCAACGCGGCGCGATGCACGGAGTTCACGCGCGTCGCCAGGCTCAGGGAGTCCCTTCCGCTACCTCGGATTGCTGTGGCGAGACTAAGTGATTCGCCCTATCAATCCATGCTTGCGGACACAACCCATGCTATCAGCGGCTACGTCCGCTGAATCTCGTTCAGGAGGATGATTGGTGGAGGAAAGCTGCCTGACAGCCTCTGCCGATACCTGCTTTCTATGCCTTAGCCGTATTGGCTATGCGCGGACCCGGCAGCTGCGGAACGAGGTGTTCCAGGCTGCCGGGCAGCAGCGCAGTCCCGCTACCCGAGCTTGCGTCCATAGAGCTGCCCGGCGTCCACTTCCCTGCCATTCGGCTCATGCCATTCCAAGGTCGCGCCGCGCTGCAGGGCCGCGTAGACGGCCTCGCCCTTGTTCTTGACATGCAGGCGCTGGTAGAGCGTGCACGCGTGCGTCTTGGCCGTCGCCACGGAGATGTTCAGCATGCGGCTGACAGTCTTGATCGGATAGCCCCTGGCCAGCAGCACCAGGACTTCGTATTGGCGCGGCGTGATCTGGAGCAGCTGCGCCCCCGCGCTGACGGGCATGGCGCCCTTGGAGCCGGAATCTTCCGCGTCCCGTGCCGGCAGGGCGCACACCGTCGAGGCAGGCGCCTGAAGCGCCTGTTCGCTGGGGAAGCATTGGCCGCCCGCCATGACCAGGCGGATCGCCGCTTCGAGGATTTCGACCGAAGCCGTTTTCATCAGGCAGCCATAGACGCTTGCGCCAGGCAGGCCCTGCACAGGCATGGGCAGCGGCATCACGTCCGTCAGGAGCAGAATCCGCTTGGGCGTCAGCACGCGTTGAATCTCGTGCAAGGCGCTCCAGGCCTCATCGGTGTCCACAGGCAACCCATAGATCAGGAGATCGGCGCCCGCATGCACGCCGTCGGCCTTGGACACGTCCGCAAGGCCCATCCCCTCGATTTCCCACACATCATCCAACTTGCTAAGAATCTGCCACAACCCCAACCGCAAGAGCGGATGGGCTTCAATCAGGACCATCTTGGCCATGGTGTCCTCCCGGTTTTTCGACGGGCCTAGAAGGGATCTTCGCTGTGCTGAAGACTATTTTTTATCCAGCCCCGCGGGGGTGGTCCGCATATCCCGGAATATCTAATGAAGCTGGACCGGGACATTTGGGCTGGGAGACTTTGGTAGCCAACATATTGGATGGCATGAACCCATCTTATGGTTCGGATTTGTCAAAATCAAGACGTTTCAGGGCGATATAATCCGATAAAATCAGAAATCATTCGTTAGCCTTAATCACGATCGTAAATATGGATGAGACTCCCATCTCGTCCTTTTTACCGCTAGGGTTTTCACCAGCGCCTCTGCCGGGGCTGGCCGGTTTCCCCTATGACAGACGCCGCGCAAGGCTCCCCCGAAAGGCGCGCGGGCTCATGTTACAGACGAAAAAAAGCCGCGTCCTGACTTCCGCCGGACGCGGCACGAAACAGCCGGATTTGAAGGGAAAGCTGTCTACATGTATCTGCGGACACATTAAGCCCGCGAACGGTCCCTGTATTCGAAATAGAGGTAACATTTTTTATTTTTACGCCGGCAGGCGAATTTACTCCATGTAGGCGAAGTCGAAAACCGTATGCCCCCCCTGATGATGCCAATGGTGCATTGAAGCATGGCGTTTTCTCAGGAAGCTTGCATAGTGGATTTCGCCGTCGGTTTCGACGTAGGTGGAAGGCGTGAGCTCTTCGATCCGGTTGAGCGACACGCCCTTGCCGTAGTGACAGAAGCCCTGGTACTGCGCGCAGCGGATCACGTCTCCGCTAGGCGACACAACGATTCCGGCGTTGCGGGCGCGCATCGGGTTGCGCACGATCGGGTTGCAGGCGTGCGGCGTCCAGGTGGTCGAGCGGGGCGAATCGGAGAAAAACGCAAACAGCTCGTCGCAATGGCTCTGGCCGTCGGTGCGATCGATATTTGTTAATAGCCACCAGTATTCTCCGTGTTTGAAAATAATGGTATCGACCGCAGATATATTCGTCATCAGATTAACGTCAAGCTCCCATTTCAGTGGAAATTCAGTGCATTTCCAGAGCTCTATACTGCGATTTCCACACGTTTCCGGCACCATGTAGGTCACGCCTTCGTGCTCGAATATATATGGAAACGACAGGTGATAAGGCAGGTTCAGCGCAGTACCCAACAGCCGGAAAGCCCCGTCGGAGTAGGTCGCGACCGAGATCGTGCCCTTGCGGGAAGTAAAATCGTAATCTTCAAAAAATATATACGGCTTCTTGTCGTGGGTATAAACAAACGGATCGGCAAAGAATCTGCCCTTCGGCGGTTGCAATACCATTGCCTCGGATACCACCGCCTGCTGGCGCGCCGAGGGAAACATACCAATCCGCCAGCGCACATTGCGTTTCATGATGCGCCGCACAACCAGATCCGACATTAACCAGCCCTGCCGCGAGATATATGCGATGCTGTCCCACTCCGCCGGATCGGCGCGGCGCGGGCCGCTCATGATCTGCATGGCTGGAGGCGCGACGCCTTGCCGCGCGCGTGCCAGCGCCTGCAAGGCGTCATAAACCATGAAGTTCCCCAAACTGAATGCGCGCGCCTGATTCTTCAGCCAGAACACTTCGGTGTTGAAACTGCGCTGGTCCAGCAGTTCATCTTCGGCCTCGCTCGCGCCGACCCGCCAGAGTTTTACGGTGGTGTGATCCTCGCGCTGGAAGACCTCCCAGAAGCCCACATAGCGACTGGTTGCCACTGCAATATCCGAATAGCTCAGCTGCCATACGCCCATGCGCGCCCAGCTCGCCATTTGCGGACGCGTCGCCAGCGAAGCGCCCAGGGTAATGACCAGGTCCAGCCCCAGGGCCTCGACCTCGCGCTGCTCCTGCGCGTCCAGGGTGCCCGGCGTCAGCGGCACCACCGCGGCGCTGTCCGGCGGCAGCGTCTGGCGCATGTCGCCGCACGCGAGCATCACGCGCTGCTTCTGCGGCAGCAGCTTGGATTCCAGGCGGGACAGCGTGCCGAACAAGGCCTTCACGCCGAAGCGGGGCGCCTTGCCCAGCCCTTCTCCGTTCATCACCAGCAATGCGGCAAGCTCGAAATCCTGGCTGTGGACGAGCCACTCAACCATCTCATGCATCCAGCCGGGTTGCTCATACCCGTCAACCAGCAGTCCTACCTTGTAGGTCTTCATTTCTCGTGCTCCTGTCTCAGGGCAATTGGCCTGCCGCACCGTGACGGCGAGGGCCTCGCCAGGCACACATCCGGGGCAATGCATTCACGTCCTCGCGCTGATACTGCGGGGTTTTCGGGCCGTGTTCCAGAGCACATTCATCCTAGGGCCGGTGTCCGAGGACGAACGGCCAATCCTCCGCCTTCCCGCCTGGAATCCGCTCATCCATCCGCCCGGGGCGGCGTCATCCGTCTGGGCGAGTGGAGATGCGCCGCGGGGTTCCGGGCGCATCCCTGGCTCGCGGTTAGGGGTAAACCCTATTGGGGATAGCCGAGGCTCGCTTCTCGTCCATCCCTCACGCATAATGTTTTAAAACAAACGTTTGAATTCAACCTTATGCAAGAAATCAAATCCACGTCCACCCGGGAAACCATCCTGGACACCGCAGAAGCCCTGTTCGCGCAGCAAGGCCACGAGGCCACCTCCATGCGCCAGATCACCGGCGCGGCGGGCGTGAACCTGGCGTCGGTGAACTACCACTTCGGCTCCAAAGAGTCACTCGTGCAGGCGGTGCTAAAACGCCGCCTGGAAGTGCTGAATCGCGAGCGCATGCGGCTTTTGGACGAACTCGAGGCGCAATCCGGCGGCAAGCCGCTGAAGCCGTCGCAAATCGTGGACGCGTTCTTCGGCACCCTGCTGCGCCTGGCCGCCGATCCCGCCCAGGCCGGCAGCACCTTCCTGCCGCTGCTGGAACGCACCATGACCGACCCGTCCGATTTCATTCGCGCGCTGTTCGCCGAGGAATACGCGGACGTGCTCGACCGCTACCGGAACGCGCTGTTCGCCGCGCTGCCTGACGTGCCCCGGGCCGAGATCATCTGGCGCTTCCAGTTCATGCTGGGCGCCACCTCGTACGCCATCATGGGCACCGACCTGCTCAAGTCGGTCACGGGGCTGACCACCGACGACACCGAACAGCCCAATAACCCCGGACTGCTGCTGCCGCGCCTGATGAGCTTCCTTCTAGGCGGCCTGCGCTCTCCCCTGCCGCACCTGCCCGGCACCTGACGGCGCCGCGGCGCCGGCAACCAGAAAAGAACATTCACGGAGACAAAGAAATGAACGCAGTCATCGTCGCGCTGGTTGTCATTGCGCTCCTGGCCGCCGCCGTCCTGGCGGTGCGTCCGGTCCGGCGGGCGCTCCTGTCCGCGCCGATCTTCAATCTGTACCGCAAGGTGCTGCCGCAGATGTCGGACACCGAACGCGATGCCCTGGAGGCCGGCACCGTCTGGTGGGAAGGCGAACTGTTCGGCGGCCGTCCTGACTGGCGCCGCCTGCTGGCGTATCCGCGGCCGCGCCTCACGGACGAAGAGCAGCGCTTCCTGGACAACCAGGCCGAAACCGCCTGCCGCATGGTCAATGACTGGAGCGTCACGCAAGAGCGCTTCGACCTGCCCGCCGATGTCTGGAATTACCTCAAGGCCGAAGGCTTCCTCGGCATGATCATCCCGAAGCAATACGGCGGCCTGGCGTTCTCGGCCTATGCCCACTCCGAGATCGTGACCAAGCTGTCCACGCGGTCCTCGGCGCTGGCGGTGTCGGTGATGGTGCCCAACTCGCTCGGGCCGGCGGAACTGCTGCTGCACTACGGCACCGAAGCACAGAAGAGCCACTACCTGCCGCGCCTGGCGCGCGGCGAAGAGGTGCCCGCCTTCGCGCTGACCAGCCCCTGGGCCGGTTCGGACGCCGCGGCCATTCCCGACAGCGGCATCGTCTGCAAGGGCGAATGGCAGGGCCGCGAAGTGATCGGCATGCGGGTCACCTGGGACAAGCGCTACATCACGCTGGCGCCCGTCTGCACGCTGCTGGGCCTGGCGTTCCGCCTGTACGACCCAGAAGGCCTGCTGGGCGGCAAGAAAGACCTGGGCATCACGTGCGCCCTGGTGCCGCACGATCATCCCGGCGTGGACACCGGCCGCCGCCACTTCCCGCTCAACGCCATGTTCATGAACGGGCCCACGCGCGGCACCGACGTCTTCATGCCGCTGGATTTCATCATCGGCGGCCCCGCCATGGCCGGCCAGGGCTGGCGCATGCTGATGGAATGCCTGGCGGCGGGCCGCTCGATCTCGCTGCCCTCGTCCAACACCGGCATGTCCAAGCTCACGGCGCGCGCCGTGGGCGGCTATGCCCGCGTGCGCAGCCAGTTCCGCATGCCCGTCGGAAAATTCGAGGGCGTCGAAGAAGCCCTGGCCCGCATCGGCGGCCACACCTACATGATGGACGCGGCGCGCACCATGACGGCGGGCGCCGTGGACCTGGGCGAAAAGCCCTCGGTCGTGTCGGCCATCGTCAAATATCACGTCACCGAACGCGCGCGCCAGGTCGTCAATGACGGCATGGACGTCATCGGCGGCAAGGGCATCTGCCTGGGCCCGTCCAACTTCCTGGGCCGCGCCTACCAGCAGATCCCCATCGGCATCACCGTCGAAGGCGCCAACATCCTGACGCGCAGCCTGATCATCTTCGGCCAGGGCGCGATACGCTGCCATCCCTATGTGCTGGCCGAAATGCAGGCCGCGCAGTCGGCGGACCGCAGGCAGGGCCTGGACGATTTCGACCGTGCGTTCTGGGGCCATGTGGGCTTTGTCGCGAAGAACAAGTTCCGTGCGCTGGGCACCGCCCTGACCGGCGCGCGCTTTGTCGCCGTGAACGCCGACGTGGCGCCCGACATGAAGCGCTACTACCAGCTGCTCAGCCGCTATTCGGCAGCCTTCGCCCTGCTGGCCGATACTTCCATGCTGGTGCTGGGCGGCAGCCTGAAGCGCCGCGAGCGCCTCTCGGCGCGCCTGGGCGACGTGCTGTCGCAGATGTACCTCATCAGCGCCACGCTCAAGCGCTTCGAGGACGAAGGCCGGCAGGCCGCCGATGCGCCGCTTGCGCACTGGTCCATCCAGGACGCGCTGTTCAAGGCGCAGGAAGCCTTCGACGGCGTGCTCGAGAACTTCCCCAACCGCTTTGTCGCGTGGAGCCTGCGCCGCATCATCTTCCCGTGGGGGCACAGCCAGGTCCTGCCGTCGGACCAGCTTGGCCAGGACGTCGCCCGCCTCCTCATCAGCCCCAGCGCGACGCGCGACCGCCTGACCGCCGGCTGCCACCTGCCCGACACGGCCGACGAGCCCGTGGGCGCGATCGAGCAGGCGCTGGCCGCCACGCTGGACGCCGAGCCCATCGAGGCGAAGATCCGCGAACTCGAAAAGCGCGGCGCCCTGGAAGGCAATCCGCAAGCCAACGTACGCGATATCGCCGACGCCGCGGTCGCGATCGGCGGCATCACCGCGGAGGAATACGCGGTGGTCAAGCGCCGCAACCGCTTGCGCGATACCGTGGTGAAAGTGGATGATTTCCCCTTTGACCTCGGCGCCGCGGGCGCGGACCGGCCCACGGCCGAACGCAAGGTCGCCTGAGGGAGGGAACGGATGGCATTCAAACCGGTTTACGTCGTCGATGGTTCACGCACGCCCTTCCTGAAGGCGCGCACGGGCCCAGGCCCGTTCTCCGCCGGCGACCTGGCCGTGCAGGCCGGCCGCGCCCTGCTGCTGCGACAGCCTTACGCGCCCACGGAGCTGGACGAAGTCATCGTCGGCTGCGCAGCGCCCTCGCCCGACGAAGTGAACATCGGCCGCGTGATCGCGCTGCGCCTGGGCTGCGGCAACCGCGTGCCGGGCTGGACCGTGATGCGCAACTGCGCGTCCGGCATGCAGGCCCTGGACTCCGGCATCGCCAACATCCAGTCGGGACGCTCCCACCTGGTGCTGGCCGGCGGCACCGACGCGCTCTCGCGCGCGCCGGTGCTGTTCTCCGACGACATGGTGCGCTGGCTATCGCGCTGGTACGCGGCGCGCGGCCTGGGCGCGAAACTGGCCACCCTGCGCGGCTTCCGGCCCAGGCACCTGGCGCCCGTCATCGGGCTGCTCAAGGGGCTGACGGATCCGGTCGTGGGCCTGTCGATGGGACAGACCGCGGAAAACGTCGCCACGCTCTTCGGCATCGACCGCGCCGCCATGGACGCCTACGCCGCCCGCAGCCACCAGCGCGCGCTGGCCGCCCGCGCCGCCGGCATGCCCGAAATCACCCCCCTGATCGACACGCAGGGCAAGCTGCACGCCGACGACGACGGCGTGCGCGAAGACTCCACGCCGGACAAGCTGGCCAAGCTCAGGCCGGTCTTCGACAAGCCGTGGGGCAACATCACCGCGGGCAACAGCTCGCAGGTGACCGACGGCGCTGCCATGCTGATGCTGGCTTCCGAGGACGCCGTGCGCAAATGGAACCTGCGTCCGCTGGGCCGCATCGTCGACTCGCAATGGGCCGGGCTGGACCCCGCGCTGATGGGCCTGGGCCCGGTGCATGCCGCCACCCCGATCCTGCAGCGCCATGGCCTGGGCCTGAATGACCTGGACTTGTGGGAGATCAACGAGGCTTTCGCCGCCCAGGTGCTAGGCTGCCTGGCCGCCTGGCGGGACGAGGCCTATTGCCAGGAAAACTTCGGCACGCCCGCGTGGGGCGACCTGGACCCGGACAAGCTCAACGTCGACGGCGGCGCGATCGCGATCGGCCATCCCGTGGGCGCATCGGGCGCCCGCATCGTGCTGCACCTGCTTGAAGCGCTCAAGCGCCGCGGCGCAAGGCGCGGCATGGCCGCCATCTGCATCGGCGGCGGCCAAGGCGGCGCGATGCTGGTCGAAACCCTGGACGAGGACCGCCCATGACGACAATGGAAACGCTTTCCCACTGGCGCCTGGACCGCGACCCCGACGGCGTCGCCTGGCTGACGTTCGACCGCGCCGGCAGCGCCGTGAACGCACTGTCGGCCGACACCATGGCGGAATTCGCCGTGGTGCTGGACGCGCTGGACGCCGCGCCGCCCAAGGGCCTGGTCATCCAGTCCGGCAAGACCACGGGCTTCATCGTGGGCGCGGACGTCAACGAATTCGCCGGCCTGGACACGCCCGAACAGGGACGCGCCCTGGTGGCCCGGGGCTGGAACCTCATGAACCGCCTGGCCGCGGTGCGCTACCCCACCCTGGCGCTGATCCAGGGCCATTGCCTGGGCGGCGGCCTGGAACTGGCGCTGGCCTGCCGCTACCGGCTGGTGGCCGACCAGCCCGGCACGTCGCTTGCGCTGCCCGAGGTCATGCTGGGCATCTTCCCGGGCTGGGGCGGCATGCTGCGCCTGCCGCAGGTGATCGGCGCCCCCGCGGCGCTGGACATGATGCTGACCGGACGGAGCGCCGACGCCCGCCGCGCGGCTTCGCTG
>NZ_JBDJLJ010000022.1:0-77116 GCF_039673305.1 Achromobacter spanius
GCGTTGGCGGGTGGGGGTGCTCGCCTCATTGTGGTGGGTGTGTGGGGGGCCGGCGGGGGCCACCTTCTCGGCCAAGGTCGGCCTGCCGGTGCTGACGCGTGCGTTCGGCATGCCGTTCCAGGCGGTGCAGTGGGTCGTGCTGGTTTATTTGCTGGCCATCACGACGACGGTCGTCAGCGCCGGCAGGCTGGGCGACCTGATCGGCCGGCGACGCCTGATGCTGGCGGGCCTGGCGCTGTTTACCGTCGCCTGCGCCGTGTGCGGCGCGGCTCCCGGCCTTTGGATCCTGGTGGCCGCGCGCGCGGCGCAAGGGCTGGGCGCGGCGGTGATGATGGCGTTGACCATGGCCTTTGTCAGCGAGGCGGTTCCGCCGGGCCGGGCGGGCAGCGCCATGGGTCTGCTGGGCACGATGTCGGCCGCCGGCACCGCGCTGGGACCCGCGCTGGGCGGCGCGCTCATTTCCGGGGCGGGTTGGCGGGCGATCTTCCTGGTCAGCGTTCCCCTGGGTGTGCTGGCGTGCTGGCTGGCCTGGCGCCATCTGCCCGCCGACGGCGCGCGGTCCCCGCGCAGGGCGGGCCGGTTCGATGGGCAGGGCAGCGCGCTCCTGGCAATGACGCTGGCGGCCTATGCGTTGTCGATGACGTTGGGACGGGGCGGCTTCGGGTGGGGCAATGGCGTACTGCTGGCGACGGCGGCGGCCGGCGCGGGCTTGTTCGTGAGGCTTGAATCCAGGGCCGCGCATCCGCTGATTCGGCCGGCGCTGTTCGGCAGCGCCGGTCTGGCGGGAGGCTTCGCGGCCAGCGCGCGGGTCGCGACGGTGATGATGGCGACCTTGGTGGTGGGCCCTTTCTATCTGGCGGGCGCCCTGGGGCTGGACGCCGCGCGGGTCGGGCTGGCGATGTCTTGCGGCCCGGTGGTGGCCGCGCTGGCCGGCATTCCCGCGGGCCGTTGCGTGGATCGCTTCGGCGCCCGGCCGATGACGTTGGCCGCCCTGTCCGCGATGGCGCTGGCGTCGGCGACGCTGCCGATGGCGTCCGCGACGTTCGGTGTCGTGGGCTATGTCGTCTTGCTGGGCATGATCACCGCGGGCTATGCGCTGTTCCAGGCGGCCAACAACACCGCCGTGATGGCGGGCGTGAATGGGGAAGAGCGGGGCGCCGTGTCGGGCTTGCTGAATTTGTCGCGCAACCTCGGGCTGATCACCGGGGCGTCGGCGATGGGGGCGGTGTTCGCCGCCGGGTCCGGGGCGGTGGAGGTGACGGCCGCGCCTGCCGAGTCGATCGCGGCCGGGTTGCGCGCGGTGTTTGCAGTCGCCGCGATGTTGATCGTACTGGCCGCGGCAGCTACGGTGGCAGGCCGCAAGAGGCCCGCCGCCGTCCGGCCTTAGCCTTACTCCGCCTTCAGCCCTGCCTGTTCGATCAGCGGCTGCCACTTCAGGCGTTCGCTGCGGGCGAACGCCGCCAGTTCCTCGGGCGAGCCGCCGCCCGGTTCATGGCCCAGGTCCAGCAGCTTCTGCCGCACTTCGGGCCGCGCCAGGATCTTCGTCAGATCGTCGTTCAGCCGCTTCACGGCCGCGGGCGGGGTGCCCTTGGGCGCATACAGCCCGTTCCAGGCGATGACCTGGAAGCCGTCCAAGCCCTGCGCCGCCACGGACTGCACGCCGGGCAGCAGGGCCGATTCCTTCAGCGAGGTCACCGCCAGCGGGCGCAGCTTGCCGCTGGTGATGAACGAGCGCGCGGCGCTGACGGTGTCGATGCCCACCTGCACCTGTCCGCCCAGCAGGTCGGTCGTGGCGGTGGCCGATCCCTTGTAGGGGATGCCCCGGATGCTGCCCACGCCCTGTTGCTTGAGCAGTTCGTAGACCAGCCGCGCGGTGGTGCTGGGCATGCCGACGTTGACGCTGTCCGGCTTGGCCTTGGCGGTGTTGCGCAGGTCGGCCAGGCTGGCGTAGGGCGATGCCGGGGTGGTCAGCAGCACCATGGGAAAGGAGCTGACCAGCATGACGGGGGCGAAGTCCTTCTCCGGGTCGAAGGACGTGGACGCGTACATGAACTGGTTCAGCACGTGCGTGCCGTTGGTGCCCATCAGCAGGGTGTAGCCGTCGGGCGCGGCGCGCGCGGCCTCGGCGGCGCCGATGTTGCCGCCCGCGCCGGGACGGTTTTCGACGATGAAGGGCTGGCCCAGGTCCCGGGCCAGGTACTCGGCCAGGTAGCGCGCCGCGACGTCGGTGCCCTGGCCGGCCTGGTAGGGCACGATGATCTTGACGGGCTTGGAGGGGTAACTGTCGGCGGCCGCGGCGGGCTGCGCGAACATGAGCGGCGCCGCGAGCGCGGCGATGAGGCGTAGTGTCTTCATGGTGGTCTCCTCGATTTTTTATTTGGCTGCATCGGGTTGCGGCTAGGGCTTCGGTGGAGGCCAGCGCGGCAGGATGCCCAGTTCCTTCAGCGCCGCGATTTGTGATTCGTCGAGGCCGGCCTCCCGGAGGACCTCGTCGGTGTGCTGCCCGTAAGCGGGCGGCAGGCGGTCAACGCGGGCAGGCGCCCGCGACAGCCGGACCGCCGGCCCGATGCCGTGATAGCCATCGCGGTCGACGCGCATGCCGCGATGGGCGGTGTGCGCCTGGGCGAAGGCTTCCGGTATGGTGTTGACGGGTCCGGCGGGTACGCCGAGCCGCATCAGTTCGGCGCATAGCGCTTCGCGCGGCCGTGACGCCAGCGCGTGCTCGATGGCGTCACGCAAGGCATCGCGGTGCGCCAGCCGCGACCGGTTGGTGGCAAAGCGCGCATCGTCCGGCAACGAGGCCAGGCCCGCGTAGTCGCAGAACCGGCGGAACTGGCGGTCGTTCACGACGCCCAGGAAAATTTCGCCGTCGCTGCAGGCATAGCGGTCGTAGGGCGCGATGTTGGGATGCGCGCTGCCCAGCAGGCCGGGGGCCTGCTGCGTGTGCATCCAGTTGGCGGCATGCGGCACCAGCAGGCTGAGCGCCGTGTCGAACAGGGCGACTTCAACCCGCTGGCCCAGGCCGGTGCGCGCGCGGTGGTACAGCGCCAGCAGGATGCCCGACTGCGCGGTGTAGCCGGTCAGGTGATCGACGATGGGCACGCCGACGCGGGTGGGGCCGCTGGCCGGGTCGCCGTTCACGCTCATCAGGCCGCACATGGCCTGCAGCACGGCGTCGTAGCCGGGCAAGCCGCCCAGCGGGCCGTCCTCGCCGAAGCCCGTGATGGAGCAGTGGATAAGCTGCGGGTAGCGGGGTTTCAGGTCCGCCTCGTAGTCCAGCCCCCACCTGGCCATCGTGCCCGGGATGTAGTTCTCGATCAGCACGTCGGCGTCTTCCAGCAAGGCCAGGAGCACGTCGCGGCCCGCCGCCCTGGAAAGGTCCAGTCCGATGGCGCGCTTGCCCCGGTTGACCGCCGTGAAGTAGGCGGCGGCGCCATCCTCATTGACCGGCGGCCCTAGCGTGCGCGTCTCGTCGCCGCCGGGCGGCTCGACCTTGATGACGTCCGCGCCCTGGTCCGCCAGCATCTGCGAGCACAGCGGCCCCGCCAGCACGCGCGACAGGTCGATGACGCGCAGGCCCTCCAGCGCGCCCCGGGCAGGGGCGGCGGGGGCGGGTGCAGCTTGTTCCGATGAATCAGACATCGCCCACCTCGAGTTGGTGATTTCCGCCGGTCAGCCGCGGGTAGGCAATTCCACCACGCCCGACCCCAGCACGGAAAGCTCGTCGTCCTGGTTGCGCGCTTCCTGTTCGATCTCGACCAGATGGCGGCCGTCTTCCACGTACTTGCGCACGACCTTGCCCTTGAAGAACAGCATGTCGCCCTCGGGGTTGTGGCGGCGGATCTTGCAGGTGGACTTGCGCAGAAAGCCCGCGTCGCCCATCCAGTTGGTCAGGTGGTGCGTCAGCCACGAGTTGCGCTCGGGACCGTAGTCGTAGGCGCCCGGCGCGCCGACTTCCAGCGCGAAGTCCTCTTCCCAGTGGACGCGCTCGGGCACGTCGGGGATGCCGAAGCGGTTGGTGATGCCGACGCCCGGGTGCGCGTCGATCAGCTGCCACGCGAGCTTGTTGGCGCGGATGTACAGGCCGCCCCAGCCCTGCGCGTAAGCGATGAAGCCGGTCACCGTCATCGGACCCTTGAACATCACGGGCAGCGCTTCGCCTTCCTTCACGTCTTCCCAGTAGCGCGGCGTGGCGCCGCGCACTTCTTCCTGGGCGTAGAGCTTGTAGGCTTCCTTGATTTCCTCGGGGCTGTAGCGGCGCGGCTCGCGGGCGCGCACTTCCTTGTACTTGCTGCCCTGTTCGCGGGCATGGTCGCGCTCGGTGCGGAAGCACCAGCTATCGGCCTCGGCCACCTTGTCGCCGTCCTGGTTGAAGAAGTCCACGTGGTAGATCTGCTGCACGGCGCGGCCGGCGAAGCGGGTCTGGTGTTCGATCAGGTTCTTCAGGTGCGCTTCGGTCGAAATGGTGTCGTTGCGCCGGACGTTCTTGTGCCAGGTCCAGTCCGCGCCGGACCACATGGCGTGCACGCCGGGCAGGCCGCCCACGTAGCCCGAGACGATGCGGCTGGTGGAAAACAGGAAGCTGGGCAGGGCAATGATGCCGCCGTACTGGGTCTTGGCCGCGTACTCGGGGTCGGTCCACAGCGGATTGTCGTCGCCGATGCCGTGTGCGTAGTGGCGGATGTTGTCGCGCGTGGCTTCGTAGCACCAGGGCTCGGCGGTGGCGCCGATCTTGATGCCGATGCGTTCGCGCAGCTCGTCCAGCCCGCGTTCGGTGATCTTGGGGAAGCTTCTTTCGGTCTTGGCCTGGGTCAGCATGATGTCTCCTGGGGGTAATGGCGTGGTCGCTAAGCGTGGGCGGCGCCCGCGGGCGTCGGGGCGGGGGACGCAAGCTCTTGCTCGCGCAATTTCCTGCGATGAATCTTTCCGGCGGGCGTCTTGGGCAGTTCGGCCACGAACACCACCTGGCGCGGGTATTCGTGCTGGGCCAGGCGGCTGCGCACGGCGTCCTGGATTTCTTCGACGAAGGCCGGGTCGCCGGGGCGCGCGGACACCACGAAGGCCTTGACCACCTGGCCGCGCAAGGCGTCCGGCACGCCGATGGCGGCGGCCTCGGCCACGTCGCGGTGCTTGAGGATGGCGTCTTCGATCTCGACCGCGCTCATGGTCCAGCCGGCCGAGATGATGACGTCGTCGGCGCGACCGCCATGCCAGAAGTAGCCGTCTTCGTCGACCCGTCCCAGGTCCTTGGTGGCGACCCAGGCGTCGCGGCGCCAGAGTTTCAGTTCGCCGGTTTCGCGGGGCGCGCAGGGCTGGCCAGCGGCGTCCTGAACCTGCACGCGCAGGCCGGGCACGGGCTTGCCCAACGAGCCGGACTTGACGGCGAAGTCGGGCGCGCCGGGGTAGTTGACAAGGCAGACCCCGATTTCCGTGGTGCCGTACATGCTGCAGACGGGCCGCCCGAAGGTGGCTTCGACGAAGGCGGAGGTTTCGCTGTCGATGGGTTCGCCGGTAAAGGAGACCTTGTCCAGGCGGTAGCGGTAGCGGCCGGCCGCGCCGCAGTTGCGCATCATCCGGTAGTGCGTGGCGGCGGCCGAGATGTTGTTGAAGCCGTGGTCCTGCAGCGCCTGCAGCAGGCGTTCGGCGTTGAACTTGCCGGCGTAGGCGCCGATGGTCACGCCCAGGGCCAGCGGCGCCAGCGTGCCGTGCCACAGGCCGTGCCCCCAGGCCGGGGACGACGGGCACATGAAGCGGTCGCCGGGGCGCACGCCCGTGCCGTACAGCGCGGCCAGCATCAGCGTGACGAGCGCGCGGTGGGTGTGCTTGACGGCGTCGGGCAGTTCGCGGGTGGTGCCGGACGTGTATTGGAAGATGGCCAGGTCGTCGGCCCGCGTGCGGCACTCGTAGCGGGACGGATAGGCGGCGAGTGAACCGATGAACGCCTCGTCGGCGATGACGATGCGCATGTCGTCAGCGCCCGCGGCCAGCGGCGCCTTGTCGGCGTTGGTCACCAGCATGCTGGGCTTGCAGTCCTGCACGCGCAGCCGGATGCCGTCGGGGCCGAACAGCGTGAAGAGCGGCACCGCGATGGCGCCCATCTTCATGGCGCCGAACATGGCGACATAGAACGGGAGCGAGGGTTCCAGCATCACGGCCACGCGGTCGCCGGGCTGCACGCCCTGTTCGGCGAGGTAGTGGGCGAAGCGGGAGGAATCCTCCGAAATCTGGCGGAACGAGTAGGCCTCGTCGCCGCCCGCGGCGCGCACCAGGATGATCGCCGGCTGCGTCTTGGCCACATGCCGGTCGATGCATTCGTGGGCGATGTTCATGAAGTCGCGGTCGCCGTCGAAAAGCTCCCAGAGCTTTTCCGGCGAGCAAAGCGCCTGGGCGTCGGCGTAAGAAAGGGTCTCGGTCAGCTTCGTCATTTCGTCGCACCTGTGGGATTCGGCAACCTGTTGAAGCCACTATGCGCGCCGCAAAATAAATTGTCAATGACGTTTATTGATTGTATATATACAATTATCGGACCATCGAAGCCATCGGCAGGAGCGGCACGCAAGGTATGCTTGCCGCAATAAAACGGAGAACCAGATGAGCGAAACCAGTACCCAGGAACCCGCGGCAGCCGCGGGCCCGCGCGTTCGGCCCGTGCCGGCGGTGACGCGTTCGATCGCGATCCTGCGCCTCTTGGGCAGGGGCGGCGAACCGATGACGCTGAAGGCGATTTCGCAGGAACTGGGCATGGTGACCAGCACCTGCCTGCACATTCTTCGCGTGCTGGTCGAGGAAGGGCTGGTCAAGGTCGACACCGGCGCCAAGCGCTACAGCCTGGGCGTGGGCATGCTGACGCTGGCGCGCAGCGTCATCGAAAGCAATCCGTTTCCCGCGCTGGCGCAGCCGGTGCTGGACCGGATCGCGGCGGCGGCCAACGTCACCGCCATCGGCGTCGAAGTCTCGGGCAGCGACCACATGGTGGTGCTGGCCCTGTCGCGATCCACGGCGCCGTTCCGCCTGCACGTGGACGTGGGCAGCCGCTTTCCCGCGCTGATCAGCGCCACGGGCCGCTTGGTGGCCGCATTCTCCGAGTTCTCGGACAAGGAGCTGGAGCGCCGCTTCAAGGCGCTGCGCTGGGACCAGGCGCCCGAATTCGCGGCGTGGAAGGCGGACGTGGACGCGGTGCGGCGTCAGGGCTACAGCGTGGACCGCAACAACTACATCAACGGCGTCGTCGTGATCGCGGTGCCGGTGTTCGACAGCCACCAGCGCATGACGCATGCGCTGGTGGCCGCGGGCCTGGCCGAACAGCTGGATGCGGCGCGCGTCGAATCGCTGGCCCGCGAGCTGCAGGACGAGGCGGGCGCGTTGTCGCACCTGCTGGCCGCAAGGAACTGACCGCATGAGCGCGACGCCGATCCCCGAATCGTCCATCCCGGAAGGCTGGCGCAAGAAAGTCCTGCCGGGATTCGCGGGCCTGATCGGCCCGCTGTGGGTGCGCAAGGAAGCGGATGGCTGGGCCTACGGCTTGCAGGCCACGGGCGATCACCTGAATCCCGCGGGCGTGGTGCACGGCGGCTTGCTGACCGCGCTGCTGGACCACGCGCTCAGCGCCATCGCGTGGGAAGCGCTGGGCCGGCGCGCCTGCGTCACGGTGCAGTTGGACACGCATTTCCTGGCCGCGGCGCGCGAGGGGCAGTTTCTGGAGGTGCGCGGCCGGGTCTTGCGCGCGACGTCCAGCCTTGTCTTCATGCAGGGCGAACTGAGCGTCGCCGACAGCGTGGTGGCCACGGGCACGGCGGTGCTCAAGGCGCTGGGAAGCGCACCTGGCGCGCCCTGAACTCGCGGCGGCCCGGCGGGGCGCGCCGCCGGGGGCATCAGATCATGGTCTTCCCGCTGCGGCGCGCGACGCGGATGTCCTTCCATAGCGTGACGCACAGGATCGCGAGAATGGCGGCCGAAATCGTCGGCCAGATCAGAAAGTAGGCGGTCAACAGCATTGCAGTCTCCTGGTGGTGCAAGGGGGCGGGTCAGGCTTTGGCCGATGCGCCGGCGGGCGCCAACGCCGGATCGTGCGCGGCCTCGGCCTGCCCGCGATGGAACGAGGTGACGCGTTCGCTCAGCAGGCCGAAGTCGAAGCGCTCGCGGTTGCGCAGGCTCAAGGCCACGCAGACGGTGGCGCTGACGCCATAGGCGGTCAGGGATCCCATCAGCACGATGTAGTCGCGCAGATTGCCAAGGAAGGCGGGCAGCATGGCCGCCGCGCCCAGCACACCCACGACGATGGCGGCCGTGCGCCCGAAAAAGCCGAACGCCATCAGCCCCAGCACCACGCCGCCGCCAATCGCCGAGCAGACCTCGAAAAACACGGCGACGGCGCCCGTGATCGGCAGCAGTTCGAAGCGTACGACGGTGAACAGCAAGACCGCGGCCAGCACCGACGCGACGAAGGCCCGGTTGTCGACGCGGTCCCAGTAGAAACTGGCGATCACGGGAAAAACGATGGCGCCCCACAGCGCGCCGACGAACACCAGCATGACCAGGATGTCCAGGCGCAGGCTGGCGAAAATCACGCCGATCATCGTGGCTGCGATCATGGTGGCACGGCCCCACCACAGCATGCGCCGCGGATCGGGCCTGCCGCGCGCGATGTTCTTGGCGTAGACGTCGGTCATGACGATGGCGGACAGGGCGGCCAGATCGGAGTCGGCGGTGGAGGACAGCGAGCCCACCACCAGCAGGAAGAACAGGGCAATGCCGAAGGGCGGCAGATACGTCGAGGCCATTTGCGGAATGATGTTGTTCATGTCGCCGCCGGCCGGTTCCAGTCCCGTGAACAACGCCAGGAGGCCCAGCATGCCCAGGCCGATGACCACGGCGCCATAGCCGACCGTGGCCGTCAGGAAGGTGGGTTTGATCAGGTCTTCGCGCACGGCGAAAAGGCGCTGGGCGATGGTCTGGTTGCCGATCGCGTAGGCCAGCACCGCCACGAAATAGGGCGCGCCCTGTTCCATGATCGCCTTGGTGGAATAGAAGTCCGCCTGGTCGCTGTCCAGCCGCCACATGTTGGCCTGCAGCAGGTCGGGCCCGCCGGCGTTGAAGAAAATCAGCGGGATGATGATGACGGCGGCGATGATCATCGCGGCAAGCTGCGCGAAATCGGTCATGACCGACGTGCGAAAGCCCGACCACAGGGTGTAGGACAGCACGCCCAGTCCCGCGATGAGCACGCCCTGGATGAAACTGAGCGGACTGAGGATGGACACCAGCGCGCCCGCCGCCGTGAAGTTCACCATCAGGCTGATGCAGCTTCCCACGATGTTCGACACCGCCATGATCATCTGGCTGGAAGCCCCGTGGCGCGCGTGGATCACCTCGGCCAAGGTGTGCGCCTTGGGCGCCAGTTGACGGAACCGCCTGCCGAAGGGATAGATGAAGAGAATCATCAGCGCGCCCCAGAAGCCGTAGTGCAGCGGGCCGGACAGGCCGTATTTGAAGCCGGACGTGGCGCTGGCGTAGAACGAGGCGGCCCATATCCAGGTGGCGATCATGCTGGCGGCCGACAGGCCGAAGCCGACCGCGTTGTTCGACACCATGTAGCCGTCCACATTCTCGTGCTTTTCTCCGATGAACAGCGACATGAGGAAGGTGGCGCCGTAAAAACCGGCCAGCAGCAGGATGGCGGTGGTCGCCGATAACTGGAAGAAAACTGTCTCTTGCATTGTGTGGGTCCTTACTCCTCGGCAGCCATGCCGAGCTTGCGCCGTGGCTGCTTGAGCGCCGTTTCCGCGGAGTGCGATGGGCGGCGGGCCTGCCCATGGCCAGGACGAAACACCAGCGGACCGCGGGCCTGGCGTGTGCGTTTGGAGCGCGCGGTCGCGTGCCTGCCCGGCCGGGCGGCGGATGGCGGCCCGGATTGGACAGGGTCAAGACACACCGTATCGGTGCCTTGCTGCGGCATGAGGCCCGCGTGCGGCCAACAGGGCGCCGCCGACACGGATGGGGCTCAATGCGGTGAGCAGTGGTCCTGCCGGGTGGGCAGGGGGTTGTTCCGCAGCCGCCGGCCGTGGGGCCTGGGCTGGGCAATGGTGTTTCGGCGCTGGCGCCGGGCCGCTGTTCGCGGCCTTGTGACGGTTGCCCCCGATGGCGAAGCCTCGGTGGGGCCGGTGATGAGTGACAACAGACCGAAAGTATAGGGGCGGATGCGGATGGCGTCCAGTCGGGGCCGGTCCGAAAACGAAAATTGCGAGCCTTTGCTCGCGGCTCGCAATACTTGAAAACCTGCCTGAAACGCGGGGAAAACCGCGCGCGGCCGCGCCGCGCTCAGAAGTCCCCGCGCGGCCGCGCCCGGCTCAGAAGCCCTCGCGCGGCACGTGCACGCGGCCTTCCATCAGCACCCGCGCGCTGCGGCTCATGAGGGCCTTGGTGACCTTCCATTCGCCGTCGACCAGCTGGGCCTGCGCGCCCACGCGCAGCGTGCCAGACGGATGGCCGAAGCAGACGTTGTCGCGTTCGCCGCCGCCCGCGGCCAGGTTGACCAGCGTGCCGGGCACGGCGGCCGCGGTGGCGATGGCGACCGAGGCGGTGCCCATCATGGCGTGGTGCAGCTTGCCCATGGACAGGGCGCGCACCAGCACGTCGATGTCGCCCGTGCCGATCCGCTTGCCGCTGGACGACACGTATTCCTTCGGGGGCGCGACGAATGCGACCTTGGGCGTGTGTTGGCGGCTGGCCGCTTCGGCGATGTCCTTGATCAGGCCCATGCGCAGCGCGCCGTGCGCGCGGATGGTCTCGAAGCGCGCCAGCGCGGCGGCGTCGCCGTTGATGTCGTCCTGCAGTTCCGTGCCGTTGTAGCCCAGGGCCGCGGCCTCCAGGAAAATCGTGGGAATGCCGGAATTGATCATCGTGGCCTTGAACGTGCCCACGCCGGGCACTTCCAGGTCGTCGACCAGCTTGCCCGTGGGGAACATCGAGCCGCCGTCGCCTTCCTCGGCCGGGTCCATGAATTCCAGGCGCAGCTCGGCGGCCGGGAAGGTCACGCCGTCCAGTTCGAAGTCGCCGGTTTCCTGCACCGCGCCGCCGGTGATGGGCACGTGCGCGATGATGGTCTTCTGGATGTTCGCCTGCCAGATTCGCACCACGGCCACGCCGTCCTGCGGAATGCGGGCCGCGTCGACCAGGCCGTTGGCGATGGCGAAGGGGCCGACCGCCGCGGACAGGTTGCCGCAGTTGCCGCTCCAGTCCACGAAGGGCTTGTCGATGGAGACCTGGCCGAACAGGTAGTCCACGTCATGGTCCGGGCGCGTGCTTTTGGCGACGATGACGGTCTTGCTGGTGCTGGACGTGGCGGCGCCCATGCCGTCGATCTGCTTGCCGTAGGGATCGGGGCTGCCGATCACGCGCATCAGCAGCGCGTCGCGCGCGGCGCCGGGCGCGCGCGCGGATTCGGGCAGGTCGTCCAGCTTGAAGAACACGCCTTTGCTGGTGCCGCCTCGCATGTAGGTGGCGGCGATCTTGATTTGAGGTGCATGTGCCATAGAGCAGTCCTGAAGTGTCGGGTGTCGGGCGGCGGGCGCCGCGGCGCCCGCCTGTCGGAACGTGGCGGTCAGCCCGCCAGCTTGCCTGCGCCGGATGCGGTCGAGGCCTCCAGGAAGTCCTGGGCAAAGCGCTGCAGCACGCCGCCGGCCTCGTAGATGGAGACTTCCTCGGCGGTGTCCAGGCGGCAGGTCACGGGCACTTGTTCGGTGCTGCCGTTGCGCCGGTGGATGACCAGGGTCAGGTCGGCGCGCGGGGTGCGCTCGCCGATCACGTCGTAGCTTTCGGTGCCGTCCAGCGCCAGCGTCTTGCGGTTGACGCCCGGCTTGAATTCCAGCGGCAGCACGCCCATGCCGATCAGGTTGGTGCGGTGGATGCGTTCGAAGCCTTCGGCGACGATGGCTTCCACGCCGGCCAGGCGCACGCCCTTGGCGGCCCAGTCGCGCGAGGATCCCTGGCCGTAGTCGGCGCCGGCCACGATGATCAGCGGCTGCTTGCGGTCCATGTAGGTCTCGATGGCTTCCCACATGCGCATGACCTGGCCTTCGGGCTCCACGCGCGCCAGCGAGCCCTGCTTCACGGTGCCGTCGGCGTTCTTCACCATTTCGTTGAAGAGCTTGGGGTTGGCGAAGGTGGCGCGCTGCGCGGTCAGGTGGTCGCCGCGGTGCGTGGCGTAGGAGTTGAAGTCCTCTTCGGGCAGGCCCATCTTGTCCAGGTATTCGCCCGCTGCGCTGTCCAGCAGGATGGCGTTGGACGGCGACAGGTGGTCGGTGGTGATGTTGTCGCCCAGCACGGCCAGCGGCAGCATGCCGCGCAGCGTGCGTTCGCCGGCCAGCGCGCCTTCCCAGTACGGCGGGCGGCGGATGTAGGTGCTTTGCGGACGCCAGTCGTACAGCGGGCTGGCGGCGGCCTTGCGGTCGTTCTTGATGCCGAACATGGGGGCGTAGACCTTGCGGAACTGCTCGGGCTTGACGGCCGACTTGACCATGGCGTCGATCTCTTCGTCGCTGGGCCAGATGTCCTTCAGGCGGATTTCGCGGCCGTCGGACGCCACGCCCAGCACGTCGCGTTCGATGTCGAAGCGGATGGTGCCGGCGATGGCATAGGCCACGACCAGCGGCGGCGAGGCCAGGAAGGCCTGCTTGGCGTAGGGATGGATGCGGCCGTCGAAGTTGCGGTTGCCGGACAGCACGGCGGTGGCGTAGAGGTCGCGGTCGATGATTTCCTGCTGGATCGTCGGGTCCAGCGCGCCGGACATGCCGTTGCACGTGGTACAGGCAAACGCCACCACGCCGAAGCCCAGCTTTTCCAGGTCTTGCGTGAGGCCGGCTTCGTCCAGATAAAGCTGCACGGCCTTGGATCCCGGCGCCAGCGAGCTTTTCACCCACGGCTTGCGCGTCAGGCCCGCGCGGTTGGCGTTGCGCGCCAGGAGGCCGGCGGCGATGACGTTGCGCGGGTTGCTGGTGTTGGTGCAGCTGGTGATGGCGGCGATGATGACGGCGCCGTCGGGCATCAGGCCCGGCTGGTTTTCGACCACGCCGGCGATGCCGCGTTCGGCCAGGTCCGACACCGGCAGGCGGCGGTGCGGGTTGGACGGGCCGGCCAGCGTGCGCACGACCGTCGACAGGTCAAAGCGCAGCACGCGCTCGTACTGCACGGCCTTCAGGCTGTCGGACCACAGGCCGGCCGTCTTGGCGTAGGTTTCCACCAGCGCGATCTGCGCGTCTTCGCGCCCGGTCAGGCGCAGGTAGTCGATGGTCTGCTGGTCGATGGAGAACATCGCGGCCGTGGCGCCGTATTCGGGCGCCATGTTCGAGATGGTGGCGCGGTCGCCCAGCGTCAGGCTGGACGCGCCTTCGCCGTAGAACTCCAGGTAGGCGCCCACGACCTTTTCCTTGCGCAGGAATTCGGTCAGGGTCAGCACGATGTCGGTGGCGGTGATGCCGGGCTGGGCGCGGCCGGCCAGTTCGACGCCGACGATGTCGGGCAGGCGCATCCAGGACGCGCGGCCCAGCATGACGTTTTCCGCTTCCAGGCCGCCCACGCCGATGGCGATGACGCCCAGCGCGTCCACGTGCGGCGTGTGGCTGTCGGTGCCCACCAGCGTGTCGGGAAAGGCCACGCCGTCCTGCGTGTAGATCACGGGCGACATCCGCTCCAGGTTGATCTGGTGCATGATGCCGTTGCCGGGCGGCACGATCTCGATGTTCTCGAAGGCCTCTTTGGTCCAGTCGATGAAATGGAAGCGGTCTTCGTTGCGGCGGTCTTCGACGGCGCGGTTCTTGGCGAAGGCGTCGGGATCGTTGCCGTCGTATTCCACGGCCAGCGAATGGTCGACGATCAGCTGCACCGGCACGACGGGATTGACCTTGGCCGGATCGCCCCCCTTGTCGGCGATGGCGTCGCGCAGGCCGGCCAGGTCCACCAGCGCGGTCTGGCCCAGGATGTCATGACAGACGACGCGCGCCGGAAACCACGGAAAGTCCAGGTCGCGGCGGCGCTCGATAAGCTGCTTGAGCGAGTCGGTCAGCTGCGCCGGTTCGCAGCGGCGCACCAGGTTTTCGGCCAGGACGCGCGAGGTATAGGGCAGGCCGTCATACGCGCCGGGCGCGATGGCCTCTACCGCCGCGCGGGCGTCGAAGTAGTCCAGGCGGGTGCCGGGCAGGGTCTTGCGGTACGACTTGTTCATCATGCCTCCGTGCGCTGCTGGGTGCTCTGCGCGATCTGTTGTTCGATGTTGATGCGGGATGCGCGGATGTGGCGGCGCATCAGGATTTCGGCCAGCTCGCCGTCGCCGTCGGCGATGGCGTCGAGAATGCGGTGGTGTTCGGCATAGGCCTGCCGCGGGCGGTTCGGCGTTGTCGAATACTGGATGCGGTACATGCGCGCCAGTTGATAGAGTTCATCGCAGAGCATGCGGAACAGCATCTGGTTGCCGCTGCCCTTGACGATGCGGTAGTGGAAATCGTAGTCGCCTTCCTGCTGGTAATAGCCCAGGCCGGCCTGGAAGGCTTCGTCGCGCTCGTGGGCTTCCAGCACGCCGCGCAGTTCGTCGATTTCCGACGGCGGCATGCGTTCGGCGGCCAGCCGGCAGGCCATGCCTTCCAGTGATTCGCGGATTTCGTAGAGTTCGACCAGTTCCTGGATCGACAGCGACACGACGCGGGCGCCGGCGTGCGGCACGCGGACCAGCAGCTTCTGGCCTTCGAGCCGGTGCAGGGCTTCGCGCAGCGGGCCGCGGCTGACGCCGTGGATGCGCGCCAGTTCGGGTTCGGAAATCTTGCTGCCCGGGGCGATCTCGCCTTTGACGATGGCGGACTGGATCTTGCGGAAGATGTGGTCCGACAGCGTTTCGCCGTCGTTCGGCGGCGTGCCCGGCAGGGTGAGCACTTTGCTCATGGTGTCGACAATCCGTCCGTTTTGAAGGGGTGTGAACGGGAAAAAATGCGCTGGGCGCATTGAATTGTCAACAATTTACCCCGTGCCGGGGCGCGGGCGCAAGCGGCCGCCAGGCCGCCTGCGCCGGCTGGGGGCAGCGCGCCTAGCGCTTGTGGTGCACTTCCTGCATGCCGTACACCTGTACCGGGATGCCGGCGTGCCGGGCCTTCAATTGCAGGGACAGATACTGGGAATAGTGGCGCGACTGGTGCAGGTTGCCGCCGTGGAACCACAGCGCCTCCTGCTGCGTGGGCTTCCACATGTTGCGCTGCTCGCCTTCCCAGGGGCCCGGGTCCTTGGTGGTGTCGGATCCCAGTCCCCAGCACTTGCCGACCTTGTCCGCCACCTCCGGGCTGATCAGGTCCGCGGCCCAGCCGTTCATCGATCCGTACCCCGTGGCGTAGACCACCAGGTCGGCGGGCAGGGTCACGCCGTTGGTCAGCACGACGGCGTCGCGCGTCAGGCGGCTGACGTCGGTGCGCGACTGCAGCTTGATGCGGCCGTCGATGATGAGATCGCAGGCGCCCACGTCGATGTAGTAGCCGGAGCCGCGGCGCAGGTATTTCATGAAGAGGCCCGAGCCGTCGTCGCCCCAGTCCAGCATGAAGCCGGCGGCTTCCAGCTTTCTGTAGAACTCGGCGTCGCGCTCGCGCATCTGCTCATACAGCGGGATCTGGAACTGCGCCAGGATCTTGTAGGGCACGGACGCGAAGGTCAGGTCGGCCTTGCGCGTGGTCATGCCGCTGGCCAGCGCCCGTTCGGAATACAGCCCGCCCAGGCCGATGTCCATCAGGGTCTCGGAACGCACGATGTGCGTGGATGAGCGCTGCACCATGGTGACGTTGGCGCCGCCTTCCCACAGCGCCGCGCAGATGTCGTGGGCGGAATTGTTGGCGCCGATGACGACCACGTTCTTGCCGCGGTAGGCGTCGGGCCCCGGGTGCTGCGACGAATGCTGCTGTTCCCCCTGGAACTCGTCCTGGCCCGGGAAGCTGGGCACGTTCGCCTTGCCCGACATGCCGGTCGCCAGCACCAGCTGCCTGGGGCGCAGCACGACGGGCTTGCCGTCGCGCAGCACCTTGACCTCCCATTCCTGCTTCTGCTCGTCGTAGCGCGCCGACTCGCAGACGGTGGAGGTCCAGTAGTTCAGCTCCATCACCTTGGTGTACATCTCGAGCCAGTCCCCGATCTTGTCCTTGGGGGCGAAGACGGGCCAGTTCTCGGGGAAGGGGATATAGGGCAGGTGGTCATACCAGACCGGGTCGTGCAGGCACAGCGACTTGTAGCGCTTCCTCCAGCTGTCGCCGGCGCGCTCGTTCTTTTCGATGATGATGGTGGGCACGTCGAGCTGGCGCAGCCGCGCGCCCAGCGCGATGCCGCCCTGGCCGCCGCCGATGATCAGCACGTAGGGCTGCGTCTGGTAGCCCAGTTCGGCCGCTTCGCGTTCGCGCTTTTCCAGCCAGGTCTGGCGCTCGCGGCTGCTGCCGTGTTCCGCGCCCATGGGCCGGCGCACGCCGCTGGGTTCCTCGTGGCCCTTGAGTTCCGACATGGTGGTGAGCAGGGTCCAGATCTTGCCGTCCTTGACGCGGATGTGGCCGTAGCCGCGCGCCAGGTTGGTGTCGACGTGGAACCATCCCTGCAGCACGCCGCCCTCGTCGGAGGCGCCTTCCGCGTCGTCGCGCGTGAAGCGGACGGGCTCGACCTGTCCGAGCTGCTGCTGCAGCATGTCGCGGACCTGGCCGTGGCCTTCCAGGGTGCGCAGGTTCCAGGAAAACAGCACCAGGTCGCGCCAATAGCATTCGTCCTGGAACATCCGGACGACGGCGTCGATGTCCTTGTTGCCCAGCGCGGTGTTCAGGCGCGCAAGCACTTCGTCCAGCGCGGCGTCGGCGGCTTGGTCGGTCGGCATATCTTGTCTCCTTGCCCGGGGCGGGCTGTCGTTGTCGTGGCGGGGGTTTCCCGTCCGGCGGCGGCTCCGCCCTGTGCCGGACGGTGGGCGCCGCTTCCAACCATGCAAATGCCGTGCCAGCCCCAGCGCGACGGTGTGCGCGACGGGAACGGGACCGGGCTGGCAGCCGGCCCCGTGGCGGATGCCACACCTGTGGCGTGCGGGTGTGGCGCGAAAAGGGGGGGCGAACGTGTGGCGGCGGGCGGGCGCGGTCAGCGGCGCGGCGACACCCCGTAGCGCCGCATCTGGCGATGGACCGTGGACCGGTCCACGCCGAGCCGCCGCGCCGCTTCCGACACGTTGCCGGCGCAACCGGCCAGGGCCGTGCGCAGCGCGGCTTCCTCGGCGCTGGCGGCGCCGGCCGCCGGGGCCAGCGTGTCGGGCAGGTCGTGGGGTTCGATGACGCCGTGTTCGCACAGGGCGGCGGCCACCGCGATCACGTTGGCCAGCTCGCGGATGTTGCCCGGCCAGGCATGGGCCTTCAGGGCCATGAGCGCGGCGGGCGACAGCACGGGCGCGCCGGATTCGTCCTGGTGCCGCGCCAGCATGCGGGCGATGAGCCAGTCCAGGTCCTGGCGTTCGCGCAGCGGCGGCACGGTCAGGGCGGCGGCGTTGATGCGGTAGTAGAGGTCTTCGCGGAAGCGCCCGTCGCGCACCTGTGCGCCCAGGTCGCGATGCGATGCCGACACCAGCGCCAGGCGCAGCGCGCGCGGCGCATTGGCGCCGATGGGCGTGACCTCGGACTCGGCCAGCACGCGCAGCAGGCGGCTCTGCAGCGCCAGCGGCATGTCGCCGATCTCGTCCAGGAACAGGGTGCCGCCGTCGGATTCTTCGATCAGGCCCTTGCGCCCCTTGGGAGCGGCGCCGGTGTAGGCGCCGGGCAGGTAGCCGAACAGTTCGCTTTCGATCAGGGATTCGGGGATGGCCGCGCAGTTCACGGCCACGAAGCGGCCGGCGCGGCCGCTGGCGTCATGGATGGCGCGCGCCAGGTATTCCTTGCCGACGCCCGTTTCGCCCTGCAGCAGGATGGGCAGTCCCTGGCGCGCCAGCTTGGCGGCGCGGGCCTGCAGCGCGGCCATGCGGGCGTCGCCGCCGTCCAGGCCGCGCAGGGCCGACGGCGTCGCGGCCACCGTGACCGACGCGCCGCGCGCGCGGCGGTTGGGTTCGATGGCGTGCGCGAACAGGGCGTCGCCGTCGCGCGCGACGATCAGCCGGTCCTGTGGGGCGCGCGCGCGGGTGTACTGGGGCAGGTCGTCCAGCTGCACGTTGAAGAAGCGCGTGACGGACTGGCCGATGAGGTCGGCCGGATTGCGCCAGTCCAGCCCGGCGGCGCGCGCCAGCAGCTTGGCGCCGCTGTGCGTCATGCCCAGGATGCGGCCCGAGCCGTCCAGCGAGATCGCCGCTTCCGGATCGACGTCCAGGAATTCGGGCGACCGGGCAAAGCGCAGCACCCATTCGTTGCGCGTGCGCGCCATCAGGTTGGCCAGTTCGATGCGGCGCGTGGTGCTGTTGACCAGGTGCAGCGCCAGGTTCTGGCTGGCCTTGAGGCTGGGGGAACTGAGCAGCGAGATGTCCAGCACGGCCGCCAGTTCGCCGTCGGCGCTGTAGATGGGCGCGGCGGTGCAGGACAGCGGCGTGTGCGTGTTGTCGAAGTGGTCGGTCTGGTGGATGGTGAGCGACTCGCCCGTTTCCAGGCAGGCGCCGACCGCGCAGGTGCCGGCGCGCTGCTCGGACCATTCCGACCCCAGATAAAGGCCGGCCTTGCGCAGCCGCGCGGTCTGCAGCGGATCGCCCAGGAATTCGACGGTGACGCCCTGGCGGTCGGCCAGCAGCAGCACGTAGTTCTGGCCGGCGACCTGGCGGAACAGGTGGTCCAGGCCGCTGCGGGCGATGGAGATCAGGGCTTCGGATTGCTGGCGGTGTTCGCGCAGGCGGCCGTCGGGGACGATATAGGCCTCGCAAGCCTGCGCCGGATCCAGCCGGTACTGGTCCAGGCAGCGCAGCCAGCTGCGCACCACGTGCGCGTCGCGCTGCGTGGGCCGGCCCTGGCCGACCTGTTCGATCTCGCGGATATGGGCGGAATGCAGGGATTCCTGACTAGGCATGTCGTCTCCATGGTTCGCCCGATCTGCGCCGGATCATTCGGCAGCATGCACAGGCGGAGACGCCGCTGTAAATGCTGGTTATCCAGCAGTCTCGCGGTCCAGCGAACGCAGGGGCTCGGGGATCTGGTAGCGCCGGCCGTCGAACTTCAGCGTGCGCGTCGTCTTGCCCTTGTCCAGGATCTTTTCGACGCAGTCGCCATGCTGCATGGCCGCACGGCTGGACTCGTGCGACTCGGTTGCGGTCAGGTCCCGCAATCCGTTGGCGCTGCCGCCGCCCATGGCCAGGCTGACGCTGCGCTCGGTGAATTCGCCGGCGCAGTTGGTGTCCCATTCGCCGTTCGAGCGGTCGACGACCAGGCCGTCCAGCACCATGTCCAGCCCCTTGGGGCCGATGTCGAACAGGCGCAGGCTGGTTTCGGAAAACGGATTGGCGCGCGACGAGCCTTCGCGGGAGATCCGCAGCCCGAAGGCGCGGCGCCCGGGCGCGACGTCATAGCGGGCCGTGTCGAACGACACGCCGCCCAGGCGGACGGCGTCGTCCGACATCAGTCCGTCCAGCCGCAGGTCATGCAGCACCTTGAGCGTTGCGCGATCCAGCACCAATATCCGCAGGTCGCCGTCGTGCCCGTCGTCCTGGTCCGGGCGGTCCTGCATCAGCGGAATCGCCGCCAGCAGCAGGTCGGGGTTGGCGGGCCAGGCCTTGCAGGTCACGGCGAAGGGTTCGCCGAATTCGGCGTCGGAAATCCGGATGACGACGTTGTCCCGTCCGAGGCGGACGTTGCCGTCGGCGTCGGGCGCGGGCGCCTGGGGATATGCCGCGCGGACGATATCCGCCGCCTGCGGGCAGGCGTCGCGGGCGGCTTGCGCCGCGCCGCAGGCAAGTAGCGCGGCCAGGGCCAGCGCGCCCGTCAGGGCAGAGGGGAATCGAAGCATCGGTAGGGACAGGCGCCAGTGGGACGAACCGCGATTCTAGTGAGGCGCCGCGTCCGTCCGCAACCGTGCGCCATGCGTCCCTACAGGTCCACGCGCACCTTGCCCGCCTGCACCAGCCCGGCGACGTCGCGGATTTCCGCCAGCAGCGCTTCCTGAAGCTGCCCCGGCGTGCCGCCCGTGGGTTCGAAGCCCTGTTCGGCCAGCTTGGCGTGCACGGCCTCGGTCTTGAGCGCGCGGTTGACGCCCTGGTTCAGCGCGGCGACCGTGGCCTCGGGCGTGCCGGCGGCGCAGTAGGTGCCGAACTGGATCTGCGCGGAGAAGCCGGGAAAGCCGCCTTCGGCGACGGTGGGGATATCCGGGTACTTGGGCAGGCGCTGCGGACTGGTGACGGCCAGCACGCGCAGGCGGCCGCTTTTCAGATAGGGCTCGACCGCGGCCACGGTGGCGACCACCACCTGGATCTGTCCGCCCAGCAGGTCGGTCATCATGGGGCCGGTGCCGCGGTAGGGCACATGCAGCATCTCGATGCCGCAGGCGGCCTGCAGCAGTTCGGTGGCCAGGTGCTGGGGCGTGGCGTTGCCAGGGGTGCCGAACGTCAGTCCCTTGGGTTCGCGCCTGGCCTGCGCCACCAGTTCGCCCAGCGTCTTGGCGGGCAGGTCGCTGTTGACCGCCACCATGTACGGCGAACGGGCGATCGGGCAGACGGGGGCGAGCTGCTGGAGCACCTCTTCGGGCGGGCGCGCGTAGTAGCGCACCGAGGGCACCAGGCCGGCGAAGAGCAGCATGCTGCCGTCCTTCGCGCCGTTGGCGGTGTAGTCCGCGCCCAGCATGCCGCTGGCGCCGGGCTTGTTTTCCACGATGACCGAGCGCTCCAGCGCGTCTTCCAGCGACGCGGCGATGACGCGGCCCAGCACGTCGGTGCCGCCGCCCGGCGGGAAGGGCACGATGACGCGCAAGGGCGCTTCGCGCGCCGCGGCGTCGCGCACGGCGCCGCCCAGCGGGGCCAGGGCCAGCGCCGCCATGCTCTTGATCAGGGTTCTGCGGTTCATGTTGTCTGTCTCCATCTCCACCTGGGGTGGTCTTTTCGCGGTTCGTCTCTATGCGCTGGACGATTCGGGTTTGCGCGCCTGGAAAAAGCTCCGTAGCGCCGCGGCCACCGTGGCGGGTTCCTCCACCGGCAGCATATGCCGCTGCGCCGTCGCCACGCGCGCGCACGCGCTGGGCAGGGCGCGCGCCAGCTCGCGCGTCATGCGCGGGTTGGAGCCGACGTCGTGCTCGCCGGTCATGACGAGGGCCGGGCAGGCGATGTCGGGCGCCGCCTGCGCGAGGATCGGGTCGCCATGGGCAAAGAGCGTGTAGGCGGCCAGGAAGCTGGCGCGGTCGTTGTCCAGCAGGCGCTGGCCGATCCGGGCCACGCGGTCCGGGCGCCGGGCCTGGAATTCCGGGGTGAACCAGCGGGCCAGCGACACCTGGGCAGCGGCCTGGGCGTCCTGAGTGGCTGCCGACGCGAGCCGTGCGCGCACGGCCGCCGCTTCGTCATCCGTGCGCCGGAACACCGTGCTCAGCAGAACCAGCCGGGCGACGCGTTCGGGACGCGCCGCGGCATAGGCGCCTGCGATCAGGCCGCCCATGGAATAGCCCAGCACATTCGCGTTGCGCCAGCCGGCGCGGTCCAGTTCGTCGTCCAGTTGCGCGATGAAATCCTCGATCCGCGCCGTGCCATGCAGCGCGGGCGCCGCGCCATGGCCCAGCAGGTCGTAGCGCAGCACGTCGAAGTCGGGTTCCAGCAGGGGCGTCAGGTCGTCCCACAAGGTGTGGTCCAGCCCCACGCCGTGCAGCAGCACCAGGGGTTCGCCGCGCCCGGAGCGCCGCCGTTGCGCGCTCATTTGGCTTGCGCCTCTTGCGCCAGTTCCTGCAGGTCGGAATAGCGGTTGCCGATGCGGTGGTGCGGGCGGCCCGAGGTGGCCGCGCCCAGCGCGATCACGATTTCGTCGGGCGCCGGCGCGTCGTTGATGGTGGTCTGCACCGTCAGGTAATGCGAGCGCAGGCCTTCGTCCAGCTTGTGCATCAGCGGCACGGAGATCACGCAGCCGGGACCGCCGCGCATGTTGGTGAAGCTGAGATAGCTGGTGCCGCCCACCGCGTTGCGGTAGGCGTTGCCGAAGCGCAGCGTGTGGATCAGCGCGGACGCGTGCTCGACCTCGCCGGCGGTGCCCACCACCGCGGCCTTGCCGTAGGCTTCGATGTTGTCGGCCGACCCGGCCTGGCGCAGGATTTCGGCGACCAGCAGTTCGCCCAGCGGGGGCGCCGCTTCCAGGATGCCGGGACGCAGGTCTTCCTGGAACGGCAGGCCGGCCCACGGATTGCGGATCACGGCGGCGGCCACGATCATCACCAGCGGGCGTTCGGCCGCGCGGCCGCCTTCGATGAGGGTTTTCTCGACGTAACTGACTACCTTGCGCACTTGCAGTGATGACATACGCGCTGCTCCGAAATCCATGGATGAAATGACGGCCCCATTGTTCGACGCGCGGCGGATTTTTGACAATCCAAATTAACGTAAGCTAATTTCGGAAAATCCGAATTTGATGCATCCACAGCCTACCGCCCACAGCCCATGCCCACGCCCTTGAAGATCCAGCACCTGCGTCAGTTCCTGCTCGCCGCGGACCACGGCAGTTTCCGCCTGGCCGCGCAGGGCACGTTCCGGTCGCAGGCCGCGGTTTCCGCCGCCATGCAGGACCTGGAGCAGCAGTTGGGCGCCCCGCTGTTCGAACCCGGCAAGCGCGCCCAGCTGACGCCGCTGGGCCTGGCGGTGGCGCCGCTGTTCCGCGAACTGCTGTCCACCCACGACCGCGTGCTGGATGCCGCACGCCAGTTCGGCCGGGGCAGCCAGGGGCCGGTGTCGCTGGCGGTCATGCCGTCGCTGGCGGACGAATGGCTGCCGCGGCTGCTGGAGCGCTACGCGCGCGGCCATCCCGACATCCGCATCCGCGCGCTGGACGAGCCGTCGCCGGAAGTGCACCGCCTGGTCCTGTCCGGCGAAGTGCAGGTGGGGGTGGCGGGGCAGGCGCCGCGCACGGCCGAGGTGGCGTTCACGCCGGTGGCGCGCGACGCGTTCGGGCTGGTCTGCAGGAAAAGCCATCCGCTGGCTCGCCGCCGCGGGCCGGTGCCGTGGGCGGCGCTGGCGGACGAGCGCCTGATCGGCAACGCCACCTTTGACACGCTCAAGAACCGCCAGCTGGGAAGCGCCATCGACGACCCGGCGATCGTCGTGTCCAACCGCGCGTCGCTGCTGGCCAGCGTAGTGGGCGGATTGGGCGTCACCGTGCTGCCGGTGCTGGCGCGGCCGGCTGCCGGCAGCGGCCTGGCCTTCGTGCCGCTGGCGGAGCCGGTGGTGGAACGCATCGTCGGCGTGCTGACGCGCAAGGAAGAGACCCTGCTGCCGTCGGTGGCCGCCATGCACGCGCTGGCGCTGCGGTCGCTGGCGCAGTTCACGCGCCGCAAGGGCGCGGCGCTGGTGTAGGCGCGCGCCGTCCGGCCCGCGCCAGGGCGGGCGTCAGACGCCGCAGGCGTAGGTCATGAACTGCCGGAATGCGTCTGCCGGCTTGGCCATGGCTGCGCGCGGGTGCCACAGCAGGCCGGCCTCCATGGGCGGCACGGCGTCGGTGATGGGCACCGCTTCGATCTTGCGGCCTTCCAGCGACCAGGGCCGGTAAACCATGTCCGACAGCATCGTGATGCCGAAGCCGTGCGCCACCAGCCCGCGCAGCGCTTCCATCGAACGCGTGCGGAATGCGATGTCGGGCTCCAGGCCGTGCGCCCGCCAGTAGTTCAGCGTGGAGCGTTCGCCTTCGTCCATTTCCAGCAGGATGTACGGATAGCGCGCGATGTCGGCCAGCGACGGGGCGGCGGCCTGCAGCAGCGGGTGGCCGGAGGCCGTCCACAACTGGCGCCGCGAGCGCACCAGCACCTGGTGGCCGAACCGATCCCGCTTGTCGACGTTGGACAGCAGCGCCACGCCCAGTTCGACGTCGCCGCTGGCAACGGCGTGTTCGATGTCGGGCCGGTCCATGTCCACCAGGTCCAGCACCACATCCGGATAGCGCCGCCGAAAGCGCGCCAGCAGGTCGGGAAGGAAGTAGCCCAGCACGGTGTACGACGCCGCGATCCGCACCGAGCCGCGCAGCGCGTAGCGCTGGAAGCCCGGTTCGCGCAGGGCGTCGTCCAGCGAATCCAGCACGTCGCGGGCGCGCTGGTGGAAGTTGTGGCCTTCCGGCGTAAGCGTGACGCCGTGGGGATGGCGATCGAACAGGCGCACGCCCAGTTGCGCTTCCAGCGCCAGCACCGCGTTGGTGACGGCCGACTGCGAGACGTGTTCGTCCGCGGCGGCCATGGAGAACCGGCCGGTGCGCGCGGCCGCGGCGAAGTACCGCAGCTGCCTGAGGGTGACGTCGTTAGCCATGTGTTTATCGAATACCAGCTACATGAATATATGAATATACGATAGCGGCCGCCCTTCCTACACTGCGGAAAAACACCAAATCCCCCCACCGCAGATGGCAGGAGACAAGCCCGTGAACGCCCCTCTACCCCCCGGCGTGGCCGATACCCATGGCCTGTCGCTGGACGACAAATACCTGCAGCCCACCGGCCGCGTCTATCTCAGCGGCACGCAGGCGCTGGTGCGCCTGCCCCTCATGCAGAAGCAGCGCGACCAGCAGGCCGGGCTGAATACCGCCGGCTACGTCTCCGGCTATCGCGGATCGCCGCTGGGCGGGCTGGACCAGGCGCTGTGGAAAGCCAAGCGCCATCTCAAGGCCAGCGACGTCGTTTTCCAGCCTGGCGTAAACGAAGACCTGGCGGCCACCGCGGTCTGGGGCTCGCAGCAGCTCAACCTGTTTCCGGGCGCGCAGCGCGACGGCGTGTTCGGCATGTGGTACGGCAAGGGGCCGGGCGTGGACCGGTCGGTGGACGTCCTCAAGCATGCCAACTCGGCGGGCACGTCCGCGCATGGCGGCGTGCTGATGCTGGCGGGCGACGACCATGCCGCGAAATCCTCGTCGGTGGCGCACCAGTCGGAACACGTGCTGATCGCCAGCGGCATCCCGGTGCTGTATCCGTCGAATGTGCAGGAATACCTGGACTACGGCCTGCACGGCTGGGCCATGAGCCGCCACACCGGCCTGTGGGTGGCCATGAAATGCGTGACGGACGTGGTGGAGTCCAGCGCGTCGGTGGACGTGGACCCGGAACGCGTGCGGATCGTGCTGCCCGAAGACAGCCTGCCGGCCGGCGGCCTGAACATCCGCTGGCCCGATTCGCCGCTGGCGCAGGAGGCGCGGCTGCTGGACCACAAGTGGTACGCGGCGCTGGCCTACGTGCGCGCCAACAAGCTGAATCGCGTGGTGCTGGATTCGCCGCGCGCGCACTTCGGCATCATGACCGCCGGCAAGGCCTATCTGGACGTGCGCCAGGCGCTGAACGACCTGGGCCTGGACGAAGCGGCCTGTGCGCAGGCCGGCATCCGGGTGCTGAAGGTGGGCTGCATCTGGCCGCTGGACGCGCGGGACGCCCGCGAATTCGCGACCGGGCTGAAGGAAATCCTGGTGGTCGAGGAAAAGCGCCAGATCCTGGAATACGCGCTCAAGGAAGAACTCTACAACTGGCGCGACGACGTGCGCCCGCGCGTGTACGGCAAGTTCGACGAGCGCGAGAACGGCGGCGGTGAATGGTCCACGCCGCGCGGCGGCTGGCTGCTGCCCGCGCGCTACGAGCTGTCGCCCGCGCTGATCGCCCGGGCGATTGCCGCGCGCCTGGAAAAGGCGGACCTGTCGGACGCGCTGCGCGCCCGCATCGCGGCGCGCCTGGCCGTGATCGACGCGAAAGAGCGCGAGGCCAGCCGGCCGGTGCTGGTGGAAGAGCGCAAGCCCTGGTTCTGTTCCGGCTGTCCGCACAACACGTCCACCCGCGTGCCGGAGGGCTCGCGCGCGGTGGCGGGCATCGGCTGCCACTACATGGCGATGTGGATGGACCGCGATACCGACACGTTCAGCCAGATGGGCGGGGAGGGCGTGGCCTGGCTGGGCCAGAAGGATTTCACGTCGGAACGGCACATCTTCGCCAATCTGGGCGACGGCACCTATTTCCATTCCGGCCTGCTGGCCATCCGCGCGGCGGTCGCGGCCCGCGCCCGCATCACCTACAAGATCCTCTACAACGATGCCGTCGCGATGACGGGCGGGCAGCCCGTGGACGGCGTGCTGACCGTGCCGCAGATCGCGGCGCAGATGCTGGCGGAAGGGGTGGTCAAGACGGTGGTCGTGACGGACGAGCCCGAGAAGTACGCGGGCGGCGGCACGCGGCCGGCCGGGATTGAAGTGCATCACCGCAAGGCCCTGGACGACGTGCAGCGCACGCTGCGCGACACCGAGGGCACCACGGTGCTCATCTACGACCAGACCTGCGCCACCGAAAAGCGCCGCCGCCGCAAGCGCGGCGAGTATCCCGACCCGCCCCGCCGCGCCTTCATCAACGAGGCGGTCTGCGAAGGTTGCGGCGACTGTTCGGTGAAGTCGAACTGCCTGTCCGTGGAGCCGCTGGATACGCCCATGGGAACGAAGCGGCGGATCAACCAGTCCACCTGCAACAAGGATTTTTCCTGCGTGGAAGGCTTCTGCCCCAGCTTCGTGACGGCGGAAGGCGCCGTCCTGCGCAAGCCCGGGCAGGCGGGGGAGGCGGTGGGGCTGCCCGAGGCGCCCCAGCCCGCGCTCGCGGCCCTCGCGCCCGGCGCCGCGTGCCGCATCGTGGTCGCGGGCGTGGGCGGCACGGGCGTGGTCACGATCGGCGCGCTGCTCGGCGCGGCCGCGCACATCGAAGGCAAGGGCGTGACCGTGCTGGACATGGCGGGCCTGGCGCAAAAGGGCGGGGCGGTGCTCAGCCACGTGCAGATCGCCAACGGGCCGGAACACCTGCACGCCACCCGCGTGGCGCTGGGCGAGGCCGACCTGGTGATCGGCTGCGACGCGCTGGTGGCGGCGTCGCCCGAGGTGCTGTCGCGCCTGCGGCCGGATCATGGCCGCGCGGTGGTGAACAGCAGCGCCGCGCCCACCGCCGCGTTCCTGTCGCAGCCCGCCTGGCGTTTTCCGGGCGCGCAGGCGCAGTCGGCGCTGGACCAGAGCACCGGCGGCCATTGCGACTTCATCGAGGCGGGGCCGCTGGCCGAAGCCTTGCTGGGCGACAGCATCTACGCCAATCCGCTGCTGCTGGGCTATGCCTGGCAGAAGGGCGGCCTGCCGTTGGCGCTGGACAGCCTGCGCCAGGCGATCCGCATCAACGGCGTGTCGGTGGAAAAGAACCTGGCCGCCTTCGAACTGGGCCGGCAGGCGGCGCATCGCGGCGCGGATGCACTGCGTCCGGCGGCGCCCGGGCGCTTGGTGGCGCTGCCGGAGTCCCTGGACGCGCTGGTCGAGCGGCTGGCGGCGCATGTGCGCGCCTACCAGGACGAGGCCTACGCCAGCCGCTACCGGGCGGCCGTGGAGGCGGTGCGCGCGCGCGAATCCGCGCTGGGAGAGAAGCGCCACGAGGTGACGCGCGCCGTGGCGCGCAACCTGGCCAAGCTCATGACCTACAAGGACGAGTACGAAGTTGCGCGCCTGTACGCCGATCCCGCCTTCAAGGACCGGCTGCGTGCGCAGTTCGAGGGCGAGCCGGGACGCGACTACCAGGTCCGCTACTACCTGGCGCCGCCGGCGTTCGCGCGCCGCGACGCGCGGGGCCGCCTGCAGAAGCGCGCCTTCGGCCCGTGGATGGCGCTGGCGTTCCGCGCGCTGGCGCCCATGAAGCGCGTGCGCGGCACCTGGCTGGACGTGTTCGGCAAGACGGCCGAGCGCCGCATGGAGCGGCAGCTGGCGGCCGACTACCTGGCGCTGGCCGCGGAGTTCGCGCAAACCCTGGACGCCGGCAACCGCGACGCGGCGCTGGAACTGGCCGACGTGCCGGACGCCATCCGCGGCTATGGCCATGTGAAGGAGAAGAGCGTGGAGCAGGCCCGGGCGCGGCAGGCGGCGCTGTGGGAACGCTACCGCAATGGCGGACGGGAGCAGCGGGCGGCCTGAACGCGCGGGCGGCGCGGTGGTGTACGATCCCCCGTCAATGCGGGCCTGCCCCGCCGCCCGGCCCGCCACGCCATGGAAAACATCCTCCGCAAACTCGACCTGACCTCGCTGCGCCTCTTTGTGGCGGTGTGCCAGGAAAACACCATCGCGCGGGCGGCCGAGCGCGAGTTCATCGCGCCATCCGCCGTCAGCCGGCGCATCGCCGACATGGAGGCCCTGATCGGACTGCCGCTGATCGACCGCCATACCCGCGGCGTGACGGCCACACCGGCCGGACAGACCGTGCTGCGCCACGCGCGCCAGATCATCGGCGACGTCGAAGCCATGGGCGCGGAGCTGTCGCGCTTCTACGAGGGCGTGAAAGGGCATGTGCGGGTGGTGGCCAACCTGTCGGCCATCGTGCAGTTCCTGCCGGAAGACGTGGCCGCGTTCCAGCGGCTGTTCCCCGATGTGGATATCGACCTGGAAGAACAGCACAGTCCCGACGTCCTGCGGCTGGTGCGCGAGCGCGCCGCCGACTTCGGCATCTGCAACCAGATCGCCGGCGCGGAAGGCCTGGAGCAGTTGCCCTACCGCCGCGACCGCCTGGCGGTGATGCTGCCGTCCGGCCACCCCAAGGCCGCGGCCCGCCAGCTCAGCCTGCAGGACATCGTCGACGAGACCTTCGTCGGCCTGCGCGAGAACAGCGCGCTGACCCAGCTGCTGGCCGCCCGCGCCGCCGTGCTGGGCAAGACGCTGTCGGTCAAGATCCGCGTGGCCAGCCTGGACGCGCTGTGCCGCATGACGCATGCGGGCCTGGGCATCGCCGTGATGCCGCAGCAGGTGGCCGAACTCTACCTGCAGGCGCTGGACGTGGTGGTGCGTCCCCTGTCCGACGACTGGGCCAGGCGCCAGCTCTGCATCGTGTTTCCGGGACAGGCCCAGCTTTCCGCCACGGCGGGCAGCCTGGTCAAGTTCCTGGCCCAGCAGGGCTGACGCGCTCGCCAGCGGGCGGTCGCGATCGCGCCGTCGCAGACGCGCCGTCGCCCACGCGCCGTCGCCAACGCGCCGTCGCGTTTCGCGATGGCTGGATTGCCGAGAAGACACTTCGGCAATCGCGGCGGTATTCGTATAGTCAAGGCGCGTTCATCGCCGGTACGGGGCATACAGACCCCGCTGCGTCCTATACGGAGACACCATGACCCCCACCAGATTGCTTGCGAGCTGTGCGCTCGCCCTTGGCGCCCTGTGCGCGGCGTCCACCGCGGCTGCCGCGGGCTATCCCGACCGACCCATCCGGCTGATCGTGCCCACCTCGCCCGGCTCCACCGCCGACATGGTGGCGCGCGTGGTGGCCGAGAACCTGGGCAAGGCGCTGGCCCAGCCCATGATCGTCGAAAACCTGGCAGGCGCGGCCGGCATTCCCGGCACGCGCCAGCTCGTGTCGGCCAGGCCCGACGGCTACACGCTGGGCATCGTGTCGTCCAACCATGCGATAAACCCCAGCCTGTACAAGAGCATGCCCTATGACGCGGTCAAGGACATCACGCCCATCTCCGTCATCGGCACGACGCCGCTGGTGGTCGTGGTGGCGGAAAATGCGCCGTACAGGACGATGGCGGACCTGCTGAAGGCCGCGCGCGAGCAGCCCGGCAAGATCAACTACGGCTCGTCTGGCACGGGCAGCGTCCTGCACCTGGCCGGGGAACTGCTCAAGTCCAAGGCGGGCGTGGACATGATGCATATCCCGTACAAGGGCGGCAATGCCCTGATCACCGACGTCATGTCGGGACAGATCCAGGTGGCGTTCCTGGCGACGCCGTCGGTGCTGGCGCAGGTTCAGGCGGGCAAGCTGCGCGCCCTGGCGGTCAGCACCCCGCAACGCCTTGCCATCCTGCCCGATGTGCCCACCCTGGACGAGGCGGGCGTGAAGGGCTATTCCTATGACGCCTGGATTTCTCTGATCGGCCCGGCCGGCCTGCCCGCCGATATCGTCCAGACACTGCAGGCCGCCACCGCCAGGACGATGCAGGAGCCGGCGGTCCTGAAGGCGCTGTCGCCGCAGGGCTTCGTGGCGCAGGGCAGCAGCGCCGAGCAGGCGTCCAGGACGCTTGCCGCCGAAATCACCAAGAGCCAGGCGCTGGTCAAGGCCGCGGGCGTCACCATTGAATAGCCGCATTGCCATGACCGCAGCAACCGTACTCGACGCCCCGGCCCGCCTGCTGTTCCTGGCGCGGGATCCGGCCTGCGTGGCCGAACAGCTCGCTGGCGGCGCGCTGGCGCCGGGCCGGGCCTGTGCGCTGCGCGACGACATCTCCACCGACGAGATCACGCCGGTGCCGATCCTGACGCACTTCGACGAGAAGCTGGGCCGCTACCCCTACACCGGCTTTCGCGCGGGCGACGCGCTGCCCATCGGCGTGGACGCGGTCCGGCAGGCGGGCATCAATGTGGTGGTCGCCGGCAAGCGCTACGGCAAGGGCTCGTCGCGCGAGCACAGCCCGATGGCCGAGAAGTCGGCGGGCGTGCGGCTGGTGATCGCCGAGAGCTTCGAGCGCATCTATCGCCAGAACGCCGACAACATCGGGCTCTACACCAGCACCGACATGGGGCTGGTGGATCGCCTGCAACGGGGCGAGCGCATCACTGTCGACGAAGTCGTCGCCGGCCGCGACGCGCTGGCCGCCGCCATCGTGCAGGCGGGCGGCCTGCTGGCCTTCGGTCAATCGCAGCTGCGCGAGGTCGCGCCCGTCGAGATCGGGGCGGACGCGGCCGGCGCCGCGCCGCCGCGTACCCTGTTCGAAAAGATCGTCCTGCGCCACCTGTTGCGCACCGCGGCGACGGCGGGTGAACCCGTCCAGGGGGCGGGCGTCTTCCTGCGCGCTGACTGGCGCTTCATCCATGAGTACTACACCGGCATGGCCGCCCATATGCTGCATGCGCGGATCGGCCGGCCCCTGCGTTTGGCGGATCCCGGCCGCATCGTCGTCTTCGAGGACCATACGTCGTACGTCGACGAAAGCCCGAACCACGTGCGCATGGGCATCGTGCCCAACGTGCGGGCGATGTGCCAGGCGCAGCGGGATTTCGCCAGGGCCTACGGCCTGCGCCAGCACCGCACGCTGACGGAAGCCGAGGCGGCGGCCGACGCCGGCGGCAACGTGGCCGGTATTTCGCACGCCATGATGGCCGAACACTACGCGCTGCCCGGGCAGGTCGTGGTGGGCACCGATTCGCACACGCCGCACAGCGGCGCACTGGGCTGCGTGGCCTTCGGCGTGGGCACCACCGACATGGCGAACGCCTTCGTCACGGGCGCGGTGCGGCTGACGATGCCCGCGTCGTTGCGCATCGATCTGTCCGGCGCGCCGCCGCCGGGCATCACGGCCAAGGACATCGTGCTGCACTTGCTGGCGCTGCCCGAGATCCGCGCGGGGGCGGGCGTGGGCAAGGTGTTCGAGTTCACGGGCGAGGCGGTGGCCGGCCTGTCCATCGATGAGCGCGCCACGCTGACCAACATGACCGCCGAACTGGGCGGCCTGACGGGCATCGTCGCGCCGGACGCGGAGACGGCGCGCTTCCTGCGGGAACGCCGCGGCGTGGACGCCGGCATCGAGCCGTGGATGCAGAGCGATCCCGGGGCCGAGTATTCCGCCACGCTGCGCGTGGACTGCGCGGCGCTGTCGCCGCTGGTGGCGGCGCCCGGCGATCCGGGCAACGGCGTGCCGCTGTCGTCGCTGCGGGAACGGCCCCGCATCGACATCGCCTATGGCGGGTCCTGCACCGCCGGCAAGCGCGAGGACTTCGACCACTATCACGACGTGCTGGCCTGGGCGGTCGCACGCGGGCTGACGCTGCCGGACGGCGTGGCGCTGTACCTGCAGTACGGCACCACCGCCGTGCGCGACTACTGCGTGGCGCAAGGCTACGACCGCACCTTCGCCGCCGTGGGCGCGCGCATCCTGCAGCCGTCCTGCGGCGCCTGCGCCAATTGCGGACCGGGGTCATCCACGGATGCTTCGCAGGTGACGGTCAGCGCGATCAACCGCAACTTCCCGGGACGGTCGGGGCCGGGCAGCGTCTGGCTGGCCAGCCCGCCCACCGTCATGGCCAGCGCGCTCGCCGGTGAACTGGTGTCGTTCGCCGAACTGCAGGCGCGGACTGCGCCCTAGGGTTCCCCCCACTTCGCGCGCCGCGAAGCCCTGCTTAACGAATCCTTAATTGGCAGCCAACCCGGGCTGCGTCAGAGTGCGCAACAGAGAAAACGGCCGTCAGATGCCGTTTCCGGCCGCGCGTTCTGGCGCGGCCCGCCGCAAGGCCCCCTCGCACGGAAAACACCCTGTCGACGATGTGAACCCGGGACACACCGGGAGCTTGCTGATCGGCCGCCGCCGCCTGGCTGCGGCTCCCCCCGTTGGTTCGAGGAGACAACAATGAGCAAGAGCTGGAAGGCGATGGTTGCGGCGGTGGCGGTGATGACGGGCGGATGGGCGCAAGCCGCCGACGCGCCGCCGACGGACGTGAAGTTGATGCAGTTGTCGGTGGGCAAGATCGAGCTGGACAAGGGCTTCATGACCGCCATGGTGGACGTGGGCACGAAGATCAAGATTCCGGTTCCCGCCTATGTGATCCAGCATCCGCGCGGCCTGGTGCTGTTCGACACGGGCATGAACCAGGCCACGGCCGACGGCAACTGCGCCAACTATTGGGGCCAGGGCCTGTGCGGGGCGTTCAATTCCATCCAGGGCCGCGACGAGGTCATCGACCGCCAGCTCAAGGCGGCGGGCTTCGACGTCAGCGACGTGAAGTACGTCGTGTACTCGCACTTCCACCTGGACCACGCCGGCAACATCAAGATGTTCCCCAAGGCCAAGCATGTGGTCCAGAAGGCCGAGCTGCGCGCCGCCTGGTGGCCCGAGAAATTCCAGCGCGCCGCCTACGTGATGAAGGACTTCGACACCACCCGCGACTACGACTTCATCCAGGTGGAGGGCGACTTCGACCTGTTCGGCGACGGCACCATCGTGCTGCTGGACACCAAGGGCCACACGCAGGGCCACCAGTCGCTGCAGGTGAAGCTGCCCAAGACCGGCACGGTGCTGCTGGCGGCGGACGCCATCTACACGGGCGAGAACGAGGCGGGCGTGATTCCCGGCATCACCTGGAACACCGCGGCGTCCATGCTGGCCATCGATCGCCTCAAGCAGATCCGCGACGCGCGCCAGGGCCAGCTCTGGTACAGCCATGACGCGGAGCAGCACGCCCAGAACGCCAAGACCAAAGTGTTCGACTGAGGGCGCGCCATGGAGCCCGCCGTTGCCTTGCACCAGGTCTGCAAGTCGTTCGGGCCGCGCCAGGTCCTGGATTCCCTCAGCCTGTCCGTCAGGCCGGGAGAAATCCTGGGGCTGCTGGGCCCCAACGGCAGCGGCAAGACCACCACGCTGCGCCTGATGGCGGGCTTCTACACGCCCGACAGCGGACGCATCGAGATCCGCGGACGCGAACCCGCCCCGGGGCGCGGCAACGCCGATATCGGCTATCTGCCGGAACGCGCGCCGCTCTATGACGCGCTGACCGTGACGCAGTACCTGGAGTTCGGCGCCGGCGTGAAAGTGCAGGGCGGCGCGCGGGCGCGGCGCCAGGCGATCGAACGGGCCATCGACGGCTTCGACCTGCAGGGCGTGGCGCGGTCGGTGATCGGCCGCCTGTCCAAGGGGCAGCGCCAGCGCGTGGGGCTGGCGCAGGCCGTGCTGAACGATCCGCCGGTGCTGCTGCTGGACGAGGCCACCAACGGCCTGGACCCCGTGCAGATCGTCGAGGCGCGCGCCATGATACGGCGCTGCGCGCAGGGGCGGGCGGTGGTGTTCAGCAGCCACCTGATGCAGGAAGTGGAGGCGCTGTGCACGCGCATCGCCATCCTGCGCCAGGGCCGGCTGGTGCAGGACGCGGCGCTGGGCGAGTCCCGCGCCGCGCTGCAGCTTCATCTTGCCTTGCCCGCGGCGGGGCACGCCGCGCTGCGGGCGGCGTTGTCCGCCTGCCCGGGCGTGCGGAGCGTGGACGTCGCCGTCCTGGACGCGAACCACAGCAAATGGCGCATCGCCTGGGACAGCCCCGCCGCCAGCGGCGCGGCCTGCGATGCGGTGATGCGCGCCGTGCTGGCGCACGCCGAGCTGCGCGCGGTGCTGCCGGCGCAGGAAGCGGTCGAGGCCCGCCTGCTGGCGGCGCTGGCGCCCAACGATCCCCCATTACGGAGGCGCGCATGAAGGGTTTCGCGGCGTTGTACCGCAAAGAACTGCGCACCGACTTCGGCTCGCCCGTCGCGCTGGCCGTCGTGGCGGTGTTCTGGGCCCTGTCGGGCTACCTGTTCAGCTTCAACCTGTTCTTCGTCAGCACGGGCCAGATGGTGACCGCCTTCCACAACATGACCATCCTGCTGATCCTGGTGATGCCGCTGGTCAGCATGCGGGCGTTTGCGGAAGAGGCGCGGCAGGGCACGCTGGAGCTGTTGCTCACACTGCCGCTGTCGGACGTGGCCCTGGTCGCGGCCAAGTACGCGGCCGGCCTGACCATGCTGGCGCTGATGCTGGCGGGCACCATGTCGGCGGTGCTGCCGCTGGCCTGGTACGGCGAACCGGACTACGGCCCCATCATGGGCGGCTACATCGGCGTGTTCCTGTATGGCGCGCTGTTCCTCGCCATCGGCATCGCGGTGTCCAGCGCCTGCTCGAACCAGATCGTGGCGGCCAGCGCCACCTGGGGCATCCTGGTGCTGCTGTGGTTCATCGACTACCCGGCCGCGCTGGACGCGTTTCCCGCGCTGTCGCCGTTCTTCCAGGCCTTGTCGCTGTCGGCCCAGCACGTGGACTTCATCCGGGGCGTGCTGCCCGGTCCCGCGACCGTCACGCTGGCCAGCGTGGCCGTGCTGGCCCTGATGGTGGCCGCGGTCAACTTGAAGCGCTGGAGGCTGCGATGAGCCGCCCGGTCCTGCGCCGCGCCGCCAGGCGCCTGTCGCTGTGGCTGCCCGTGCTGGCCGTGGCCGCGCTGCTGCTGGCGCTGAACCTGTGGGCCGCCCGTCACCTGGGGCGCATCGACCTGACCGCGCAGCGGGTGTACAGCCTGGCGCCGGAAAGCCTGGAGGTCGCGCGCCAGGTGCGCCAGCCGGTGGAAGTGACGTGGTTCTACGACCTGCGCAACAAAAGCATGGTCGACGCCCTGGAACTGCTGCGCCAGTATGAACGCGAGAACCCGCTGATCCGCGTGCGCGGCGTGGATCCGGCGTTGCGTCCGGCCGAGGCCCGCGCCGCCGGCATCCAGTTCGCGGGCAGCGCGGTGCTGGCCTCGGGCGAACGCAAGACGACCATCAACGGCGGCACCGAGACCGACTTCACCAACGCGCTCATCCGCATCAGCCAGAACGGCGCGCAGACGGTGTGCTTCACGCAGGGTCACGGCGAGGCCGCGCTGGACAGCCTGACGTCGCTGGACGACCTGGAAGAGCACGACGGCGACGAGAACCTGGTGGCCCGCGTCGAAGTCCATGAACAGCATGGCATGGCGATGGCGCGCAACGCCCTGCAGACGCTGGGCTTCTCCACGCGCGCGGTCAGCGCCGGCAGCCTGGCGCAGGCCCTGCCGCGCTGCGCCGTGGTGGTGGCCGCCGGACCGCGCACGCCCTTCGGCGAAGACGATGCACAGGCCCTGCGCCGCTGGACGGGGGCGGGCGGCAAGACGCTGCTGTTGCTCGAACCCGATACCCGGCATGGGTTGGACGCACTGCTGGCCGACTTCGGCATCGCCCTGGCCGCGGGCCCGCTGGCCGATCCGGGCAGCCATTACCGCAACGACCCGGGCAGTCCGGCGGTCAGCGACTACACGCGGCACAAGATGACGCGCGGCCTGCCGCTCAGCTTCTTTCCCGGCGCGGCGGGCCTGGAGCCGGCCGGCGAGGCGCTGCCGCCCGGCGTGGTAGTGACGCCGCTGGCGCAGACCTCCGCCGAGGCCCACCCGCCAGGGCGGCCAGCGTCGCGCTACACGCTGATGGCGCTGGCCACGCGCAACGCGCAGGCCTCTGCCGAGGACGGCTCGGCGCGTCCCACGCTGCTGGTCGCGGGCGACAGCGACTTCGCCATCAACCGCCATTTCGCCACGCTGGGCAACGGCGCGCTGTTCACCAATGCCGTCACCCTGCTGGCGGGCGAGGACGCGCTGCTGACGATCCGGCCCCGCCACTACGAGAACCGCCGCGTGGAACTGACCAACCGTCAGATGCGCGCGGTGTTCTGGACCAGCACCGTGGCCTTGCCCCTGCTGGCGCTGATGGCGGGGCTGCTGCTGTGGTGGAGGCGTCGGTGAAAGGCGCGCGCGCCTTGTGGTCCGCTCTGCTGGCGGCGGGCATCGCGCTGTCGGCCTGGCAATGGCGCGAGGCGGCCGAGTCGCCTGCGCACCATGGCGGCCATACCCATCTGCATGACGACAGCGGCAAGCCCGCGCGGCTCTATGCCTGGGAGGCGGGCCGGGCAGCCCGCGTGACGCTGGCCGCGCCTGCCGGCACGGTCAGCCTGACGCGCGGCCCGCAAGGCTGGACCGCGTCGCCGCCGGACGCGGCGCCGGGGTTCGACGCGGCCGATTTCGTCGCGCTGTTCTCGCAGGCCCGCAGCGACCGCGTGCTGACGCCCGAGGCCGGCGAAACCTATGGCCTGGCGCCGCCGCAATTGCGCATCGACGTGCGCGACGCGGCCGGCGCCGCGCTGGCCCTGCTGGACGTGGGCGCGCTTGCGCCGGATGGCCTAGGCCGTTATGTACGCCTGCCGGACGAGGCGCAGATCCGGATTATCCCGGACTATCAGACCCGGGCGCCGCTGGCCGCGATGGGCCGGGACGCGCCGCGGCCCGCGGCCACTCCACCGCTTGTTAAACCCGGCTTGCACAAAGATAAATAGCTGCCCGATAAACCCCTACCTATACTTCGCACACATACCCAGGCGGGTCTGTCCGGCGCCATCGCGGGGCTGGCTATCCGCCTGACAAAAAGCGCCTTCCGGCCCCTGCGTCAACCCTGGCGCGGGGACACGGAAAGGTTGACAAGAGACAAGGGCGCGCCGGGCGCGCCCGGGCGCAAGCCCGCACGTTGCGCAGCATTCCAGGAATCGCCGCGTCCGTGCTCAGCGTATTGGGAGAAGACGCTTGACCTTGGATCTACTGCCTCTCGCCTTGGTGGATGGCGTGGCATACGCCAGTCTGCTGTTCCTGGTGTCGATGGGATTAACCCTGGTGTTCGGCGTGATGGGCATCCTGAACGTCGCCCACGGCGCCTTCTACGCCTTTGGCGGCTACGCCGCCGCCAGCCTTGTCATGTTCATGGCGCCCAAGACCGACTCCCCCATCCTGCTGTTCGCCGCCTTGTTCGTGGCGGCCATCGCGGTGGGGCTCGCGCTGGGCAGCATCATGGAGTTCGTGCTGATCCGCCGCGCCCAGAACTACGACCCCATCCTCAAGCTGCTGCTCACCTTCGGCGCGTTCCTGATGCTGGAAGACATCCAGCGCCTGCTGTGGGGCGCGCAGCCCTACAGCGCCAGCGAAGTCGTGAACCGCCTGGGCAACATCGAGATCGGCGACATCACCTACACCACCTACCAACTGGTGGTGGTGCCGGTCACCGCGCTGCTGGCCTACGTGTGCCTGGAATACTTCCTGCGCCATACCAAGCTGGGCAAGCAGACTGTGGCCACCACGCACAACCGCGAGGTCGCCACGTCCCTGGGCATCAACGCCAAGAAGATCGGATACGTCACCTTCGTGATCGCCACCATCCTGGGCGCCCTGGGCGGCGCGCTGGCCGCGCCCACGACCTCGCTGGTGCCGGGCGCCGGCACGGACATGACGGTGCTGTCGTTCGCGGTGGTCGCCACCGCCGGACTGGGCCAGATCACCGGCGCCCTGATCGCCGCGCTCCTGATCGGCGTCATCCGCGCCATCGCCGTCTACGCCGCGCCCGAACTGGAGGTGGCGGTCCCCTACATCATCATGGTGCTGGTGCTGATCATCCGTCCGCACGGCCTGTTCACCGTGGCCCAGGCGAGGACGATCTGATGAAAGTGCCTGTCCTCAGCTTTTTGGCCGCGCTGGTCACGCTGTTCCTCGGCTACACCTGGTCCTGGACCATCACGCCCATCGTCATCGGCCTGACCTACGCGATCGCCGCGCTGGGCGTGTCGGTGATGGCGCGCGCCGGCCAGATCTCGTTCGGCCATGCCATGTTCGCCTGCATTTCCGCGTACACCGTGGCCTTCCTGGCCAAGGCCGTGCCGGGCATCGACGCGCTGGCGCTGATCCTGGCCGGGGTGGCCGCCAGCTTCGCGGCCGCCGTCGTCATCGGCCTGTTCGTCGTGCGCTACCGCGGCATCTTCTTCGGCATGCTGAACCTGGCGCTGAGCATGGTGCTGTTCGCCCTGCTGGGCAAGCTGTACACGCTGACGGGCGGCTCGGACGGCATGCGCATCGTGCGGCCCACCATGGCCGGCATCGCCATGGAGCGCGAATCCTTCGAGCGCGCGCTGCTGCTCCTGACGCTGGTCCTGTCGCTGGTGCTGGCGTGGTGGGTGCAGCGCTACTTCCGTTCGGGCAGCGGGCAGGCGCTGTCGGCCATCAAGACCAATGAAACGCGCATCGAATACCTGGGGTTTTCCGCGTACTTCATCATGTGGAAGGGCTATCTGCTGTCGGCCGTGGTGGTCGGGTTCTCGGGCGCGATCCTGGCGCTGATGCAGGGACTGGTCACGCCGGAAATCGGGTCGTGGCTGCGGTCGGGCGAATTCGTCTTCATCACCATCCTGGGCGGCGCGGGCCATGCCGCGGGCGCGTTCCTGGGCGCGGTGGGCTTCGAATCCGTCAAGCTGGTGTCCGCGGCGTACTTCCCGGGCCTCTGGCAGTTCCTGCTGGGCCTCACGCTGATCCTGGTGATCTTCATGTTCCCCACGGGCTTTGTCGGGCAGATCAACAAGCGCATCAAGTCGCGCGAGCGCGCCCAGCGCCGCACCCAGGCCCCCGTGCAGGCCGCGGCAAGGAACTGAAGATGAAACCCCTCATTCAAACCACCGACCTGTACCTGGCCTTCGGCGGCGTGGTGGCGGCCGACAACATCAACTTCGAACTGCACGAAGGCGAACGCCTGGCGGTGATCGGGCAGAACGGCGCCGGCAAGACCACCTTCATCAACATCTGCACGGGCTACCTGGCGCCGTCCAAGGGCAAGGTCTACTTCGACGGCAAGGACGTGACCGCCATGGCGCCGCGCAAGATCGTGCGCCTGGGACTGGGGCGTTCGTTCCAGCTGCCGCAGCTTTTCACCGAGCACACGGTGCGCGAGTGCGTGCAGATCGCGGCCGCGCGCCGCAACAAGGAACTGAGCTGGTTCCGTCCGCTGGAAAGCACCATCGACGGGCGCGAAGTGGACGCCACGCTGGACCTGGTGGGCCTTCTGCCCGACGCCGACGAAGCCTGCATCGAACTGCCCGAGGGCAAGCGCAAGCTGCTGGACGTGGCGATGGCGCTGGCGCTGCAGCCCAAGCTGCTGATCATGGACGAACCCACCAGCGGCGTGGCCTCCGAGGACAAATTCGCGTTGATGGAAACCGTGATGCATGCGCTGGACGAACGGCGCGTGACCAGCTGGTTCGTCGAGCACGACGTGGACATCGTGTCGCGCTACGCCACGCGGGTGGCGGCCTGGATCGCCGGCAAGGTGGCCGCCGACGGCTCGCCCGCCGACGTCCTGAACAACCCGCAAATCCGTAGCGAAGTGCTGGGGGCCTGAACCATGTTGAACCTATCGGCCATCAACGTCGACCTGGCGGGCAACCGCATCCTGCGCGACGTCAGCGCCAGTTTCGACGCATCCAAGACCATCGGCATCGTCGGCCGCAACGGCGCGGGCAAGACCACGCTGCTGCGCACCATCATGGGACTGACCCGGCTCAAGTCCGGCAAGATCTCCTTCGACGGCACCGACCTCACCGCGCTGCCCGGCCACCGGCGCGCGGCGCTGAAGGTGGGCTATGCCCCCGAGGACCGGGTCATCTTCCCCACCATGACCGTCGAGGAAAACCTGCATCTGCCTTGCGAGGTGCAGGGCCAGTCCAAGGCCGACATCCAGGCGCGCATGGAAACGGTGCTGAAGGTGGTGCCGCAGCTGGAGCCCATGCTCAAGCGGTCCGGCTCCGCCCTGTCGGGCGGCCAGGGCAAGATGGTGGCGCTGGCGCGCGCCGTCATGGTCGGCACGCGCCTGCTGATGCTGGATGAGCCCTTTCAGGGACTCGCGCCCAAGCTGGCGCGCGACTACACCGAGGCGCTGGCGCGGCTGAAGGAAATGCAGCCCGACCTGTGCGTGGTGATCACCGAGTCCAACGTGAAGTTGCTCGGCGACATTCCCGACCAGATATGGACGATCGAGCGCGGCTCGATCACGCTGAACTGAATCCCCACGGAGACTCTCAATGACGCAGATGATTATCGACGGCCGCCAGGTCGATGCCCGGGACGGCCGCAAGCTCGAGGTCGTCTCGCCGGTAGACGGCGAGGTGTTCACTACCATTCCGCGCGGCCAGCAGGCCGACGTGAACGACGCCGTGCAGGCGGCGCGCGATGCGCTGGACGGCGCCTGGGGCCAGATGACGGCCCTGGAGCGCGGCCGGCTGCTGCTGCGCCTGGGCGAAAGCGTGCTGGCGCACCACGAGGAACTGGCCCAGCTGGAATCGCGCGACACGGGCAAGCCCATGTCCACGGCGCGGGGCGACATCACCGTGCTGGCGCGCTATTTCGAGTTCTACGGCGGCGCGGCCGACAAGGTCCACGGCCAGACCATCCCGTTCCAGAAAGACTATTCGGTGCAGCTCATCCGCGAACCGCTGGGCGTCACCGCCCACATCATCCCGTGGAACTATCCCGCGCAGATGTTCGGCCGCAGCGTGGCGCCGGCGCTGGCCATGGGCAACGCCGCCGTCGTCAAGCCGGCCGAGGACGCCTGCCTGTCCATCATCCGCGTGGCCGAACTGGCGCTGGAAGTCGGCTTTCCGCGCGGCGCGCTGAACATCGTGACCGGCCTGGGCGAAGAAGCGGGCGCCGCGCTGTCGCGCCATCCCGGCATCAACTTCATCACCTTCACCGGCTCGAACGAGGTCGGCGTGCTGATCCAGCAGGCCGCCGCCGTCAATGCGGTCAAGTGCGTGCTGGAACTGGGCGGCAAGTCGGCGCACATCGTGTTCGACGACGCCAGCTACAAGCTGGCCATTCCCGCCATCGTGAAGGGCATCGTGCACAACACCGGGCAGACCTGCACGGCGGGCAGCCGCCTGCTGGTGCAGAAGGGCATCTACGCGGACTTCATGAAGGCGCTGGCCGAGGAATTCTCGAAGGTGCGCGCCGGCACGCCGGACATGGACCTGACCTGCGGCCCCGTCGTCAACAAGGCGCAGTTCGACCGCGTCAACCGCTACATCGCCAAGGGCCTGGCCGACGGCCTGAAGGTGGCGGCCGAGGGCGGCATCGCCGACGGCGTGCCCAAGGGCGGCTACTTCGTGAAGCCCACGCTGTTCAGCGCCGCCAGCCACGATAGCGATCTGCTGACCGAGGAGATCTTCGGCCCGGTGCTGGTGGCGCTGCCGTTCACGGACGAGGCTGAGGCCATTCGCCTGGCCAACGCCACCGACTACGGCCTGCTGGGTGCGGTCTGGACCGAGAACGGCGGACGCCAGCAGCGCGTGGCGCGCGGCATCAAGTGCGGCCAGGTCTACATCAACGGATTCGGCGCGGGCGGCGGCGTGGAGCTGCCCTTCGGCGGCGTCAAGAAGAGCGGGCACGGCCGCGAAAAAGGCTTCATCGCCCTGGAAGAAATGAGCACCACCAAGACCCTGATTCAGTTCTATGGCGAGTGATCGCCGCGCATCATACGGAGACAGAAAATGAGCCAGTTGCAAGGCAAGGTCGCGATCGTCACGGGCGGGGGCAGCGGTTTCGGCGAGGGCATCGTCAAGCTGTACGCCAAGGAAGGCGCCAAGGTGGTCATCGCCGACATCAATAAAGAGGCCGCCGACCGCGTGGCCGCCGAGGTCGGCGCCGCGGCGCTGGCCGTGAAGGCCGACGTGTCCAGCCGCGCCGACATCGACAACGCCGTGCGCGCCTGCCTGGACAAGTTCGGGTCGGTCGACATCGTGGTGAACAATGCCGCCATCACCCACAAGAACCAGCCCATGCTGGACGTGGACGAGGCCATGTTCGACCGCATGTTCGACATCAACGTGAAGTCCATCTATCACATGGCGCAGGCCGTGGTGCCCGTCATGCGCAAGCAGAAGCGCGGCGTGATCCTGAACATCGGGTCGACCGCCGGCATCCGTCCGCGTCCCGGACTCAGCTGGTACAACGCGTCCAAGGGCGCGGTCAACGTGCTGTCCAAGTCCATGGCCGTGGAACTGGGTTCCGACGGCATCCGCGTCAACGCCATCTGCCCCGTCATGGGCATCACCGGCATGTTCGAGCTCTTCATGGGCCTGCCCGATACGCCGGAGAATCGCGCCAAGTTCGTGTCGACCATCCCCCTGGGCCGCTTCTGCCAGCCGTCCGACGTGGCCGCGGCCGCGCTGTTCCTGGCCAGCGACGCCGCCGAATTCATCACCGGCGTGGAATTCCCGGTGGACGGCGGACGCACGGTGTAGGGCAGGGAGCCGGACGGCCGCTGGCCCGCAGGGGCCCGGCCGCCCCGGCGCACACCCGGCGCCGCGCCAGGCTGCGGTTCCGATCTCTTTCTGTGGATGAAGGCGCATGAAAATCAAAGCGGCGTTATTGCGGGAAGTGGGGGTGGAGGGGCCGTATGCGCAGACCCGGCCCCTGACCATCGCGGACATCGAACTGGACCCGCCCGGTTTTGGCGAGGTGCTGGTCAGGATCAAGGCGGCGGGCCTTTGCCATTCCGACCTGTCGGTCATCAACGGCGACCGGCCGCGCGGCGTGCCCATCGTGCTGGGCCACGAATCGTCCGGCGAGGTCGTCGAGACCGGCCCCGGCGTGACGGACCTGAAGGCCGGCGACCATGTCGCCATGGTGTTCGTGCCCAGCTGCGGCTGCTGCAACCCCTGCATGGAAGGCCGCCCGGCCCTGTGCGAGCCCGGCGCCGTGGCCAACACGAAGGGCACGCTGCTGGGTGGCGAGCGCCGCCTGCACATCGGCGATGAATACATCAACCACCACACCGGCGTGTCCTGCTTCGCGGAATACGCCGTGGTGTCGCGCCGTTCGTGCGTCAAGGTGAATGTCGAGCTCAGCCACCGCGAGGCGGCGCTCTTCGGCTGCGCCGTGCTGACGGGCGCGGGCGCCGTCATCAACCGCGCCCGCATCAAGACGGGCGACACGGCCGCCATCGTCGGGCTGGGCGGCGTGGGCCTGTCGGCCTTGCTGGCCGCCGTGGCCGCCGGCGCGCGCCGCGTCGTCGCCATCGATCTCAGCGACGAAAAGCTGGCGCTGGCCAGGGAGTTGGGCGCTACCCACATCGTCAACCCGAAACAGGTGAAGTCGGACGACGACCTCATGGACCTGGCGGGCGGGCGCGTGGATTACGGCTTCGACATGGCCGGCGCCGTGCCCGCCTTTGAAACGGCCTACAAGCTGACTCGCCGCGGCGGCGCCACGGTCACGTCCGGCCTGCCCAATCCCAAGTTCAGCTTCCCGCTGTCGCTGTCGCAGATGGTGGGCGAAGAGCGCGAGATCCGGGGCAGCTACCTGGGCTCGGGCGTGCCCGCCATCGACATCAGCCGCTACATCGACCTGTACAAGGCCGGCCGCCTGCCGGTGGACAGGATGATGGGCCGATCGTTTTCGCTGGACCAGATCAACGAGGGGTTCGATCACCTCGCCACCGGCGGCAGCCTGCGCGACGCCATCGTTTTCTAAGGGCACAGACCCGACTACAACACTGGAGACAACACCATGAAAACCTCAAGACTGGCGGCCTTGCTGGGCGCCACCCTGCTGTCGGGACTCGCTTCGCTGGCGGTCGCCGCCGACAAGCCCAAGGAACTGAATGTCGGCATCTCGACCTTCCTGTCGGGATCCGCCTCGGTGTTCGGCGTGCCGGCCCGCGACGCGGCCGACATCCTGATCCAGGACATCAACGCCAACGGCGGCATCGACGGCGTGAAGATCGTGCCCAGCTACATCGACGAAGGCGGCGGCGGCGAAAAGCTGCTGTCGGAATACCGCCGCCTGGCCGAAGGCGGCACGCGCGTCATGCTGTCGGCCATCTCCAGCGGCCACTGCAACATCGTGGCGCCGGTGGCCGAAGACCTGAAAGTGCTGAACGTGCTGTGGGACTGCGGCACCGAAAAGGCGCTGGAAGGCAAGAACTACAAGTACGTGGTGCGCACGCAGGCCAACGCCACCACGGAAATGGTCGCCCAGGTGCTGTACCTGATGAAGGTCAAGCCCGACTTCAAGACCATCGCGATCGTGAACCAGGACTACGCGTGGGGCCGCGATTCGCGCGACATCTTCCTGGCCGCGTTGAAGAAGTTCAAGCCCGACGTCAAGGTCGTGGCCGAGATGTTCCCCAAGTTCGGCGCCGCCGACTTCTCCACCGAGATCAGCCGCCTGCAGGCGCTGCGCCCGGACGTCATCGTCTCCACCTCGTGGGGCGGCGACCTGGACAACTTCGTGCGCCAGGCCTCGCAGCGCAACCTGTTCAAGAACTCCACCTTCGTGCTGTCGCTGGCGGAAAGCTCGCTGGAGCGCCTGGGCAACGCGTTGCCCGAGGGCGTGCTGGTCGGCGCGCGCGGCGACCATTACTTCCTGCATCCGGAAACCAAGGACGATCCGCAGCACCAGGCCTTCGTGAAGAAATTCCACGACAAGACCGGCGCCTATCCGATCTACTCGGTCTATCACATGGTGCAGGGCATCCAGGGCCTGAAGGCGGGCTACGAAAAGGCCATCAAGGACAACGGCGGCAACTGGCCCACGCCGGAACAGGTGGCGGCCGCCATGCATGACGTGAGCTTCAAGGGCTATGGCCGCGAAGTAAAGATGCATCGCGCCGACGGCCAGGCGCTGGAAGCGCAGCTCTTCGGCGTGACCAAGAAGAGCGACAAGTATCCGTTCAAGGTGCTGGCCGACATCACCATCGTCCCGGCCGAACTGGTGACGCCGGGGGTGACGGACACGTCGATGGCCTGGATCGAGAAGAGCCTGACGCCCGACGTCCTGAAGAGCGACCAGATCAAGGTGTTCCCGAACTGAACGGGATGGATTGAGCAAGCAGCAGTGTGTGGTGCAGGGATGGCCCCGGCGTGAACCGCCGGGGCGTTTTTTTGGGTCGTCCGGGTAAAAGTCCTTAAAGCTCCAGCACGACCCTTTTCCCCCCGCACGACCGCGAGCAGCACGCCATCATCTTGCTGTTGGCCTCGCGCTCCGCGCGCGTCAGCACGACATCCCGGTGGTCGATGTCGCCTTCCAGCACGCGCACCTCGCACGACCCGCACAACCCTTCCTCGCAGTCGCTCTGCACGTCGATATTGGCGCCGCGCAGCGCCGTGAGCAGGGTCTGGTCGGCGGGCACGGTGATGACAATTCCCGAATCCTTCAGCACCGCTTCAAAGGCCTGCTCCCGGGACGGATCCAGCGTGCCCAGCGTGGAATGGAAATGTTCCACGCGCAGCGAGTCCTCCGGCCATGCGGCGCAGCAGCCGGCCAGCGCATCCAGCAGGCCCTGCGGCCCGCAGGCGTAGACCTGGGCCTTGTCCTGCGGCGCGGCCAGCAGTGCCGCATAATCCGCGCGGCCGCCCTCGTCCTTGATGTGCAGGCGCAGGCGGTCGCCATGCAACTGCGCCAGCTCGTCGGCCAGCGCCATGCAGGGGCGCGAGCGGCCGCTGTAATGCAGCTCATAGTCCAGCCCCAGCTCCTTCGCGCGGCGCGCCATGGCGCTGATGGGCGTGATGCCGATGCCGCCCGCGATCAGGATGAGCCTGCCGGCGGATTCGTCCAGCCGGAAATGATTGCGCGGACCCCGGATGCGCAGGCGCGCGCCCGGCACGGCATGCTCGTGCATCCAGGCGGAACCGCCGCGGCCATGGGCCTCGCGCAGCACCGCGATCTCGAACACGCCGCTCTCGGCCGGATCGCCGCACAGCGAATACTGGCGCGACAGCCCCGTGTCCCCGCACTCCACGTCGATGTGCGACCCCGGCGACCAGCGGGGCAGGGGCTTGCCGTCGGGCGAAACCAGCCGCAGGCGCACGACGCCATCGGCGGCCTGCATCGCGCTTTGCACCACCACCGGGCGGGTGATGGCGTGCGAGGACGGCTCGCCGATGCGCACGGGCTGCTGCCCCTGCAGCAGGGCGGGATTGGCGCGTTCCGGATTGAGCGCCGGATCCCATTCCACCCACAGGTGTTCCGGCCCGCGGAAAGACGTATTGGGCACGTAGGTAAAGGCCTGCTCCGCCAGCTTCAGGTGCGGCAGGCGGCGCGTCAGCTCTTCCAGGAAAATCTGCATCTCCATGCGCGCCAGGTTCTTGCCCATGCACTGGTGCGAGCCATAGCCAAAAGTAAGCTGGTCGCTGGCGTTCTCGCGGCGGATATCGAACAGATCGGCGTCTTCGAACTGCCCCTCGTCGTGGTTGGCCGACGACGTCACGATCAGCAGCTTGGAACCGGCCGGAATGGCGACGCCCGCGACTTCCACGTCGCGCGTCGCCAGCCGCCGCCACGCCGCGACCGAGCCATTGTGGCGCAGGCATTCCTCGACCGCGTTGGGGATCAGGTCCGGGTCTGCGCAGATCTCGCGCCAGGCTTCCGGGTGCTGCAAGAGCAGCTTGAAGGCGTTGGCCGAGGCATTCGCCGTGGTCTCGTGCGCCGCGACGATGCCGGCCATCATCATGGAATGCAGATACGAGTCGGTCACGACCTCCGGATGCGTCTGCTGCTTGCGCAGGCCATATTGCATCCAGCCGGGGCCGGACGGATCCTGCCGCATCTTGTCCAGGATCTTGCCCGCCAACTGCCAGAAGTTGCCCACCGCGTGCGCCACGGCGACCTGTTCCTCCGGCTTGGGACGGCCCCAGGTGTTGACCGTGTGCGCGATGGAATATTGGCGCAGCAGGTCCATGTCCTCTTCCGGGACGCCCAGGAAATGCAGCGCCACGGTCAGCGGCACTTCCCACAGCATCTGGTCGACCAGATCGGCGCGGCCGTCGTCGATGAAGCGGTCCACATATTCGCGCGTCAGGCGGCGCACCATGGGTTCATGGTGCTTCAGTTCTTCGGGCGTGAACGGGTCCATCAGCACGCGCCGGCGCGGCATGTGGGCGGGCTCGTCCTCGTTCACCAGCGTGCGGTTCATCGCGTAGCCGTAGGACTCCAGCACCGCGTTGGCTTCCGGCCCCGTCGGCGTGATCTTTTCCAGCGCGATGGACGGGCTGAACGTGATGTTGTCGCGGAAGATCGCCTTGATGTCCTCGTAGCGCGTCACCACCCAATAGCCCAGTTGCGGGCTGTAGAACACGGGTTCCTGCTCGCGCGCCCAGCGCACGTATTCCGGGGGATCCTGCTGGTAGCCGTCGCCGAAGGGATCGAAGGCGGCGGCGCGCGGGCTGACCGGACAGCCCGTCGGGCTTTGCGCGGCGGCCAGCGCCGCGTGGTCGATGGGACAGCCCGAAGGGCGCGGGGAGGCGGGTGCTTGATTCATGGGGTCTTCCGTGTGTTCGTCTTGCGGGCCCGCCGCGCGCCGGGGCTGGCGGCGGGCCGGTGCGATCAGTCCAGCGTGATGCGCAGGTCGGTGATCAGCTTCTGCCAGCGGGCGCGCTCGCTCGTCAGCATCTCGGCATACTGCGCAGGCGTATTGCCCACGGGCTCGATGCCGAATTCCACCAGGCGCTGGCGCGTGGCGGGGTCATTGATGGTGGCCACGACCTGCTTGTTCAGGGCGTCGATCACCGGCTTGGGCGTTCCGGCGGGAACCACCACGCCCACTTGCGCGGCCGCTTCCACGTTCTTCAGCCCGATTTCCGCGAACGTCGGCACGTCCGGCAATTGCGGCAGGCGGGTCGGGTTGGCGACCGCCAGGGCCTTCACCTTGCCGCCGTTGATGAAGCCTGCGCCCGCGGCCAGGTCCACCATCATGGCGGGCACCTGCCCGCCGGCCACGTCCGCCAGCGCGGGCGACGCGCCGCGATAGGGCACGTGCGTGAGCGTCAGGCCGGCTTCCACCTTCAGCAGCTCCATCGCCAGGTGGTGCGGGCTGCCGGCGCCGGCCGAGGCGTAGTCCAGCCCTTCCTTGCGGCTTTTCGCTTCCGCCAGGAACTCCTTGGCCGAGTTGACCTTCATGGCCGGGCCGACCACCAGGATCATCGGGAACCGGCCCATCAACGTCACGGGCGCCAGGTCCTTCGCCGGGTCATACGACAGCTTCTTGTAGAGCGCCGGATTGAACACCAGCGTGCCGTTGTCGGCGGACAGCATCGTGTAGCCGTCGGCCGGGGCGCGCGCCGTCTCCGACGCCGCGATGGCGGTATTGCCGCCGGGCTTGTTTTCGATCACGACCGGCTGGCCCAGGCGCCCGGTCAGGCCCTGGCCGATGCTGCGCGCCAGGAAGTCGGACCCGCCGCCCGCGGCGTAGGGCACGATCCAGCGCACGGGCTTGGCGGGGTAGGCGGCGGCCGGCTGCTGGGCGGACGCGCTGGCACAAGCCAGCAGGGGCAGGGCCAGCAGGCCGGCCAGGACATGGTGTTTAACACTGCGCATGGGCAAGTCTCCTCTTTGTGGAATGTCAAAATTGCATTCCTTGTTTGCGTTTGCGTAAATCATATACGCAATGCGTAATTTATAAAGAAGGGTTAACCTTAGTGCCGCTCCAGGCTTTCAGTCCCCCGTTTGCCTGCGAGCACCCGTTCCGGAGCAGCATTTCCCCATGAGCAAAGCCGCGTTGCCGCCCGCATCCGACCCCGACTTCGAATCGGATCCCGCCGCGCGCCCGCGCGAGCGCCGCCAGCGAGTGCAGGCGGCCGAAACCGGCATGACCGTGCTCAAGGGCCTGGCCCGCCTGGGCGGCCGCGCCAGCCTCACCGCCCTGGCCGCCCACGTCGGCGAAAGCCCGGCCAAGGTGCACCGCTACCTGATGAGCCTGATCGCCGAGGGCCTGGTCGACCAGGAAGTCGCCACCCAGCAGTACCACCTGGGCCTCGAAGCCCTGTACGTCGGCGTGGCTGCCATGCGCCAGGCCGACCCCCTGCGCATAGGCGAACCCGCGCTCGTCCGCCTGCGCGAAAGCCTGGCCGTCACCTGCTTCATCGCGGTCATGGGCAACAAAGGCCCGACCATCGTGCGCTTCGAGGAACCCGGCCTGCCGGTCACGGTGAACGTGCGCGTGGGTTCCGTGCTGTCGATGCTGTGGTCGGCCACCGGCCGCGCGTTCCTGGGCCTCTTGGACGAGGCCCCCGTGCAGGCGTTGGCGGAAGCCGAACTGGCCGGCGCCCCGGCCGAGCAGCGCGCGCTATTGGATCGAGACGACCCCATCGGCGCCTTGCGCCGGGAAGTGCGGGCGTCGGGGTGCGCCACCGTGAAGGACACGAATCTGCGCGGCATCAGCGCCGTGTCGGCGCCGCTGTATGACCATACCGGGCGGGTCTGCGCGGTATTGACCGCGCTGGGCGCGACGGGCGGGTTTGATGTGTCGGCGGATGGAGCGGTGGTGGCGGCGGTGAAGAAGGAGGCGTTGGCGGCCAGCGTGGCGTTGGGGTATGCGGCGGGGTGATTCTCTGCTGACACTTCGCAGATTCGGACTCATCTGATCGACAGTAAAAGCGTGCCGCACGACATTGTTTACTCATCAGCCGATCGAGTGAACAGAGGGTTTCCTGCCCAAGTTCCAGCGTTGCGACGCGCTCGTTCCCTGGGCGCCATTCGGCAGGAAGAAAAGCGGCTGCCCTGTCCGCGCGTCGTGCTCTACGCCTCTCGCAAAGCGATACCGGGACTTGTTGGGGGAACTGATCTGATGAACAAACAACAGCACGGCAGCGTGTGGGATGCCATTGAAGACACGCCGGCAGAAGCAGAAAACTTGAAACTGCGTTCTGTATTGATGATGGCTTTGAAGCATCACATTACGCAGTCTCCGATGAGCCAGGCGCAGGCCGCCCGTTTGTTCGGCGTTACCCAGCCGAGGATCTCGGATCTGATGCGGGGCAAGATAAACTTGTTTGGACTGGATGCGCTGGTGAACATGGCGGTCGCGGCCGGTTTGCACGTCGAAATGCGCGTGCACGAAGCGGCCTGACGGCCACCGCCGCGCGCGGGGCGCCCCTACTTCCCCACCTCCAGCTTCCCCAGTTCATCCCTGAAATCCGGATACTCCCTCAAAAACCCCTGGTTCCTCTCAAACCGCCGGACCAGCCGATCATCGATCGTCAGGTTCAGCACCGTCTCCCTGTCCCACAGCCTCGGCCGCTTCTTCACCGGAATCGGCACCTTCTCCGTGAATTCCTTGTACGAGTCATGCGGCTCGCATTGCTCGTAGTCGGTGGAGATCCGCTGCACCGTGCCCGCCTCCAATCCCGCCTGCCGCGCCTTTTCCTGTAGCCATGACGCGGGCAGCGTCTGCAGGCTTCCGTCCTGGTACCCGCCGCCCACGTCGGAGTGCGCGCCGATGAACCAGCGCTGCTCGACGGGCAGGTGGGCCGGGCGGGGCGGGGAGTCGGCGCGGCGGGTCCACAGCGTCGGGAAATAGGGTTCGCGGTATTCGTTGGTGGCGATGGCGTGGTACGCGTTCAGGACGTGGTTGCTCAGTTCCGTGTCGTGGAAGTTGTAGAACCCGGAGAAGCCGGGAAACGGGATGCCGCCGACCGGAATGCCCAGGCTGCCCACGGTGTCCCAGACGCCGACGAAGTGCAGGTCGGTCTCGCGCGAGAACCGGTCGCGGAAGGCGGCGGCTTCGATGGACGACGGCGCGCAGTCGTCGCGGTACAGCGCGTAGGCCTCGGCGACGCCGTCTTCGGTGGGAGTTTTCAGCAGGCCGCATTTGCGCACCATGCCCGCCAGGCTGCGGGCGGAGTAGGCGCCGCGGCTGAAGCCGAAAAGGAAGATGCGGTCGCCAGGCTCGTGGCGCTGGCACAGCCAGCGGTAGCCTTGCCGGATGTTGGCGGACAGCCCCGCGCCGAAGGCGCCGCCCATGAATTTGTCGATGGCGGCCCACAGGCCCTGGCCTTGGGTGCCCACGCCCTCGATGTAGAGCGTTTCCTGCGTGCTGGTCTCGGGCGCGGCCTTGTACAGCTCGTAGACGTTGGTGCGGTCGTTGGGTTCGTTCCAGGTTCCGTCGAAGAATACGGCAAGGTTCTTCACCATGATCGTCTCCCACACACAGATAGAGTCTTTCGATACCTCTGTCGCCGGCTGGGACCACGCCTGCGTGACGCACGCTATCACGCACGGCAGGCCGGGCAGGGCGCGTGGTTTCCCTGCTGCATGGATGTACACCATCTTTTTGCCTAGCTAGCGCCTGCCGAGAAGGCGATTTCCCTGGGCGAAAACATTGCAGGCCGCGCATGGGAGTACGCCTTTACTACAGCATCAGCAGCAATCCGGACTGCGATCGGTTGGTATCTGAAAGCCGCGAAAAAACGGCCCGATGCGCAAGACCCCGAACGCTGGATCCTGTCCAACTTTCGGGGCCGGTTCAGAGGGGCCGCTTTCCGGAACGCGCCGGACGTCGGGCGTCAGACGATCTCGAACCGCACGTCGATGTTGTCGCGAATGGCGCGCGAATACGGGCAGAGCTGGTGCGCCGACTCGACCAGCAATTGCTTCTGTTCGGCGGTCAAGCCGGGCAGCGAGACGGCCAGGGTGACGCCCAGCGCGAAGTTGGCGCCGTTGTCGACCTTGCCCAGCGACACGCTGGCGTCGATGGCGACGTCGCGCGGCACGGCGATGCCGTGGGTGGCCCCGGCGCGCTTCATCGCGCCCATGAAGCAGGCGGAATAGCCCACGCCGAAGAGCTGTTCGGGATTGGTGCCGGGCTTGCCCGACCCGGGGGTGCTGAGCGTCACGTCCAGTTCGCCGTCGCTGCTGCGCCCGGCGCCCTCGCGGCCGGCGGTGGTGTGGGTGTGCGCGGTGTAGAGGACCTGCTCGAGTTGCTTTGCCATGATGACTCCAGGGTGTCGGCGCGGCCGGGCTGCGCCAGTGGGTTGAGAGCCTGCATTGCAACAAGGCGCTGTATCGGCCATGTGTCCGCGACACGGCGGGATTGCATCGCGACGTGTCGAAAGGACCGCCGGATACGCTGCGATACAAACCGCGCAGGCGTTGGCGGACGCGATGGCATTGGAGTATGTTGCGCCCTGGCGGCACGCGGCCGCGCATCATTCACGGAAGAAGAACATCATGGGACGTCTCGCCATCCTGGGCGCGCTGCACGAAGAAATCGCCGACCTGCTGGCGGCCATGGATCCCGGCGCGCAAACCCGCCGCATCGCCATGCGCGATTTCCAGGTGGGAAGCCTGTGGGGCACGCCCTGCGTGATCGCGCTCAGCCGCATCGGCAAGGTGGCCGCCGCGGCCACGGCATCCATCGTGATCCAGGAATTCGGCGTGTCCCGGGTGATCTTCACCGGGCTGGCGGGCGGCCTGCATCCGCGGGTGCGGGTGGGCGACGTGGTCGTGGCCGAGGCGCTGATGCAGCACGACATGGACGCGCGGCCCCTGTTCGGCCGGCATGAAATCCCCCTGCTGGGACGCGAGCGCTTCGACGCCGATCCGGCCCTGAGCGCGCTGCTGCTGGACAGCGCCCGGGAATTCGCGGGCAACGGCGGCCTGCCGTCCGCGTCCGCGCCGCCGCAGGTCCATCACGGCCTCATCGCGACCGGGGACGTGTTCGTCAACGACAACGACCTGGCCCACGCGCTGCGCGAACGCCTGCCCGATGCGCTCTGCCTGGAAATGGAGGGGGCCGCGATGGCGCAGGTCTGCCATGAATTCGGCGTGCCGTTCGCCGTGATGCGCATCATCTCCGACAGCGCCGACCACGCGGCGAAGGCGGACTTCACGGAGTTCCTGGTGAACCTGGCGCGGGTGTACTCGGCCGGCATCCTGAAGCCGCTGCTGCAGTCGGGCGCGCTGCGGGGCGGCCAGGGTGCCGTCCCCATAGATACGCCGGCATCCTGACGCCCCGGGGCTACAGGCCGATCGGCGCGATCCGCACTTCAGCCGACAGGCCGCCGCCCTCGCGGTTGCTCAGGATCAGCGCGCCGCCCAGGGCCGCCGCCAGCTGGTGCGCGATGGCCAGCCCAAGGCCGGTGCCGCCGGTGTCGCGGCTGCGCGAGCTTTCCAGGCGGTAGAAGGGCTGCAGCACCGCGTCCAGTTCGCCCGCCGGGATGCCCGGCCCGCGATCCAGCACGAAAATCGACAGGTTCGCGCCGTCCCGCGCCGCCACGGCGACTTCGGCCGCACCCGCGAACTTGAGCGCGTTGTCGATCAGGTTGCCCAGGATGCGCCGCAGCGCGTGCGGGCGCGTGGACAGCGCCGGCGCGGCGTCGCCCGTCAGGCTGACGTCCTTGCCCGTGTCCTGGTAGTCGCACACCAGGCTGTCCAGGAAGGCGTTCAGGTCGATGCGCGCAGGCGTTTCGGCCTTGCCGTGCGCGCTGCGGGCGTAGTCGATGCCTTCGCGCACCAGGCGCTCCACCTCGTTCAGGTCCTGAGCGAGCTTGTCGCGGTCGGTGGACGGGTCCATGAATTCGGTGCGCAGCTTCATCCGCGTGATGGGCGTCTGCAGATCGTGCGAGATGGCGCCCAGCATCTGCATGCGCTCGGCGACGTGGGCCGAGATGCGATCCTGCATGGCGTTGAAGGCGACGGCGGCATGCGCGACCTCGGCGGGGCCGGCTTCGTCCATCAACGGACTTTTCTTGTCGGGGTCCAGCTCCTCGGCCGCGCGGGCCAGCCGCGTGAGCGGGCGGACGGCCAGGCGCACGGCCAGCCAGGCGCAGCCGGCCAGCAGCAACAGCTGCACGCCCAGCACACCGAACAGCCACGGCGCCGGCCGCATGCGGGACAGCTCGATGTCCAGGATCGCCGGCTGCCCGTCGGACAGCACGACGCGGGCCTGGATGTGGCGCGGATCGTCGGCCATGGCGTGCACCGTCACCGGACGGTCCGGCCCCAGCGCGGCCTCGATCGATTGCGCGGCGGTGCGGGCGGCGTCATTGCCCAGCGGCTGGTCCGCCTTGCCGTCGCCCAGCAGGTACTGGCGGTTGTTGCTGGACAGGCGGGGCAGCCAGGCGGGGCGCTCGGCGGCGGGCAGCCGGTCCAGGATGTCCATGGCGATGGCGACGTCGCGCTCCAGGTCGCCCAGCATCATGTTGCGGGTGGCGCTGTAGCGTTCATAAAAGAGCGACGCGAACGACAGGCCATAGGCCAGGACCAGGCCCGCCACGAAGATCAGGAACAGCCGGGCGACCAGCGTGCGGGGCCAGGCGAACGGGCGCGGCGCGGCGGCGCTCACTGGCCGGATTCCGAGACGTCGACCGCGGCGGAGAAGACATAGCCTTCGCTGCGCACGGTCTTGATGTACATGGGCTCGCGCGCGTCTTCGCGCAGCCGCTGGCGCAGGCGGCTGACCAGGAGGTCGATCGAGCGCCCGAAGAAGTCGGCGTCGCGGCCCTGCGTCAGGTTCAGCAGCTGGTCGCGGTTGAGCACGCGCTGCGGATGGTCCAGGAAGACGCGCAGCAGCCGGTATTCCGCGCCGCTGAGCGACACGATGGTGCCGTCGGCGTCCAGCAGGTGGCGCGCGGTGGTGTCCAGCCGCCAGTTGCCGAAGGCGATCTCGCGCCCGGGCTCGGTCACCTGGAAATTGGGCGGCAGCATGCGCGTGCGGCGCAGGATCGCCTTGATGCGCGCCAGCAGTTCGCGCGCCACGAAGGGCTTGACCAGATAGTCGTCGGCGCCCATTTCCAGGCCCAGGACGCGGTCCATGTCGTCGCTGCGCGCCGTCAGCATCAGGATGGGGATGCGGCGGTGCTTGCCGCTGCGCAGTTCGCGGCACAGCACCAGGCCGTCATCGCCGGGCATCATGATGTCCAGCACGATCAGGTCGACGGACAGGCTTTCCAGCAGGGACCGCATCTGCCGCCCGTCGGCCGCCAGGGTGACGTTCAGGCCGTTCTTCCTGAGGAAGCCGCCGGCGAGTTCACGGATTTCCCGATCGTCGTCCACGATCATGACGTGGTCTATGTGATCCATTTTCGGGTGCCTTGTTGTTCGAGGATGACGGCGCGCCGGACGCGCCGGATGGGTATCGGGATTCTATCGAAGCCTAGCGTTCGCCCGGGGGCAGGGGATCGCGGCGTGGACGGGTATTCGAGATCAATTGGCACTGGAAGGGCTTGGCGGCTTCGGCGGTGAAACCGCCAAAGAGCAGCAGCAGGACGGCAAGAAAGCGCTTCATGTGAGGCTCCGGTACGGGGTGTGATCGCTTTATAGCGCCGGCGGCTCCCTGGAGTGTGTCGTACTGTATACGCCGAGGCGGCGGATACACGCGCTTGAAAAAAACCGCCCATCCGGCACATGCCGGATACGTGCGGCGGGTGCAATGGGGTCACTTTCCAAAGGACGACCCCCATGGACCTCATCAACACTCCCATCGCTCTGCTTGCCGGCATGCTGACCATCGCGTCGCCCTGCGTGCTGCCCCTGTTGCCGGTGCTGCTGGGCACCTCGCTGGAACGCGGCGACCGGCTGCGCCCCTTGTTCGTCGTGTCCGGCTTCGTGCTGGCGTTCGCCGGCCTGGGCATCGCGCTCAGCCTGCTTTCCAACCTGAACGAATCCGTGCACGAAGCGGTGCGCTCGACCTCCATCGTCCTCTTGGCGCTGTTCGGCCTGGCGCGGATCTGGCCCGAACCTTACGACCGCCTGATCGCCCGCGTGGGCGGCCCCTTGCAGCGCCTGTCCGCCGCCGGGGGAACCGGCAGCGGCAATGCCGGCGGCTTCGTGCTGGGCCTGTCGCTGGGCGCCGTGTGGACGCCCTGCGCGGGGCCGGTGCTGGCCTCGATCCTGGTGCTGGCCGCCAAGGCGCAGGACCTGGTGCAGTCCAGCACCCTGCTGCTGGTGTTCGCCATCGGCGCGGGCGTTCCCATGCTGGTGATCGCCTACGGCGGACAAGCCATCGCCACCCGCGTCCGGGGGCTGTCGCGCCACACGCATCGGCTGCAGCAGGGTTTCGGCGTGCTGCTCGTCCTGACCGCCATCGCCATCCATTTCCAGTACGACGTCCTGGCCTATGCCTGGATCAGCAACCTCTTCGCCTGACCCTCAAGGAGCTCACCATGTTTGCCACGTTCAAGAAGATTGCCCTGGGCGCGCTGATCGCCGCCTCCCTGATGCAAGGCGCCGCGCAGGCTGCGCCAGCCGCCGCCGCACCTCAGGCTCCGGAATTCACCGGGATCGAAAACTGGCTCAACAGCGAGCCGCTCACGATGGAGTCGCTGCGCGGCAAGGTCGTGCTGGTGGATTTCTGGACCTACACCTGCATCAACTGCATCCGCACGCTGCCCTACGTCACGAGCTGGCACCAGAAGTACAAGGACCAGGGGCTGGTGGTGGTGGGCGTGCATACGCCGGAGTTCCCCTTCGAACGGTCCACGCCCAATGTGGAAAAGGCCCTGCAGCGCTTCGGCATCACCTACCCGGTGGCGCAGGACAACCGCTACGCCACCTGGAGCGCCTACCGCAACCAGTACTGGCCCGCGGCGTACCTGATCGATAAACAGGGCAAGGTCGTGTACAGCCACTTCGGCGAAGGCCGGTACAAAGAGACCGAGGCGGAGATCCAGCGCCTGCTGGCGCAGCCGGGCTGAGCGGACTGCTGTCGCCCGACGCGCCCGTTGCACAGACGGCGCGGACGCCACCATTCTGGTGCCCGTCTGCGCCGCAAAGCGCACCAGCCTGGTGCGCAAGCCTGCGGATTGTTCCCCGTTCCGCAGGCAAGCAAGTTGGCATGAAACTTGCTTGATGTGTATGCAAGTGACTTGCATAGAGTGCCAGTGACTTACATGGCCGGGCGCCTGCCCGGTCCGGATACTCAGACACAGGGGAATTGTCATGCTGCTACGCCGCGTATTCGCTGGAGTGATGTCTTTATTCATGGCCGGCGCCGCGCACAGCGCCGACTTGCTGGAAACAATCAAGAGCAAGAAAGAGATCGTCGTCGGCACCGAGGCGCAATTCGCGCCGTTCGAATTCGTGCAGGACGGAAAGATCGTGGGCTATGGCCCGGATCTGATGAACCTGATCCTGGCTGATGCGCCCGGCGTGAAGGTCAAGCAGTTCGACGTGCCGTTCCAGGGCATCTTGCCGGGCCTGGCGACCAAGCGCTTCGATTTCGTGGTGACGTCCGTCACCATGACCAAGGATCGCGCGGACAAGTTTGCGTTCACGGTGCCGATCGCGGACGCCACGACCGCGCTGGTCAAGCGCAAGGAAGACGCGGCCCTGACCGATCCGGCCGGCATTGCGGGCAAGGTGGTCGGCTCGCAGGCGGGGTCGGCGCAGTTGAAGGCCTTGCAGGATTACGCCAGGAAACTGCAAAGCGAAGGCAAGCCCGCCGTCACCATCCGCGAGTACGTCAGCTTCGATGAAGCCTACGCCGACCTGGCGGCGGGCCGCCTGTCGGCGGTGGCGCAGTCGCTGGCTAATCTGGCGACGCTGGTGAAGACGCGGTCGGACGTATATGCGGTGATCGACAAGCCCATCGGCCCCAAGACCTACTTCGGCTGGGTCGGCCGCAAGGATGCAGACAGCGCCTCGCTGGTGAAGTTCTTCTCTGACGGCATTGCGCGCGCGGCCAAGTCGGGCCAATTGCAGGCGCTGCAAACCAAGTGGTTCGGCTTCACGATGGAAGTGCCGACCGACTCGGTGCCGGCTCCGGAACTGTGATCCGCGCCTGTCTTCGGAGTTCCGCCTGATGAATGCCGCCACTTTCGCCGAACGCTTTGCGGCTTACTTGCCCGTGCTGCTGCACGGTGCCGGCATGACGCTGATCGTGGCCGCGTCGGCCATCGTCGCGGGCTTCGTTCTGGGGGCGGCGCTGCTGGGCATGTCGCTGCATCGGCATGGCCGCGGCGTGCTGCCGCGTGCCGTTGCGCTGTATGTCAGCTTCTTTCGCGGCACGCCCTTGCTGGTTCAACTGCTGATGCTGTTCTACCTGCCCAGCGCGTTCGGCCTGGACCTGCCTCCGCTGCTGGTGGCGGTGCTGGCCATGAGCATGAACTCCGGCGCTTTCCAGTCGGAAATCCTGCGCGCCGGGCTGGCGGCCGTGCCGAAGGGGCAGATCGAAGCGGCGGCCATTTTCGGCCTGTCGCCGCAGCAGGTGTTCCGCTATGTCCAGCTGCCGCAGGTGGCGCGCGCCGTCTGGCCCGCGCTGGTGTCCGAGGCCATCGATGTGGTGAAGAATTCGTCGATCGTGTCGGTGATTGCCGTGGCCGAACTGGCGCGGGGAGGGCGGCAGATCGTGGCCGCGAACTTCCGTCCGCTGGAGGTTTACCTGACCGTGGGAGCGACCTATCTGCTCATGACCGGCGCGATATTTGCGCTGGGCGCCTGGCTGGGCAAGCGGATGGGACAGGGGCGTCGCGCCAGCGCCGCAGTGATGAACCGCATGGCCATCAACAAGACATGATCGACCTGACTCTGCTGGGGCAGCTGCTGCCCGTGTTTGGCGCCGCCGCATTGCGGACCGTGGCCCTGGTGGCCGTGGGGCTGGCAGGCGGGCTGGCGCTGGGCTTCCTGATGCACCTGCTGCGCGAGACCCGGCTGACGGCTCTGGCGTGGCTCTACTGGGCTTACACGGCAGTCTGGCGCGGGGTGCCCTTCCTGATCCATCTCTTTATCGTGTATTTCGGCCTGCCGGCGCTGGGGATATCGATGGATCCCTTCGCCGCCGCGGCCTTGACGCTGTCGGTCTATGGCGGCGCCTATTTCGCCGAGATCTTCCGCGCATGCTGGCAGACCATTCCGCGCGGGCAGATCGAAGCGGCCCGCTGCATGGGCCTGACACGACGGCAGGTCTTCCTGCGCATCGAATGTCCGCAGGCCCTGCGCGCCAGCGTTCCGCTCGTCGTCAACCAGACCATCCTGCTGATGAAGGAATCGGCGCTGGCGTCGGTGATCACCTTGCCGGAGCTGACGATGACCGCGGGCAAGGTGGTGTCCGAACAGTTCGTCTACATCGAGCCCTATCTATTGCTGGCGCTGAGCTATTGGGCGCTGTCGCTGCTGATCAACCGCCTGGGAAAGCTGTTGGCGCGGCAAGTGGCGCTTTGAGGAATTGCCAACCATGAATACACCCGTACCCGTTCCCATGCTGTCGCTGCGCGGCGTGGGCAAATCGTTCGCCGGCCACCAGGTGCTGGCCGCCGTGGACCTCGACGTCATGCAGGGCGAAGTCGTGACGCTGATCGGCCCGTCCGGATCAGGCAAGACAACGCTGCTGCGCTGCATGAATTTCCTGGAAGCCTATGACGAGGGGGAAGTGCGAGTGCGCGGGGCCCTGCTGGGCTATCGCCACGGGCCTTCGGGCCAGATGCTGCCCGAATCCGACCGGGTCGTCGCCGAAGTACGCGCGCCGCTCGCGATGGTGTTCCAGCAGTTCAACCTGTGGCCGCATATGACAGCGCTGGCCAACGTCATGGCGCCGCTTACGCTGGCCAAGGGCATGCGGCCGGACCGCGCGCGCAAGGTGGCGGCCGATGCGCTGGCACGGGTGGGCATGGCCGCCAAGGCGGACGCGCTGCCGGGCAATCTCAGCGGGGGCCAGCAGCAGCGTGTCGGAATTGCCAGGGCGCTGGCTGTGGGGCCCGAAGCGATGCTGCTGGACGAACCCACTTCGGCGCTGGATCCTGAGCTGGTCGACGAAGTGCTGGAGGTCATCAAGTCCCTGTCGAGCGAGGGCATGACCATGGTGATGGTGACGCACGAAATGAGCTTCGCGGCTGAGGTGTCCGATCGCATTGTCTTCATGGAAAAGGGGCGCGTCGTGACGATCGGCACGCCCGACCAGATTATCCGCCGGCCCGAGCATCCGCGGGTCCAGGCCTTTCTGCAACCCTGGATACGGCGCAGCCTGGGCAGCGCCGCGCGCCAGGAAGCGGCCCTTGCAGGAGCTTCTCAATGAGCGCCAGCGAATTCCATGACGTGGCCGATGCGCTGGCGCAAGCGGTCGATGCGCAGCGCCTGGAACGGCGCTTGCGCGGTCTGGCGCAGCACGGCGGTGTGCCGACCGGCGGCGTGGCGCGGCAGGCGCTGACGGCCGAGGAGCTGGAGGCGCGCCGTTGGCTGGCGCGGGACTTCGCCACCCGGCCCGGCTATCAGGTCGGCATCGACGCGGCGGCCAACGTGTATATACGCCGCGCCGGCACGGACGCCGCAGCAGCGCCGGTCATGACGGGCAGCCACGCGGACACCCAGCCGTTGGGCGGCTGGCTGGACGGCGCTTTTGGCGTGGTGGCGGGGCTGGAGGTATTTGAAGCGCTGGACAGCCTGGACATCGCCACCCGGCGTGCGCTGGACGTCGTCATATGGACCAATGAAGAAGGCTCGCGGTTTGCGCCGGGGCTGATGGGATCGGTCTCCTTTACCGCTGCGGACCGGCTGGCGGATTTCCTGTCCGTCGCCGACAGCCAGGGGGTGTCGTTCGAGACGGCGCGCGACGCGGCGGTGGCGGACTTCAGGACGCACGCGAAGCGCCAGGGTTGGCCCTGGATGGAACGCGCCCTGGGCGCGCCCGTGCATGCGTACCTGGAAGCCCATATCGAGCAGGGCCCGGTGCTGGAGGCGCAGGGGCTGCAGGTGGGCTGCGTCACCGCGATCCAGGGCGTGCGCTGGTACCGCGTCAGTGTGCCGGGACGCAGCGCGCACGCGGGAACCACGCCGCTGGCCAATCGCGACGATGCGCAGGCCAAGGCCATTGCAATGGCGCACGCGGTGCTGGCCCACGCCAGGGACTGCGGCGACGAGCGCCTGCGCGTCACGATCGGCCGCTGGGACTGCGCTCCGGGCGCCATCAATACGATCGCCGACCGCGTGGACTTTACGGTCGACGCGCGCCATCCGGATGCCGGCGCGCTGGATGCGGTGCGCGCCGTGATGGATGCCGCATTGCCCCCGGGGGCGCGTATCGATGTCCTGCAGGATAAGCCGACGGTCCGGTTCGCGCCGCAGTTGGTGGCCTTGACGACGGCGGCCTGCGAGGCCCTCGGCATGCGCCACCTCCAGATGCTGTCGGGCGCGTTCCACGACGCGATGCCGATGGCCGGCTTCTGCCCGACGGCGATGCTGTTTGCGCCCAGCATCGAAGGCGTCAGTCATCACCCCGCCGAAGACACGCCCATTGCCGATCTGGCCTCCTGCACGCGGGCGCTGGCGTGGTGTCTCCTGCAATTGGCCGAATCCGCGCCCGCGAATACGCCGGGCAGTCGGACGTAGCCATTCAACCCTGAACTTATTACCCCCTCTCATCGAAGGATACGCACCATGGATCAATACATCGCCCAACCCGCCGTCGCCGACAATGGCGAGCCCGTTGGACTGAACAACACGCATCGCGAGCCGATTTCGCCGGACGGCACGCCGGAACTGGGCAAGGTCTATGAAGTCCCGGCCCGGCACGGCCGCGCGGTGCGCGTGGCCAAGGGCCAGGTCATCCGCATCGTGAACACGCACGGCAGCCAGGTCTGCGACACCTGGGCATTCAAGAGCGACGACCTGAGTGAATTCATGTCGATGGAACATGCCCGCGCCGCGATCGACCGGATCATTCCCAAGGCGGGCGACCCGCTTTTCAGCAACCGCCGCCGCAGCATCATGACGATGACGGCCGACACGTCGCCCGGCGTGCACGACACGCTGATGGCGGCCTGCGACGCCTACCGCTACCGCAACCTGGGCGTCGAGCACTACCACGACAATTGCGCAGATAATATGCGGTTGGCGCTCAAGGCGATCGGCCTGCGCGCCCGCGAAGTGCCCCAGCCCCTGAATCTGTGGATGAACATTCCGGTCGGCGCCGACGGCGGCGTGCAGTGGCTGCCCCCGGTGTCCAAGGCGGGCGACTATGTCGACCTGCGCGCCGAGATGGACTGCGTCGTGGTGCTGTCGGCCTGCCCGCAAGACATCGTGCCGATCAACGATAACCGTCCGGTCGAGGTGCATTTCTCGGTGCTGGCGCAGGCCTGACGCTTTCTTCCTACGACAACGCGGTACACGCATATGGCAAAGAAAGGCTTGGAATCCGCGGCGGAGCCGCGCGCGCAGCACGAGGGCGAACCCGCCCTGTCCGCCCTGGGGCCCAGGCTCAAGCATGCGCGCATGGTGCATGGCATGACGCTCAAGGCGCTGGCGCAGGCGGCGGACTGCTCCGAAAGCCTGCTGTCGCGCGTCGAGCGCGGGCAGGCCATGCCGTCGCTGGCCAATCTGCATCGCCTGGCCCGCGCGCTGGGCACCAACGTGGCCGAACTGACGGCGGCGCACGCGCCGCCCTCGTCGCCCGTGATCCGGCAGGCCGACCGTCCCATCATCGAGTTCACCAGCCAGCGCGGACGCAAGCCGGGCGTCAAGCTCGAGCGGGTGATCGTGCCGATGCGCGGCCAGCTGCTGCAGGCCGATATCCACCAGTTGGAACCCAAGGCGGAAAGCCTGGAGCAGATCGCGCATGCGGGCGAGGAAATGGGCTACGTCATCGAGGGCGAATTCGAGCTTCGCCTGGGATCCGAGGTCCATGTCATGCAGGCGGGCGATTCCTTCTACTTTTCCAGCGATGTGCCGCATAGCTACCGCAATCCGGGTCGGACCGTGGCGCGCGTGTTGTGGGTGAATACGCCAGCCACATTCTGATCCGGGGCGCATCACCACGGAACACAGCAATGAGCACCGACACTTCGATGCAGGGACTGCCGCGCTACAGCGGCATTCCCACTTTCATGCGGGTGCCGCAGGCCCGCGGACTCGAGGATTTCGACATCGCCCTGGCGGGCGTGCCGTTCGATGGGGGCGTGACGGCAAGGCCGGGCGCACGCTTCGGCCCGCGCGAAATCCGCAACATGTCGACCATGATGCGCGCGATTCATCACGTCACGGGATTCAACCCGTTCGCCGCCTGCAGGGTGGCGGACGTGGGCGACGTGCCGTTCACGGATGTCTTTCATCTGGAGCGCGCCCATGAGGATATCCGCCGCTTCTTCGAACCGATCTTCGCGGCGGGAAAGAAGGCCCTGATCGCGGGCGGCGACCATTCCATCACGTTTCCGGTCTTCCAGGCGATTGCGCCGGCGCGGCCCCTGGGCATGGTGCATATCGATGCGCACACCGATACCTGGGATTACTACGTAGGATCGAAATTCAGCCACGGATCGCCCTTCCGGCGCGCCGTCGAGGCCGGGCTGCTGGATCCCGCGCGCACCATCCAGATCGGCATCCGGGGCGCGCAGAACACGGACGAGGGCTGGCGCTATTCCCTGGAAAGCGGGATGCGGGTCGTCTTTATCGAGGAGTTCGACGCCGCGGGCGTGCAGGCCATCATCCAGGAGGCCCGACGGGTTGTCGGGGATGGCCCGGCCTATCTGTCCCTGGACGTGGACGGGCTGGATCCGGTCTATGCGCCCGGGACCGGCACCCCGGAAGTGGGGGGGCTGTCCACCCGCGAAACGCTGGCGCTGCTGCGCGGACTCGAAGGGCTGGATTTCGTCGGCGCCGACGTGGTCGAGGTGTCGCCGCCCTACGACCCCAGCGGCAATACTGCCCTGTTGGGGGCGACACTGATGTACGAGTGCCTCTGCCTGCTGGCGCGTCCCTACGCCGCCTGACGTCAAACCGAGCGCGGGAAAAGGCCGGACCCGGCCGCGCAAAACAGATATGCGATCCCGCGCATAGCCCGGCCCGGCCCGCGCGCCTACCATGCACCAAACACAAAAAGGATGTTTGGAGACAGCATGAAAATGGCAAGCGCGCTGACCGCGGTCGGCCTGTGGCTCGGCGTGGGCCTGATTCCCGCCGCCGTGGCGGCAGGCCCCTATCCCGACCGGCCCCTGCGGCTGGTCGTTCCGTTTCCGGCGGGCGGGGCCACCGACCTGATGGCCCGGGCCCTGGCGCAGGGCCTGGGGGAAAAGCTGGGCCAGTCCGTCGTGGTGGAGAACCGCGGCGGGGCGGGCGGCTCGATCGGGGCCGAGGCCGTGGCCACCGCGGCGCCCGATGGCTACACGCTGCTGTATTCGACGATGGGCGTCCTGACGATCAACCCGTCGCTGTACGCCAAGCTGCGCTATGACCCCCAAAAGAGCTTCGCGCCGGTCTCGCTGACCAACCTGACGTCCAATCTGCTGGTGGTCGATCCGGCGCTGAAGGTCGATTCCGTGACGGCACTGGCGGAGCTTGCCCGCCAGCGGCCGGGCGAGCTGACCTTCAGTTCTTCGGGCAACGGCACCACCAGCCACCTGGCGGGCGAAATGTTCAAGACCACGGCGGGCGCGGACATCCGCCACATTCCGTATAAGGGGACGTCCGGGGCCATCAACGACTTCCTGGCCGGGCGCATCTCGATGATGATCGACACCTCGTCCAATTTCATCGACCAGGTCAAGCAGGGCAAGGTCAAGGCGTTGGGCGTGACCAGCCGCAAGCGGCTGGCGGCCCTGCCGGACGTGCCATCCATTTCCGAATCACCGGGTTTCGAATCCTACGAAGTCAGCCTGTGGTCAGGCGTGCTGGCGCCGGCGGGTACGCCGCGGGCGGTCATTGACCGGTTGAACGCGGACATCAAGAGCGTGATGACCTCGCCGCAGATGGTCGAACGCATGGCCGGCTACGGCATCCAGACGACCCACAGCACGCCGGAGGAATTCGCCGAACGCATCCGCACCGATACGCAGAAGTGGGCGCGGATCATCGAACAGTCCGGCGCGCGCGCCGATTGACCGCCGCCTTGTCCTTCTACCGCTTACGCAACCGAGTGGAAATCCCATGCCGTCGATGATCCGATCCCTGCTTGCGGCCGCCGCCGTCCTGTCCGCCGTGTCCGGACCCGTTGGCGCGGCGCAGGCCTATCCCGACCACCCCATCACCCTGATCAATCCGTACGCGGCCGGCGGCCCGGCCGACGTGGTGGCGCGCAGCCTGGCGCGCGCGCTGGAAAAGCGGCTGGGCCAGCCGGTGGTGGTGGAGAACAAGCCCGGCGGGGGCGCGTCCATCGGCACGGGTTTCGTGGCCCGCGCCAAGCCGGACGGCTACACCCTGCTGCTGGGCACGTCCGCGGGCCACGTCGTGACGCCGCTGATGCAGAAGACGATGTACGACGGCATCAAGGCCTTTGCGTTCTGCTCGGTGGTGGCGGTGCAGCCCATCATGCTGGTCGTCAATCCGTCCCGCAACATCAAGACGGTGCCCGAGCTCATCGCCCGGGCCAAGGCGGAACCCGGCAAGCTCAGCTACGGGTCGGCCGGGGTGGGCGGCGCCACGCACCTGGGGGCCGAACTGTTCCAGCAGGTGGCGCACGTGCAGCTCAATCACATCCCCTACGCCGGCGCCTCGCCCGCGATCAACGACGCGGTGGGCGGCCAGATCGACCTGGCCATGTTGAACCTGTCGGCCAGCCTGCCGTTCATCCGCCAGGGCAGGCTGGTGCCGTTGGCCTACGCGGCCGACAAGCGGTCGGCCCTGCTGCCCGACGTGCCAACGCTGGACGAGGCCGGGGTGAAGGGCGCGCAGGCGGCCACCTGGTACAGCCTGGCCGCGCCCGCCGGCACGCCGGCCGATATCGTGCAGAAGCTGAGCGACACCGTCCGGAGCGTGAACGACGATCCCGACTACCGCCGCGTCATGCAGGACCAGGCGATAGAGTTGATGGCGCTGTCCCCGCAGGACGCCGACGCCTACGTCCAGAAGGATCGCGCCGACATGCAGCGCCTGTTGGGCACGCTGGGGCTGCTGGCCAAATGACCTCTACCTCTTCTTCGCCGCGCAGGGCGCCGAATCCATGAACTTCGATTTCAGCAAGCTGGCCTCGGCCGACGCCTTCAAGCTGCTATCCAGCGTGGTGGTGCCGCGGCCCATCGCCTGGGTGGTCAGCCAGTCCGCAGAGGGTGCGCTCAATGCCGCGCCGTTCTCGTTCTTCAATGTGGTCAGCAGCGATCCGCCCATCGTCGCGCTGGGCATCGGCCCGCGCGGCGGGGAATTGAAGGACACCTCGCGCAACATCCTGGAAACGCGGCAGTTCGTCATCAACCTGGTGTCGGCCGAACTGGCCGAGCAGATGAACCACACCAGCCTGGACTACCACGCCGACATCGACGAACTGGCGCGCGCGGGCCTGGCGACCGAACCGTCCCTGCTCGTGGCGCCGCCGCGCATCGCGCAAAGCCCGGCCGCCCTGGAATGCGAGGTCTGGCAGGTGCTGGATGCGGCGCCGCAGCGCGTGATCGTGCTGGCGCGCGTGGTGGCGCTGTACCTGCGCGACGACGCGCTGCTCAACTCCGACAAGTTCTATGTGGACACGCCGGCGCTGCGCCTTTTAGGCCGCATGCATGGCGCCGGCTGGTATGCGCACACCAGCGATCTTTTCCAGATGCGCGCCCCGGACGCGGCCAATGACCCGGCCGTGCGGCCCGCGCAGGGGCACTGACCGCCCCGCCCGACGTTGAATCTTTTTGGAGCCTATCGATGAAACTGCATTGGTCGCCGCGTTCGCCCTTCGTGCGCAAGGTGATGATCGTCCTGCACGAGGCCGGCATCGCGGACCGCGTGACGCTGGTGCGCACGCCGGTCGCGATGGACAAGCCCAACCTGGACCTGGTGCCCGACAACCCGCTCATCAAGCTGCCGACGCTGGTGCTGGACGACGGCACGCCGGTGTATGACTCGCGCGTCATCTGCGCTTACCTGGACGATCTGACGGGCTGCGGCCTGTTGCCCGCCGAACCCCGGGCGCGCCTGCTGGCCGAACGGCGCCAGGCGCTGGGCGACGGCTTCCTGGATGCGCTGCTGCTGTTCCGCCAGGAACGCAACAAGCCCGCGGAAAGGCAGACGCCGGCGTGGCTGGATGCCTTTGCACTGAAGACGAAGGCGGTGCTGGCCGCGCTGGAAGCCGAGGCCCCGGCGCTGCAGGCGTCCCGCTTTGACCTCGGGCTGATCGCCATCGGCTGCGCGCTGTCCTACATGGACTATCGTTTTCCGGACATCGCCTGGCGCGACGGGCATCCGGCGCTGGCCGCCTGGCACGAGCGCTTCGCCGCGCGCCCGTCGGTGGCGCGCACCCAGCCCGACGAAACCCCGTAAAGAAAGGACGATGATGAGCCGCATCCCGCTGCCCGACCCCGACAGCATGACCGATGACCAGAAGCGCGTGTACGAGAAGATCGTCTCGGGACCGCGCGGCCGTCTTGTCGGCCCCCTGCGCGCCGCGCTGCACAGTCCCGAACTGGCCGAGCGCTGGCAGGCGCTGGGCGCGCTGCTGCGCTTTGGCACCAGCCTGCCGCCCCGCGTCAGCGAACTCGCCATCGTGGTGACGGCGCGCCGCTGGAATAGCCAGATCGAATGGCACATCCACGCGCAGGCCGCGCGCGCCGCCGGCATTGCGGACGCGGTGCTGGACGCGATCCAGGCGCGCGCCACGCCGGTGTTCGACAACCGCGACGACGAAGTGGTCTACGAGTTTGCGCGCCAGATCCAGGAAACCGGGCAGGTCGAGCCCGCCCTGTACGCCCAGGCGGTGGAACGCTGGGCCGCCGTGGGCGTGGTGGAGCTGACGGCCGTCATCGGCTACTACACCATGGTCTCCATGACGCTGAACGCGCACGAGATCCCGATGCCGGACGAGGCGCCGCCGCCGCTGGACACGCCGCAAGAGGACGGCGGGCCGGCGCTCAGCCGGCTGGCGCCGCTGGGCAAGCGGGGGCAATCATGAGCGCCGCCGCCAGCGGGGGCCGGCAAGCCAGCCCCTACGTGCCCGACAGCGTCGAGACGCCGCGCATGCCGGTCGCGCCTGCACAGGCGCTGCCCGCGGGCGCCTGCGACACGCATTGCCACGTCTTCGGTCCCTACGACCGCTTTCCGCTGCAGCATCCGTCGTCCTACGCCGCGCCGGACGCCGCGGCGCCGCGCTACCTGCGCATGCTGGACACGCTGGGCGCGGCGCGCGGCGTGCTGGTGCAGCCGGCGCCCTATGGCACCAACCCGGATGCGCTGCTGGACGCGCTGGCGCAGGGCGCAAACCGCCTGCGCGGAATCGCCGTGGCCGATCCGACGGTCACCGACGCGCAGCTGCGTGATCTGTACGAAGGTGGTGTGCGCGGCCTGCGCTTTGTCGAGGCGCGCGACCCCGCCGGCAACCTGTTTCCCGGCAGCGTCGGATTCGACCAGGTTGCGGCGCTGGCGCCGCGCATGAAGGCGCACGGCCTGCACGCGCAGCTCTGGGCGCCCTGCGACACCTATCTGCGCCACCTGCCGGCGCTGGCGGGGCTGGACCTGCCGATTGTCATCGATCACCTGGGCAGTCTCGTGCCGGCGCGCGGCGAAGCGGATCCCGTCTTCCAGCTGCTGCGCGGATTGCTGGCCGACGGTCGGATCTGGATGAAGCTGACGGTGTGCCGCGTCGGAACCGCGCCGGATTACGAGAACGCGCGCTTCATCCATGACGCGTTCACGGCCGCCAACCCGCAGCAGGTGCTGTGGGGCTCGGACTGGCCCTTCGTGCGGATGGGCGCCGCCGCGCCGTCGGCCGACGCGCTGGTCGACCTGGCGCACGGCTGGCTGGGCAGCGATGCGCTGCGCCAGAAGGTCTGGGTGGAAAACCCCGCGCGGCTTTACGGCTTCGAGTAAGCGCCGGCGCGCCGACCCGCGCCTACGGGCTGGCGTGCCAGACGCCTTCGCCGCCGATCTCGCGCACCAGGGCTTCGATCTGCGCCGCCACCTCCATGACGGTGCGGCCGGGGCCCTTGGCGCGCGCGAACGCCATGGATATGATCCGGCTCATCGTCGGATCGCGCAGGGCCGCGATGCTGAGCCGGCCTTCCTGCACCTCCTGCCAGACGGCATGCAGCGGCAGCACGGTGTACATCTTCTCGTGTTCGACGATGGACTTCATCAGCGGCAGCGAGTCGGCCTCGATCAGCGGCGCAATGGTGATCTTGCGCGCCCGCGCCAGGCCGTCCAGCGCGTTGCGCAGGCCGTTGGGGGCGCCGGGCAGGATGAAGGGCAGGCCGTCCAGCTGGTCGAAGGTGATTTCGCCGGCCTGGGTGCGCGCATCGCCCGCCGCGCCGACCAGATAGGAATCCACGTAGGCCAGCACCTGTTCGCCGGGCGGGCACTTGTCGCCGTAGCGGTACAGGATGGCGATGTCCACGCGGCTGTCCGTCAGCCATTCTTCGATCTGGCCGCTTGAGCCTTCCAGGATCTTCAGGTGAACCTTGGGGAACTGCTGGCGCAGCCGCGAGAACAGCCTGCGGATGAGCGGATGCGCCGTGGACGGCAGCAGCCCCAGCGTGACCTCGCCGGCGGGCTCGCGGGCCTCGCCGTTGAGTTCCAGTTCCAGCCGTTCGGCGTCGCCCAGCAGCGTCTGCACCAGCGGAAACAGGCGTTCGCCCACTTCCGACAGGTGCACGCCGCGGCCGGTGCGGTTGAAGAGCCGCGCATTGCACTCGCGTTCCAGCGCGTTGATGCGGCGGCTCAGCACCGACTGGTCCTGGTCCAGGTACAGGGCGGCTCGCGTGATGCTGCCCAGTTCCGCGATGGCCAGGAACGCCCGCCACTTGTGCAGGTCGGCGGTGATGTCCAGGCTCAGGCCCGTGGCTTTGGCAGATGGCATGGTCGAAAGTCGGCGGTCGGGGGATTCGGCATAAGCGTACGGCAAAAGCGTCCGGCCATGGCGCTATTCCAGGCCCAGCTTGCCGCGCCGGATGACCTCGCCCCATTTCTTCGATTCCGCCTCCATCAGCGCGCGGTAGGCGTCGGGCGTGGTGGCCACGGGGATGGCGCCCTGGTCGATCATCTTCTGCCGCAGGACCGGGTCGGCCAGCGACTTGGCGATCGCGTCCGACATCTTGTCCACGATGTCCTTGGGCGTGCCGGTGGGCGCGATGATGCCGTAGTTGGATTCGACGATGATGCCGGTAAAGCCGGCCTCTTTCGTGGTGGGCACGTCGGGCAGCCCCTCGAAGCGCTCGGGGCTGGCCACGGCCAGCGCGCGCAGCTTGCCCGACTTGATGAAGCCCAGCGCCGCCGACGCGTCGCCCGGGAACATCTGCACTTCGTTGGCCAGCAGCGCCGTCACGGCCGGCGCGGCGCCCTTGTAGGGCACGTGCATGATGTCGATGCCGGTCTGCTGCTTGAGCAGCTCGCCGCCCAGGTGCGGCGTGGTGACATTGCCGGCGGAGCCGTAGTTGTATTTGCCCGGCTGCTTTTTGGCGCTGTCCACGAACGCCGCCAGCGTCGAATCCGGCAGCGACGGATTGACCATGATCACCTGCGGGATGCGCGCCACCAGCGACACGTACTGGATCCTGGACACGTCGTAGGGCACCTTCATGACGTGCGGCAGGCCCGTGATGGCGCCGGGCACGCCGAAGCCGAAGGTGCTGCCGTCGGGCGTGGCGCGCACGGTCGCGTCGACGCCGATGGTGCCGCTGGCGCCCGCCTTGTTCTCGATCACGATGGTCTGGCCCAGGCGCTGGCCCAGGCTCGGCGCCAGCAGGCGCGCCAGGTTGTCCACCGAGCCGCCCGGCGGGTAGGGCACGATCAGGCGGATGGGCTGGCTGGGCCACGGCTGCGCGGCCTGCGCGGCGGGCGCGGCCGCCGCGCCCAGGATCATCGCCGCCACCGTCAACGCGGTTGCTTTCTTCATTTGTCTCTCTCCTGATGCGCCGGCTCGGGCCGGCGCGTTGTCGTTGTCATGCGCCTTGCAGGCCCAGGACCTGTTTGGCGTAGATGTTGCGCTGGATCTCGTTGGTGCCGCTGAAGATGGTGGCCGCCAGCGCGTTGACGTAGGGTGCCAGCGCATGCACGTTGCCGTTGCCATAGCCCAGGCGCATCGCCGCGCCGCCGTATTCCTCGGCGATCTGGATCAGCAGGGCGCCCAGCCGTTCATGCGTTTCCGTCGCCCAGATCTTCAGCAGCGACAGCTCGGGCGGCAGCGCGCGTCCTGCCTTGGCCATGTCCGCGAAGACGCGGTACATGGCGGTCAGGTCGGCGCTGTCCAGCCGCAGTTCCGCCAGCCGGTCGGCGAATGCCGGGTCGGCCAGCAGGCCGCGCTGGCGCGCGATGCTGAAAATCTGCTGCAAGGCGTGGCTGGCATGCTTGGGGCTGCCGCTGAACAGGCGCTCGAAACCCAGCAGCGCCTTGGCGATGCCCCAGCCCGCGTTCAGCTCCCCGACCAGGTTGGCGCGCGGCACGCGCACCTGGTCGAAGAACACCTCGCAGAATTCCTCGTGGCCCGACAGCGTGCGGATCGGCCGGCGGCTCACGCCCGGGCTGTCCAGGTCCACCAGCAGGAAGCTGATGCCGGCCTGTTTCTTGACCGTCTTGTCGGTGCGCACCAGCATGAACATGTGCGTGGCGTCCTGGGCCAGCGTGGACCAGGTCTTCTGGCCCGTCACCACCAGTTCGTCGCCGTCGATCACGGCCTCGCAGCGCAGCGAGGCCAGGTCCGAACCGGCGTTTGGCTCCGAGTAGCCCTGCGCCCACACCGCCTCGCCCGACAGGATGCCGGGCAGGAAGCGCGCGCGCTGGTCGTCGGTGCCGTGGCGGATCAGGATGGGGCCCAGCATGACCAGCCCCTGGTCCGGCGCGCGCGCCACGCCGTAGCGTTCGGCTTCTTCGATGAAGGCGATCTGCCGGGCGGGGGACAGCGCCATGCCGCCATGCTCGCGCGGCCACGACGGCGCGATCCAGCCCTGGCGCGACAGCGTGTAGTACCACGCCTTGATCTCGTCCCAATGCAGCCGCCACGGCACGTGCCGCAGGTGCTCCGGGTAATGGGCGCGGAAGAACCGGCGCAGCAGCTTGCGGAATTCGGCTTCGGGCATGCCGTTCCAGTCCGCGTCGCGGGGAAACTCGGCGTGCGCGGCATCATCCCCGTCGTCGTCGGCCGGCGGCGCGGGATCCGCCGCCAGCGCGCCGTAGCGCTGGCGGTGCGCGGTGGTGTTGCCCAGCCAGGCGCCCAGGTGCAGGGCGCTGCGGAAATACAGGCTGACGTCGCATTCGTCGGTATAGCCGATGGCGCCATGCAGCTGGATGGCCAGCCGCGACGCCTCGATGCCGGCGCGCGCGGCGCGCGCCTTCACCCGGCTGGCCGCGGCCTTGCGCGCCTTGGCGTCGGCGGGCGCGGCCGCAATGGCGTTCAGCGCGTCCAGCAGGCTGTTGGACGCCAGTTCGGCCTGCATGGCCGCGTCCACCAGCCGATGCTGCAGCGCCTGGAACGACGACAGGAGCTGGCCGAACTGCTTGCGCGTATTCAGGTAGGCCACCGAATCTTCCAGCACCTGCCGCGCGACGCCGACCAGCTCGGCCGATTGCATCAGCCGGCCGTAGTCGATGGCCTCGTCGACGGCGTCCAGCACCCCTTCGCGCGACAGCAGCGCATCGTGCGGCACGACGGCGGATTCAAGGACCAGATGGCACGCCGCGGAGCCGTCCGCGCGCTCGTGCGCCTGCACGGCGACACCCGGCGTGCCCGTGGCGACGTAGAAGAGCGCCGTGCCCTGTTCGCCGTCCGCCGTGACCAGCCAGCCGTCCGCGTCGGCGCCCGGAATGACGTGGCGCTTTTCGCCGTTCAGCACGTAGGCGCCTTCCCGCGCCGTGACGGTGACGCCGAAGGCGCCCGCGGCCTCGCCGGCCTCGAGCTGGCCTTCGGTCTCTTGCCAGGCCAGGCCCACGATCCGGGTGCCGGCGCAGACTGCTTCCAGCAGCCGGTCGCGCGCTCCGGCATCGCCGGCCGGCGTGATGCCCGCCAGCAGCGCCGTGCTCAGCACGCCGGCGCCGGCAAGCGGTTCGGGCAATTGGGCGCGGCCCGCTTCTTCCATGACGGCCGCCATCGCGTGCCAGCCCAGGCCGAGGCCGCCGCGGGCTTCGGGCACGCTCATGCCCAGCCAGCCGACCGCCGCGATCTCCTGCCAGTACTCGCGGTCGAGCGCCGCCGCGCGGCGCTTTCGCTGGCGCTGGTCGCGGCGTTGAAGAAAGTCCCGCGCGCTGTCGCGGATCTCTTCGATGAGTTCATGGTCCACGGCGCTCATACGATGCCCTCCGCGTGCAGGCGCTGGACTTCCTCGGCGGACAGCCCCAGTTCGGCGCGCAGGATGTCGGCGGTGTGCTCGCCCAGCATGGGCGGCGGCAGGCCGGCCGAGATCGGCGTGCCGGAGAAGTGGATGGGATTGCGGATGACCGGCATGCTGCCCAGCCGGGGATGCTCCACACTGCCCAGGACTTCGCGGTGCCGCACCTGCGGGTCCTCGAATACCTGGTCCATGGTGTAGATGGGGCCGCAGGGCACGTTGGCGGCGGCCAGGGCCTGGTTCCAGTCCGCGACGCCGCGCGCCAGCATGGCGGGCTCGATCAGCCGGGAAAGCTCGGCCTGCGCCGCCGCCCGCTTGGGGTTGGTGTCGAAGCGCGGATCCTGGGCCAGCGCGGGCAGGCCGATCACGCTGCAGAAGCTGCGGAACTGCGAGTCATTGCCCACGGCCACCATCAGGTGTCCGTCGCGGCACTCGAAAGCGCGGAACGGCGCCGTGATCTGCGAGGCCGAGCCCATGCGCGCGGGCAGCTTGCCGCTGGCCAGGTAGTTCATGCCGATGTGCGAGATGGCGGCGATCTGCGCATCCAGCAGCGCCAGGTCGATATGCTGGCCCACGCCGGAGATCTGGTCGCGATGGCGCAGCGCGGCCAGGATGGCGGACACCGCATAAAAGCCCGCGGTCAGGTCGGACACCGAATAGCCCGCCTTGACCGGCCCCGCGCCCGGCTCGCCGTCGGGCACGCCCGTGACGCTCATCAGTCCGCTCATGGACTGGAAGATGGGGTCGTAGCCGGGCAGATGGCTGTAGGGCCCGGTCTGGCCGAAGCCCGTGATCGAGCAATACACCAGCCGCGGATTGAGGGCGGACAGCGATGCGTAGTCCAGCCCGTAGCGCCGCAGGTCGCCGGCCTTGAAGTTCTCGATGACGATGTCCGCCTTCTGCGCCAGCTGGCGCACCAGCGCCTGGCCTTCGGGCCGCGAGATATCGACGGTCAGGGATTTCTTGCCGCGGTTCATCGCGACGAACGACGAGGTTTCCTGGCTGGGCGTCCCGTCGCGCCCGGGCATGGGATAGCCCTGGTGCCGCACGTCGTCGCCGCGCCCGGGGCGCTCCACCTTGATGACGTCGGCGCCGAAGTCGGCCAGCATCTGCGCGGCCCACGGTCCGGAGAATACGCGGCTCAGGTCCAGGACCTTCACGCCTTCCAATGCACTGGTCATGTCGGCCCCCTTATTTGCCCTGGAACACGGGGGCGCGCTTTTCCAGGAAGGCGCGCCGCGCCTCCTGGGCGTCCTCGGTCTTGGCGATGGCGGCTGTCATGTCCTGTTCGTAGCGGTAGCCGTCGCGCAGGCTCATGTCCTCGATGGCGTTGAGCGTCTGCTTGGCCAGCACGGTGGCCAGCGGGCTCTTGGATGCCAGTTCGCGCGCCAGCTCCATGGCGCGTCCCATCAGCGCGTCGGCGGGCACGGAAGCCTCGACGATGCCCAGGCGGTAGAGTTCGTCGCCGTCCACGCGCAGCCCGGTCAGCATCATCCGGCGCAGGCGCGAGTGGCCGAACAGGCGCATCCCGTGCCGTCCGCCGCCCAGCAGCCCCACGTTGATCTCGGGCAGGCCCACGACCGCATCGGAGGCGGCCAGCAGGATGTCGCACGAGGCCACGATGGCCAGGCCGGCGCCCAGCGCCGCGCCGTTGATCGCGCCGACCACGGGCTTGGCGCATTCGCGGATGGCGTGAAAGCACTCGCGCGTGCGGCGCGAATGCTGCGGCAGGTCGCCCGGCCCCTTGATGGTGGCGGCGCGGTTCTTCAGGTCCGCGCCCGCGCAGAAGGTCTTGCCCTGGCCCGACAGCACCACGGCGCGCACCTCGGGCGTTTCCGAGATGCGGTCCAGCACCCAGGACAGCTCGTTCATCATCTCGGTGCTCAGCGCGTTGACGGGCGGGTTGGCCAGCAGGATCGTCGCGACGCCGCCCTCGATCGTCACGTCCAGCGCCGTGTAGGGTCCTGCCAGGTTCTCCGGCATGCTCATGTCTCTCTCCTTGTTGTTCAGATGATCTTGCGGTCGCGGTAGTCCTGGATCTGCTCGGCGGACAGGCCCAGCTCGCCCAGGACGTCGGCGGTGTGCTGGCCCAGCAGCGGCGGCGCGGCGTCCGCGCGCAGCGCCGAGTTGCCGAAGCGCAGCGGGTTCATCACCTGCGGCACCGAGCCGGCGACGGGATGGGGCAGGCGCCGCAGCATGGCGCGGTGCGCCACCTGCGGGTCTTCGAAGACTTCGGGCACGGTGTTGATGGAACCGGCGGGCACGCCGGCCTGTTTCAGGGCCGCCAGCCAATGGGCGCGCGGCTGCGTGGCGAAGATGGCGTCCAGGACGGGATCCAGCGAGTCCTGGTTCCGGACGCGCTGGCTGTTGGTGACATAGCGCGGGTCCCGGGCCAGTTCCGGCTTGCCCAGCATGCCGCACAGGGTGGCGAACTGGCCGTCGTTGCCGACCACGATCACGATGTCGCCGTCCGCGCAGGCGAACGTGCGTTGCGGCTGGATGTTGGGATGCGCGGTGCCGGTGCGGCGTGGCACCTTGTTGCCCAGCAGGAAGTTCATGGCCTGGTTGGCCAGCAGGCCGACCTGCACGTCCAGCATCGCGACGTCGATGTATTCGCCCTGGCCGGTCTGCGCGCGGCGCAGCAGCGCCGCCACGATGCCCAGCGCGGCGTACACGCCGGTGGTCAGGTCCACGATCGGCACGCCCACCTTCTGGGGGCCGCCGCCGGGCTTGTCGTCGCGTTCGCCGGTGACGCTCATCAGGCCGCCCATGGCCTGGATCAGGAAGTCGTACGCGGGCTCGGCGGCGCGCGGCCCCGTCTGGCCAAAGCCGGTGACCGAGCAGTACACCAGGCGCGGGTTGATCCTGGACAGCGATTCGTAGTCCAGCCCCATGCGCGCCAGGGTGCCGACCTTGTAGTTTTCCAGCACCACGTCCGCGTCGCGCGCCAGCTCCTTGACCAGCGCCTGGCCTTCGGGCGTTTGCAGGTCCAGCGTGATGGAGCGCTTGCCGCGGTTGGTGGCGATGAAATAGGCGCCGTCCGTGGTGTCCTGGCCGTGTTCGTCCTTCAGGAACGGGGGGCCCCACGAGCGCGTGTCGTCGCCCTGGCCGGGCCGCTCGACCTTGATGACGTCCGCGCCCAGGTCGGCCAGGATCTGGCTGGCCCAGGGGCCGGCCAGGATGCGGCTCAGGTCCAGCACTTTCAGGTTTGATAACAGCGGCTGCAAAGCCTTCTCCTTGACTGCGGTGATGTGCAGGCAGTCTAGGATTCGACGGGCTCCGGAGGAGGAGCCCGGGGGCGCAAAGCTGTTATGCGGTTCGCGCCGCGCCAGGGCGGCGCGGGCGACAGGGAGGGGAAGGGACGGCCGCGCTTACCTGCCGGTGTCGGGGTAGTTGGGGCCAGGGTCGCGGAAACCACCGCTGCTGTAGGGGTTGACCGCGCCGGGATGGGGCGGGCCGCCCTGGCCGGGCGTGCATCCGGCCAGCAGAAGGGCCGCGGCCAGGAGGGAAAGCAGATGCTTCAACGAGGATTTCATAGGGGTCTCCTGCGTCTGCCCCTCAGCAGGCGCGTGGCTAGCAGCGTATGGGACGATTATAGGGCGGCGCATCCGGGGTGGGGCGCGGAAAACGAACAGGGCGGCCACCCCCCATGGATTCCCCCCACTTAGTTACCGCGCGTTGCGCGCAGTTATTAAATTTGGGCGGAAACAGCCCCACGACCAAGCTGTTATACCGGCCGGC
>NZ_JBDJLJ010000023.1:0-72021 GCF_039673305.1 Achromobacter spanius
AATCAAGCCAGGTCATACGTCGCTACTCAAAGGAAGTGAGGTATGTTCTTAAACTTGACGTCTAAGGTACTTCACTTCTAGTGAGCACTTGATTTCATTGTGCTTGTGACCGGATTAAAAACCCAACCACCGCACTCGCATCAAGCGCCCACACTTATCGGTTGTTTAATTGTTAAAGAGCGGTACTGCTAAATTCTGTACTACTTACTGCTGCCACTGATTTCTCAGTGCCTAGCAGCTATCGAAACTTCAGGGTAAACCCTAATTTTTCGGCAACCGCCAAGCCCTCTACTATAACACAACTTTTGCAGATTATGCAACCGGCGTCCGCCTAATTTGCATTCTATCTTGCAACCCGCTCAACCTACGAGCGACCCTGAAAACCAGGGGCTGGTTACCGCACAGTCGGCTGGCAAATTTGCTTCGGGAAAACCCTAACTCGTCATCACCAGCCAAGCCCAAGACTATAGCACAATTTTTGCGGATTGTGCAACTGGCTTCTGCCTGATTTGCCCCAATCCTTGCAATAACCGCGGCGCTTTCATTTCTGATCGCTTTTGCGGCAGGCCCTGGGAAAACCCGGCAGACCTGTTGCACTTGCTTGGCTTCGCTGCTCAGAACTGCTTGAACTGCGAAGGAGCGAGACTATAGCACAGAATTTTCGAGCATGTCGTCGGCATGACACCCTTTTTGCAGAAATATGAATTTTTTAAGGGACGCTCCCCGATTAGCGCGCTTTTCTTGTCCTGCTTTGATCCTAACAAGGCTTGGCGCCCTTCTGGGCCAGCAACACGACAGTCGCCTCCGTCCTCTGCTCTATCTATATAGGAGGCAGCCCTCGAGGACCTCTTCATATGCTCTCTATATATAGGCGATCAAGGGCGGCGCGCATCAAAGCCGCAGCTCGGTGGTCTCTTTGATCTGCTGCAGGGCGAAGAAGGAGCGCATATCGATGACGGCCGGATGGCGCATCAACGTATCCATTGCGAATCGTGAGAAGTGCGCCAGGTCAGCCACCTGGATACGGAGCAGGTAGTCCATATCGCCTGACATGGCATAGCACTCGACAACCTCTGGCCACAATTGGACGTCGCGCGCAAAGTCGCTCATGGGCGCGTGGCTGGAACCGCTATGCTTGTTCAGCCGGATGTTTACATACGCGAGCAGGCCCAGCCCGACCTTGCCGGCGTCGATAAGCGCCACATATTTCTTGATGAAGCCCTGCTCTTCCAGGCGACGGACGCGACGCAGGCAAGGGCTGGGCGACAGGGACACCCGGTCGGCCAATTCCTGATTGCTCAGGCGACCGTCGCGCTGCAGTTCGGCCAAAATCCTTAGATCTGTCCTGTCTAGCTCAATTGCGGACACTTTCAACCCCATAGTTTTATTCCTAGGCAATATTATTGCTCAAAGCATGGTGTTTTGCGCCATGTTTGCAATCGTCTGCCTGCCCTTCGTACCTACAATCTCCGTCTAGACTTGAAGAACAAGTCGTCCTCTACAACGATGCAAGGGAGCAGACTGATGAGCAGCGCATTCCAACCGTGGGACAACCCGATGGGCACCGCCGGGTTCGAATTCATTGAATATGCCGCGCCGGACCCCGCCGCGCTGCGCAAGGTGTTCGAGCTCCTGGGGTTCAAGGCGATCGCCAAGCACCGCCACAAGGATGTGACCCTGTATCGCCAAGGCGGCGTGAACTTTCTGATCAACGCCGAACCCGATTCCTTCGCCCAACGTTTCGCGCGCCTGCACGGTCCGTCGATCTGTGCGATTGGGTTCCGCGTGCAGGACGCCAATGCCGCCTATAAGCGCGCCCTGGAATTGGGCGCCTGGGGTTTTGACTCGCACAGCGGCCCGATGGAGTTGAACATCCCGGCCATCAAGGGCATCGGCGATTCGCTGATCTACCTGGTCGACCGCTGGGCCGGCAAGGAAGGCCATGGCGGCATCGGCGACATCAGCATCTACGACGTGGATTTCATGCCCCTGGATCCGGCCAACGCGCAGACCGACGTGGAATGGCGCGGCGCCGGCCTGACCGTGGTGGATCACCTGACGCACAACGTGCACAAGGGCCGCATGGCGGAGTGGTCGGAGTTCTACGAACGGCTGTTCAACTTCCGCGAAGTCCGCTACTTCGACATTGAAGGCAAGGTCACGGGCGTGAAGTCCAAGGCGATGACGTCGCCGTGCGGCAATATCCGCATTCCGATCAATGAGGAAGGCACCGAAGAGAAGGGCCAGATCCAGGAGTACCTGGACCTGTACCGTGGCGAAGGCATCCAGCACATTGCCATGGCGACCGCCGACATCTACGCCACGATCGAAGCGCTGCGCAAGACAGGCGTGGTGTTCCTGGACACGCCGGAAACCTACTACGAACTGCTGGATCGCCGCCTGCCGAATCATGGCGAAGACGTGGCCCGCCTGCAGAAGAATCGCATTCTGCTGGACGGCGCGCCGGGTGGCGGCCTGCTGCTGCAGATCTTCACCGAAAATCAGATCGGTCCGATCTTCTTTGAAATCATCCAGCGCAAGGGCAATGACGGCTTCGGCGAAGGCAACTTCAAGGCGCTGTTCGAATCGATCGAACTGGACCAGATGCGCCGCGGCGTCCTGAAGACTGTGGAATAACGGACTTCCCCCGCCAGCACGCGATGCCTTGGCATCTGCGCTGGCCTTGAAGCCCCACCGCCTGGTGGGGCTTTTTTTGCGCCGGCGGACCCGGAGAGGATCAGCGCTGCAGGCGGTCTTGGAACTGCTTGCGGAACTTGGCGACCTTGGGTGCGATCACGAACTGGCAATAGCCCTGCTCGGGATGCAGAGCGAAGTAATTGCTGTGGTAGTCCTCGGCTTGCCAGAATCGCGCGGGCGCCAGCAGCTTGGTGACGATGGGCGCATCGTAGACCTTTTGCGCTTCGACCTCGGCGATGACTGCTTCCGCCTGCTGGCGCTGCGATTCGTTCTGCCAGAAGATCGCCGATTCGTATTGCGGGCCGATGTCATTGCCCTGACGGCCCGGCGTGGTTGGGTCGTGGGTGGCGAAGAACACGCGCAGCAAGTCGCTGTACGAGAGTTCGGCCGGGTCGAATTCGATGCGCGCGACTTCGATGTGGCCCGTGTCCTTGCCGCAGACCTGCTCGTAGCTCGGATTGTCCACATGGCCGCCGCTGTAGCCGGGCAACACGCTCTTGACGCCGCGCAGCTCGGCAAAGACTGCTTCGACGCACCAGAAGCAACCGCCGCCCAATACGGCGACTTCATTGCCCGGAGATGGTTGTTCTGCCATGACGATTCCTTCCTGATAGGCGGCCGCTACGCGCGGCCCGCGTCCCGGCGCGACGCCGGGGCATGAAATTCAAGGCTACTGCTTTGCCGGCGCGAGCGACAGGATCCATTCGGACAGGGCGCGGGCGTCTTCGGGCGTGACGTGAGTCTGGGCGGGCATGGGCACGGCGCCCCAGGCGCCACGGCCACCGCCGCGTATCTTGCCGGCGAGGTAGTCCACCATGGCGTCGCCCTGCCCCGCGTAACGTTCCGCCACGCTCTGCAAGGGCGGCCCGACCCGCTTGGATTGCACCTGATGACAGGCCATGCAGGCTTTGCTCTTGGCCAGGTCCAGGCCAGTGGTTTGCGCATGCGCCGCGCCAGCGCCCAGGACGCCGGCCGCGGCCACCAACAGACTAATCTTCAAATGCATCGGTTACTGCCCCACGGCTCGCGGTGCTGGCGAGCTTGCCGAACTTGGCAAGCACACCGCGTGTATAACGCGGCTTGGGCTGAACCCAGGCCTGGCGACGAGCCGCCATGTCTTCGTCGCTGATGTTGAGCTGCAGCAGCAGCTTGTGGGCATCGATGGTAACCGAATCGCCCTCTTGGATCAGCGCAATGGGCCCCCCGACAAAGGCCTCCGGCGCGACGTGGCCCACCACCATCCCCCAGGTGCCGCCCGAGAACCGGCCGTCGGTGATCAGGCCCACTGTTTCGCCGAGGCCCTGCCCCACCAGCGCCGACGTAGGCGCGAGCATCTCGCGCATTCCTGGTCCGCCCTTGGGCCCTTCATAGCGTATGACCACCACATCGCCGTCGCGGATCTGCTGGGCCATGATGGCCGTCATGGCGTCGTCCTCGGAATCGAACACGCGCGCGGGCCCGGTGATGACGGGGTTTTTCAGGCCGGTGATCTTTGCGACACAGCCTTCGGGCGACAGATTTCCCTTCAGGATCGCGAGATGCCCCTGGGGATAGAGCGCACGGTCGATCGGCATGATGACGTCCTGGTCGGCGCGCGGCGCATCCGGCACGTCGGCCAGGGTTTCGGCGATGGTCTTGCCGGTGATGGTGATGCAGTCCCCATGCAGCAGGCCCGCGTTGAGCAGCAGCTTCATGACCTGCGGTATGCCGCCCGCGCGATGCAGATCGGTGGCGACGTACTTGCCCGATGGCTTCAGGTCGCACAGCACCGGCACGCGCTTGCGGATGCGCTCGAAGTCGTCGATGGTCCAGGGCACTTCGGCGGCGTGCGCGATGGCCAGGAAGTGCAGCACGGCATTGGTGGATCCGCCGGTGGCCATGATCACGGACACGGCGTTTTCAATGGACTCTCGCGTGATGATGTCGCGCGGACGCAGATTGCGTCTTACCGCATCCACCAGCACCCGGGCCGATTCCGCGGCCGATGTGACCTTTTCTTCATCTTCGTTGGCCATCGTGCTGGAGTACGGCAGGCTCATGCCCATGGCCTCGAAGGCGGAGCTCATCGTATTGGCGGTGTACATGCCGCCGCAGGAGCCCGAACCTGGAATCGCGCACTTTTCAATCTGCTTGAAGTCGGCCTCGGGCATGCGGCCCATCGTGAATTCGCCCACGGCCTCGAACACCGACACGATCGTGAGATCGTTGCCCTTGTAGCGGCCCGGCTTGATCGTGCCGCCATACACATAGATGCCCGGCACGTTGGTGCGCGCCAATGCGATCATGCCGCCGGGCATGTTCTTGTCGCAGCCGCCGATGACGACGACGCCGTCCATCCACTGGCCTTGCGCGGCGGTCTCGATGCAATCGGCGATGACCTCGCGCGATACCAGCGAGTACTTCATGCCCTCGGTGCCCATGGACATGCCATCGGAAATGGTGGGGGTGCCGAACACCTGCGGATTGGCGCTGGAGGCGCGGATCGCGTCGATCGCGGCGTCGGCCAGCCGCTGCAGGCCGCTATTACAGGGGGTGATCGTGGAATGGCCATTGGCCACGCCGATCATGGGGTTTTCGAAGTCGGCTTCCTTGTAGCCCAACGCGTAGTACATGGCGCGATTGGGCGCGCGCGCGACGCCTTGGGTGATATGGCGGGAACGTTCGTTGTGCGGCATGGTCTGTGTCTCCTGTCGGCCATCGGGGCGCGGACATGGCGGACGCCCCCGGGGAAGCTGGCTCGCTGGCATGCGAATCTGCAGTGCTCGCCGGTTATTATCATTCAACTTTATTGTGTCGGGCAGAACATGCTGCAATATCCAAAATTCGACCCCATCGCCCTGCAGATCGGACCGCTGGCCATCCACTGGTACGGACTGATGTATCTGGCGGGCTTCGCGCTTGTGTATCTGCTGGGCCGCAGCCGCATCAAGAGCGGCCACACAACGACGCTGAACATGCGGGATCTGGAAGACCTGATCTTCTACAGCGTGCTGGGCGTGGTGCTTGGGGGCCGGCTGGGCTATGTGCTGTTCTACAAGCCGTCTTACTACCTGGCCAATCCGCTGGAGGTCCTGTACCTGTGGCAGGGCGGCATGTCGTTCCACGGTGGGCTGATCGGCGTCATCCTGGTGATGCTGCTGTTCGCACGCAAGAAAGGCCTGCCGTTCTTCGCGGTCAGCGACTTCATCGCGCCGCTGATTCCCCTGGGCCTGGGATTCGGCAGACTGGGCAACTTCATCAATGGTGAACTGTGGGGCCGGCCCACCGACGTGCCTTGGGCCATGGTGTTCCCGGACAGCGGCGACGGACTGGCGCGCCATCCCTCGCAGCTCTATGAGCTGGGCCTGGAAGGCATTGTGCTGTTTGCGCTGCTGTGGTGGTTTTCCAGCAAGCCGCGCCCGCTGGGCCAGGTGAGCGGACTGTTCCTGATGGGTTATGGAACGTTCCGCTTCCTGGTGGAGTTCACCCGCGAGCCCGATAACTTCCTGGGATTGCTCGCGGGCGGTCTGAGCATGGGACAGTGGCTGTCCGTGCCGATGGTCGCCTTGGGCGCCATCATGTTCAGCCTTACTGCAAAACGATCGTCCCGTTGACCGAAATGCTGACCGTGACGTTCCCCGCTTCCAGGGGAACGCTGACGTCAGCGCTGCTGAACGAACCGCCCTTCGCCATTGCCGCGCCCATCATGCGCGGCACCGGCACGGGACCACCGGAGCCGCCGAGTTCCAGCTTGGACAGGCGGTAGCCGGAGAAGCCGAACGCATTGGCCGCGGCCAATGCGCGATCCTTGAAGGCTTGCGCGGCTTCCTTCAGCAGCTTGCGTTCCTCGGCTTCACGCGCGGCCGGCGACAGCGAGAAGCTGATGTTGGAAATGGCGGTCTTGTCGGACAGCTTGGAAGCCAGCGCGGCGGCGGCCGCGAAGTCCTTGGATTCAAGCACGATCTCGCCCTGGCCGCGCCACGAGGCGATCTTTCCCTTGTTGTTCATGTTGGGCCAGACGTTGAAGCTGCTGGTGCGCACTTCGACGTCCTTGGTGTCGCGCGCGCGCTTGACGGCGTCTTCAAGGGCCGCGGTCAGCTTCTGGCCGGCGGCCGGCTGGTCCGGGGCTTCGACTTCGGCGGACAACGCGATGCGAACGGTGTCCTGCTTGACCTCGGACGACGCCATGGCCTGCAGCGTCAGCTCGGGGGAACGATTCGCGGACTGCTCGACCGCCGGCGTCGCAGACGGCGCCTGGGCTTGCGCATAAACGGGCTGGGCCGCGGCAATGGCGGCCACGGCTGCGCATGCTGCGCCAAGCTTGGTCAGCGAAAAAACGGGGTGTTTGAACATGGACTGGTCCTAGGAGGGAGGACGATGGGGGATTGCCGAGGCGCCCGACGCGGACCTGCTCTTATGGCAGGCCCGCTGGGATAGATGCCCCGCCTGTGCCGTCAAGGCCGGCATCTCGAACCCTGAGGTTCAAGGTGGTCGCGTTCCGAAGAGCATCGGGTTCGTCTGCGAGAGACAATCACTCCAGCTCTGCACTCCCGCAACCAATATGCCAAAAAGACATAGGTTCAGAGAATGTATGGCCTAGTCACGAACACGGCAGGGACAAACTGAAAATACTTGAATACTGCTTATGAACGTTAGAGCAGTTTTTCCTGACCCGACAAGGCGTCATCGAGTACTGCATTCATGTCCTCAATTCTACGCTTGAAGTCGCCGACCGCCAAACCGCCCAACGGACCATCGGGCGCTTTCATGGCCAACAGCTCGCCGGCGATCTGCAACGCAGCCATGACGGCGATGCGTTCGTTGCTGGACACCTTGCCCGTGCCCTGGATGCGCAGCATGAGCTGATCAACATGGCGCACGGCTGCCAGCAGCGTGGGCTTTTCTTCGGTCGAGCACGCCAGCGAATAGTCGCGGCCCAGGATCGATACGTCTACACGTTCCATTAGTGTTGCTCTCCGGACGGTGCGCCCGGCAGGCGGGCAAGCACGGCGTCGATACGCTCGCGCGCCGACGCGGCGGCCACGCGCAAGCGCTGTAGTTCAGTGTCGCGGGTTTGCAGGGTGCCCTGCATCTCGGTTTCCCTGGCGGAGAAACGCGACTCGAGCGCCTGGCGCTCGGCGGTCTCGCGAGCGAGCTGTTCGCGCAAGGTGGCCTCGGCTTGCTGAGCCTGCTGGAGCATGGCGTTGGCCGCGCCATCATGATCCTGAAGCTTGCTTTGCAGCGTGACGACCTCGGCCTCGCGGTCTGCGGCGCGCTGCTTGAGCACACGTTGCTCTGCTTCGGCGTCGTTCAGGCGCTGACGCAACGCGTCACGCTCGGCGTGGAGTTGGCGGGTGCGTTGCACCAGTTGCCCGATTCGGGCAGCGAGTTGGTCTAGATCTTGCAGCATGGGCGCTATCGTAAACCATCCTGGGTTGAACCGGGCCTCTTCACGCAAGGTGAGAAACCCGGCAATATTCAGTAGGAAATACGGTTGGGATTGGGCGGCGCGAAGGTTACCGGCTCTGCGCTGCCCTGAAAAGTCCCATCCGCCGAAATTGCCGCATCCGGCCGATCCGGCTTTCGCATTTCTTTCTATAAACTTTCACTTAGCTTTCAAAAAGCCCTCAATCTTCCGGCGCCGTTACAAACGGGGGTCGGGAGTTCCCCAATTCTAGGGAAAACCCCAGGCTTTCACAGACCTTACAGGGTTTGCAGCGTGGCAGGCGTCAATTACCATTCGGCCTTTCAAGAAACCACGTCGTCGCTTTCAGAATAATTAATGGCACCCCGAAGTGCCTTTTTTGTGCCTGTCACTCGCCTTTCGGAGAGTGATCCATCCGGCTACAAACCTCTTTTATCTACATGCTGTAAACAGGAGCCAACCAATCATGCAGCTACGCAATCGACAGGACTTCTGGTCGGGGGTGATGTTCATCGCCCTTGGGCTGGGATTTGCCTGGCAAGCCAGCAGCTACCAAATGGGTACTGCTGCCCGAATGGGTCCAGGGTATTTTCCTTTCTGGCTAGGCATCGTTCTCGCGTTGCTCGGCGCCATCGTGCTGCTTGGATCGATGTCCAAGAAAGCCCACGAAACTCACGTCGACAAGTTCGACTGGCGCATCGTCTTCCTGGTGGTGGGCTCGGTTGTGGTCTACGGCCTGGTTCTCAAGCTGCTGGGCGTCTACATCTCGGTGTTCATACTGGTCGTCATCAGCAGCCTTGCCAGCCATGAATTCAGCCTTAAGGTCGCCGTCGCCAACGGCATCTTCCTGGTTGTGTTCACGTACCTGGCATTCATCAAGGGGCTGGGGCTGATTTTCCCGCTGTGGCCGTCGTTTCTGGGCATGAACTGAGGAGCAATCGGCCATGGAATTGTTTGACAACCTGCTTATGGGCTTCTCGGTGGCGTTCACGCCCGAGAACCTGCTGTACGCACTGCTGGGCTGCATCCTGGGTACGCTGATCGGCGTGCTCCCGGGCATCGGCCCCGTTCCGACCATCGCGATGCTGCTCCCGATCACGTACGTGCTGCCCCCGGTGGCCGGCCTGATCATGCTGGCGGGTATCTATTACGGCGCCCAGTACGGTGGATCCACGACCGCCATTCTTGTGGCGCTGCCAGGGGAAACATCCGCAGTGGTGACCGTGCTGGACGGTCACCAGATGGCCCGCAACGGCCGGGCGGGCGCCGCGCTGGCAATCGCCGCGCTGGGTTCGTTCTTTGCCGGTTGCGTCGCCACCCTGCTGCTGGCTGCTTTCGCCCCCCCGCTGGCTGAAGTCGCGTTCAAGTTCGGCCCCGCCGAGTACTTCTCGCTGATGTGCCTGGGCCTGGTTGGCGCCGTGGTGCTGGCATCGGGTTCGCTGCCCAAGGCCATCGCGATGATCATCCTGGGCCTGCTGCTGGGCATGGTCGGCACCGACGTCAACTCGGGCGTCGCCCGCTTCGACTTCGGCGTGCCGGAACTGCAAGACGGCATCGACTTCGCCATCGTGGCCATGGGCGTGTTCGGCTTTGCCGAAATCATGACCAACCTCGAGCAGAAGGAAAACCGCGTCGACATCACCGACAAGATCGGCACGCTTTACCCGAACAAGCAGGAATTCAAGGAAGCCGCTCCCGCCGTGCTGCGCGGCACGGCCCTGGGTTCGGCCCTGGGCATCCTGCCGGGCGGCGGCGCTGTGCTGTCGTCGTTCGCTTCGTACACGCTGGAAAAGAAGATCTCGAAGAATCCGGAACGCTTCGGCAAGGGCCACCCGGCCGGCCTGGCGGGCCCGGAATCGGCGAACAACGCCGCAGCCCAGACTTCGTTCATCCCCCTGCTGACGCTCGGTATTCCCGGCAACGCGGTGATGGCGCTGATGGTCGGCGCGATGACGATCCACAACATCCAGCCCGGCCCGCAAGTCATGACGAGCCACCCCGAGCTGTTCTGGGGCCTGATCGCCTCGATGTGGATCGGCAACCTGATGCTGGTGGTCCTGAACCTGCCGCTGATCGGCCTGTGGGTCAAGCTGCTGAAGGTGCCCTACCGCATCCTGTTCCCGGCGATTCTGGTGTTCTGCACTATCGGTGTGTATTCGCTTAACTACAACCCGTTCGACATCTTCACCACGGCCATGTTCGGCATCATCGGCTACGTGTGGTCCAAGCTGAAGTGCGAAGGCGCCCCGCTGCTGCTGGGCCTGGTGCTGGGTCCCATGATGGAAGAGAACTTCCGCCGTGCCCTGCTGCTGTCCCGCGGCGACTTCACCACCTTCGTCACGCGTCCGCTGTCGGCCACGCTGCTCGCGGTCGCCGTGTTCCTGGTGATCCTGGTGGCGCTGCCCGCGATCCGCAAGAAGCGCGAAGAGACCTTCGTCGAAGAAGAGTAAAGCGCGCAACGCCGCCCCTTGCGGCGGCAGCCACGCCTTTGAAACCCCCCGGGCCCTGCCCGGGGGTTTTTCTTTGCGCGCCAGCTTCGGACACTGACCTCAAAGATACTTAAAATTACAGCAAGAAACTAAACGTACATAGCCTGAATCATCTACGTTAAGCTACGGGTTTACCCCACGCGATGATTCGACATGAATTTCGACTGGAAGAATCCCTACCCGACCACCCGCACGCCCGTCTTTGCCCGCAACGTCGTCGCCACGTCCCAACCCCTGGCGGCCCAGGCGGGGCTGCGGATTCTTGCGCAGGGCGGCAACGCCGTGGACGCGGCCATTGCCGCGGCGTCCACGCTGGCAATTACCGAACCGGTCAGCAACGGCCTGGGCTCCGATTGCTTTGCCATCGTGTGGGACGGCTCGAAGCTGCACGGGCTGAATGCGTCGGGCACAGCCCCCGCCGCATGGAATGTGGATTACTTCCGGCGCAAGCACCAGGGCGCGATTCCCGCCCGGGGCTGGGACAGCGTGACGGTTCCCGGCTGCGTGGCCGGCTGGGGCGCCCTGCATGAGAAGCTGGGCCGCCTGTCCTTCGCCGACATCCTGGCGCCGGCCATCGAATACGCAGAGCGTGGCTTCGCCGTGTCGCCGATGGTCCATGAAAAATGGGCAGCGCAGGCCGACATCCTGCAGCCCCAGCCCGGATTCGCCCAGCATTTCATGCCGCGGGGCCGCGCCCCGCACATCGGCGAGCATTTCGTCCTGCAGGGCGCCGCGGACACGTTGAAGCGCCTTGCCGCCAGCAGCGGACGGGATTTCTACGAAGGCGAAACCGCGCACAAGCTGGTGGCGCACGCGCAGGCGCACGACGCCGCCCTGACGCTGGCGGACCTGCGGAACTACGCGCCGGAGTGGGTCACACCCATCGGGCAGCCTTATCGCGGGCATACGCTGCATCAGATCCCTCCCAACGGCCAAGGCATCGCGGCGCTGATCGCCCTGGGGATCCTGCAGAACTTCGACCTGGCGGCCAGGCCGATCGACCATCCCGATACGCAGCATCTGCTGATCGAGGCGATGAAGCTTGCCTTCGCCGACGTCTATGCGCACGTGGCCGATGCGCGCCACATGCGGGTGGCGCCCGAGCAGATGCTTCGCGCGGACTACCTGGCCGAGCGCGCGCGGCTGATCGATCCCCGCAAGGCCCAGGCTTTTGCGTCAGGCCATGCGCCGCAGGGCGGCACGGTGTATCTGACCGCCGCCGACAGGAACGGGATGATGGTGAGCCTCATCCAGTCCAACTACATGGGCTTCGGCTCCGGCGTCGTCGTACCCGGCACCGGCGTCAGCCTGCAGAACCGTGGGCACTGCTTCAGCATCGATCCCGAACACCCCAACGTGGTCGCGGGCGGCAAACGGCCCTTCCACACCATCATCCCCGGCTTCCTGATGCGCGACGGGGCTCCTGTCATGAGCTTTGGCGTCATGGGCGGCAACATGCAGCCGCAGGGGCAGGTGCAGACCCTGGTGCGCATGCTGGACTACGGCCAGCAACCGCAGGCCGCTTGCGACGCACCGCGCTGGAAATGGAACCATGGACTGGCGGTCGACCTGGAACCCGCCATCGCCCCGGCGGTCGCGCAAGGACTGCGCGATCGCGGACACGTGCTGCAGGGCCTGGATGACCCCTACATGGACTTCGGATCGGGCCAGTTCATCTGGCGGCTGGGAGACCCGGCCGTGGACGGCTACGTGAGCGCCAGCGACAGCCGGCGAGATGGACTCGCCGCCGGCTTTTGATTGCGTTAAGGTTGTGTCCTTAGCCAGACCTTACCTTTCAAGAGCGGAGTCCATTGCATGGCAACGATCGGTACCAAGAGCTACGACGCGGTCGTAGCCCAGAAAGTCGCTTTCCTCGGATTGGGCGTGATGGGCCTGCCCATGGCCGGCCACCTCGCGCGCGCCGGCCATGACGTGACGGTCTACAACCGCACGCCGGCCAAGGCCCTGGCCTGGGTTGCCGAATTCGGCGGCCGCAGCGCAGCGACGCCGCGCGAAGCCGTTGCCGGCGCCCAGATCGTCTTTGCCTGCGTGGGCAACGACGACGACCTGCGCAGCGTCGTGCTGGGTCCGGATGGCGCGTTCGCCGGCATGGCGCCGGGCGCCGTATTCGTCGACCACACGACCGCGTCCGCGGACGTGGCGCGCGAACTGCATGCGCAGGCCAAGGACCTGGGCCTGAATTTCGTGGACGCGCCGGTGTCCGGCGGCCAGGCAGGCGCCGTCAACGGCGTCCTGACCATCATGTGCGGCGGCGAACAGGCCGTGTTCGACGCCATCAAGCCCGTCGCGCAGTGCTTTGGCCGCGCAGTCACGCTGGTGGGCCCGCCGGGCGCGGGCCAACTTGCCAAGATGGTCAACCAGATCTGCATCGCCGGCATCGTCCAGGGCTTGTCCGAAGCCATCGCGTTCGGCCAGGCGGCCGACCTCGACATGAAGGTCGTGCTCGACGTGATCAGCAAGGGCGCGGCGCAAAGCTGGCAGATGGAGAACCGCGGCGGAACCATGGTCGACGACAAGTTCGAATTCGGTTTCGCGGTCGACTGGATGCGCAAGGACCTGGGACTGGTGCTGGCCGAGGCCCGCAACAACGGCGCCCGGCTGCCCCTGACCGCCCTGGTCGACCAGTTCTATGGCGACGTGCAGAAGCTGGGCGGCGGACGGTGGGACACGTCCAGCCTGATCAAGCGCCTGCGCGACTGACGCCAGCCGGACGCACGCAAAAAGGCGAGCCTTGCGGCTCGCCTTTTTCTTTGCCCGTTCGCAGGCGGGAAATTACGCCGCGAGGCTGGACTGCTCGGCGCCGGGCAGCAGCGCGTCGATGCGCTGTTTGGCGTGGGCCAAGCCCTCGAGCGCGGCCACTTCGCCCATGGCCATGCCTTCGGCGGCGATGAAGGTCACGTCGGTCATGCCCAGGAAGGCCAGCATCTGGCGCAGGTACGGCGTCAACGTATCCGAAGGCGTGCCTTCGGCCTTGCCGCCTCGTGCGGTCAGGACGAACACCTGTTTACCCTTGACGAGCCCCTCGGGCACGCCTTCGGGCGTATAACGGAACGTGACCCCGGCCCGCGCCAGGTGGTCCAGGTAGCTCTTGAATTGCGCGGGCAAGTTGAAGTTGTAGACGGGCACGGCAAAGACGATGCGGTCCGCTTCCATCAATTCGGCCACCAGGGTGTCGCTCAACTCCACGATGCGCTGCTGCTCGACGCTGCGCGCGTCGGCCGGGGTGAACAAGGCGCCCGCCGTGTTGCCGTCGAAGTACGGAATGGGTTGAGCGCCGATGTCGCGGACCTTGACGGCGGCGGCGGGGTTGGCGGCCTTGACGCGCGCAATCAGGTGGTCCGCCAATTGCTTGCTGTTGGAACGGTCGCCGAGAATCGAGGAAAGGATAACGAGGGTCTTCATTGCAAAATCTCCAGTGATTGCCCGAGCCGCTCGGGCGGTCAGGATCTGCCAGCGCCGCGCCCCGCAGGATTGCCGGGCCAGGCTTGCCGCCACGGCGGCGTTGGCAGATGCCGAATGCATGGCGTCACTGTAGACGGGTTAATTAGATACATAAATACGGGTATGATGAACTGTTCGTTCCAAACATAGAACAATCATGCAAGATCTCAACGACCTCTACTATTTCTCCCAAGTCGTCGAACAAGGCGGCTTCAGCGCGGCCGCAAGGGCGCTGGACATCCCGAAATCCCGCCTGTCCCGGCGTATTTCGCACCTGGAGGAAAGTCTGGGGGTGCGGCTCTTGCAACGCACCACGCGGCGGCTGCGCCTGACCTCCGCCGGCGAGCGCTACCTGCACTATTGCCGCGAGATGGCGGCTTCCGCGCGCGCCGCCGACGACGCCATGCGCCAATTGCAGTCCGAACCCACCGGCCCGGTGATCGTGAGCTGCCCGGTCTCCATCGCTCAGGACGTGCTGGCGCCGCTGTTGCCGGAATTCCTGGATGCGTGGCCCGCCGTCTCAGTGCAGTTGCTGGTCACGAACCGCCGCGTGGACCTGATACGCGAGGGGGTGGACCTGGCGCTGCGAGTGCGCACCAAGCTGGACACGGACGCGGAACTGGTCGTGCGGCACCTGGGCACCGCGCGCGGCACGCTGGTGGCCAGCCCGGGATACCTGCAACGCCACGGCGCACCGGATACGCCGCAGGATCTGGCCTCGCACACCACGCTCAGCTTCAGCGACCCGCAGAACGAGGTGCGTTGGCCGCTGCGCAACGACAAGGGCGAAGAGGTGCATATCGAACTCAAGCCGCAGTTGTCGTGCAACGACTTCATCGTGCTAACCGAAGCGGCCGTGCGCGGCCGCGGGATCGCGTTGCTGCCGTCGATCGCGACGCAGGAGGAACTGCGCCGCGGCCAGCTCGTGCCGGTGCTGCCGCAGTGGCAATCGCCGGAAGGCATCGTGCACTGCATCTATCCGTCGCGGCGGGGCATGATGCCCGCCGTGCGCACGCTGCTGGACTTCCTGTCCCAGCGCCTGCCGACGATGTACCAGCGGCTGGAAAAGGCCACGGCGCCGGCGGCTCAGTAGCCGCGCGCGCGCTCCACGACGCCGGAGATGGCTTCGCCGCGCTGCAGCTGAGCCACCTTGCCCGCGATCTGTTCGATGCTTTCGTCGCGCAGCGTCCGCGCCGCGATGTGAGGCGTGACATGGACCCGCGGGTCGCGCCAGAACGGATGGTCCTTGGGCAGCGGTTCGGTCTGGAAGACATCCAGCGTGGCGCCGGCGATCTCGCCTTCTTCGAGCATCTGGACCAGATCGTCTTCGACCAGGTGCTCGCCGCGGCCCACGTTGACCAGGTGCGCATCGGGCAGGAGCCGCGACAGGGTCTCGCGATTGAGGATGCCCTGCGTATCCGGCGTCAGCGGCAGCACGTTCACGAGGAAACGCGTACGCGCCAGGAAGTCGGGCAAGGCGGCTTCGCCCGCGAAGGATTCGACGCCGGGGATCTCGCGCGGCGAGCGCGACCATCCCGCGACCGGATAGCCGAAATCGGCCAGGGTACGCGCGACGCGCGCCCCCACCTGCCCCAGGCCCAGCACGCCCACAGGCCAGTCGGCCTGCCGCGTGCCTTCGCGGGTGTCCCAGTGCTGGCGCGCCTGGGCGTGGTCGAAGGCCTCGAAGTCGCGCGAGACACGCAGCAGGGCATACAGCGCGTATTCGGCCATCTGCACCGACATGCCGGCGTCTTCCAGGCGAACGATGCGCACGTGCGGAGGGATCTCGGGCATCTTCAGCAAGGCATCGACGCCCGCGCCCAGATTGAAGAGGGTCTGCAGGCCGGTTTCGTGCTTGAAGAGTTCGGCGGGCGGGCGCCACACCAGGGCAACGTCGGCGCCGGAGGCAGGACCTTCCGGATCCCAGACCGAAATGCGGCAACCGGGCATGGCGGCTTCAAGGCGAGGCACCCAGGCGTCGGGATCGTGGTGGGGACAGGCAAAGAGAATATGCATGGTGGCAACGTGCGCGGGCAACGAAAACCACAAGCATGAGGGATGAGGCGGCACAAATCAAACGGCCCGGCATGAAGCCGGGCCGCGATCGATGCGTGGGCAGGACCGTTGTCAGGCCGTCTGCGGCACCTGGGGCTTGTTCTTGCCCTTGTTGCGCCGCACGAAGGCCCACACCTGCAGCAGGATCAGCAAGGCGCTGGCGCCGATGAACCAGGCGCTGATCGGACGTTCGACGAACACCGCCAGGTCACCGCGGGACAGCAGCAGCGCGCGGCGGAAGTTCTCTTCGACCATGGGCCCGAGCACGAAGCCCAGCAGGATGGGCGCCACCGAGAACTCGAGCGTCATGAGGATGGCGCCGATCACGCCGAAGGCCAGCACTTCCCAGATCTGGAAGAGACTGTTCTGCGTGCTGAACACGCCCACCGCGATGAAGAACAGCGCAGACGGGAACAGGTAACGGTACGGCACCTGCAGCAGCTTGACCCACACGCCGATGAGCGGCACGTTCAACACCATCAGCAGCACGTTGCCAACCCAGAAGCTGGCGATCAGGCCCCAGAAGATGTCCGGATGCTCGGTGATCAGCTGCGGGCCCGGCTGGATGCCCTGGATCAGCAGCGCGCCCAGGATCAGCGCCATCACGGCGTCGCCCGGGATGCCCAGGCTCATCGTCGGAATGAAGTCGACCTGCGTCTTGGAGTGCGAAGAGGCTTCCGGCGACGCCACGCCGGCGATCATGCCGGTGCCGAACTTTTCAGGCGTCTTGGAAATCTTGCGCTCGAGCGCGTAGGCCACGAACGTCGTGATGGTGGGGCCGGTGCCGGGCATGGCGCCGAACAGCGTGCCGACGGCGGTGCCGCGCACCATGGGCCAGAACGCGGTCTTCAGTTCCTGCTTGCTGGGCCGCATGTCGCGCAGGCTCAGCTTGGCGCCGCTGCCGATGATGGTCATGCGGTTCACGCTCATCAGGAAGTCGGCCACGCCGAACAGGCCCATCGAGATCGCCACCAGCTCCAGGCCGTCGGACAGGTCCAGCAGGCCGAACGAGAAGCGGATCGTGCCCGTGTTCACGTCGGTGCCGACCACGCCGCACATGAGGCCGAACAGGGTCATGGCCACGCCCTTGAGCGGCGAGCCGCGCGACATCGTGGCGCCCGCCAGCAGGCCCAGCAGCATGATCGAAAAGATCTCGGTCGGACCGAACTTGAACGCCACCTCGACCAGCAGGGGCGAGGCGAAGATCATGACGATGATGCCGACGGACGCCGCGAAGAACGAGCAGATCATCGTGATGCCCAGCGCCGTCCCTCCCTTGCCCTGCTTGGTCAATGGATAGCCGTCCAGGCAGGTGACCGCGTGCGGCGGATGCGACGGCAGGTTGAGCAGGATCGCGCCGATGGCGCCGCCATACTGCGAGCCGTAGAAGATGCCGGCCAGCATGAGGATGGCGGGCACCGGCTGCATGACATAGGTCAGCGGCAGCAGGATCGAAATGGCGGACAGCGCGCCCATGCCGGGCAGCACGCCGATGAGGTTGCCCACCAGCACGCCGAAGAACGACCACATGAGGTTGTGCAACTGGAATGCGACGCCAAAGCCGTACCAGAGGTCTACCAAAGCTTGAGAAATCATGGCGCATCAACCCCAGCGAAACAGCGGCAGCTGCAGTTGCAGCGCCCACCAGAAAACGACGACCGCGATCGCGGACATGGCGATCGACAGCAAGATTGCCTGCTTGATCGTGTTCTTCCGGTCGCCCAGCGCCGAGATGAAGACGATGGCGAACGTGGCGGGCAGCAGGCCGCCGTAATGGCCCAGCAGCAGGAAGGCCAGAATGCCCAGCAGGATGCAGACGCTGCCGCGGATGTCGGGCATGCCGGTCGGATGGCCTTCCGCCGGCGCGGGGGCAGCGGGTTCGGCCGAGCGCGCCGACATGGCGATAAGCACGCCGGTCAGCGCCAGCAGTCCTCCGAGCGCCGCGGGAAAGAAGCCCGGGCCCATGTGGCTGAGGGTGCCGATGTGATAGTCGGTGCCGCCGTAGATCGCCCCCAGCCCGATCAGGACCATCAGGGCGCCGCCGTAATAGTCCTTTCTGTTGATTGTCTTTTGCACTTCCATCCTCCTTCCTGGTGCGGGACCGTGCCGGCCCTTGATGCGCCGCCCGGAACGAGCGCCGCCCGGCCCTTGACGACAGGCCGGAAGGCAGATTACGGAAGGAAGCTGCTAATCCGCTTTCTGTGCGCTGTCGCGTTCCTGAATCCGGGGGTTATCCCTGATCGGCAGCGGCGGCAGGCGCGGGAAAAGCGGAATGCGAAGTGAAAGCGGGCCGACCTATTGGTCGCCCTTGAGCTCGACATCGGTCGGGCGGGGATACTGCGACACGGTGGGCGCGAGCGGCAACCAGAGCACGGAAGCAAGGCCGACGCCGCCCTGGTCGTTGGCCTCGCCGTCGCGCAATTCGATGTCGCCGTCATTGCGCCGGGCGTAGGCCCGGGCGATGCCCAGTCCCAGGCCCGAACCCGAGGAGGCCACGGGCTTGTCCGTGCCCACGCGTTCAAAGCGCGTAAAGGCGCGTACGCGCAGAATCGGGTCCAGGCCGGGGCCGTTGTCGGACACGGCGACCTCGACGCGGTTTTCCACCCGGCAGACGGACACCGTGATGCGCGCGCCGGCAGGCGCGTAGTGGATGGCGTTGTGCACCAGGTTCGACAGCGCCTCGTGCAGTTCCGCCTCGTTGCCCAGGACCGGCACGGAAGTTTCCTGGCCCGATTCGGAATCCGCCTGCACCCATCCCAGGTCCTGCTGCTTTTCGTGGGCGAGCGGCAGGTACTGGAGCACGACTTCGCGCGAGACGGCATTCATGTCCAGCAACTGGCGCGGAAGCTGGTCCGCCTGGTTGGCATGGGCCAGCGAAAGCAGCTGCTCGGTCAGCCGGCGCGTGCGGCCCAACTGGTCGACGATGGCCCGCAGCCCTTCGCGGGCGCGGGCGGGATCGCGTTCGCGCAGCGTGTACTGCGCCTGGGTCAGCATGATGGCCAGCGGCGTGCGCAGCTGATGGGAGGCGTCCGCCAGGAAATGCGACTGTTCGTCCAGCACCCGCCGATAGCGGGCGATGTGGTGATTGACGGCCTCGACCAGGGGCGCGACCTCGCTGGGCACGCGCGAGGCGTCCAGTGGCGTCAGGTCGTCGGGGCGCCGTCCGCGGATATCGGCTTGCAGCCGCCGCAGCGGCTTGAGCGCCCAGGACACGCCCCACCAGACCAGCACCACGACCAGCGCCAGCATCCGCGCATCGCGCAGGATCTCCTGGCGCCGCGCGTTGTTCTCGGCCTCGATGCGCTTGCCGGTGCTTTCCGCCACCACCACCAGCACCTGGCGGTGCTGACCCTGGTAGTACAGGTCGCGCACGACGGACACGACCCGCACCGGGTCGTTGCGGTACACGCTGTCGTAGAAGATGGGCTGGCCGTTGGAACGGGGCCAGGAGGGAGGACGCGGCATTTCCGGCATGCCCAGCAGCGTCTTGCCTTGCGCCACGGGCACGGGCGCGCCGTCCGGCAAGGGAGGATCGATTTCCTCGATGCGGAAGTACTTGCGCAGGCCCGCGCGGGATTCGAGCATGACCTGCGCGTACAGGGGCGTGGCCACCTGCAGATTGCCTTCCGGGGTGAATTCCAGGCTGCTTTCCAGCACGCGGGCGGGTTCCACCAGCGCGCTGTCGTAGGCTTCGTTGGTGATCTCCGCCAGGGTGCGGTAGTCGTTCAGGCTGTCGATGACCAGCAGCACCACCACGCCGGGCAGCAGCAGGATGATCAGCAGCGCGCGGATGCCGACGCGCGGCAATCCCGGAATCCGCAGGCTCACTTAGGTTTCCGCGGACTCGCTGGCGACGCTTTCCAGCATGTAGCCCAGCCCGCGCACGGTCACGATGCGCACGTCGCTGCCGGCCAGCTTCTTGCGCAGCCGGTGCAGCACGACCTCGATGGCGTCCGGGTTGGCTTCGCTGTCGTGCGTGAAGACCTTGCCGAACAACTGCGACTTGTCCACGGGATAGCCGCTGCGGGTCAGCAGCGCCGCCAGGGCCGCGTGTTCGCGCGGCGTGAGGAACAGCAGGGAACCGTCCAGCGTGAAGGCGCGGCTTTCGCTGTCATAGGACAGGGATCCGCATTGCAGCCGCGGATGCTGGCGGCCGCGGCTGCGGCGCACCAGCGCGGTCAGGCGCGCCTCGAGTTCTTCCAGCGCGAAAGGCTTGGTCAGGAAATCGTCCGCGCCCAGGTTCAGCCCGCGCACGCGATCCTGCAGCGCGCCCTGGGCGGTCAGCAGCAAGACGGGCGTGCGGTCGTCGCGGTTGCGCATTTCGCGCAGGACGACCAGTCCGTGCTTGTCGGGCAGGCGCAGGTCCATGACGATGGCGTCATATTCCGTGCCCGCCATGAACGCTTCAGCCGTGCGGGCGTCCGCTGCGTGGTCGGGCACGAAACCGCTCTGGGCGAGCGCGCGCATCAGCCAGGACGCCATGTCCCGTTCGTCTTCAACCAACAATATGCGCATGACCGTCCGTTCCTTCGGGCAAATTCTCTGCTGCCCGCTGACCATGCACACGCTGGCGCAGGTAGCGGGTTTCGTGATGGCGCCGAAAGAGGATAGCCGACAACTCGTTCAACGCCTGGGTATAGACGTCTCGCTTGAACTCGATGACGGCATCCAGCGGAACCCAGTACTGGCTCCAGCGCCAGGCGTCGAATTCCGGATGCTGCGTCGCGCGCAAGCAAACATCACTGTCACGTCCCACCAGGCGCAACAAGAACCAAATCTGTTTTTGTCCTTTATAGTGGCCACGCCACTCACGCCGGACAAAGTGATCGGGCACGTTATAACGTAACCAATCGCGTGTACGCCCCAAAATACGGACATGCTCGGGCTTCAGGCCCACCTCTTCATGGAGTTCGCGATACATGGCCTGCACCGGGCTTTCGCCGTATTTGATGCCGCCCTGGGGGAACTGCCATGCATGTTCCCTGATACGCTTGCCCCAAAAGACCTCGTTTCTAGTGTTGACGAGAATGATGCCGACATTGGGGCGGTAGCCTTCGCGGTCAAGCATGGGCCACCCCCACCGAATTCAATACAATTACAGTCGATTATACGTATCTGCTGCCACCTTTAAACATGCGCGCATCCAACTACCACATCAACACCCTCAAAGAAGCCCCGTCCGAAGCCGAAGTCGCCAGCCACCAGCTGATGACCCGCGCCGGAATGATCCGCAAGCTCGCGGGCGGCATCTACACCTACATGCCCCTGGGCCTGAAGATCATCCGCAAGGTCGAGGCGATCGTCCGGGAAGAAATGAACGCCGCGGGCGCCATTGAATTGCTGATGCCGGTGGTCCAGCCCGCCGAGCTCTGGCAGGAATCGGGCCGCTGGGAGCAGTACGGCGCGGAACTGCTGCGCATCAAGGACCGGCACCAGCGCGATTTCGTGCTGCAGCCCACGTCCGAGGAAGTCATCACGGACATCGCCCGCAATGAAATCCACAGCTACCGCCAGCTGCCGCTGAACTTCTATCACATCCAGACCAAGTTCCGCGACGAACGCCGCCCCCGCTTCGGGCTGATGCGCGGCCGCGAGTTCACCATGAAGGACGCCTACTCCTTCGACCGCGACGAGGCCGGCGCGCAGCGCAGCTACGACACGATGTTCAACGCCTACATGCGCATCTTCGGCCGCCTTGGCCTGGAGTTCCGCGCGGTGGCGGCCGACACGGGCTCGATCGGCGGCACGCGCAGCCATGAATTCCAGGTCATCGCCGACACCGGCGAGGACCTGCTGGTCTATAACGCCGATTCGGACTACGCCGCCAACATCGAGCTGGCCGAAGCCCCCAGTCTGTACCCGACCCGCGCCGCGGCCGCCCAGGCCATGGAAGACGTGGCGACGCCCGGCGCCGCCAAGTGCGAGGACGTGGCCAAGCTGCTGGACATCCCGCTGGAAAGCACGATCAAGTCGATCGTCCTGGCCACCGACGGCGAAAAGGGCAAGGTCGACATCTGGCTGCTGCTCCTGCGCGGCGACCACGAACTGAACGAAATCAAGGCAGGCAAGCTGCCCGGCCTTTCCGGCTTCCGTTTCGCCACGGAAACCGAGATCGTCGAGTACTTCGGCTGCAAGCCCGGTTACCTGGGCCCGGTCAAGACGGCCAAGCCCGTCCATGTCATCGCCGACCGCACGGTCGCCAACATGGCCGACTTCGTCTGCGGCGCCAACCGCGAAGACTTCCACACCCGAGGCGTGAACTGGGGCCGCGACCTGCCCGAACCCGAGCTCGTGGCCGACCTGCGCAATGTCGTCGCCGGCGATCCCTCGCCGGACGGCAAGGGCACGCTGTCCATCCAGCGCGGCATCGAAGTGGGCCACGTGTTCTACCTGGGCAAGAAGTACTCCGAAGCCCTGAAGGCTACGTTCCTGGACGAAACGGGCAAGCCCGCCGTCCTCGAGATGGGCTGCTACGGCATCGGCGTGACCCGCATCGTGGGCGCCGCCATCGAACAGAACCACGACGCGCGCGGCATCATCTGGCCCCGCGCGATCGCGCCTTTCGAAGTCGTGATCTGCCCGGTGGGCTGGGGCAAAAGTGAAACGGTGCGTGACACCGCGCAAAAGCTCTATGAATCGCTGCTGGCGCGCGGCGTGGACGTCATCCTTGACGACCGCGATGCACGCCCCGGCGTCATGTTCGCCGAGTGGGAATTGATCGGTGCGCCCCTGCGCGTAACAGTTGGAGAACGCGGGCTGAACGATGGTGTGGTGGAATTGCAGGCCCGTCGGGAAACCGAAGCGGCCAAGATTCCGGTAGAGTCCGCGCTTGAAGCCGTGCTGACGAAACTCGACACCCTTTAAACCCTATAGTAACTACGGACTTCCCGCGTCCCGACCCGCACCATTCCTTCATTATCGTGACCGACCCGAAGTCCCCCGAATCCACCCTGCAGGTCCGTGTCTACTACGAAGACACGGATGCGGGCGGGGTGGTTTTCTACGCCAACTACTTGAAATTCCTGGAGCGCGCCCGTACCGAATGGCTGCGCGACCTGGGAGTCAACCAGTCCGGACTGGCCGCCAGCGAACAACGTCTTTTCGTTGTCCGCGCCCTGGACATGTCCTACCGCAAACCGGCCAGACTGGACGATTTGCTTACCATACGCAGCCGAGTCACCAAACTGGGCCGAGCTTCGATACACTTCGCGCAGCGCGCGGAGCGCAACGGGGAACTGCTTGCCGAAGGCAACATCCAAGTCTGTTGCGTCGATGCCATTCACATGCGGCCGGCGGAGTTGCCGGCTGTCATTCGCGCAAAACTGGAATTCATTCAGGAATAACCATGCAAGTCACCAACGACATGTCGTTGCTTTCGCTGATTTCGCACGCCAGCGTGCCGGTCCAGCTGATCATGCTGATGCTGTTGGGCATCTCGATCATGTCCTGGACCTATATCTTCGCCAAGCGGATGGCGATCAAGCGCGCCCACACCCAGACCCGCCGCTTTGAAGACGACTTCTGGTCGGGCGGCGACCTGTCCATGCTGCAGCAGGCCGTGGCGTCGCGCCGCGACGAACAAGGCGCCCTCGCCCGCATCTTCGATGCTGGCATGACCGAATTCCTGAAGGCACGCCGCGGCAATGCCAGCGGCGACGCGACGGCGCTGCTGGACGGCCCGCGCCGCGCCATGCGCGCCGCCTACCAGCGCGAAATGGATTCGCTGGAATCGCACCTGAACTTCCTGGCCTCGGCCGGTTCGGTCTCTCCCTACATCGGCCTCCTGGGCACGGTCTGGGGCATCATGCACGCGTTCATCGGCCTGTCGAACATGCAGCAGGCCACGCTGGCCTCGGTGGCCCCCGGCATCGCCGAAGCCCTGATCGCGACCGCCATCGGCCTGTTCGCCGCCATTCCGGCCGTGGTCGCCTACAACCGCTTCACGAACGACATCGATCGCATCTCGATCCGTTTCGACAGCTTCGTCGATGAATTCCTGAACATTCTGCAACGGCAGGTGCGCTAATGCCTTCGGTAAGCTCACGCGGCAGGTCCGGCCGCCGCATGAAGGCCGACATCAATGTGGTGCCGTACATCGACGTGATGCTGGTGCTGCTGGTCATCTTCATGGTGACCGCACCCCTTATCACCCCAGGGCTGATCCAGCTGCCGTCGGTGGGCGCCGCCTCCGACGTGCCGGTCAAACCCCTGGAAGTCCAGATTTCGGAAGACGGCAAGATTGCCCTGCGCATGCGCGAACCTGGCGCAACCATGCAGGACATCGCGCGCACCGAGCTGGTGGCGCAAGTGCGCTCGCGCATTACCGCGGAAACGCCGGTGGTCATCGCCGCCGACGGCAAGGTGCCCTACGAGACGGTCGTGAAGGTCATGGACGAGCTGCGCACCAACGGCATCACCCGCCTGGGCCTGCTGGTGGACCAATCCGCCGGCGGCAGCCAGCCCGCACCCGCCAAGAAACAATAACGCGCCGCCCTCCGCCGGCCCGGCCGGCAAGCACCGCACATGACGCCACCCATAATTCGACACCGCAGCGGCCCGCCGGCCACCCCGCCCAACAACGACAACCGGAATTCGCTGATTCTGGCTGTGGCGGTGCACCTGCTGCTGCTGGTCGCCCTGATCTTTGGCGTGAACTGGCATACCGAGAACCCCGGCCCCGTCCAGGTGGAACTCTGGGCGGACGGCAATTCGCCCGTCTCGCCCCCGCCCACGCCCCAACCCGAACCTCCCAAGCCGCAGCCCAAGCCGCAGCCCCAACCCGAGCCCGAGCCCGAAAAGGCGCCCGAGCCCCCTCCTCCGCCGCCGCCTCCTCCCCCGGAGCCTGAACCGCAAGTTCAGCCCAAGACCGAGGAAGTCGATCCCGAGATCGCCATCCAGGAAGCCAAGAAGAAGCGCGAGCAGGAAGAAAAGGCACGCCAGGCCGCCGAGGCCGCCAAGGAAAAGGCGCGTCTCGAGGAAGAGCGCAAGCAGGCCGAGCTGAAGGAAAAGAAGCGCCTGGAGCAAGAGCGCCAGGCGGCTGAAAAGGCTGCCGCCGAGAAGGCCGCCGCGCAGAAGGCTGCCGCCGAGAAAGCCGCTGCCGAGAAGGCTGCCGCTGACAAGGCCGCCGCCGAGAAGGCTGCTGCCGAAAAGAAGGCCAAGGACGACGCTGCCAAGAAGGCTGCCGCCGAAAAGGCCGCTGCCGACAAGGCCGCCGCGGAAAAGGCTGAAAAGGCCGCCGCCGAAAAGGCGGCTGCTGAAAAAGCCGCTGCCGAGAAGGCGGCTGCCGAGAAAGCCGCGGCCGCGAAGAAGGCCGCCGCGGACAAGGCCCTGAAGGACGCTTTCCGCAACGACGCGCTGGGCGCGGCGGGGATTCCGGGCGGCACCGCCGACCGCAACCAGGCGGGCGGCGGACGCGACAGCGGCTATGGCGCCAAGGTCCGCGCCTGCGTGCAGCCCGGGGTGGCTTATCCGCCCCCGCCCCGCAGCGGCTCTGGGAATCCGACGGCGCAATACCGGGTACAGTTAGGTTCTGACGGGAAGGTTAACGGCGTCACCTTGACCAGTTCTTCGGGCAACGCGGGCTTTGACCGCGCTGTCGAGACCGGCATCCGCCGCTGCAACCCCTTCCCCAAGCCCTCGACGGGCCGCTACGAACCCATCATTGACGTTGTGTACAGAATGTATGATTGACAGGAGATTGACGAATATGACTCCCGCTTACAGTCGACGAGTATCCCCCCTCGCTCTCTGGAGATCGTATGGAATCGGGCTGCTGATGGTGGCCTTGGCCTGCCTGATGGCCATGAAGCCCGCCCATGCGCAGTTGCGTGTCGATATTTCCGGCACCGGCGCCACCCAGTATCCCGTGGCCATCGCCGATTTCGCCGTTGACGACACCCATGGCCGCGCGCTGGCCGAAGTGATCCGGGCCGACCTGACCCGCACCGGCCAGTTCCGCCTGATCAACGCGGCGGGTTCCGGCCTGAATGTGGATTCGCCCATCGCCCACGACGACTGGCGCGGCAAGGGCGCGGACTTCATCGCCTACGGCAGCATCACCCGCGGCGCCGACGGCCGCTACGACGTGCGCTACCGCCTGGCCGACACGGTCAAGAAGTCGCAGCTGGACGGCGTGGCGTTCTCGGGCACCGAGCAGGAACTGCGCCGCGTCGCGCACCAGATCGCCGACCGCATCTACGAAAAGATCACCGGCGTTCGCGGCGTGTTCTCGACCCGCATCGCCTACGTGCTGAAGAAAGGCGCAACGTACGAACTGCAGGTGGCGGACGCCGACGGCCAGAATCCGCAGGTCGCCCTGCGTTCGCGCGAGCCGATCATTTCGCCGTCCTGGTCGCCCGATGGCGCCAAGTTGGCCTATGTGAGCTTCGAATCCGGCAAACCCGTCGTCTACGTGCACACGCTGGCCACCAGCGCCCGCGCGCCGGTCGCCAACTTCAAGGGCAACAACAGCGCCCCCGGCTGGTCGCCCGACGGCAGCAAGCTGGCCGTGGCGCTGACGCGTGACGGTTTGTCGCAAATTTACGTCGTTAATGCGTCGGATGGCTCGAATCCGAGCCGAGTTACGCGTTCTCCCGGGATTGACACCGAGCCGAGCTTTACGCCTGACGGTGCTTCCATTATCTTTACGAGTGACCGCAGCGGCGGGCCGCAAATCTATCAGACCGGCTCGACAGGCGGCGAGGCCCGCCGTCTCACGTTTAATGGTGGTTACAACATCTCACCCCGAATTTCCCCCGACGGATCGACGCTGCTGTACGTTGCAAGACGAGACGGCGCGTTTCGAATCGCATCCCTGAACTTGTCCACTGGTTCCGAAGCCTTGCTGACTGATGGTCGTGACGATCAGTCTCCCAGCTTTGCGCCCAACGGAATGCAAGTCCTCTACGCCGCCATCCAAAATGGCCGTAGCGTGCTTGCAGGTGTGTCGAGCGACGGACGCGTAAGACAGACGCTTTCGGTACTGAACGGGGAAATACGTGAACCGACTTGGGGCCCATTTACCCGATAACACGTGTGACTCTCTTTGCAAAGGAACTATCATGAAGTCGCGCATTGCCAAAAGCCTAACCATCGCCGCTCTGGCCGCCACCCTGGCAGCCTGCAGCTCCGTCCCTCTCGACGATAAAGCGGGTCAGGGCGGAGGCGCTGGCCAAGGATCCTCGGCCTCCGGCCAGATCCTTGATCCCTTTAACCCCCAAAGCATCCTGGCGCAACAGCGCTCGGTGTACTTTGATTTCGACAGCTACACCGTGTCGGACCAATACCGCGGCCTGGTCGAAACCCACGCCAAGTATCTGGCTTCGCACCAACAGCAAAAGATCAAGATCGAAGGCAACACCGACGAACGCGGTGGTGCTGAGTACAACCTGGCCCTCGGCCAGCGTCGTGCCGACGCCGTGCGTCGCATGATGACCCTGCTGGGCGTCAGCGACAACCAGATCGAAACCATCAGCTTCGGCAAGGAAAAGCCGCGCTCGACGGGTACGACTGAAGCCGACTTCGCTGAAAACCGCCGCGCCGATATCAACTATCTGCGTTAAGCTTTTCGCTTAGTCTAGAGCCCTACCACGCGTCGGGACGGTCAACCGGCCGTCCCGACGTTTGTTTTTATACCCGGGAATATTCATGCGCGATAACGTTCTGTCCCTGCGTCCCCTGATTCTGGCCACCGGCCTGGCGTTCGCTGCCTTGACGGCGCCCGCACACGCTTTTTCCGACGATGAGGCCCGCAAGGCCATCCTGGATTTGCGCCAGCAAGTGCAGCAGCAGAACGAGCAAAGCCAGCGCGCCAAGCTTCAACTGGCTGATCAGATTCAAGCATTGCAGCAAGAAGTCGCCCAGCTGCGCGACCAGCTGGAGCTGGTGTCGCGCCAGCAGCCCAGCGCCAAGCCGGGCGCCGCCGCGGGTGGCTCCAACCCGCCGGGAGCCGCTGCAGGCGATCCCCAGGAGCAGGCTGCCTATGACGGCGCGATGGACCTGTTCCGCAAGGGCCAATACAAGGAAGCGGCCGAATCGCTGGCCGCCTTCACGGCGCTGTATCCGAACAGCCAGCTCGCGCCCAGCGCCCAGTTCTACCAGGGCAGCAGCCGCTATGCGCTGAAGGACTTCAAGGGCACCATCGAGCAGTTGAACGGCATGGTGCAAAAGTCTCCGGACAACGCCCGCGCGCCCGACGCCCTGCTGATCATCGCCGGCAGCCAGATCGAACTGAACAACCGCGCCGGCGCCAAGGCCACGCTGCAGCGCATCGTCCGCGACTACCCGACGACGCCTGCCGCCAGCACGGCCAAGAGCCGGCTGCAATTGCTGCAGTAATGCGGCAAGCCGCAAGCGCGGTTGCCGCCTACCGGCACATCCTTCGCCGCCGGGCGGGGCTCATTGTCCTGCTGCTGGCGGCGATTTTCATTGCGTTGCTGATCGATTTCACCGCAGGCCCCTCGGGCCTGCCCTGGCGCGACCTCTGGCGCACGCTGATCACCCCCGCCCAGGCTGATCCGACCTACCGCGTGATTGTCTGGGATATCCGCCTGCCGTCCGCCCTGATGGCGGCGCTGGTGGGGATGGCGCTGGGACTCGCGGGCGCCGAAATGCAGACCATCCTGAACAATCCCCTGGCCAGTCCCTTCACGCTGGGCGTGTCGTCGGCCGCGGCGTTCGGCGCCTCGCTGGCGATCGTGCTGCAGCTGGGCCTGCCCGGCATCCCCGCCGGCTGGTTGATCGCGGCCAACGCGTTCCTCTTTGCCCTGCTGGCCGCGTTGCTGCTGGACGCCGTCGCGCGCTGGGGCGGCATGAATACCTCGGGCGTCGTGCTGTTCGGCATCGCCATGGTGTTCACCTTCAATGCGCTGGTGTCGCTGGTGCAGTTCACGGCCAGCGCCGAAGCCCTGCAGAACCTGGTGTTCTGGACGATGGGCAGCCTGGCGCGGTCGAACTGGACGACCGTTGCCGTGCTGGCGCTGGCGTTTGCGCTGGCCCTGCCGCTGGCCATGCGGCAATCCTGGAAGCTGACCGCCCTGCGGCTGGGCGAGGACCGCGCCGCGAGCTTTGGCGTGGATGTGCGCCGGCTGCGGGTTGCGGCGCTGGCGCGGGTCAGCCTGCTGTCGGCGCTGGCGGTGGCGTTCGTGGGCACCATCGGTTTCATCGGCCTGGTCGCGCCCCATATCGCGCGCCGGCTGTTCGGCGAAGACCACCGCTTCTACCTGCCGGGCAGCGCCCTGGTGGGCGCGGTGATCCTGTCGCTGGCGTCCATCGCGTCCAAGAACCTCATGCCCGGCGTCGTGGTGCCCGTGGGCATCGTGACGGCGCTGGTCGGCATTCCCTTTTTCGTATCCGTCGTGCTGCGCAGGCAATTGCCATGACCCAGGCCATTCCGCCGACGCCATTGTCCGGACTGGCCGTGCAAGGGATCACGGCTGGCTACGGACGCGAGGACGTGCTGCGCCAGCTGTCGATCCCCGCGCTGGCCGCGGGTGAAGTCACGGCGCTGCTCGGCCCCAACGGCAGCGGCAAATCGACCTTGCTCAAGGCCCTGGCCGGCCTGGTCCCCCCCCGCGCGGGCCGGGCCTCACTTGAAGGGCTGGACCTGACCCGGCTGAATCACGGCGAACGCGCCCGCCATGTGGTGTACCTACCCCAGAGCCTGCCCGCGGCCGTGCACCTGCGCGTGTTCGAGTCCGTGCTGGTGGCGGCCAAGGCAAGCGATGCGACGGCGCAGTCCGCCGACCTGGCGGCCATCGACCGGCTGCTGGACCGCCTGGGCATCGCGCACCTGGCCCTGCACTACCTGGACGCGCTGTCCGGCGGCCAGAAACAGCTGGTGGGCCTGGCGCAAGCCCTGATCCGCCATCCGCGCGTGCTGCTGCTGGACGAGCCGCTGTCGGCGCTGGACCTGAATTACCAGTTCCACGTCATGCGCCTGCTGCAACAGGAAACCCGCGAGCACGGCCTGATCAGCCTTATCGTGCTGCACGACCTGAACGTGGCCCTGCAGCATGCGGACCGGGCCGTGATGATTCACGAGGGCGCGCTGCACGCTGCGGGCGCGCCGGCCGACGTCATCACGCCGGCTTCGCTGGCGGCGGTCTATGGAGTGCAGGCGCGGGTAGAGGCCTGCTCGCGCGGACGGCGGCAGGTACTGATCGACGGCCTGGAAGAACATCCCGGCTGACCGGCTTTCGGATGCCCGCCAGCGAGGACAGAAACAGCGGGACGCTCAGGCGCGTTGGGCCACGTCCACCACCGGCGCGCCGGTCATGTCCGCCAGTTGCGCGGGCGTCAGGTTGAATACGGCATGCGGATGGCCGGCGGCGGCCCACAGGCTGTCGTAGTTGAACAGGTCCGCGTCCAGCAGCATCACCGGCTTGACCGCATGGCCGATGGGGCAGACCCCGCCGATCGCGTAGCCGGTCATGTCGCGCACGAATCTGGCATCGGCCTTGGCCAGGGCGCCCACCTGCGACGCGACCTTGGCCTCGTCCACCCGATTGGCGCCGCTGGCGATGACCAGCACGGGCGCATCGTCCGATGCGCGGCGGAAAATGATGGACTTGGCGATCTGCGCGACCTCGCATCCCAGTCCCGCCGCTGCTTCGGCCGAGGTCTTGCCCGTCTGGGGCAGCACGACCACGGGCTTGTCGTGCCCGATTTCAAGCAGCAGGCGGGCGACGCGTTGGGCGGATTCGGGCAAGGCGGCGATGGATTCTGGCGACATCGATGGGAACTCCGTTCAGGGGATCAGGCGCGCGGGCGACCAGCGCCGGCGGACCGCAGACGAGTTTATCAGCGTCCGGCGGCGCGCCGCCGGGCTAGAATGCGGACCTGGCCATACCTCCCTGCCCCATGCGTTCCGAACCCGTCCTGCCCCTGCAAACCGCCCTGATCGGCGGTTATGCCATGTCCTACACCGAATACGGCAGCGGCGCGCCCCTGGTGCTGGTGCACGGCTCCCTGTCCGACAGCCGCTACTGGAAATCCCAGATGGCGCCGCTGGGCCGGTCGTTCCGCGTGCTGGCCGTGTGCCTGCGGCGCTACTGGCCGGAAGCCTGGGATGGCGAGGGCGGCGGCTTCTCGGTCGCGCAGCACGCCAGCGACGTGCTGGAGTTCATCGACCAGGTGGCGGGCGGTCCGGCTCACGTGGTGGGCCATTCCCGCGGCGGACGCGTCGTGCTCGAAGCCGCCCTGCGCCAGCCGGACGCGCTGCGCAGCCTGACGCTGGCCGATCCCGGCCTGCCCCTGCCCGGCGGCAACGACGAGCGCGGCGGCTTTCGCCAGCGCGCGCTGGCGCTCATCCGCCAGGGCGAGATCGAGGAAGGCCTGGCGCTGTTCGTGGATACGGTGACCGGACCGAACACCTGGCAGCGCATGGTGCCCTGGTTCAAGGAGATGGTGCGGGACAACGTCGGCACGCTTTTCGGACAAGCCGAGGAAAAGCCCGACACCCTTACCCCGGCGCAGATCGGCAGCCTGACGATGCCCGTCCTGCTGATCGGCGGCGCGTTGAGCCCGGCGCCCTACCCGGCGGTGCTGGATGCGCTGGCGCAATGGCTGCCGCAGGCCCGCCGCGTGGACATCGCCGGCTCATCGCACGGCATGAATCTGGGCAATCCCCGCGCCTTCAACGGCGCCATCCAGGAATTCATCGCGGCCTGACCCGCCCGCCCGTCAGGGTTCGACCGAGGGCGTGTGCTTCAGGCGCCGCAGCACGAAGGTGGAGCGGCTGTGCCGCACGCCGCGCAGCTTGTACAGGCGCTTGCGCAGGAATTCCTCGTAGCCCTCGGTGCCGGCCACCGCCACCTTGATCAGGTAGTCGTATTCGCCTGTCACCAGGAAGGCTTCCACCACTTCGGGCAGGCGGCTGATCTCTTCGCCGAAACGCGCCAGCGTGTCGTCGTCGTGGTGCTCCAGGGTGACTTCGATCATGACCGTATCCGGCAGCCCGAGCGCCTTCTGGTTCAGCAAGGCGGCATAGCCTTCTATCACCCCCGCTTCTTCCAGCGCCCTGACCCGGTTCCAGCACGGCGTCGGCGACAGTCCGACCATCTCGGCCAGCTTCAGGTTGGTCAGCCGCCCGTCCGCGCGCAGCGCGCGCAGGATCTTGCGGTCGGTTTCGTCGATTTTGGGCGATGTGGACATGGTTGGGCGGTTGATGAAGATAAAAATACTGCACAACCGAATTCTATCGGAAGGAAATTTTCCTGATTTGGCCAAACAGGCGTGAATCAGGAAACCTATTTTGCCTGCATGACCGTAGACTTTCCTTCAAGACAGGCATCTATCCCGCCCGTCCGATTCGGCGCTCCCGCTGTGGCACAACCCGGCGCGCGCGCCGGCAGTTCCAACGCAGCAAACCGCGCGCCGATCCGCGCGGCCGGAAACCATGTCCCACGCAGCAGCACCTTCAAGAAGCGGTCTCGGCCTGTCCGGCGCCGCCATGCTTTTCACCGCCCCGGCGCTATTCGCCTCGAATATGGTGGCCGCCCGCTGGGCCCACGACGCCAACCTTCCTCCCGTCTTCCTGGCATTCGGCCGCTGGCTGATCGCCCTGCTGATCCTGCTGCCGATTGCCCTTCCCGCAGTGCGCGCCCATCGCAAGGCGCTGTGGCGCGGCCTGCCCGCGCTGGCGCCGCTGGCGATCCTGGGGATGGGCGTGGCGGTCGCGCCGCAATACATCGGCGCGCAAACGACCAGCGCCACCAACATCGCGCTGATCTTTTCATGCAGCCCGATCCTGGTGGCGCTGTTGGAAGCCAGGTTCTGGCGCAAGCCGCTATCGGCGCCGCGCGCGGCCGGACTGGCGCTGGCGCTGGGCGGCGTGCTGGTGGTGCTGGCGCGCGGCGACGCGCATGCGCTCGCCCGGCTGGAATTCGGCCAGGGCGATCTCTGGGTGCTGCTGGCGGCGACAGGATGGGCGCTCTATACCGTGCTGCAGAAGCGCCTGGTCTTGCCGGCCGTGCCGGACAGCGCCCGGCTGGCGACGATGATGCTGGGCGGCGCGCTGGCGCTGGCGCCCTTCGCCGGCATCGAGGCCGCGACCGGAACGCCGGCGCCGTGGACGGATCCGCGGCTCGCCGCCGTGCTGCTGTTCCTGGCGGTGGTGCCCAGCCTGGGCGCGTATTACGTCTATGGCCGGCTGATCAGCCACGCCGGCCCGGCGACCGCGGGCCTGTCCATGTTCCTGGTGCCGGTCTACGCCGCACTGCTGGCCTGGCCGCTGCTGGGCGAGGCGCCGCAGCTGTTCCACGCCTACGGCTTTGCAATGATCCTGCTGGGGGTGAAGCTGGCGTCGTCGCGGCTGCGCCCGGCGGCGGCCGCAGCCGCCGCCTGAGGCCCGCGATCAGCGGCCCGATCCCTGGGCCGCAATCACTTCCTGGGCGACCTGGCGCGGCGCCTCGGCGTAGTGCTTGAACTCCATGGTGTACGTGGCGCGCCCCTGGGTCAGTGAACGCAGCGACGTCGAATAGCCGAACATCTCGGCCAACGGCACTTCGGCGCGCACCACCTTGCCGCCGCCGCCCGCGATGTCTTCCATGCCCTGCACCATGCCCCGGCGCGAGGACAGGTCGCCCATGACGTTGCCGGTAAAGTCTTCGGGCGTTTCGACCTCGACCTGCATCATGGGTTCCAGCAGCACGGGATCCGCGCGGCGCATGCCTTCCTTGAACGCCATCGAACCCGCCATCTTGAAGGCGTTTTCGTTCGAGTCCACGTCGTGGTACGAACCGAAGAACAGCGTCGCCTTCACGTCCACGACCGGGTAGCCCGCCAGCACGCCGGCGTTCAGGGCCTCGCGGATGCCCTTGTCGACGGCCGGGATGAATTCACGCGGAACCACGCCGCCCTTGATGGCGTCGACGAATTCATAGCCCTTGCCCGGTTCCTGAGGTTCCAGCTTGAGCACGACATGGCCGTACTGGCCGCGGCCGCCCGACTGCTTGACGAACTTGCCTTCGACTTCGTTGCAGGTCTTGCGGATGGTTTCGCGATACGCCACCTGGGGCTTGCCCACGGTGGCTTCGACGCCGAACTCGCGCTTCATGCGATCGACCAGGATTTCCAGGTGCAGCTCGCCCATGCCCGAGATGATGGTCTGGCCGGACTCTTCGTCCGTGCGCACGCGGAACGAGGGATCTTCCTGAGCCAGGCGGCCCAGCGCGATGCCCATTTTTTCCTGGTCGGCCTTGGTCTTGGGCTCGACGGCCTGCGAGATCACGGGTTCCGGGAACACCATGCGTTCCAGGATGATGATGTGCGCCGGATCCGTGAGGGTGTCGCCGGTGGTGACGTCCTTGATGCCCACGGCCGCGGCGATATCGCCCGCGTAGACCTCGGTGATTTCTCGCCGTTCGTTGGCGTGCATCTGCAGGATGCGGCCCAGGCGCTCCTTCTTTTCCTTGATGGGATTGAACACCGAGTCGCCGGACTTCACCACGCCGGAATAGACGCGGAAGAACACCAGCTGCCCGACGAACGGATCCGTCATGATCTTGAACGCCAGCGCGGAGAAGGGCTCGTTGTCGGTGGGATGGCGCTCGATTTCGTGGTCGCGCTGGTCATGGCCCTTGATGGCGGGCACGTCCACCGGCGACGGCATGTAGTCGATGACGGCGTCCAGCATCGCCTGCACGCCCTTGTTCTTGAAGGCGCTGCCGCACAGCATCGGGACGATCTCGTTGGCGATCGTGCGGGCGCGCAGCCCTTCCTTGATTTCGGCTTCGGTGAGGGGTTCGCCGGACAGGTATTTTTCAAGCAGGGTTTCGTTGGCCTCGGCGGCCTTTTCCACCATCTTGTCGTGCCATTCCTGCGCCTGCGCCTGCATGGACGCGGGGATGTCCTCGTATTGGAATTTCACGCCCTGGCTGGCATCGTCCCAGATGATGGCCTTCATTTTCACGAGGTCGATCACGCCCTCGAAGTGGTCTTCGGCGCCCACCGGCAGCTGGATGGGAACGGCGTCGCCTTTCAGGCGTTCGGCGATCTGGCGGTGCACGCGCAGGAAGTCCGCGCCGACGCGGTCCATCTTGTTGACGAACGCCAGGCGCGGCACCTTGTACTTGTTGGCCTGGCGCCAGACGGTCTCGGATTGCGGCTGCACGCCGCCCACCGCGTCGTACACCATGACCGCGCCGTCCAGGACGCGCATGGAGCGCTCGACTTCGATGGTGAAATCCACGTGGCCCGGCGTGTCGATGATGTTGATGCGGTGCTCGGGATAGTTGCCCGCCATGCCCTTCCAGAAGGCGGTGGTGGCGGCCGACGTAATGGTGATGCCGCGCTCCTGCTCTTGCTCCATCCAGTCCATCACCGCGGCGCCGTCGTGGACTTCGCCGATCTTGTGGGTAATGCCGGTATAGAAGAGGATGCGCTCGGTGGTCGTCGTTTTGCCTGCATCAATATGGGCGCTGATGCCGATATTGCGATAAAGCTCGATGCGCGTCTTGCGAGTCATGGCCTCTTCCTAGCGGTTGACTACGTGGCGAACGGCAAGCCCGACCGGGCCTTGCCGCGGCGGGCGCGTTGCCGCGAGCAGTGCTTGGATGTTGCGGAACCGCGCCCGCGCTGATGCATAAATATTACGCGCCGCACCGCAAGATACAAGCCTGAAACGGCCCTGTGCGCACGAGATTGGGGATGCCATGGGTTTGCCCTGGGCATACCAAGGTATGGGCGCCCTGGCACCGTCATGCGCGTGCCCGCAGGCCGCGCCTGCCTGGGCGGCGCGAAGAAAAGGGACGCATGGTTTCGCGGCGCGGCCGGGGCCGCGCGCATAAAAAAAGCCCCTCGGCGTCGAGGGGCCTTTGCGCGGGCGGCGGCGTTTCAAGCGCGCCGGCCGGGGATCACTTCTTGTCTTCCTTGACGCGGTAGACCAGCACGGCGGTGGTGGCCAGCGACAGCACCTTGGCGGTGACGCTGCCCAGCAGCAGGCGCGAGAGGCCGCTGCGGCCGTGGCTGCCGATGAAGATCAGGTCGCAGCCGCTGTCGGTGGCGGCCTGCACGATGCCGTCGGCGACGTTGAAATTCGACACCGCGCGGGCCTCGGCCTTCACGCCGGCCGTGTCGGCGCGGTCAGTGATCTGCTTGAGGTATTTGTCGGCTTGCTCGGCGGAGGCCTTTTCGTAGTCTTCGTCGGTGATGGCGTAGGCCGCGGCCATGCCGTCGAAACCGATCGTGGCCGCGAACGGCTGCGTCACGTAGAGCGCGACGACTTCGGCGCCCACGGAGCGCGCAAAGCAAATGCCGGCGTTGGCGGCTTGCGCCGAGAGCGGGGAACCGTCGGTGGGAATCAGGATCTTCTTGAACATCTTGCCTGCTCCTGTTTGAGAGGAATCTTTATGCTACCGGAAAGCCGCCAGGTTCACATCAACCGAACCGGGTGGGCTTGACGGGCGTCAATGTGGAATCAGCCCAGCTGCTGGGCAGCCGCGAACAGATTGGTGCAGCGGGTGCCCGTGCGGCAGTATGCCAGCACGGGGCCCGGCAGCGTGCGCAGCAGTTCGGCAAAGCGCGCGACGTCGGCGGCGGTCATGGCGCTGCCCACGACGGGCTGGTATTCGATCTGAAGGCCGGCGGCCTGCGCGGCGCGGGACACGTCGGCGGCGGTGGGCTGGTCCGGGCCGCCTTCGAAGTCGGGGCGGTTGATGATGACGCTTTTGTAGCCGGCGGCGGCAACATCGGCCATGTCGTCGGGACCCAGTTGCGGGGCGACGGCAAAGTTCTGGGTCAGAGGCTTGATGGGTGCGGACATGACGGTTCCTTCAATGGCTTCAACGAGATAGCTGCATATTATTGATTGTAGGAGCCGTTTTGCGCGAAGAGTTTTTCCAATTCGCTCCAGATGCCCCGGTGGTCCGCGATGGATACCGAGAACCGCAGCATGGTCGACGGCGCCTGCGAGGGCGAGAACAGCGTGCCCGGCGCCAGCAGCATGCCGCGGTCGGCGGCGGCGCGGGCCAGCACCTCGGAATCGCGCCCGCAATCAGCCCAGACGAACATGCCCGCGTGCGGTTCGTGGGGCACCGTCAGTCCCAGCTTCAGCAGCCCCTTCATGCAGCGTTGGCGGGCGTCGTCGACGCGCAGGCGCACACGCTCGATGTGGCGGCGGTACTGCCCTTCGATGAGCACCCGGTGGATGACGCGTTCGCCGAGTTCGGGTGAGGTCAGGCCGGCCAGCATTTTCAGGTCGGCCAGCTTCTGCAGGATGTCGGGATTGGCGGCCACGTAGCCCACGCGCAGGCTGGCCGCCAGCATCTTGGAATAGCCGCTGACGAAGATGACGCGATTCAGGCGGTCGAGCGCGGCCAGCTTGATCGCGCCGCCCGGATGCAGCTCGCCATAGGTGTCGTCCTCGACCACCATGAAGTCGTGGCGTTCGGCGATGCGCAGGATGCCGTAGGCCGCCCCCGCCGACAGCGTGTGGCCGGTGGGGTTGTGGACCGCGCCGTTGATGATGAAGAGCTTGGGCTTGTGCTGCGCGGCCAGCTTTTCCAGCAGGTCGATGTCGGGGCCGTCCGGCCCGCGCGGCACGCCGATCAGGCGGGCGCCGAAAGCGGCCAGCCGGCCGAAGATGACGAACCATGCGGGGTCCTCGACCAGCACGGTATCGCCCGGCTTGACCAGATGCCGGGCAATGAGGTCCAGGCCGTGGGTCACGCCGTTGGTCGTCAGCAGGTTGAGTTCGGGATGCGCGGGCACCCCTTCGTTCTGCAGGGACGCGGCGATCTGCTGGCGCAGCGGCGCGAAGCCCTGGGGATGGCCGTAGCTGACCAGGTTGGCGCGCACCGAGCGGCCCACTGCCCGCACGGCGCCCGCCACCATTTCCGGATCCAGCCAATCGGCCGGCAGCAGGCCGGCCCCGCCCGGCATGCCCGGCGCATGGGATTCGCGGAACATGCTGCGCAGCAGCCAGGCGATGTCCACGCGGGCCGGCGGGACCAGTGTGCTGGGCGCGGCGGCGGCCACCGCCGTCAGCGGGCCGCTGCGCGCGCGCACGAAAAACCCGGCGCCGCGGCGCGACTGGACCAGTCCGCGCGCCACCAGGCGGTCGTAGGCCTCGACCACGGTGAAGCGGCTGACGCCCGACTGTTCGGCCATCTTGCGGATGGACGGCAACCGGGTGCCGGGGCGCAAGCCCTGCTCGTCGATGCGGCGGGCCAGGCCGTCGGCCAGTTGCGCCACCAGGGTGGCATCGGCCTGGCGCACGGGCTGCCAGGGCATGGAAGAGGGGGAAGGCGGAGCAACTGTCATGGAGATTTGACCAGGCCAGTGATTAAAGTGACATGCCGATGTGTACCGGTACTGTACTGAAGACTATGCGTAGAGTGACAGCAATACGCCAAGCCTGCAACCGCGGGCCGCCGCCGATCCCGACATTCCGCGCCCATGCCATGAACCGCCCCCTGCTTTACCCGACCCCGCCGGCCAGCCCGGCCGTCCCTTCTTCCGTATGGGAAGGCTACGGCTACGGATTCCTGGGTGTACTGGTGTTTTCGCTGACTTTGCCGATGACCCGGCTGGCGGTGGCCGAACTGGCGCCCCTGCTGGTGGGCCTGGGGCGCGCGCTGATCGCCGCCGTGCCCGCGATCGCCCTGCTGTGGCTGACCCGCAGCCGCCGGCCGAACCGCCAGGAATGGCCTGGCGTCATCCTGGCCGCCGTGGGCATCGTCGTGGGCTGGCCGCTGGCGTCGTCCCTGGCGATGCAGACCGTGCCGTCGTCGCAGGGCGCGGTGTTCAACGGCCTGCTGCCGCTGTCGACCGCGGCCTTTGCCGCCCTGCGCAGCGGCGAACGCCCCTCGCCCGCCTTTTGGGGCTGGGCCGTCGTGGGCGCCGCGCTGGTCACGGCCTACGCCTTGCGCCAGGGCCAGGGCGTGCTGACGGCCGGCTATCTCTGGCTGCTGGTGGCCGTGGTGCTGGGCGGCCTGGGCTACGCCGAGGGCGCGCGGGCCTCGCGCACGCTGGGCGGCTGGCGCACAATATGCTGGGCGCTGGCGATCAGCGCGCCCGTGGTGGCCGCCCCCGTGGGCTGGATGGCCGCGCAGCAGGCCCACTGGCCCGGCGCGACCGTGCTGGCCGCCTGCGCCTACCTGGCGTTCGGCTCGATGTTCCTGGGTTTCTTCGCCTGGTACCGCGGCCTGGCCGCGGGCGGAATCGCCCGGGTGGGACAAGTGCAATTGCTGCAACCCTTCCTGACTGTCGTGGCCGCCGCATTGCTGTTTGGCGAATCCGTGGAGCCGGCGACGTTCGTGTTCGCCGCCGCCGTGATTGCCGTGATTGCCGGCGGACGCCGCGCCATCGTGAGGACTTCGAAATGAGCCTGTTTCCCGCCAACTGGACCGAGGTCCCTCTCGCTTCCCTGTCGCTGCTCGGCCCCCTGGCGCTGTTCGCCCTGGTCAGCTCCATCACGCCGGGGCCGAACAACGTGATGCTGGCCTCGTCCGGCCTGAATTTCGGTTTCCGCCGCAGCCTGCCGCACCTGCTGGGCGTGAACCTGGGCTTCAGCCTGATGATCTTCCTGGTGGGCATCGGCCTGGGATCGGTCTTCCAGCAGACGCCCGCGCTGTACACCGTGCTGAAGTACGCAGGCGCCGCCTATCTGCTGTACCTGGCCTGGAAGATCGCGAACTCGGGTCCCCTGGAAGAAGGCGAAGCGCGCGGCAAGCCCTTCACCTTCCTGCAGGCGGCCGCGTTCCAGTGGGTCAATCCCAAGGCCTGGGTCATGGCCGTGGGGGTGGTGGCGACCTACACGCCGCAGAACGGCTTTTTTGCGAACCTGGTGATCGCCACCCTTGTCTGCGGCATCATCAACCTGCCCAGCATCGGCATCTGGGTGACCTTCGGCACGGCGCTGCGGCGCGTGCTGCACAAGCCCGCCGCGATCCGCGCGTTCAACATCGGCATGGCGCTGCTGCTGGTGGCGTCCCTGTATCCGGTCGCCCTGGAACTGCTGCACTGACGCCGAGTCAGGCCAGCAGGCCGACCACCACCGCCGGCGTCACCAGCACATTGAAGAGGCCCGCCATCACCATGACCAGGCCCGCGACCGCGCCCTCTTCGGCCGCTAACTCGCGGGCCTTGGCCGTGCCAGCCCCATGCGCGCCCATGCCGAACAGCGCGCCGCGCGCCAGCGCCGACCGCAGCGGCAGCCAGCGGCACATGAGCTGGCCGATGGCCGCGCCGAATACCCCCGTGACGATCACGAATACCGCCGTCAGATCCGGCACGCCGCCGACATGGGACGACACCGCCACGGCGAAGGGCGTGGCCACCGAACGGGGCAGCAGGCTCAGCCGCAGGTCCGGCGGCAGGTCCAGCAGGCTGCCCAGCATCCAGGCGCTGGCGGCCGCGATGCCGCTGCCCACGGCCACGCCCGCCGCCAGCACGGGCCAGTAGCGGCGGATCAGCGCCCGCTGCTCGTACAGCGGCAGGGCGAACGCCACGATGACCGGACCCAGCATGGCCATCAGCCAGTGCGAACCCGACATATAGTCCCGGTAGCCAGTGTGCAGCAGGATGGCCAGCGTCAGCAGCAGCGCGGGCGCAACGACCAGTGTCGAGCTCCACCAATAGGCGTAGCGGCGATAGAAGAGGCGCGCGCAGACATAGGCCAGCACGGTCGCGGCCGGCCAGAACAGCAGGTTGAATTCAAGCGGCATGGCGGTTCATCCAGCGATAGCAGAGATCGATGGTCAGCGCCGTGCCGGCCATGACGAGCGCCGTTCCCAGCAGGATGACGGCCAGCAGCTTTACCCCCAGCAGGCCCAGGAATTCGCGGTGGTCCAGCAGCGACATGACCGCGGGCACGAAGAACAGCAGCATTTCACCCAGCAGCCAGCTCGCGCCCCGCCGCACATTGCGGATCCGCAGCCGCCGCGTCGCCAGCAGGACCAGCACGAGCGCCATGCCGATGACGCCGCCCGGCACGGGCAGGCCGCAGGCTTGCGCCAGCGCCTGGCCCAGCAAGGAAAACAGGACGATCAGGGCGATCTGCAGCAAACGGCTGCGGCGCAGGGTGCTGCGCAGGATGACAAGGGGACGAGAGCGGGGCATGAGACAAATTCCAGCGGCAAGCAGATGTTTTACGCCCGGCGAAGCTATAGATAAAATGAATTCGATGAATTCGCCCTATTCCTTTGAGGCATAGTCATGGAATTACGCCCCCTGCGCGCCCTGGTCGAAGTCGTCCGCCAGGGCGGATTCTCCCAGGCCGCCAAAGTCATCTACGCCACCCAGCCCACGGTCAGCAAGGCCGTGCGGCAGCTGGAGGACGAGCTGGGCATGCCCTTGCTGGACCGCCATGCCCAGCCCATGCAGCTGACCGCGGCAGGCGAGATCGTCTACCGCCGCGCGCTGGCCATGTTGGCGGAACGCGACGATCTGCTTGCCGAACTGGACGACCTGAAAGGCCTGAAGCGGGGTGTGCTGCGCCTGGGCCTGCCGCCGCTCGGCAGCAGTTCCCTGTTCGCGCCGATGTTTGCGCGCTTTCGCAGCCGCTATCCGCGCATCGAGATCAGCCTGGTGGAGCATGGCAGCCGGCGGCTGGAAGAAATGGTGATGGCCGGCGAAATCGAACTGGCGGCTTCGCTGCGGCCGGTGCCCGACAACTTCGAGTGGCAGCCGGTGGCGCGCGAACCGCTGGTGGCGCTGATGCCCGCCGATCATCCGCAGGCGCGCGCGGAATCGGTGAGCCTGCACGATTTGCGCGACTCGCCCTTCATTCTGTTCGAGACGGGCTTCGCCCTGAACCGGATCCTCCACGACGCCTGCCAGCGCGCCGGGTTTACGCCAGCCATCGCCGCGCGCAGCGGCCAGATCGACTTCATCGTGGCGCTGGTGGCCGCCGGGCTGGGCGTGGCCTTCCTGCCGCGGATCAAGGCCAACGAGGAACTGCACGCGGGCGTGGCGCGTGTGCCCCTGCGCGACGCGGGGACGGATTGGGAGATGGTCCTGGTGTGGCGCCGCGGCGGCTATCTGTCGCATGCCGCGCAAGCCTGGCTTGCCCTGACCCGCGAAGTCCACCCGGCCGCGGCCTGACGCCCTGCTGGGCCGGGCCGTCCGGCCGGGGTATGCTGATGCCGGAACCCAACCCGCCTGAACGGGTCAGACTTTTCATGCCCGCCCTGCCCCGACTCTCCGCCCGCCGACTGTTCGTCGCCGCCCTGATCGCCGCCTCCGGCGTGGTGGGCTGCAGCCAGCTCGACTCCTGGCAGCGCCAAACCATCTTCTCTCCCCAGTCCGAACCGCAGACCTGGTGGCGCGAACCCGCCGCCGGCACCGAGGTCTACGACCTTGCGCTGGCCAACGGCGACAAGGTGCGCGCCTGGTACCTGCAAAGCCCCAAGTCCGGCGCGCCCACGGTGCTGTACCTGCATGGCGCGCGCTGGAACCTGAACGGCAGCGCGTTCCGCATCGACGGCTGGACCCGCATGGGCTATTCGGTGCTGGCGATCGACTACCGGGGCTTTGGCGCGTCCACGCCCCGGCTGCCGTCCGAGGAAAGCGCGCTGGAAGACGCCATGGCGGGACTCAAGGAACTGGCGCGGCTGCAGCCCGATCCGGCGCGCCGCTTCGTGTACGGCCACAGCCTGGGCGGGGCCATCGCCATCGACCTGGCCTCGCGCCCCGAACAGCCGGACTTCGCGGGCCTGATCGTGGAGTCCAGCTTTACCAGCATCGGCGCGATGCTCTCCACGCTGCGCTGGGGCAAGGTGCCCGGCGCCAGCCTGCTGGTCACGCAGCCGTTCGCGTCGGTGGACAAGCTGGCGCAGATGCACACGCCGATGCTGTTCATGCACGGCACCGCCGACCGCGTCGTGCCGCACACAATGAGCGACGAACTCTTTGCCGCCGCACGCAACGTGGCGCCGGACCTGAAACGGCTGGTCAAGATAGAAGGCGCCTCGCATTCGGGCGCCTTCCGCAGCGGCACGCAGTACGAAACCGCGGTGAAGACCTTCATGCAGGACGCCGGGAAGGCCTACCAGCGCACGAAGGGCTAGGGTGCCTTCGCAATGAAAAACCGCGGGCGCTAGGCCTGCGCCGCCGCGGCGCCGGCGCGGCGCGACAGCCACTTCATCACGTGGGGACGGGCACGGTCGTAGCCCAGGTTGTAGAAGAAGGCATACGGCAGGTAGAACAGCACCAGCGCGATGTCCAGCACGAAGGCCTGCCACAGGCTGATGCTGAGCCACCATGCGGCCAGCGGGATCACGATGAGGATCAGGCCCAGCTCGAAGCCGAAGGCGTGCATCACCCGCACCCGGAAGTTGCGGGTCCAGCCGTAGCGGTTTTCCAGGCGATCGAAGCCGGCGTTGTAGATCATGTTCCAGACCAGGGCGATCCAGGCGATCACCGCGGTCAGCACGCCCATTTCAAACAGGGACTTGCCCATGGCCCAGGCCGCGACCGGCGCGCACAGGCCGATGGCGAGGATTTCGAACAAAAAGGCGTGGAGGAATCGTTCCTTGAGGGTTTTCTTGGCTTGCGTCATGACCCACCTGAGGTCGGTTGCTACAGAGTGACGCTATTTTCCGCGACATTTCCGGTACGATAAAGATAGTATCCATCGGAAAAACCGATATTCCAGCCCCCTATGCGCCATTCCCTCGAATCCCTCGCCGCCTTTGCCCAGGTCGCCTCGGAAGGCTCTTTTTCCGCCGCCGCCCGCAAGCTGGGAAAGAGCCAGTCCACCATCAGCGAGACGATCGCCAACCTCGAGGTGGACCTGAATGTCTCGCTGTTCGACCGCAGCCAGCGCCAGCCCGCGCTTACCGAGGCCGGGCAGGTCCTGTTGGGACTGGCCTTGCAGGTGCTGGCCGCCAACGACCGCCTGAACCGCAGCGCCAGCCAGCTGTCCGAAGGGCTGGAACCCCGGCTCACCGTCGTGCTGTCCGACACGTTCCAATCCCGGACCTTCGAAGCCATGCTCAGCCAGATCGACCAGCGCTACCCGGCGCTGCGCTTCGAGTGCCTGATCGCCGAATACGAGGACGTGGTGGCGCTGGTGCAGCAGGGCCGCGCGCATCTGGGATTGATGGCCGCGCAGGAAAGCTACCCGCCCGATGTGGCGCATGCCACCCTGGCCGAAGTGTCCGAAATCGCGCTCTGCGTGGGACGCACCCATCCGCTGGCCAGCCTGCCCTCCGTCACGTCCGATCACCTGGCGTCGCAACGGGAACTGCGGCTGAGCACCTACGAACTGGACGACAAGGAAACGGCGCCCGCGCATTCGACCTGGTCGGCCCCCGGCTACCTGATGCTGCTGGAAATGGCGAGCCTGGGATTTGGCTGGACTGAACTGCCGCGCTGGATGATCCAGCGCTTCGGACGCGACCAGCTGGTGGAACTGAAGGCCCCGGGCTGGCCCCGGCACATCCGGGTGGATGCGGTCTGGTCCACGCGCCGGGCGCTGGGGCCGGCAGGCGCCTGGCTGCTGCAGAGCCTGACGCAGCCCTAGCGCGCTAGCGCGGCGCCGCCGGCAAGCGCGAGATCCGCACCCCGTTGGCGCCGAGCCAGTCTCCCAGCTTGGGACTGGCCAGCACCTCGAATTCGGCGCGCCGCTGGCGCGCCATGGCGCTGCCCTCCGCACTGCCCAGCGCGGGATGGCACATGACCAGATCGCAGTCGCGCGCGTTGAACAGCCAGTTCTGCAGCAGGCTGGCATAGCGCCGCTTGCCGCCGTCGAAGGCATACACGCCCAGCAGCCGGCGGTTGGTCCGCAAGCCGTTCGAGCGAGCCTCACGCGCCAGCGCGGCGGCGCCCAACGCGCCGATGACGCGGGCCTTGAACGCTTCCTTCAGCGGAATGCCGCACTGCATGCCGGGCGCCGTCTGGCGCAGCCAGGGCGAGTTCGGCCCGTACCGCTGCGCAAGCAGCGCCAGCAGGCGCTTGCGGATGCCCGGCAGTTGATGCACATGCTGGTGCCCGTCGACGTAGTCCGGCGCGCGGCCGAACGCGGCTTCGAAGGCGTCGAACTGCCTGGCCAGGTGCGCATCGATCCACGCCGCATCCAGCAGGCCGGCGTACGCCTTCAGGATCAGCGCGCCCAGCGACGGCATCGGCGCGGCGTCCTGGCCCAGCGCTTCCGTGAAATTCACGTGCAGCCCGATATCCGCGTCCAGCGCCGCCAGCCGGGGCGCATTGGCGGCAAACGTCGGTCCCAGCGCAAGGCAGCTCACGGCGCTGACGCGCCCCATGCCGGCCAGGGCGATCATGCCTTCGTCGATGTCGGCATTCATGCCAAAATCATCCCCGCAGACCACAACGCGCTTGCTCATCGCTTCACCTCGACATTCCAGTTCATCACATCCAACATGCGTACGCTGCTCCGGCAAATCAGCCTTTTCGTCGCCGTCGGCTGTGCCGCGGCGGCCACGCATTGGGCTGTCGCCGTGGGCTGCGTCGAAGCCTTCCGCGCTCCCCCGCTGGCCGCCAACCTTGTAGGCTGGCTCGCGGCTTTCGTGGTGTCCTTCAGCGGCCACTACCGGCTTACCTTCCGCCATTCGCCCATACCCTGGACCATAGCGGTCCGTCGTTTCTTTCTCATTTCAGCGGCCGGCTTCGCGATCAACGAAGCCGCCTACGCCTGGCTGCTGCACGCCACGGACATCCCCTACGACACGCTGCTGGCCCTGATCCTGATCGGACTGGCCTTCGCCACGTTCATTGCGAGCCGGCTGTGGGCGTTCCGCCACAGACCCGCTGCCTGAGGGCCGCATTCACGTCCACCCGCCACATCGCATTGCGGGCGCTCGTCGCCGTGGGCGCAAGGCCCTGCAGCGGCGCATAGGCTGCGCCGTCCGCGTGGTTGCCCCAGACCCAAAAGCGCGCGCCTTGCGGCGCCGCGCACAGGCGGGCATTGAACGCTTGCGCGCTGACCAGCACCTGCCGGCCCGTGGCCGGATCGAACTTCGCGGCGTCGTAGAGTTCCTTGCGCCAGTTGTCCCGCACCGGCACCTCGGGGTTGAGCCAGTCGTCCACCACCCAGGTCGGACGCGGCGCCCGCGCATAAAGCGCGAGGTCGAATGGATACGTGTGCAGCGCGACGAAGGTGTCTTGCGGCCTGGCCTGCTCCCGCACGACCTTGGCCAGCGGCGCCGCGCTGCCGCGCGTGTTGGTGGCGGCCACGCCCACGGCGATGACGCAGACGCCGGCCGCCAACGCGGCGCTGATGCGAACCAGCCGGGGCGTGACAGCCTCGGGGCCGGCGCGCCACGCCGCCAGGATGACCTCGGCCAGCAGGAAGGCCAGGGGCGCCAGCGCGGGCAGCACGTAGCCGATCAGCTTGGAATGCGGCACCGAAAAGAACACCACCACGACCGCGAACCAGACACCGGCCAGCCGCCGCAGGGATCGCGCCGGACCGGCGGCCCAGAAGGCGCGATGCAGGATGCCGCCGCCCCACAGCGACCACGGCAGGCTCAGTCCCGCCAGCACCGGCAGGTAGAACCAGAAGGGCTGGGCGTTGTTGAAGCCGCCCGCGGCAAAGCGCTGGAAGTGCTGGTAGACAAAGAAGTAGTCGTAAAAGCCCGGATAGCGCTGCTGCATCAGCACGAACCACGGCGCCGCGACCGCCACGAACACCAGCAGCGCCGGCGGCCAAAGCAGCACGGCCATGCCGCGCCAGCGCCGCTCCCAGGCCAGCCAGGCCAGCAGGATGGCGCCCGGCAGCACCAGGCCGATCAGCCCCTTGGCCAGGACCGCCAGCGCGGCCAGCGCCGCAGCCGCCACGGACATCCACCGCCAGGCCTGGCCGCTTTCGGCGCGCAGCGCCGTTTCCGTGGCTGCCAGCACGCACAGCGTGATCAGCCCGGCCACCAGCATGTCCAGGTTGGCGAACTGCGCGCCGCCGTAGAAGAACGGCATGGTGGCCAGGATCAGCACGGCCAGGCTGGCGGCCGCGGCGTCGCGATGGCGACGCACGAACGCATACAGCGCGGCGGCGGCTCCCCACGCGGCCAGCCAGGACGGCACCCGGGCCGCCCAGGGATGCACCCCGAACACCGAGAACGACAGCTCGGTCAGCCAGTAATAGAGCGGCGGCTTGTGGAAATACGGCATGCCGTCCAGCAGCGGCACCGCGTGGGAGCCGCTGCGCAGCATGTCCCAGGCCACGCCTGCATAGCGGCCTTCATCGGGCAGGGTCAGCGGCCGTATCCAGGCCAGCCAGGCCAGCCAGATGCCGACAGCCAGCAACAGCCGTCCTGCCGGCGGGGTCCATTCGGAGCGCGCCGGGATTTTGGAGCCTGCCATGGTCAGCCCTGCGCCTTGCCGGCCGGCCGGCCACGGCGCCGCCGTACGACGAACAGGGGCCGGCCCTTGACCTCGTCGAAGATCCGCGCCACGTACTCGCCCACCACGCCCAGCGAAATCATGTTGACGCCCGCGAAGAACAACACCGCGGTGACGATGGTGGTCCATCCGGACACCGCGTTGCCGGACACCAGGTAGTCGCCCACGAGGAATACCGCATACGCCAGCGCCAGGACGGCGAACGCCACCCCGACCAGGCTGACCAGGCGCAGCGGCCAGGTCGTGAAGGCCGTCAGGCCGTCCAGCGCCAGCCGGAAGAGGCGCAGCCCGCTGTAGCGGCTGCCGCCGTGCAGGCGCTCGTCGGGCGTGTAGGGCAAGGCCTCGCCCTTGAATCCGACCCAGGCGTACAGGCCTTTCATGAAGCGCGTGCGCTCGGGCAAGGCGATCAGCGCGTCGACCACGCCCCTGTCCATCAGGCGGAAGTCGCCGGCATGGGCCGGCACGTCCACGCCGCGCGCGCTGCTGAGCAGCTTGTAGAACCAGCGCGCGCCCGACCGCTTGAGCCAGGATTCGTCGTCGCGGCTTTCGCGCACGGCGTAGACCATTTCCGCGCCGGCGGCCCAGCGCGCCAGCATCTGTTCGATGAGCGCGGGCGGATGCTGCAGGTCGGCGTCCAGGCAGATCACCACATTGCCGCTGGCGGCTTCCAGCCCGGCGCTGAGCGCGGCTTCCTTGCCGAAATTGCGCGACAGCTGCACGTGGCGAAAGCCGTCGTGCTCGGTCCATTCCGCCATCAGCGCGTCGGTGCCGTCCGTGCTGCCGTCGTCGGCCACGATGATCTCCCAGCTGGTGCACAGCGCGGCCAGCCGGTTGCGCAGCATGGGCAGCAGCACGCGCAGGTTTTCGCATTCGTTCAGGCACGGGATGACGCAGGTCACGCGCGTGTCGTACGGCACGCTCGCGGCGGGCGCGGGCCACACCGATCTCAGGGGCAGGGATTTGGGCAGTGGGGGCTGCGGCAGCGGATCGGACCGGAATTGGATTTGCATGATGCGAGGAAAAGCGGTGCGCGGAACTCGATGCATCGCAGTATGCGGAGGGCCTCGTCGAATTTTCATGAAATGGCCCGGAACGCCGGCGCGCAGGGGCCGCCCGGTAAAATGGCGCTCAATTCCCTGTGACCGCAGGTCGTCATGCAATACCAAGTCCGCCCCATGCTGCCCGGCGACGTGGACGCCATCCTCGATGCCCAGGCCCTGGCCTATCCCGAGTTCCTGCTGGAAAGCGCCGGTTTCTTCCTGAACCGCCTCGCGCTTGCGCAGCCCTATTGCTGGGTCGCGCAGCCGGAAACGGGTGAACACCTGCTGGGTTACCTGGTCTCCTACCCCTGGGACGCCGGCCTGCCGCCGGCCCTGGACGTGCCGCTGGACGCCCTGCCGCCCGCCGCCGACCACTGGTTCCTGCACGACTGCGCGGTCGTGCCCTCGGCCCAGGGCCTGGGCGTGGGCCGGGCCCTGGTGGGCGCCGCCGCCGGACACGCGATGGCCGACGGCTGCCGGCGCGCCAGCCTGGTATCCCTGGCGTCGGCGGCAAGCTACTGGCTGCGGCTGGGCTACGCGCCTGTCGCGGCCCAGGGTGGCGATCTGGCCGCGAAGCTGGCGGGCTATGGCGCGGGCGCCCGTTACATGTCGCGCGCCTTCCCCCTCTGAGCAACCTCGCCGGCTGGTGGCGCCCCTGCCCCCTGCCCATGTACAGCGGCGCGGCACCAGCCGTAAGATAGGTTCGCAGTCCGCGAGCGATGCGGCAGCAACGGTTCGAATACCCCGATCTGGCCCTTAGCGGCGCCCCTGCGGGCGCGAAGGTTCATATGCTCTCCCTTTCGCCCGTTCAATCCTTTCTCGCTTGCTGCCTGGTGCTCGTCATCGGGCGCGTACTGACCACGCGGATCGGCATCCTGGCGCGCTACAGCATTCCCGATCCGATCGTGGGCGGCCTGCTGTTCGCCGTGCTGGCCTACATGCTCTCGACCTGGGGAGGCGTCTCCGTCTCGCTGGAAACCAGCGTCAAGCCCACGTTGCTGCTGCTGTTCTTCGGCTGCATCGGACTGACCGCGAACCTGAAGCTGCTGGCCAAGGGCGGCCCCCGACTGATTGCCTTCCTGCTGGCGCTGGTGCCGTTCCTGGTGCTGCAGAACGCGGTCGGCCTGGGCATGGCGTGGCTGCTGGACATGCACCCGCTGATGGGCCTGCTGGGCGGCACGATCACGCTGGTGGGCGGCCACGGAACGGGCGCGGCCTACGCGTCGCGCTTTGCCGACATCAACAACATCCAGGACGTGATGGCGCTGGCGATGACGGCGGCCACGCTGGGCCTGGTGCTGGGCGGCGTCGTGGGCGGCCCGGTCGCGGAATGGATCATGCGGCGCAACAAGGTGTCCGGCAGCCTGGATCATGCCGCCGGCGAAGGCCACCAGGCGGCGGACTTGAACGAAGACCACCCGCCTCCCACCGCCGGCACCTTCATCTTCTCCCTGACCGCGGCGTTTGTCTGCCTGGTCGTGGGCGGCGTCGTGGCGGCCCTGGTCGAGGATGCGCCAGTCAGCCTGCCCAACTTCCTGTGGTGCCTGGCCACCGGCGTGGTGATCCGCAACGCGGGCCCGCTCGTGGGCATCAGGCTGGATGACCGCGCCACCGACATCATCGGCACGATTTCGCTGTCGCTCTTTTTGGGCATGACGATGATGACGCTGGACCTGTCCAGCGTGGCCCGCCTGGCCGGGCCGCTGGCCCTGATGCTGGCGGTGCAGACGCTGGCCTGCGCCGTTTACGCCGCCTGGGTGGTGTTCCGGCTGCTCAAGAAGGACTACGAAGCCGCGATCATGTCCGCCGCCTTCTGCGGCTTTGCGCTGGGTGCGACCGCCACCGCCATCGCCAACATGCAGGCGCTCGCGCGCCGCCACGGGCCGGCGCCCGAGGCCTTCATCGTGGTGCCGGTCACGGGGGCCTTCCTGGTCGACATCCTCAACGTCATTGTCCTGAGTTCCCTCATTCCCTTGCCGTTCGTGGGAGGGATGTAGCCATGTTCAAAAGACTGCTTCTTCTTGCGCTGTGCCTGATGCTGGCCGCCTGCGGCCGGGCGCCCGACGCCGACGTCCTGCGCGCCGACGTCGGACACAGCCTGAGCGCCACCTATGGTCCGGACCTGTTCCGCATCGCCGACCTCAGGCGCATGGGATCGGCCTCGGACAGCACCGCCCCGGCGGGTGAAACCCGGCGCGTGGTCTATTACGACGTGGAACTGGAACTGGCCCGCGACATTTCGCTGGGCGCCTGGGACCAGCCCGGCGCGGCCTCGCTGGTGACGCTGCTGGGCGCCGGCCCGCGCAGCATCAGCGGCGTGAAATCCGGCGGCAACCAGGCGGGAGACCGTATCGTCGCGCACGCCAGCGCCATCTACCGGCAGGAAGACGGCGCCTGGAAGCTGGTGACGCCCGCGGGCTTCAAGGCCGCCGAGGCGCCGTCGCTGGACACGGGCGCCCCACCAACCGTGACGCGCCAGTTGCTCGACACGCTGGACCAGATCACGCATTCGGTTTCCTACAGCGCTTCCAGCACGGCGCAGCACGTGGTGCAGCAGGAACTGGAACGCTCGGTGGCCCGCATCAACGGCCGGCTGTCACGGCTGCAGCAGGGCTATCCGCTGGCCGGCGGCCCGGACCGCGGCGAGTACCTGGCCTTTGCCCGTGCGCTGAGCGACGTGGCGCGCGCGCGGCAGGTCCGGGTGTCGCCCCTGATCACGGGCGGCGGCGCGGACAATATCGCGCTGCTGCGCAGCGGCGCGGCCGTGGTGGCGCTGGCCCAGGCCGACACGGCGCGCATGGCCTATGAGGGCAAGGGTCCGTTCGCGGAACAGGGACCGTTTTCCGGCCTGCGCGCCCTCGGCAGCCTCTACCCGGAAATGGTCCACATCGTCGTACGCGACGATCCCGCGCTGCGCGGCGTGCGCGACCTGAAAGGCAAGACGATCGCGCTCGGGCCGGAAGGATCGGCGGTGCGCGCCACGCTGGAAACGGTGCTGGCGGCGCACGGCCTGCAGTCCGGCCGCGACTACATGGTGGCGGACACACCGTTCGTGGCGGCGCTGCCGGCGTTGCGCGCCGGCACCGTGGACGCCGCCGCCCAGGTGATCGGGGTGCCGGCCACCCCGCTGCGCGACGCGCTGGCCCAGGCGCAGTTGAAACTGCTGCCGCTGGACCCGGCCGCCATCAAGGCCCTGACCTCGGAGAACAGCGTGCTCATGCCGCTGGACATCGCCGCGGGCACCTATCCCAACCAGCCGGAACGGATTCCCACCGTTGGCATGGCGGCGCTGATGCTCACCACGACCGACCTGACCCGCGACGAGGCGCTGGTGGTCGTGCGCGCCGTGTATCAGACGGGCCAGGACCTGCTGGCCGCCGGGTCGGCGCAGGGTTCGCAGGTGTCGGTGGCCACCGCCCGGCTCGGCCTGAGCGTGCCGCTGCACGACGGCGCGGAGGAAGGCATCGCGGCGCTGGAGCACGGCAAACCGCGCTGAGCCCGGTTGCGCTTATGATGGCGCTCCCTATCAGGAATTCCGATGAATAAATTCGATCTCCAAAAGAACCAGGCCCTCAAGCTGGCCGGCCAGCTCAAGCAGTCAGCCACGCCCGACCGCTTCGGCGCCGCCTCGCAGGCGCCCGACCGCCGCGAACAGCGCAAGCTGGACCAGGCCGCCGGCCTGGTCCCCTTCCCGCTCAAGCTCTCGCAGGCGCAGGCCGACAAGCTGCGCGCAGCAGCCGCCGAACGCGGCGTGTCGACCAACGACATCGTGGCCGAAGCACTGCAGAAAGCGCTGGGCGCCTGAGCGCAATGCACATCTGGGTCGACGCGGACGCCTGCCCCGCGGTCATCAAGGACATCCTTTTCCGCGCCGCGCAGCGCTGGCAGGTGCCCCTGACGCTGGTCGCCAACCAGGCGCTGTACACCCCGCCGTCGCCGCTGATCCGCGCCGTGCAGGTGCCGCGCGGCTTCGACGTGGCCGATGCGCACATCGCCGAACGCGCGAACATCGGCGACCTGGTCATCACCGGCGATATTCCGCTGGCCGCGCAGGTGCTGGAAAAAGGCGCAATGGCGCTCAATCCCCGCGGCGAACGCTATTCGCCGGAGACTATCCGCGAGCGGCTGGCCGTGCGGGACATGATGGAAGAGCTGCGCGCAAGCGGCGTGGATACGGGCGGCCCGCCGTCATTCAGCCAGGCCGACCGCAAGGCGTTCGCGAACCAGCTCGACACCCTGCTGTCCCGGGCGGCCCGGCAACAGGCGCAGAACGGCTGAATCCGGCGGCGCATGCCGCCGGCGGACTTCAGTAGAAGGTGATGTAGGCCTTGTACAGGATGGCGCCGATGGCGGTGACAAGGCCCAGGCCCATCAGTGCCATGCCAAGATTCCGGTCGCGAAACCCGAAACCGATCAGCATGAGCGCCACGCCGGTGACGATGATGATGAGCATGGTGTTGGTGTGCGGGCCCATATTCTTCTCCTGTTGCCGATGGGTGTGCCAATCGGCGTTGCCAAACGCCCGGCGATGAATCCGCCGGGGATTAACCGGGAGATCGACCGCCGCCTTTATTCATTGCTTTTTTATCGCTTTGACCAATGATAGACAGGCATCGTACGGGTTTGGCGCAACCAGCTAAAGCGGGCTTGCGGCAAATCAGGAGATTAATGAATAGCCCCGCGGCGGGCAAGGCAATGGGGTTTGCATTGGGTTTCGCGTTGGTATTTGCACATCGCGCTACACATCGCACGCATACGCCCCAGCCCAAAACAAAAAAGCCAACCGATGAAGGTTGGCTTTTTGCTTTCTGCCCTGACTTTTCGTCTTGATCGCAATACTTGAACCGCTGGCGGCGCATTGCTTTCCGGGGCTCTTCAAAGGCTGGAAAGCCTTAAGAAGGGTCTTTGGTGGGTAGTACTGGGTTCGAACCAGTGACCCCTGCCGTGTGAAGGCAGTGCTCTACCACTGAGCTAACCACCCCAAAGAAGCGAAATAATAGCACGTTTTTTTAAACGTGTGCAAGTCGTCCGGGAATCGTTCAGGCGGCGACAGGCGCGTCCATCTTGCGCCACACGCATTCGCCGTTCACGGCCTTGTCCAGGGCGCCCAGGTAGGCTTCGTGTTCGGCCAGTTCGTCCGCGCTGGCCTGCAACACGGGCAGCCCCGAGGCGTCGAACTTCGCCAGCACGACGCCGTTGCTGCCCGCACCGGCGCTGTCGTCCACGTCGATCAGCAGCGCATCCTGGCCGCGCGTCATGGCCAGCCAGACTTCCGCCAGCAATTGCGAGTCGAGCAATGCGCCGTGCAGGGTCCGGTGGGCGTTGGAAATGCCGAAGCGGTCGCACAGGGCGTCCAGGGAATTGCGCTTGCCGGGGAACAGCGAACGGGCGTGCAGCAGCGAGTCGGTGACGGTCTCGCAGTAGTCGTTGATGGGGCCGCGGCCGGTCTTGGCGAGTTCGGCGTTGAAGAACTTCACGTCGAACGCGGCGTTGTGCGCGATCAGTTCGGCGCCCTGGATGAACTTGACGAATTCGTCCGCGACTTCCGAGAAACGCGGCTTGTCCGACAGGAATTCCGTGGTCAGGCCGTGCACGGCCAGCGCCTCGGGGTCGCTGTCGCGGTCCGGGTTCAGGTAGATGTGCAGGTTGTTGCCGGTGGACATCCGGTTGACGAGCTCCACGCAGCCGATTTCGACGATGCGATGGCCCTGGGCAGGGTCCAGTCCGGTGGTTTCCGTGTCAAAGATGATCTGGCGCATAACTATTCCGACGCTTCTATTCCGACGCTTGGGGCTGCGAAGCCGGCGGCGTGGGCGCGTGGTGCGCTTCGCTGCCGGACTTCTTGCGTGCGGTGGCAATCAGCGTGTAGGCCACCGGCACGACGAACAAGGTCAGTAGTGTACCCAGCATCAGCCCGCCGACCAGGACCCAGCCGATCTGCTGGCGCGATTCCGCCCCCGCGCCGGTCGACAGCGCCAGGGGCACGGTGCCCAGCACCATGGCGCCCGTCGTCATCAGGATGGGGCGCAGGCGCAGCACACTGGCCTCGATGACGGCATCGAACAGTTCCCTGCCCTCGTCGCGCAGCTGGTTCGTGAACTCCACGATCAGGATGCCGTGCTTGGTGATCAGCCCCACCAGCGTGATCAGGCCGATCTGGCTGTAGATGGACAGCGTGCCGCCCGTCAGCCACAGGGCCAGCAGCGCGCCCGTCATGGACAGCGGCACCGACAGCATGATGATGAACGGATTGCGCCAGCTTTCGAACTGCGCGGCCAGCACCAGGTAGATGAAGGCCAGCGCCATGGCGAAGACCAGGTAGATGCTGCCCGACGAATCCCGGAACTCGCGCGACTGGCCGTCCAGGTCCGTCACGATCGTGTTGGGCAGGACTTCGCGCGCCACCTGGTGCATGTGGGTCAGGACCTCGCCCAGCGCGTAGCCCGGCGCCACGGCGGCGTCGATCTTCACGGCCCGCAGGCGGTTGAAGTGGTTCAGCGACTGCGGCGACACGCCTTCGTGGACGCCGAGCAGGTTGTCCAGCTGGACCATGCTGCCGTCGCGCGCCCGCACGTAGATGCCGGAGATGTCGGTGGGATTGGCGCGGTCGCGCGGCGTCACCTGCACGATCACGTCGTACTGCTCGCCCTCGTCCTTGTAGCGGGTGACCTGGCGCCCGCCCAGCATGGATTCGAGCGTGCGGCCCACGGTGTCCACATTGGCGCCCACGTCGGCCATCTTGTCGCGGTCCACGCGCACCCGCAGTTCGGGCGTGTTCAGGCGCAGGTCGGTGTCCAGGTTCTGCAGCCCCGGATACTTGCGCAGTTCGGCCAGGAAGATTTCGGTCAGGCGCGACAGCTCTTCGTACGAGGCCTGGCTCATGATGATGAATTCCACCGGCTTGGAACGGGCGGACTGGCCCAGCGACGGCGGATTGGTCGGGAAGGCGCGCACGCCGGGCAGCGACGCGAACTGCGGCTGCAGCTGCTGCGTGATGGCCTGCTGCTTGCGCTCGCGCTGTTCCCACGGCTTCAGGCGCAGGATCGCGGTGCCGTCCGTGACCGTCGGAAAGCCCACCGTGACCTGGCTGCCGCTGGCTTCGGGGATGTCGGCGTAGAACTTCTCGATGCCCAGCATGCTGTCCAGCGTGTAGTTCAGGGTCGCGCCTTCCGGCGAATTGACGATGCCGAAGACCACGCCCCGGTCCTCGACGGGCGCCAGCTCGCTCTTGACCACCTTGAACAGCACGCCGCTGCCCGCGGCCACGGCCAGGCCGATCACGACCACCACCCAGCGATGCCGCAGCGACGCGCCCAGCATGCGGCGGTAGCCGTTGCTCATGCCGTTCAGCCAGCCTTCGATCAGGTTGTACCAGCGGCTGTGGCTGCTCTGGTGCCGCAGCAGCACGGAACACATCATGGGCGTGAGCGTCAGCGCCACGAAGCCCGAGACCAGCACGGCGCCCGCCAGCGCCAGGGCGAATTCGATGAACAGCCGCCCGGTGCGGCCCGTGGCGAACGCAAGCGGCGCATACACGGTGACCAGCGTCATGGTCATGGCGACCACCGCGAAGCCGATTTCCTTCGAGCCGCGCAGCGCCGCTTCCTTGCGCGGCATGCCGTCCTCGATGTGCCGGTAGATGTTCTCCAGGACCACGATGGCGTCGTCCACCACCAGGCCGATCGCCAGCACCATGGCCAGCAGCGTCAGCGTGTTGATGGAGAAACCGAACAGATACATCAGCGCGCAGGCGCCCACCAGCGACACCGGGATGGTGACGATGGGGATGATGCTGGCGCGCAGGTTGCGCAGGAAGAAGAAGATCACCAGCACCACCAGCACGATAGCTTCGCCGATGGTGTGGAACACGGAATCGATGGAGCGCTCGATGAACACCGACGAGTCGTACGCGATGTTCAGCTTCATGCCGGCCGGCAGGGTTTCGTTCAGCCGTTCGACTTCCTGGCGCGCCGCCTTGGAGAGTTCAAGCGGGTTGGCCGTGGACTGGCGCGTGACGCCGATATTGATGGCAGGCTTGCCGTTGAAGCGCGACAGCACCCGGTCGTTGGCCGCCGCGATCTCGACCTTGGCCACGTCGCGCAGCCGCACCGGATAGCCCTTCACGTTGGCGACGATCACGTCCTCGAACTGGGCGGGCGTCTGCAGGTCGGTCGCCGACACCACCGAAAATTCGCGCGCGCGCGATTCGATGCGGCCGGCGGGGATTTCCACGTTCTGGCTGCGCAGCGCGGCCTCGACGTCCTGCACGGTCAGACCATAGGCGGCCAGCTTGTCGCGGTCGACATAGATGCGCATGGACGGCAGGCGTTCGCCGAAAACCCGGACCTCTGCCGCCCCCGGCAGCACCGACAGGCGGGTCTTGATGTAGCGGTTGATGTAGTCGGACGTCTGGATCGCCGAATACGACCCCGACTCCACGGCGATATAGATGATGGGCTGGGAGTCCGCCTCGACCTTGCCGATGATGGGCTCGTCGATCTCATCCGGCAGGAAGCGCCGGGCGCGCGAGACCTTATCGCGGACCTCGGCCGCCGCGGCGTCCGGGTTGCGCGACAGGTTGAACTTGATGTTGATGAGGCTGCGCTCGGAACGGCTGCGCGACGTCATCACGTCCACGCCCTCGATGCCGGCCAGTTGGTCTTCCAGCGGCTTGGTCACCTGGGACTCGATCACCTCGGGCGATGCGCCCTTATAGGTGGTGTCCACCGACACGATGGGCTCGTCGATCTTGGGATATTCGCGCACGGTCAGGCGCGAATAAGAGATCAGGCCGATCAGCACGATGATCAGCGACAGGACGGACGCAAACACCGGCCGCTTGATGCAGGTTTCCGAGATACGCATGGCGCTATCGCTGAATAGGTAGAGTGGCCGGCGTCACTGGCCGTTGCCCACGATGGTCACGGACGCGCCGTCCGTCACGCGCTGCAGGCCCGACACCACCAGCTTGTCGTTCACGGCCACGCCGGTCAGGATTTCGACGCGGCCTTCGCGGCGCTCGCCGATTGTCACCTCGCGCCGTTGCGCGACGCCGTTCTCGACCCGGTAAACGTACTGCGTTTCGCCCGACGGCGATAGCGCGGCTTCAGGTGCGACCAGCGCCTTGTCCTGGTTGAACAGCAACTGCACCCGGGCGAACATGCCCGGCCGCAGCACCCCATCCTGGTTGGCGACGGTGGCGCGCAGCAGGATGGACCGGCCGCCCGCGTCGATCAGCGGACTCACGGCGTAGACCACCCCCTTGCGTTCCTGGCCCGGCAACGCGTCCAGCCGCAGCGTCAGCTGCTGGCCCACGCCCACCTTGCTCAGATACATTTCCGGCACGCGGAAGTCCACCTTGAGCGGATCGATCGCCTCGAGCGGCGCCAGGTCCTGCCCCTGGTTGACGTAGTCGCCCACCGACACGCTGCGCAGTCCGACGATGCCCGCGAACGGCGCCGAAATGGTCATCTTGTCCAGCCGGGCCTGCGCCAGCGCGACGGCGGCCTCCTGCACCTTCAGCGTGCTGGCGGATTCGTCGCGCGCCTGCTGGCTGACGAAGCCCTTGCCCTGGAGTTCGACGGCGCGACGGTAATGGCTTTGCGCCAGCGTGAGGTTGGCGCGCGCCTGGGCCAGTTCCGCGCGCGGCACGGAATCGTCCAGGCGGATCAGCGACTGGCCCTGCTTGACGGGCTGGCCTTCCTTGAATTCGATGGCCTGGATGCGCCCGGCGACCTCGGGCCGGAGCACGACGGATTCATCGGAACGCAGGCTGCCCACCGCCGACAGGCCGCGGGCAAACGGAATTTCCTGGACCTGGGCAACGGCCACCCGGGCGGGGGCCGCGGGCGCGGCGGCAGGTTTGGCGGAGGCCGGGGCGGGCGTGGAGGCGGGCGCGAGCCAGCGCGGCACGAAAACGCCGAGCGCGGCCCCCGCGGCCAACCCTGCCGCGACAGCGGCCAGCAGTACAGCTTTTTTCATGCACGGATGTGGCGGTATTGCGGCGCGGGCCCGGCATGCCACACTCGGACGACGCCGCAGGAACTGGAAGGAGGGTTGGCACTTTAGCACCCGAATTTACATACTGGAACAATCCAGTAGCCGGATGAAAGAACTAAATCCGCCCCTTGGGGCGGATTCGAGGGTATATCCGGATGCCGTCAGGCGCGCCTGGCGGCTTCCACGCCCATGTTGGCCAGCTGGTCGGCCCGTTCGTTGCCCGGATCGCCGGCGTGGCCGCGGACCCACTTCCAGCCGACCTGGTGGCGCCGCACCTGTTCGTCCAGCGCCTGCCAGAGTTCGGCGTTCTTCACCGGTTTCTTGTCGGCCGTCATCCAGCCGCGCCGCTTCCAGTTGGCCAGCCATTCGGTCATGCCCTTCATGACGTACTGGGAATCGGTGTGGACGGTGACGACGCAGGGACGCTTGAGCGCGCGCAGCCCTTCGATGACGGCCAGCAGCTCCATCCGGTTGTTGGTGGTCTGGAGTTCGCCGCCATGCAGCGTTTTCTCGTGGGCGCCGGCGCGCATCAGCACGCCCCAGCCGCCCGGACCCGGATTGCCCTTGCAGGCGCCGTCGGTCCACATTTCCACTTTCTGCTCGTTCGGTTTGTTGTCCTGCATGGTGCCGCTTGATGTTCCTTGTTCGTGCAATGTGATGCGGGCCCGGCCGCTCAGGAGCGGTCGAAGCCGTCGTCCGCCTGGCGGTTGACCACCACGGAAGCGGCGCGCGCGCGCTTGGGTTTGGTTTTCCAGGCAGGCCCGATGATACGCATGCCGGTGACGCGCTTGACGGCCGACACCATATAGACGGCGCCGCCCAGGCTCCACCAGCGGGCGCCGGCCGATTCCAGGAAGCTCCAGCGCTGCAGCCATTTTTCGCTGCGGCAGGCGGGCGCGTAGCAGCCGAACTGGCTTTCGTCGACCTCCAGGGACAGCAGCTTGAACCAGTCTTTCAGACGCGCCAGCGATACCTGGGACGACGGCGGCTGGGGCAGCCACGGCTCCATGCCGGGCATCCGGGTGCGCGCGCCCCACATGCTCCAGGGATTGAAGCCCGAAATCACGACCCGGCCCTCGGGCACCAGCACGCGCTCGACTTCGCGCAGCACGTTATGGGGCTGGGACGTGCATTCGAACGCGTGGGGCAGGATCAGCAGGTCCACGCTCTGGGATTCGAACGGCAGGGCATCGGGCTGGGCGACGACCACCCGGGACTGCCAGCCGGCCATGCTTTCGGGCATCGGGGTCTCGGTGCCCACGTACCCTTTGAACGGCATGCGGTTGGCCCGGAGCAGATTCACGTCGGCCAGCCCGACCTGCCAGGCGTAATATCCGAAGACATCCGCCACTGCCGCGTCGAACTGCGCCCGCTCCCAGGCCAGGGCGTACTGGCCCGGCGGAGTCTGGAACCATTCGGCCAGTTCTACAATCGGCGGAGTATCTTCTGCCATTTTTTTCCTTCGAGTCCCATGCAAGCCTTGACCGCCCCCGCAGGCGGCCGCGAACGCAACGCCGCGGTCTTGCCTTTGCCAGCATTCTCCGACAACTACATCTGGGCCATCGTGCGCGACGGCCAGGCGGCTGTGGTGGACCCCGGCGAGGCCGGCCCGGTGCTGCGGTTTCTTGAGCAGCAAGGCTTGAGGCTGCGCGCCATTCTACTCACGCACCACCATGGCGACCATGTGGGCGGCGTTCCCGAATTGTCACGCATCGAGGGCATCACCGTATATGGTCCCGCGCATGAACGCCTGCCGCGCTGCGACGTGCCGCTGTCCGAGGGCGACCGCGTGACGCTGCCCGAACTGGACCTGGACCTGGCCGTGCTGGACGTGCCGGGCCACACCGCCGGGCACATTGCGTACGTGGGCCGGGCGGCCGGCCTCGAGCCGGTCCTGTTCTGCGGCGACACCCTGTTCGCCGGCGGCTGTGGCCGCCTTTTCGAAGGCACTCCCGCGCAAATGCATGATTCCTTGGGAAAATTTTCTGTTTTACCTGCCGATACAAAGGTTTTTTGCGCGCACGAGTACACTCTAGCGAACCTGCGCTGGGCCTTGGCGGTAGAACCGGCCAACCGCAGCCTGCAAGAGTGGAACCTGCGGGCCCAGCAATTACGCGCGGACGGAATACCCACGCTTCCTTCGACCATCGGGCAGGAACGCGCGACCAATCCGTTCCTGCGCACGCAGCAGCCCGACGTCGTCCAGGCCGCCGCAAACCGGGCCGGACGCAGCCAGCATACGCCGGTAGAGGTCTTTGCCTCCCTTCGTGAATGGAAGAACGATTTCAAGTGACAACCTGATGAATCTATCCCGACTCCTTCTGCCGCTCATGCTGGCAGTCCTCGCCGGTTGCGCAGGAACCAAAGCCCCCGATAGCAAGAACCTCACCACCAATTCCCAAGGGCGTTACATCGCCCGGGACACGTCCAGAACGGTTGACCTGACCAACCCGCCCGCCGACGCCTGGGACCGCATCCGCCGCGGTTTCGCCATCCCCAACCTGAACACCGACCTCTCGCAGCAGTGGACCGACTACTACGCGTCCCACCCCGAGGCGGTGCAGCGCATGGCCGAGCGCGCCGGGAAATACCTGTATTTCATCGTCGACGAGATCAACCGCCGCGGCCTGCCGACCGAACTGGCGCTGCTGCCCTTCGTGGAAAGCGCGTACAACCCGACCGCCCTGTCGCGTGCGCAGGCCTCGGGCCTGTGGCAGTTCGTGCCGGCCACCGGCCAGCACTTCAACCTGAAGCAGGACTGGTGGCGCGATGAACGCCGCGATCCCATCGCCTCGACCAACGCGGCGCTGGACTACCTGGAAAAGTTGTTTGAAATGCAGGGCGACTGGTACCTGGCCCTGGCCTCGTACAACTGGGGCGAAGGCTCCGTGCAGCGCGCCATGGCCAAGAACGAAGCGGCCGGCCAGAACACCGACTACCTGTCGCTGAACATGCCGGACGAGACCCGCAACTACGTTCCGAAGCTGCAGGCCATCAAGAACATCATCGCCGACCCGCAGAAATACGCGGTGGCGCTGCCGCCCGTGGGCAACACGCCCTACTTCGTGACGGTGCAAAAGAACAGCGACATCGACCTGGAAATCGCCGCCAAGCTGGCCGAAATGCCGCTCGACGAGTTCAAGGCGCTGAATCCTTCGTTCAACCGTCCCGTCATCCGCGGCGACCACGGCCCCACCCTGCTGCTGCCGGCCGACCGCGTCGAAATCTTCAACGCCAACCTGACCAACTACAAGGGCGACCTCTCCGCCTGGAAGGTCTACCACTCGCGCCGCGGCGAGTCCTACGCCGCCATCGCCAAGCGCTTTGGCGTGTCTGAGGCCTCCCTGCGCGAGACCAACGACATCAGCCGGCGCCAGAAATCGGCCAACGGCCAGGCGCTGCTGGTGCCGGGCGAACCCGGCACGGGCGGCGTCCAGCTCGCTTCGCTGGCGCCCCCGGTCGGCGCCCTGGATTCCGCGCCGCAGGACAACAAGGCTGCCGCCCCGCGCGGCCGCGCCGCGCAGGCGCCCGCCGCCCGCGTCTCCAGCGCCCGACCCAACGTCCGCAGCCACAAGGTCCGCCAGGGCGACACCCTGTTCTCGCTGGCCAAGCAGTACGGCACCACGGTCGACGCGCTGCGCGCACTGAACAATCTGAAGGGCAGCGCCCTGAAGATCGGCACCCAGCTGCGCGTGCCGGGCACCAACGCCCGCGGCTGACCGCCGCACCGGACGACGCGGCGCCCCTGACCGGCGCCGCGCTTGCCCGCCCGCTGGACCGCCAAATTCCCTAAAATAGGCGGTCTCCAGAAGGGCAAAAATCAAAGGACAATCACATGGGCTTTCTCGCCGGCAAGCGCATCCTGGTCACCGGGGTGCTTTCCAACCGTTCCATCGCCTACGGCATCGCGCGCGCCTGTCACCAGCAAGGCGCCGAACTGGCGTTCACCTACGTGGGCGATCGCTTCAAGGACCGCGTGGGCGAATTCGCCGCCGAATTCGGCAGCAATATCGTGCTGCCCTGCGACGTGGCCGAAGACAGCCAGATCGAAGGCGCCTTCACCGAGCTGGCCCAGCACTGGGACGGCCTGGACGGCTTGGTCCACTCCATCGGTTTCGCCCCGCGCGAAGCCATCGCCGGCAACTTCCTTGACGGCCTGTCGCGCGAAGGCTTCCGCATCGCCCACGACATCTCGGCCTACAGCTTCGCCGCCATGGCCAAGGCCGCGCTGCCCCTGATGGAAGGCCGCAACGGCTCGGTGCTGACGCTGACGTACCTGGGCGCCGAGCGCGTCGTGCCCAACTACAACACGATGGGCCTGGCCAAGGCGTCGCTGGAAGCCAGCGTGCGCTACCTGGCCACGGCGCTGGGCCCGCGCGGCATCCGCGCCAACGGCATTTCCGCCGGCCCGATCAAGACGCTGGCCGCCAGCGGCATCAAGGACTTCTCGGCCATCCTGAAGTTCGTGGAAAGCCAGGCGCCCCTGCGCCGCAACATCACCATCGAAGACGTCGGCAACGTCGCCGCCTTCATGCTGTCGGACCTGGCCGCCGGCGTCACGGGCGAAATCACCCACGTGGACGGCGGCTTCTCGACCATCGTCCCGGGCATGGAAGAGTAATGTTTCCCGCGGGCGGGGCCTGGCGCCCCGCCCGGCCGGCTGCTCAGTCCGGCCGCACCACCAGCGTGGACACCTGCACGTCCACCGCCGTCATCAGCTTGTGGATCGGGCATTTCTCGGCCACCGCCAGCAATTCATCGATCTGCGCGTCGGACAGTTCGCCATGCAGCGTCAGCTTGGCGGTCAGGCGGTATATGCCGCGGCGCTCCTCGCTGGCGTCGCGCACCACCTCCACCCCCACCGACTCCAGCGGCAGGCCCTTGCGCCCCGCATAGACCATCAGCGTCATCGCCTTGCAGCCGCCCAGCGCGGTATCGAAATAATCGTGGGGATCGGGTCCTTCACCCTCCGGCTGCGGCATCGCCAGGGGCAGGTCGTGGCCTTCGGCCGTTGCGGTGAATTGCAGGGTCTTGGGCGCATTCTGGCGCACGCGGATGCTCATGGGTCGGATCTCCTGGGGACGGGGCGGCCGGACGGCCTCCACCAGCCACGTTGTAGCATTGCCGCCGTCCTGACGGGCATGGGCCGGCTGCTGACGGAAAGCTGAACTTCCTGGCGTCCGGGCGGTCCGATATGGCTATCCACAGCATCCGCATGCATTCAAGGAGGCCGCATGAGCGCCAGGCAATTACTCGATCAACTGCTGCAGTCCGGACAGGGGCTGCTATCCGACACCACTAACCGCGTGCAGAACGCCACCGGCGGCAAGGGGTCCTCGTTCCTGACCGGGCTGGGCGGCGGCGCCCTCGGCGCCGGCGCGCTCGGCCTGCTGCTGGGCAGCAAGAAGGCCCGCAAGATCGGCGGCAAGGTCGCGATGTACGGCGGCATGGCGGCGCTGGGCGCATTGGCCTACCGCGCCTATGGCGACTGGCAGCGCAGCCAGTCCGGCGCGCCCGCCGCCCCGCCCCAGACCCTGGACCGCCTGCCCGCGCCCGAGGCCGAACAGCACAGCAACGCCGTCCTCACCGCCATGATCGGCGCGGCCAAGGCCGACGGCCACATCGGCCCGGAAGAGCGTTCGCTGCTGGAAACCGAACTGGCCAAGCTGTCGTCCGACGCCCAGGACCGCCGCTGGCTCGAAACCGAGCTTTCGCGTCCGCTGGATCCCGCCGTGGTGGCGCAGTCCGCCAAGACGCCCGAAATGGCCGCCGAAATGTACCTGGCCAGCCTGCTCGTCGTGGACGAGGAAAGCTACATGGAACGCGCCTACCTGGACGAGCTTGCGCGCCAGCTCAAGCTGCAGCCGGGCCTGAAGGAACAGCTCGAGCAGCACGCCAAGGCAGCCGCCTGAGGCCGCGCGGGCATCGACGCGGCGGGCGGACTCAATCCGCCCGCAGGCCGATCGCCTCCGTCAGCGCGGTGTAGCGGTCGATGTCCGCGCCGATCATCATCTGGAATTCGCGCGGCGTGCTGCTGGCGGGCGTGAAACCCTGCTCGCGCAGCGCGGCCTGCACGTCCGGCCGTCCCACGATCTTCGCCACCGCCGCATTCAGCTTGTCGACCACCGCGGGCGGCGTCGCCGCCGGCGTCAGCAGGCCGTGCCACTGGTCCAGCGCATAGCCGGACACCCCTTGTTCAGCCACCGTGGGCACGGTCGGCATCAACGGCGAGCGCGCCGGCGACGTGACCGCCAGGGCGCGCAGCTTGCCCGCCGCAATCAGCGGCACGGCGCTGGACGCCGTCACGATGCCCATGCCCACCTGCCCCGCCACGACATCCGTCAGCGCCGGCCCGCACCCCTTGTATGGCACATGCTGCAGCGACGCGCCCGTGGCGCGGCCCAGCATTTCACCCGCCAGGTGCTGGGGCGTGCCGTTGCCGCAGGACGCGAACGGCAAGGGCTTGCCGGGCGCGGCGGCCGCCAGCGCGTCGTCCAGGCTGCGCAGCGGCGACGCGGACGGCACGACGAACACCGACGGCACGAAGGCCACGTTGATGACGGCGGCGAAATCCTTCTTGGGCGCAAAGCCCAGGTTGCGGTAGACGCCGGGGTTGATCGCGAACGAACTGTTCACCATCAGCAGCGTATAGCCGTCCGGCGGGGCCTCGGCCACGATGCGCGCGCCGATGTTGCCGCTGGCGCCCGGCCGGTTCTCCACCACCACCGGCTGCCCCAGCGATTCCTGCAGGCTGGCGCCGATGCGGCGCGCCAGCAGGTCGGTGCCGCCGCCCGGCGGAAACGTCACGACGATGGTGATGGGATGCGTGGGATAGGACGCATCGCCCGGCGCTTCGCCCGACGGCGGATTGCCGCAGGCCGTCAACGACAAGACCAGAAGCGATAAAGAGGAGCGGAGCAGACGTTTCATGATGCGTGCCAGGTAAAGCCGCGCTGCCGGTGGCGGCGCCGCAGGGGTAAGCAAAGCCGGCCGGCGGACTCAGGCGTCCAGGCCGATGTCGAGCACCTTGGCGCTATGGGTCAGCCAGCCCACGGCGATCTGGTCCACGCCGGTGGCGGCCACGGCCGCCGCGGTCTCGGGCGTGATGCGGCCCGACGCCTCGGTGATGGCCCGGCCGCGCGCCATGGCGACGGCGCGGCGCAGGTCGTCCAGGCTCATGTTGTCCAGCAGCACCACGTCCACGCCCAGGGACAGCGCCACTTCCAGCTGTTCCAGCGTGTCCACTTCCAGTTCGATCTTGACCATGTGGCCGACGCCGGCGCGCGCGCGCTCCACCGCCGTGGCCACGCCGCCTGCCAGCGCGATGTGGTTGTCCTTGATCAGCACGGCGTCGTCCAGGCCGTGGCGGTGGTTGCTGCCGCCGCCCACGCGCACCGCGTACTTCTGCACGGCGCGCAGGCCGGGCATGGTCTTGCGGGTGCAGGTGACGCGGGCGCCATGGCCGGCGATGGCGCGGGCAATCGACGCGGTGGCGGTCGCCACGCCGCTGAGGTGGCACAGGAAATTCAGCGCCACGCGCTCGGCGCTGAGCATCGCGCGGGCATTGCCGCGGATGCGCGCGATCTCCATGCCCGGCGCAAGGTCGCTGCCGTCGCGGCGCGACACGGCGAACTCGATGCCCGGATCCATGACCCGGAACGCCAGGCGCGCCAGGTCCAGCCCGGCCAGCACGCCTTCCTGGCGCGCCACCAGGCGGGTTTCCGCCGTGGCGTCCGCCGGAACGATGGCGTCCGTGGTCAGGTCGCCGGCGCGGCCCAGGTCTTCCAGCAATGCCGCGCGCACCAGCGGCTCCAGCATGACTTCCGGCAAGGGCGGAACAGGCAGTCGATCAACCGTCGCGGGCACTGCGGCTTTAATGCTCATTTTGAGTATTTGTGAGTTAAAAAAAGGCGCGCAATGTTTGCGCACCACTTATGCTAAAGACGAGCATAAGCCTTGTCAAGCGTCAGAGCACCCGCGAAACCGGCAATTTGCTGCCCGCGATGGCGCGCTCGAGCAGCACGTCGCGGCGGAACCGGAACAGCTTGGCGGGACGTCCGGCGGTGCCGGTGGCCATGGCGCCGGTTTCTTCCACCAGCGCCTGCTGCTCGATGAAGCGGCGGAAATTCTGCTTGTGCAGTCCGCGTCCGGCCAGCGCCTCGACCGCCATCTGCAGCTGCAGCAGCGTGAATTGCTCGGGCATCAGCTCGAACACCACCGGCCGGTACTTGATCTTGGCGCGCAGGCGCGCGATGCCGGTGGCGAGGATGCGCCGGTGGTCGTGGCGCATCGGTTGCCCCGGCAGCACAGGCTGCCCGCCATTGCGCCGGGCCGCCTCGGGCACCATCCCGGCCTCGAACAGCAGTTCGTAGCGCTGCAGCACCAGGTCTTCATTCCAGGACGCGTCGTCCATGCCAAAGGTAATGGCTGCGCGCTGATGGCGGCGCGCGCGCACGGCCGCGTCCGCGCTGTCTTCGCACCAGGCCGCCAGCTGCGGCACGATCAGGTCCTGGACCAGCGCGGGCGCGCCGGCGCGCCGGTCTTCCCACGGAAAGTAGCGGTACCAGTCCTGCCACCCCACCTGCGCCACGCCGGTCTCGCCGGCTTCGCGGGTCAGGCCCAGGTAGCTGACCGAAATGACCCGGCCGCCGGACTCGTCGGAACGATCGCCGTCGGCGAACGTATAGAGCTGTTCGACATAGCCCAGTGGATGATGCGTCTGCGCTTCCACCCAGGCGCGCAGGCCGGCCTGCAGGGACCGGTGCGAAAGTTCAAATGGCCCGGCCGGCAGGGCGCGCGCATCGTCGGTCGTCAGCACGCGCGGCTCGCCGTTGGTCACGGCGACAAGCACGGCAACGAGTTCGGCATGGACGGAGCGTTCGACGGATTCGGTCAAGGTAGGCGAGGAAAATGAAGGAAACCGGGCGCGCGCGCACAACGCGCGGCGCTGGAAATTATAAGGACGGAGCTCTGCAACAGCCCCTTGCAAACGTGACAGCGCAAACGGCCACGAGGCCGCGCCACCGTCCTAAGATGGAATCGGAATCCAGGCGCGTCGCCATCCTGGGACGCCCGCAGACGGAGCGATCACCATGCTGAAAACTGCACCAGATCCCAATCTTGCGCCCAAGCCCGCCGAACCCGACAAGCACTGCGCCGACCCGCGCAAAGGCACCGAGGTCCTGCCGATGCCGGAAGACGGCAAGGTGGTCGCCGGCATGCCGCGCCGCGGCCGCGCCATCGCGGAACCGGGAGAACCCGGCATCATCACCCCGGAGGACGATGTGCTGGATACGTCCTATGAAAACCGCAAGGGCTGAGGCAGCGCCTCACGCCACCTTGGCCACCGCCTCCTGACGCGTGTCCATCACCGTCAGGATGGCGAGGAAGCCGCTGATGTCGAACACTTCACGGACATGCGGCTGCATCGCGCACAGCGCCAACGCGCCCCCGGCCTGCTTGAGGCGCTTGGCCAGGACCAGCACGACGCGCAGGCCCGCGCTGGAGATGTAGTTCAGGTTCGACAGGTCCAGCACGAAACGGCTTTCGCCCTTTTCGACGTGGGCCAGGAGGTCTGCTTCGATGCCCGCGGCGTTGCCGCTGTTGATCTGGCCTTCGGGCGAGACAACCAGCACTTCTCCGACTTTCTCTATTGCGAGACTCATAGTGTTTCCCGATGAATGACCGGCGCCCGGACCCTGCGCACGAGGGCGGCTGCGCGAAGCGAGATGATACGCGAGCCATGCGCGCTCTGTTCGCGGCACGGGGCATTCGTGCATACTTGCGCCTGCACGTGTACCCCTGAACGCAAGGCGCCTCATGCCCTCTCAGCCCGATACGCTTGATCTCGCTCCCGACCAGCATGCCGTCGCCGCAGCCATGGCGTGGCTGGAAGGAATCGCCGAACGCCAGGCGTGGCCGCCCAAGCTGAACTTCGGATTGTCGCTGAGCCTGGACGAAGCGCTGACCAACATCGTGTCCTACGCATTCGACGATCCCGCGCAGGCCGGATCTCCGCCCAGCGTCGCGCTTTCCTGCAGCCAGGACAGCGAGTGGATCTCGCTCGATATTGTCGACAACGGACGCCCTTACGATCCCACCAAGACGCCGCCGCCAGGGCTGGCGGCATCGCTGGACGACGCCGAGATCGGCGGGCACGGCGTGCGCCTCATGCAGCACTACCTGCATGAACTGCGCTACGCGCGCACCGGCGGCTGCAACCGACTCACGCTCATCGCGCGCGCAGCCTGAACACGGGCCGCGCGCCCGCGCATCAAGCCCCTCTATCAAGCGCTGCCCATTCATAGGCAGAAAGTACCGAACGAAATCCCCGCATCCGTCACTCATGCTTGGACTGCGCGCCGATTGCGCGCTGCTTGAGTACCGATGCCGCCCGTGAACGCTCCCTACCGCCCCGAAGGATTGACTGCCCGCCCGCTGCACGCCCGCGTCGATCCGGGCGCCGTGGCCCACAACCTGGCGCGGCTGCGCAAGGCGCTGCCGGCCAGCGCCGCGCCGCGCCTGTGGGCGACGGTGAAGGCCGATGCCTACGGCCATGGCGTCGCGCGCATCCTGCCCGCGCTGCGCGGCGCGGACGGTCTGGCCGTGCTGCACCTGGACGAAGCGCGCGCGTGCCGCCAGATGGGCTGGGATGGGCCCGTGCTGGTGTATGGCGGCCTGTATTCGCCGGCCGACGCGCTGCTGGTGGACTCGGCCGGCCTGCATCTCGTGATCACGCATGCCGCGCAGCTGGATTGGCTGGCGCAGGCGCCGCTGGCCCGGCGCCCCGCTGTCTGGCTGCGCTTTGCGGGCGACATCCATCACACCGGTTTCGCGGCGCACGCGTACCGCGCCGCGTACGACACCGCGCAGGCAATGGCCAGGCGCGGCCTGATCGGCGAAATCGGACACCTCAACCATTACGCGCGCGCCGACGAAGCCGACGGCGTGGACGGCGCCGACGCGGTGTTCCGCGACGTCATCGCGGGCTTGCCCGGCCCCGTGTCCACCAGCAACTCGGCCGCCCTGCTCAAGCACGGCGCGCACGCCGCGGACACGCAATGGGTGCGACCGGGGCTCGCGCTGTACGGCGCCAGTCCGTTCGCGGACACGAGCGCCGCGCACCTCGATCTGCGCCCCGCCATGTCGCTGCACTCGCAACTGGTGGGCATACAGCGCGTGCCGGCGGGCGCCGGCGTGGGCTACGGCGGCGCGTTCGCCGTGCCACAGGCCATGGACGTCGGCATCGTCACGTGCGGCTATGCGGATGGCTATCCGCGCCACGCCCCCACCGGCACGCCGGTGATCGTCGACGGCGTGCGCACGCGCCTGCTGGGACGCGTATCGATGGACATGATGGCGGTGGACCTGGACGCGGTGCCGCACGCGCGCATCGGCGCGCCGGTCACGCTGTGGGGCGCGGGCGGCCTGGCCGTCGAAGAAGTGGCGGCGTCAGCGGGCACGATCGCGGCCGAGCTGCTGACCGGCCTGAGCGCGCGCGTTCCCGTGCAACTGGCCGACGCGCGCTGAATGGCGCCGACCTCGCCCGGCTTTGCCGCACCCGCCGTCAGGCCAGACGCTGCGCGTTCAGGCGGCCTCGCCGCGCGGACGCGCGGGCGCGAACAGCAGGAACAGCATGGTCGCGCAAAGGTAGATGACGCCGGTCGCGGCCAGCCCCGCGCCCATGCCCGCCGCGCCGAACATCGCGCCCACCACGAGCGGCCCGGCCATCTGGCCCAGCTTGTCGGCGGCGCGCATGACGCTGGTGGCGCCGGCGGCGCCATAGCGCTGCACGTCGGGCAGGGCCAGCATGTAGGGCGATTGCGACGCGCCGGCAAAGCAGCTGGCCAGCGCCAGCAGCAGCACGGCGGCGGCCGCGGCCAGCAGCCCGCTGTTGAAGTACAGCCCGAGCATGCCGATGCTGCCCACCAGCCCGCCCAGCACGATCCAGCTCTTCTTGATGCGGCTGCGGTCGACCACGCGGCCCATCAGCGGCCCGACGTAGATCACGCACAGGCCATAGATCATCAGCACGCGGCCGATGCTGGACGCGGCGACGCCCTCGGCTTCCAGGTACAGCGGCAGCGCGAAAGACAGCAGGCCGACCTGCGCGATGGAAAACGGAATGACGCTGCCCAGCAGCAGCAGGCCGAAGTCGCGCGTGCAGAGCAGGCGCAGCGTGTCGGACAGGCTGGCCGAGATCCGGGAAGCGCCGGCAGCCGCGCCGGCCGCCAGCTTGCGGCCCGCGTCCATGTAAGGACGCATCAGGATCAGCACGCCGGCCAGGGGCAGCACCAGCATGGCGGCGCCCACGCCGAACACGGCCCGGAATCCCACCTGCTCCATCAGCATCGCGCCGACGGCCGCGCCGGAAAGATGGCCGGCGAAGAGGCCCGCGATGACACCGGTCATGTTGCGGCCGCGATAGGCCGCGGGACTGCGCGTGACGATGAAGCCCTGCAGTCCCATCCACGTCAGCCCGTAGCCCAGGCCCACCAGGCCGCGCGCCGCGCTGAACATCAGCAGGTTGCCCGCGGCCGCGCAGGCCAGCATGCCGGCGCACGACACGCCCAGCCCGGCCAGCACGGGCACCTGCCAGCCCTTGCGGTCGGTCAGCCTGCCCGCCAGCAGCGAGGTCAGCAGGCCGCAGCCCATCTCGACGGAAATGGGCAGCGCCAGCAGCAGGTTGGGCGGCAGTTCCAGTCCGCCCGCCGACAGGCTGCGCGCATACAGGGGCAGGAATCCCAGCGGCAACGCCCATGCGAACAGGTAGCCGAACATCACGGGCCGCGCGATGCGGCCCACTTCCGACGCATCGTCGGGGCCGATCCGCGTCCCGTCCGGCAACACCGCGCGCGCCGCGAAGGCGCGATTCATCAGCAGCGCCAGCAGCAACAGCATCTCGATGGCCGCGACCAGCGCGACCGCCACGACCGTCACCGCATCCAGCGCGCGGCTGCGCACGCCGGCCGCGATGACGTCGCCGGACAGGCGCAGCACCAGATCGCCGTGCGCCCGCGGATCGGGACGCGACTGCCCCAGCGGCAGCACCAGCGTCAGGTCGTCGGCCTGCGGACGCGCGGCCGGCAGCCCGGCGACATCGAGCGGCCCGCGCGCGTCGGCGCGGCCAAGCACGCGGCCGGTGTTGTCCACCAGTTCGATCTGGTCCACGGCGGGAAAGGTCGCGGCAAGGCGCGAAAACGGCGCGTCGACGCCGCGCAGGCGGTCCAGCGTCAGGCCGTAGCCCAGCACGCGGTTCAGGTCGCGCTGCAGGCCTTCGGCCAGCAGGCCGACGTTGTTGCGCGTGACCTCGAGCCATCCGCTGCGGAACGTGGAAATCGTGTAGGCCGCGTAGACGCCCTGCGCGAGCACCAGCGCCAGCAGGGGCACCACGAAGCGCGCCCGGCCGCCGGCCGCCAGCGAGGTCAGCGGGACCACATACTTGAACACGGCGGCCAGCCCCAGGCCCACGACGACCGTCACGGCCAGCAGCACCTGCAGGTTGTCCACGATGAGGCTGCGGCTGGCGGCGGCGTCCTTCGCCACGGACAGCACCACCGCGCCGACGACCTTGCCG
>NZ_JBDJLJ010000024.1:0-71455 GCF_039673305.1 Achromobacter spanius
CCCTCAAGCTGCCCACCCTGGCTCGCCGGCTCGATGCCCTGCCCCTGGCGCTGCTGCCCCAGGCGCAGGCCCGGCAAGACTGGCTGGACGACATCGGCTGCCACACGCTGGCGCACCTGCGCGCCCTGCCGCGCGCCGGACTGCAGCGGCGCAGCACGCCCGAACTGCTGCAGGCCCTGGACGCCGCCTACGGCCAGGCGCCCGAACTCCATCGCTGGATCGAACCGCCCAACCAGTTTTCGCGGCGCATCGAACTGACGGACTACGTGGAACACACCGACGCGGTGCTGGCGGTGGCGCGCCGCCTGGCCGAACAGCTGGGCGGCTGGCTCACCGCCCGGCAACTGGCCGTGCGGCGCGTGGTGCTCAGCATGGACCACGAACGCGGCCGCCACGCCCGCCCGCCCACCGAACTGGAACTGGCCCTGGCCCAGCCTGTCTGGCAGGCGCCGCAGCTCCTGCACCTGCTGCGCGAAAAACTGAACCACTTCACGCTGGAGGCCCCCGTCATCGCCGTCGCGCTGCTGGCGCCCGACACGGTCGAACAGCCCGCCGCCAGCACCACCCTCTTTCCCGAACCCGGCGGCACCGCCACCGACCACGCCCGGCTGCTCGATCTGCTGGTCGCGCGGCTGGGGCGCGACCAGGTGCGCCATGCCCATCCCACCGCCGACCACCGTCCCGAAACCGCCAACTCCTGGGGCGACGCGCTGGCCGCGCCGCAGCGTCCCGAGCCCCTGCCCGCCCTGCTCGACCGTCCCTTCTGGCTGCTGGAAACCCCGCAGCCCCTGAGGCTGTCCGGCCATCGGCCCCAATACGGCGGCCAGGCGCTGCGGCTCATGCGCGGCCCCGAGCGCATCGAAAGCGGCTGGTGGGATCCCGTCCTGACCGTGCGCGACTACTTCGTCGCCGAAGACGCGGCCGGCGCGCGCTACTGGATCTACCGCGAACGCGACGCCGAAGCGGCGCGCTGGTTCCTGCACGGACTGTACGCCTGACATGCGCATGGACGACGACGCCCCCGATCCCCTGGACCCGGCCGACGCGCCGGCCCTGCTGCCCGGCTACGCCGAGCTGCAATGCCAGTCCAATTTCTCGTTCCTGCAAGGGGCCTCGCACCCCGAGGAGCTGGCCGCGCGCGCCGCCGAACTGGGCTACGCCGCCCTGGCCCTGACCGACGAATGCTCGCTGGCGGGCGTGGTGCGCGCCCATACCGAAGCCAAGGCCCTGAAGCTGCCGCTGATCATCGGCGCCACCTTCCAGCTGCGCGCCGCGCCCGACGCCGCGCCACTGGGCCTGACCCTGCTGGCCCAGACCCGCGAAGGCTACGGCAACCTGTCCGAACTGATCACCCTGGCGCGCACCCGGGCGCCCAAGGGCGAATACCGGCTGGCGCCGCAAGACCTCGCCGATCCGCCCGACGGCTACGCGCATCTGCGCCACCTGCCCGAATGCCTGGCCATCCTGACGCCCGCCTACGGCACCGACGCCGACCGCATGGCCGACCAGGCGCGCTGGCTGGCGCGCGTCTTTCCCCGGCGCGCCTGGGTGGGACTGACCCTGCTGCACCAGTCGCGCGACGATCTGCACCGCGCCGCCGTCGAGCACGCGGCCCGCGAATCGCAACTGCCCATCGTGGCGGTGGGCCAGGTCCAGATGCATGTGCGCTCGCGCAAGCCGCTGCACGATACGCTGACCGGCATCCGCACCCGCCGCCAGGTGTCGCAGTGCGGCTACGAACTGTCCGGCAACGCCGAACAGCACCTGCGCAGCCGCATGCGCCTGGCCAGCCTGTACCCGCCCGACGCGCTGGCGCAGACGCTGGCGGTGGCGCGCCGCTGCGGGTTTTCGCTGGACGAGCTGCGCTACGAATATCCCGACGAAATCGTGCCGCCCGGCCACACGCCGGCCAGCTACCTGCGCCAGGAGGCGCAGGCCGGCGCCCTGCGGCGCTTTCCGGCCGGCGTGCCGGACAACGTGGCCGCGCAGATTGAAAAGGAACTGGAGCTCATCGCCGACCTGGGCTACGAAGCCTACTTCCTGACCGTCTACGACATCGTCCAGCATGCCCGCAGCATCGGCATCCTGTGCCAGGGCCGGGGCTCGGCCGCCAATTCCGCGGTGTGCTACTGCCTGGGCATCACCGCCGTGGATCCGGCGCGCGGCAACAACCTCTTCGAACGCTTCATCAGCAAGGAACGCAACGAGCCCCCCGACATCGACGTCGACTTCGAACACCAGCGCCGCGAAGAGGTCATCCAGTACATCTACCGCAAATACGGCCGGCAGCGCGCCGCCCTGACCGCCGTGGTCATCTCGTACCGCCCGCGCAGCGTGCTGCGCGATACCGGCCGCGCGCTGGGCGTGGACCCGGGCGTCATCGACGCCGTGGCCCGCGCCCACCAGTGGTGGGACGGCAAGAAGGAAATGCTGCGCACGCTGGGCGCCTGCGGCCTGGACCCGGAATCCCGGGTGGCGCGCCAGTGGGCGGCGCTGGCGCAGACCCTGATGGGCTTTCCGCGCCACCTGTCGCAGCACCCGGGCGGCTTCGTGATCTCGCGCGGCAAGCTCTCGCGCCTGGTGCCCATCGAAAACGCCGCCATGCAAGACCGCAGCGTCGTGCAATGGGACAAGGACGACCTGGACGCCCTGAAGCTGCTGAAGGTGGACGTGCTGGCGCTGGGCATGCTGTCGGCCCTGCGCCGCACGCTCGAACTGGCCGGCCAGCGCCGCGGGCAGCCCCTGACGCTGCAGGACATCCCCGAAGGCGACACGCCCACCTACGACATGATCTGCGATGCCGACACCATCGGCGTGTTCCAGATCGAATCGCGCGCGCAGATGACCATGCTGCCGCGCCTGCGGCCGCGCGAATACTACGACCTGGTGGTGCAGGTGGCCATCGTGCGCCCCGGCCCGATCCAGGGGGGCATGGTCCATCCCTACCTGCGGCGGCGCCAGAAGAAAGAGCCCGAGACCTACCCCAGCGAAAGAGTCCGCGGCGTGCTCAGCCGGACCATGGGCGTGCCCATCTTCCAGGAACAGGTGATGCAGATCGCCGTGGTGGCCGCCGGCTTCTCGCCCGGCGAAGCCGACCAGCTGCGCCGGTCCATGGCCGCCTGGCGGCGCAAGGGCGGCGTGGACAAGTTCCGCATCAAGCTGGTCGGCGGGCTGCTGGCGCACGGCTACACCCTGGAGTTCGCCGAGGCCCTGTTCCGCCAGGTGGAAGGGTTCGGCGAATACGGTTTCCCCGAAAGCCATGCGGCCAGCTTCGCGCTGCTGGCGTATTCCAGTTCCTGGCTCAAGCGCCACGAACCGGAAGCCTTCCTGGCGGCGTTGCTCAATTCCCAGCCCATGGGCTTCTACGCGCCCGCCCAGCTGGTTCAGGACGCCCGCCGCCACGGCGTCTGCGTGCTGCCCGCCGACGTGACCCTCAGCGGCTGGGATTCCGCGCTGGAAACCCTGCCTGCCGGCCATCCCGGCGCCCGCCGCCGCGCGCACGACCACGCGCCCTCGCCGGACGCGCCGCGTCCCGCCGTGCGGCTGGGGCTGAGCCTGATCCAGGGCATGCGCGAGGACGCCGCCCGCCGTATCGAAGCCGCGCGCGCCGACGCCCCGTTTGCGAATACCGCCGACCTGGCCCGGCGCGCCGGCCTGAACCGCCATGACCTGAACGCCCTGGCCGCGGGCGACGCCCTGCGCACCCTGGCCGGGCACCGCCGCCAGGCCAGCTGGGAGGCCGCCGCCAGCGTGCAAAGCCGCGACCTGCTGCGCGACGCCGAGATCGTGGACGCCCAGGCCCCGCAACTGGCCGCCCCCTCCGAAAGCCAGACCGTCGCGGCGGACTACCGCAGCGTGGGCCTGACGCTGCACAGCCATCCCGTGGCGCTGCTGCGTCCGCAACTGGCCGCGCGCAATTTCCAGCCGGCCTCGGTGCTGAACGGCTACCCCAACAAACGCGTGGCGCGGGCCTGCGGCATCGTCACCGTGCGCCAGCGTCCGCAAACGTCCAAGGGCGTGATCTTCGTGACGCTCGAGGACGAGACCGGCCCCGTCAACGTGGTGGTGCGCCCGGAACTGATCGAACGCCAACGCCGCGAACTGCTGGGCGCAACCCTCCTGGGCGTGTTCGGGGCCTGGCAGAGCGTGGACGGCGTGCGCCACCTGATCGCGCAGCGGCTGGTGGACATGTCCGACCTGCTGGGCGGCCTGGCGGCCCACAGCCGCAACTTCCACTGAATTCCGGCGCCCCGCCTTACTGCCCGAACAGCGTGGCCCCATCCAGCGCCTGCGCCATCGCCTGATAGCCCGCGTCCCCCGGATGCAGGTGGTCGCCCGAATCGTAGGCCGGCAGCAGGCGGCCCGGGTGGGCGGGGTCGCGCAGCACGGCATCGAAATCCGCCACCGCGTCGAACACGCCGCTTTCGCGGATCCAGCGGTTCACCTCGCGCCGCACCGCGTCCTTGGCCGCACTGTAGTGGCCCGACAGCGGCGTGCCATGCAAGGCGCCCTCGAACGGCGGCAGGGTTCCGCCCACGACGCGCACGCCGCGGGCGCGGGCCGCCAGCGCCAGTTGCCGGTAGCCTTCAGTCAGCCGGGCCGCCGTCATGGGCGCGTCGTCCGGCGCAAAAGCGCTGTCCGGCCAGCCGATGTCGTTGATCCCCATCATCATCACCACCGTGCGCACCCCGGGCTGGGACAGCACATCCGCGTCGAACCGCGCCATGGCGTTCTGCCCCATCTTGTCGCCCCAGACGCGGGCGCCCGAAATCCCCGCGTTCACCACGCCGATTCCCTGCGGCGCCAGCCGCGCGGCCAGGAAGTCCGGCCAGCGGCGGTTCGCGCCCGGCGTCGAGCCGTTGCCGTCGGTCAGCGAATCGCCGAACGCCGCCACCACCGGCGCATCCGCCGCGCCTTGCACCCAGATTCCGGCCAGGAAGGCGCGCCCGTCCAGGGGCCGGGCGCCCGGCAGGTCCGGCTGGCCGCTGGCGTCGCCGTCCTTCAGCCAGCCGGTCTGCTGCGCGCCCCAATGGAAAGTCGTCACGGGCGTGGGCTCGGGAAAGTAGGCGCTGACCGCCAGTTCGCTCAAGGCGGGCACGGGCAGGTCCACGGGATCGCTGATCACCTGGGCGCCCGGCGCCACGGTGACGCCCGGCTGGCCGCCGAAGCTAAGCGTGCGGTCGGTAGCCGGGCGGATCGCCGCCCCCTCCCCGGCCAGCGCCACGCGAGCCGCGCCGATCACCAGGGGCTGCGCGCCGTAGCGGTTGGACAGCACCACCCGCAGCCGCTGCCCGCCCAGGCTGATCCTGGCCTTTTCCCGCAGGGTCTGGCGGCGCAATTCGGCGGGCATTCCCGTCGGCAGGATGAAGGACGCGTCCCACAGCGGTTGCGGGCTGGCGAACCAGGACGCGGTCCAGGCGGCTTGCGGCGCGGGTGCCCCGCTGTCAGGGACGGGCTGCGCGGCGCCGGCGGCGGACGCGGCCAGCACCGCCAGGCTGCCCGCCAGCACGGCGAGCGGTTTCGGAAAACGACGGGAGGCACGGGTATTCATGGCGTTCCTTTCAGATGATCCCGCGAAGGCGCGGATCTTGTGACGCCAAGATAGGTTCTTCCCGATTACGCCGGTAGCCACGTAAACTGCATACCACTTCTTCCAAAAAGGAATGACCAACATGGACACCCTGCGCGCCATGCGGGCCTTTGTCCGCGCCGTGGACCTGGGCACGCTGTCCGCCGCCGCGCGCGAACAGGGCCTGAGCCAGCCGGCGCTCAGCAAGATTGTGGCGGCCCTGGAAAAAGACCTGAGCGTGCGCCTGCTGGAACGCAGCACCACCCGCGTCGTCCCGACCGAACAGGGCAAGCGCTTCTACGACCGCGCCACCCGGGTGCTCGAGGAATACACGGAGGCCGTGGCCGACGCCCGCGGCCAGACCGAAACGCCCACGGGCCTGCTGCGCGTGAACGCGCCGGTGGCGCTGGGCCAGTTCCGGCTCAATGCGCTGATCCTGCAATTCCTGCAGGCCCATCCCGCGATCCAGGTCGAACTGATCCTGAACGACCGGTTTGTCGACCTGGTGGAAGAAGGCGTGGACGTGGCCCTGCGGCTGGGCGGCGAACTCCCGCCCAACGCCGTCGCGCGCAAGGCCGCGGAATCGCCCCGCTGGCTGGTGGCCGCCCCCGCCTACCTGGCCGCCCGGGGCAAACCCCGGACGCCGGACGACCTGGCGGCCCATGAATATGTCCGCTACGCCTGGCTGGCCGCGGGCGGCGCGCTGGAACTGCACCGGGGCGCCACGCGCGCCGTCGTCCAGACCCAGGGCCGCTACCGGGTCAACAATGCCCTGGCCATCCGCGAGACGCTGGCCATGGGCGCGGGCATCGGCCTGTGCCCCGCCTGGCTGGTGCAGGACCTGCTGGCCAGCGGCGATCTGCAGCGCGTCCTGCCGGCCTGGAGCGCGGCGCCGCAGGAGGCCTTCCTGATCTACCCGTCGCGCCGCTACCAGTCCCTGCGCGCGCGCCTGCTCATCCAGTTCCTGGCCGAGCGGCTGGGCAGGCTGCCCGGCATGCAGGCGCCTTCCAACGCCTGATTCATGCGCACATGACGCGCACCAGATTCCGGTAGATATCGCGGGCGCCTTCCAGCTGGTCGAGCGCGATGGATTCGTCGATGGTGTGCGCGTCCTCTTCGTTGCCCGGCCCCAGGCCAATAGTGGGGATGCCGCGACGGCCGGCAGATTCCGACCCATTGGTGCAGAAGGCCCAGCTGCCGACGATCGGCGCCCTGCCGCTATCGGCCACTGCCACCCGCGCGGCCCGCAGCAGCGCGGCGCCGGCGTCGCAGCGCCATCCCGGCAGCCAGCGCCGCGGCGTGGCGTGCTGGCCAGTATAGGTAGCCACCCGGTCCTCGCTGACTTCCAGCGTGAAATCGGATAGCCCATGTCCGGCCAGGTGGGTGCGAATCTGCGCCAGCACGTCCGCCAGGCTTTCGCCCGACACCGTACGACGGTCGAATCGTATGGTCGTCGTGATCGGAATCATGGAAATCGACGGATACGGATGCGACACGATATCCGTCGGCACCAGCAAAGCCGCGCCCAGCACGTCATCGTACGGCAGCGCCAGGCTTTCCAGCGCCGTCAGCGCCCGCGCCGCCGCGTGCAGCGGGTTGATGCCGATATGCGGCGTCGCCGCGTGGGCCGGCTTGCCATGAAAGGTCAGCAGCAACTCCACCCGGCCCTTCTGCCCGGCCTTGATCTGCAGTTTCGAGGGTTCGCAGATGACCACCGCCTGCGGCGCGCACGCATCAAGCACTGGCGCCAGCGCATGGCCTTCGATGACTTCTTCCAGTACGCTGGCCGACACGGCCACGCGGCGCTTCAAGCCTTCCCGGGCGGCTGCCGCGACACCGCAGATCGCCGCCGCGATGCCGCCCTTCATGTCGGTGCTGCCGCGCCCGTAGAGGCGCCCCTCGCGGATTTCGCCGCCGAACGGATCGACACGCCAGTCACCCGTCACCGGCACGACGTCCATGTGCCCGTCGAACAGCAGGGCCACGTCCTCGTCGGCCGGGCCTATCACGCCCAGCACCGACCCATTGCGATCGGTCGTGACCGAGCTGAAGCCGGCCTCGCGCATGGTTGCGGCCATCAGTGCCGCCATCTCGCCTTCATTGCCGGACAGGCTGGGGATACGCACCATCGCCTGCGTCAACGCCACTACGTCCAAAGTCATCATCGTTCCTTTCAGAAAGCGGCGGGCAACGGGAGCCCGCCGCGGGGGGGCGCCACGCCTAGCGATTCACCAGCGCCTTCGGCACGCGGTAGACGAGCACCGCGCCGATCAGGGCGAAGCTGGCCAGGAAGTACATGCCCCAGTTGGTCGAGCCGGTAAGGTCCTTGATCCAGCCGATCGCATACGGACTGACGAAGGCCGCCAGGCCCGCGAACGAGTTGATCCCGGCGATGCCCGCCGCAGCGCTCTTGCCATCCAGGAAGGCCGTCGGCAGGCTCCAGAACAACGGTGAACACACCATGCAGCCCGCCGCCGCCACCGACAGCATGGCCACGGCCAGCACCGGGCTATGACTGAACAGCGCGCTCAGCGCCAGGCCCGTTCCGCCCACCAGGAACGGCACGATCATGTGCCAGCGGCGTTCGCGAGTCGCATCCGAATGGCGGCACACCAGCACCATCGAAATGACCGCGCACACGTTCGGCACCGCCGTCAGCAGGCCGATATGCAGCAGTGACTCGACACCCGTCGAACGGATCACCGACGGCAGCCAGAACGCCAGTCCGGACAGGCTGGACACGGTGCAATAGCAGATCAGCGCCATGTGCACGACGCGCCGGTCCTTCAACAGCGTCAGCATGGACACGTGTTCGACCTTGGCCGTCTTCTCGCGCAGCAGGTTCTGGTCCAGGCGCGCCTTCTCCGCCGACGACAGCCAGCGCGCGTCGGCGATGCGGTCGTCCAGGTACCAGAACACCGCCAGGCCCAGCAGCACCGAGGGAATTGCCTCGATGATGAACATCCATTGCCAGCCGGCCAGGCCGTGGTGATCGTGGAACGCCTCCATCACCCAGCCCGACAGCGGTCCACCCAGGATGCCCGCGAACGGCACCGCCGTCATGAACACGGCCACGATCTGACCGCGCCGGTTCGACGGGAACCAGTAAGTCAGGTAAAGGATGATGCCGGGATAGAAGCCGGCCTCGGCCGCGCCCAGCAGGAAGCGCAAGATGTAGAACTGTGTCGGCGTCTGCGTCAGCGCCATCGCGGCCGAGATCAGGCCCCACAGGATCATGATGCGCGCCAGCGTCTTCTTCGCGCCGATGCGATGCATAAGCACATTGCTTGGCACTTCGAACAGGAAGTAGCCGATGAAGAAGATCCCCGCGCCCAGGCCGTAGATGGTTTCGCTGAACTTCAGGTCATCCAGCATTTGCAGCTTGGCGAAGCCGACATTCACGCGGTCCAGGAACGCCGCGATGTAGCACACCATCAGGAATGGCAACAGGCGCCACGCCACCTTCCGATACAGCGCATCATCCCGCGCCAGGGGGTCCTTGTCCGCGGCAACCGGGGAAACCGCAATGCTCTCGACTGACTGATCCATATTTTCACCTTGGGGTCTGTTTTTCTAGGCCGAACGCTCCCCTGCAAACGCCTTGGGCGCTCGCATGCTGTTTTTATGGGAAGGGAACTTCCGGACCGGGGGTACGGACGGCTTCACGGCCGTCCGCGCTGGCCGCGCCGCAGGCTAGGCGGTGATCGCCACCTCCAACGGGGGTTCTGTCGCACCTCGGCGTTGCGTGATCAGCCCATAGGCTTCGGGACGCCGGTGCCGTTCGAAATTGAACGTGGTGTTCTTGTAGGACAGGCAAAGATCCAGGTCACAGCGCGCAATCGCCAATTCATCGCCCTTGGTCGAGCAGGCGGCCACGATCTCGCCGGACGGCGCAATGATGCAACTGCCGCCAATCATCTCGCAGCCTTCTTCCTTGCCGGCCTTGGCCACGCCCACCACCCAGGTGCCGTTCTGATACGCGCCCGCCTGCATCACCAGATGATTGTGGAACATCGACAGGTCATCGTGCTCGGGCGCGGGCGGATTGTGCACCGGCGTGTTGTAGCCGAGCAGGATCATTTCCGCCCCCTGCAGGCCCATCACCCGATAAGTCTCCGACCAGCGGCGGTCATTGCACAGGGCCATGCCCATCACGCCGCCAAAGCCGCGCCACACATCAAACGACTCGCCAGGCTCAAAATAGTGCTTTTCGAGATGCTGAAAGGCGCGCCAAGGCTCATGCCCGGCATGGCCGGGAAGATGCACCTTGCGGTACTTGCCGATGATTGCCCCGTCCTGGCCCACCAGGATCGACGTATTGAAGCGGCGCTTGACGCCCTGTTCAATCGCCAGCTCCGCATAGCCCAGGTAAAAGCCGATGCCAAGCTTGCGGGCGGTATCGAACAGCACCCTGGTTTGCGGCCCCGGCATCTCGCTTTCGTAGAAGGCGTCGATCTCTGCGGGATCCTCCATGTACCAGCGCGGAAAGAAGGTCGTCAGCGCCAGTTCCGGAAACACCACCAGTTGGCAACCCATGGCATGGGCCTGGCGCAGGTGTGCGAGCAAGCGCTCGACGACGTCCCGGCGCGTATCGCCGCGCTGGATCGGACCGAGCTGCGCGGCCGCGACGTTGATGATGCGTGACATGTTCAGTCTCCTAGGTATTCATTGTTCTGCGAGTTCGAGCATCAGTTCCAGCAACACGCCGGCGCCCGCCTCGATATCGTGGTCATGCGTGAATTCCGCGACGTTGTGCGACAGCCCGCCCACGCTGGGTACGAAGACCATGCCGGTCGGGCACATGCGCGCCAGCATCTGGGCGTCGTGGCCGGCGCCGCTGGGCATGCGCCGCACGCGATGCCCGCGTTTCCGGGCAATCGCCTCGACCCGCCCGACGATGGCCTCGTCGAATGCCACCGGCGCGAAGTCGGCCAGCACCCGGTGCGCCAGCTCTACCCCTTCCTGCGACGCGGCCTGCGCGGCATACGCCATGCATCGCGAGATCGCCTGTTGCAGCGCGGCGCCATCGGTGTTGCGCAGGTCCAGCGTGAAAGTCGCCCGGTTGGGGATGACGTTGATCAGGTTTGGAAACAGGTTGACCTGCCCGACGGTCGCGAGCTGCCCGCCCCCCAGCTCCCGCGCCAGGTCGCGGGCAAAGCACGCGATGCGGGCCGCGACGATGCCGGCGTCGTGGCGCAGCGCCATGGGGGTGGTGCCGGCGTGGTTGGACACGCCGCGCACGGTGAACTCGATCCAGTGGATGCCCTGCACCCCCGTCACCGCGCCGATGGTGTAGTCCTCGTGCTCGAGCACCGGCCCCTGCTCCACATGCAATTCGACGAAGGCGTGCACCTGGTTGTTGCCGGTCGTGGCCGGCCCGGCGTAGCCGATCCGGGCAAGCTCTTCCCCCACCGTGGCGCCGTCTATGCCGACCGTGGCCAGCGCATCCGCCAGCGCCAAGTCGCCCTGGAACACCAGGCTGCCCATCATGTCGGGGGCAAAGCGCGCCCCTTCTTCGTTGGTGAAGAAGGCCACCGCGACCGGCCGCTCTGTGACCACGCCGGCATCGTTCAATGCCGCTATCACTTCCAGCCCTGCCAGCACGCCCAGATTGCCGTCATAGCGGCCGCCGGTGCGCACCGTGTCGATATGCGATCCCGTCATCACCGGCGGGCCCGCCATGCGGCCGGGACGCAAGCCGACCACATTGCCGATGCCGTCGATCGTGACGGCCAGCCCCAGCTCGCGCATCCATCGGACGACCAGGTCGCGGCCTTGGCGGTCGGCATCGGTGAGCGCCAGGCGGCACACCCCGCCGCCGTCAATGGCGCCGACCTGGGCCAGGTCCGCGATGCGCTTGAGCAAGCGGGCGCCGTCGATGCGCACCTTCGCCGGGCCTGTCTGCAGCGCGGCGCCTGTCATGCCGCGGCCTCGGCTTCGACTTCGGCGGCGCTCTTGCCTACGATGCGCTGGTAGAGTTCCGGGTCGGTCGCGCCTTCGCTGCCGAACACCAGCACGCGGCTGGACGCGTCCAGTCCCAACGCGTCGCGCACCGACGGATCGGCCATGGCCGCCAGGCAGCCGGTCAGCCCCGCCACCGCCGATTCGCCGGCGACAATCGGGGTGTCGCCATACCTGCCGCTGGCCAACAGACGCACTGTCTCCAGCGCGGCCTCGTCATCGACCGTGAGGAAGGCCTGCGCCCCCGGGTGCAGCACCTCCCAAGCCAGCAGCGACACTTCGCCGCAAGCCAGCCCGGCCATCACCGTATCCAGGTCGCCCTGCACCGCCACCGGCTTGCCGGCCCGGGCGCTCTCGTACAGGCAGGCGGCCTTGTCGGGCTCGACCACGATAAAGCGCGGACGGCGCGGGCCAAGCTTCTCCCAGAAATGGGCGCAGACCGCAGCGGCCAGGCCGCCCACGCCGCCCTGCAGGAACACGTGCGTGGGCAATTCGGCATCGCCGGCTTCGCGCAATTGCCGCAACGCCTCGTCGGCCATCACCGCATAGCCCTGCATCACGTCCTTCGGCACCTCCATGTAGCCGGGATAGGACGTGTCAGACACCACGTAGCGTCCATGCCGCGCCGCATCTTCGGCCGCCTGGCGCACGGAATCGTCATAGTTCCCCGCCGTGCGCACCACCTGGGCGCCGTATTGCTCGATCGCCCGCTTGCGGCCCTCGCTCACCGTCGCATGGATATAGATCACGCATTGGCAGCCAAACCGTTGCGCCCCCCAGGCCACCGATCGGCCATGATTGCCGTCGGTCGCGCAAGTCACCGTCATGGCCTGCGTCAGTTCCCGATAGCGGCCGGACAACAGGTCATCGACCGAGAGGTCATCGCGCCCCAGCCGGGCCGCGAGTTCGCGCAGCAACTGGCGACTGACGGCATACGCGCCGCCCAGCGCCTTGAAGCTGCCCAGTCCGAAGCGGCCGCCTTCGTCCTTGTAGCGGATGGCCACCACGCCGGCCTCGCGCGCCAGGCCGGGCAGGTCGCGCAGCGGCGTGGGCTGATAACCGGGCCAGCGGCCGATCTGCGCCTCGGCCAGCGCATAGGCCTGGCCGCCAAGCACGTCGAGCTGCCGCGCGCCATAAGCGGCGGCCGGTTCGAAAGCGGGATTCGGCGCGTATTGCAGCCGGACGTTCGGAATCGGGTGGTTCAAGCCAGTCTCCTGTGGAAATTCAGCGATGCAAGTCGCCGTAGTGTTCATGCAGCCGTTCGATGTTCTGCAGGCGTTCGCGTGCGCTCGCCCCGAGCTTGCGCGCGAGCGCCGAGCCCAGGTGGTTGATCACGCTGATGGCGGCGACGTAGGAATCAAATACCACCGCCCCGCTGTTGACACAGCGCAGCACCAGGTCCGACCGCGCGGGCAGTTCGGTGGCGGTCGGATCGGTCAGCACCACCACCTTGGCGCCCACTCGGTTGGCGTGTTCGACGATGGGCTTGAGCAAGGTGACGCGGCGGCGGAAGTCCATCACGACCAGCACGTCGTCCGGCCCCAGGTCGGCAAGATCTTCGGCCAGATTCAGCCCCGCGCCCGGCACCAGCGAGATGCCATCGCGCAATTGCGTCAACAGCGCCCAGGTGTACTGCGCCAGCACCCGTCCATTGCGAAACCCCGCGATGCAGATGCGGCGGGCGTCGGCAAGCAGGGCCACCGCGCGCTCGATATCGCGGCTGTCCAGGCGTTCGAAGGTCTGCACAAGGTTCTGCAGGTCCGCGGCCAGATGTTCGGCAAGCGCATCGCCCGTCGCATCGGGTGGACGCACGCCCGCCATTTCGTATAGCGGAGAGCCACGATCGGATTCGTCTCGCGCCTGGGCGCGCACCTCATTGAAATTCTCGTATCCCAGGCGCCGGAAGAACCGCCCTGCCGTGGCTTTGGAAACGCCCGCCTTCTGCGCCAGTTCGGCGCCCGAATAGGCCGCGATATTGCCCAGGCACTCCAGCGTCACGTGGGCAAGCCGCTGTTCGCTTTCCGTGAAACTGTCCTGCAGCGCAAGAATCCGTTCCTGCAATATCGAAGTCATGGTGGCCGCCCTTTTATGGAACTATAGTTTCATCAATATATATTTGTGAAACTATAGTGTCAACGCAAATTTCGGGTTGACCTCGGCGCGCCATGCGAGCGCCGGAACGCGCGGGACAGCCGCCGTCACAGCGCGTCGCGGCTGGTCTATCATGGGTTTTTTGTCGCGTTGTTGTAAGGAGCCCTACATGATCCGCAAGCTGATCCCCTTCCTGCTGGTTGCAACCCTGGCCGCATGCGCCAACACGGGCGGTTCGCGTTCGTCCAGCGCGCCGGCGTCGTCCAGCTCGTCGAGCGCGTCATCCTCCTCCAGCGACAGTGGCGGTTCGTCGTACGGATCGTCGTCGGCCATGCCCGGCAGCACCAGCGGCAAGACCTGCGACGCCGGCCCCCTGCAATCGCAGCTCGGCCAGAAGGCCACGCCGTCCGTCATGGAAGACCTGCGCACGCGCAGCGGCAGCGCCACCGCCCGCATGCTGCGGCCGGGCCAGGTGGTCACCATGGAATACAACAACACCCGCCTGAACCTCATCGTGGACGACAAGGACGTCATGACGGCGATCCGCTGCGGCTGACGGCCGCGCCGCCCGCCGGGGCCGGCCGGCCCCGGCCCGCCGTTCGACGGCTATGGCCCGGGCGGCCTGGCCGCCGGCGGCACGTGGGGCAGGAACGCTCCCGCCACCTCGAACGCGCATTCCTCGCGCGCAATGTCGATCACCCGAGACACGACCGGGTTGACGATGTTCTTCTTATGCACCGCGTAGTAATTGATGGTCGGCAGGTCCGGCTGCACATTCAGCTGGCATAGGGCGCCGCGCGCCACCAGCGGCGCGAAGTAGGCGCCCGGCAGGTAGCTGATGCCCAGGCCCAGCATGGTCAGCTGCGCCATCATTCCCAGGCTGTTGCAGGTCAGCACGCGCTTGACCGGCAGCCCCTGCTCCGCGAACCACGCGTCGTACAGGTGCGACAGCGCCGAATTGGTGGGCTGCGAGATCACCGGATACGGCGCCAGGTCCTGCGGCGTCAGAGGCGCCGAAAAATCGATGTCCAGCGCCGGGCTGGCCATCCAGACGTTGGTGACCGCGCCCAGGTGCGTGCAGTCGTACTGGTAGCCCCAGAACGGCCCCGGCATGATGGCCAGGTCCAATTCGTCCTTTTCCAGCCGTTCGTACAGAGTGATGCCGCCGTCGATCTCGGGCATCAGCTGCACGCGCGGATAGCGCTGGCTGATCTGCTTGATCAGCCCCGCCAGCCAGGTCATGCCCACCAGCTCCGTCACGCCCAGCCGCACCACGCCTTCGAAACTGGCCGGGTCGGCCATGTTCTGCACGATGCGGCTGTTCAATTCCAGCATCTGGGCGGCCAGCTCGAACAGCTTGCGGCCCTGCGGCGTCATCAGGAGCTTCTTGGCCCGCCGCTCGAACAGGGGCGAGCCGGCAAAGGCCTCGAGTTCCCCCACCCGCTTGGCGACGGCCGACTGGGTGGTGTGCAGCTTGCGCGACGACGCGCTGAAGCTGCCCAGTTCGGAACTCCAGTAGAAGGCCTCTAGCTGTTTGAGGGTGTACATCGCAGCGGTCGACGAGAAACGCATGGAAACCCTCACCTTAACATCGCGGCCGAACAGCCCCTGAACCGCGCCGGATCACCCGCGCGGATGCAGGATGTCCGCCAGGAAGCGCTGCGCGCGCGGATGGGCCGGGGCGCTGAAGAAGCGCTCGGGCGTGTCCATTTCCAGGATCTCGCCCGCGTCCATGAAGACGACGCGGTCGCACACGTCGCGCGCGAAGCCCATTTCGTGGGTCACGCACACCATCGTCATGCCGTCCTTGGCCAGGCCCTTCATCACCTGCAACACCTCGCCCACCATTTCCGGATCCAGCGCGCTGGTCGGCTCGTCGAACAGCATCACCGGCGGCTGCAGGGCCAGGGCCCGCGCAATCGCCACGCGCTGCTGCTGGCCGCCCGACAGCGACCCCGGATAGGCGTCGATCTTGTGCGCCAGCCCCACGCGGTCGAGCAGGCTGCGCGCCAGCTCCACCGACTGCTTGCGCGGCTGCTTGCGGATGTTCACGGGCGCGAAGATCACGTTTTCCAGCACGCTCATGTGCGGGAACAGGTTGAACTGCTGGAACACGAAGCCGATCTTCTGGCGCAGCGCGTTCAGGTTGGCGCCCTTTTGGTAGATGTCGGCGCCGTCGATCAGGATGCGGCCCTTCTCGATGGGTTCCAACCGGTTGATCGTGCGGATCATGGTCGACTTGCCCGAGCCCGACGGCCCGCACACCACCAGCACTTCGCCGCGCGCGACCGACAGGTCCACGTCCTTGAGCACATGATGCTCGCCGTACCACTTGTTCACTTTCTCGAGTTTGATCATGTCTTGTTCCTTTACGCCATGGCGCGCGAGCGGCGGATGCGCAGGTCCAGCCAGGAGAGGCCGCGGCTCAGGCTGAAGCACACGACGAAATAGATGATGGCCAGGATGCCGAACACCTGCAGCGGCTGGGTCAGCACCAGGTTGTTGACCTGGTTGGCCGCGAAGGTCAGTTCATTGACGCTGATGACATAGCCCAGCGAGGTTTCCTTGATGGTGGAGACGAACTGGCTGGTCATGCTGGGCAGCACGTTGAACAGCGCCTGCGGCAGCACCACGCGGCGCATCGTCGTCCAGTAGCCCACGCCCAGCGAGCGCGACGCCTCGATCTGGCCGCGCGGCACCGCCTCGATGCCCGAGCGGATCACCTCCGACAGGTAGGCGCTTTCATAGACCACCAGCGCGAAGATCAGCGTCCAAAAGCCGCTGACCACTTGGCCCGTCAGCTTGGGCACCACGAAATAGGCCCAGAAGATCAGCATCAGGAGCGGCATGCCGCGCACCACGTTGACCAGCGCCTTGCTGGCCGTGCGCAGCCAGCCATAAGGGCTGACCCGGGCCAGCGCGACCAGCAGCGCCAGCGGCAGGGACATGGCCAGGCCCAGCGCGGCCAGGATCAGCGTCAGCGCCAATCCGCCCAGCGGACCGTTCGGGTATTGGCCCACCAGCAGCGTGGGCCAGTATTGCATCAGCAGATCAAGCACCGTGGCCTCCGCGGTTCAGTCGATAACGGGCGTAGATGCGCGATCCCAACGCCATGATCAGGAACGATCCCAGCAGGTACATGATCGTCGCGGCGCCGAAGGTGGCGAAGGTGCGGTAGGTCTCGTTTTCGATCTCGCGCGCCTGGTAGGTCAGTTCCATGACGCCGATCGCCATGGCCACGCTGGTGTTCTTAAACAGCAGCAGCGCGCGGCCGACCAGCGGCGGAATCGAAATGCGCAATGCCTGCGGCACGATCACGTAGCGCATGCATTGCAGGTAGCTGGCGCCCAGCGCGCGCGCCGCCTCGAACTGCGTGCCGGGAATGGCGCGCAGGCCGCTGCGGATGTCTTCGGCGATGTAGGCGGCCGACCCCAGCGCCAGCGCGATCGCGGCCAGCGACATCTCGGCGTTGTGCGCGTACAGCCACATGCGGAAACCTTCGGGCAGCAGCTCGGGCATGCCGAAGTACCAGAACAGCACCTGCACCAGCAGGGGCACGTTGCGGTGGTATTCCACATAGGCGTCGACCAGCCAGCGGCACGGCGCCAGATTGGTGGCTCGCACGACCACCAGCGTCACCGCGATGGCAAAGGCCATGACCCATGCGACCAGGAACAGCTGCACGGTGACGGCCATGCCACTGAGCAGCAACTGGTATTGGGAAGCGTCAAGTAAGCTCATAAAACACTCAATCTCCTGCAAACACGCGGTCCACGCCAAGCGTCACGGCTTCCCGCGCATCACACTGCTGACGCGGGAAGCCGTGACGGGAACTGGCGAAGGACGGCGCTGTGGTCCGCGCCCTTACCCGGCGATCGGGCCGATCTTGAAGCCGCGTTCCAGCTTGTACGGCGTTTCCGGGCCGAACCACTTGTCGAACAGCTTGGCGGCCGCGCCCGAGGCTTCGGCTTCATCCAGCGCCTGGTTCACGGTTTCCAGGAAGCGCGGCTCCGACTTGCGCACGCCCAGGCCCCAGGGCTCGTCGAACACCGCCTTGGAAATGACGCTGACCGGCGCGGTCGGGGGGCTTTGCAGCACCAGGCGCACCAGCACCAGCTCGGACGCGAACTGCGCATCCACCTTCTTCTGCTGCAGGGCCAGGTACGTGGCCGAGCTGTCGCCATAGCCAATGACCTGCGACTTGTCCAGGATGCGCTTGATCTCGCGTTCCGAGCTGGAACCCTTGGTCGCGCCCACCCGGCGGCCGTTCAGGGCCTCGATGGAATCCAGGCCCGAATCCTTGCGCACCATCAGCTTTTGCGGGCTGACGTAGTAGGCGTGGCTGAAGGCGATCTGCTGGGCGCGGTCGGGCGAATAGCCCAGGTTGGCCGCCAGGATGTCCACGCGCCCTTCGTTCAGTTCCGGCACGCGCGCCGCCACCGACAGGAGCTTGTAGTTGACCTTGACGCCCAGCTTGTCGGCGACCAGCTTGCAGACGTCCACGTCGTAGCCCACCAGCTGGCGCGTCGCGCCGTCCTGGAAGCTGAACGGCTGCGAGGTGCCCAGCGTGCCGCAGACCAGCTCGCCGCGCGCCTTGATGTCGTCCAGCTGATCGGCCTGGGCGGCTGCGCCCAGGGCCAGCGATGCCAGGCCCAGGCAGGCGGCAAAGAGAGTGTGGCGCTTCATGGTTGATTCCCCTTTAGTGGTTGTGTGGTGAACAGGCTTGAAAGAGCGCTGGGACGATGCCGATCCGCCGCGCCGTCAGGCCAGCTTGGCGCAGGCTTCGCGGATGGCGGAGCATCCCTGGCGGATATCGTCCAGCGATGCGGCGAAAGACAGGCGGAACGTGCCCGGCGCGCCGTACGCGTGGCCGTCGATGACGGCCACGCCGGCCTCGCGCAGCAGGTAGTGCGTCAGGTCGGTGTCGGTGGCGATCACGTCGCCGGCCGGCGTTTTCTTGCCCAGCAGGCCCGAGCAGTCCGGGAAGACATAGAACGCGCCCTGCGGCACGACGATGTCCAGGCCCGGCGCGCCGGACAGTTCGGCGATCGCCAGGTCGCGGCGCTCGCGGAATACCTTGGCGAATTCGGCCACGCAGTCCTGCGGACCGGACAAGGCTTCCAGCGCGGCCGCCTGGCTCACCGACGAGGCGCCCGACGTGCTCTGCGACTGCAGGATCGCCATCGCCTTGATCAGTTCGTCCGGACCCGCGCCGTAGCCGATGCGCCAGCCCGTCATCGCGTAGGCCTTGGACACGCCGTTGACCACCAGCGTGCGCGCGGCCAGTTCCGGCGCGACCTGCAGCGGGTGCACGGTCGGCTCGCCGGTGAAGTTCAGGCGCGCATAGATGTCGTCGGTCATCAGCCAGACGTGCGGATGGCGCTTGAGGACCTCGGCCAGGCCGCGCAGTTCGTCGGCGGTGTAGACCGAGCCCGTCGGATTGCTGGGCGCGTTCATCATCAGCCACTTAGTGCGCGGCGTGATCGCGCGTTCCAGCGCGTCGGGCGTGACCTTGTAGCCGGTTGCCGGCGACGTTTCCACCGCCACCGGCACGCCGCCGTTGACCAGCACCATGTCGGGGTACGAGACCCAGAACGGCGCCGGAATCAGGACTTCGTCGCCGTCGTTCAGCGTCGCGGCCAGCCCGTTGAAGATCACCTGCTTGGCGCCGGTGCTGACGATGATGCGCGAAGCCGGGTAGTCCACGCCGGTCGCTTCCAGCAGGTGGGCGCCGGCGGCCTTGCGCAGGGCCACCGTGCCCTGGGCCGGCGGATACTTGGTTTCGCCGCGGTTCATGGCGGCGGTGGCGGCCTGGCGGATGTGTTCGGGCGTGGAGAAATCCGGCTCCCCGATCGTCAGGTCGATGATGCGGCGGCCCTGCTCGCGCAGTTCGGCGATGATGGCGCGCGCGGCCACGCTGGGCGACAGCTTGATGCGCTTGATGCGGTCGGCGACGATGCTCATTTGGCCGCCCCCGTCTTCTCGGCCAGGGTCTTTTCCAGCCACGGCTTGGTGTACGTGCCGGCGCGCAGCTTTTCCTTGGCCACGGCTTCGTCGGCTTCCTTCTTCTGCGCCAGGGCCAGGACGGCGGCGGCGTGTTCGGCGGGAATCACCACCACGCCGTCGGCGTCGCCCACGACCACGTCGCCGGCATTGACCACCTGGCCGCCCACCGACACGGGCACGTTGATTTCGCCGGGACCGTCCTTGTAGGGGCCCTTGTGCGACACGGCCCGCGCGAAGCAGCCGAACTCGCCCTGCGCGAACACGTCCACATCGCGCACCGCGCCGTCGATCACGAACGCTTCGATGCCGCGCGACTGCGCATCCATCATCATCAGTTCGCCGACCAGCGCGTTGCTGGCGTCGCCGGCGCCGTCGACGACGATCACGTCGCCCGCGCCGCCCAGCGAAATCGCCTTGTGGATCATCAGGTTATCGCCCGGACGGGTCTTGACGGTGAGCGCCAGGCCCACCGTGCGGCGCGTGCCGCCGTGCAGCGGACGCAGGCCCGACACGCCGTAGAGGCGGTTCATGCAGTCGCTGATCTGGGCCGAGCCGATGCTGGCGAATCCGGCCAGCACGTCGGCGGCGACGGCCGGCGCGGGCCGGGAAAGAATGCGATATCCGATGGGATTCATAAGGGAAGTCAGGTGTGAATGCGTGTAGCGGTTAAGCGAACATGCATTACAAAGCCCCACGCGCCTTTCCTCAAAACGATATAAATTCCCATCGATCCACGAATTTTTTTCGTGGATTTCAACGATTAAGGGTTATCCCTTATTCGTGCATCGGCCATCAATCGTCGCCGCCCGACGCGCTGCGCGCCTCGGACAGCGCCACCGTCAGGTGCATGACCTTCTTCTTGAGCTGGTCGCGCTCGTCGGTCAGCCGGGCAAGCAGTTGCCGCAGGCGGGCGATCTCGCCCGGCAGGTCCTCGAGGTGCTCGATCGGCACGTCGGGTTCGGCTTCGCGCGGCGGCGGCGCCTTGGCCTGGCGCACTTCGCGCGCGGCCTGCTGCAGTTCCTTCCTGCCCCCGGCCACGGCCGCCGCCTGCCGTTCGGCGGGCAGCGAGGCCACCGCGGCCGCGGCGTTGATGGAAATGGCGCCTTCTTTGACCGCGCGCACCAGTTCGGGCGCCGCGGTCTTCTGGATCTTTTCGATCTGGCCCAGCGTATTGCTGCTGATCCGCGCGGCGCGCGCCAGCGCCTGGCGGCTGGGCACGGCCGGCGACCAGGACGGTTTGGCGGGCTCGGCCGCCGGCGCGCCGTCGCCCGAGGGCGCCGCGGCGGGCGCGGCCCCGGGTTCGTCTTCGTCCCAGGGCGGCGAACCGTCCTCGGGGACCGCGCGCGACAGCAGGATTTCCTTCTTGCGCAGCGCCAGCACGCCGCGCTGGAAGTCCGACACGCTGCGCCGCCCCAGGTGGTTTTCGATCATCCACAGATGCACGTCTTCCATGGACTTGAAGCGCGGGTTCTGGATGGTCTGGAAAGGAATGTTGTGCTTCGTGCACAGCGCATACCGGTTGTGGCCGTCCACCAGCAGGTCGCCCCACAGCACCAGCGCATCGCGGCAGCCTTCGGCCAGCAGGCTGCGCTCCAGCGCGGCGTGCTCGTCTTCGGTCAAGGGGTCTATATAGGCGCGCAGGCCTTCGTCTATCCGGATATCCATGTTGTCCAAGTCAATTCGCGCCGCGCCCTACGCCAGCCCCTGCCCCCGCAGCACGTCCTGGATGGCGGCCAGACGGGCCACCGGGTCGGTCAGGGCCAGCAGTTCAGCCTTGTCGTCCGGCGGCAGCGGCAGGAGTTCGCACCAGCGGTTCGCGACCCAGCCGCAGTCGTCCAGGCGGAACGGCGGGGCCAGCGGCATTCTTTCGGCGGGCACGCCATCTTGCTGCCATTGGACCACCAGGCGCCCCAGCGCGTCGGCGCTGGCCTGCATGGCCGCCGGCACGGGCGTGGGCGGGTCGTCGGCAATGGGCTCGGCCTCGCCCATCCAAAGACCGTATTTTGCCACTTCGCTGGAAAGCAGCCGGAACCGCCCCGTGCCCGTGCAGCGGATTTCCAGCAGGGCCGGCATGGGCGCCTCCCAGGCGTCCACCCGGGCCATGGTGCCCACGGGCGACAGCGTCTCCATGCCTTCGGGCGAACGCACCTCGCTGCCCGCCAGCAGGCCCACGATGCCGAATTCGGTGCCCTGCGCGATGCTGCGGCGGATCATGTCCAGGTAGCGCACCTCGAAGATCCGAAGATGCACCACACCGGCGGGAAACAGCGCATTGGATAACGGAAACAAGGGAATCAGCGACATGGCCGCCTCCTGTTCATTTCACGTGGAAGGCATCGTCCACCGGCACCTGCAGCGCCGTCGCCAGCGCGTTGGTCTGCGACGCCATGCCTATCACCGCCAGCAGCTCCGCGTGCTGGCCGTCGGTCATGCCCTTGGCCCGGGCCGAGGCCGTGTGCGAGTGGACGCAATACGAGCAGCCGTTGGCGGTGGACACGGCGATGTAGATCATCTCGCGCACCAGCGGCGGCAGTTCGCCTTCGGCCATCATGACCTGCTTGAGCTGCTCCCAGACGCTGCGCATCCGCGGCGGATCGTTGGCCAGCGCGCGCCAGAAGTTGTTGACGAAGTCCGACTTGCGCGTGGCGCGGATGTCCTCGAACACCGCCCACGCCTCGGGATTCCTGCGGATCTCGTCGTCCGACAGCAGCTTTACCGTACTCATTGCCTCGCTCCATGGGTGATAAAAGACGTTACCCCGCCGCCGTTCCCCGATCGCAGCCGTTGACCTATCATGGGGCGCATCCCGTGCGTCAGGCGTTGCGCCCGTCATACGGGATGCGGGTCAGCGCGTTCAGGTCCAGGTGCTCGATGCAGCGCACGTTCACGGCCGCCGTTTCCTCGCCCTTGGCGCCCACCCCGAAGCCGAACGGCGCGCAGCCGCAGTTGGCGCAGAAGTGATGCGCTATGACGTGCCGGTTGAACTTGTAGGTGGCCATGGACTGCGTGGATGACGTGATGCGCAGGCTGGCGCGCGGCACGAACCACAGCAGATAGCCCTTGCGGCTGCAGTGCGAGCAGTTGCATTCCAATACCTGGGACACATCGCCGTCGACTTCGAAGGCGATCTGTCCGCAGTGGCAGCTTCCTTGTTGCATGGTCTGGCTCCTGGCCGTTGGCGGATCAGACTCCCATCATAGAGCCGGGCCGCCCGCCTTGCCATGCGTATGGGCCGGGCGGCCCAAGCACGGAGACATCATGCCCCAGTTATCCGCTTACCTGAGCTTCGACGGCGATTGCGCCGACGCCATGCGCTTCTACGAACGCGTGCTGGGCGGGCGGCTCGAGGCCCTGGTCCGCTACGCCGACGCGCCCGCGGACGCCCCCCTGCCCGCGCTCTCGCCCGAGGACGCCGGACGCATCCTGTATGCGCGGCTGACGCTGGACGAGCAGACGCTGATGGGCGGCGACGCCACGGCCGGCCATCCCTACGCCGGCAAGCAGGGCGTGGCCCTGTCGCTGGCCTACCCCACCGTGTCCGACGCGCACCGCGTGTTCGAGCATCTGGCCGAGGGCGGCAGCGTGACCCTGTCGCTGCAAAAGACATTCTGGGCCGAGGCCTACGGCACGCTGATCGACCGCTACGGCACCCGCTGGATGGTCAGCGGCGGACGCCTCGGCCACTAGGGGCCTCTGCGCTCCGCCGCCCGTTCATCCGCGCCTCAGGACGCGCGCGCCGTCAGCCATTCGGCCGGCTGCAGGGGCCGGCCCACGACGCGGATCTCGCCCAGCGCGCCCAGGAAGCCGCCGCTGGGGCCGCCGCCGTCCCAGTAGCCCGCGCCCACGGTCCACGGCAGGTTCAGCGTGGCCAGGCCCGCGCCGTCCACCGCATTGCGCAGCACCGGCGCGCCTTCCACGTACATCGTGGTTTCGCGCGTCACCGGATCGTTGACCACCGCCACGTGCAGCCACGTGTCCACCAGGATCTCGCCCGACCAGTTGGTGCGGGCGCCGATGGGCGTGACCGCCGAGGGCACCACTTCCCACTGCACTTCGCGCAGGTTGGAAATGGCAAACTGCAGCGGCGGCGATTGCGGCAGGCTGGCCGCCCAACCCGGCAGGTCGCCACGGCGCCCGGCGCGCGTCATGATGTTCATCCAGGCATTGGCCGCGGCGGTCCAGTCGCCGGCGATCTTGATGAAGGCCTCGACCGTGTAGCCGCCCGCGAAGGTCTCGGTGTTCAGGGACGCCGCCACGTCGGTCAGGAAGTAGCTCAGGCGCGGCCCGGCCGTATTGCGGAACGAAATGCTGCCCGGCGCGGCCGACAGGCGGTGGCGGTCGCTGCTCCAGACCAGGTCGCCCTCCTGCGCGGTGTTGCCCGCCGGTTCGTTCAGCGGCGCGCGCGTCAGCGTGTTGTTGTTGCCCGATTTGTCGGCGATGACGGCGCCCTGCGCCACCGCGGTGCCTGCCGCCCCGCCCGTGAAGCGCCAGTGCGCCAGCGTGCCCGTGGCGTGCGCGTAGTCTTCGTCGTTGGCCGGCGCGGCCTTCTCGGTCGGCGCGGCGTCGGTATAGCCGTTCAGCGCCAGGGCCAGCGCCGCGTCCGTGATGCTGCCTTCGCGCGTGCCCGCCGCCGCCTTGAAGTTCGGATTGAACGCCGCAAAGCGCTTGGCAAAATCCATCTCGATCACGAACTGGTTGTTCGCGTCGGTCAGCACCGCCTGGTCGAACTCGTTGACCGTGTCCTTGGGCTTTTGCGGCACCCACGGCGAGAACGACGACGCCACGATGCGGTTGTTCGTAAGGTCGAATTCGTAGAAGCGCAGGAGGCCATTGCCCCCCTGGTACGCCATCTGGTAATCCACCACCATCTCTTCGACCGCGTTGCCGAAGTCGTTGATCTTGGTCAGGCGCGCGGCGCCGTGATGATGGCCGTTGACCGTCATGAAGATCTGATCGTTGCCGCGGATCAGCTTTTCCCAGAGCATCAGGCCGTAGTCCACTTCCAGCGGGCTCGTGCCGTCGTTGGCGATGGCCAGCAACTGGTGATTGACCAGGATGGCGGGCAGCGAGGAATGCGACTGCAGGACCTGCCGGGCCCACGCCAGGCCCGCGTCCGACACGCGCCACGACAGCGACAGCACCAGGAACTTCTGCCCTTCCGCCTCGAAGACGTGGTATTCGTGAAAGCCGCTGGCGTCGCGGCCGCCGAAGGTGGCCTGCTTGCCCGCGCGGTCCTTGCCGAACCACTTCAGGTAAGGCTCGGCCGCCGGGTCGCGCGTGGCGTCCGTGCCGTTGACCGGGTCGGACTCGTAGCCGATGTCCTGCAGCACGTCGTGGTTGCCCGCCAGAACCGAATACGGCACGCCCGCCTCTTCCAGCTTCTTCATGGCGGCGTCCGCCACTTCCCATTGCTGGGGCCGGGAGACCTGGTCCACGATGTCGCCGACGTGGATGACGAACGGCACGTTCAGCGCCTTGGCCGATTGCGCGATCCAGGCGGTCTGCGCCATGAAGGGCTCGCTGCCGAACAGCTTGTCGAACTGGTTGCCGGTTTCAGCCGTGGCGTAGCGCGCGTAGAACTGGGTATCGGGCAGCACCACCAGCCCGAAGCTGGACTGCAGTTTGGCCGCGGGCGGCGGCTCCACCGCGCCCTCGTCGCCCCCGCCCGGCGCGGGAGCCGCCTCGTCGCTGTCATCGTCGTCGCCGCCGCAAGCCGTCAGCAGCGTGGCCAGGCCGGCGGGCAGCACCCAGGTGCCCACGCCCGCCTTGATGATCGAACGCCGCCGCGTGTTGACGCCGTCCTGCTGCAAGCCATCCCCGGCTTCCTGGCCGATTCCGTTCTCGTTCTGGTCTGAAGACACTCTGCACTCCATGATTCAAGTGAAGCTCCGGGCGCGCGCCGGTCCCCCCTGGACCGGACGATCCGATGCCCTCGGGCATCCGCGCTGGAAGCCGCCACTCTAGGCAGGCATTGCAACAACGGCATGAACCGCAGGTGACGAGTACGTGAAAGGTCTGTGAATCGGCCGCGCCTGCCGCGCCGCTTCAGCCCCCGGGCCGGTGCGCGGCCAGCACCTCCTGCAGCGATTGCGCCGCGCCCTGCAGCACGGGCACCGCGCGCAGCAGGTCGTCCAGCATCACCCGGGCGGTCGGCGCATGGCAGGCCACCGCCGCCACCACGCGGTTCTCGCCATCGCGCACGGGCACCGCCACCGCGCTCATGCCGCGCACGAATTCCTCATTGTCGATACCGATGCCGCGCGCGGCCAGGCGGTCGAGTTCCGCCTCGAGCCTGGCGGGGTCGGTCAGCGTGCGCGGCGTATTGCGCGTGAGCGGCAGGCGCGCCAGCACGCGGCCACGTTCCAGCCGGCTCATCGACGCCAGGAACAGCTTGCCGCTGGCCGTGCAGTGCATGGGCACGTGGCTGCCCACCGCGAAGAACAGGCGCAGCGGTTCGGTCGTTTCCACGCGTTCCATGTAGACCACCTGATCGCCGTCCGGCGCGGTCAGGTTGCAGGTTTCGCCCAGCGCGCCCACCAGCTTGGTCAGCACCGCGCGGCAGGCGCGGGTGAAGGCGCTGGCCCGCAGCGTGGCCAGCGCCAGCGAGGTCGCCTGCGGGCCGGGCACGAAACCGTTTTCGGTCGGGGTGGCCGCCACGAATCCGGCGCGCTGCATCGCCGCCAGCAGCCGCATCAGCGTGGTCTTGGGCATGTCCAGCCGCTGCGCCAGTTGCGCCAGCGTGGGCGGATGCTGGGCGCGCGCCAGGTGGTCCAGCACCAGCAGCGCGCGCAGCGAACGCGCGGCCTCCTGCTGCGCGCCGGCGCCGTCGTCGGGGGCCTGGCCCGATGCTGCACTGCGATTGTGAAACCGAAGCTGCATGTTCTGTTCCATTTGTCCGCCCCTGCGCGTGTTGTGCTTTGTTCTGCGCGCCTGCTTCCTAGAATCGCCTCAGATGCCGGCCTGGTCCGCATTGCCCCGGGACCCCGGCCCTGCCCGACAAATATAAGGGAGACCGCGCGGAAATGTCCGATACCGTCGATTACATCGTGGTGGGCGCCGGCTCGGCCGGATGCGTGATGGCCAACCGGCTGAGCGCGGACGGCGCGCATTCCGTCTGCCTGCTGGAGGCGGGCCCGAAGGACACCTATCCCTGGATACACATCCCCATCGGCTACGGCAAGACGATGTTCCACAAGGTGGTGAACTGGGGCTACTACACGGACCCCGACCCCAACATGCTGGACCGCCGCATCTACTGGCCGCGCGGGCGCACGCTGGGCGGGTCCAGCTCCATCAACGGCCTGATCTACATCCGCGGCCAGCGCGGCGACTACGACGCCTGGGCGGCCGCCGGCAACCCCGGCTGGGGCTGGGACGACTGCCTGCCCTACTTCCGCAAGCTGGAAAACAATGATCTGGGCCCCGGCCCCACCCGCGGCACGCAAGGTCCGCTCAACGCGACGTCCATCAAGGCGCCGCACCCGCTGGTGGAAGCGCTGATCGCCGCCGCCGGCAAGCTGGGCGTGCCGCCTGTGCGCGACTTCAACACGGGCGACCAGGAAGGCGTGGGCTACTACCAACTCACCACCCGCAACGGCCGCCGCTGCTCGACCGCCGTGGCCTATCTGCGCCCCGCGCAGGACCGCCCCAACCTGCGCGTGGAGACCGACGCGCACGCCATGGCCGTGTTGTTCGAGGGCAGCCGCGCCTGCGGCGTGCGCTACCGGAAGGACGGCCAGGTCCGCACGCTGCGCGCGCGGCGCGAGGTGGTGCTGTGCGCGGGCGCGCTGCAGTCGCCGCAGCTGCTGCAGCTGTCGGGCGTCGGCCCGGCCGCGCTGCTGCGCGAGTTCGGCATCGGCGTCGTGCGCGACCTGCCCGGCGTCGGCGAAAACCTGCAGGACCACCTGCAGATCCGCCTGATCTACGAGACCACCCGGCCCATCACCACCAACGACCAGCTGCGCACCCTGGCCGGGCGGATGCGGATGGGGCTGCAATGGCTGCTGCTGCGCAGCGGTCCGCTGGCCGTGGGCATCAACCAGGGCGGCCTGTTCTGCCGGGTCGATCCGGCCAGCGCCACGCCCGACACGCAGTTCCATTTCGCCACCCTGTCGGCCGATATGGCGGGCGGCAAGGTGCACCCGTTCTCCGGCTGCACCTACTCGGTCTGCCAGCTGCGGCCGAGCTCGCGCGGGCGCGTGCGGCTGCGCAGCGCGGATCCCTTCGAGGCGCCGTCGATGCAGCCGAACTACCTGTCCACCGACCTGGACCGCCGCATGGCCGTGGCCGCGGTCAAGTATGCGCGCCGGGTCGCCGCGACCGAACCGCTGGCCGGCCTGATGAAGCGCGAGTTCCGGCCCGGTCCGGACGTGCGCACGGACGACGAGATCCTGCACTTCTGCCGCGAGTACGGCGCCACCATCTTCCATCCGTCGGGCACCGCCAGGATGGGACCGCGCGGCGACCCCATGGCGGTCGTGGACGAGCGCCTGCGCGTGCATGGCGTGTCGGGCCTGCGGGTGGTGGACTGCTCGATCATGCCCACGCTCGTATCCGGCAACACCAACGCGCCGGTCGTCATGCTGGCCGAGCGCGCGGCCGATTTCATGCTGCAGGACATCAGGCAGGCGCGCGCGCAGACGGTGCGCACGCCGGCCCGGATGGAGATGACCGACCCTGGATAACCCGTAGCGAATCGCGGAAAGACCCGGCTCGACGCAACGCAGATTGCCCGGCCGCCCCACCAAAGGAGACTAGACATGGCCAAGCAAAACGAAGCCGCGGTGCGCAAAGTCGTCACCGCATCGCTCATCGGCGCCACCATCGAGTGGTACGACTTTTTCCTGTATGGCGTCGTCGCAGGCATCGTATTCAACAAGCTGTACTTCCCCACCGGCGACCCGCTGGTCTCCACCATGCTGGCGTACACCACCTTCGCGGTGGGCTTCGTGACCCGGCCCCTGGGCGGGCTGATCTTCGGCCACTTCGGCGACCGCATCGGCAGGAAAAGCATGCTGGTGATGACGCTGATGATCATGGGCGTGGCCACCTTCCTGATCGGCCTGGTGCCCACCTACGCAAGCATCGGCATCTGGGCGCCCATCCTGCTGCTTCTGCTGCGCGTGTTCCAGGGCATCGGCCTGGGCGGCGAATGGGGCGGCGCGGTGCTCATGGCGTACGAATACGCGCCGCCCGAGAAGAAAGGCTTCTACGCGTCGCTGCCGCAGATCGGGCTGGCCATCGGGCTGTGCCTGGCGTCGGGCACGGTGGCGCTGCTGTCCACCCTGCTGACCGACGAGCAGTTCATGGCCTGGGGCTGGCGCGTCGCGTTCCTGGCGTCGGCCGCCATGGTGGCGGTGGGCATGTACATCCGCCTGAACACCAAGGAAACCCCCGAGTTCACGGCGGTCAAGGCGCAGAACGCCGAAAGCCGCATTCCCTTCATGGACATGATTCGGCGCTATCCCGGCAATGTCGTAAAGGGCATGGGCGCGCGCTACATCGACGGCGTGTTCTTCAACGTGTTCGGCGTGTTTTCGATCTCGTTCCTGACCCAGTCGGTGCAGATCACGCGGACCGAGGCGCTGATCGGGGTGATGGCCGCGGCCCTGGTGATGTGCTTTTTCATCCCGTTCTTCGGTCGGCTGTCCGACCGCATCGGCCGCACCCGCGTCTACTTCTGGGGCTCGCTGATCACCGCCGCCGCCTCCTTCCCCGGGTTCTGGATGATGATCAACAGCGGCGGCAACGTCATGCTGATCTGGCTGGCGATCATCATCCCCTTCGGCATCCTCTACGCCGCGGTGTACGGACCCGAGGCCGCCCTGTTCTGCGAACTCTTCGACGCCAAGGTGCGCTACACCGGCATCTCGTTCGTCTACCAGTTCTCGGGCATCTTCGCGTCGGGCATCACGCCCATCATCGCGACCGCCCTGCTCAAGACGGGCGGAGGACAGCCGTGGCTGATCTGCCTGTACGTGATGTTCGCGGGCGTGGTGTCGGCCTTCTGCGCCTGGCTGATCGGACGCGGCAGGCAGCCGGCCGAGCTGGACGGCGCGCCCCAATCGGCGATGCCCAGCCCGGGACTGCGCAAAGCCTGACGCGTCAATCCAGCGCGGCGCGCGGGGGCTGCCCTGCAGGCCAGCCGCCGCCCAGCGCCTTGAACAGCGTCGCCAGCGCCGCCTGGCGCTGGGCGCTGACGTCGATGTAGGCGATCTGGTCCGTGTAGGCGCTGCGCTGCGCGTCCAGGTAGCGCAGGTGGCTGTCCACGCCGCCGCGATAGCGCGCCTCGGACAGGCGCATGGCCTCCTGGCTGGACTGCGCCAGCGCGCGGCGCGAAGCCTCTTCGCGGCGCAGCGTGTCGGTGGCCGCCAGCGCGTCCGACACTTCCTTGAACGCGGTCTGGATCGTTTTTTCGTACTGCGCCACGGCGATGTCCTTGCGCACCGTCGCCAGGTCCAGATTGGCGACGTTGCGGCCGCCGGCAAAGATCGGCAGCGTGATCTGGGGCGTGAACGACCAGGCGCGCTGGCCGGCGTCGAACAGGCCGGACAGGTCCGCGCTGGAGGTGCCGAACAGGCCGGTCAGCGAAATGCTGGGAAAGAACGCCGCCCGCGCCGCGCCGATGCTGGCGTTGCGCGACTGCAGCTGGTGTTCGGCGGCCAGGATGTCCGGCCGGTTCTCCAGCAGTTCCGACGGCGCGCCCGCCGCGATCTCCTGCACCAGCATGGGCGCCTCGGCCGTGCGCGGAGGCAGGTAGGGCGACAGGTCGCTGATGCCCACCAGCAGCCCCAGCGCGTTGCCAGCCTGGCGAACCTCGCGGTCCATGCGTTCAAGCTCGGCGCGCGACTGTTCGGTCAGGCCCAGCGCCTCCTGGTAGTCCAGCGCGGTCGCCGTGCCCGCCTGCCGGCGCTTGACGATCAGTTCCAGCGAGGCCTCGCGGCTGGACAGCGTCTGGCGCGTGACCTCCAGGCGGCGCTGCGCGCTGTCGCGGGCCAGATAGGCCTGGATCACCTCGGCGACCAGGCTGATCTGCGCGCCGCGCGCCGTGGCCTCGGTCGCCAGGTATTCCTGCAGCGCCGCGTCCGACAGGCTGCGCACGCGGCCGAACAGGTCGATCTCGAACGCGGTCAGGCCCAGGCCCGCCTGGTAGCTGCTTTGCACGCCGGCCGCGCCGGTGCTGTTCAGGTCCGCCGGCACTCGCTGGCGCGTGCCCGTGCCCTGCGCGTTGATGCCGGGCAGCTGGTCCGCGCGCTGGATGCGGTATTGCGCGCGCGCCGCCTCGATGTTCAGCAGCGACTGGCGCAGGTCGCGGTTGTTCGCCTGCGCCAGCTCCACCAACTTGCGCAAGGCGTCGTCGGTGACGAACGATTGCCAGTCCAGCGTCGCCGCGGCGGACGGCCGGGAACCGGTCGGGGCCTGGCTCCAGTGCTCGCCCACGGGGGATGCCGGCCGTTCATAGACCGGCGCCATCGAGCATCCGGCCAGGGCCGTCGCCAGGACCAGCGCGGAAATCCGCAAGGGAAAGAAAGTCTGCATCATGCGATTACTCCTGCACCGTGCGCGGCGTGGCGGCGGCGGACGAGGACTTGCCTCGCTTGCGCCGCACCAGCGACAGCACCCACACGAAGAAGATGGGAACAAAGATCACGCCCAGCAGCGTGGCGGTCAGCATGCCGCCGATCACGCCCACGCCCAGCGCGCGCTGGCTGGCCGCGCCCGCCCCCGTCGCCAGCGCCAGCGGCACCACGCCCAGGATGAAAGCCAGCGAGGTCATCACGATCGGGCGGAAGCGCAGCTTGGCGGCCTGGATGGCGGCGTCGGCCAGCGTATGCCCCTGCTCGCGCAGGCTCTTGGCGAACTCCACGATCAGGATCGCGTTCTTGGCCGCCAGGCCGATGATGGTGATCAGGCCCACCTTGAAATACACGTCGTTGGACATGCCCAGCAGCGTCACCGCCAGCACCGAGCCCAGCGCGCCGATCGGCACGATCAGCATCACGGACGCGGGGATCGCCCAGCTTTCGTACAGCGCGACCATCAGCAGGAACACCACCAGGAAGGCCAGCGCGAACAGCATGGGGGCCTGCGCGCCGGCGAACTTCTCCTGGTAGGACAGTCCGGTCCACTCGTAGCCGATGCCGTCCGGGAGGCCGGCCACGATGCGCTCGATCTCCGCCATCGCTTCGCCGGTGCTGTGCCCCGGCATCGCGTCGCCGGCGATCTTGAACGCGGGATAGCCGTTGTAACGCGAGATCTGCACCGGCCCGTTCTCCCAGTCCGTCTTCACGAACGCGCTCAGCGGCACCATCCCGCCCGACTTGTTCGGCACGTTCAGCTGCAGGATGCTTTCCGGCGTCATGCGGTCGCGCACGTCGGCCTGCACCACCACGCGCTGCAGGCGCCCGGCGTTGGCGAAGTCGTTGACCGTCGCCGAGCCGTAGGCCGACGAGATCGCCGTGCTGATCACGTCAAAGCCCACGCCCAGCGCCTCGGCCTTCTGGCGGTCGATGTCCAGCCGCAGCTGCGGCGCGTCCGCCAGGCCTTCCATCATGGCGTAGGCGATCACGGGCGAGCCGTTGGCCTGGGCCAGCAGCTGGTCGCGCGCCTCGGTCAGCGCCGCGCGGCCCAGGCCGCCGCGGTCCTGCAACCGCAGCGCGAAACCGCCCGAATTGCCCAGCCCGTCGATGGGGGGCGGGTTGACGGCCATGATGGCGCCGTCGTCGATCACCGCGAACCGCTCGTTCACGCTGTTGGCCACGTCGCCGGCCGACTGGCCCTTGCCGCGCTCGGACCAGTCCTTGAGCGTCGGGAAGGCGATGCCTGCATTCTGGCCGGTGCCCGAAAAGCTGAAGCCCATCACCGTGAAGGCATCGCCCATGGCGTCCAGCGACATCAGGTGCTGTTCGACGTCGGCCACGACCTTGTCGGTGCGCAGGTGCGTCGCGCCCGGGGGCAGTTGCACGTCGACAATGACGTAGCCCTGGTCTTCCGGCGGCACGAAGGATTCCGGCACGCGCACATACAGCACGCCCAGCACCGCGACAATGGCCACGTAGATCACCATGTAGCGGCCGGTGCGCTTGACCAGCCGCGAGTTCAGCGCCTCGAAGCGTCCGGTCAGCCGGTTGAACACGCGGTTGAACCAGCCAAAGAAGCCCTTCTTTTCTTCGTGGTGGCCGTTGGGGATGGGCTTGAGGAAGGTGGCGCACAGCGCCGGGGTGAAGGTCAGCGCCAGGAAGCCCGAGAACAGGATCGACACCGCCAGCGACAGCGAGAACTGCTGGTAGATCACGCCGACGGACCCGCTCATGAACGCCAGCGGCAGGAACACCGCCGACAGCACCAGCGTGATGCCCACGATGGCGCCGGACACCTGCTCCATCGCCTTGACCGTGGCCTCGCGCGGCGACAGGCCCTCTTCGGCCATGATGCGCTCGACGTTCTCGACCACGACGATGGCGTCGTCCACCAGGATGCCGATGGCCAGCACCATGCCGAACATCGTCATCATGTTCACCGAGAAACCCAGCACCGACATCACCGCGAAAGTGCCCAATAGGCACACCGGCACCACGATGGTCGGGATCAGGGTGTAGCGGAAGTTCTGCAGGAACAGGAACATCACCAGGAAGACCAGCACCATGGCTTCCAGCAGCGTGTGCACCACCTTCGTGATCGCAACGCTGACGAACTTGGACGTGTCGAACGGCACCGAATACGCCATGTCCTCCGGGAACGAGGTCGACAGTTCCTGCAGCCGCGCCTTCACGGCCTTGACCGTGTCGATCGCATTGGCCCCCGGCGCCAGCTGCACCGCCGCGCCCACGGACTTCCTGCCGTTCAGGCGGGTTTCGAAGTCATAGCTCTGGCGGCCCACTTCCAGCCGCGCGACGTCGGCCAGGCGCACCAATGAGCCGTCCGCGTTGGCGCGCAGCACGATCCGGCCGAATTCCTCGGGATTGTCCAGCGTGCCCTTGACGGCCAGCGTGGCGGTCAGCTCCTGTTCGGGCGAACCCGGGCGGCTGCCGAAGCTGCCGGCCGGCACCTGCACGTTCTGCGCGGCGATGGCCGCGTTGACGTCGGCCACCGACAGGCCCAGGCCCAGCAGCTTCTGCGGGTCGATCCAGACGCGCATCGCGGCTTCGGCGCCGAAGAACTGCACCTTGCCGACGCCGTTCACCCGGCGGATCTCGTTATTGATGTGGCGCGCGGCGTAGTCGGACAGGCCCACCACGTCCTTGTGCGCGTCTTCGCCCTTGTAGGTCAGGGCGTAGATCATCAGGAAGTTGGAGCTGGCCTGCTCGACCTGCAGACCCTGCTGCGTGACGGCCGTGGGCAGGCGCGCCTCGGCCTTCTTGATGCGGTTCTGCACGTCCACCTGCGCCAGGTCGGGATCCGTGCCCGGCTGGAACGTGACCGTGATTTCGGCGCTGCCGCTGGAGCTGCTGGACGACTCGTAGTACAGCATGTTCTTGGCGCCGTTCAGCTCTTCTTCGATGACGCTGGTCACCGAATCGACCAGCACCGTCGCGGACGCGCCCGGATAGGTGGCGGCGATCGTCACCTGCGGCGGCGCCACCACCGGGAACTGCGACACGGGCAGCGACGGAATCGCCAGCAGGCCGGCGAGCGAGATGAAGATGGCCACCACCCAGGCGAAATTGGGGCGGCCAATGAAAAACTTGGACATGGTCTAGGGCCTGTTGAAAATAGGCGCGCGCGGCATCAGGGCTGCGCCGGGGCGGCTTCGCCGGCCGAAGCCAGCTTCGGTTGGGACACGGGCGTCACGCTGACCTTCTGGCCCGGCACGGCCGCGTTGACCCCGCCCACGATGACCCGGTCGCCGGGCGCCAGGCCCTCGGTGATGTGCCAGTCGCTTCCGCGCATGGCGCCCGTCCGCACGGCGCGCGATTCCACTACGTCGTCCGGGCCGGCCAGCATCACCTGCGGCTTGCCGTCGGTGCTGCGCGTGACGGCGCGCTGCGGCACGAGGATCGCCGCGGGGTCCACGCCCTGCTGCGTGCGCACGCGCACGTACATGCCGGGCAGCAGCAGCACGTCCGGATTGGCGAACTCGCCGCGCAGCGCCACCTGGCCGGTGGTCCGGTCCACCGCGATGTCCGAGAACAGCAGCCGGCCGTCGCGCTTCTGGTCGGTGCCGTCGATGGTGATGGAGATGCGCGCGCCCTCGCCCGCACCCAGGCTGCCGTCCTGCATGGCGGCGCGCATGCGCAGCATGTCGCCCACCGGCTGGTTGAAGTCCACGTAGACGGGATCCAGCTGCTGGATCGTCGCCATCTCCGTGGCCTCGTTCTGGCCCACGAGCGCACCTTCGGTCACCTGCGCGCGGCCGATGCGGCCGGAGATCGGCGCCTTGACGGTGGCGTAGTCCAGGTTCAGCTGGGCGGTCTCGACGTCGGCCTGGGCCGAGCGGCGCGCGGCCTGCGCGCTCTTGAGCGTGGTGGTGGCGGTATCGAAATCCTGCTGGCTGACGGCCTCGATCTTGACCAGGGGCGCGTAGCGCCGCACCACCGCCTGCGCGTCGGCTACCGCGGCGTCGGCCTTGGCCAGTTCGCCCTGCGCGCGCGACAGCGCGGCCTTGAACGGCGCCGGGTCGATGCGGAACAGCACGTCGCCCGCTTTCACGTCGGCGCCTTCCTCGAATTCGCGGCTGAGCACGATGCCCGCCACGCGGGCGCGCACTTGCGCCACGCGCATGGGTTCGACCCGGCCCGGCAGCTCGCTGGACAGCGCGAAGCGCTGCGGCTGCACGGCCAGCACCTGGACGGGCCGCGGCCCCGCCGCCTGCGGCGGCGCGTCGTTGGCGCCCCCGCAACCGGCCAAGAGGATCGCCGTCGCCAACACCGCCAGGGGCAGCCGCCATTCTTTGTTCAACACCATTTCCTACCCCCGCCCGCGGCGACTTGAATTCAATAAGTCGCCGATGCTACCTTAGAGATCGTTTTGAATCAATATTGATTCATTAGAATTCATAATTCGCAAATTTGGAACAAACGGGGCGTTTACATACCGCTTCGGATAGGGTTTGTGCAAACTGAATCCGCCGTGATCCAATACCGGCCAGAGGAAACCAACAGATGACAGGGGCAGGCGATGTCTGAAGAGACAGGGCACGAGCGGCTATTGGTCGCTCTGGCATTGGCGATGGTCGACCAGCCGCGGGCGACCCTGCAGGAACTGGCCAAGGCCGTCGGCGTCAGCAAGGCGACGCTGTACCGGTTTTGCAAGACGCGCGACCAGCTGGTACTGCGCCTGATGACGCATTGCGCCCAGGTCATGAAGCAGGCGCTGGCGGATTCGCACCTGGATTCCGCGCCGCCGCGCACCGCCCTGCGCAGCCTGATCGAACAGCATCTGGCGCACAAGGAACTGACGGCGTTCCTGATCTACAACTGGAAGCCCGACACCGAACTGGAACCCGACATCATGAACAGCTGGTCGGGCTACCAGGAAACGCTGGACGCGTTCTTCCTGCGCGGGCAGCGCGAGGGCGTCTTCCGCGTCGACATCACCGCGGCCGCCCTCAGCGAACTATTGATTGCCGTCATCACCAGCATGGTCGACGCCGAGCGGCGCGGACGCATCGCCCGGATGGGCATTGCCCAGGTGGCCGAGCAGATGATGCTGCACGGCATCGCGGCGGACCCGGCTGGCGGACCGGGCGCGCGCGCCGCGGGCTGAGACGCGCAGGCCCGCGACGCCCGGGACCATTGCGGCCCCTTCCCCGCGCGTCAGGCGGACACGACCGGGCGTCCGTAGAACGGGTAGTTCGGGTCGTTGTAGCCGTGGGCCGAGGCATGGCCCGGCGTGACCCATCCGTCCACCACCGTTTCATCCTCGGGCGTGATCTTCACGTCCAGCGCGGCGTAATAGTCGTCCATCTGGGCCAGCGTGCGCGGGCCGGCGATGACGGCGGTGATGACCGGGTTGGCCAGCACCCAGGCGGTGGCGAAGTGGCCCGGCTGCACGCCCCGCGCGGCGCTGTGCTGCACCAGCTTTTGCGCGATCTGCAGCGATTCCTCGCGGAATTCGGTGGCCAGGATGCGGCGGTCGCCGCGCCCGGCGCGGGTGTCGGCCGCGGGCGCCTGGCCCGGCAGGTACTTGCCCGTCAGCACGCCGCGCGCGATGGGGCTGTACGGCACGACGCCCAGGCCGTAGTGCTTGCAGGCCGGCAGGATCTCGACCTCGGGTCCGCGGTTCAGCATGTTGTAGTAAGGCTGGCACACGACCGGCTGGGGCACGCCCATTTTTTCGCACAGGCGCATCACTTCGGCGATGCGCCAGCCGCGGAAGTTCGACAGCCCGAAGCTGCGCAGCTTGCCCGCCCGGATCAGGTCGCCCAGCGCCCAGAGCGCTTCTTCGAGGTTTTCTTCGTGGTAGTCGCGATGCAGGTACAGGATGTCCATGAAATCCGTGCCCAGGCGCGACAGGCTTTGCTCGACGCCGCGGATCAGCCACTGGCGCGAATAGTGCGCCAGGTTCGGACCCTTGCCGACGGGATTGCCGATCTTGCTGGCCAGCACCCAGTCGTGGCGCTGCCCTTGCAGCAGCTTGCCCACCACTTCTTCGGAGCGGCCTTCGTTGTAGACGTCCGCGGTGTCGATGAAATTCAGGCCATGGTCGCGCGCGGACGCGACGATGCGCGCGGCCTCGTCGTCGGGCGTCTGCTCTCCGAACATCATGGTGCCCAGGCAGAGCGGCGATACGCGGAGATTGCTGGTTCCCAGTCGGCGGTAGTTCATGGCGTGGTTCCTTTTTCGGATGAGGAGATCTGGCGTGGCCGCCCTGCATGGCGCGGCCGAACGCCACATCTTGCCCGAAAAATCCTGACACGCCGCAAAACCCGGGCGGCGCGCCGGGGTTTGCGTCTGTTAAGCCGCGCCGGCGTCCACCGCCGACAGGATCTTGCCGAACAGTTCGTCCGCGTGTGCGGAATTGAGCCAGCGCACGATCACGACCATCTTGCGTTCCGGCTCGACCCAGGTGAACGAGCTGCCCGCCCCGACGCCAAAGAAGCTGGACGCCGGCACGCTCGGAAACACGCGGCCTTCGTGGTTCAGCCAGATCAGGTAGCCGTAGTACGGCGCGATGGCGCACGGCGTGCGCATGGCCTGCAGCCACTCGCGCGACAGGATCTGGCGGCCATTGGCCTGGCCGTCGTTCAGCAGCATCTGGCCGATCAGGGCCTGGTCGCGGGCGCTGATGGACATGCCGCCGCCCCAGTGCGAGCCGCCCGGCACGGACGGCATGCGCTGGCCGTCGATGTCGACCCAGGCGTCGTCGTAGCCCACCCACTGCCAGTCCTCGCTTGCGCCGATGGGCCGCGTGACGGCCTCGCGGAAGACCTCGGGCAGCGGCTTGCGAAACAGGTGCAGAAGCGCATAGGAAAGCTGGTTGATCCGCACGTCGTTGTATTCCCAATACGTGCCGGGTTCCTGCAAGGGCCGCGCGTCACCCTTCTTGCCGTCGGGCGGAACGCCGAAGGTCACGGCGCGGTAGCGGTCCGCCTGGTCCGAGACGCCGAAGCGCTCGCCTTCCCATTCGCTGGTCTGCTGCAGCAGATGGCGCCAGGTGATGGACGCGTTGCGGCCCTCGTCGAAGCCGATGCCCGGCACGCGCTTGCCGACGGGTTCGTCCACGTCCGGCAATAGGCCGCGATCGTGCGCCACGCCGGCCAGGATGGCCAGGTACAGCTTGGCGACGCTGAAGGTCAGGTCGGCGCGCGCGGGTTCGCCCCACTCTGCCACCGTCTTGCCGTCCACCACGACCACGCCGGACACCGGCCCGCGGTCATGGATGGGACCCAGCAGGCGGTTCCAGGGAGGCGGATCGTTCAGATGCACGCCGAAATTGCCCTTGACGCTGCGGTCCCAGGTGGATTCGTGGTCGTTGGCGAACTGGATCGCCTGCTGCATGAGCGTATTCATTGTTTCCCTCGTGGTTGTGCGTCAGCCCGCCGCGCCTTCCGGCGTGCGGGTCAGGTATTCCATGGCGGCCTGCAGCCCGCCCGGGCGATGGGGGACGCCGGCCGCGGCCAGGCCCATCTCTACCCCGGCCAGCGTGCCGCACAGCGTCAGGTCGTTGAAATGGCCCAGATGGCCGATGCGGAAGATGCGGTCGGTGAGCTTGCCCAACCCCTGCCCCAGCGACATGTCGAACCGGTCCAGGATGATCTTGCGCAGCGCGTCGGCGCCATGACCTTCGGGCATCAGCACGGCCGTCAGCGCCGGGCTGTGCGCGGCCGGATTCAGGCTCAGCAGTTCCAGGCCCCAGGCGGCCACCGCAAGCCGCGTGGCGCGGGCGTGGCGTTCGTGGCGGGCGTAGACCCGCGGCAGTCCCTCGGCCTGCAGCATCGCCAGCGCCTCATGCAGGCCATAAAGCAGATTGGTCGACGGCGTGTAGGGGAAATAGCCCTTGGCGTTGGGCCCCAGCATCTCGCGCCAGTCCCAGTACGAACGCGGCAGGCGCGCCGTCTCGGCCGCCGCCAGCGCGCGCGCGCCGACCGCATTGAACGACAGGCCCGGCGGCAGCATCAGGCCTTTCTGCGACCCGGCCACCGTCACGTCCACGCCCCATTCGTCGTGGCGGTAGTCGATGGAGCCCAACGATGAAATCGTGTCGACCATCAGCAGCGCGGGATGCCCCGCCCGGTCGATGGCGGCGCGCACGGCGGCGATGTCGCTGGTGACGCCGGTGGACGTTTCGTTGTGCACCACGCACACGGCCTTGATGCGGCGCTGCGCGTCGTCGGCCAGGCGCGCGCCGATCAGCGCGGCGTCGACCGGATGGCGCCAGTCGCCTTCGATGTAGTCCACCTCGAGTCCCAGGCGCCCGGCCAGCTTGCGCCAGAGGCTGGCGAAATGGCCGGTTTCCACCATCAGCACGCGGTCGCCGGGCGACAGCGTGTTGACCAGCGCCGCTTCCCAGGCGCCGGTGCCCGACGCCGGATAGATCACCACGGGCGATTCCGTTCCGAAAACCTGCCGGATGCCCGCCAGCACCGACAGGCCAAGCTCGCCGAATTCCGGCCCGCGGTGGTCGATGGTGGGCTGGTCGATGGCGCGCAGCACCCGGTCGGGCACGTTGGTGGGTCCGGGAATCTGCAGGAAATGCCGGCCGGACGGGTGTTTGTTCAGGGTGAGCATGCGTGGCCCCAAAGTGGACAGTTTGTATACCAACGAAGAATGCGCGGCAGACGGACAGCCCATGCCGGGCATGCGGACTTGCGGCATGCGTCACTCTATCCCATTGTTTTTACGTCGATAACCTAGGGTATACACCCATCAATCAAGCCCGGAATACAGGTTTATAGTCTCGCAAAACAAGGGGAATTTTTGTATACCAATGCGCAGCGATCCTAGCCTCATGCCGGATCCCGCCGCGGCAGTCGCCGTGGCCGATCCCGCGCCGCAGCCCGCGGCCCGTGTTGCCGGCAACGGCCGCACGCTGGCGGGCACGGCGGCCGGGCATCTGCGCGAACGCATCATCCAGGGCGAATTTCCGCCCGGCTCCCGGCTGAACGAGCGCGCGCTCTGCGACCTGCTGGGCGTGTCGCGCACCCCGCTGCGCGAGGCCTTCCGCCTGCTGGCCGCCGAAGGGTTGGTGCAGATCGAACCCAACCGCGGGGCCCAGGTGGTGGCCCTGTCGGAAGCCAACATCCGCGAAGCCTTTGAAGTGATCGGCGGCCTGGAGGCCATGTCCTGCCGGCTGGCGTGCGAGCGGGCCACGGACACCGAAATCGCCGAGATCCGCGCGCTGACGTACGAAATGATGGCCAGCCATGCCCGCCATGACCTGCCCACCTACTTCCGAACCAACCGCGAGATCCACGAGCGCATCAGCCTGGCCGCGCACAACAGCCTGCTCAAGGACCTTTACGACGCGCAGAACGCGCGGATCCAGAACCTGCGCTTCGTCTCGAACGAGAACCGCCAGAAATGGGATCTGGCGATGCGCGAACACATAGAAATGGCAGAGGCCCTGGACGCGCGCGACGCCGACCGGCTGGCAGCCATCATGCGGCAGCACCTGCAGCGCAAATGCGACGCGGCGCTGAAAAGCCGGAGCGAGACGATAGATACGCAACACATGTAGTGTCTTCAAGAGGAGCCTTCACCATGGCTGATAGTCGCTTCAAACCCGTCTCACCTGCGTTGTCCTCCCGCTGCACCCCCGCCCTCAAGACCCTGGCCGCCGCCCTGCTGGCATGCGCCGCCGTGGCCGCCCAGCCGGCATTCGCCGGCAAAAAGGACGACACCCTGCGCATGGCCTATGACCAGGCGCCGGAAAGCGTCGATCCCTACTTCAACAACGTCCGCATCGGCGTCATCATCGCCGCCAACGTGTGGGACACCCTGCTCTACCGCGATCCCGTCACCAACGAGTACAAGGGCCAGCTCGCCAAGAGCTGGAAGCAGATCGACGACAAGACCATGGAATTCGAGCTGCGCGAAGGCGTCAAATTCCACAACGGCGAGGAATTCGACGCCGACTCGGTGGTCTACACGCTGAACTTCGTGGCCGACCCGAAGAACAAGGCCGTCACGCAGCAGAACGTGTCGTGGATCGACAAGGTCGAGAAGATCGACAAGTACAAGGTGCGCCTGACGACCAAGGAGCCCTTCCCCGGCGCCAAGGAATACCTGTCCACCACCGCCGCCATCCACCCGGCCAAGTACTACCAGGAAGTCGGCCCCAAGGGCATGAACGCCAAGCCGGTGGGTTCGGGTCCGTACAAAGTGGTCGACTACCAGCCCGGCAAGTCCATCACGCTGGAGCGCAACGCCGACTACTTCAAGGATTCGCCCAAGGCGCAGCCCAAGATCGGCAAGGTGGTGATCCGCTTCATCCCCGACCGCCAGACGCAGATGGCCGAAGTCATCTCGGGCGGCGAAGACCTGATCATGAGCGTGCCCAAGGACCAGGCCGAGCAGCTGGGCGGCATGCCCAACCTGCAGATGGTCACCGGCAACACCATGCGCATCGTGTTCATGCAGATGAACATCCTGGACGGCACGCCCGCGCCCCAGCTCAAGGACGAACGCGTGCGCCGCGCCATCATCCACGCGATCGACCGCAACGCCATGCTCAAGAACATCGTGGGCGAAGGCGGCGGGCTGATCAACACCATCTGCACGCCATCGCAGGTGGGCTGCACGCAGGACGGCGCCCCGACCTACAAGTACGACCCGGCGCAGGCCAAGAAGCTGCTGGCCGAGGCCGGCTTTCCAAACGGCTTCGACATCGACATCGTCGCGTACCGCGAACGCAACCAGACCGAGGCCATCATCAACTACCTGCAGGCCGTGGGCATCCGGGCCAAGCTGAACTTCCTGCAGTACGCCGCCATGCGCGACATGATCCGCGCCAACAAGGCGTCGCTCACGCACCAGACCTGGGGCTCGAACCTGGTCAACGACGTGTCCGCGTCCACGCCGGTGTACTTCGCCTTCGGCAACGACGACATCACCCGCGACGCCAAGGTGCGCGACCTGCTGAACAAGGGCGACCACACGATCGACAGCGCCCCGCGCAACGCGGCCTACAAAGAGGCGCTGGACATCATCGCCGAGAAGGCCTACGCGGTGCCCCTGTGGACGCTGCCCGCCTACTACGTCGCCACCAAGGACGTGAACTTCAAGCCCTACTCGGACGAGCTGGTGCGCTTCTGGGACATGAGCTGGAAGTAAGGCGCGCCTGGCGCCGGGCCGCGTTCGCCGCGGTCCGGCGTTGCTGAACAGAGAGGAAGTCCTATGCTTTATTTCACGATCAGGCGCCTGGGCCTGGCGGCGCTGGTGGCGCTGACCGTCTCCGTCCTGGCGTTCCTGCTGCTGCACCTGTCGGGCGATCCGGCGCTGGCCCTGGCCGGCGAAGGCGCGCGCCAGGCCGACATCGACATGATCCGCAAGACCTACGGGCTGGACCGCCCGATCATCGTCCAGTACGCCGACTGGCTCTGGCACATCCTGCAGGGCGATTTCGGCATGTCGGTGTACTTCAAGACCGAAGCCGGGCCGCTCATCCTGTCCAAGCTCGCGACCACGCTGAAGCTGGGCATGGCCGCGCTGGCCTTCGCGCTGGCGATCTCGATTCCGCTGGGCGTGCTGGCCGCCATCTACAAGGGCAGCCTGATCGACCGCCTCTGCCTGGCGATCGCCGTGCTGGGCCAGGCCCTGCCGAACTTCTTCTTCGCGCTCATCCTGATCATGCTGTTTTCCATTTCGCTGCGCATCCTGCCGGTGTCGGGCAGCGGCACCTGGCAGCACTTCGTCATGCCGGCCATCGCGCTGGGCTACTACGTGGCGCCGACCTTCATGCGCCTGATCCGCGCCGGCATGATCGAGGTGCTGGGGGCCGACTACATCCGCACCGCGCGCGCCAAGGGCCTGCCGGCGCGCAAGATCATCTTCAAGCATGCGCTGCGCAACGCGATCGTGCCGGTGGTGGCGCTGGCCGCGGTGCAGCTGGGCTATCTGCTGGGTGGATCGGTCGTCATCGAGACCATCTTCGCGCTGGACGGCCTGGGCTACCTGGCCTACCAGAGCATCACGTACAAGGACTATCCGGTGATGCAGCTCATCGTGCTGCTGCTGTCGGTGCTGTACGTCATCCTGACGCTTGCCGCCGACGTGGCCAACGCGTGGCTCGATCCGCGCATCCGGGTGTCCTGACATGAACTCGCCTACCCTCACCCCCTCCGCGCCCGGCGCGCCCGCCCCGGCGCCGCTGGAGCTGTCCGCGGCCACGCTGCGCTGGCGCCGCCTGCGCCGCAACAAGGCGCTTCTGGCCGGCGGCGGCATCCTGCTCCTCATCGTACTGATCGCGCTGCTGGCGCCCTGGATTTCGCCTCACGACCCGTACTACCAGGACCTGGCCTACCGCACGGCCCCGCCTGTCTGGTATGAAAAAGGCACCTGGCTGCACCCGCTGGGCACCGATCAGCTGGGCCGCGACTACCTGTCGCGCCTCTTCTATGGCGCCCGGATCTCGCTGCTCATCGGCGTCAGCGTGGCCCTGATCTCGGGCCTGATCGGCACCGCCATGGGCATGGCGGCCGGCTACTTCGGCGGCAAGGTCGACATGGCCGTGTCGTTTCTCATCACCACGCGCCTGTCCATGCCCGTCATTCTGGTGGCGCTGGCCACCGTGGCCATCGTGGGCGGCTCGCTGTGGGTCGTGATCCTGGTGCTGGGCCTGCTCAAGTGGGACCGCTACGCCGTCGTGATGCGCAGCGCCACCCAGCAGGTGCGGTCGCTGGAATACGTGGCCGCGGCGCAGGCCGCCGGCGCCAGCACCTGGCGCATCGTGTGGGGCGAGGTGCTGCCCAACGTGGTGCCGCAGCTCATCGTGATCGCCACGCTGGAAGCCGCCAGCGCCATCCTGCTGGAGGCCTCGCTGTCCTTCCTGGGCCTGGGCGTGCAGCCGCCGCTGCCATCCTGGGGCCTGATGATCTCGGAGGCCAAGGCCTACATGTTCTTCTCGTTCTGGCTGATCGCCATTCCCGGATCGGCGCTGGCGCTGCTGATCTTCGCGATCAACCTGGCCGGCGACGGCCTGCACCAACTCCTGACGCCTGAAGAGAGGGCTTGAGCATGAACGGCACGGATATCGTCCTGGACGTACAGGGACTCACAGTCGACATCGCCACGCCGCGCGGCGCGCTGCACGCCGTGCGCGACGTGTCCTTCCAGGTCAGGCGCGGCGAGACGCTGTGCCTGGTGGGGGAATCGGGCTGCGGCAAGTCGATGACCTCGCTGGCCATCATGGGCCTGTTGCCCAAGGCCGCGCGGCGCAGCACGCGCCGCCTGGCGGTGCTGGGCGAAGACCTGTCCAAGGCCCGCGGCCGGCGCATCAACGCGCTGCGCGGCAGCAAGATGGCCATGATCTTCCAGGAACCCATGACGGCGCTGAACCCCGCCTACGCCATCGGCGAACAGCTCACCGAGCACTACATCCATCATCGCGGCGCCAGCAGCCAGCAGGCGCGCGACCGGGCCGTCGAACTGCTGGAGAAGGTCGGCATCGCGTCGGCCGGCCAGCGCCTGACGCAGTATCCGCATCAGTTGTCGGGCGGCCTGCGCCAGCGCGTGATGATCGCCATGGCGCTTATGTGCGGCCCCGAGCTGCTGATCGCCGACGAGCCCAGCACCGCGCTGGACGTCACCATCCAGGCCCAGATCCTGCGGCTGCTGGCCGACCTGCAGGCGGAACTGGGCATCGCCATGGTCCTGATCACCCACGACCTGGGCGTAGTCGCCCGCATCGCCCGGCAGGTGGCCGTGATGTACGCCGGGCAGATCGTGGAAGAAGGCCCCGTGGCCGATATCTTCGCCACGCCGCGCCATCCCTACACGCAAGGGCTGCTGGGCTGTATCCCCGTGCCCGGCCGCAGCGCGCCCGGCGAGGCCCTGGGCACCATTCCGGGCGTGGTCCCGTCGCTGGTCGGCGACCTGCGCGGCTGCGCCTTCGCCGACCGCTGCGCCTATGCGCAGGCGCAATGCCGCGCGGCGGTCCCCGTCCACGGCCAGCCGTCCGGCCAGCAATGGCGCTGCATCCGCGGCCCCGAAGGAGTGCCGGCATGAGCGCGCTGCTGCAAGCCGATGCCGTCAGCCGGCAGTTCACCGTCCGCGCCGGCATGTTCCGCCCGCGCGCCACGCTGCACGCGGTCAATGGCGTGGACCTGTCCGTGGACCGCGGCTCGGTGCTGGGCATCGTGGGCGAGTCCGGCTGCGGCAAGTCCACGCTGGCGCGCATGCTGCTGGGCCTGACGCCCCCGACCGAAGGCGCCATCCGCCTCGATGGCCAGGACATCCGCCAGATGGACCGGCGCGCACTGGCCCGGCGCGTGCAGCCCATCTTCCAGGACCCCTATTCGTCGCTGAATCCGCGCCGCTCCATCGCGTCCATCGTGTCGCTGCCGCTGGAGGTGCACGGCATCCCCAACCCCAAGCTGCACAAGGCCATCGACATGCTGGAGCGCGTCGGCCTGCCGCCGCGGCTGGCCCACAACACGCCCGGGCAGCTTTCCGGCGGCCAGCGCCAGCGCGTGGCCATCGCGCGCGCGCTGGTGATGAACCCCGAAATCGTCATCTGCGACGAGCCGACCTCCGCGCTCGACGTGTCCGTGCAGGCGCAGATCATGAACCTGCTGATGGACCTGCGCCGCGACTTCAACCTGACCTACGTCTTCATCAGCCATAACCTGGCGGTGGTGGAGCACATCGCCACCGACGTGGCGGTGATGTACCTGGGCCGCGTGGTGGAGTCGGCGCCCACCGCCCGCCTCTTCCACGACCCGCGCCATCCGTACACGCAGGCGCTGCTGGCCTCCGTGCTGACGCCCGAACCCGGCCTGGGCATCCCCGACATGGGCCTGGGCCTGTCGTTCCCCGACCCGCTGCATCCGCCGTCCGGCTGCCCCTTCCACCCGCGCTGCCAGCACGCCATGGCGCAATGCAAGACCGAGCGGCCCGCGCTGGCCGTGCGCGAACAGGCCCTGGTGGCTTGCCACCTCTATCCGACCACGACGTCCACCCCTTCCCACGGAGCCTCACAGCCATGACCCGCGCACAAGCCATCGCCCAGGCGGAACAGTGCTTTGATACCGGCGCCTTCCGCGCGCTGCTGGCGCGCCGCCTGGCGCTGCCCACGGAGAGCCAGAATCCCGACCGCGCCGCCGTGCTGGCGGATTACCTGGAATCCGAGATCCGGCCGGCCTTCGAGGCCCTGGGCTTCACCTGCCGCACGCTCACCCATCCCAAGGCGCTGGCGCCTTTCCTGTATGCCGAGCGCATCGAGGACCCGGCCCTGCCCACGGTGCTGGGCTACGGGCACGGCGACGTCATCCGCGGCCTGGAGCGCGAATGGAAGGAAGGCCTGTCGCCCTGGGCGCTGACCGAATCCGAAGGCCGCTGGTACGGCCGCGGCATCGCCGACAACAAGGGCCAGCACACCATCAACATGGAGGCCTTGCGGCTGGTGCTGGAAACCCGCGGCAAGCTGGGCTTCAACGCCAAATACCTGATCGAGATGGGCGAGGAAACCGGGTCCATGGGCCTGCGCGAACTGTGCGCCGACCACCGCGAGCTGCTGGCGGCGGACCTGCTGATCGCCTCGGACGGCCCGCGCCTGAGCGCCAGCCGTCCCACCATCTTCCTGGGCGCGCGCGGCAGCCTGAACTTCGACCTCACCATCGAAGCGCGCGCCGGCGGCCATCATTCCGGCAACTGGGGCGGCCTGATCTCCAACCCGGGCCTGCAGCTTGCCCACGCCATCGCCAGCATCGCGTCGCCCACCGGCCAGATCCGGATTCCGGAATGGAAGCCCAAGGAACTGCCGGCCGCCGTGCGGCGCGCGCTGGCGGACTGCGAGGTCGACGGCGGCGCGGACGGCCCCGAGATCGAGCCCGACTGGGGCGAGCCCGGCCTGTCGCCCGCCGAACGCGTGTTCGGCTGGTGTTCCTTCGAAGTGCTGGCCTACAAGACCGGCAACCCCGACACGCCCGTCAACGCCATCCCGCCGCGCGCCTGGGCGCGCTGCCAGCTGCGCTTCGTCGTGGGCGTGGACCCCGACGACCTGATCCCCGCCCTGCGCCGCCACCTGGACCGCCAGGGCTTTCCGATGGTCAAGATCACGCTCACGCGCGAATCCATGTTCCGCGCCACCCGCATCGATCCCGACGATGCCTGGGTGCGCTGGGCCGTGGATTCGCTGGAACGCACCTCGGGCGAAAAGACCGCGCTGCTGCCCAACCTGGGCGGCTCGCTGCCCAACGACATCTTCACCGACGTGCTGGGCCTGCGCACGATCTGGGTGCCGCATTCGTACCCCGGCTGCTCGCAGCACGCGCCCAACGAGCACCTGCCGCCGGAACTGCTGCGGCAGGCGCTGCGCCTGATGACCGGGCTGTATTGGGACATGGGTGCGGGCGGCACGCCGGCGCTCAGTAGTCCCAGATAACCGGCACCCAGCGGAACGCGTCGCCGTCCACCGCCACCCGCCCGACCGACGGGAACGGCAGGTGGGCCGCCACCAGCAGGCCCCGGTTCTCCGCCAGTTCCCGGAACAGGCCGATGCGCACGCGGGCCGACTCCTCGGGATCGTGTTCGAAACCGTTGTGCCAGTCGGGATGGTCGAACGCAACCGGGAACATCGCGTCGCCCGCGAAGGTCAGCCGTTCGCCGCCCGAGACCAGGTCGACCACGCTGTGCCCCGGCGTATGGCCGCCGGTCAGCCGCACGGTCACGCCGGGCGCCACCTCATGCCGGTCCTCGAAGATGCACAGCCGGTCGCGGTACGTTTCGTAGAAGCTCTTGGCGGTCGAACGCAGCACGTTCGGCACCGGCTTGGGCATGACGGTCTGCGTGAAGTCGGGCGACGTCCAGAACGCGACTTCCGTGGCCGACACGTGGATGCGCACGTTCGGATTCAGGCGCTCCTTCACGCCGTCGACGAGCAGCCCGCCCACGTGGTCCATGTGCATGTGGGTGATGATCACGTCCGTCACGGACTCCAGCGGGATGCCGGCGGCCTGCAGCCGCTGGGGAAATTGCCCGGCCCGCGGAAACCCCGGGAACTGGCCGCCCAGCCCGGCGTCGATGAGGATGGTCTGGCCGCCGCTCTTGGCCACCATCACGTTCAGCGGCCAATCGAAGGCGTCGGGCGGCATGTACATGCGGTCCAGCCATTGCGCCAGGTCGGCCGGATCGGCGTTGGTGGCCATCGTCGAGGTGGGCAGCGGCAGCACGCCGTCGCTGACCACCAGCGCGTCGATGTCGCCGACCTGCACCACGTAGCGGGAGGGAACCAGGTCAAGGGGCGCCTGGGCGGCGGCGGGGGGAGCGTTGTCTACGATAAACATGGCGAAATCTCCTGAAAGGCGGCCAGGCCGGCGGGCATCCGCCGGGCCGTGGCCGTTGGAAGCGGAATGCGCGTCAGCCGCGCAGGAAGGCGAGCAGGTCCGCATTGATGCGGTCCTGCATGGTGGCGGTCAGGCCGTGCGGCGCGCCGGGGTAGTAGATCGCCTGGGCGTTCTTCACCAGGCGCACGGCCTTCTTCGCCGAATCGTGGATCGGAACGATCTGGTCGTCCTCGCCGTGCATGAACAGCGTGGGCACGTCGATCTGCTTCAGGTCCTCGGTGAAATCGGTTTCAGAGAAGGCCTTGACGCATTCGTAGGCATTCTTCTGGCCGCTCTGCATGCTCCACAGCCAGAACTGATCCAGCTGGCCCTGCGACACCTTGGAGTCCGGGCGGTTGGCGCCGTAGAAGGGAATGGCCAGGTCCTTGTAGAACTGCGAGCGGTCGCCCGCCACGCCGTCGCGGATGCCGTTGAAGACCTCGATCGGCAGGCCTTCGGGATTGGCCGCCGACTTCAGCATCACCGGCGGCACCGCGCCAATGAGCACCGCGCGCGCCACGCGCTTGTTCCCATGGCGGCCGATATAGCGCGCCACTTCTCCGCCGCCGGTGGAGTGGCCCACCATGGCGATGTTCCTGACGTCCAGCGCCTCGATGAGCTGGGCCAGGTCATCGGCGTAGGTGTCCATGTCGTTGCCGTTCGTCGGCTGCGACGAACGGCCATGGCCGCGGCGGTCGTGCGCAATCACGCGAAAGCCGTTGCGCGCCAGGAAGTGCAGCTGGCCGTCCCAGGCGTCCGCGTTGAGCGGCCAGCCATGCGAGAAGGTCACGACCGGGCCGGCGCCCCAGTCCTTGTAATAGAGCTTCGTGCCGTCCTTCGTGATGAAGATATTGCTGTCCATGGGAATACTCCGGTTGGGTTGGGGATTGCGCTGCGGGGCGGCTTCGGCGCTGATGGCGAAGGCGCCGCTGGCCAGGACGGCGCTGCCGGCGAGCAGCGTGCGGCGGGCCGGGTTGTACGAGTCGTTCATGGGATCCTCGGGTCGGGAAGAGACAGTGAGGGCATCGTAGGACCGGGGCCGCGTGCGCGGTAGACACGGCGCGGGAAGCACGATGTTGTGCGATGCGCACCAATGCGCGCGGCGGCCGCCATGGCGCGGCGTCGCGAAGAGAGGGAAAGAGAAAACCGGACGTGTCGCCGGCCCGCGGGCGGTGCCGCAAGGCCGGGCTGTCCTGATGGCCGAGGTTCGTGGAACCTGGGAGGTGACGCCGCGCTAGTTCACGTCAGCGGCAGGCGCCGCGTCGCGGTACGCCACGGCGTACATCGCCGTCAGCACGAAGATCATGGCGACGCACGCCACCGCGCCCAGCGCGCCCTGGAGCGCCTGCAGTCCCACGTAGTCGTACGCGAGCGGGCGCAGGTCGTTGGCGGCATGGGCGCCCAGCACCAGCAGCAGAAGGAGCGCCAGCATCAAGGGCCAGCGCGGATAGCGCATGCCGGCGCGAACCGCCCCAAAGCCGTAATCGCCCTTGACCGCGGCGCGCGGCAGGCTCGGCCCGTACATGGCCAGCGCATGGAGCACCGGCAGCCACACCAGCGCCAGCATGGCGATCAATACGCCATAGAACAGCGGTTCGTTGGCGCCGCCCATCAGCATGTAGAGCACATACGGCAGGTCGCCGGTTGCGCGCGCAAGCGCCATGACGCCGATGGCGAGCCCGCCCAGCAAAACGAAGTGCCGGGCTTCCCCGTTGCCGCCGCGCGTCGGCCCCGCGTGCGCGGCGTCGCCCGCCACCACCACCCGATGCCAGGCGTACGTCGTGCGCGCGAAGGCGATCAGGTTGACGAGCGCCAGCGCCAGGATCGCCCAATCGCGCATCAGGTACGGCGTAGACACGACCAGCGCGAATGGCAGCGTCAGCATGAACACGGCCAGCGACCACGGCGCGGCAGCCGCCATGGCCCGGCCTTGCAGCCGGATGACGCCGACTGTCGCGGCGATGAAGCGACCTGCTCCGAGTTTGCTCGACACGAGACTCCCTTGCTCAGAAACGATGGGCCTTGTTTATACCCCACGCCGCGGCGAAGGCCGGCTTCGTCACGTTGCACTGCACGCGTGCGGATCGGCACATGGCCGCGCGGGGTGCCTGCAGGCGTGATCGCACCCGGTTCAGGCGGCGACCGCCGAGGCGGCCCGGGCAGGCGCAAGGGCCTGCATGAGCCGGTCCCATTCCCGCCGACTCAGGTGCGGCCGCACCGCGTCGAGCACCGCCTCGACGACAGCCGGCGGGGCGGCCGCCTGCAGGCCGGCCAGCAGTCCGGCGCGCTCGTCCGGCGTCATGGCCGGGATCATCCAGCGCAGGACGCACAGGTTTTCGGCCGGCGGCAGCGACGCCACGATGGCGCCTTCCAGCGCGCGCAGTTCCTCGTCGCTGTAGCAGGCCCACAGCACCTGGTTGTGCTGCGACTCCTCGATGTGCATGTGCGCGAAGTTCTCGCCCACGAACAGCGCCAGTCCGCGGTACAGCTGCAACGCCGCTGCCGCCCTCGCGGCGCCGCGGGCGGCGTTCAGGCAGGACACGGCGTCGCGCAGCGCCGCGATGGCGGCCAGGTGCTCGACATGCTCGCCGGCGATGCGCCCACTGGAGCCCGGGCGGCGCGCTTCCATCGCGGGATGCACGAAGTCGTTCTCGTGGCCCAGGTGGCTGGCGCAGAGGTCCGCCAGCGCGAGCACGCGTTCGCAGACCGCCTGCGCGGCGGCCGGGTCGTGGACGTCGATACGGCCCGCGGCCTGCAGCGCGTCCAGCATCATGGCGCGCAGCGCCTTGTGGATGCCGACGTAGATGTCGAAGCGCGGCGCGCCGGCGTCGCAGGGCGGAAATAACGGGGAAGCGATCTTGCAGTTCATGAGGCAGGCCTTTTAAGCGGAGAGATACGGTTGCCGCAAGCGCGGCGCCGTTCCGATCCCTGTCGGAAACCGGCTACAGACAGTCTAGAAATCCCGCCGCGAAAGCGTTGCTAAAAGTCTGTTAACCGACCGTTAAGTCACTGTTAAAAAAAGCCGCCCGGAGCGCGTTGCGGCCGCGACCGCCGGGCTATGATTTCCGGCACCGTCGACGTTCAACCGTCTTGAGGCGTCCCGCCGTGCCCAGACTGCCCGCCGAATGGAGCCTTAGCCTGCCCGCGCTGCCTTCGCTGCGCCTGGGCGCCTGCGACCGCGCCGGCAATCCCCGCGTCTGCCGCGCCCTGGCGGCCGATGAGCTGCCCGACGGCCGCCTGCTGGTGCTGCTGGCCGCACGCGCCGCGCCCCTGGTGGTCGCCGCCCTGCGCGACACCGCCCGGGTCGCCATGCTGGCCACCTCGCCCCGCACCAACCGCACGCTCCACGTCAAAGGCCACGACGCCCGCGTCGCCCCTGCCCTGCCTTCCCATGCCGCCCTGCTGGCGCTGCGGCGCGACACGCTGGCGCGCGAGCTCGCCGAGGTCGACGGCTTTGCCGGCGCCCCATTCCTTGACCACTGGTACAACGTGGCGGCGCACGACCTGACGGCCGTCACCTTCAGCGTGGCGGGCGCCTGGAACCAGACGCCCGGCCCCGACGCCGGCCGGGCCGTCGAACTGGAGCCCGGCCCATGAACGCGCTGACCCTGCACGGCGTGCGCCGCATCCTGGACGGCGGCATTCCGCCCACGCTGTGCAGCGTATCGGCCGACGGCGTCCCCCACGTCAACCTGCTTTCGCACGTGGAATACGTGGACGCCGGCCACGTGGCGCTGACCTTCCAGTTCTTCAACCACAGCCGCGAGAACATCCTTGCCACCCGCCGCGCCAGCCTGATGGTGGAAGACCCCGCCACCGGCGGCAGCCTGGCGCTGCAGCTGCGCTATCTGCGCACCGAGACCGAGGGGCCGGTATTTGAACGCCTGCGCGCCAAGCTGGCGGGCATCGCCGCGCATGCCGGCATGGAACACGTGTTCCGCCTGCGCGGCGCCGACATCTACGACGTGCTGGACATCGCCCCCCTGCATGGCGGAACGCCGCTGGCCACGCTGCAGCCGCGCTGCGACCTGGCGGCCGGCGCGCGCGCCGTGTCGGCCCGGATCGCCGACTGCGAGGCGCTGGCCCTGCTGCCGCAGGTGGCCATGGACGGCTTGCGCCGTGACCTGGCCGTCAAGCACGCCATCCTGTGGCTGCTCGATCCGCACCGGCAAAGCCTCTATGCCCTGGCCAGCATGGGCTATGCGCGGCAAGGCGCCGGCGCCGAGCTGCCGCTGGCCGAGGCGGGACTGGCCGGCGTGGCCGTGCGCGAGGGCGTGGCGCTGCGTATCGGCCACATGGCGCGCATGTACCGCTACGGCCAAACCCTGCACCAGATTGCCAGCGACCAGGGCCTGACCGCGGGCCAGGCCATCGGCCAGCCCATCGCCCTGCCCGGGCTGGCCACGCCGTGCAGCCAGCTTGCCGTGCCGCTGCGCGCGCGCGGACGCACCGTGGGCGCGCTGCTGGTGGAAAGCGAAAGCGACCAGTTCTTCGGCTATGACGACGAGGACGCCCTGGCCGTGCTGTGCGCGCAGCTGGCGCAGGCGCTGGTGACACTGCAGCACGCCGAGCTCGACGCGGCGCCCGCGGCGCAGGCCTCCCCCGCCCCGGCGCCGCAGGGGCCGCTGCTGCGCCTGCGCTACGACCCGCGCGACGGCACGCTGTTCATCGACGGGGAATACCTGATCAAGGGCGTGGCGGGCGCCATCCTCTGGAAGCTTGCCGGCGACGCGCAGCGCCAGGGGCGCTGGGACTTTTCGACCCGCGAACTACGGCTTGCCGGCAGCGCCCTGGGCCTGCCCGACGTGCAGGACAACCTGGGCGTGCGCCTGCTGCTGCTGCAGCGCCGCCTGGCCGACTGGGGCGGGCCGCTGCAGATCCGCAGGCTGCGCCGCGGCTGCTACGAACTGGCGTCCACGCGCGCGCTGCTGCTGGAATCCGCCGACGGCGAACCGCGCTGAAGCGCGGACCGGCGGTTCGGCCCGATGCCGATGCGCGGCGGGCGCCTGGCCATCGTCATTACCGTCTTGCGCCGCTGCGGGCCGAACCATACAATGCGAAATACTCTTATTTGCATTTGAGCGATCATGTCCCGCATGAGCGCGACACGGGCCATGACGGCTGATAACCCCGAACACCGACAACAGGTCCACGCGCTGTATCGCGACCACCACGGCTGGCTGCAGCAATGGCTCGGACGACGCCTGGGCAACGGCAGCGACGCCGCCGACCTGGCCCAGGACACCTTCACCCGCATCCTCGCCTCGCGCCTGCCCGCGCTGCTGCATGAGCCGCGCGCCTACCTGACCACCGTGGCGCACGGCATCCTGGTCAACTGGTACCAGCGCCGCGATCTCGAGCGCGCCTACCAGGAAGCCCTGGCCGCGCTGCCCGAGGATCTGGCGCCCTCGCCCGAACACCAGCTCATCATCCTGCAGACCCTGCTGGAGATCGACGCCATGCTGTCGGCGCTGCCCGCGCCCGTGCGGCGCGCGTTCCTGCTGTCGCAGGTGGAAGGCATGAAGTACGAGGACATCGCGGCGCAGCTCGGCGTGTCGCTGGTGACCGTCAAGCGATACATGGCGCGCGCGTTCCGCCAGTGCCTGGAGTGCCTGGCATGAACGCCCGGCATGCGCCCCCCGCCATCCCGGGCGACATCCTGGACGAGGCGGCCCAGTGGCTGGTCGTGATGAACGATGATCCCGTGTCGGACAGCGACCGGCGCGACTGGCTGGCCTGGCGCGCGCGCAGTCCGGCGCATGAAAGCGCATGGCTGCGGTCCGAGAAGCTGCTGGCGCGGCTGGGCCAGATGCCGGCGGCGCTGGCCATGCCCACGCTGGACCGGCCCGGCATGTCCCGCCGCGCCGCGCTGGCCAAGCTTGCCGCGCTGTGCCTGGTCGTGCCGGGCGGCATCGCGGCTTGGCGCCTGGCCCAATCGGAAGGCTGGACCGCCGATTACCGCAGCGCCGCGGGCGAACGCCGCGACGTTACGCTGGCCGACGGCAGCCGCATCACGCTGAACACGGCCAGCGCCGTCGACCTGCGCTTTGACGCCGACGAGCGCCTGGTGCTGCTGCGCGCCGGCGAAATCCTGATCCAGACCGCGCCCGACCCGCAAGGCGCGCACCGCCCCTTCAGGGTGCGGACCGCCGAGGGCACGCTCGAAGCGCTGGGCACACGGTTCAGCGTGCGCCAGCAGGACGGCCAAACCATGCTGGCGGTGCTGGAAGGCGCCGTTCGCGCCACGCCGCGCCAGGGCGCCGACGCGGCGCGCGTCATCCCGGCAGGCCAGCAGACCGTGCTGGAGGCAGGCACCGCGCTGCCGCCCGCGGCGCTGGACGCCGCCGCCACCGCCTGGACGCGCGGCATGCTGCTGGCCGACAACCTGCCGCTGGGCGACTTCGTCAGCGAGCTCGCGCGCTACCGCGGCGGCATCCTGCGCTGCGACCCCGCCATCGCGGGCCTGCGCGTGTCGGGCACCTTCCCGGTCGGCAACACCCGACAGGCGCTGGCCATGCTGGAAGCGACCTATCCGGTGGAAATCGCCTCGCGGTTGGGGGGCTATTGGATCACCGTCCTGCCCCGGTCCCGCTGAATCGCCTCATCACCACTTGTACGATACGTTCGCCATGACGCTGCGGCCCGCGCCCAGCGTGCATGCCGTGTTCAGGAAGCAGCCCGCCACGTAGTACTTGTCGGTGAGGTTGCGCACATTGATCGCGGCGCTCAAGCCTCGCAGCGACGGATTGGCGCGGCCGAAGTCGTAGCCCAGCATCGCGTCCACCAAGGTGTACGCCGGGACCTTGAAAGTGTTCTGGGCGTCGCCATAGGTCGTGCCCGTGTAGCGCACCCCCGCCCCCAGCGTCAGGCCGCGCAGCGCGCCCGACTGCAAGGTGTAGTCGGCCCACAGCGATGCCAGGTGCTTGGGCACCCGCACGGGAACCTTGCCCTGGTTGCTCAGCCCGGCGAAGTTGGGGTTGTCCTTGGTGACCTCCACGTCGTTGATGCTGTAGGACGCGATCACGTTCAGCCCGTCCAGCGGGCGCAGCACGCCTTCGAGTTCAATGCCGCGCGAGGTCACCTCGCCTTCCTGCACGCTGAACGACGTGTTCTGCGGATTCGGCGTCAGCACGTTCTGGCGGCGCAGATCGAAGGCGGCCACGGTTACGTAGCTGTCCGATCCCGGCGCCTGGTACTTCACGCCCACTTCGTACTGCCGCGCGGTTTCGGGCTTGAACTGGGCGCCGGTGATGTCGCTGCCGGTCAGCGGGGTGAACGACTCCGCATAGCTCACGTAGGGGAACACCCCCGAGCCAAAGGTGTAGCCGAGCGCGGCGCGGCCCGAGAAGTCCTGCGCCGACGTGTCGGTGCGCGTATCGAGCAGGCGGTTGCGCGTGCGCTGATTGGCCCAGTCATAGCGTCCGCCCAGCGTCGCCACCCAGTTGTCCAGCTTGATCTGGTCCTGCACATAGGCGCCCAGCTGGCGGCTGGTGTCGGCGGTGCTCAGCAGCGAGGTGTAGCGCGACGTATCGATGCGCACGCTGCGGTCCGGCCGGAAGATATTGATGGACGGCGCGTTGCCGGTCTGCGTATCCGCGCTGCGGTCGTTGTACTGGTAGTCCACCCCGAACAGCAGCGTGTGGTCCAGCGGCCCGGTCGTGAACTTGCCCACCAGGCGATTGTCGATGGCGTAGTTGTCGCTGTCGTAGTCGCGCAGCTGATAGTAGCGCGCAATCGTGGTGCCGTTGATCACGCCGCTGTTGCGAAAGAGCTGGTCCTCATAACCCTTGAAGTGCGTGTAGCGGGCATTCTGCTGGAACGTCCAGGTGTCCGAGAACGCATGGCTGAACTCGTAGCCGATGCTGGTCTGCTCGCTCTGTTCGCGGTCAAAGCCCGGCTCATTGACCGAGCGGTGGCGCGGCACGCGGCCATTGGGATTCGAGCCGTCCAGCACCGAGTACGGCAGGTTGCTGGTGAACAGGTTGCGGTTGCGCTGGTAAGACGTCAGCAGCGTGAAGGACGTGCGCGCGGACGGCGCCCAGGTCAGGCTGGGCGCGACGTACAGCCGGTCGTCGGGAATGCCGTCGATGTCGCTGTCGGCATCCCGGCCCAGCGCGACCAGGCGATAGGACAGCGTGCCGGCCTCGTCCAGCACGTCGCCGACGTCCACCGCGCCCTGCACCAGGTCGTGATTGCCGACCGATGCCGTCACTTCGCGGTGCGATTCGAACAGCGGGCGCTTGGACACGAAGTTGATGGTGCCGCCGGGCGAGCCCTGGCCGTACAGCACCGAAGACGGGCCTTTCAGCACCTCGATGCGGTCCATGCCGAAGGGCTCGGGCGAAAAGTACCCGACCTGGTTGTTGCGCAGGCCGTCGGTGTAGGCGTTGGCGTTGATCTGCTGAAACCCGCGCACCATCAGCGTGTTGTCGGTGGGGTTGTTGCCCGCGACGTTGCTGTGCACGCCGGCGGTATAGCTCAGGCCGTCGCTCACGGTCTGCGCGCCCTGGATCGTCATGCGCTCGCGCGTCACCACCGAGATCGACTGCGGCGTCTCCATCAGGGGGGTATCGGTCTTGGTCGCGGTCGACGCGCTGCTCACCAGGTAGGGATTCGCGCCGTCATAGGCGCCCTTGCCGGTGACCGTGACAGTCGGCAGCATCGCGGCCTCCTCGCCCATGGGCCTGCGGCGCAGCGTATAAGAGCCGTCGGGCCGCGCCGCCATTTCCAGCCCGCTGCCCGACAGGAGCCGGCGCGCCGCCTCGGCGACCGTGTGCGATCCGGACAGGCCGGGGGAGCTGCGGCCGTCGGTCAGGGCGGGCTCGAACGCCAGCGCGATGTCCGCCTCCATCGCGAAACGGGCAAGGCTGCTGCCCAGCGGCCCCGCGGGGATATCGAAACTGCGGCGGTCATCGGCGCGGGGCTGCGCCGTAGCAGCGGCCTGGGCCGCGGCCGGGACCGGCATGCCGGACGCCAGGGCGGCCGCCACGCAGGCGGCCACCAGGGTCAATCGGAAACGTGAACGGTCGGAAAAAGCGGGATTTTGCATGGAGCGGAGGTCTCGGACTGAGTAGGTTCTGTTCCCTATGCCAGCCGAGACATCAAAAGGTATCACCGCCCATGCAAATATTTTTACCCGTGCCCTGCTACGTCTTCTGCGCGTCCGGCTCGGCCTCTTCCCGCGCCTCCAGTTCGTTGCCCAGCACCTCGGCCGAATCCCCGCTGTCGGTTTCCGGTTTCAGGCGGCGCCGGGTGTGCCCCGCGGCCCGGGCATTTTCGCCCTCGTCGGGACGCTCGGCCTGCAGGGTCACGTTGGCGGCCGGCGCATAGCCGCGCTTGTCCTGCCCGAAGTACACGACGGTGTGCGGATACGGCAGCTCGATGCCCGCGGCGTCGAAGTGCTTCTTCAGCAGCCGGTTGTAGCCGCGCTGCACGGCCCACTGCATGCCCGGCGTGGTCTTGATGAGGATCCGGATGGTCACGCCCTTGTCGTTGACCGCCGTGACGCCGGCCACCGTCATCTCTTCCAGGATCTCGGGTCCCAGCACCGAATCGGTCATGAGTTCGGCGAAGGCCGCGCGCAGGTGCTCGATCGCGTCATCCACGCTCTCGCGGTGCGCGATGGTGTATTCGCCCAGGTGGTACGAGAAATCGCGCATGTGGTTGGCCACCACGTCCACCGACGAGAACGGCACCAGGTGATAGCCGCCGTCCAGCGTGCGGATGCCCACCGAGCGGATGGTCATCTTCTCGACCGTGCCGAACACGCCCGCAACCTGCACCACGTCGTTCTCGTTCATCCCGTTCTCGAGCTGGATGAAGACGCCGGTGATGATGTCCTGCACCAGCTTCTGCGCGCCGAAGCCGATGGCCAGGCCGACGACGCCGGCGCCGGCGATGAGCGGCCCGACGTCGATGCCGATCTGCGACAGCAGCACCATCACCGTCATCGTCACGATGACGATCAGCGCGGCGTTGCGGAACAGCGCCAGCAGGGTGCGCTCGCGCGCGCTGGGCATGCCCCGCTCTTCGCTCTGGCTCAGGCGGTGCTCGATGATGCTGGCGATCACGGTCCAGGCCAGCATCGCGATCATCAGCACGATGACGATGTTCAGCACCACCTTGATGGCGGCGCCGCCGGCGTCCGACGCCAGCCAGCGCGACAGGTCGAAGGCGCGCCACGCGTCCAGGACCAGCAGCACGATGACGATGCGGATGATCCAGCCCACCAGCTTCAGGGCGGCCGGCACATAGGCGTTGACGCGCGCCTCCAGCAGCGGCAGGCGCCGCCGCAGGTCATCCGACAGGCGGATCGGCTTGGCCAGCACGGCGTTCAGCAGCAGGATCAGCAGGCTGCCCACGCCGATCACCAGCAGCGTCTGCGCCGTGGCGCGCGCCATGAAGGGCAGCGCATTGGTCGGGTCGACCTGGCTGACGACCAGCAGGATGGTGAAGTAGGCGATGCCCAGCACGTGCCACACGCGCGACAGAAAGCGCAGGCGCGACCCCATGAAGGTGGCCGCGCCCGCGGCGCGGCGGTCCAGGCGTTCGCGCACGGACTGGCGGTTCTGCCAGATGACGCGCACGGCGTACACATACACCGCCAGCATGATGATCATGGTGGCCAGCCGGCCCAGCGCGGGAGACAGCGACGCGGCCATCACCGGGCCGACCAGCAGCGTGCCGTAGCCGGCTGCCGCCGCGACGCGCACCAGCCAGGCGTTCCAGTATTTGGCCAGCTCGTCCGACATGGGCAGGAGGCGCAGGTGCGGATGCCGCACCGCGAACACCGTGCGGATCAGCACCTTGACGAGTTCGACCGCCACGAAGGCCTTCAGGAACACGGCCGCCAGCGCATCCAGCGTGCCGCGCCCGGGCGTGGTCCACAGCGCCGCTGCGCCGCCGGCCATGGCGGCCAGCAGCACGACGCCCACGTCGATGGCGACCGCGCCGATGATGGCCCCGGCGCGCCGGTACAGCACGCGCATGGAAGCGGGCGCGCGGCGTTTGGGCGGAGCGCCCGGTGCGGCCGGGGCGTCGGGGCTGGCCGGCAAGTCGGATTCGCAGCCCTGCTCCGCCACCCAGTGGTCGATGCGCGTATAGATGCGCATGGCGATCATGCGCAGCAGGATGAAGGCGATGATGGTGGCCAGGGCGGCCATGGCCAGGGGCATCAGGGCGTTGCCCGCGGCGCCGCTGTCCAGCCGCAGGCTGCGCCCGGAGGCCAGCGTGCGCATGTCGTCCACGCCCTGCCCCATGTCGGCGGCCACGCCGGTCAAAAAGCGCTGCACGCCATCGGCCATGCGTTCCTGCAGGCCGGGCTCGGCGGGCTGCGCCGGCGCCACCGCGGCGCCCGCGGCTGGCCGGGTCCCGCTTCCCTGGGCGCGCAACGCGTCCACCAGGGCCTTGCGCACCTCGGGGTTGTCCAGCATGTTCGCCAGCGCTTCCGGGGTCAGCGCCGGGGCCGCGGGGGCCTCGGCCGCCGGCGCCAGTCCCGGCAGAGACACCGCCGCCATGGCCCGTGCCTGCCAGAAGAACGACAGGCAACTCAGCATCGCCGCCAGCAGCAGGGCCGCCAGCCAGGGCCTCTCGCGCCTGCGCCGCCAGGAGACGGCGGCATGATTGCGGGGCAGGAAGGGAATGGATGCTGTCGTTGCGGGTCGAACCACTAATAAATCTCCTCGACGATCAGGTGAAACCAGGCGGCGCGCACGCCGCCGCTGCCCCCCATGATAAAGCCGACTGCGTCACGCCCTGCCCCGCGGACCCGCCGCGCCCACGCCCAACGCCGCAATCGCCAGGCCCACCGGAACGAACGAGACCCACAGCTCGGTGGCCCATTCGAAGGCCGCCACCAGGCCTCCGGACGCGAATGAACTCATCGCCATCCTGCCGAAAACGATGAAGTCGTTCAGCGATTGCACCCGCGTCTTTTTCTCGGGACGATGGCATTCCAGCACCAGCGCCGAAGCGCCGACGAAGCCGAAATTCCAGCCGATACCCACCGGGGTCAGCGTCAGCCAGAAGTGCGCACCCGCCGAACACCAAAGTGCGCCATAGCTCCCAAATCCTAGACCTCCTCTCCGTAGTCATGGCGCCGTAAATACTGACCATCGCACGCCTCTATCCATCAGGCTTTCAATAGGGTGTTGCACTGACCGTCTGAATCCACAATTGCCAGATGTAGAAACGCTATGCGGCTATGGCCAGCTGCTATTTCTGAGTAAATGCGCCCAGAGCCATATTCGGACGCTCATGCTTGCAAAGCCATGTCAGGTGCTGACGCTAATCGACCAGAATCTGGCTATTCTTGCACGCACGCTCTTCACGCTCGCCCTCCAAACAGGCATCAATATGATGCCTGAAGCCACAACTAGGCTGTTCAATGAAGAAAGCAGGCTCAGAGGGGGGCCTTACTCTCACCGTGCTGGCCATACAGTCCAACACTCGCAACAACGTCATAATCATGCATTAAAATTCGCCACCAAAATTCCACCTACGTGTATGCCTAGTGAACTTTCAGGAAGGCATCCCGAATTTCGGCGACCCATTGGGCTATTCGCCGTGACTTTTACTGCTGGCCTGATTACAAAATGACTATATGCGACCAACGGTGCTACAAGGCGACGCTAGGCCTACCTGGCGACGCGACGCCCGATGCGGTTAGAAAGGCTTACCGAAAACAGGTATCCAAGACTCACCCCGACAAAACATCTCCCGGAGCGTCCGCCCAGGACTCCCAAGAATTTCGGAAGTATCGAGCGGCATATGAGATTCTAAGCAACAAGAGAGAAGCTGGTCCTTCAGAATGCACATGCCATACGTTGAACGCGACTCCTCCCTCACATGACAGTGACGAGCCTGACGAGCAAACCCCAGACAATGACAGATGGCTAGACATACATGTTCGAAAAGACTTGTCTTTGAGTGAACTTTTTGCGGGTTGTATGGCCAATGTAGGCTTTGACGTCTGGGTCGAATGCTACACGTGCAGAGGGAGCGGATTATTTACCTCCCCTTTTTTGAAGGATTGCAGGCGCTGCTACGGAACTGGAAATACTGGCGTGGGGCGCTGGGCCAGAACGTGTAGAGACTGCCAGGGCACCGGCACGACCAATCTCGCTGAATGCTACATGTGCTGGGGACACAAACGACGCCTAGAAACCAAGTACGTAAATGTCCGGATTCCACCTAGAACAGCCCCAGGCACCGTCTTTAAGGTGCCTGGCGCCGGCTACTTAGCAGACGACTCAACGCGAAGCGGAAACCTTCTAGTCATGATCCGGCATGCCTATTGGTGGGACCGCCGCGGTCAATTTCTACACGAGAGCCATGTGGAAATTGACATAATTCTGGATTGTTTGGCCGCGGCACTTGGTGGCCCCACCGATCTGGATATCCTCGGTGTAACAGTAAACGTAAACATTCCTTCCCGAGTTTATCCCGGGCAATGGATCACAGTTCAAGGTGAGGGGCTACGCATGCCCAACGGAGAGGTAGGCGACCTACGGTTGTTCATCAACGAATTCGCTAATAACTCGCCCTTGGACAAGCGAACGCGTGAAGCGCTACAAGCAGTTCTGGCCAAGGAGAGAAAGCGTCAGCCTTAGCTCGGCGGTGGCTTAGACAGCCGCCGCTGTACCGTTTAGAGCATCCCAATCAGCACTGCCTCCGGCTGGCTGCGTCGCAACTAGTGCCTAAAAAATGCATGCAATCGTCGGGCGGCTATAGTTCGACCCACTAAAACAATACAGCATCAAACATCAAAATAAATTCAGCCTGATGTAGACTGAATATTCAAACGGACACTTTCCAAATCGCCTCCCATGTCTACACAGATAATTTCACTTTACACGGAACGCGCACATTTGATTCTCGAGGAATTTGCGAGAAACGATGGAAAAAATCGCGTAGATATAGTGACAGGCCCCAACGGCTCAGGAAAAACTGAGCTACTAGTAAGTCTGGTGAAGTTCTTTACGATGATCAGGGGCGACCGACGCAGTTCCGTCGCAGTAAGATGGAAAATCAATGATAAAGAATTCAAACAAGGCTCTAGAAGTCCTCCGCCCACCCGCCCTTCTAGAGTCATTACCCAGACATTCAGTCCCTTTACACGCTTCCAGTCACCCACGCGGTCAACTACGACTCTGACCGACATTTATGGCGATGGACTGGACCAAAAAAGGCACCATGTCGCCATTGGGCTGCATCAGAAATCCCGAATCTCCGGGGGCTTAATCGCTCGCGACACTTTGGAACAAGCCATCTTCCGACTTAGCGAATCAGTGGATGCTGCCCCTGTCATGTTTGAAGTGATGCGTCATCTGAACTTTGAAGCCCGAGTCAGATTTGCATATACGCCCATGGAAAACTTTCCTAGTCGGTCATCCCAATCGCTAGACGAGCTTGTGAAGTTCTTCACCCACCCTGCGACCGGCGGAGTTTGGTCTAACCAACGGATTAGGGCAGAGCTACGCATCGCGGACCCACTCGCTCTTGCTGAGCTGGTCAGCGAAGCGCTAACACAGATTGAGTGGCCGGACGATAAATCGGTGCTTTGGCAGGATTTCGACTTCAGCTCAGGTAGGCACCAATATGCACGCTTACAATCTCTGACGCTATTACGTCGGCTTAATATACTTCGGCTCAGTTCGTGTCGCATCTTGCCTTTCGATGAGCCGGAAATAGACGTAGCCAACGCGAGTTCTGGGCAGCAGCAAATGCTTTGCTCGATTATAGGACTGGCGACAGCGCTTCGAGATAACTCCCTTGTGCTTATTGACGAACCGGAACTGAGCCTACATCCTCAGTGGCAGCAGTCTTATTTGGATTATCTGCTCGCCGCACTGAAGCCATTCTCAGGGTGTCATGTATTGGTTGCGACTCACTCCCCTCTCATCGTGCAACAAGCTCAGGCTGCGAATATAGGGGTTGCGCGAATAGGAGAAGGCGACACTGAGCATCCACGCGCTTCGGAAATGCCCTCTGTCGAAGCGACCCTCGTCGACGTCTTTGAAACCCCAGTGCCCAACAGCCAGCACCTCGCACATGAACTCCTAATATCCATCGATAAAGCTGAAGATGGGGAAATCCAGAAGGACGAGGCAGTACGAAACCTTATTCGGCTGCGGAAAATATATTCCCATCCGCAGAGTGGCGACGCAGAATCCATTAGCCTGATAAATGACGCCCTAGACCTCATCAACACTTCTGACGACGACGGCGATCAACAGGAGCGCCAAGATGCCTAGAGCTCGCCACAGGGCCAACGTATTGAATCCATTGGTGAAAATCGATTCAAATCAACATACCCACCTACGACGACAGGGAGCGCAAGGGGGACACTATTGGAATATCGACGAACACCACGTCGACCATAGCCTTGTGACGGCGTACCGTTCGGAAGTCAAAGACCACTATTATTATAGGCAAGCGCGACGGTGTTGTTATTGCAGCAAAGAACTTGACAAACACAAACGCAGCTATGACGCCGAGCACATAATCAGCAAAGACTCTTGTCCTCATCTTATGTTCGAAACTAATAACATTGCGGCATCATGCCTACAATGCAATGGGGCAAAATATATTACCAACGTGCTTGCGGGGGAAGCAAAGCCAGATTCGGTACCTATCGACTCTAAAGACTACATCATCGTCCACCCCCATCTTGATGAATGGGAAAACCACTTAGAATTCGACAAGTTCGAACGGGTGGTCGCTAAACCAGGGGACCGAAAAGGCTCCGAAACCATTCGCATATGCAAAATCGAAAAGCTCAACCGACTTCGGCTCTCAGACTACTTCCTCCCCGGAGACAACAAACTTGCAGAAAAGACTATCGAGGGATTTTACAAATCGATTCGGGTATCCACCAAAAAGAAGAAATTTGAATTATTAGAAAAAATATCTAGCACGATAAAAGGCACGCTAACTGAAGACGTGCTTGCGCTGCTCAAAGATGAACTCGATAGGGCCATCGAAGCCGAAGCCGCTGCAAAGCAGCGCAAAGTTAACGTCGCCAATTGATCATGGAAATAGCCTGAGAAAAGCACGTTTCAAGGTCATACAGGACGTGTCGGCCGCATCCCTATTCAGATACGAGTCCAAGGTGAACGCGAAGAATATTTGGAGAGAGTAGTTTTAAGAAATACAGCCGGCCGACATGTGGAGATTGTTCGCACCACCTCTGCTGTGCGCCAGCTGCGAGACGAAGCGGCGCTACATCAGCACTAGGCAGCCCCGAAGGCGGCCGGCCCGCAGCCCGCCTGAATCCATATCTCCAGAAGAAATAAACAACGCGCGAATAATTCGTTGGCCCACGCGGCGCAATTGATTAGAGTCCAACGCCGCGATGCCCGCGCCGCATTCCGCAGGCGCGCCACAACCACGAGTCCGCTTCATGCCTTCCCGATTCCAAGCTGCACGCCGCAACACCCTGCTCGCCCTTGCTCTGGCCGTCGCCGGCATGGGCACAGCCCAGGCCGAACAACGCGTCATCCGCATCGTGGTGCCCTACGGCACCGGCGCGGTCCAGGACACGATCGCCCGCGCGATCGGCGATGAACTGGGCCGCGCGCTGGACGCCTCCATCGTGGTCGAAAACCGCGCCGGCGCCGGCGGCACCGTGGGCACGGCCCAGGTCGCCCGCGCCAAGCCCGACGGCAACACGCTGGTGCTGGCCGCCGCCAGCCACAACATCGCCGGGTATCTGTACAAGAACCTGAGCTACGACCCCTACAAGGATTTCACCGGCGTGGCCTACATCGGCAACACCGGCTACATCATCCTGGCGTCCGCCTCGCTGAACGCCAGGAACACCGCCGAATTCATCCAGGCGGTCAAGGCCAAACCCGGCGCCTACGACTACGCCTCGGCCGGCAACGGCAGCGCCTCGCACCTGGGCATGGCGTCGTTCCTGACCGCCGCCGGCGCGCAGATGCAGCACATCCCCATGAAGTCCACCGGCGACGCCGTGACCGAACTGCTGGCCGGCCGCGTCCAGGCCGTGACCGCCGCCACCATCGGCGTCACCGCGTACCGCAACGACCCGCGCGTGACGTTCCTGGCCTACACCGGCAAGACGCGCTCGCGCTTTGCGCCCGACCTGCCCACCGTCGCCGAAAGCGGCCTGCCCGGCTACGCATTCGATTCCTGGCTGGGCCTGCTGGCGCCGGCCGGCATCTCCGCCGCCGATCGCGACCAGATCAATGCCGCCGTCAACAAGGTGCTGGCCGATCCCAAGGTGCAGGCGCGCCTGGCGTCGCTGGGCGTCGAGGCCGAGGCCAAGTCGGCCGCGCAGTTCCAGGATCTGCTGAAGGCGGATTGGGAGTCCGCCGGCAAGGTGGTGTCGGCTTCGGGCGCGCGCGTCGAATAGCCGTCGGCGATAAAAAAGGCTCCCTAGGGAGCCTGCCTGTGCCGGATGCCGTCCAGCAGCAGTCCGGCGATGAATTCCGCCAGGGCCTGCTGCCTGGCGGCGTCGGGCGCCTGGCGCGTGAAGCGTTCGATGATGCCCATGAGCGCCTGCGCGACCCACTGCGCCGGCACCTCCGGCCGGAACAGGCCCGCCTGCTGGTCGGCGCGGACGTTGTCGGCGATCATCTCCACCAGTTCGTCCTTGAGGGCCTCAGCCGCCTCGACCTGGAAAAAGCCGATGCGGGTCAGGTTGGGATCTTCCTGCAGGATGGCGAGCAGGCCGCCGATGGCCTGGCGGACGCGGGCAGGCAGGTCCGCCCCCTGCTGATTGCCCGGCAGTCGCGCCTGGCCGATGGCCTGCCGCAGGCGCTGGGCAAACATGCCCACCAGTTCATCGTAGGCGGCCTGCTTGCTGGTGAAATATTGGTAGAACACCGGCTGCGTCACTCCGGCCCGCGCGACGATGTCGCTGATCCGCGTGTTCTGGAATCCGCGTTCGGCGAATTCGGCGGCGGCGACCTCCAGAAGCTGCAGCCGAGTGCGTTCCCCCTTGGTCAGGCGCTTGTCTTGCGAGGGGGTCGGAGGCAGTGCCTTGATCATCGCGAGAAAGTACTACCGTTCCCTGCATTTCGCCACTGTTTCCGGGGCCGATCCGCCACCCTTGCGCCAGGGGCCGCGCAACCCGTACCCGATTGAAATCACTTGAAATTCCCGTATCGCTTGAGACAACTTATTGCGTCAGCCGCAGCAGTAAAGTAGGCCTATCGCTTCGGCCCCCGCGATGGGCGGGTTCCGGGCGAACCAGGAGCAAGATCATGAAGCGGTTTACAGTCCGGGTGGCCGTTGCGGCATTGGCGCTGGCGGTTGCCGGCGCGCCGGCGATGGCCGGCGGGCGTGGCGGGTATTGGGGCGGCGGACATGGCGGCGGCTACCACCATCACGGCGGCGGCGGCGGCAGCAGTTCGGACGGATGGTGGATCGGCGGCGCCTTCGCGCTGGCGACGGTCGGCCTGCTGCTGGCGGCCAATTCCGGCCCCTCTTACGTCCAGACCGGCGTGTATTCGTCGGGCGTGGGCTACACCAGCCCGCCGCTGTACGCCGCGCCGGCCTATGCCACGCCCGTCTACCAGGAGCCGGTCTACGCGGCGCCGGTCTACCAGGAACCGGTGTATCCGGCGCCGGTCTACGAAGCGCCGCCGGTCGCCTATTCCGCCCCGGCGCCGCAATACGCGCCCGTGCAATATGAACCGGCGCCCCCCGTCAATACGGCGCAGGCCAGCGCCACCACCGATTGCCGGCGCTGGGCCATGAACCAGAGCGGCTACGACCCGGCCACCATCAACCCCTGGACCACCCAGGTCATGGTCGACACCTACAACCGTTCAGTCGATTCCTGCATGACCAGCCGCGGCTACCGGTCCCACTGACGCAGGCTTTCCGGGTAATCCCGGTTGCCCTCCCGCGCCGGCCTGCACACACTGCATGCCGGCGCGGCGCATTGGGCGCCGCATGCAGCGCCGGCGAGGAGCCGGCCATCCAGGGGAAATCATGTTGAACTTCAAGCGGATCGCGGGGCTGTGCGCCATCGGCGCCGCATGCGCATTGACCGCCGCCGCCCACGCGCAGACCGCTGGTCAGGCGCAGGCCATGACCATCGTCGTGCCCTACGGGGCCGGCGGCATCGTCGACAACACGGCGCGCGCGTTCGCGCAGAAGCTGGCGGTCGAGCTCTCCCGGCCCGTCGTGGTCGAGAACCGGGGCGGCGCGGGCGGCATGATCGGCATGAACACCGTGGCCCGGGCCCACGACGAAAACACGCTGGCGTTCACCGCGGTCAGTCCGGTCACGCTGTCGCCGCACGTGATGAAGACGCTCTACGACCCGCTCAAGGACCTGGCGCCCGTGGCCTCGATCATGTATTCGCCGGTGTATCTGGTGGGAGGCCCGAAGTTCACCGGCAAGACGTTCAAGGACATGCTGGAGCAGGCCAAGGCGGACCCGGGCGGGCTGTCGCTGGCGACGGCGGGCGTGGGGTCGCTGGGGCACCTGATGCTGGAACAGATCAACGGCCAGGCCGGCGTGCGCATCACGCACGTGCCCTACAAGGGCATGGCGCAGATGGTGCCCGACGCGCTGGGCGGCCAGTTCACGCTGATGCTGGTCAACGCGTCCGGACCGGTCAACGCGCTGATCGGCGAGGGCAAGCTCAAGCTGCTGGCTGTGGGATCGCCGGCGCGCCTGCCGGGCATGCCGGATGCGCCCACGCTGGCCGAGCTGGGCTATCCCATGGCCAACATGACGTCGACCTTCGGCTTTTTCGCGCCGGCCGCAACCAGTCCGGATTTCCGTGCGCGCATGAATGCCGTCCTCAACAAGGTGGCCGCCATGCCCGACATCAGCAAGCCGCTGACCGACGCCCTGAACATCATGTCGACCGGCACGGTCGAGCAGTTCACGGCCCAGGTCCAGAAGGAATACGCCGACAACGGCAAGATCGTGAAGCAGGCGAACATCCGCAGCGAATAGCCGCGGGTCTGGGGCGCGGCCGGGCGGATCAGCGCCGCCAGCCGCGCCAGGCGCTCAGCAACCCGGCGATCAGCAGCATGCCGGCCGGCAGCACCCAGACGAATCCCGCATCGGTGTAGACCACACCATCGACGGGATCGTAGTGGCGGCCCAGTTCATTGAAATCCCACTTCAGGTACTGGGCATACCAGGCATAGAAGAAGAAGGCGGAGCCGGCCAGGGCCAGCACCGCGCCCACGCGGGCCGGCAGCCGGCTGCGCCCCATGCGCGCCGCGGCCTTCCAGAACAGCACGGTGCATCCGGCCACGCCCAGCAGCACCAGCCAGTCCCCGATGTCAGCGCCCATCATCCGCCTCCAGCGCGGCCACGCAATCGCCGGCCTCGCCCCATTGTTTTTCGCTGAACACCTGCAGGCCCGCGCCGCGCAGCAGCGCCGCGGTCACGCCCAGTCCGGGCTGGCGGCGGCCGGCGAAATGGCCGTCGTACACATAACCGCTGCCACAGGACGGGCTGCCCTCTTTCAGGACAGCGACGCGGATGCCGCGGGCTTGCGCCGCGGCAAGCGCCTCGCGGGCGCCGCGGACGAACTGCGCGGTGACGTCTTCTCCCGTCACTGCGACGACGCGCCCCTGGCCGGCCAGCACCGTTGCGGCCACCTCGCCCGGCTGGATCTCGGCGGGCGGCCGCGGCGTGGGCATGCCCCCCGCGACTTCCGGACAGACCGCCACGACCCGGCCCTGGGCCAGCCAGCGATCCAGGACGGCGTCGCCATTGGGCACGCTGCGGCCGTCGTAGCGCACGGGGTTGCCCAGCAGGCAGGAACTGACCAGAACGTATTGCATGGCTTGCCGAACAGGAAACGGGGAGCAGGAACGCGTGATTGAAGGCGGGGCGGACGGCGGCCCGAGGGCTCGGGCTCGCGTCCGAAGCCTGCCATCATAGAGCACGCGCCGCGCCGGCCCGCGTTACGCCGCCGGGTGCTCACCGCGCCGGATGCTCGCGCCGGATGCCCGCGCCCGGATGCCCGCGCCCGGTGCCCGCGCCGGTGCCCGCGCCTCGATCCACGCCCGCAGCGCGGGGTCGCGCACCTGCAGCACGTCAAACAGGCCCAGCGCGCGCAACGCGGGCAAGGCTTCCTCGATATCCCTGCGCGCGACGGCCGCCGCCTGATCCGATGCGCCCGGATCGCAGCATACGCGCGCGTTGGCCAGAAACGCGCCCACCGTGCCCTTGCGCACCGCCACGCCATTGAAGGTTCCCTGATCCTTGCCGTCCGGCAAGACATCCTCTGCTTTCATGCTTTGCTCCGGTTGTTGGACTCAAGCGCTACGATAGGCGCATCCTTCCGGCAAATCTGCGTTGTTTTGGCCATTCAATACCGTGATTCAGCCACCGCCATCCCCGCCTGTTTCCCGTCCCCTGCTTGCGCCCGAGCGCGCCGGTTCACGGTCCGGACCCAGGCTGATCGCCGTTTCCCGACATGACGGCGCGCTGCGCCACACGGCCATGCACCGCCACGCGCGCGGGCAGCTGCTGGGCGCGCACCAGGGATTGTTGACCGTTTACGCCGGGGACCGGCAATGGGTCGCGCCTTCGCGGCACGCCGTCTGGATCCCGCCCGGGCATCTCCATGGGCTGCGCTCGCACGGCCCTTACGCGGGCTACAGCGCCTATCTCAGTCCGGCCGCCTGCGCCGGCCTGCCCGGCGCGCCCTGCGCGCTGCAGGCGTCGGCATTGCTGCTGGCCGCCGTCGAACGCGCGGCGAGCTGGCGCGACGACGCGTCCGATCCGGCGCGCCGCCGCATCGTGGAATTGATCCGGGACGAGATCCGCACCCTGCCGCGCGCCGGCGCGGCGCTGGTGCTGCCGCGAGACCCGCGGCTGCAGCGTCTGGCGCTGGCCTTGTCGGACCAGCCGTCGGACACACGCTCGCTGGAGGAATGGGCGGCCGCCATCGGCATGGCGCCGCGCACGCTGGCCCGCCGCTTCCTGGCGGAAACCGGCCTGCCCGTCGGCGCCTGGCGCCAGCAGGCCCGCCTGATGCGCGCGCAGGAATTGCTGGCCGGCGGCGCCGCCGTGACCACGGTGGCGCTGGAGCTGGGTTACGACAACGTCAGCGCCTTCATCGCCATGTTCAAGCGCGAATTGGGCGTGACGCCCGGCCAGTTCGGCGCGGCCGGGGATTGATTCCGCGGCCAGGCGCCTGGCCGCGCCCCGTGGGGCGGGACCCGCTTCAGGACTCCACGGCGGCCGCCGTCGGCTTGCGCGCGGCGGTCTTGCGGGCCGTCTTGCGGGCCGGCTTGGCGGGGGCCTCGGGTGCCACGTCGGCCGCGGGCGCGGCCGAAGGCGCTGCGGCGGACTGCGCGGCAGGCGCCTTGGCGGCGGAGCGCGTTCCCGCTCCCCGCGCGACCCGGCTCGCGCCGGCTTCCTCGGTCTTGGCTGCCGCCGTCTTGCTGGCGGCGCGGCCACGCTTGGCGGCAGGCGCCGCCGTCTCGGGTTCGGGAGCCTGGCGCGGCGCCCCGCCTTCGAAGGGGTCGGTCGCCTTGACGGGGCGTTCGCGCGGGGCCGCGGGAGGCGCCACGAAGGTCCAATCAGCCACATTCACGGTCGGAGGCGGCCCCGCGACGAGGGCCGATTGCGGCGCAGGCCTGGCGGGCCTGGGCATGGGCGGCAACTTGGGAATCGCCGGCGCGGGCGGAACCTCCGCGCGCTCGCCGCCTTCCGCGGGTCTGGAAACTTCAGCGTGGCCGGAGACGTCCGCCCGCACAGGCGCATCCGTTTGCTGGGGCGCGTCAGCAGGCTTCCAGGCTTCGGCCTGCCTGGCTCGCCCGGACGGCTTGGCGCCATCGGCCACCGGTGCGCGATCCGCCGGTGCACCGGCCGCCGGTTCGCCGGCCGTGGAGCCGGCTTCGTCCCGACCCCCGGCATCCGCGCCCTGGCCCGCGCCCCGGCCCGACGTCTTGCGG
>NZ_JBDJLJ010000025.1:0-71386 GCF_039673305.1 Achromobacter spanius
CCGCGGGCGGCGCGCTTTCGGCGCTCAATGGCGTGTGGATGCGGCTCCCCCGCGACTGCGCGTTGCCCGGCTGGCTCAACGCGCCCACCTCCACATAGACGCGGCCGCCGGGGCCCAGGGGCGCCTGGCGGACCGGAGCCGTGCCCGGCGCGGGCGCGACCGGCGGCTGGGCCGCGAGCGCCACGGGGACGGCGGCCACGGGCGCCTGCACGGGCGTGGAGCCGATCGCCGAAGCGGGCTCGGGTTCGGGCGCGGCGGGCGCGCCCTGCGAGGCCAGGCGGCGGATTTCGTCCTGCGGGATGGCCTCGACCACCACCTGGCCGCTGCCCGGGCCGATGATGCCCAGCTTGTAGGCCGCCACGTAGGACAAGTCCATGATGCGGTCGCTGTGAAACGGGCCGCGGTCGTTCACCCGCACGACGATCGTCTTGCCGTTGACCATGCTGGTGACGCGCGCGTAGCTGGGAATCGGCAGCGTGGTGTGGGCGGCCGTCATGGCGTACATGTCGTAGGGTTCGCCGATGGACGTCGAGTTGCCGTGGAATTTCTTGCCGTACCACGACGCGGTGCCGCGTTTCTTGTAGGGTTGCCCGCTGGTGTCGGGAACGTAGCGCTGGCCGAACACGACATAGGGCCGGTTCGCGCCGCTGGCGTAGGGCTCCAGCTTGGGCACCGCGTCCGGAACCTGGTCCAGGTTGGACGGGGGATTGTCGTCCGGCCCGTCGTCCTTGTAGTAACCGCCGCCCTTTTTGCGTCCGCCGGTGGAAGAGCAGCCAGCCACGGCAATGGCCAGCAGCACCAGGAGGATGAGGTGTAGGGGGCGGGAAAGCGTCATGCGGATTCGTCGGGCAGTTGGGTGCGATGGCGCACCAGCAGGGGGTCGTGGTCGGCAAACCGCAGCGCCAGCTGTTCGACCACATAGACCGAACGGTGCTGGCCGCCGGTGCAGCCGATGGCCACCGTCAGGTAGTTGCGCGTGTCCTGCGTGTACTGCGGCAGCCAGCGGTTCAGGAAACCGGCGATGTCGTCGATCATCTGGCCCACCTGTTCGTACCCCGCCAGCCAGGTGGCGACGGGCTCGTCGCGGCCCGTCAGCGGGCGCAGGTTGCGGTCGTAGTGGGGATTGGGCAGGCAGCGCACGTCGAACACCAGGTCGGCATCGCCGGGAACACCGCGCTTGTACGCGAAGGATTCGAAGGTGAGCACCAGCGGCGCCCGATCGGCCTTGATCAGGTCGCGTATCCAGGCGCGCAGCTGGCCCGGCGTCAGGTCCGAGGTATCGATGACGTGTTCCTGCTCACGCAGCGGCGCAAGCAGTTCCCGTTCGAGGGCGATGCAGTCGGTCAGCGACGGCGCCGTGCCGCCGCGCTGCAGGCGATCGGTCAGCGGATGGCGGCGGCGGGATTCGGAATACCGCTGCACCAGCGTCGCGGTGCTGGCGTCCAGGAAGACCACGCGCAGGCTGGTGCCCATGGCGCGCAGCGCGGTGACCACGTCGGGCAGTTCGGCAAGTTCGCCGGGGGACCGGACATCGATGGCGACCGCCACGCGCTCCATGCCGTCATCGCGGGCGTTGGCGATGAATTCGGTCAGGAAACGGACCGGCAGATTGTCGACACAGGTATAGCTTGCGTCCTCGAGCATGCGCAGCGCGACGGATTTGCCGGAACCGGAAATGCCGGTGACGAGGACGACTTTCAACATGGACATGATTGTGGCACGCTTTTCCAGGACGATGCCGGCGGGATAGCATCTGATATGGCCATAAACTCGGGATCTGCGCCTGTACCCGTCTGCGCGCCCTGACGTAAGCTTGGGGCCGGATACTGTGCAGATTCACTTTACGCGCCCCGCCGTCATGCGATTCGGGGGATTGGAATTCGACCTAGATGTTAGCCCTCATTTCCTTTCGTAGTGTTTCACTGCCGCGGTTTTGGGCAATCTCCAGGTGGTTTGCCGCCGCAACTGTTGCCTTTATGGCGACGCCGGCGCTGGCTCAGCCAAGCCCCGCGCAGGTCCTGCAGCCGGACACCATGGCCGCGCGCGTCGCCGCCTGTACGGCCTGCCATGGCGCGCAGGGCAGGGCGGGGGCCGACGGCTACTACCCCCGGCTGGCTGGCAAGCCGCAGGACTACCTTTATCACCAGTTGCTGAATTTCCGCGACGGTCGGCGGCAATACCGGCCCATGGCGCACCTGCTGGCGGGCCTGCCCGACGGCTATCTGCATGAGATGGCCGCATTCTTTTCCGAGCAGCACGTGCCGTATCCCGCGCCGTTGCGCGCGGACGTGTCCGCCGCCACGCTGGAAGCGGGCCGTCGGCTGGCCGTGGACGGCGACGCCGCGCGCGGCCTGCCTGCCTGCGCGTCCTGTCACGGCGCGTCCCTGAGCGGCATGCTGCCGGCCATTCCGGGCCTGCTCGGCCTGCCCCGCGACTACATCAGCGCGCAGATCGGAAGCTGGAAAAGCGGCCTGCGCCGCGCGGCCGCGCCGGACTGCATGGCCGACATTTCCCACAAGCTCACCCCCACCGACATCGCTGCCCTCGCGGCGTGGCTGTCGTCGCAACCCGTCGCCGAGCCCTATGCGCCGGCCGCCGCGGATTCGCTCCGCCTGCCCGCGGAATGCGGCAGCCAGGCGCAACGCTAAGCAGAGGGCAGGATGAAGCTCATGAAGAAAGTCCTGGGGATTCTGCTGCTGCTGGCGGTCGTGGCAACCGGCGGCCTGTATTGGCTGGGCACGCGCGACGATCCCACCACCGGTCCGGTCGCGGCCGCGGCCGATGGCGCGGCCTTGATCGAACGCGGACGCTATCTGGCGCTGGCGGGCAATTGCATGGCCTGCCACACCAGCCGGGGCGGCAAGGCGCTGGCGGGCGGCACGCCCATCCCCACGCCGTTCGGCACGGTCTACGGGCCGAACATCACGCCCGACACCGAGACCGGGATCGGCGCATGGACGGCCGACGATTTCTGGCAGGCGCTGCACAACGGCAAGTCCCGGGATGGCACGCTGCTGTATCCGGCCTTCCCGTACACCGAGTACACGCGCGTCACGCGCAGCGACTCCGATGCGCTGTTCGCCTATCTGCGCAGCGTTGCGCCCGTCAGCCAGCCCAACCGGGCGCCGGAGCTGGACTTTCCGTACAACCAGCGCGCCTTGCTGGCTGCATGGCGCGCCCTGTACTTCAAGCCGGGCGTGCAGGAGCCCGACCCCGGCCAGTCGGTGCAGTGGAATCGCGGCCGCTACCTGGTAGAGGGCCTGGGCCATTGCGCCGCCTGCCACACGCCGCGCAACAGCCTTGGCGCGACGCGCACGTCGGACGCGCTGGCCGGCGGTCTGATCCCGGTGCTGGACTGGTATGCGCCGCCGCTCACCAACGACATGGGCACGGGCATGGGCCGCTGGACGGCGCAGGACATCGCCACCTTGCTCAAGACCGGCATCTCCGGGCATTCGACCGTCAGCGGTCCCATGGCGGAGGTCGTGCTGGGCAGCACCCAGCACCTGAGCGACGAGGATGCGCTCGCCATCGGCGTCTATATCAAGTCCCTGCCTGCCACGCCGGCCGCCGACGCCACAAGCGCCGGGGGTGTCCCGGCGGCCATGGAGCTGGGCGGCAAGATCTATCGGCAGCAGTGCGCGCAATGCCACCAGGAAGATGGCAAGGGCAGCGGATCGGCATGGCCCGCGCTGGCGGGCAATCCCAGCGTGACGGCGCCTTCGCCGGTGAACGCCATTCGCATGGTGCTTGACGGCGGCTATGCCCCGGCCACCGCCGCGAATCCGCGGCCCCATGGCATGCCGCCGTTCGGGCAGGTGCTCAACGATAACGACATCGCAATGCTGGTGTCCTTCATCCGCGGCAGCTGGGGCAACCAGGCGGGCGGCGTGACGCCCCTTGAGGTCAAGCGCGCACGCGCCTCGTCGACGCTGAACTAAGTGCCGCGCGCGGGAGCCCGTGGCGTTGGCTGGCTCTGGGTTCCGCGCAAGGCGCCGTCGCGCTGGCGCGCGCGGGCCGCAGGGGAACAGGCTTCGCGAGCCAGTTCGCCCAGCACGCGGATGGCGGATTCGGTCCTGGCGTCCCAGGGGTGTCCGTAGTTCAGGCGCAGCGCGCTGGCAAACTGCCCGCTGGCGGAAAAGATCGGGCCGGGCGCAACGCTGATGCCGCGCGCCAGCGCCTGGCGGTGCAACGCCAGGGCGTCGACGGCCGCAGGCAGTTCCAGCCACAGGAAAAAACCGCCTTGCGGGCGCGTCACCCGCGTGCCGGCGGGAAACTCATGCGCGATGGCATCGGCCATGCGTTCCTGCTGCGTCTGCAGCGTTTCGCGCAGCCGGCGCAGATGGCGGTCGTAGCCGCCCTGTTCCAGGTATTCGGCGATCGCGCCCTGCGCCGGCCCGGATGCGGACAACGTGGACGACAGTTTCAGGCGCTGCACGCGCTGCGCGTAGCGCCCCGCGCTGGCCCAGCCGATCCGGTAGCCGGGCGCCAGGCACTTCGAGAACGACGAGCAATGCAACACGAGTCCACGCGTGTCGTACGCCTTGGCGGGAACCGGCCGCGCGGGTCCGAAGTACAGCTCGCCGTAGACGTCGTCCTCGATCAGGGGGATGTCATGCCGCGCAAGCAACTCGACCAGCTGCCGCTTCTTTTCGTCGGGCATCAGGCTGCCCAGCGGATTCTGGAACTGCGTCATCAGCCAGCAGGCGCGTGGCGCATGGCGCTCGATGGCCGCTTCCATCGCGGCCAGGTCGATGCCGGTGCGCGGATGAGTCGGCACTTCCAGCGCCTTCAGCCCCAGTCTTTCCAGCGCCTGCAAGGCGCCGTAGAACGTGGGCGCCTCGACGATGACCGTGTCGCCCGGCTGCGTGACCGCCTGCAGGCACAGGTTCAGGGCCTCGAGCGCGCCGTTGGTGACGACGATGTCGTTGGCGGAAAGATTGATGCCGCCGATCAGATAGCGTAGCGCGATCTGCCTGCGCAACCGCGGATTGCCGGGCGCCAGGTCGTCGACCGTATCGCGCGGATCCTGACGCTTGAGATGCGCGGCCATGGCCTGCGCCAGCCGGGGCAGCGGAAACAAGAGCGCAGACGGGAAGGCCGAGCCCAGCGGCACGACGTCGCGGTTGCGGACGGAGTCCAGGATGTCGAAGATGCGCTCGCTGATCGCGAGTTCCGTCGATTCGCCATCGGGGCAGGAGGCGCCGGGCTCGGGCGGCAGCGACTCGGCCGGCGCGTTGACGTAGTAGCCCGATCGCGGCTGCGCGCGGACGAGTCCGCGGGCCTCGAGCAGGTAATAGGCCTGGAATACGGTAGAGGGGCTGACCCCTCGCGCCGAGCAGGCGTCGCGCACCGAGGGCAGCTTGTCGCCGGCGCGCAGCACGCCGGTTGCGATCGACTTGGCGATCTCGTCGGCCAGGGTCTCGTAAAGGCTCACGATGCCGCAGGGCGACGATGCGGGGTCATTTGCTGCTTTGGAGGATCGCCATGGCCTGGCGTTCCATGAATTCGCCAAGCGTGTCGATGCCGCGCAGCTTGAGTATCGTGTTGCGCACCGCCGCTTCGACCAGCACGGCCAGGTTGCGGCCCGCGGCCACCTGCAGCATCACCTTGCGCACGGGCAGGCCCAGCATGTCCTGGGTGATGTCCTGCAGCGGCAGGCGCTCAAACTTGTCCTGGGCCGTGGCGCGGACCAGGTGCACGATGAGCTTGAGCCGCATCTTCCGGCGCACCGAGGTTTCGCCGAAGATGGTGCGGATGTCGAGCAGGCCCAGGCCGCGCACTTCCAGCAGGTTCTGCAGCAGTTGCGGACAGTGGCCTTCGATCATGTTGGGGGCGGTGCGCGAGAACTCCACGGCGTCGTCGGCCACCAGGCCGTGTCCGCGCGAGATCAGCTCCAGCGCCAGTTCGCTCTTGCCCAGGCCCGATTCGCCGGTGATCAGCACGCCCAGTCCCAGCACGTCCAGGAACACGCCGTGGACGGTGGTCGTGGGCGCGAGCTTCTTGCCCAGGTAGATGCGCAGCAGGTCAATGAGCTGCGCGGCGGCGACCGGGGTGGACAGGAGCGGCACCTGGTGCTGGTCGCACTGGTCGATCAGGTCCTGGGGCGGCGTCAGGCCGTCGGCCAGGAGGATCGCGGGGACGCCGCCGATCAGCAGCTCGTCCATGTGGTGCATGCGGCGGCGCAGGTCGAAGCGCGTGTAGTACGCCAGTTCTTCCTGCCCGAACACCTGGATGCGCGACGGGTGGATAAGGTTCAGGTGGCCGACCAGGTCGGCCGCCGCCATGCCGTCATCGGGAATTGCGCGGTCTGCCGCGCCTTGGCCCGATATCCAGTTAAAGGGGATTTTGTCGGCGTTGTCGTCGACGAGTTCCTGCACCGTGAGCATGGCAGCGTTTCCGCGTGGATTCAGAGTTTGCCGGTCGTGAGCATCTTGTGGACGATGGCCGGATCGGGCTCGGTGGCCAGGGCCTCGCGCAACGCCTTGTTGGACATGAGCTGGGCGAGTTCGGCCAGGATGTCCAGATGCTGCTGGGTGGCCGTTTCCGGCACGAGCAGGCAAAGCAGCATCGATACGGGCTGTCCGTCGGGGGCGTCGAAGGGGATGGGCTGGGCCAGGCGGATGAATGCCGCCAACGCCTGCTCCAGACCCTTCACGCGGCCGTGCGGAACGGCCACGCCCTGCCCGAGGGCAGTGGAGCCCAGGCGTTCACGGGCGAACAGGCTGTCGAACACGAGCGCGCGCGCCAAGCCATGGTTGTTTTCAAAAAGCAGGCCGGCTTGTTCGAACGCACGTTTCTTGCTCGTTGCGAGCATATCGAGCACGACGTTGCCGGCGGGTAGGATGCGCGACAAATGATTCATCGGATCATTATATGGGTATATGACGCACTGCAATAATCGGCCTTCCGGGGCAGCCCGGCGGGGCGGCGCCAAGGGGGGCGGCAGAGCGACAGCATAGACCGATAGCGCCTCGTTGTGGGCATTCCGTCGGCGGTAGCCGGACAGATGGCGCTATTGCAGGGGAAAACGCGAATCCGCCGGCGCGGGCCGGAGACAGGAGCGGATGGGGATGGGAACTACGGGAGGGAGTTTGCCGATGCCCCGGCTGGACGCGAGGTCTAGCGGGACACCGGGACTTAGGCAGGATCGAGCGATCGCTGTCTGGCTCGTCTCTCAGGGCGAGCGGTCATGAGGCGCGTTACTGCTGGGGTGGCGAGAGGCTCGCCGCTTGCCGCTTCACGGACTCCGCTGAGTGACTTCTTACCTTGTCCTTGTGCTTGATGACCTGACGGTCGACTTTGTCAGCAAGAAGGTCGATGGCTGCATAGAGGTTTTCATCGGTTGCTTCACAATGAATGTCTTTGCCGCTTAGACGCATGGTGATTTCGGCTCTATGCCGCAGGGGCTCTACCGAGAGCATGACCTGGGTATCGATGACGTGATCGAAATGCCGCAGCACTCGCGCCAGTTTGTTCATGACATATTCCCGGATTGCCGGGGTGACGTCGAGGTGACGACCGCAGATGCTCAGGTTCATAGTGTGCTCTCCTTCTAAAAGAGGAAAAAGGTTGCGCAAAAGGCGCGATGGATTCGTTAGGCGTTCTCCTTCAATAAGCAGGTTCGTTTAGTACTAGTGTATAGACTCAGGCCGATAAAACAAGCTGACCTACCGCAAGTACATGGCATTTTTATGGCTGAGCACCTAGGGCGTATGCGCGAATGCCCAGGGGCGCCCTAGGGGTCTTCCCCAGGGGCTGTTACATGCGGAAGTGTTCGCCGAGATAGACGCGGCGCACGGCGGGATCGCCCACGATGTCCTCGGGGTGGCCGTCCGTCAGCACCTTGCCTTCGCTGATGATGTAGGCGCGGTCGCAGATGCCCAGTGTTTCGCGCACGTTGTGGTCGGTGATCAGCACGCCGATGCCGCGGCCCTTCAGGAAGCGCACGATGCGCTGGATCTCGATGACGGCGATGGGATCCACGCCGGCAAAGGGTTCGTCCAGCAGGATGAAGCGCGGGCTGGTGGCCAGCGCCCGCGCGATCTCCACGCGGCGCCGTTCGCCGCCCGACAGCGAAATCGCGGCGTTGCTGCGGATGTGCCCGATCTGGAGCTCTTCCAGCAGGGACTCCATCTGCTCATTGATCTTGGCGGTAGACAGGGTGCGGCCATCCGGCCCCACTTGCAGTTCCAGGACCGCGCGGATGTTCTGTTCGACCGTCAGGCGGCGGAACACGGAGGCGTCCTGCGGCAGGTACGACAGGCCCATGCGTGCGCGCTTGTGGATCGGCATCGAGGTGATGACGGAGCCATCGATTTCGATGCGGCCGGCGTCCGCGGGCACCAGGCCCACGATCATGTAGAAGCTGGTGGTCTTGCCCGCGCCGTTGGGGCCCAGCAGGCCGACGACTTCGCCGCTGACCACGGACAGGGACACATCCTGCACGACGGTCCGGCCGTTATAGGTCTTGCGCAGGCCGGTTGCGCGCAGGCTGCCCTGCTTGACGCCCGAAGGGGCGGAGGTCACTGGGGTCGGCACTGAGGGTTGGTTCATCGTGGCTGCGAGTGGTGTTGCATGGGGAGCGCTTCAGCGCCCTTTCTTGGCGGCCTGCTGCTTGCGGCATTCGGCGACGGCCGCGTCGGCCTTGGCGCGCGGTTCCGCGACCGAACGCACCCGACCGCCCGCTGCGGCAGAGTTGGGGCCGCCCTGGGCTTCGTAGGTGCCGGTCTTCTCGTTGTAGCGTACCCGTTCGCCCCGAATGGTATCGAACGGTTTCCCACAGACGTAGCGGACCACGACGGCCTGGCCGATCAGGTCGAAGGTGCTGTTGGTGCCGTCATATTCGGCGCGCAGGCCCTTGCCTTCGATGAGTTCGAAGGTCTCGGGGCGTTCCTGGCGGATGGTGACCACCTTGCCCTTGTTGGCCGTGGCCGTGCCGTACTGGTTGCCCTTTGCGTCTTCGTTCATCTGCAGCGTGTCCGAGGACAGGGTCATCAGGCCGCGCGTGAGATTGACGTTGCCCGTGAAGACGCTTTGCTTCTTCACGTCGTCATAGTGCAGGGTGTCCGACAGGATCAGCGTGCTGGGCTCTTCGGCCGGCGTGGCCGCCTTGGGCGCCGGGTCCGCCGCATAAGCCGGCGCAAGCGCCGAGGCCGTCAGCAGGACGGCGCCGATCAGGCGAGTCGTCGGGGCGAGGAGAGTCCGGAGGTCGGTCATGGTTTTTTCTGGTCTGTGTTGTTGGCTGGAATTTCGGTGCGGCGCTGCTGTTTGCCTTCCGAACCGGCAATTTCCACGTCGGTCGATGCCGAAACCTGCAATTGGCGCGTCTTGTTGTTGTAGTGCATGCCCTTGCCCGTCATGCGCGAACGTCCCTTGAGGACGACCGCGGGCAGGTCGGTGAAGACGACGTCGTCGTCGGGCAGGATGATCAGTTGCTGGCTGCGCACGTCCAGCATGTCGTTTTCGGCGTCGGGCTGGCGCAGCACATGGGCGTCGCCGTCCATGACGATGCGCTTGCCGCCCTGTTCCATGACGGCCGTCTTGGACACGGCCACCGTGATGGGATTGGTTTCGCGCTGGCCCACGGCGCGCGGCGCGGTGATGTGGTACGAGTCGTCGTCCGGGAAGTGCTCGACGTACTCGCCTTCCAGCCGGTTGATGGGCTTGCCGGTGGGATCGGTGCGCAGCATCACGAAGTTGCGGGACCAGGCGTCCATTTCATGGGTGACGCGGCGCGGCGGGTCCACCTGGATGGCCCGCTGCGCGTAATCGGCCGCCCACCAGGAGCTGGTGACCAGCACCAGCAGCAGGAACAGCGCAATCAGTGAGGGAAAGCGTTCTTTCATCGGGTTCGCCGCAAGGGCGTATTCATTGACGGGGCAGTCATTGGATGGCCCCGGGGCCCAACAGCCCCGGCGCGGCCAGGAACGCGCCCAGGCGTCCTTGCGAGGCCAGCAGGAGATCGCAGCATTCGCGAACGGCGCCATTGCCGCCCGGGTGGGTGGATACCCAGTGGGCCGCCTGGCTTACGTAGCCGGGCGCGTTCGGCACGCTGGCCGCGAAGCCCGCGCGCTGCATGGCCGGCAGGTCGATGATGTCATCGCCCATGTAGCCGGTCTGGTTCAGTTGGACACCGGATCGCTGCGCAAGTTCGGTCAGGGCGCCGCCTTTGTCGCGCACGCCCTGGATGACCTCGGCAATGCCCAGCTCGGCCGCGCGGCGCGCGACGATGGGGCCGGATCGGCCGGTAATCAGGGCCACCTTCAGTCCGCCTTCCATCAGGAGCCGCAGTCCGTGGCCATCGAGGGCATTGAAGCGCTTTTGCAATTCGCCGCTTTCGCCGTAGTAGAGGCTGCCGTCGGTCAGCACGCCGTCCACGTCGAAAACCATCAGGCGCACGGCCGCGGCGCGCTCGCGCACGGTGGAGGGGATACGGGCAAGCACCAGCGCTTCGGCCGGGTGAGTCACGGAAGCAGAAAGAGTCATAGTCATACCACTTTAGCGGCCATCAGATCATGCATATGCAAGGCGCCCAGCAGCGCGCCGTCATTGTCCATCACCAGCATGTGATTGAGCCGCTGTTCGTCCATTTGCCGGGCGGCTTCGACGGCAAGCGCGTCGGGGCTGATGCTGCGGGGCGACCGCGTCATGCCGGATTCGACCGTCAGACTGCGGATATCGCCGTGCCGGGCGATCAGGCGGCGCAGGTCGCCGTCGGTAAAGATGCCCAGCGGGCGATGCTGGGCGTCGGTCACGACTGTCATTCCCATGCCCTTGGCCGACATGACCTCCAGCGCCTGGGACACCGGGGTGTCCACCATGACGATCGGCAGCGCGTCGCCCTGGCGCATGACGTCGCGCACGTGGGTCAGCAGCCGGCGGCCTAGCGCGCCGCCCGGATGCGAGCGGGCGAAGTCCTGCGGGCCGAACCCGCGGGCTTCCAGGCAGGCCACGGCCAGGGCGTCGCCCAGGGCCAGGGCGGCGGTGGTGCTGGCGGTGGGCGCCAGGTTCAGCGGGCAAGCTTCCTGGGCCACGCTGGCGTCCAGGTGGATATCGGCCTGCCGGGCCAGTTCGGACTGCGGATTGCCGGTGATGGCGACCAGCCCGGCGCCCATGCGGCGCACCACGGGCAGGATGGTCAGGAGTTCCTCGCCGGCGCCTGAATAGGAAATGGCGATGAGCACGTCGTCGCGGGTGATCATCCCCAGGTCGCCGTGGACGGCTTCCGCTGCGTGCACGAAGAACGCGGGTGTGCCGGTGGAGGCCAGCGTCGCGGCGATCTTGCGGGCGATGTGTCCCGTTTTTCCGATGCCACTCACGACCACGCGGCCGCGGCAGGCGAGCAGCAGGTCCACGACCTGGGTGAAGGAGTCGTCCAGCCGGGCGGACAGGTCCTGCAGGCCCTGGCTTTCAATTTGTAGCGTTCTGCGCGCAGATGCCAGCGCGGTGCCGGACGATGTGGTGGGATGGTCGGTCATGGGCGGATTTTAATATCAGTATGCTGGTTTGCCCCGGGCAGGGGGGTATGGCATGCTGGCGAGTCTTTCAACGGCTTTCAAACTTCCTTTCCAGGCCCGCTCCATGTCCAGCATTTCCAGCCCCGTCCTTGGCACGCCACTTTCCCCCCTGGCTACCCGCGTCATGTTGCTCGGGTCCGGGGAACTGGGCAAAGAGGTCATCATTGCCCTGCAGCGGCTGGGCGTGGAAGTCATTGCGGTGGACCGCTACGCCGACGCGCCGGGCCATCAGGTCGCGCATCGGGCGCATGTGGTCTCGATGACGGACCCGCAGGCCCTGCGCAAAATCATCGAACAAGAGCAGCCGCACGTTATTGTCCCCGAAATCGAGGCCATTGCCACGAGTTTGCTGGTCGAACTCGAAGCCGCGGGCGTGGCACGGGTCACGCCCACCGCCCGCGCGGCCCAGTTGACCATGAATCGCGAGGGCATCCGCCGGCTGGCGGCCGAAACCCTGGGACTGCCCACGTCGCCCTACAGCTTCGTCGACACCGAGGAAGAATTGCGCCAGGCCATCGACGGCGGCATCGGCTATCCCTGCGTCATCAAGCCCGTCATGTCCTCGTCGGGCAAGGGCCAGTCCGTAATCAAGAGCGCCGACGACCTCGTTGCGGCCTGGCGCTACGCCCAGGAAGGCGGCCGGGTGGGGGGCGGCCGCGCCATCGTCGAGGGCTTCATCCGCTTCGACTACGAAATCACGCTGCTGACCGTGCGCGCACGGGGCGCGGACGGCCAGGTCGAGACCCGCTACTGCGAACCCATCGGCCACAAGCAGGTCGACGGCGACTACGTCGAAAGCTGGCAGCCCCATCCGATGTCGCCCGCCGCGCTCCAGCGCGCGCGGGACATCGCGCTGGCCGTCACGTCCGAACTGGGCGGGCTGGGCATCTTCGGCGTCGAACTCTTCGTGGCCGGCGACCAGGTCTGGTTCTCGGAAGTCAGCCCGCGTCCGCACGACACCGGCATGGTCACCATGATCACCCAGGCGCAGAATGAATTCGAACTGCACGCGCGCGCCCTGCTTGGGCTGCCCGTGGACCCCAGCCTGCGCCAGCCGGGCGCCAGCAGCGTCATCTATGGAGGCGTGGACGCCGGCGCGGTGTCGTTCCACAACGTCGCCGAAGCCCTGGCCGAACCCGGCACCGACATCCGCCTCTTCGGCAAGCCCGAATCCTTCGTGAAGCGCCGCATGGGCGTGGGCCTGGCCGTCGCCGAGGACGTCGCCGCCGCCCGCGCCAAGGCCAAGCGCGTGTCCGCCGCCGTTACCGTCAAGGCGGGCTGATTCCCTCGCAGGACGCGCCCCGGCGGGTCTGATACCCGCCAGTCCCCGCATTTGCCCCAATAAACGCCACCCGCCGTCAGGCCGGTGGCGTTTTTGCCATGGGCCGCCCCGGCGCAACGCCTCGCTTTGGACGTCGCGCGGCGCACGCGACGCCTGCGCGGGAGGGCGGCCTTCACCCGATTTGTGTTGTATCCCTGTCACGTTCGACGGCTATTTTGGGCTGCCTGACGCCGGAATCGCCGAGGCTTGCGCCCTTGCCCCTGCCCCCAGTGTGGTTTGCGCTTTCTCATCGTTTGTTCGATAATTTCAGAAATTTCTGAAAGCAGGGTAACTGTCTGTTTCGGTCAGCCCCCGCCGTCTTACCTGTTGGCTGACTCATCATGGCGCTTTCCCCCCAAAACGAACGTTTCGTCCTTCACTTTGGCGAAATGGGCAGCCGTTGGGGCGTGAACCGCACCGTCGGCCAGATCTACGCCCTGCTGTTCCTCGCACCCAAGCCGCTCAACGCCGACGACATCGCCGAGGCGCTGGGTTTTTCGCGCTCCAACGTCAGCCTGGGGCTCAAAGAGCTGCAATCGTGGCGCCTGGTCAAGCTGGTGCACCAGGTGGGCGACCGCCGCGACTATTTCGAGACCCCCAAGGACGTCTGGGAGATCTTCCGCATCCTGATGGAAGAAAAGCGCAAGCGCGAAGTCGACCCCACGCTCACCCTTCTGCGCGACACCCTGCTGGAGCCGCCGTCGGGTCCCGACGAGGCTTACGCACAACAACGAATGACCGAAATGCTGGAGCTCATCGAACTGTCCACCGGGTGGTTCGATGAGGTTCAACGACTGCCGCCCGAAACCCTGCAGAGCCTGATGAAACTGGGTTCAAAGGTTCAGAAGGTGCTGGGTTTTGCCGGCAAATTGCGGGGCAAGGGCTGAAGGGCTCCACCTCGATTTTTCAGGAAACCTCTATGAAGTTGTATGCAACGCCCCTAACATGGCGCGAGAGACGGCCTGGGAACCATGCCGGTTGCCGCGGCGCGTCAACGCTTTGGGAGCAGCCCAATGATTGATCTCGACGTCGTGAACCTGTCGCGGTTCCAGTTCGCCGCGACCGCGCTCTATCACTTCCTGTTCGTCCCTCTCACGCTTGGCCTGTCGTTCATGCTGGCCATCATGGAAAGCGTGTACGTCATGACCGGCCGCCCCATCTGGAAGAAGATGACCATGTTCTGGGGCACGCTGTTCGGCATCAACTTCGCGCTGGGTGTCGCCACCGGCGTGGTGATGGAATTCCAGTTCGGCATGAACTGGTCTTATTACAGCCACTATGTGGGCGACATCTTCGGCGCGCCGCTGGCGCTCGAAGGGCTGATGGCCTTCTTCCTGGAAGCCACCTTCGTCGGCCTGTTCTTCTTTGGCTGGAACCGCATGTCCAAGGTCAGCCACCTGGTGGTGACCTGGCTGGTGGCGTTCGGCACCAACTTCTCGGCGCTGTGGATCCTGATCGCCAACGGCTGGATGCAGAATCCGGTGGGCGCGATCTTCAATCCCGATACGATGCGGATGGAAATGACCGACTTCGCGGCGGTCATCTTCAACCCCGTCGCGCAGGCCAAGTTCGTGCATACGGTCAGCGCGGGCTACGTCGCCGGCGCCATGTTCGTCATGTCGATCAGCGCCTGGTACCTGCTGCGGGGACGTCACATCGACCTGGCCAAGCGGTCCATGGCGGTGGCGGCCAGCTTCGGCCTGGCTGGCGCCCTGTCGGTCGTCGTGCTGGGAGATGAAAGCGGCTACCTCACCACCGAACACCAGAAGATGAAGATCGCGGCCATGGAATCCATGTGGGAGACCGAGCCCGCGCCCGCTTCCTTCAACCTGATCGCCATCCCGAACCAGGCGGAACGCAGGAACGACTTCGCGATCGAGATCCCCTACGTCATGGGCATCATCGGCACGCGTTCGCTCACCACGCCGCTGCTGGGCATCAATGACCTGGTCCTGCGCGCCGAGAACCGCATCCGCGATGGCCTCGTCGCCTACGAGGCCCTGCAGAAGATTCGCGCCAATCCGAAGGACGTGGACGCGCGCATGGTGTTCGACAAGACCTGGCCCGACCTGGGTTACGCCTTGCTGGTCAAGCGCCACCAGTCCGACATCAGCAAGGTCACCGAGGCCGACATCAAGCAGGCCGCGCTGGACACCGTGCCCACCGTGGCGCCGCTGTTCTGGGCGTTCCGCATCATGGTGGCCGTGGGCATGTACCTGATCCTGTTCTTTGGCGTGGCATTCTGGCTGGCCTCGCGCGGCCGCCTGGACAGCCGTCCCGGCTTGCTCAAGGTGGCGGTATGGAGCCTGCCTCTGCCCTGGATCGCCATTGAAAGCGGCTGGTTCGTGGCCGAGTACGGCCGCCAGCCCTGGGTGATCGAAGGCGTGCTGCCCACGTACTACGCGGCATCGGGCCTGACGATGACGGACCTGGTCGTCAGCCTGACGATCTTCCTGGTGCTGTACACGATCCTGCTGATCATCGGCGTGAAGGTCATGCTGCATGCCATCAAGGCCGGACCGAAATCCGATGGGCCGGCGCCGGGCAATGCCGCCGCCGATCCTGTCCACGCCGCCGTGCGCGCCTGAGGGGAGAGACGCAGATGGATACCCTTATTCCTTTCGACTACGGCACCCTGCGCGTGGTGTGGTGGGTGCTGCTGGGCGCCTTGCTCATCGGCTTTGCCGTCATGGACGGCTTCGACCTGGGCGTCGCCGCGCTGTTGCCGGTGGTGGCCAAGACCGACGCCGAGCGGCGCATCGTGATCAACGTGGTGGGGCCGGTCTGGGAAGGCAACCAGGTCTGGCTCATCACCGCGGGCGGCGCGATTTTCGCCGCCTGGCCCTTGCTCTATGCGGCCTCTTTCTCCGGGTTCTACCTGGCGATGATGCTGGTGCTGATCGCGCTGATCCTGCGCCCCGTCGGGTTCAAGTACCGCAGCAAGATGGAAGGCACGCGCTGGCGCAACCGCTGGGACGCCGTCCTGTGCTTCTCGGGCGTGGTGGCGTCGCTGGTGTTCGGCGTGGCCATGGGCAACATCATCCTGGGCGTTCCTTTCACGTTCGACGCGGAATCGCTGCGGCCGATCTATGAAGGCCACTTCTTCCAGCTGTTCATGCCGTTCGCGCTGCTGGCGGGCGTGCTGAGCGTGGTGATGCTGGCCATGCATGGCGCCGTGCTGCTGGCCTGGCGCACGGAAGACCCCATCTCGTCGCGGGCACGCAACTGGGGGCGGCTGAGCGCCTTGCTCACGGCGGCGCTGTTCATTGCCGGCGGCTTCTGGGTGGCGGGCGGCGTGCCCGGCCACACGATCACCAGCGCGGTGGACATGGCCGGTCCGTCCGACCCGATGCTCAAGGCGGTATCGGTGCAGACCGGCGCGTGGATGGCCAATTACGCGAAGTGGCCCCTGATGTGGATCGCGCCCGCACTGGGCGTGGCGGGCGCCGTGCTGGTGGCCCTGCTGCTGAGCGTGCGCGCGAACATGCTGGCGTTCCTGTCGTCCTCGGTGTCGATCGCCGGCGTCATCCTGACGGTGGGCTTCTCGCTCTTTCCGTTCATCATGCCGTCGTCGACAAATCCCAAGGCCGGCCTGACGGTCTGGGACGGATCCTCCAGCCACCTGACGCTGTGGATCATGGTGATCGCGGTCGCCGTCTTCCTGCCTATCGTGACGGTCTACACCGGCTGGGTGTATCGCGTCATGCGCGGCAAGGTCACCCATGATTCGGTGGGCGACACGCCCAACTCGTACTGATTAAGGAGCCTCCACCATGTGGTATTTCTCGTGGATACTCGGCCTGGGCCTGGCGTGCGCGTTCGCCATCCTCAACGCAATGTGGTTCGAGCTGCGCGAGGGTCATACGCATGACCCGCGCGCCAGCCGCGACGACGAGTGAGCGGCGGCGCAAGCAGCCTCGAGCACGACCCCTCGGCAACCCTGCAAAAACCGCCGCGCGAACAGTCGCGGTGGTTGATGGCGCTTGCCAAGACGGCGCGCTTTCCGTTAATCCTGGCGGGGGCGGCGCCGCTCGTCAGCGGCGCCCTGCTCGTCGTGCAGGCGTGGCTGCTGGCCAGCGTGCTCGACTCGGCGATCGCCAGGCAGGTGCCCCGGCATGAATTGCTGGGCGGCATCCTGGGCATTGCCGGGCTGATGCTGCTGCGGGCGTGCATCAGCTGGGCGGGCGAGCGCGCGGGCGCGGACGCGTCCGAGCGCATCAAGCGCCACGTCCGGCTGTCGCTGTTCCAGCGGCTCGTGCAACAGGGGCCGCATTGGAGCCGGGGCAAGGCCTCGGGTGAACTGGCCAGCGCGGTGGTGGACCAGGTGGAGGCCCTGGACGGCTTCTTCGCCAAGTATCTGCCCGCGATGGCCGCCGCCGCGATGCTGCCTGTCGCGTTCTCGGTCCTGCTGCTTCCCGTGGACGTGATTGCCGGCCTGGTGCTGCTGATCACGGCGCCGCTGATTCCGTTGTTCATGGCGCTGGTGGGGTGGGGCGCGCAAGGCGCCAGCCGCCGCCACCTGCGCGCCTTCGCGCGCCTGTCCGGCTTCTTTGCGGACCGGCTGCGCGGGCTGTCTACCCTGAAACTTTACGGCCGCGCCCAGGCGGAGGCCGAGTCCGTCGTGGCTGCCAGCGATGCGCTGCGCAAGCGCACGATGTCGGTGCTGCGCATCGCGTTCCTGTCATCGGCCGTGCTTGAGTTTTTTGCCGCGCTGGGCGTTGCGGGCGTGGCGGTCTATATCGGCCTGACCTACCTGGGATTCCTGGACGTGCGCTGGACGCCGCTGACCTTGCAGGCCGGGCTGTTCTGCCTGTTGATGGCGCCGGAAGTCTACGCGCCGCTGCGCCAGTTCGCGGCGCATTATCACGACCGCGCCACCGCGCTTGCCGCCGTCACGCAGATCGCGGTCCTGTTCGATGGCTTGCCGCAGGACGGCGCCGGGGACTCGGCGTTGCCGGGCCGCGCGCCGGCGCAAGCCGGCAGGGCTGCTGAACTTGCGTTGCGCGACCTGCGCGTGGACGCGCCAGGCCGTCCGCAGGCAGTGCTGTCCGACGCCTCGCTGACCTTGGCGGCTGGTGAGCACGTGGCGCTGATGGGACCCAGCGGCATCGGTAAATCCACCCTGATCGAAGCCATTGCGCGGTTGCGGCCTGCCGCCGGCGACATCCGCATCGACGGCCTGCGCCTGGACGAATGGAGCGAACCCGCGTTGCGGCAGCGCGTGGCCCTGATCGGGCAGCGACCCCAATTGCTGGAGGGGTCGATCGCCGACAACATCCGGCTCGGCCGTCCGGGTGCCACGGATGTGCAAGTGCGGGACGCCGCCCGGCGCGCCTGTGTGCTGGAGTTTTCGGACGCCTTGCCGCAGGGGCTGGAAACGCGGCTGGGCAGCCGGGGCCATGGCCTGTCCGGCGGACAGGCGCAGCGCGTGGCGCTGGCCCGGCTGTTCCTGCGCGATCCGGGCCTGATCCTGCTGGATGAACCTACCGCGCACCTGGACGACGCCACGCAGGCCCGGGTGCTGGACGAAATCCTGGCGTTCTCCACGGGCCGCACGCTGCTGCTCGCGACGCATGCGCCTTCGGTCGCCGCCCGTTTCGAGCGGGTCGTGCGCGTGGCGGGCGGCAAAGTGGAAGAGGCATGAAGAATCTGTTGTTGCTCCTGCCGCTGTATGCGCGCCGTAAATGCGGGCTTTTGCTCGCATTGTTCTGTGCGCTTGCCACGGTGGCCGCGGGCGTCGGCCTGCTGGGCGTTTCCGGCTGGTTCCTGACGGGCGCGGCGCTGGCCGGCGCGGGCGGCGTGTTCAACCTTTTTGCGCCTTCCGCGCTGGTGCGCGGGCTTTCCTTCCTGCGCATCGTGTCGCGCTACGCCGATCGGGTGGTCGGGCATTCCGCCACGTTGCGCCTGCTGGCCGACCTGCGCGCCGTGGTGTTCGCGGCGCTGATCCGGCTGACCCCGCGCCAGCTTGCGCGTTATCGCAGCGGCGACCTGGTCGCGCGGATGACGGGCGACGTGGACGCGCTGGACACGGTGTTCCTGTTTGTGCTGGCGCCGCTGGCGACCGCGATTCTGGCGGGCGCCGTGCTGACCGCCGTGCTGGGCCTGTGGGTGCCCGCGGCCGCCCTGGTGTTCGCGCTGGCCTTGCTCGCGGCCTGCGTGGTCGTGCCGTTCTGGCTGGTGCGCGCGGCGCGCAAGCCTGGCGCGTCCGCGCAGGAAAGCGCGGCGGGATTGCGCGCCGCCACGCTGGATGCGGTGGAAGGCCACGCGGACATGGTCGCCATGCACGCGCAGGCGGAAACCCAGGCGCATTTCGAGCGCCTTTGCGAGGCAAGCGCAGTCGCGCGCCGCGCCCAGGCGCGGGTGGCGGTAAGGGGGCAGTGGTTCCTGCAGGTCGCCGCGGGGATCGCGGTGCTGGCGCTGCTGTGGTTCGGCCTGGCCACGCACGAGGCCGGTCGCATCGAGGGCCCCGTGCTGGCCGGCCTGCTGCTGGCCGTCATCGGCATTTTCGAGGTGGCCGGCCCCATCATGCGCGGTGCGTCCCGCATGGGGTCCGCGATGTCGGCGGCGACGCGCATCCGCGAGGTGACGCAATGCAGCCCCGACATGCAGGACCCGGCCGCGCCGCTGGCGCTGCCCGGCAATGGCGCGCTGGAGCTGGAGCGCGTTCGCTTTACCTATCCCGCGCGCATGCCGGGGGAAAGTCCGCTGGTCCTGGACGATGCAAGCCTGCGGGTCGAGCCCGGCGAGCGGGTGGCCATCCTGGGCGCCAGCGGCGCGGGCAAGTCCACGTTGCTGCACTTGATTTTGCGGCTGGAAGATCCGCAGGCCGGGCGCGTGCTGTTCGGCGGGCGGGATGCCCGCGATTGCGCGCAGGCGGATTGGCATCGGCGGATCGCCCTGTTGTCGCAGGACGCGCCGCTGTTCCTGGGCACCTTGCGCACCAACCTGCTGATCGGCGACCCCGCGGCCGACGACGCCGCCTTGTGGAAGGCGCTGGACGCGGCCAAGCTGGGCGATTTCGTGCGCGGCCTGCCGGACGGGCTGGACACCTGGGCGGGAGAAACCGGCTCGCAACTGTCGGCCGGCCAGGCGCGGCGCCTGTGCCTGGCGCGCGCGCTGCTGGCGCCGGCGGCCGTGATCGTGCTGGACGAACCGACCGCGGGGCTGGACGCCGCAGCCGAGGCCGCGTTCTTTGCGGACCTGGAAGACGCCGTGCGCGGACGCACCGTTGTGCTCGCCACGCATGCTGCCCTGCCAGCGGGCGCGGTGCATCGCTGCCTTGCGTTGCGCGGCGGACGCCTGCATGACTTGTCATCGCAGCCGGCAATCCTGGCTTAAGCTCGGTTGCGCGGTTATAGTTCGCCTTGCTTCAATTCTTCAGGGCCGCCCACATGCAGACCGACAACGCCGAGTACATCCGGCGCACCATCCGCAGCGTTCCGGACTGGCCCCAACCCGGTGTCATCTTCCGCGACATCACGCCGGTGCTGCAGGATCCCCGTGCGTTCCGGGTTCTGATTGATCTCTTCGTCTACCGGTACATGCGCCAGCGCCTGGACCTGGTGGCTGGCGTGGACGCGCGCGGGTTCATCGTGGGCAGCGTGCTGGCCTACGAACTCAACCTGGGTTTCGTCCCGGTGCGCAAGAAGGGCAAGCTGCCGTACCGCACCGTCGCGGAAGAGTATTCGCTGGAGTACGGCAATGCGGCGGTCGAAATGCATACGGATTCCGTGCGCACCGGTCAGCGCGTACTGCTGGTGGATGACCTGATCGCCACGGGCGGCACCATGCTGGCGGCGATCAAGCTGCTGCAGCGCCTGGGCGCCAATGTGGTCGAGGCGGCCGCCATCATCGATCTGCCGGACCTTGGCGGTTCGGCCAAGGTGGCCGCCACCGGCACGCCGCTTTATACGGTCTGTCAGTACGAAGCCGGCTCGACGCAGTAGCGCGCCTTATCGGTCCGCGGCGGGTTGCCGCCTCGGACCCGCCTCAGGCGTCCGATAGCCGCGGCTGGATGAAATCCAGGAACGCCTTGGTCTTGGCGGGCAGCATGCGCGAGGGCAGCAGCGCAAACAGCGGCAGCGGCGTCAGGCTCCACTCGGGCAGCACGCGGACCAGGCCCGCCTGCTTGATGGCGCGTTCCATCGCATCGAACACCAGCAGCGGCGTGATGCCCAGGCCATGTCCGGCCAGGCGGCCCAGCATGCCCACGTTGTTCGCGGACAAGCGCCCCGACACCTGCACGCGTTCCACCTTGTCGCCCGAATGAAGCATCCAGAAGGATGACTCCTCGCGCATCGTTGGGCGCAGGCATTCATGATGGGACAGATCCGCCGGCACGCGGGGCTCGCCGTGGCGCGCCAGGTAATCGGGCGACGCATACAGCTGGTGGGCCATCAGCACGATCTTGCGCGAAATCAGGCTGGAGTCGGGCTGTTGGCCGAACCGCAGGATGAGGTCGAACGGATTGCTGATGGGATCGATCGGACGCATGCTCAGATCGAAGTCGCATTCGATGTCGGGATGCTGCTCGCGGAACTCCCGGATGACGGCCGGCAGGAACAGTTGGGCCAGGCTGGTGGGCAGCGAGATGCGCAGGCGTCCCTTGGGCTGCACGGCCATGTCCAGCAGCTGGTCATGCGCGATGCGTGCCTCTTCCACGATATGCCGGCAGCGCTCGAAGTAGATGGCGCCCGCTTCGGTGAGATCGATCTTGCGGGTGCTGCGGTTGAGCAGGCGCATGCCTACGCTGCGTTCCAGCTCGCTGACGCGGCGCGACAGCGTGGACGTCGGGATGTTCAGGGCCTCGGCGGCGTGGCTGAAATTCTTGCGCTTGGCGACTTCGACGAAAAGCGCGATGTCGTTAAGCTGGATGTCCATGGGGCCCTCGAGACTCAAAATTCCATTTCTGGCAGATTTGTATGATAAATGGAATTATTGTCCCGCCAGCAGAAATGTCTATTTCTCCACGCTGCACAACCATCCAACATGTGGGGGAATTCATGTTCCGTTACCGAGCTTGCTGGAGGCTGAATGCCTGCAAGGCTTGCCAGCGCTCGATCCCCGAGGGGAGTGGTGAAGAGGTGAGCAGATCTGCCGGGATACGACTTGCAATTGTCCCATCCGTGCAAATATGTTCCCCAAAATAAGGGTTTTTACTAGGCGCTAATAACCAGATACTTCGTCCCAGCAATCAAATTGTCATATCGCACCTGCCAGCCTGGCAGAAGACGGTGTGCAAGTTTAGGATGGAGTCATCTCAATGAAAGCACTAGCTACCGCACTAATGGTCACCGCAACCCTGGTTGGCATGTCCGCCGCTCACGCCGATGGCAAGACGCGTGAACAGGTTCAGCAGGAACTGCAGGCCGCCAAGGCAGCCGGCCAGGTCACGTTCGGCGAACTGGACTATCCGCCCGCCGCCGCGCAGAACACCAGCCTGACGCGCGAACAGGTCCAGCAGGAACTGCAAAGCGCCAAGGCCGCCGGCCAGGTCACCTCGGCCGAGCTGGATTACCCGCCCAAGACCGTGTCGCAATCCGCCGGCAAGACCCGCGAGCAAGTCCGCCAGGAACTGGCCGACGCCAAGGCCCGCGGCGAGTACACCTTCGGTGAACTGGACTACCCGCCCAAGGGCCGCTAAGCCCACGCCGGACGTCCCGGCACCCGGAGGTCATCGAAAAACCCCTCATGACGCCGAGGGGTTTTTTTTGGCCCGGACTTCTTCCAGTGCGCGCTTGTGTGGCATTTATGCCGCAAAAATTGTCCGGACGAATCGACAACTCTTGCCGATACGAAAGGGGCTGGAGGATGATCTTTACGGGGCGCCGCCTCTTTGCGAGCAATGATTCATATTTGTTTTCAATACGTTAACGCAAGTCATCCTGGAGCTCGGGGTTTAAGCAAGACGTCATTATCCCAACCATGGAAAGTAGTTCTTCGAAATCCTGGTTACTACGACTGGCTGCAAGCTGGACACTAGATTTAGTGCATGGGCCGCTGCGTTACCGGCAGCGGCTTGCAGGCCCCCGCAATGTTGCGCGGCGTGTCTGCGCTGTGCCTTCCATCTCGCCATTTTGGGGACTTATATGAAGAAGACGCTATTGGCCGTCGCGCTGCTGACCGGCTTTGCCGGCGCCGCGCAAGCCGCCGACTCCGTGACGCTCTACGGCTTGATCGACGCCGGTGTCGGTTACGAAAAAGTGAAGTTCAACGGCGACTCGCAAAGCCGCTTCGGCGGCGTGCAGGGCGTGAGCAGCGGTTCGCGCTTCGGCCTGCGCGGCACGGAAGACCTGGGCGACGGCCTGCGCGCCGTGTTCACCCTGGAAGGCGGTTTCGGCCCCATGAACGGCAAGTCGCTGCAAAGCAACCGCCTGTTCGGCCGTCAAGCCACCGTGGGCCTGGACAGCGATTCCTGGGGCCGTCTGGAATTCGGCCGTCAGACCAACCTGGCGTCCAAGTATTTCGGTTCGATCGACCCGTTCTCGATCAGCTACAACACCGCCAACATGGGTACCACGTTCGGCAGCGCGAACACGATGCGCCTGGACAACATGGTGCTGTATCAAACCCCCAGCCTGAGCGGCTTCAAGGCCGGCATCGGCTATTCGTTCAGCGCTGACGACACCGTCAGCGACACGACGCAGACCGGTTTCGCCACGGGCAACAACAACCGTGTGATCACCGCCGGCGTGCAATACGTCAATGGCCCGCTGAACCTGGCGGCCGCGTATGACCGCTTCAATCCTTCCAATAACCGCGTCGGCGGCAAGGACGCGGCGCGCATCCAGGAATACATCGTCGGCGGTTCGTATGACTTCGAAGTCGTGAAGCTGGCTGCCGCTTTCGGCCAGACCCGCGACGGCTGGTTCATCGGCCAGAACATGGGCACCACGCCCGACGGCATGAACACGCTCGGTTCGTTCAAGCTGGCTGACGGCTTCCGCGCCAACTCGTACATGATCGGCGCCACCGTGCCGCTGGGCCGCCACGCCGTGTTCGGTTCTTGGCAGCGCGCGACCGCCAGCAACGACAAGCTGACGGGCGACGACGCCACGTTCAACGTCTACAGCCTGGGCTACACGTACGACTTCACCAAGCGCACCAACCTGTACGCGTACGCCTCCTACGGCGACAACTACGCGTTCCAGCACGACGCCACCGACACTGCTGTCGCGATCGGCGTGCGCCACCGTTTCTAAGCAACAGGACGTCCGGCTGGACCTTGCTGAATGCGCGGCCCATTCTCCGTGGGCCGCCGAGTGACAGCGAACCCCCCCCTAATTGGGTTCAGCCGGGCGTGACTTGAGCGCAGAAGGGAAGGGCCTCCGCAAGGAGGCCCTCTCGCATTTGGCCTACAGGAACAGCTTGTAGGCGGGGTTGTCGGTCTCGTTCCAGTGCGGATAGCCCAGTTCCGCCACGAAATTGCGGAACAGCTTCTTGTCCGCCGGCGGCACCTGGATGCCGATCAGGATGCGTCCATAATCCGCGCCCTGGTTGCGGTAGTGGAACAGGCTGATGTTCCAGTCGGGATTCATGGCATTCAGGAAGCGCATCAGCGCGCCCGGGCGTTCCGGGAATTCAAAGCGGTACAGCAGTTCGTTGCGCGCCAGCGCCGAGCGCCCGCCCACCATGTGACGCAGGTGGGTCTTGGCCATTTCATCGTGGGTCAGGTCCAGGGTGTCGAAGCCGTGGCGCCGGAAGTTCGCCGCGATCTTGTCAGGCTCGGACGCCGACGATACCTGGATGCCGACAAAGACGTGGGCGCGGTCCGCATCCGAGATGCGGTAGTTGAATTCGGTGACGCTGCGTTCGCCGACCAGTTCGCAGAAGCGGCGGAAGCTGCCGCGTTGCTCGGGCATGGTGACCGCGAAGACGGCCTCGCGCATTTCGCCGACCTCGGCGCGTTCCGACACGAAGCGCAGGCGGTCGAAGTTCATGTTGGCGCCGCAGGCGATCGCCACGAGCTTCTTGCCCTTCAGGTGGTGTTCGGCCGCGTACTGCTTGGCGCCAGCCACCGCCATGGCCCCCGCCGGTTCCAGCACGCTTCGCGTGTCCTGGAAGACATCCTTGATGGCGGCGCAGATCGCGTCGGTATTGACCACCACGAAATCGTCGACGTACTTGCGCGCCAGCCTGAAGGTCTCCGCACCCACCATCTTGACAGCCGTTCCGTCCGAGAACAGGCCCACGTCGTTCAATTGCACGCGCCGGCCCGCGCGCACGCTGCGCAGCATGGCGTCGGAGTCTTCTGTCTGCACGCCGATGATCTTGATCTCGGGGCGCAGTTGCTTGATGTAGGCGGCCACGCCGGCGATCAGGCCGCCGCCGCCGATGGCCACGAAGATGGCGTCGATGGGACCGGGATGCTGGCGCAGGATTTCCATGCCGACGGTGCCCTGGCCGGCGATCACGTCGGGGTCGTCGAAGGGGTGGACGAAGGTCAGCTTTTCTTTCTTTTCCAGGATCTGCGCATGCGCGTAGGCGTCAGAGAAGCTTTCTCCGGCCAGCACGACCTCGCCGCCCAGCCGGCGGACCGCGTCGATCTTCACCTGCGGGCTGGTCGTGGGCATGACGATGACGGCGCGGCAGCCCAGGCGGCTGGCCGCAAGCGCGACGCCCTGGGCGTGGTTGCCGGCCGATGCCGCGATGACGCCGCGATTGCGCGCCGCCGGGCTCAGGTTCGCCATCTTGTTGTACGCGCCGCGCAGCTTGAAGCTGAACACCGCCTGGGTATCTTCGCGCTTGAGCATGATCGTGTTCGACATCCGCTGGGACAGCAGGGGCGCTGTCTCGAGCGGGGATTCGACCGCGACGTCATAAACCTTGGAAGTCAGGATGCGTTTCAGATAATCAGTGGACATGGACCGCGCGCGTGGGCAAGAGTGGGGACGTGGGCAGGATTATTGCAGGGAATCCCGTGTCGCCTTCCAGGATACTCGCGGCTACACTGCCGCAACCATGGAAGAAAGTCTCTTATCCGCAGTTCATTGGCTGCTGGGGGTGCTGGCGCTGCCCTCGGTGGGCCTGTCGGCCATCTTCACGGTGTCGCTCGTATCCGCCACCTTGCTGCCGCTGGGCTCCGAGCCGGCGGTATTCGGGTACATCAAGCTTGCGCCCGAGATGTTCTGGCCCGCCATCCTGGTGGCGACGGCCGGCAACACGGTCGGCGGCGCGATCAGCTACGCCATGGGCCTGGGCGCGGAAAAGGCGGTCGAGCGCTGGAAGGAAAAGCACCCCCATCCGCATCCCAAGGCGACCGAAGGCGGGCGCATGCGGGGTCGCTGGCACGAGCGCGCGCATGATTGGCTGCACCGCATGGGGCCGCCGGCGCTGCTGCTGTCATGGCTACCGGCGGTGGGCGACCCCCTGTGTGCGGTGGCGGGGTGGCTTCGGCTGTCTTTCTGGCCCTGCGTGTTCTACATGGCCATCGGCAAGTTCATGCGCTACCTGTTCATGACCGCCGGCCTGCTCTGGTTCTTTCCGGGCAAGATCTAGCGCTGACAGGCGACTTAATCGGGGACGCATAACCCCTTCTTCGTCGCGCTTTTGGTCGGCTTTCGAGGGGTATTAGGGGTCAAGTCGGGACTCTGGCATAAAATACCTTTTTAAGGGCCCCCTCTTGCCGCCATGAACGCCCCACTCGCCAGCCACATCTTGAACGGGGCGATGCCGCCCGCAGCACCCGCGCGCTTGCGCGAAATCCCCTACAACTACACCTCGTTCTCCGACCGCGAAATCGTCGGGCGGCTGCTGGGCGAAGACGCCTGGAGCCTGCTGACCGACCTGCGCGGCGAACGCCGCACCGGCCGTTCCGCCCGGATGCTCTACGAGGTGCTGGGCGACATCTGGGTCGTGCGCCGCAATCCGTACCTGCAGGACGACCTGCTCGACAACCCCAAGCGCCGCAAGCAGCTCATCGAAGCCCTGCATCACCGCCTGGGCGAAATCGACAAGCGCCGCGAACCCGGCGCGCCCGCCGAGGCGGGACACGATCCGCACCGCGACGAAAAGGTCGTCGGCCTGCTGGCGCGGGCGCGTTCGGCCATCGCCGCCTTCGAGGGCGAATTCGACCAGACAGCCATGATGCGCAAGCAGGCGCAAAAGGTGCTGGGCCGCATCACGGCGCGCGACAACATCAAGTTCGACGGCCTGTCGCGCGTCTCGCACGTGACCGACGCGACCGACTGGCGCGTGGAGTATCCATTCGTCGTGCTGACGCCCGACTCCGAGGACGAAATCGCCGCGCTGGTCACCGCCTGTATCGAACTGGGGCTGACCATCGTCCCGCGCGGCGGCGGCACGGGCTACACCGGCGGCGCCATCCCGCTGACCTGGAAGTCGGCGGTCATCAACACCGAAAAATTCGACAAGCTGGGCAAGGTCGAGTCCTGTATCCTGCCCGGCCTCACTGAACCGGTCGCGGTCATCCATGCCGGCGCCGGCGTCGTCACCAAGCGGGTGTCCGAAGCGGCCGAGGCGGCCGGCTTCGTGTTCGCCGTGGATCCGACCTCCGCCGAGGCCTCCTGCGTGGGCGGCAACATCGCCATGAACGCCGGGGGCAAGAAGGCCGTGCTGTGGGGCACCGCGCTGGACAACCTGGCCTGGTGGCGCATGGTCGATCCCGACGGCAACTGGCTGGAAGTCACGCGCCTGGACCACAACATGGGCAAGATCCATGACGTGGAGGTGGCGCGCTTTGAGCTCAAGTGGTTCGACGGCAAGGGCAAGCCCGGCGAACGCCTGCTCAAGACCGAGACGCTGGAAATCCACGGCCGCGTCTTCCGCAAGGAAGGCCTGGGCAAGGACGTCACCGACAAATTCCTGGCCGGCCTGCCGGGCATCCAGAAGGAAGGCTGCGACGGCCTGATCACGTCGGCGCGCTGGGTCCTGCACCGCATGCCGCGCCACACGCGCACGGTCTGCATGGAATTCTTCGGGCAGGCGCGCGACGCCATCCCGTCGATCGTCGAGGTCAAGGGCTACCTGGACGGCGAAGGCAAGGCGCGCGGCGCCATCCTGGCCGGCCTGGAGCACCTGGACGAACGCTACCTGCGCGCGGTGGGCTACGCCACCAAGAGCAAGCGCGGCGTGCTGCCCAAGATGGTCCTGATCGGCGACATCGTCGGCGACGACGATGACGCGGTGGCCGCGGCAGCCAGCGAAGTGGTGCGCCTGGCCAATACGCGCCACGGCGAAGGCTTCGTGGCCGTCAGCCCCGAGGCGCGCAAGAAGTTCTGGCTGGACCGGTCGCGCACCGCCGCGATCGCGCGTCACACCAACGCCTTCAAGATCAACGAAGACGTCGTGATCCCGCTGCCCCGCATGGGCGAATACACGGATCACATCGAGCGCATCAACATCGAACTGTCGACCAGCAACAAGCTCAAGCTCCTGGGCGAGCTGGATGCCTACCTGTGCACGCCGCTGCCGGTCGGCAAGATCGACGACGCCGACATTGAAACGACGCGCGCCGAGGTGCTGGCCGAGCGCACGCGCCAGGCGATCGAATTGATCGCCGCCACGCGCCAGCGCTGGCAGTGGCTGCTGGACAATCTGGACCTGCCGCTGGGCGACGCGCTGCCGCAACTCGAAGGCCTGGGCCTGGGCGAGCTTCACGCCACGCTGACTGCCCGCCTGGCGGCACAACCGGGCGCCCGCGTCTTCGACGTGGTGCAGGACCGCACCATCCGCGTTTCCTGGAAGACCGAAGTGCTGGCCGGCCTGCAGCGCGCCTTCTCGGGCGCCGCGTACAAGAAGATCGTCGACGAGCTCGTTGCCATTCACGCCCGCGTGCTCAAGAGCCGCGTGTTCGTCGCGCTGCACATGCACGCCGGCGACGGCAACGTCCACACCAACATCCCGGTCAACTCGGACGACTACGAAATGCTGGGCGAGGCCCACGCGGCCGTCGAACGCATCATGCAGATCGCGCGCGACCTGGACGGCGTGATTTCGGGCGAGCACGGCATCGGCCTGACCAAGTATGAATTCCTGACCGATGCCGAACTGGCGCCGTTCCAGGACTACAAGCGCCGCGTGGACCCCAACGGCCACTTCAACGCCGGCAAGCTCATGCCCGGCGCCGACCTGCGCCACGCCTGGACGCCCAGCTTCAACCTGATGGGCCACGAGTCGCTGATCATGCAGCAGAGCGACATCGGCGCCATCTCGGAGTCGATCAAGGACTGCCTGCGCTGCGGCAAGTGCAAGCCCGTGTGCGCCACCCACGTGCCGCGCGCCAACCTGCTGTATTCGCCGCGCAACAAGATCCTGGCGACTTCGCTGCTGGTGGAGGCCTTCCTGTACGAAGAGCAGACCCGGCGCGGCGTCAGCCTGAAGCACTGGGAAGAGTTCGAGGACGTGGCCGACCACTGCACGGTGTGCCACAAGTGCTACAACCCCTGTCCGGTCGACATCGATTTCGGCGACGTGTCGATGAACATGCGGGCCGTGCTGCGCCGCATGGGCCGCAAGTCGTTCAATCCGGGCACGGCCAGCGCCATGTTCTTCCTGAACGCCAAGGACCCGGCCACGATCAACGCCACCCGCAAGGCGATGGTGGGCGTGGGCTACAAGGTGCAGCGTGCCGCGCACGATCTGTTCTCGGGCCTGGTCAAAAAGCAGACCGCCACGCCGCCCGCCACCGTGGGCAAGCCGCCGCTGCGCGAGCAGGTCGTGCACTTCGTGAACAAGAAGATGCCCGGCGGGCTGCCCAAGCAGGCCGCGCGCAAGCTGCTCGACATTGAAGACGCGAACTACGTGCCCATCATCCGCGATCCCAAGGCCACAACGGCCGACACGGAAGCGGTGTTCTACTTCCCGGGCTGCGGTTCCGAGCGCCTGTTCTCGCAGGTGGGCCTGGCCACGCAGGCCATGCTCTGGCACGCCGGCGTGCAGACGGTGCTGCCGCCGGGCTACCTGTGCTGCGGCTATCCGCAGCGCGGCAACGGCATGACGGACAAGGCCGAGCAGATCATCACCGACAACCGGGTGCTGTTCCATCGCGTGGCCAACACGCTGAACTACCTGGACATCAAGACGGTGGTGGTCAGCTGCGGCACCTGCTACGACCAGCTTGCTGGCTACGAATTCGAGAAGATCTTCCCGGGCTGCCGCCTGATCGATATCCACGAATACCTGCTGGAAAAGGGCATCAAGCTGGAAGGCGCCAAGGGCGTGCGCTACATGTACCACGATCCTTGCCATACCCCGATGAAGCTGCAGGAGCCCATGAAGACGGTGCGGGCGCTGGTGGGCGACGGCGCGGTCAAGAGCGACCGCTGCTGCGGCGAATCGGGCACGCTGGCGGTCAGCCGCCCGGATATCTCCACCCAGGTGCGCTTCCGCAAGCAGGAAGAACTGCTCAAGGGCGATGCCGCGATCCGCAGCGATGGCTTCACCGGCGACGTCAAGGTCTTGACGTCGTGCCCGTCGTGCCTGCAAGGCCTGTCGCGCTATGAAGGCGACACCGGCATGGAAGCGGATTACATCGTGGTCGAAATGGCGCGCCACATCCTGGGCGAAGGCTGGATGGAAGACTACGTGCGCCGCGCCAATGCGGGCGGGATCGAGCGGGTCCTGGTCTGACAAGCATGTAGCGCAATCGAAAGCGCGGCCAGCGATGGTCGCGCTTTTTTTTTGCGCTGCGCAAACCGGGAACGCAGCGCAAATCGACGGGGATCGGGCACGATTATTCAGTGGCGATCGGGCTCTTGAAACCCAAAAAACCGCTCCCATACTTGAGACTGAGGCGATCAGACCTGCGGTTTCGGTGGTGGCGATTGTGCGGGTCTGTATCGGTCCCTTTTTCCATTCGAGGAGACCTTCATGAGCAACTTTCCCTTCAGCGACAGCGGCTTTGCGTCTGCCTTCGACGCCATCCAGGAACACATGGGGCGGGTGCTGCGCAGCGCCGGCGTGCCCGCCGCCTTGCGGGCGACTCCGCAGGCGTACTTTCCGCCCGTGAACGTCGGCGTCTCCGGCGATTCGATTGAAGTCGTCGCGTTCGTGCCCGGCATGGAGCCCGAGGCGTTGACCGTGTCGATCGAGAAAAGCCTCTTGACCATCAGCGGCGAGCGCAAGGCGCAGGAGCTGCCGGAAGGCGCGCGCTACTACGCCCGCGAGCGCGTCCAGGGCCGCTACGTCCGGGTCATCGAGCTGCCCGCCGACGCGGACCCGGAGCAAGTGCAGGCGCGCTATACCGACGGTTGCCTGGCCATTTCCATCAAGCGCCGCGAATCGGCCAAGCCGCGTACCGTGACCGTGCAGTGACCCGTCAACGCAACCGCATAGGAGTATCGATCATGAATGAACGCAAAGACCTGACCGTGCCCGAGCAAGCGGCCGTTTCTGAGAAGCGCGACGGGCGCGGCGTGACCGTGCCGGCCGTGGACATCTACGAGGACAAGGAAGGCATCACGCTGCTGGCGGACCTGCCCGGCGTGTCCAAGGAAAGGCTGCGCATCAACGTCGAGTCCGACGTGCTGCAGATCGAAGGCGAAGCTTCTGTCGAGACGCCTGGCGACCTGCGGCTGGTGCTGGGTGAAATGCGCGCGCCGCTCTTTCGCCGCGCATTCCGGCTGGGACAGGAGTTCGACCGCGCGCAGATCAGCGCCAGCCTGAAGCAGGGGCTGCTCACGCTGCGCATTCCGCGCGTGCGGGAGGCCCAGCCTCGGCAGATTCCCGTCGTGGCGGGCTGAGCCTGCGGTAGGGCGCCGGGCGGCGCCCCTGTAAAAAAGCCGCGGTCTGGCGACCGCGGCTTTTGCGCAGCAGGATGGCCCGAAGGCCGTCATTCCAGCTTGATGTTCGCCTTCTTGATCACGTCCGCCCAGGCATTGCGCTCCTGGTCGGCATAGGCCTTGAAATCCTGCGCCGACATCGGCATGGGGATCACGCCCATTTCCAGCATCTTCTGCGACACCGCCTGCGACTTGAGGGTGGCGTCCAGGTCGGCCGACAGCTTCTTGACGACCGCTTCCGGCAGGCCGGCCGGGCCCACCAGGCCTTGCCAGGCGTATGCCGTGAAATTGGCCACGCCCTGCTCGGCCATGGTCGGAACGTCGGGCAGCACCGACACGCGTTCCGGCGTGGCGGCCGCCAGCACGCGCAGCTTGCCCGCCTTGACGTTGGGCAGGCCCGATCCCAGATCGATGAACATCATGTCCACCTGGCCGCCCAGGAGGTCCTGGATGGCGGGAGCCGCGCCCTTGTAAGGCACATGCAGGATGTTGGCGCCCGTGCGCTGCTTGAAGAGTTCCAGCGCCAGGTGATGCGGCGAGCCCGCGCCGGCCGAGGAGGCGGTCAGCTTGCCCGGCTCTTTCTTGGCGGCGGCCAGAACGTCGTCCACCGTCTTGTAGGGTGAGTTGACGTTCACGGCCAGCAGCAGCGGGAACTTGGCAATGCCGCCGATGTAGGTGAATTTGGCGGGATCGTAGGACAGCTTGGCGTACAGCGAGGAATTGAACGCAAGCGTGCCCGAGTCCGCCGTGCCGACCATGTAGCCGTTCGGCTCCGCCTGGGCGATGGCCGTGGCGCCGATGATGGTGCCCGCGCCGGGGCGGTTTTCGACCACGATGGTCTGGCCCAGCGCCTTTTCCAGGCCGCTCGCCACGGTGCGCGCCACGACGTCCGTGCCGCCGCCGGCGGGGTAGGGGACGATCCAGCGGACCGGTTGCGTGGGCCACGATTGGGCGGAAGCCGCGGTGGCGGCCAGCGATAGGGCGGCAAGCGCCAGCAAGCGCTTTGCGTGCTTGTGCATGGGGTGTCTCCTCGTGCGGGATGTAGAGCGCGGCGCTTGCGTCGTTGATCGTCGTCAACTTGCGCCGCGATTATTTTTGCGTCGCTATTATGCCTTGCGCCTACGCAAAAAGGGGCCCGCGCATTGGGCCCCGTCAATCGCCGCACGCCCCGGCTTACTGGGGATCCGGATAGCTGCGCGCACCGAAGACGGCTGTCCCGATGCGCACTTCCGTCGAGCCTTCCTCGATGGCCAGTTCGAAATCCCCGCTCATGCCCATCGACAGGCGGTCCAGCGACACGCCGGCGATGTTCTCCTGCGCCAGGCGGTCGCGCAGTTCGCGCAGCGCGCGAAAGCAGCCCCGGACTTCCTCGGGATCGGGGGAGTTCACGGCCAGCGTCATCAGCCCACGCACGCGCAGGGTAGTGAACTCCGCGGCGATGCGGCGCAGAAAGGCGGCAACGTCTTCCGGCGCCATGCCGTACTTGCTGGGTTCGGACGAGGTCTTGACCTGCACCAGCACGTCCAGGGTCCGGCCCTCGTTTTGCAGTCGACGGTGCAGCGCTTCGGCCAAGTCCGGGCGATCCAGCGACTGGACCTCGGCGGCGTCGCGGGCGGCGTCCTTGGCCTTGTTGGTCTGCAGGTGGCCGATCAGCACCCATTGCAGCCCCTGGCCCGCCAGGGCGGCCGCCTTCTGGCGGATTTCCTGCGTCTTGTTTTCGCCGAAGCGCGTCAGGCCCAGGGCCATGGCTTCGCGGATGGATTCCACGCCGAAGGTCTTGCTGACGGGCAGCAGCGTCACGCTGTCGGCGGGGCGGCCCGCGCGCGCGCAGGCCTGGGCGATGCGTTGCTGGATCTGGGCAAGGCGCCCGGCCATGGTGTCTATGGCGGTCATGCAGCTCTCTTGGAGGGACAGGATGTCCCATAGTGTAGGACGTGCCCGGATCGCTTCGCCACGGGGCCTGTTTCCGGCGTTGACCCTGCGTAATCGGCAGGCTTAGAATTTGCGGAGATTTGTTTATATTTCAAAGTTCTATGCCGTCCGGCGCCGCCCTTGCGGGCGACACGTTCCCCCTTCCTTCCCAGCCCCTTCGCCATGTCCAGTGCAGCGCCCGAATACGCCTTCGCCACGCCATTCCTGAATCCCCCCGCCTCGCCCATCCGATCGCTCATGCCCTACGCCATGCGTCCGGGCACCATTTCGCTGGCCGGCGGCTACCCGGCCCAGGAATTGTTCGACGTCGACGGCCTGTCGATCGCCTCGACGCAGGTCATGGCCCGGCTGGGCGCCTGCCTGCAGTATTCCAACATCGACGGGCAGGCCAGCCTGCGCCATGAGCTGGCCCGCCTGTCCGCGGCGCGCGGCCTGCATTGCAATGCCGACACCGAACTCGTCGTGACCGGCGGTTCGCAGCAGGCCCTGGCCCTGCTGACCCGCGTCATGCTGCAGCCGGGCGACCACGCCATCATCGAATCGCCGGCTTTTCCGAATTCCGTGCAGGCCCTGCGCTACACCGGCGCCACGGTCCACACAGTGCCCTCCGGCCCCGACGGCATCGACGTCGACGCCCTGGACGAGCTGGCTGCCCGCGTCAAACCCAAGATGGTCTGCGTGGTCGCCTCGTTCTCCAACCCTTGCGGCGCCACCCTCACGCGGGAGCGCCGCCTGCGGCTGCTGGAGCTGGCCGTCAAGCACCGCTTCCTGATCGTGGAAGACGATCCCTACAGCGAATTGCGCTTTGCCGGCAACGCCGTGCCGCCCATCGCGGCCCTGGCCGAAGGCGAAGCCCGCCACTGGGCGGTGTACCTGGCCAGCATGTCCAAGACCATGGCGCCCGCGCTGCGCATCGGCTGGCTGGTCGCGCCGCCCGAAATCCGCCGCCGCTGTGTCAGCGCGAAGGCGGCCGACGACATGGCGTCGTCGGCCTGGATCCAGGAAGTCGTGGCGCAATACCTGGCCAATGGCCGCTACGATGAACACGTGCCGCGCATCCGCGCCGCCTACGGGCTGCGCTGCGACGCCATGGCCGACGCCCTGGCGCGCGAACTCGACGGCCGCATCACCTTCAGCAAGCCCGAAGGTGGCATGTTCTTCTGGGCGCGCCTGACGGGCGACGTGGACGCCACTCGCCTTTTGCCCTATGCCATCGAACACGAAGTGGTGTACGTGCCCGGCAAGGCGTTCTATGCCGAGGCGGCGCAGGCCGACCTGTTCGCCATGCGCATGTCGTTCGCCACCATGAATGAAAGCCAGATCGCGCAAGGCATGATCCGGCTGGGCCGCGCGCTGGACGCGTGCCAGGCCAACGAACCGGTGTCGATCTCGCTGGCGGCTTGACCGCGCGCAGCGCCGTGCGCGCCGCCCGTTGCTATCCTTGAGCACTTCCGCCGGCGCGCGCCGGCGGCATACCTAAATAAGCGCTTGTTATTTGGCTGGGGCGCTTCATGTCTATAAGCTTCTTGCCTCGGCGCGTCCCCGCGCCCGGTAGCAGAACAGGAATCCAGGTCATGAACATTGCAAAAGGGTTGGTGGGCGCGGCGCTCTTGATGGCGGCGGCGCAGGGTGCGCAGGCGGCGACGCTGGACGTCGTGAAGCAGCGCGGCGCCGTGGCTTGCGGCACGACCACGGGCTTTGCGGGCTTTTCCGCGCCCGACGCGCAAGGCAAGTGGCAGGGCCTGGATGTAGACCTTTGCCGCGCGATCGCCGCGGCGGTCTTCGGCGACGCGAACAAGATCAAGGTCGTGCCGCTCAATTCCCAGCAGCGCTTCACGGCGCTGCAGTCCGGCGAGGTCGACGTGCTGACCCGCAACACCACCGTGACGCAGCAGCGCGACACCGCGCTGGGCATCATCCACGCCGGCATCAACTTCTACGACGGCCAGGGCTTCCTGGTGCCCAAGTCGCTGGGCGTGAAAAGCGCCAAGGAAATCAACGGCGCAACGATCTGCCTGCAGACCGGCACGTCCAACGAAAACACGCTGGCCGACTGGGCGCGCGCCAATAACGTGACCTACAAGCCGGTCGTGATAGAGACCTTCAACGAAGTGGTCAACGCCTTCGCGTCGGGCCGCTGCGACGTGTTCTCGACCGATGCGTCGGGCCTGGCGTCGATCCGCATCTCCAAGCTGCAGAATCCCGACGACTATGTTGTGCTGCCCGAGATCATCTCCAAGGAGCCGCTGGGCCCGTTCGTGCGCCAGGGCGACGACGCCTGGCTGAACATCGTGCGCTGGTCGCTGTCGGCCATGATCGAAGCCGAGGAATACGGCGTGACGTCCAAAAACGTGGACGAACAGGCCAAGAGCGCCAACCCCAACATCAAGCGCATCCTGGGCGTGACGCCGGGCAGCGGCGCCAATCTGGGGCTGGACGAAAAGTGGGCCTACAACATCGTCAAGCAGGTGGGCAACTACGGCGAAAGCTTCGAGCGCAACGTGGGCGAGGGCAGCCCGCTCAAGATCAAGCGCGGCCTGAATGCGCAGTGGACGCAGGGCGGGCTGATGTACGCGTTGCCCATCCGATAACTCCGCGCGTCAGACGCCTGAAGATTTGTACAACTGCGCAATCTTGACAAAGGCGGCACGCAATTCCCGCGTGCCCCCCTGGAAGATAACCGGCCTTCCCCGGTGCGTGAAAATCACCAGCCGCTTGGAAAACAGCATGGGCACGAAGCGCGCGTAGCGCACGTCTTCCCAGGCGACCTCGCGCCGCGTGAACCAGGTCTGGCGCAAGCCGCGTTCGTCGATGGTGGTGATGGACGTCTGCATGTGCCAGGAAACGAACAGCAGCGCCACGAAGCACAGCACCACGGCGACGGCCAGCAGGGTGTCGAAGGGTTGCGAGGGCGCGCGGATCGCGGTGGTCACGACCTGCACGCCCAGGACGGCCAGGAGCACCCAGGTCAGGATCCGCACCCAGTCTGGCCATGCCTGGCCCGCCAGGGGCAGCGGGCCGATGGCGCGAAGCAGCGCCGCGTGGTCTTCGGGCGCGGGGGAGTCGTCGGTTGTGGTCATGCAGCCCGTTTGGCGGCGATGGCGTTGCCGGCACGGCTTGAACCCTTGCGGTTCAGGTGCGCCGACATCCACTGCCCGATATCGACAACGGCATCGAAATCCACGCCGGTGTCGATATCCAGCCCCCGCAGCATGTACAGCACGTCTTCCGTCGCGACGTTGCCGGTGGCGCCCTTCGCGTAGGGGCAGCCGCCCAGGCCGGCCACCGAGGTGTGGAAAATGGAGATGTCCGTTTCCAGCGCGGCCAGGATGTTGGCCAGGGCCTGGCCGTAGGTGTCATGGAAATGGCCGGAAATGCGGGCCGGGTCGACCACGCGGGTGACGGCGGCCATCACTTCGCGCACACGCTTGGGCGTGCCGACGCCGATGGTGTCGGCGACGTCGATTTCGTCGACCTGCATGGCCAGGTAGCGCTGCGCCACGTCCACCACGGATTCGACCGGGACTTCGCCCTGGTAGGGACAGCCCAGCGCGCAGCTGATGCTGCCGCGCACGCGGATGCCGGCTTCGCGGGCCGCTTGCACCACGGGTTCGAAGCGCGCGATCGATTCGGCGATGGAGCAGTTGATGTTCTTCTGCGAGAACGCTTCGCTGGCGGCGCCGAAGATCACGATTTCGTCCGCGCGCGCGGCCAGCGCGCCTTCGAAGCCCTTCATATTCGGCGTCAGCACGGAATAGATCGTGCCCGGGCGGCGTTCGATGCGCGCCATCACGTCGGCGCCGTCGGCCATCTGCGGCACCCACTTGGGCGACACGAACGACGCGGCTTCCACGTTGGGGAAACCGGCGGCGGCCAGGCGGTTGACCAGTTCCACCTTGATGTCGGTGGGGACGAATTCCTTTTCGTTCTGCAGACCGTCGCGAGGCGACACCTCGACGATCTTTACGCGGGAGGGCAATGCCATGTCTCTTCCTGTATCGGTATGGGGTGACCGGCGCTACAAGACTGCGGCGCTATCGCCCATATTAGCGCCATCGCATGAGGCAATGCTGCGGCCCCGGGGCCCGCGGACGGAGCCTAGGGCAAACGCTGGTAGCGGCCATCGTCCAGGCGGGCGAGGCGACCCTGCAGTTCCAGTTCGACCAGTTGCGCCTGCAAGGTGGGCGTGTCCAGGCCGCAACGCGCCTGGATGGCGTCCAGATGCAGAGGATCGAAGCCCAGCGCATCCAGCACAGGATGAGCGGGCAGCTGCGCGCGGGCCTCGGCGCGCGCGGCGGGGACGGGGACCGGGCCGCCGCCGAGTTCGTCGGTGATGTCGCTGGCGGTTTCGACGAGCTTGGCGCCCTGGCGGATCAGCGCATGGCAGCCGCGCGATAGCGGCGAATGAATGGAGCCGGGGATGGCGAATACCTCGCGTCCGCTTTCGCCCGCCAGCCTGGCGGTGATCAGCGAACCGCTTTGCTTGGCGGCCTCTACCACCAGCACGCCGCGCGCCAGGCCCGCCACGATGCGGTTGCGCTTGGGGAAGTGCTGGGGCAGGGCCCCGGTGCCCAGCGGCAGCTCCGACACCAGCGCGCCATGCGCCGCGATGCGGTGCGCCAGGTCGCGGTGGCGGGCCGGGTAGACGCGGTCGATGCCCGTGCCCATGACCGCCACGGTGCCGGCGCCCGCGGGGCCGGCATCCAGCGCGCCTTCATGCGCGGCGGCGTCGATGCCCAGCGCCAGTCCGCTGATGACCCGCCAGCCGTGTCCGGCTAGGTGGCGGGCGAAGGCGCGCGCGTTTTCCTGGCCGCCGGGCGTGGCGTTGCGCGCGCCCACGACCGCCAGCGACGGACCCTGCAGGAAGGCCGGGTCGCCCGCGACATAGAGCAGGATGGGCGGGTCCGCGATCGTCAGCAGGCTCTGCGGGTACGTGGGATCCGCCAGCGTCAGGATGTGGCGGCCGGGCGCCTGGACCCATTCCAGCGCGCTTTCCACCTGGGCCGCCATGTCGGACGGCATGGGGGCGGCCAATTGCCGCGCCAGCGCCTCGGGAACGTGCCGCGTCAGCGCCGTGGCGCGCTGCGCATAGATCTGGTCGGGCAGTCCGAGCGCGCCAAGCAGCATGCAGGCGGTGGCGGAACCGATGTTCGGTTCCAGGGACAGCCGCAGCCAGGCGGACAGTTCGTCGGAGGATTGCGTGAGCGGCATGGAGCAGGCGCGTAAGTGGCGTCGGGGGTCCGAGAGTGTCGCACGCCGGGCCGCCGTGCGTCGCCGGCGGGTGGACGGATACGCGTTGTTGCGCGGCTTCCCGAAGGGCCCATTTTGTCCAGGGGCTGGCTGAGACAAAACCGGTGCCGCAGCAATGCCCGCAATCCCCGACTTAGCCGAAAACTATTAGAAATCAAGACTCTAATGAATTAAACTCTTAGCTAAGCATCACTACTGGCGATACCCCTTCAATGGCTTTACTTCCCATCCTTCGCTACCCGGACCCGCGCTTGCACAAAAAGGCCAAGCCGGTCGCCGAGGTCGATGACCGCATCCGCCAACTGGTGCGCGACATGGCCGAGACCATGTACGACGCGCCGGGTGTCGGCCTGGCCGCGACCCAGGTCGACGTGCACGAACGCGTGGTCGTGATCGACGTCTCCGAGGACAGCAATCAGCTGCTGACGCTGATCAACCCCGAGATCACCTGGCGCAGCGACGACTACAAGATCTACGAAGAAGGCTGTCTGTCCGTGCCGGGCGTCTACGACGAAGTGGAACGCGCGTCGCGCATCCGCTGCAAGGCGCTGGACATCGACGGCAAGCCGTTCGAGTTCGACGCCGACGGCCTGCTGGCCGTGTGCGTGCAGCACGAGCTGGACCACCTGGAAGGCAAGGTATTCGTGGAATACCTGTCCAACCTCAAGCAGAACCGCATCAAGACCAAGCTGAAGAAGGCCGAGCGCGAAGCGCTCCGCGCGTAGAGGGGCCCCCCCAACCCGCTGGCGCGGGCCCCCCAGGGGGCGGCGCCGGCGGACCGGCGAAGCCGGATCCGCGGCGCCCCGGCTCGCTCCCCCTTTGTTTGCGGGCACGCGTCATTGTTTGGCCGTCCCGCCATTCTTTGCTCTCATTCACATGCGCATCGTCTTTGCCGGCACGCCGGAATTCGCCCGTATCGCGTTCGACGCCCTGCGGGCCGCGGGCCACGACATCCCTCTCGTCATGACGCAGCCGGACCGGCCTGCGGGGCGGGGCCTGAAGCTCACGCCCAGCCCGGTCAAGCAGGCAGCCGTGGAGGCGGGCATTCCCGTCGCCCAGCCGCGCAGCCTGCGGCTGGATGGCCGCTATCCCGACGAGGCCGCCGAGGCCCGCAAGCTGCTGGAAGGCGTGGCGCCGGACGTCATGGTAGTGGCCGCCTACGGCCTCATCCTGCCGCAATGGGTGCTGGACCTGCCGCGTTTGGGCTGCCTGAACATCCACGCCAGCCTGCTGCCGCGCTGGCGGGGCGCCGCGCCGATCCAGCGCGCGATCGAAGCCGGCGATGCGCGCACGGGCGTGACCATCATGCAGATGGATCAAGGCCTGGATACGGGAGACATGCTGCTCGAACGGGTTGTTCCGATCTCGGACGAGACCAACGCAGCCCAGTTGCACGATGCGCTGGCGCTGGCGGGCGGCGAGGCAATCGTCGAGGCGCTGGACAGCCTGCAAAAAGGCGCGCTGACCCCCCGCAAGCAGCCTGAAGCGGGCGTGACCTACGCGGCCAAGCTGGACAAGGCCGAGGCCGCGCTCGATTGCGCCCAGCCCGCCGAATTGCTGGCGCGCCGCGTGCGGGCGTTCAATCCCGTGCCCGGCGCCACGATCCGCCTGCCGGGCCTGCCCGATGCGGTGAAGGTCTGGCGCGCGCAGGCGCTGGACGAGGCCACGGCGGCCGAGCCCGGCAGCGTGTTGCGGGCGGGCGAAGCAGGCATCGACATCGCCACTGGTCGTGGCGTGCTGCGCCTGCTTGAACTGCAGAAGGCCGGCGGCAAGCGCCAGCCGGTGGATGTGTTCGTGCGCGGCTGGCAGCCGGCCTGAAGGCGGGTCAGGGCTGGCCGCCGCCAGCCATCAGGTCCACGTAGGCGCCGGACAGCAGCTGTTCCGGCCCGACGCCCAGCCCCGCCATCAGCGTGCGGGCTTCTTCCATGCCGGCGTGCGCGCTTTCACCCTCGCGCAGCACCACTTCGAGCTCCAGGAATTCACCCAGGCCTTCCACCCGGTCCAGATGGATGCGGGTGCGTCCCGCCATGAACAGCGTCCGATGCTTCTTCACCCGGCCGGCGGCGCCGTAGGCCAGCGTCAGCGCCTCGCGCAGGGAGTCGGGCGCGTCCGTGGGCGAGATCACGTAGAAGCTTTCCTTGGGGCCCGAGTCGTCGGCGCGCTGATAGAAGATCAGCTCGCCCGAGCCGTCCGCGAAGGCGCGCAGTTTCAGGCGGCCGTTGGCGCACGCGAAGAATGTGTCGTCCTGGTCGATGAAGACCGGTTCCTGCCCGGACAGCGCGGCAGCCAGGGGCTCGATGGCCGCCAGGCTGTCGACCCGCGCCTTGATTTCCACATTCCGAGCCATGAGCGTCTTCCCGGCTCAGTACAGTGAACCGGCCACGCGGGCGGGCAGGTCGCGGTCGTAGGCGGCGCCGTCGAAGGTGCCCGCGGTCAGGTCCGAAAGGATGCGGCCCACGCTGGGCAGCGCGCTGCGCGCCACCTGGGTCTGCGGATCCCACAGCCGCGAGCGCAGCAGGGCGCGCGAGCACTGGAAATACACGGTGTGCACATCGACGACCAGCACCGAGCGCGGCAGCTTGCCGTCCATCTCGAAGCGCGCGAGCAGGGCCGGATCCACGCTGATGCGCGCCGACCCGTTGACGCGCAGGGTCTCGCCCACGCCCGGCACCAGAAAGAGCAGCGCCACGCGCGGATCGGCGATGATGTTGAGCAGGCTGTCCACGCGGTTGTTGCCGCGGCGGTCCGGCAGCAGCAGCGTTTTCTCGTCTTGCACCACCACGAATCCCGCGGGGTCGCCGCGCGGCGACGCATCCAGGCCGTCGGGCCCCGAGGTTGCCAGCACCGCGAACGGCGCGGCCTCGATGAAGGCGCGGTAGTGCGGATGCACGTGGTCCACTTCCTTCTTCATGGAGGCTTCGCCGGGCGAGCCGTAAAGCGCCTGCAGCGCGCTGGCGTCGGTGACGAGATGAGCGGGATCGGTATGCATGGCGGGGTTCCGGTTTTACGCCAGGGCGTCGGGCAGGTCAGCGACCGTCAGGAAGAGCTCATCGGGCCCGCGGTCGCGCAGGGCTTCGAGGTGGTTGTAGCCCCAGGCGACCGACCCGACCCGCACGCCGGCCTTGCGGGCGGCGTCGATGTCGCGCATCTCGTCGCCCACCAGCAGGAAGCGTTCGGGCGCGGTGCCATGCTGCTTGAGCAGGCGGTCGATCTTGGCGGCCTTGCCGAACAGGTCCGTGCCGCATTCGTAGTCGTCGAACAGCGCGGCGGTTTCGGCGCCCAGCACGCGCTGCACGTTCTCGACGGAATTGGAGCTGACCACCGCCAGGCGCAGGCCGTTCGCCTTCAGGCGGGCCAATGCATCCGGGATGCCGTCGAATACCTGGACGCTGGGATCGATCTCCTGCATCAGGGAGCGCACGTGCGCCATGATCGCCGGCAGCTTCCACAGGGGGATGTTCAGGAACTTCAGGATCTCGGACGCCTCGCGGCTGCGCAGCTGCTCGCGTTCCGACGCGTCGATCTTGCGGAAGCCGTATTTGTCCGCGACGGTGTTCAGGATGGAATTGAACCAGGGCATGGTGTCGGCCAGGGTCCCGTCGAAGTCGAATGCTGCAATGTCGTATTTCAAGTCTTGAATCCAGTGCCGGCGTGCCGGCCAGGGCCTGCACACGCCAAAAGATGCCTCGCGCGGACCCTACATGCCTTGGGGATGAAGCAGATAGTGCACGACCGGCGCCAGCCCTTCAAGCGGCGGCGCGCTTGCGACCACGCGCGCCGCGTTCGTCCAGGGATAGTCCAGCCCCAGCAGCCAGCCGAACACCGCGGCCGTGTCGCCGGCGGGCAAGGTCACCATGGTCTCGATGGTAATGGTCAGGCGCGTGGCGCGGTAGGGGTCGGGCTGGAACGTCCAGTCGTATCTGCCACAGCCCACCCGAACGTTGCCGGTGGCCTTTTCCGTCATGCCGACGATCCAGTCGCATTGGTATTCGGGCAGGCGGGCGCCGGCCTCGGGCCGCGAAAGATAGAAGGTGTAGACGTTGTCGTAGGTCTGGCCGAACTTGCGCACCAGCGTATCCGTGATGGCGGCCAGGCCGTGCGATTCGGGCGGAAACGCGATGGCCTGCGTGCGCAGCGCCATCTTCAACGCGGCATCCGGCGCGAATGCGCGGGCCATGTAGTGCGGGCGGTTCTCGTCCTTGGCGTGAAAATAATCGCGCAATACGGACTCGGTGCAGGAAGGGAACAACGAATCGGTGGACATTGCGGGGGCTTCCGTTCAGGTCTCAGAAGAAAGGATGGTCAGGGCTGCCTGACCGGATCGAACCATTTCGAGACATTGGGCGGCTCGTAAATGGCGTAACGGTCCAGCAGCAGGGCGGGGTCTTCCTCCACCACCAGCATGTCGCGATGCTGGGGGCGGATGAAGGCTTCCTCGACGGAGTGGTCGATGAATTGCATCAGTGCATCGTAGTACCCCGCGATGTTCAGCAGGCCGCAGGGCTTCTGGTGCATGTTCAGCTGGGCCCAGGTCCAGACCTCGAAGAACTCTTCCAGCGTGCCGGCGCCACCGGGCAGGGCCACGAAGCCGTCGGCCTTCTCCATCATCATGGCCTTGCGTTCGTGCATATTCTGCACCATGTGCAATTCGGTCAGGCCGAGGTGCGCCTGTTCCTTTTTCAGCAGCAGTTCCGGAATCACGCCGATCACGCGGCCGCCGCCGGCCAGCACTTCATTGGCCACCACGCCCATGATGCCGACCACCGACCCGCCGTACACCAGGCCCAGGTCGCGCTTGACGAGTTCCCGCGCCAGCACGCGCGCCTGCTCGATGTACTCCGGGCGGGTGCCGGGGTTGGAGCCGCAATACACGCAAATATTCTTCAGAGTCATAAAACAGGTGGGAAATTGCCGGCCGCGTTACAGATTGCGTCACGCGGACTTTCGGAAAGCCGATAGTTTACGCAAGGTTGCGCAGGAGCCTTCCGGGCGGTCCGGCGGCGCGATCAGGCAAACGGGCAATGTTTGGACACAGCATGTTCCAGCACGGTCGGTAGACTGAATATGCGAAAACGACTGGAAGTCCAGCGTCGTGCTGCTTTCACTGACTTAGAGGAGCTAACGATATGGAACAAGCAACCCGCACCCCGCAGCAGGCCAACCGTCCCTTCGAGATGGATGTGCAGGCGATCCGCGCCAAGGCCCGCAAGGACATCGAGTCCGGGGCTGTCACCGACACCTACCGCGCCGACCGGCAGACGGTGCTCAAGCTCCTGAACGAAGCGCTCGCCACCGAAATCGTCTGTGTGCTGCGCTACAAGCGCCACTACTTCATGGCGCGCGGCCTGAACGCCGAGCCGGTGGCCGCCGAATTCGCCGAACACGCCACGCAGGAACAGGAACACGCCGACATGCTGGCCGAACGCATCGTGCAGCTGGGCGGCGAGCCGAACCTGTCGCCCAAGGGACTGCTCGACCGCAGCCATTCCGAATATGTCGAGGGCCAATCGCTGGAAGAGATGATCAAGGAGAACCTGATCGCCGAGCGCATCGCCATCGACAGCTATCGGCAGATGATCGAATACCTGGGCGAACAGGACTCCACCACGCGGCGGATGCTGGAAGAGATCCTCGCCGTGGAAGAGGAACATGCCGACGATATGTCGGACTTCCTGGCCAAGACGTGATGGCCTGTTGATGGGGTGTTGATGGCCTGCCGAGCAGGCAGGTCAAAACAAAACGCCGGCAGGCGCGCAAGCCGCGCCTGCCGGCGTATCTCTGATTGCGCTTACAGCGCGTCGGCCCAGAGGTCGTATTCGTCCGAGTCGGTGACGCGCACGCGCACCATGTCGCCCGCCTTCAGGGGCTTGTCGGAACTGACGTAGACACAGCCGTCGATCTCGGGGGCGTCGCCCGCGCTGCGGCCCACGGCCCCGTCTTCGTCCACTTCGTCGATCAGCACGTCGATCTCGCGGCCCACCTTCAGGGCCAGGCGCGCGGTCGAGATGGTCTGCTGCAGCGCCATGAAACGTTCCCAGCGGTCCTGCTTGACGTCGTCGGGCACGGGGTCGTCCAGCAGATTGGCGGGCGCGCCTTCCACCGGCGAATACTGGAAACAGCCGACGCGGTCGAGCTGCGCTTCCTGCATCCAGTCCAGCAGGTACTGGAAATCTTCTTCGGTTTCACCGGGAAAGCCCACGATGAAAGTCGAGCGGATGGTGAGATCGGGGCAGATCTCGCGCCAGCGCTTGATGCGCGCCAGCGTCTTGTCCTCGAAGGCGGGGCGCTTCATGGCTTTCAGGATGCGCGGGCTGGCGTGCTGGAACGGGATGTCCAGGTACGGCAGGATCTTGCCTTCGGCCATCAGCGGAATCACTTCGTCCACGTGCGGATACGGATACACGTAGTGCAGGCGCGTCCAGACGCCCATCTCGGACAAGGCCCTACAGAGCTCGGTCATGCGGGTCTTGACCGGACGGCCGTTCCAGAAGCCGCTGCGGTACTTCATGTCGACGCCGTAGGCGCTGGTGTCCTGCGAGATCACCAGCAGTTCCTTCACGCCCGCCTTCACGAGGCGCTCGGCTTCGCTCAGCACGTCGCCCACCGGACGGCTGACCAGGTCGCCGCGCATCGAGGGGATGATGCAGAAGCTGCAACGATGATTGCAGCCTTCGGAGATCTTCAGGTAGGCGTAGTGGCGCGGCGTGAGCTTGACGCCCTGCGGGGGCACCAGGTCCACGTAGGGATTGTGGTCCTTCTTGGGGGGGGCGGCATCGTGCACGGCGCGCACCACCTCTTCATACTGCTGCGGGCCGGTCACGGACAGCACGCTGGGGTGCACGTCGCGGATCACGGATTCCTCGACGCCCATGCAGCCGGTGACGATGACCTTGCCGTTTTCGGCAATGGCCTCGCCGATGGCTTCCAGGGACTCGGCCTTGGCGCTGTCGATGAATCCACAGGTGTTGACGACCACGACGTCCGCATCGTTGTATTCGGGCGTGACTTCGTACCCTTCGGTGCGCAGCTGGGTCAGGATGCGTTCGGAGTCGACCAGGGCTTTGGGACAGCCGAGCGAAACGAACCCGACGCGCGGAGCGCGCCCCGGGTTGGCTTCCTGGGCGGCCGCCGTGATGGCGTCGAGGGTCGAACTGTTGCCGTTGCTGGCGGCAGCGCCGGCGCTTTTGCCGGGCCGCGAATGTTCAAAAACTTCCAATCTAATTCACCGTAGTTTCGCGCACGCGCAGTCGGGGTGCGGCGGGGTCATCGTCAAATGTTCAGGGCCAGGCGGGAGCGTCCTGGGAGGAAAGTTCGCGCAGCGTCTCGGGATGCAGGATGGCCACCCGCAGCAGCGTCTGCGCGGCGCCGGAGGGGTTGCGCCGGCCTTGCTCCCAATCCTGCAGGGTACGCACGCTCACGCCTAACAACTCCGCGAAATCCGCCTGCGGCAGGCCGACACGATTGCGCGCTTCGCTGATATGCGACGCCTGCCACCGGACGGACCGGGCGGGCGGGACAGCCTTCTTCATAACTCAATCAATGGGATGGATGGCGCGGCGTTTCCTCGCCAACCGAATTCAGGCCGGCGGCCGCACCAGGGGGCGATAGCGGGGTAGCGCGAAATTATACGGCATTGCCGTATGTGGCGGTAGAGGCCGGGTTGGTGTGTCCCTTAATGGCCCGGCGGAGTCCCGGCTCAGGGCGCGGCCCGCCGGTACAGCGCCAGCGTCCCCGCCAGCCCGATCATCAATCCGCCGCAGACGCGGTTCAGCCAGCGCAGGCCTCCGGCCCGAAAGGCGCGCACCATCTGCGCGCCCAGCGCCGCGTAGGCAAGCATGACGGCCACGTTCATCAGCGCCATGACCAGGGCCAGGATGGCGTACTGCGTCGGCAGCGGCGCGGCCGGGTTGATGAATTGCGGCAGGAAGGCGGACATGAACAACAGCGCCTTGGGATTGGTCAGGGCGACGACGAAGCTGCGCAGCCCCAGTGCCAGCCCGGCAGGACGCTCGGCGCCCGCCTGCGCGGACGGCATCGCCAGCGCCGCGTCCGAGCGCAGCAGCTTCCATCCCAGCCAGGCCAGATAAGCCGCGCCTGCCCACTTGACGATCTGGAAGGCGATTTCCGACGCCGCCAGCACCACGCCCAGGCCGCAGGCGACCGCGCCGATCAGGATCAGGTCCGCCAGCACCGCGCCGCCCATGCCCCAGCAGGCCGCGCGCACGCCATGGCGCGAACCGTTGCTCATGGCGAGCAGGACGGTGGGGCCGGGGGTGATGATGGTGACGGCAGAGGCCAGGATGAAAAGCAGCAGCGTGGCAAGGGTCATGCAGGGCTCCGGGACGAGGGGCCAGTGTGCCCCTCCCGGCGCCGTCCGTCCAGGTCCGGGCTACCATAGCGGTCTTACTCTTTGATTTCGCACCATGTCCACGCGTTCCGACTCCCCCAATCTGGCTCCTCCGCTTTCGTCCGTTCTTCTTGCCAGCGCGGGGGTGGTGGAGGGCGTGCTGGACGGCCGTTCGCTCACGGACGCCCTGGCGGATGTCGAATCCTCCCTGCGCCCCGCCACCCAGGCGGTCTCGTTCCATGCCATGCGTTATCTGGGCTGGGCCGACGCCGTGGGCCGCGAGATGGTGCAGCGCTATCCCAGCGTCCTCTTCGAATCCCTGCTGCTGGTGTCGCTGACCCTGCTCAAGGAAGAGGGCGAGGCGGCCGAGGCCCTGCCCGGCATGCCGGTGTATGCGCCCCACACCGTCGTGGACCAGGCGGTGACCGCGGCGTCCGGTTCACGCAGCCTCGCGTCGTTCAAAGGCATGCTCAACGCCTGCCTGCGGCGCTTCCTGCGCGAACGCGCCGCGCTGCAGGCCGCGGTGGCCGACAGCCCCGAGGCGCAATGGAACCATCCCGGCTGGTGGGTCAAGCAGCTGACCGTCGCCTATCCGCGGCAATGGCAGGAGATCCTGGCGTCAGCCAACCTGCCGGCTCCGCTGACCCTGCGGGTCAACCGCCGGCGCGCCAGCCGCGAACAGGTGCTTGCCGCGTTCCAGGACGCGGGCCTGGCGGCCGAGGCCGTGGGTCAGTCCGGCCTGGTGCTCGCCACGCCCAGGCCCGTGACGCAATTGCCCGGCTTCGCCGAGGGCTGGTGGTCGGTGCAGGACGCCGGCGCGCAGCTGGCGGCCGAGCTGCTGGCGCCCAGGGACGGCATGCGGGTCCTGGACGCCTGCTCGGCGCCGGGCGGGAAGACGGCTCACCTGCTGGAGCTGGCCGACATCGACCTGCTGGCGCTGGACACCGACGCCGACCGGCTGGCCCGGGTGGAACAGAACCTGGAACGACTCGGACTGGCCAGCGACCGTGCCCGGCTGAAGGCCGCCGATGCCGCCGATCTGGACGCGTGGTGGGACGGCAAGCCCTTCGACGCCGTCTTGGCGGACGTGCCCTGCACGGCGTCGGGCATCGTGCGCCGCCACCCGGACATCCGCTGGCTGCGCCGCGAAAACGACCTGCGCCGCACCGCCACCCTGCAGGCCCGGATCCTGGACGCGCTGTGGGCCACGGTAACGCCCGGCGGCCGCCTGCTCTATGTGACGTGCTCGGTGTTTCCCATCGAAGGCACGCGCCAGGCGCTGGAATTCCTGCAGCGGCATCCCGAGGCGACGCGGCTGGACGCCCCGGGGCAATTGCTGCCAGTTGCGGTCGATGCAACACCGGCGCGGCAACACGACGGATTTTTCTACGCCTTGTTTGCCAAGCAGTCCTGAATCCCGAAGAATAGGGGCATGACGTAGTTCCGGTGCCGTATGTCCATTATTTCGCGCTTATTTCTTGGGTTGTTGCTGGTATCTGCCTTGCTTTCCTTTGCGCCGGGTGGCCAGGCGCACGCCTCTGAACCTCGGGTCACGCGGGTGGAGCCCGTGTTGCGGAACGGCAATCTCGAGATCGACGCGGACATCGAATTCGAACTGAACCAGCAGTTGCGCGACGCCGCCCAGCGCGGCGTCCCATTGTATTTCACGGCGGACGTCACCATTACGCGCGAGCGCTGGTACTGGTTCGACAAATCCCTGGTGGATACGTCCCGGACCTGGCGCGTCGTCTACAACGCGCTGACGCGCCAGTGGCGCGCCGGGGTGGGGGAACTGTCCTTTCCGGTCGCATCGCTGGACGACGCCATGAGCGTCATCCGGCATATCCGCAACTGGAGGGTGGCCGATGCCGGCGACTTCGATTCGGGAGTGGAGTACGGCGGGCAATTGCGCCTGCGCCTGGATACGTCGCTGTTGCCCAGGCCGTTCCAGGTCAATGCCTTGAATAGCAGTTCGTGGGCGCAGGCGACCCCGTGGATGGACTTTTCGTTCATGCTGGACGACAAGGAGAAAGATCCCTCATGAGGCTTTTGCTTCGGCTGGCCCTGATGGTCGGCGCCGTGAGCGGGCTGGCGCTGCTGGGCCTGTTGGCCTGGTCCACCGGCAACGCCTCGCGCTTTGCGCGTTACTACGACACGCTGCTGGTCCTGAACGGCATCTTTGCCCTGGCCCTCTTCATCTGGGTGGTGGCGCTGACGGTGCGGCTGGCCCGGCAGATCCGGCGCCGCCAGTTCGGCGCGCGGCTGACGGCGCGCTTTTCGCTGGCGTTCGCCCTGATCGGCGTGGTGCCCGGCGCCCTGATCTACACCGTGTCGGTGCAGTTCATGTCGCGGTCGATCGAATCCTGGTTCAACGTGCGGGTGGACACGGCGCTGGAAGCCGGCCTGAACCTGGGCCGCGCGGCGCTGGATTCCCTGCTGGCGGACCTGGACGTGCGCGCGCGCTCCATGGCGCTGGAACTGAGCCGCAGCACCGACAGCGGCGTGACCCTGGCCCTGACGCGCCTGCGCGAGGCCAATGGCGTACAGGAAGCCATGGTGTTCACGGGCAGCGGACGCATGGTGGCGTTCTCGACCAGCCAGTACGGCCAGCTTCTGCCGGCCATGCCGCCGTCCACCGTCATGAACCAGCTGCGGCTGGCGCGCGGCTATTCCGCCGCCGAGGCCGACGATCCGGTCGCGCCGGGCGCGGAAGGCGGCCTGCACCTGCGCGTGGTGATCCCGCTGAATGGTCCCGACCGCTACGACAACCTGCTGGGTCCGGCCTCGGAGCCGCGGTGGCTGCAGCTCTTGCAGCCGGTGCCCGAGCAGATCGCGCACAACGCCAACCTGGTGCAGCAGGGCTTTCGCGATTACCAGGAACTGGCGCTGTCTCGGCTGGGCCTGCGCAAGCTCTACGGCATCACGCTGACGCTGGCCCTGTTGCTGGCGGCGTTCGGCGCGATCGCGGTGGCGCTGTCCCTGTCCAAGCGGCTGGTGCGGCCGCTGCTCAGCCTGGCGGGCGGCACGCAGGCGGTGGGTGTGGGCGACTACCGGCCCCTGCCCGAACCGCCCGAACGCGACGAGGTCGGCCAGCTTACCCGTTCGTTCAATGCCATGACGCGGCAGCTCGACGAGGCGCGGCGCATGGTCGAAAGCAACCGCCAGCAGCTCGAGCGCTCCAACGTCTATCTGGAAAGCGTGCTGTCGAACCTGTCCTCCGGCGTGCTGGTGTTTGACGAGTCGTTCCGCGTCACCACCGTCAACCAGGGCGCTCAGACCATCCTGGGCGCCGACTTGCGTTCGGTCATCGGCCGTCCGCTGGAGACGGCGGACGGCATGCTCGAGTTCGCCAATATCGTGCGGCAGGCGTTTTCCGCCCATGCGGCGGTCGGCTCCGAACGCCAGCACTGGCAGCAGCAGTTCGAGATCAGTCCGGCGCAGGGCGATGGCCTGGCCACGCCCCAGCCGCTCACGCTGCTCGCGCGCGGCACGCATCTGCGGGTGGACGGTCGCGGCAACGGCTACCTGGTCGTGTTTGACGACATCACCGAAGTGATTTCCGCCAACCGCACGGTCGCCTGGGGCGAAGTGGCCCGCCGGCTGGCTCACGAGATCAAGAACCCCCTGACGCCGATCCAGCTGTCCGCCGAGCGCCTGGCCATGAAACTCGAGGGCAAGCTGCCCCCGGCCGAGGCCCAGATCGTGGAACGCTCCACCAACACCATCGTCAATCAGGTGGCCTCGCTGAAGCAGATGGTGGACGACTTCCGCGAATATGCCCGCACGCCGCCGGCCGTCATGCAGCGCATCAACTTCAACGCGCTGGTGGCGGACGTGCTTTCGCTTTATGGCTGGGAGCCCGACGGCGCGCCGCGCGCCACCGGAAAGGCCCTGAATCTCGATGTGAGCCTGGGCGCGGACCTGCCCGACATCGAAGGCGATCCGACCCAGTTGCGCCAGGTGATCCACAACCTGCTGTCCAATGCCCGCGATGCGATCGCGGAGCTGGACGGGCAGGGGCGGGTCAGCGTCACGACCCAGCTCATGCGTAGCGAACAGCCGGATCGCGTGGAGCATCAGGCGCTGCGCTTCACGGTTGCGGACACCGGGCCGGGCTTTCCGCCGCAGGTCATGCAGCGCGCGTTCGAGCCCTACGTAACCACCAAGTCCCACGGGACTGGGTTAGGATTGGCAATCGTGCGCAAGATCGTCGAAGAGCATGGCGGGCGTATCGACCTTGCGAACCGCAAGGAAGGAGGCGCGCGGATTTCCATCTTGTTGACCCGGCTGGCTCCCGGGGCCGATACTATGGACGCGACCGCGCAAGAAAAGGATAATGCGGCTACGCAATAGGTGGATGCTTTATGGCCAGAATTCTGGTGGTTGACGACGAAGTCGGTATACGCGAGCTTTTGTCGGAAATCCTTTACGACGAGGGACACACGGTCGAACTGGCCGAAAATGCGGCGCAAGCGCGTGCTGCACGCCTTCGCATGCGTCCTGATCTGGTGTTGCTGGACATCTGGATGCCTGACACCGACGGCGTCAGCCTGCTGAAGGAGTGGGGCTCGCAAGGCCTGCTCGACATGCCGGTGATCATGATGAGCGGCCACGCCACCATCGACACCGCCGTCGAGGCCACGCGCATCGGCGCCATGGATTTCCTGGAAAAGCCCATCACGCTGCAGCGCCTGCTCAAGACGGTCGCCGCGGGCCTGGCGCGCGGCCGCGTGCCGCATCCGGCGCCCGCCGCCGCCAACCCGGCCGTCGCCAGCCCGGTGGTGGCCCTGGAAGACGAGCTCGACCCGCCGGCCCTGGCCGCCGTGTCCACCAACGAAGCGCCGGCCGCGTCCAACGGCCAACTGGGCAGCATCTCGCTGGACCAGCCGCTGCGCGAAGCGCGCGACGAATTCGAGCGCATCTATTTCGAATACCACCTGGTCAGGGAAAGCCACAGCATGACGCGCGTGTCCGAACGGACCGGGCTGGAACGCACCCACCTCTACCGCAAGCTCAAGCAATTGGGCATCGAGTCCGCGCGCAAGCGCAGCACATGAAGATCCTGATCATGGGCGCTGGTCGCGTAGGCACCAGCGTGGCGGAAAACCTGGTGTCCGAACAGAACGACATCACGGTCATCGATTCCGACCCCGCCCAGCTTCAGTTCCTGCAAGAACACTTCGACCTGCGCGTCGTCCTGGGCGACGGCTCGCAGGTGTCGGTGCTTGAAAACGCCGGCGCCGCCGATACCGACCTGTTCATCGCCTGTGCGGCCTCCGACGCGGCCAACATGGTCGCGTGCAAGATCGCGCGCCAGCTATTCAACATTCCCCGCCGCATCGCCCGCATCCGTTCCGCCGAGTTCCCCGAGCACCCGGAACTCATGAGCGAAGACGGCTTCTGCATCGACGCGCTGATCAGCCCCGAGCGCAGCGTCACCACCTACCTGCACAGCCTGATCGAATTTCCCGAAGCCCTGCAGGTGGTGGAGTTCGCCGAAGGCCGCGTCAGCGTCGTGACGGTGCGGGTCGGGGCCGGCAGCCCGATGGCGCATTCCTCCGTCGACAAGCTGCGCGACGTCTGGCCCGATGTGAAGGCGCGGGTGGTCGACGTGCTGCGCGGCGGCCGGCCGCTGCGAGCCGGCAGCGGCACCGTGATCGCGCCGGGCGACGAAGTGGTGCTGGTGGTGGACTCGGACCACGCGCGCCGTGCGGTGCGCCAGCTGCGCGACGCCGAACGGGCGGTGCGCCGCGTGATGATCGCCGGCGGCGGCAATATCGGCCTGCGCCTGGCCCGCCAGCTGGCCGAGGAAAAGTACAGCGTCCGCATCATCGAGCACGACCTCAAGCGGTGCGAGTACCTGGCCACCCAGCTGCCCGACAGCGTGCTGGTCCTGCACGGCAGCGGCACCGACGAGGCCCTGCTGGAACGCGAGAACATCGAGGACATGGACACGTGGCTGGCCCTGACCAGCGACGACGAAGACAACATCATGTCCTCGCTGCTGGCCAAGCGCCTGGGCGCGCGCAAGGTGATCGCGCTGATCAACCGCCATGCCTACGGCGAACTGATGCAGGGCAGCCATATCGACATTGCCGTCTCGCCGTCGCAGGCCACCATGAGCGAACTGCTGCGCCACGTGCGCCGCGGCGACGTGGCCGCCGTGCACCGGCTGCGCCAGGGCGTGGCCGAGGCGCTGGAAGCCATCGCCCACGGCGACCGCTCCACCTCCAAGGTGGTGGGTCGCCCCGTGGGCAAGATCAGCCTGCCCAAGGGGGCCAGCATCGGCGCGCTGGTGCGCGGCGATGAAATCATCCTGCCGGACGCCGACACCGTCATTGAAACCGACGACCACGTGATTGTCTTCGTGCCCTCGCGCCAGCAGATGCCGCGCGTGGAAAAGCTGTTCCAAGTTTCGGCGTCCTTCTTCTGATGCGCCGCGCTCCCGTCCCCTTGCGCGGGCCCCGCGCGGCCGGATAAGCCCCCATGAAGCGCGTCCTGGCCACCCTGTACATCCTGGGCCTCACCATGGTGATGTTCGCGCTCACCATGCTGATCCCGCTGTTCATCGCCTATGTGGGGGCCGACGGCGCGCGGGATGCGTTCCGGGACGGTTTCCTGATCTCGGTGGGCATCGGCGGGGGACTGGCCGCGCTGACCCGCCGCAACCGCAGCGAATTGCGGGCGCGCGACGGCTTCGTGCTGGTGTCGGCGGTGTGGGCCGGCCTACCGCTGCTGGCGGCGATTCCGCTGCTGCTCTACTTCCACGGCGCGGGACTGCCGCTGTCGTTCACCGGCGCCTACTTCGAGGCCATGTCGGGGCTGACGACCACCGGGGCCACGGTGCTGACCAACCTGGACACCTTGCCGCCGTCGATCAACCTGTGGCGGGCGACGCTGATCTGGATCGGCGGCATGGGCATCCTGGTGCTGGCCGTCGCGATTCTCCCGCTGCTCGGCGTCGGCGGGCACCAGGTGGTGCGGGCCGAAACGCCCGGGCCGATGAAGGACGAACGGCTTACGCCCCGCATCGCCAGCACGGCCAAGGCCCTGTACGCGGTCTATTTTGTGTTTTCCATCCTCTGTTTCCTGGCCTACCGGCTTGCCGGGCTGTCGTGGTTCGAGGCCTGGTGCCATATGGCCACCACCATGGGGCTGGGCGGTTTTTCCACCTGGGACGACGGCTTCGCGCATTTCGATTCGGTGGCGGTGGAAATGGTGGCCATGGTGTTCATGCTGATCGCCGGCATCAACTTCGCCACGCATTTCAATGCCTTCCGCCAGCGCAGCCCGCGCGCCTACCTGCGCTGCCCGGAGGCCATCCCCTACCTGGTCGTCGTGCTGGGCGTCGGGTTGGTGATCTCGGCATACCTGCTCGTCAAAGGCGTCTACAGCGAGCCGCTGGAGGCGCTGCGCTACGGCATGTTCAACACGATTTCCATGGCTACCACCACCGGCTACGCCAATACGGACTTCGCGCAATGGCCCCTGTTCGCCCCGCTGACGATGCTGCTGCTGTCGGGGTTCGCGACATCCGCGGGGTCGACGGGGGGCGGGATCAAGATGATCCGGGCGATCCTGCTGGTCAAGCAGGCCCGCAATGAACTGGTGACGATGCTGCACCCGCATGCCGTCAGTCCGGTCCGCATCAACGGCCGGGCGGTCGAAACGCGGACGATGTCGTCCGTGCTGGCCTTCATGCTGTTCTACGGCCTGTCCATCGCCGTGTTCACCAGCCTGCTGCTGTTGTCCGGCCTGGATCCCATCACGGCGTTCTCGGCCGTCTTCGCCAGCGTCAACAACACGGGCCCGGGGCTGGGACCGGTCGGACCCATGGGCACCTTCGCCGTCCTGTCCGATTTCCAGATCTGGGTCTGCACCTTCGCCATGCTGATCGGCCGCCTCGAGCTGCTGACCGTGCTGGTCCTTTTCACGCCGATTTTCTGGCGCAAGTAAGCCGGTTTCGCCCGGTTTTTCATAAGGGATAACCCTAAAAAGGGTTATCCCACCCCCTTTCAAAAGCCCCTCCAGCACTGGCTTCGCGCGGGTCGCCGGCCGGCAGGCCGCGCCATCCCTACGTTGTAAGCGCTTGCTCGCTTTTCTTCAGAGGGCAAAACCGGATGCATCGCGATGTTGCACACAAATGTCACGATTTTCAATCGTATTGCCACAAACCTGCGGCTATCATGCGTTCACAAGCCGCCGTCTAGTGCCCCCCGGGAAGTTGCCGGGCTTCAAGGTCGAACGGCGCACACCTTCATCCAAACATTCAAAGGAGTCCGAGATGGAACAGATCCCGTTCATTTCGTCGGCCCCCAACACCCTGGGCATCGAACTCGAGCTGCAACTGATCGACCCCCGCAGTTTTGACCTGACCGCAGCCTCCGACGAACTGTTGGCCCAAATGGCCAACCACCCCATTGCCGACCGCGTCAAACCCGAAATCACGCGGTCCATGATCGAACTGAACTCCTCGGTGCATGAGCACCCCATGGGCCTGCTGGCCGAAATGCGCGAAATGCGCGATGCGCTGGTCGAGGCGGCCGATGCGGTCGGCGTATCGGTCGCGGGCGGCGGCGCCCACCCCTTCATGCGCTGGCAGGAACGGTCCATTTCGGACACCCCGCGCTTCCAGTACCTGGCCGAAATGTACGGTTACCTGGCGCGTCAATTTACGGTTTTCGGCCAGCACATCCACCTGGGCGTCAAGAGCGGCGACGACTCCATCAGGCTGCTGCGCCGCCTGTCGCCGTATGTGCCGCATTTCATCGCGCTGTCGGCCTCGTCGCCGTACTGCGAGGGCGTGGACACCCTGTTCTCGTGCTCGCGCCTGAATGCGGTCAACAGCTTTCCGCTGGCCGGCCACATGCCGCCCGAAGTGAAGGACTGGTACCAGTTCGAGGCTCACCTGTCGCAGCTGCGGGCCTATGGCCTGGCAGAGAGCATAAAGGACCTGTACTGGGATATCCGCCCCAAGCCCGAGTTCGGCACGGTGGAAATCCGGGTCTGCGACACGCCGCTGACCGTGGAGCGCGCCTGCCAGATCGCCGCGTTCGCCCAGGCGCTTGCGGTGCTGCTGATGCGCGAGGACGACCCCAGCGACAACGCCTGGCTGTCCTACCGCAGCAATCACTTCCAGGCCTGCCGGTTTGGCCTGCAGGGCAGCTATGTGACGCCGGACGGGCAGCGCCTGCGGCTGATCGACCACCTGCGCGCCTTGTTCCAGCGCTTGATGCCGGTGGCTGAAGAGCTGGGGACGGGCGACATGATCGCCGCCCTGCGCGACGAGGCCATCCGCAGCGGCAACGATGCCCGCTGGCTGCGCAGCCAGTATCACCGCCTGCGCGATCTGCCGCTGATGGTGGAAGCCATGTCCAATGCCTGGCGTGGCGAAGCGGCGCCCGCCGCGGCCCCGGCCGAACCCACGGCCGTGCTGCGCCGTCGGATCCGCGCCACCTCCGAGCCCATGCAGGCCCTGGGGGCGTCGGAACCGGGCGTCAGCGTGCCGCTGCCGGAGCGCCTGCACTAGGCAGGCGCGGCGTGGAACTCCCGCTCAGGGGGTTCCGCGATGCCGGCCGCCGATCGCGCTGACGGACAGACGGGTTTCTCCCGCCACTGTGCGGTGCGAAGCGGCGCGCCAGGCGTGGCCATAGGCCACCTCGATGCTCAGGGCGATCAGGCCGTCCGCGTTGCGTTGCGCTTCCAGCGCATCGCACAGGCGGGCGCGCCACTCCCGGCCCACCAGTCCGCCGCGCCGGCCTTCGGCCGGGTTGCCGCCCAGCGCGCGTACGTCCTGCAGCAATTTTTCGGGGGTGCGGTAGGTCAGGGTCAGGATTTCCTGGTCCATGACGGGATCCGCGAAGCCGTTTTCCACCAGCAGGTCGCCGAAGTCGTGCATGTCCACGAAGGACGGCGTGGCGGTGCGCAGGCCCGCGTCGGCCAGCGCCTGCCGCAGTTCGCGCAGGGTGGCGGGCCCCAGACAGGAGAACATCGCCAGTCCGCCGACCTTCAGGATGCGGCGCCATTCGGCCAGCACGGCGTGCGGTTCGCGGTGCCAGTGCATGGCCAGGTTCGACCAGACAAGTTCCAGCGATTCGGGCGCGAGGCCCGTCCGCGCCAGGTCCGCGTTCACGAAGGCCGGGGCGGCCGGGCCGCGGCGGGCCAGTTTGCCGATCCAGGCCGACAGCCCCCCGGGCGCGTGGCGCTTGCGGGCCTGTTCCAGCAGCGGCTCGCAATTGTCCAGGCCGGTGTAGGCGGCCTCGGGGTAGCGTTCCCGCAGCAAGGGCAGGTTGTCGCCGGCGCCGCAACCCGCGTCCAGCATGGCCTGGGGCTGGGCCCGGATGTACTGCAGGCGCCCCAGCATGCGCCGCGCCACCTCGCCGTAGAGGAACTGGGCATCGGACAGGTCGCCGCGGCGGGCGAACTGCCTGGGCACGTCGGCGCTGACGATGGGCAGGGAAGGAAGGGTTGCGGATTCTGGCAGGGACATTTCGGTCGCGCCCGCGGGGTTGCCCCGGGGCGGAACATGATTTCATGAGGGATGGCACACATTATTGCGCATCCCGGCCGCAGGTTCCGATTGCCCCTACGAGACATGGGGCGACGCTTGCTGTCGCGGATAGGGTGCGATTGCCCGCTGTGCGGCGCGCGCGTGGCCGGCGCGCGGCTGTGCCCGGGCTGCCAGGCCGACATCCTGGCCGCCCCGCCGGGCGCCAGTCCGCGGTGCCCGCGCTGCGCGCTGCGGCCGGCCGGCGGCGGGACGCATTGCGCCGCGTGCATGGCGCAGTCGTGGGCGTTCAGCCGCACCGTGGCGGCTTTCGACTACGCGCCGCCGGCCGACACGCTGATCCTCATGCTCAAGACCCGGTTGCGGCTCAGCTTGGCGCCCGTGCTGGCCCGGCTGATGGCCGAGGCGTTGCGCGCGGGTGGGCCGCTGCCTGCCGACGTCCTGCTGGTTCCCGTTCCCGCCAGCCGCGCTTCTCTCAGGCTGCGCGGCATGAATCCCGCTGCCGAGATCGCCCGCAGCCTGTCGGCGGAGTTGGGCGCGCCCGAGCCGCGGTATCTGCTGCGCAGGCGCCGCGAGTCCCCTCGTCAGGCCACGCTGGGCCGCGATGCCCGGCAGCGGGGCGCGGCGGGCCTGTTTCTTTGCGCGGAACCCGTCCATGGCCGCCACGTCGCGCTGGTGGATGACGTCATGACCACCGGCAGCACGGTCAATGCCGCGGCCGCCGCGCTGCTGCAGGCCGGCGCGGCCAGCGTGACGGCGCTGGTGGCCGCCCGCACCCCATGAGCCGCGGCGCTTGCCCGCCGGCCGGGCAGCGCCGGCAAATCGGCGACAATCCCGGATGCGCGGCCGACCCTGGCCGCGGGCCATTCCACCTTTCCGTCCGCCATGTTCCACGTCATTCTCGTCTGCCCGGAGATCCCTCCCAATACCGGCAACGCCATCCGGCTATGCGCCAATACCGGCGCACAACTGCACCTGGTGCGGCCCCTGGGGTTTGAACTGGATGACGCCCGCATGCGGCGGGCGGGGCTGGACTATCACGAGTGGCAGCCGGTGCGCGTGCACGACACGCTGCAGGAAGCGCTGGACGATACGGGCGCGACGCCCTCCAGCATCTACGCGCTGACCACGCATGCCCAGCGCAGCGTGGCCGACGTCAGCTTCAAGCCGGGCGACGTATTCGTGTTCGGCCGCGAGTCCGCCGGCCTGTCGGACGAACATCAGGCGATGTTCCCGCCCCAGCAGCGGCTGCGGCTGCCGATGCGCGCCGGCCAGCGCAGCCTGAACCTGTCGAACGCCGTGGCGGTCACCGTGTTCGAGGCCTGGCGGCAGCAGGGATACGAAGGGGGCGCGTAGGCGCCGCCCTTCGGGCAGGGAATCAGTCCAGCGACAGCTTCAGCTTGTCGATCACCTGATCCCAGCGCGCCTTTTCGTTCTTGATGCGGGCGGTCAGGGCTTGCGGCGTGGACGGCGCGGGCGTGAAGTACTGCAGCGCCAACTGCTTGCGGACGGCTTCGCTGCCGATGATGCGGGCCAGCTCGCTATTGAGCCGTTCGACGATCGGCGTGGGCGTGCCGGCCGGGACCAGCACCGCATTCCAGGAAATGGCCTCGAAGTCGGGGTAGCCCTGGGAGGCCATGGTGGGGACGCCGGGCAGGGCCTCGCTGGGCTGCAGGCTGGTCACGGCCAGCAGCTTGACCTTGCCGTCGCGCGCCTGGGGCACGGCGATGGCGGGAACCATGAAGCCCGCCTGCACGTCGCCGCCGATGATGGCGGTGATGACCTGCGGAAAGCCGGAGTACGGGATGTGGGCCAGGTCTACGCCGGCGCTTTCCTTGAACATCTCCATCGCCAGGTGGGCCGAGCTGCCGGGTCCCACAGAACCGTAGTTCAGCGAGTTGCCGCGGCCTTTCACGAGCTTGACGAAGTCCTGGACGTTATCGACCTTCAGGCTGCCCGGCACCACCAGCACATTGGGGCTGGTGCCCACCAGGGACACGGGATCCAGGTCGGTCAGGGGGTCATAGCCCAGCGTCTTCTTATAGAGCGTGGGCGCGGTGACCAGGGGGCCGTTGATCGTATAGAGCAGCGTGTAGCCGTCGGGCTTGGCCTGCGACACGATGCGCGTGCCGATGTTGCCGCCCGCACCCGGCTTGTTGTCGATCACGATGGGCTGGCCCAGCGCCTGGGACAGCGGCTCCGAGATCGTGCGTGCAAGGATGTCGGGAGACGAGCCGGGCGGGAAGGGCACGACCATGTGGATCGGACGATCGGGCCAGTCCGCGTGGGCGGCGGCGGGCAGGATGGCGGCCAGGCTCAGGCACAGTCCGCGCAGCAGCGGGCCGACCCGGAACTTGCGGGTTTGCGTCATGAAGGATGTCTCCTCGGTAGGGTGTCGTTGTGTTGTTGTCGGTAGGGGATCGGGGGCGTTCCGTCCGGGCGCTGCGCGCTAGGCGGAACCGGACGGGCCGCGCAACGGATTGCCGGAATCGGCTCCTTCATTGCGGGCGTCCCGCGCCAGCAGGGCTGAGACCGCCGTCATGGGGGCGACGCCTTCGAAGAGCACCGCGCAGACGGCTTCGGTGATCGGCAATTCGACATGGATGGCGCGCGCGCGCTCCAGCGCGGCGCGGGCGCAGCGCACGCCTTCGGCGGTGATGCCGCTGGCCAGGATGTCGGCCAGCTTGCGGCCGGCGCCGATTTCCAGTCCCACCCGGCGGTTGCGCGACAGATCGCCGGTGGCGGTCAGCACTAGGTCGCCCAGGCCGGTCAGTCCGGCGAAGGTTTCGGCCTGCGCGCCCAGCGCCACGCCAAAGCGGGTCATCTCGGCAAGGCCGCGGGTGATCAGCGCGGCGCGGGCATTGGTGCCCAGCGCGAGGCCGTCGCAGATGCCGCAGGCGACGGCGATCACGTTTTTCAGCGCGCCGCCGACTTCGACGCCGACCAGGTCGGTGCTGGCATAGACGCGCAGCGCCGCGCCATGGAAGGCGGCGGTGGTGGCTTCGCGCAAGGCCGGGCTGCTGCTGGCGACGGTCAGCGCAACGGGCAGGCCCTGGGCGACTTCGCGGGCGAACGACGGGCCGGACAGGGCGCCGCCGGTAGCGCCAGGCAGGGCCTCGCGCATGATTTCATGGGGCAGCCTGGCCGTGTCGGCTTCAAAGCCCTTGCACGTCCAGACGATGGGGGTGTCTTCCAGGCCCAGGACGGGCAGCCGGCGCGACAGTTCTTCGCAAATGGCGGTCAGTCCGGCGACGGGCACGCCCAGCACGATGAGGCGGCGGGCGCCGTCTTCCTGCAGGCTGCGCAGCGTGGCGTCCAGGTCGGAGGAAAACTGCAGATTCGTGGGCAGGGAAACGTCCGGCAGATAGCGGGCGTTTTCGTGCGTGGCGGCCATGGCGGCCGCCTGGGCGGCGTCGCGCGCCCACAGTTGGGTGGGGTGGCGGCGGCTGGCGGCCGCCGCCAGGGCGGTGCCCCAGCTGCCAGCACCCAGGACGGCGACGCGCAGGCGCGGCGGAGCGGGCGGGTTCATGGGGCGCCGCGGGTGCTTACTGGCGGGTGGCGCCGGGCGGCAGGATGATGCCCGAGTCGCTGCCGGCGCCGTTGGCGGCGGCTTGCTGCTGTTGCAGTTCGGCGATGCGCTGCTCGTACAGGGCCTGGAAGTTCACTTCGGTCAGGTGCAGCGGCGGCATCGACGTGCGGGTGATCGCGTCGGCGATGTTGGCGCGCAGGTAGGGGTACAGCATCGTGGGGCAGACAATGCCCAGCAGCGGATCGAGCTGTTCTTCCGGGATGTTGGCGGCTTCGAAGATGCCGGCTTGCGTGCCTTCGACCAGGTACACGACCTTGTCGTTGATGCGCGTGGTGACGGTGACGGTGACCGTGGTTTCGAACACGGTTTCAGCCAGGCGTTGGCCGCCCACGGTGATGCTCACTTCCACCTGGGGCGCTTCCTGCTCCAGGAAGACGTGAGGCGCGTTCGGCATTTCCAGCGAAAGGTCTTTCAGGTAGACGCGCTGCAGGTTGAACGAGGGCGCGTCGTTGCCGCCTTCTTGCTGGGTGTTTTGGTCTTGATCAGCCATGAGTGTTTCCGTTGGAGGGAGGGGCAAAAAGGGGCGATTAGCCGTTCAGCAGGGGGGTGAGGCCACCCGAGCGGTCCAGGGCCATCAGGTCGTCGCAACCGCCGACATGGGTATCGCCGATGAAGATCTGGGGGACGGTGCGCCGGCCGGTGCGTTCGATCATGACATCGCGCTGGGACGGTTCCCGGTCGATCTGGATGATTTCCAGGTCGGCCACGCCGCGCTGCTCGAGCAGCGACTTGGCGCGTGCGCAATAGGGACAATAGTCCTTGCTGTACATGACAACTTTGTTCATAGGGGCGCTCCGGTGTGTACAAGAATGGGTAGATGGGGGCAAATGCCCCGAAATTCAACCCTTCTGGGTGACCGGCAGGCTGGCGGCCGACCAGGCGCGCATGCCGCCTTCAAGAGGCACGACGTCGGTGAAACCCTGGGCGCGCAGCTTGGCGGCGGCGCGGGCCGAGTCGCGGCCGGCGTCGCACACCACCACCAGCGGCTTGTTCTTGGGCAGCGAGCCGGCTTTCTGCTCGATGTCGGCCGCCGGCACGTTGCGTGCCTGGGCGATGTGGCCGGCCTGGAATTGTTCGGCGGGACGCACGTCGACCCACACGGCGTTGCGCTGGTTGACCATCTGGATGGCTTCGGTCGTGCTGACGGCAGACCCTGTCCGGCCCTTGCGCAGCGCGGGTATGGCCAGCATGACGCCGGACACCACGGTGACGGCGACAATGAAAATGTTGTTTTTATCGAGCAAGAATTGCAAAAGGTCCACGGGGCATCCTGTTGTGCGTCGACTAGTGCGTCGACTAGCCTGGTAGGGGCGAACCCTGATGCGCCGTGTCCGGGAAGTGGACGCGGTGCGCCGGGGCAAAATCACGGGCAAAATCACTCAATTATAAAATGAGCGCATTCCTTAACCATCCTCTAACTTTAACCCGCCCCGCGGGCGTCCCACACCATGCATAAACTCGTACTGATGCGCCACGGCGAAAGCCAGTGGAACCTGGAAAACCGTTTCACCGGCTGGACCGACGTCGACCTCACCGACACGGGCCGTGAACAGGCCCGCAAGGCGGGCGAACTGCTCAAGAAAGAAGGCTACTCCTTCGACCTGGCCTATTCCTCGGTGCTCAAGCGCGCCATCCGCACCCTGTGGATCGCGCTGGACGCCATGGACGCCATGTACACCCCGGTGGGCGTGAACTGGCGCCTGAACGAACGCCACTACGGCGCCCTGCAGGGCCTGAACAAGGCCGAAACCGCCGCCAAGTACGGCGACGAGCAGGTGCTGATCTGGCGCCGGGCGTACGCCATCGCCCCGGAGCCGCTGTCGCTGGACGACGAGCGCCACCCGCGCTTCGACAGCCGCTATGCGAAGATCCCGGCCGACCAGCTGCCCGCCACCGAGTGCCTGAAGGACACCGTGGCCCGCGTGCTGCCCTTCTGGAACGAATCCATCGCCCCGGCCATCCGCTCGGGCCGCAAGGTGCTGATCGCCGCCCACGGCAACAGCCTGCGCGCCCTGATCAAGCACCTGGACAATGTGTCGGACGACGACATCGTCAACCTGAATATTCCCACCGGCCAGCCGCTGGTCTATGAATTGGATGATGACCTGCGTCCCATCCGCCACTATTATCTGGGCGATGCCGCCGAGATCGAGGCGGCCATGGCTGCCGTTGCAGCCCAGGGCAAGGCCAAGAAGGACTGATATCTCTATGCGTCGCGCGGCAGGGTTGTTGTTGGCGGTCATGCTGGCCGGAGGGGCGCTGTCCGCCCGCGCCGCGCCCAGCGACCTCGCCGGGCGCCAGTCCGACGCCGAAAAGCAGCAGGCCGCCTTGCGCGACCGCATCGAGAGCCTTCAGAAGGACATCGACGGCCGCGAGGCCGCCCGCAAGGAAGCGGCCGACGCCCTCAAGCAGTCGGAATCGGCCATTTCCCGGATCAACCTGCGCCTCAAGGAGCTGGCCGAGGCCAACCGCCAGGCGCAGGCGGACCTGACCTCCCTGGAAAAGCAGATCGTCGCGCAGGAGGCCGTGCTGGCCAAGCGCCGCGTCGAACTGGCCGACCAGTTGCGCACCCAGTACACCAGCGGGCTGTCGCCCTGGACGGCGCTCCTGTCCGGGGACGATCCCCAGGTGCTGGGCCGTAACCTGGGCTACCTGGACTACGTGTCTCAAGCCCGTGCCAACGCCGTGAAGGCGTTGCGCGCCGACATCGACCGCCTGGCCGCGTTGCAGGCCCGCGCGGACGACCGTCGCGCCGAGATCGAAAAAGTCGTCGCCGAGACCTCCGAACAGAAGACGGCGCTCGTCGCCCAGCAGAAAGAGCGCGCCACCCTGTTGGCCCAGCTTGAGGGACAGATCGCCGCCCAGCGCGCCGAGGCCAACAAGCTCGGGCGCGACGATCAACGCCTGTCGCGTCTGATCACCGATCTGGACGCGGCCATCGCCAAGCAGATTGAAGACGCCCGCAAGGCGGAAGAGGCGCGCAGGAAAGCCGAGGAGGCCCGCCGGATCGAAGAAGCGCGGCGCGCGGCCGAAGAGGCCAAAAAGCGCGCCGAGGCCGAACGCCGGGCGCAGGAGGCGCGCAAGAAAGCCGAGGCCGACCGCAAGGTCGCCGAAGACAGCGCCCGCCGCGACCGCGATGCCCGCGAGGCCCGGGAAGCCGCCCAGGCCCGTGAACAAGTCGAAGCGGCGGCCCGCCAGCCGCGCGGCCCCGTCGCCGTGGCCGACCCGGACGCCGCCGGCATGCGCCCCGCCGACCAGCGGCAGACCCGGGTCGCGACCGACCCGCCGCCTCAGGCAAAACCCGCGGATCCCCCCAAAAAGCCGGAACCTGTCGAGGAACCCGCCACTCAAACGCGTAGTGCGCCGGCTCAGCAGACCGCCCGCGCGGCGCCGCCCGTCGGCGGCGGCAACGGACTGCGCCACGGGCTGACCATGCCGGTGCGCGGGCAGGTGCAGGGCAGGTTCGGGGTCGACCGTCCGGACGGCGGCGTGTGGCGCGGGGTGGTGCTGCGTGCGCCCGAGGGTACGCCCGTCAAGGTGGTGGCCCCCGGCACGGTGGTCTACGCCGATTGGCTGCGCGGTTTTGGCAACCTCATCATTGTGGATCATGGGCAGCAGTACCTGACGGTCTATGCTTACAACCAAAGCCTGCTCAAACGGGTGGGGGATTCGGTGACGGGTGGGGATACCATAGCGACGGTGGGAGCAACCGGCGGGCAAGTGGAATCCGGCCTATACTTTGAAATTCGCCATCGTGGCGCTCCTGTGGACCCGGCCCAGTGGCTGGCGCAGTAGATTGATGTCGTTGGCGTATACGCTGTTGACAATTACATGTCGTTGGTAAAAACCGTTGGTAATTACCAAACCCATCGGCGAAAACACAATTCGGGAAGTGTGCATGGGCACTCGTAAGTTTCGCGGTTTCGGTCTGATTGCCATCGGTGCGGTGGCTGGTGTGTTGCTTAGCGTGGGTGTGACCGCGGTCGCGCAGCGCGGCAGTCCCTTGCCTCTGGACGAGCTCAGGCAACTGAGCAATGTGTTTGCCGCCATCAAGAACAACTACGTCGAGGCCGTCGACGACAAGACCCTGATCGACAACGCCATCTCCGGCATGGTGTCGAACCTGGATCCCCACTCCGCCTACCTGGATGCCGACGCGTTCCGCGAAATGCAGACGGCGACGCAAGGCGAGTTCGGCGGCCTGGGCATCGAGGTCGGCGCCGAAGACGGCTTCGTGAAGGTGATCTCGCCCATCGAGGACACGCCCGCCGCGCGCGCCGGCGTGATGGCCGGCGACCTCATCATCAAGATCGACGACACGCCCACCAAGGGCATGACCCTGAACGAAGCGGTCAAGCTCATGCGCGGCGCGCCCAAGTCGCCCATCACCCTGACCATCATGCGCGCCGACCGTCCGCAGCCCATCGTGCTGAAGATCGTGCGCGACATCATCAAGGTGCGCAGCGTGCGCAGCAAGATGCTGGACAACGGCATCGCCTACGTGCGCGTTGCCCAGTTCCAGGAAAAGACCGGCTCCGACCTGGCCAAGCAGCTGAAGGACCTGGGTGCTAAAGAACCGCCCAAGGGCCTGGTGCTGGACCTGCGCAACGACCCGGGCGGCCTGCTGACCAGCGCCATCGGCGTGTCCGGCGCGTTCCTGCCCCCCGACGCCCTGGTGGTGTCCACGGACGGCCGCACGCCGGACGCCCGCCACAAGTACATGGCGACGCCGTCGGAATACGCCCGCGGCGAAAGCAACTACCTGTCCGGCCTGCCGGCCTGGACCAAGACCGTGCCGATGGTCGTGCTGGTCAACGTCGGTTCGGCCTCGGCCTCCGAGATCGTGGCCGGCGCGCTGCAGGATCACAAGCGCGCCAAGGTGCTGGGCAACCGCACGTTCGGCAAGGGCTCGGTGCAGGTCATCCTGCCGCTGTCCGAAACCACCGCCGTCAAGCTCACCACGTCGCGCTACTTCACGCCCAGCGGCCGTTCCATCCAGGCGACCGGCATCGAACCCGACTACGTCGTGGCCGATACGGCCGACGGCGACCTGTTCCGCCTGCCGCGCGAAGCCGACCTCCAGCGCCACCTGTCCAATCAACAGACCGCCAATGAAGTGAAGTCCAGCGCGGACCAGGACAACGTGGACCTGCCGGCCAAGGTGTTCGAGTTCGGCGGCAAGGACGACTTCCAGCTGCAGCAGGCCCTGAACCTGCTGGCCGGCAAACCGGTGCAGAAGGGCTCCGCCCGCGCCCAGGCCAAGGCCGACGCCAAGGCCGGCGGCGGCACGCCCCAGCGCATGAAGATCACGCCGTCCGGAGTCGAGCCCAGCAAGGACAAATGAACGACGAGCAACTGCTGCGCTACGCCCGCCACATCCTGCTGGACGAACTCGGGATCGAAGGGCAGGAAAAACTGCTGGCGGCGCGTGTGCTCATCGTGGGGGCGGGTGGACTGGGTTCGCCCGCCGCGCTCTACCTGGCGACCGCCGGCGTGGGCGACATCACGCTGGCCGACGACGACGTCGTCGAACTCAGCAACCTGCAGCGCCAGATCCTGCACACCACCGCCAGCGTCGGCCGCCCCAAGGCCGAATCCGGGCGCGACATGCTGGCGGCGTTCAATCCGCAGGCCAAGGTCCATGCGCGCGTCGAACGCCTGAAAGACCAGGCACTGTCCGACGCCGTCGCCCAGGCCGACCTGGTGCTGGACTGCACCGACAACTTCACGACCCGCCACGCCATCAACCGCGCCTGCGTGCAGCACCGCAAGCCCCTGGTCTCCGGCGCTGCTATCCGCTTCGACGGCCAGGTCAGCGTGTACGACCTGCGCGACGACAACGCGCCCTGTTACCACTGCCTGTTCCCCGAGGCCGACGACGTCGAGGAAGCCAACTGCGCCACCATGGGCGTTTTTGCGCCGGTGGTCGGCATCATCGGCAGCATGCAGGCCGCCGAAGCGCTCAAGCTGCTGTCGGGCGTGGGCGAAAGCCTGTCCGGCCGCCTGCTGTGGCTGGACGTGCGCACCATGCAGTGGCGCAGCGTGAACGTGCAACGCGACCCCGAATGCGCCGTTTGCGGGCATCGCGATCGCCCCTGAGCGCCCCGTATTGCACTCAGGGACAATACTAAAGGCTTGAAATACCTGCTATAACGCCAGCCAGCCTACTGAAATCGGGTAGATGGCCATGGAAGTGACGGCGTGGATACAGGACTGAAGTTCAGCTTGCCCAAGTGGCGGCTGACGCGTTGGCTGACGCATTCCGGGCAGGATACGCCGGCGGACATCCGCGCGGCGCTCATCGCCAGTCTGTTCGGCACGCTGCCCATTTTTGCCGGCGGGGTCATCAATACGCTGATGATCTCCGGCGTGGTCACCTGGCGCCGTCCCGAACCGCTGTATATCTCGTGGCTGGTGCTTGAGGTCGTCCTGGCCCTGGTCCGCGTCATCATCCTCAGGATGGCGCTGCGCGCCGCGCCCAAGGGCGGCAACACCCACACCGACCTCTACATCCTGCTGGCGCTGCTGTGGGCGTTCAGCGTGGGCTATGGCGTCTTCATTACATTCATCAACGGCGACTGGCTGGCCGCGACGCTGGCGGGCGTGTCCTGTGGCGCCATGGCAGGGGGCATCTGCTTTCGCAACTACGGAGCGCCCAGGCTGGTGGGCGCCATGATCTTCCTGAGCCTGGGGCCCATGTGCCTGGCCGCGCTCTTCACGGGCGAACTGGTCACGGCCATCGTCTTCATCCAGATCCCGTTCTACCTCATCAGCATGAGCGTCGCCTCGCACCGGCTCAACCGCATCCTGGTGTCCACCATGCTGGCCGAACGCGACAGCGACCGCCGCGCCAGCGAAGATGCGCTGACGGGCCTGGCCAACCGCGCCGGCCTGCAGGCGGCGCTGGAACGGGTGTGCTCCAGCGCGCGCGGGCACGACAGCGCCGCTGCGCTGCTGTACATGGACATGGACGATTTCAAGCGCATCAACGACACCCACGGCCACGCCGGGGGGGACCAGGTGCTCAAGACCATCGCGGACCGCATGCGCGCCATGCTGCGCGTGGACGACGTGGCGGCCCGGATCGGGGGCGACGAATTCATCGTGCTGGTGACAGGCATCGACGCCACCGCCGCCTTGCGGCTGGGCGAGCACCTGCTGCGAGACGCCTCGCAGCCCATCATCCTGGCGGACGGCACGCGGGTCAGCGTGGGGTTGTCCATCGGCATTTCGATCATGTCGGGCGCCAACCGGACGCCCCAGGCCGCCCTGGATTCCGCGGACGCCGCGCTGTACCGCGCCAAGGCGCAAGGCGGCCGCCGCTGCGTCGTCGACCAGATCGACGCCTGCCCCGAGAACGAGGGTATGCCGGGCGCATCGCTCGCCGCCTGAGGAAGTGCCAGGCCGCCAAGGGCGGCCCCGCTCTAGCAGGCGCTCATCAAAAGTTATCAGATAACCTGAGAAATCTGCCTATAATCCGCTCATGTTGACCAAGAATCTCACCCTCACGGAGCAGGTCGCCCGCCAGCTCGCCGGCGAAATCGCCGACGGCGTCCATCCCGTCGGCGCCAAGCTGCCGTCCGGACGCGTGCTGGCGGAGCAGTACGGCGTCAGCGCCGCGGTGATACGCGAAGCCACGGAGCGCCTGCGCGCCCAGGGACTGATCCAGAGCCGCCAGGGCTCGGGCAGCACCGTCGTGTCGCGCACCGGCGCGCAGGGCTTCCAGGTGTCCTCGGGCATCGCCGTGGACCGTGACAAGCTGGCCAGCGTCTACGAACTGCGCATGGAACTCGAGGGCGGCGCGGCCGCCCTGGCCGCCGTGCGCCACGACACGGCCGACCTGGCCGCCATGGAACATGCGCTGGCCTGCCTGGCCTCGCATCTGGACCATCCGGAACAGGGCGTGGAGCACGACATCTCCTTCCACGTGGCCATCGCGGCCGCCACCCACAACCGCTATTACCAGGACCTGCTGCAGTACCTGAACCTGCAACTGCGACTGGCCGTCAGCACCGCGCGCTCCAACAGCCGCCTGCAAGAGGGGCTGACCGCCGCCGTCCACCAGGAACACGTCGCCGTCTTCGAGGCCATCCGCGCGCGCGAACCCGACCGCGCCCGGCACGCCGCCATCCGCCACCTGCAGCAGGCCGCAAGCCGGCTGCAGCTCGATTTACTCTTTCCCGCCGCCAGGCAGACATCATGAGCGCTTCCGATTTTTCTCAACGGCTGGTCCAAGCCCTGGGCCCCGACACCGTCTTCACCGCCCAGGCGGATATCGCCCCGTGGCTGTCCGACTGGCGCGGCCTGTACAACGGCCAGGCCCAGGCCGTGGTTCGTCCGCGCACCACCGCTGAAGTCGCCACCTGCCTGGCGCTGTGCCAGGAGGCGGGCGTTCCCGTGGTGCCGCGCGGCGGCAACACCGGCCTGTGCGGCGGCGCGACGCCGGATGGCGGCGCCCGCAACGTGGTGCTCAGCCTGGACCGCATGAACGCGGTGCGCGCCATCGACACCGTGGCCAACACCATGGTCGCCGAAGCCGGCGCCATCCTCGGCAACCTGCGCCGCGCGGCGCAGGACGCCGGGCGCCTGCTTCCCCTCAGCCTGGCCGCGGAAGACTCCAGCCAGATCGGCGGCAACGTGGCCACCAATGCCGGCGGCGTGAACGTGGTGCGCTACGGCATGGCGCGCGAACTGGTGCTGGGCCTTGAAGCCGTGCTTCCGACGGGAGAAATCTTCCATGGCCTGCGCACCCTGCGCAAGGACAACACCGGCTACGACCTCAAGCAATTGCTCATCGGCTCGGAAGGCACGCTGGGCGTGATCACCGCGGTGGCGCTGCGCCTGTTCCCGCGCACCGACGTGCGTTCGGTGGTGCTGGCGGCGGTCGAGTCCCCCGCGCAGGCCCTGCAGCTTTTCGAAATCCTGTTCGAGCAGTGCGGCGCGCGCCTGCAGGCGTTCGAGTATTTCTCGGGCGATTGCCTGGACCTGGTGCTGACGCACGCCGAGGGCGTGCAGGAACCGTTCGACCAGCGCTATCCGGCCTATGTGCTGGTGGAGCTGGCCGACACGGCGGACGAGGCCGGCCTGAACACGCTGCTGGAAACCGTGATCGGCACGGCGCTGGAACGCGGCCTGTGCCTGGACGCCGCGGTGTCGGCGTCGCTGGCGCAACTGCAGACGCTATGGAAGCTGCGCGAAGAAATCTCCGAGGCGCAACGCGCCGACGGCCCGCACCTGAAGCACGACGTCTCACTGCCCATCGAGCGCATCCCGGACTTCATGGAATCCGCCGAGGCCCGCGTGCGCGCGCTATACCCGGACATCCGCCCCTTCATCTTTGGCCACTTTGGCGACGGCAACCTGCACTACAACCTGTCGCGTCCGGCGGGCGCGGACCGCAACTGGGTGGCCGAGCATGGGGCGGCGATCACGGATGCGGTGCTGGACGAAGTGAATCGGTACGGGGGGAGCATTTCGGCGGAACATGGGATCGGGCAGCTGAAGCGGGATCATTTCCTGCATAGCAAGGATCCGGTGGAGCTGCGTTTGATGCGGGAGATCAAGAAGGTGATGGATCCTGCGGGGATCATGAATCCGGGGAAGCTGCTTTAGATCCTGGCTTGGCTATGTATGTAGATGTTTTGCGTTGCGTAAGTTCTAGATCTTCGTAGGTCGCCCGACGTCGCGGGCGCCGTGGCTGCGAGCGCCCACGATTGCGGTCCGGAGCGTTCGCTCCGGACTGCCCCATCGTCATCCTCGTCCTCGCCTGCGGCGACTCCTTCGGATTCCCTCGGGCGCATCGAGGTTGCTCGCAGCCACGGCGCCCGCGACGCCGGGCTACGTGTGTCTTGGTATGGCGCGCTACAAGAGCTGTGGTCAGGGAATGGAATCTGCGTGGACGCCGATTGCGGCCGCGCGGGCGGCCACAATCGGCATATGTTCATTGGGCCGTCGGCGGGTCTGCGCGTTCGCGAATGCGGCTGTCGGCTTGCTAATGGTGCTCGCCGTTGGGGGGAGGGCGATGATGGGCGGCGCGGGGACGGGCCGCTACAGCTTGACGACCGGTACGCGCCGCCCATCCGGCACTGGAGTTGAAATGACGATTAGCGGCGGCCGGTGATGGGGTCTTTGATGGCGCGCAGCGGCATCATGGATCGCGAGATATTGCGTAAGCCCCAAAC
>NZ_JBDJLJ010000026.1:0-68332 GCF_039673305.1 Achromobacter spanius
GCGCCGCGCCGCGCGCGCGGCCTGGGCGGCTGGCTGAACCGCTGGCCGTTCAAGGCCATCGTGGCCAACCGCGCGCGCAAGCAGATCGCCGCCAAGGATCCGCTGGGCCACTACCCCGCCGCGCCCGCCATCGTCGAGATCTGGGAAAAACACGGCGGCAACGCCCTGAAGGCGCCCGCGCTCATCGACGCCATCATCGCGTCCGGCACCGCCCGCAACCTGCTGCGGGTGTTCCGCCTGCAGGAGCGCCTGAAGGCCAACGGCAAACAGGCCGGCATCTCGCCCGCCCGCCATGTGCATGTGGTGGGCGCCGGCGTGATGGGCGGCGACATCGCCGCCTGGTGCGCGCTCAAGGGCATGACGGTCACGCTGCAGGACCAGGACATGGCGCGCATCGCGCCGGCCATCAAGCGCGCCGCCGACCTGTTCTCGCGCCGCCTGAAGGATCCCCGCCTGGCGCGCGCCGCGTTCGACCGCCTGGTCCCTGATCCGGCCGCCGGCGGCGTGCCGCTGGCCGATATCGTCATCGAGGCCATCAGCGAACAGCCCGAAGCCAAGCGCGCGCTGTACCAGTCCCTGGAACCCCGCATGAAGCCCGATGCGCTGCTGGCCACCAACACGTCCAGCCTGTCGCTGGAGACCTTGCGCGAGGGCCTGTCGCGTCCGGAACGCCTGGTGGGCATCCACTTCTTCAACCCGGTCGCCAAGATGCCGCTGGTCGAGGTCGTGCATGCAGAGGGCGATGGCGACGCCGCCCAGGCACGCGCCTGCGCCTTTGTCGGCCAGATTGACAAGCTGGCGCTGCCGGTCAAGAGCGCGCCCGGCTTCCTGGTGAACGCGGTGCTGGCGCCCTACATGCTGCAGGCCATGCGCAGCGTGGACGAAGGCGTCGCGCCTGAAACCGTGGACGCGGCCATGGTGGCCTTCGGCATGCCGATGGGACCGCTGGAACTGGCCGACACCGTGGGGCTGGATATCGCCCGCGCGGCGGGACAGGAGCTTGCCGGCGGCGCCGAGCCGCCCCGCTGCCTGGCGGAGCGCCTGGCGCGCAACGAACTGGGCAAGAAGAGCGGCAAGGGTTTCTATACCTGGCGCGATGGCAAGCCGGTCAGGCAGCGCGGGGCCGACGCAGCCAGCGCGCCCGCCGGCCTCGCGCAGCGCCTGATCCAGCCGCTCATCGACGCCACGCGGCAGCGCGTCGCCGCCGGCATCGTGGCCGATGCCGACCTGGCCGACGCGGGCGTGATTTTTGGGACGGGGTTTGCGCCATTCACGGGCGGCCCCCTGCATTACGAAGACGGCAGCACCTTGCAGCACCGCAGCACAGCGGCTCGCGCCGATTAGACCGGGCAACAGACTTCAAGACCGGCAGTGGAAGAGAGAGACACACATCCAATTCGAGGAGGCAGTACCATGCGCAGACGTTCATTGTCCCTGAGCACCTTGTCGGCCATCGTGGTCGGCCTGGGCGCATCCGCAACGTCCTACGCCGCCGGCTTTCAGCTTTTAGAGCAGAACGCCAGCGGCCTGGGCAACGCTTATGCAGGCTCGGCGGCAAATCCGGAGAATGCCAGCATCATGTATTTCAACCCGGCAGGCTTGACCTATCTGCCGGGCCTGAACTTCTCCGGCGGGGTAAACCTGATCAAGCCGTCGTTCAAGTTTTCCGACGACGGCAACAGCCGCAATCCCAGCGTTCCCGGCATCCCCGGCTCGGGCCTGAACGGTTCGGTGCCCACCGGCGGCAACGGCGGCGACGCGGGCAACCTGGGCGTCGTTCCCAACCTCTACGCCTCCTGGCAACTGAATGAGCAGTGGTACGTGGGCCTGGGCATCGGTGCCCCGTTCGGCCTGATGACCGAGTACGACGATGGCTGGGTGGGCCAGTACCACTCGAACAAGTTCGAGATCAAGACCATCAATGTCAACCCGACCGTCGCCTACAAGGTCAACGAAAAGTTCTCGATGGGCTTGGGCCTGAACTGGCAGCACATCGACGCGAACTACAAGAAAAAGACCGTGGTGCCCATTGCGGGCCTGCCCCTGGCCACCAACGGCGACGCGGACCTGAACCTGAAGGGCGATGCCTGGGGCTGGAACGTCGGCTTCATGCTGCAACCGACGGAAGACACGCGCATCGGCCTGTCGTACCGCTCGAAGATCAAGCACTCCGCCAAGGGCGATACCGACATCGACAACATTGGCCCCACCGGGCAGTCCGTGTCGTTCGACGCCAAGGCCAACGTCGACCTGCCCGACACGCTGATCCTGAGCGCCACGCATCAGCTCAACGAAAAATGGGAATTGCTGGGCGACGTGTCCTGGACGGGCTGGAGCAGCATCCCCGAGCTGAAGATCAAGAACTCGGGCCCGGGCGCGCGCGACGATCAGCTGCCGCTCAACTTCCGCGATACCTGGCGCGTCGCCGTGGGCGCGAACTACAAGTTCGCGCCGGCCTGGAAATGGAAGTTCGGCCTGGCGTTCGACCAGTCGCCGGTGCACGATGCCGCCGACCGCCCGACGTCCCTGCCCGACAACGACCGCTACTGGTTCTCGACCGGCGTGCAGTGGGCAGCCACCAAGAGCACCACGATCGACGTCGGCTACACCTACCTGTACCTGCGCAAGACGGACATCGACACCACGTCCGGCAGCCAGGCCACCAAGGGCCGTGTCGCGGGCACCTACGACAGCAGCGGCCACATCCTCGGCCTGCAGCTCTCGTCCCGCTTCTAGCCGTGAACGGGCAGGCGGCCGCCGCGCCGCCCGCCCGCTTTTTCAGGAGACTTCCTTGAGCAAGTTCGTCGTCAAACACGTCGCCGTCCTGGGCGCCGGCGTCATGGGCGCGCAGATCGCCGCCCACCTGGCCAATGCCGGCGTGCCCGTCACGCTGTTCGACCTGGCCGCCCCCGAAGGCGACCGCAACGGCACCGTCAAGAAAGCGCTGGCCGGCCTGAAGAAACTCGAGCCCGCGCCGCTGGCGGGCGCGTCCCGCATGGCGCTGATCACCCCCGCGAACTACGATGACCACCTTGAGCGCCTGCGCGGCTGCGACCTGGTCATCGAAGCGATCGCCGAGCGCATGGACTGGAAGACGGCGCTGTACGAGCGCATCGCGCCCCACGTCGCACCCGGCGCCATCATCGCCTCCAACACGTCCGGCCTGTCGATCGACGCGCTGGCCAACGCGCTGCCCGCCGCGCTGCGCGACCGCTTCTGCGGCATCCACTTCTTCAATCCGCCGCGCTACATGCGCCTGGTGGAAATCATCGCCACGCCGCATACGCAGGCGTCCGTGCTGGACCAGCTTGAAACGTGGCTGACGTCGGCCCTGGGCAAGGGCGTCATCCGCGCGCTGGACACGCCCAACTTCGTGGCCAACCGCATCGGCGTGTTCTCCATCCTGGCCGCCATGCACCACACGGCGCGCCTGGGCCTGGGCTTTGACGAGGTCGACGCGCTGACCGGCCCCAGGATCGGCCGGCCCAAGAGCGCCACGTACCGCACCGCCGACGTGGTCGGCCTGGATACGCTGGCCCACGTCGTGGGCACCATGGAAAAGAACCTGCCCGACGATCCCTGGCACAAGTACTTCGCGCTGCCCGAATGGCTGTCGGCGCTGATATCCAAGGGCGCGCTCGGCCAGAAGACCGGCGCGGGCGTCTACCGCAAACAGGGCCGCGAAATCCAGGTGCTGGACCTGAAAGCGCAGGACTACGTGCCCAGCGCGGGCAGGCTCGCCGACGAGGTCGGCGCGCTGCTCAAGGAGCGCGATCCGGCCAGGCGTTTCGCCGCGCTGCGCGCCAGCGAGCACCCGCAGGCGCAGTTCCTGTGGAGCCTGTTCCGCGACATCTTCCACTACAGCGCCGTGCAGCTCGAGCACGTCGCCGACAACGCCCGCGACCTGGACCTGGCCATGCGCTGGGGCTTCGGCTGGTCCCAAGGCCCCTTCGAAACCTGGCAGGCCGCCGGCTGGCAGGCGATCGCCGCCGCCGTGGCCGAAGACATCGCCGCCGGCCGCGCCATGAGCAGCGCTCCCCTGCCCGCGTGGGCACTGGAGCCCGCCCGCCAGGGCGTGCATGCCCCCGAAGGCTCTTACTCCGCGCGCACCGGCCAGCTCCACCCGCGCTCCACGCTGCCGGTGTACGCCCGCCAGCTGTTCCCCGAGCGCGTCGTCGGCGAAGCCCGCGACGACCGCGGCGTTACCCTCTGGGAAAACGAAGGCGTGCGCCTCTGGAACCTGCCGCGCGTGGACGCCGGCATCGCCATCCTTTCCGTCACCTCGAAGAACCACACGCTGGGCGCCGAAGTGCTGGAAGGCGTGCTGCAGGCGGTGGCCAAGGCCGAGCGCGAATTCGACGGGCTGGTCATCTGGCACGATGCGCCGTTCGCCGTGGGCGCGAACCTGCAGCAGGTGGTCGAGGCCTGCGCCGCCGGCCAATGGGAAATGCTGGAGGCCACGGTCGAAAAATTCCAGCGCGCCTCGCAGTCCTTCAAGTACGCGCACATTCCGACCGTCGCGGCGGTGCAGGGCATGGCGCTGGGCGGGGGTTGCGAATTCCTGATGCACGCTTCGCACCGGGTGCTGGCCCTGGAAAGCTACATTGGCCTGGTCGAGGCCGGCGTCGGGCTCATCCCGGCGGGCGGCGGCAGCAAGGAATTCGCCGCGCGCGCCGCGGCCCTGGCGGCCAAGACCGCGACGCCGGGCGAGGTCTTCCCCTACCTGCAACCCGTGTTCCAGACCATCGCCATGGCGCAGGTGGCCAAGAGCGGCCTGGAAGCCATCGAAGCCGGCTTCGGACGCGAGCAGGACATCGTGCTGTTCCACCCCGACGAACTGCTGTACGTCGCCATCGGCCAGGCCCGCGCCGCGGCCCAGGCCGGCTACACGCCGCCCGCGCGGCTGCGGGACATCCCCGTCGCGGGCCGCAACGGCATCGCCAACTTCGAGATGGTGCTGGTCAACATGCGCGAGGGCGGCATGATCAGCGTCCACGACTACCGCGTCGCGCGCAGCGCGGCGGTCGCGCTGTGCGGCGGCGAAGTGGATACCGGGACCAAGGTGGATGAGGAATGGCTGCTGGCCGTGGAGCGCAAGGAGTTCGTGGCGCTGCTGCGCACGCCGGAAACCCAGGCGCGCATCCGCCACACCCTGGAAACCGGCAAGCCGCTGCGGAATTAGGCCCCCCCGTGCGCCTGCGGCGCTTCCCCCAGGGGCGCGGACTGCGGACCGGCGGAGCCGGATCCGCGCCGCCCCGCTAGTGGGAGACCGTTTTGTGCGGGGAGTGGGTCGATACTTGCTATTGAACTTTTGAGGAAATGGATATGAGCACGCAGATCCAAGACGCCTACATTGTCGCCGCCACGCGGCTGCCGGTGGGCAAGCGCAACGGCGCCTATATCACCACCCGTCCCGACGACATGCTTGCCGCCGCGCTGAACGGTGCGCTGGCGCAGGCGCCGGGCCTGGATGCGGCGCGCATCGACGACGTGATCGCCGGCTGCGCCATGCCCGAGGCCGAACAGGGCATGAACGTGGCGCGCATCAGCCTGCTGCTGGCGGGCCTGCCGCAGAGCGTGGCGGGCGTGACCGTCAACCGCTTCTGCGCGTCGGGCCTGCAGGCGGTGGCGGACGCCGCCGCCCGCATCCGCACGGGTGAAGCCGACATCATGATCGGCGCGGGCACCGAATCCATGAGCGCCATGCCGCAGATCATGGGCAACAAGGTGTCGATGAACCCCGCCATCTTCGCCCATGAAGAAAACATCGGCATGGCCTTCGGCATGGGCCTTACGGGCGAAAAAGTCGCCGAGCGCTGGAAGGTGTCGCGCGAAGACCAGGACGCCTTTGCGCTGGCCTCTCACCAGAAGGCGTGCGCGGCGATCGCCGCGGGCCATTTCCGCGCCGAAACCACGCCCTTTGAGGTGGTGTCGCACCTGCCCGACGGCGCCAGCGGCGCGGTGCGGGTCGTGCGGCGCCTGGTCGAGGTGGACGAAGGTCCGCGCCCCGACAGCAGCGCCCAGGCGCTGGCGCGCCTGAAGCCGGTGTTCTCGACGCGCGGCAGCGTCACCGCGGGCAACAGCTCGCAGATGTCCGACGGCGCCGCCGCCGTGATCCTGGTGTCCGATCGCATCCTGCGCGAGTTCAACCTGAGCCCGCTTGCCCGTTTTGCTGGCTTCGCCGTCGCCGGCGTGCCGCCCGAGGTCATGGGCATCGGTCCCGTCGCCGCCATTCCCAAGGTGCTGGACCGCGCCGGCATTACCCAGGACGCGCTGGACTGGATCGAGCTCAACGAAGCCTTCGCCGCCCAGTCCCTGGCCGTCATCCGCGAGCTCAAGCTGGACCCCGCCAAGGTCAACCCGCTGGGCGGCGCCATTGCGCTGGGCCACCCGCTGGGCGCCACCGGCGCGATCCGCACCGCGACGCTCACGCACGGGCTGCGCCGGACCGGCGGCAAGTACGGCCTGGTCACCATGTGCATCGGCACGGGCATGGGCGCGGCCGGCCTGTTCGAGTCCATGTAGCCGGGACGGCGCGTAGCGTGAAGCCATACTGGTTCAAAAGCCTGTCGCCGCAATGGCGCGCGCGCCTGATGCGGGTGGGATTCAACCTGCATCCGGCCTTTCGCGCCACCGGCGGCCGGGTGATGCACGTGTCGCCGGACTTCCAGCACATCCGCATCAAGCTCCCGCTGCTGCGGCGCACCCGCAACATCGTGGGCTCCATGTATGGCGGCTCGCTGTTCGCCGTGACGGACGGAGCCCATCCGACGATGCTGATGTCCGCGCTGGGCGCGGACCACATCGTGTGGGACAAGGCGGCGTCCATCCGCTTTCGCAAGCCGGCGTATACGACGCTGTACGTGGACTTCCGCCTGCCTCCCGGTGAAATCGCTGAAATCCGCCGGATTCTCGCCAAAGACCACGAGACCACCCGCACGTACACGGTGGAACTGAAGGACAAGGACGACGTCGTCTACGCCGTCGTCGAACGCACGATCTACATCGCAGACAAAAAGTTCTACAAGCAGAAGAACACTGGAGGAGACAAATGCGTTGCATCCCCGGAGGGCGAACCGCCGCCCTGAGCGTGATCCTTGCGGCCAGCCTGGCGGGCGCGCCCGCCTTAGCCGCCGATGCCGAGGTCGCCGGCGTGCGCGTGCCCGAACACCTTTCCGAAGGCGGCCACGCGCTGGTGCTCAACGGCGCAGGGTTGCGCACGCGGTTCGTCGTGAAGGTCTACGTGGCGGCGCTGTACGTCACCGCCAGGACGAGCGACGCGGCGGCGCTGATCAACAGCACGGAACCGCGCCGCATGCGCCTGCAATTGCTGCGGGACGTCGACAGCAAGAGCCTGGACGGGACGCTGCAGGACGGTTTGCGCGACAATACGACTGCACAGGAGCTGGCCGCGCTGAAGGAACCCGCGCAGCGCCTGTCCGGCCTGATGGCCGAAATCGGCGCGGCGCGCGAAGGCGACGTCATCGACCTGGACTTCGATGCCCAAGGCGTCGCGATCGCCAGCAACGGCAAGCGGCGCGGCCGCATCGACGATCCCGCCTTCGCACGCGCCTTGCTGCGCGTCTGGCTGGGCGACAGCCCCGCGCAGGCCTCCCTGAAGAAAGCCCTCCTGGGCGGGTAGGCGACAACAAACCCTAGCGTCCTGAACGGAACCGCACGACATGGAACGAATCTGGCACAAGAGCTACCCCGACGGCGTGCCCGCTGAGATCGAGACCGATGGCGCGACGACCCTGGTATCCATCGTCCGGGAAAGCTGCCGGCGCTTCCCGGAAAAGACCGCCTACATCAGCATGGGCAAGGCTATCACCTACGCGGAACTCGACGCGCTGACGCGCAGCTTCGCCGCATGGCTGCACGCGAACGGCCTGGGCCGCGGCGACCGCGTCGCCCTGATGATGCCCAACCTGCTGCAGTACCCCATCTGCCTGTTCGGCGCCCTGCGCGCCGGCTGCATCGTCGTCAACTGCAACCCGCTCTACACCGCCCGCGAGCTCGAACACCAACTGGCCGATTCCGGCGCGCGCGCGATCGTGGTCGCCGACAACTTCGCGGCCACCCTGCAAAAGGCCTTGCCCGGCACGGCCATCGAGCACGTGCTGGTCACGTCCATCGGCGACATGCTGGGCCCGGTCAAGGGCCGCCTCGTGGACTTCGTGGTCCGCCGCGTCAAGCGCATGGTGCCTGCGTGGTCGCTGCCCGGCTCGCTGCGGCTGGCCCAGGCGCTGCGAGCCGGGCGCGATGCCGCGTTCACCGAGGTGCCGCTCACGCCTGATGACCTGGCGTTCCTGCAGTACACGGGCGGCACGACCGGCGTGGCCAAGGCGGCCATGCTGTCGCACGCCAACCTCGTGGCCAACGTGAGTCAGGCCTATGCCTGGGTCCGGCCGCTGGTCAAGGACGGCGAGGAATGCATCGTGACGGCGTTGCCGCTGTATCACATCTTCGCGCTCACGGCGAACTGCCTGACCTTCATGAAGATGGGCGCCAGCAACCTGCTCATCATCAATCCGCGCGACATCCCGGCCCTGGTCAAGGAAATGGGCAAGGTGCCGTTCTCCGCCTTCACGGGCGTGAACACGCTGTTTAACGCGCTGCTCAACCACCCCGATTTCGCCCGCCTGGATTTCTCGCGCCTGCGCCTGACCATGGGCGGGGGCATGGCCGTGCAGCGCTCGGTCGCGGACCGCTGGCGCGCGGTCACCGGGATATCGATCGCGCAGGCCTACGGCCTGACCGAGACATCCCCCGCGGTCACCATCAACCACCTGAACACCAAGGTCTTCACCGGCTCCATCGGCCTGCCCGTGCCGTCCACGGATCTCTCGATCCGCGACGACGAGGGGCGCGAACTGGGCATCGGCGAAAGCGGCGAAATCTGCGTGCGCGGCCCGCAAGTGACGCGGGGCTACTGGAACCGTCCCGACGAAACGGCGCTGGTCATGTATCCGGACGGTTTTCTGCGCACCGGCGACGTCGGCTACGTCGACGACACCGGCTACGTGTACCTGGTCGACCGCAAGAAGGACATGATCCTCGTGTCGGGCTTCAACGTCTATCCGAACGAGGTCGAGGACGTGGCCGCGCTGCACCCCGGCGTGCGGGAAGTGGCGGCCGTGGGCGTGCCCGACGAGCGCTCGGGCGAGGCGGTCAAGCTGTTCGTCATCCGCAAGGATCCCGCGCTGGACGCCGCAACGCTGATCGCCCATTGCCGCACGCAGCTGACGGGCTACAAGGTGCCGCGCTACATCGAGTTCCGCGACGACCTGCCGCGCACCAACGTGGGCAAGATCCTGCGGCGCGAACTCCGGCCGGATGCGCCCGGCGCGTCGGCGCCCGACGCATCGACGCCCGACGCATCGGCGCCCGTCGCATCGGAATCGCAGCCCGCGGCGCCGGCGTCGGCCAAGAACTGACCGGCCGCGGCCCATCGGCCGCGCCGATCCGCCCCTGGCGAGTGTGGCACGGGACCAACAGCCGCCGACCCGCGCCCGGCAACGACAGCCCGCCTCAAACCCCTGAAAACACTGGACATTCCCCTGCCAGCCCCGCGGCCGCGCCCATCCGCAGGGCTTTTTTTACATCTTCGAGCGGCCGGTGCTATTGGCTCCCGATATCAGCACAATTAATAATAATTATCGTTGTCATTTCTATACGTAACTGGCTGCCCTCTTCGAAGCCAGTGGGGAGATCTCTTGAAACGCCATCCTGACCAGGCCGCGCCGCGCGCGAGCCTCCGCCCCCGACTGCCCGCTGCCGCCGCCGCGCTGGCGGCCTGCCTGGGCGCGGCCGCTGCCCACGCGCAGACCGCGGAACAGCCCGCCACCCTGCCCGCCGTGCGGGTCACGGGAACCGGCGAAACCGCGACCGGGCCGGTCGACGGCTATGTCGCCACGCGCAGCGGCAGCGCCACCAAGACCGACACCCCGCTGTCCGAAACGCCGCAGGCGATCACGATCATCCCGCGCGACCAGATCATCGACCAGGGTGCGCAGAACGTTCAGGACACGATGAACTATGCGGCCGGGGTCCGCCCCAACGCCTACGGCGTGGACAACCGCGGCGATTACGTGCGGGTCCGCGGCGTGGAGCCGGTGCAGTACCTGGACGGCCTGCGCCAGTTCTTCAACTACAACAATCCGCGCACCGAGGTCTATGGACTGGAACGCGTTGAAGTGCTGCGCGGCCCATCCTCGATGCTCTACGGCCAGGGCAGCACGGGCGGCATCGTCAACCTGATCAGCAAGCGGCCGCAGGCCGAACAGCAGGGCGAGATCGGCGTGTTGCTGGGCAATTTCAACCGCCGCGAGGTGCAGGCGGACTTCACCGGCCCGCTGACCGAGGACGGCCAGTGGCTGTACCGCGTGGTGGGGGTGGCGCGCGACAGCGACACCCAGGTGCAGTATGCGCAGGACGACCGCCTGTTCCTGGCGCCGTCGCTCACGTGGCAGCCCAGCGCGGCCACGTCGCTGACCCTGCAGGCATCGTGGCAGAAGGACCGGTCCGGCACGACGCAGTCGTTCCTGCCCTGGAGCGGTTCCGTGGCGCACAACCCGAACGGCCAAATCCCCACGCGCCGCTTCGTCAGCGAACCCGGCTTCGACGCCTACGACACCGAGCAGTTCAACGTGGGCTGGCTGTTCGAGCACAAGTTCAACGACACCTGGAAATTCCGCCAGAGCTTGCGCAACACCGTCAGCAGCGTGGACTACAAGTCGCTCTATCCGAACGTGTACGGCGAGCGGCGCGGCGATTCCTACATCGACCCCGAACAGACCACCACCGACCGCTTCTACTACATCAATAAGCCGCGCATGCGCACCCTGCTGGCCGACCAGAACCTGGAAGGCAGGCTGAACTGGGGCCGCACGGAGCACACCGTCATCGTGGGCATGGACTATTCGCGCTACCGCGAAACCAGCAGCACCGCCAGCGGATTGGGTTCGCCGCTCAACCTGTACCACCCCGTCTACGGCAACGCGCCAGACTACGAACTGTCCGATACGCCGAAACAGCGGCAGCAGCAGCTGGGCTTCTACGCGCAGGACCAGATCACGTTCGACAAGAACTGGATCTTCCTGGCGGGCATCCGCCGCGACCGCGCCCAGAGCACGACGGACGGGCAGGACAAAGAGACCGACCAGGCCACCACCAAGCGCTTCGGCCTGATGTATGCGGCCGACAACGGCTGGTCGCCCTACGTGAGCTACAGCGAGTCGTTCACCCCGATCGCCGGCGCCGACTTCTACAACCAGCGCTGGAAGCCCATGCGCGGCAAACAATGGGAAGCCGGCGTGAAGTACATGCCCAAGGACGCCGACATGGAGTTCACGGCGGCCGCCTATGACCTGCGCGAAAGCAACCGCCAGACCAACGACCCCGAGAACCCCAACAACCAGATCCAGGCCGGCAAGACGCGCACGCGCGGCGTCGAACTGGAGATGCGCGGACGCGTCACCAAGGACGTGGACGTGATCGCCAACTACATCTACACCGACATCGATCCGCAGCTGGAAGGGATTCCCAAGCACATGGCGTCCCTGTGGGGCAAGTACCGCTTCGCCATCGCCAACCAGCCGGGCTTTGCCGTGGGCGCCGGGGTCCGCTTCCTGTCCAAGTTCCGCGACGGCGGCGCGCCGGAAACGCCTTCGGTCACCCTGTTCGACGCCATGGTCAGCTATTCGAACGGGCCGTGGCGCTATGCGCTGAACGTCAACAACATTGCGGACCGGACCTACGAAGTGGTCTGCCTGGACCGCGGCGACTGCTTCTACGGCGCCCGACGCACCGTGATGCTGAGCGGAGCCTACCGCTTCTGAGCTAGCCATGCGTCCCTGAATGCGGGACTCCAGCAGCACCGGTACCTGTACGTACAGCATGTACGTACAGGTGTACACTACGATTTTTCAACCGCCCGACAGACGCGCGCATGAACGTCTGCAACCCAGAAAAATCGTCCTGGAGACCCCGATAGTGTCGACCGCAACTACCCGCTCGCCCTTTTTTGGCACGATGCAGAAAATCCCCGGTGGATTGATGCTGGTGCCGCTGATCCTGGGTTCCCTGATCGGCACCTTCGCCCCCGATGCGCTGGCCATCGGCGGCTTCACCACCGCCCTCTTCAAGAACAGCGCCCTGCCGCTGATCGCGCTGCTCATCTTCGCGACCGGCACGCACGTCAATGCGCGCACCGGCGGCCCCATCCTGGCCACCGCGGGCACGATCCTGCTGATGAAGACCCTGGTGCCCGCCACCCTGATCATCATCCTGGGCAGCTACGTCGGCCTGGACGGGCTGTGGGGCGTGTCGATCCTGGCATTGCTCGCGGCCTTCGACAACAGCAACGGCGGCCTGTGGCTGGCCTACACCGGCCAGTACGGCGACGCCCGCGATCGCGGCGCCTACGTGGCCAGCGCGGTCAATGACGGCCCCTTCTTCAGCCTGCTGTTCCTGGGCGCGTCGGGCCTGGCCGACATCCCGATGATCGCCCTGGTGGCGGCGCTGGTGCCGTTCCTGCTGGGCGTGGTCGTGGGCAACCTGGACCCCAAGTGGCGCGACGTGCTCAAGCCCGTGCCGAATATCGTCATCCCGTTCTTCGCGTTCGCGCTGGGCACCGGCATCAACCTGGGCGCCGTGGTCGGCGGCGGCATCAGCGGCCTGATCCTGGGCCTGATCATCAGCCCCATCACCGGCGGCCTCGTCTACCTGGGCTACCGCATGATCCTGCGCCGCGGCGGCAAGAGCGGCCTGGGCTTCGCGGCCGGCACCACGGCTGGCAACGCCATCGCCACGCCCGCCGTCGTTGCCGCAGCCGACCCCAACTTCCAGCAATACGTGTCGACCGCCACCGCGCAGGTCGCCGCATGCGTGCTGATCAGTTCCATCCTGGCGCCCATGCTGGCATCCTGGTTCCTCAAGCGCGCCGGTGAGCTCAAGTCCGAGGACGCCGACGCCTCCGTCGCCCCGCCCCTGACCCAAGCCCGCGGAGAGGCCCTGTGAGACCCACCATCGCCATCGTCGCCGACGACCTGACCGGATCCGGCGACACCGCCGTGCAGTTCGTGCGCGCCGGATGGTGCACGCACCTGTCGATCGGCGGCGCCGACGAGGCCCTGGCCGGACCGGCCCACGACGGCGTCGAGGTGCTGGCCGTTACGACCAACAGCCGGGCGCTCAGCCCGGTCGATGCGGCCGAGGTCATCCGCAGCAACGTGCGCCAGCTTCGCGACGCAGGCGTGTCGCGCCTGTACAAGAAGGTGGATTCGACGCTGCGCGGCGCATTCAAGGCCGAGATCGATGCGGCGCGCGAAGCGTGGCGCGATGACGCGATCGCGGTGGTCTGCCCCGCGTTTCCGGCCACCGGCCGCACCGTCGAACAAGGCGTTCTTTATGTGAACGGCAAGCCGGTCACCGAGACCTCGGCGGCCACCGATCCGGTCACCCCCGTGACCGAAAGCCACATCCCCACCCTGCTTGGCTGCGCCCACGTGGCGCCGCTGGCCGATGACACGCCGGAAACGCTGGCCGCGCGCATCGCGCAGGCGGGCGGCGCCGTGGTGGTCGACGCCGCCACCGATGCCGACCTGGAACGGCTGGCGCGCGCCGTCGGCCTGTTGGGCGAGCGCGCCCTGCCCGTGGGCGCGGGCGGCCTGGCCGTGCCGCTTGCCCGCGTTTGGGCCGGCGCCGACCAGACCGCGCCGGTGGTGGTCGTGGTGACCTCGCAGCACAGCGCCGCCCGCGGGCAGGCCGCCGCGCTGCAGGCCGCCGGCGCCGACACCTGGAGCCCGTCGCTCGAGCAGCTTGCCGACGACGCGCAATGGCAGGCCTGGAGCCAGCCGCTGCTGCAGGCGCATGCCCAAGCCCCCCTCGAGGCGGGCACCATTCTGCTCTTGGCCCCCGAAGGCCAACGCGCGGGCCTGGATTCCGATACGGTCGCCGACCGGCTCGGCAGCCTCGCCGCGCAACTGATCGCCGCCTCGCGCGCGGCCGGCGTTGTCGCCACGGGCGGCGACGGCGCGCGCAGCGTGCTGCTGGCGCTGCAAGCCAACGGCATCGCGCTGGTGGATGAAGTGATGGGCGGCGTGCCCCTGGGCACGCTGACCGGGGGCACGGCCGCTGGCCTGCCCGTGGTGACCAAGGCCGGCGGCTTTGGCACCGAAGACGTACTGGTTCGCGCGGTGCGCGCGATCCGCGACAGGAGATTCAAGCGATGACACAAACCCTTTCCGCGAAGCTGCCCCTGCTGGCCGTGACCTTGGGCGACGTAGCGGGCATCGGGCCGGAAATCACGGCCAAGATGCTCATGGGCCACGACGAACTGCGCCAGAAGGCGCGCCTCTTTGTCGTTGGCGATGCCGACGTGATGGCCAATGCGGTGCGCAACCTGGGCGCCGATCCCGCCATCGTGCGCAAGATCGAACGTCCGGCCGACGCGACCAACACCCCGGGCCTGATCGAAGTGCTGCAGGCCGGCCCGTCGCTCGCGCACGTGAAGCTGGGCGAGATCAGCGCGGATGCCGGCGACGGCTCGGTGCGCTTCGTCACCACGGCCTGCGCCCTGGCGCGCGCCGGCGAGATCGACGGCATCGTCACCGCCCCGCTGAACAAGGCCGCCATGCACGCCGCCGGCCACAAGTGGCCCGGCCACACCGAACTGCTGGCGCATGAGTTCGGCGTCAAGACGTTCTCGCTGGTGCTGTCGGCCGGCGACCTCTACATCTTCCACGCCACGACGCACGTTTCGCTGCGCCAGGCCATCGAAGACGTGAACCCCGCCCGCATGCGCGCCGTCCTGCGCCTGGCCGGCTCGTTCGCCACCGCGCTGGGCCGCGCCGACGAACCCGTCGCCGTCGCGGGCCTGAACCCGCACGCCGGCGAGAACGGCATCTTCGGCAGCGAAGACGCCGACATCCTGGCGCCCGCCGTGGCGGAAGCCAACGCCGCCGGCATCCTGGCCGCGGGTCCCATCCCGGCCGACGCGCTGTTCCCGCAGGCCGTGCGCGGCAAGTGGAAGTTCGTGATCGCCTGTTACCACGACCAGGGCCACGCGCCCTTCAAGTCCGTGTACGGCGACGACGGCGTGAACATCACGGTGGGCCTGCCGGTCGTGCGCGTGTCCGTGGACCACGGCACCGCCTTCGACATCGCCGGCAAGGGCATCGCCCGCGAAGACAGCCTGATCCTGGCCGCCGAGCGCGCCGCGCATCTGGCCCCTGGCTGGACGCATGTATGGGAAACTGCGCGGGCACAAACCGGAGGTTGATTCCCATGGCGCCCGCCACGCACGACGCATTGCCCGTTCTTGACCGTTCCGGCGATATCCCGCTGCACGCCCAGGTGGCGACCCTGCTGCGCGGATACATCCGCACGAACAAGCTCGCGGCCGGCGCCGTGCTGCCCAGCGAAGCCGCGCTGTGCGAACGCTTCGGCGTGGCGCGCAGCGTGGTGCGCCAGGCCCTGGCGGCCCTGGCCGCCGAAGGCCTGATCCAGCGCGAGACGGGACGCCCCGCCACCGTGGCCGCGCCCCAGGAACACCGCAGGCTCGTGCAGCGGTCCACCGGCCTGTACGAGCAGTTCGCCCAGTCGGGCGTGTCCCTGCAAACGCGCGTGCTGGCCCTGGGCCCCGCCGAACCGCCCGCCGACGTGGCCGAGTTCTTCGGCACCTCCCGCCTGCTGATGCTGGAACGCCTGCGCCACGTGGCCGACGCGCCGCTGGCCTATGTGCGCACCTGGCTGCCCGCCGATGCCGTGCCGGGCCTGCGCGCCGAACACCTGGTCGACGCGTCCCTGCATGGCGTGCTGACCCGCCAGTTCGGCCTGCGCCCCGGCGCCGGCCGCAACCAGATCCGCGCGGTGGCCGCCGACGCCAAGCTGGCCGGTCTGCTGGACACGGCGCCCGGCACGCCTCTGCTGATGCTGCAGGGCCAGGGCATGGACCAGCATGGCAAGCCGCTGGAATGGTTCACCACCTGGCACCGCGCCGAACAACTGGTGTTCGACGTGGACGTCAGCATGGGCCACGAAAGCGTGCAGCCGCGGCTGCACGACGCGCCCCCCAAGACCGATGCCGCGCCCGACGGGCACGATCCCTTGGCCCGCGCCCAGGCCCTGGTGGCCGAGCTTTCCGCCGAACTGGCCAGGTTGCGCGGGCAGTCCTGAAGGGCTCGCCGCGCGGTCAGGACGCCGCAGGCTCATTTTGCGCGGCCTGCCACCGCGCCAGGACCCGATCGCAGATCGCCGGCGCTTCTCCGATGTAGCCGGCGGGATCGCCAAGACGATCCAGTTCATCGTCGCCCAGCAGCCCGCGCGTGTCCGCATCGCCTTCCAGGACTTCCCGCACCGCCTTCTTCAACGGCCAGTTCCTGCCGACCGCCTCGCGCGACGCCCGCTCGATCAATTCATGCGCCCGCAAGCGGCCGATGCGGGCGCCCAGCGCCAGCGCGTAGGCCTCGGCAAGGACAAGGCCATCGGTGGCATCCAGGTTCTGCGACATCCGCCGCGGATTCACTTCCAGCCCCTCCAGCACGCCGGCCAGGTGGCGCAATGCGCCGCCGGCCAGCGCGGCGATCTGCGGCAGCACGTCCCATTCGGCCTGCCAGCCGCCCAGCGCGCGCTCGTGCTCCTGAACCATGCCCGACAGCATCGTCGACACCAGGGGTGGAATGCGGACCGCAGCCGCGAGGATGGCGGCGCAGCCCACCGGGTTGCGCTTGTGCGGCATGGTGCTGGACCCGCCCCGCCCCGGCGCGGCGGGTTCGCTCAGTTCCCCGATCTCGGTCTGCGCCATCAGCGATATGTCGCGGGCGATCTTGCCCATCGTTCCGGCCAGCACGCCCAGCGTCGCCGCAAGGTTCGCAAGCCGGTCGCGATGCGTGTGCCAGGCCATGGCGGGCAGCGCCAGCCCGAGTTCGCCGGCCAGCGTGCGCGCGACGCAGGGCGCGGCAGGCCCCAGGCTGGCCAGAGTGCCCGCGGCGCCGCCGAATTGCAGCAGCGCCATCTGCGCCGCGTCCTGCAGCAGGCGCTGCCGGCTGCGCTCCAACGCTTCCAGCCAGCCCGCGGTCTTGACGCCGAAGGTGGTCGGCAGCGCATGTTGCAGCCACGTGCGGCCCACCATCACGGTATCCCGGTGCGCAGCCGTCAGCGCCGCGCATGCCTGGACGGCGCGTTTCAGGTCCTGATCCAGCCTTGCGGCGGCCTGCCGGATCTGCAGCACCAGCGCGGTGTCCATGATGTCCTGGCTGGTCGCGCCCCAATGCACGTAGCGGGCCGCGTCGGCGTCTGCCTGCGCCACCGCCGCGGTCAACTGCTTCACGAACGGAATGGCGATGTTGCCCGCGGATGCCGCGGCGGTCTCGATCGCGTCCAGGTCCACGATGGCGGCGATATCGTCGCCATGGCAGACATCATGGATGATCCGCGCCGCATCCGCGGGAATGACGCCGCATTGCGCCTGCGCCCTTGCCAGGGCGGCCTCGACGACCAGCATTTGCCGGACGGTGCCCTCGCCGGAAAACAGCGACAGGATCAACGCGTCGGCGTAGATGGTTTCGGACAGTCCAGATTGGCTGCTCATGGTTGCAGGCTCCGCAAGTCGCGATCAGATGTCGAAAAACACGGTCTCGCCCGGCCCCTGCAGGACGATGTCCCAGCGCAGCGCGCCGCTGTCGCCCATCTGCGCCACCAACGTGCCGCGCCGGCCGGCGGGAACCTTGGACAGGATCCAGTCCCGCTCATTGGCCGCTGCCTCGTCAGGAAAGTACATGCGTGTCGAAAGATGCTTGAGCAGGCCGCGCATGAAAACGGAAACGACCAGATGAGGCGCCTGCAGCTGGCCGTCGGGCGCCGGCACACCGCCCGGCTTGATGGTGGTGAAGCGGAACCCGCCGTCCGCCTCCGTGGGCACGCGGCCAAAGCCGGTGAAGGCGTCCCGCTGCGCGCCGCCGGCCTCGAACCGGGGATCGTCCGGATGCCGGTACACGCCGCGCGCATCGGCCTGCCATATCTCGACCAGGCCGTCGGGCACCGGGTTGCCCTCGCCATCGATAACACGTCCTTCGATCACGACGTGCGCCGCGCCCGCATCCGCACGGCCGCCGGTGAGGTCTGCGCGGTTCAGTCCGGACAGGCCGATATGGAGATAGGGGCCGACGGTCTGGGAACTGGTGGGATAGAGCATGCGTTACTCCATGGGGGTGGCGTTGCGGCCGCGCAGGACGATATCGAAGCGATAGCCCAGCGCGTATTCGGGAACGGTCGTCTCCCAGTCCAGGGCGGCGATCAGGCGGTTGCGCGCCTTGGCGTCCGGCACGCATTGGAAGATGGGATCGAATTCCAGCAGCGGGTCGCCGGGGAAGTACATCTGCGTGACCAGGCGCGTGGCATAGGCGCGGCCGAACAGCGAAAAGTGGATGTGCTGCGGGCGCCATCCGTTGTAATGGTTGCCCCAGGGATACGCGCCCGGCTTGATCGTCTTGAACTGGTAGCGGCCCTGCGCGTCGGTGACGGTCCGGCCTTCGCCGCTGAAATTGGGATCCAGCGGCGCGTCGTGCTGATCGCGCTTGTGCAGGTAGCGGCCCGCGGCGTTGGCCTGCCAGATTTCGATCAGCGCGTCCGGCACCGGCCGGCCGTTCTCGTCCAGCACGCGTCCCGACACGATGATGCGTTCGCCGATGGCCTCGGCGCCGGCCACGCGCGACAGGTCGTTGTCGCCGTTTCTGACGAACTCGGCGCCGAACGCCGGCCCGGTGATCTCAGACAGGGTCTGCGGCACGACGATCAGCGGCTCGTTGGGCGAGCGCAGCCGGGTGGATCCGTAGGGATCGAAACGATAGCCGGGCTGGGTGTCCCAGAACGGCCGCCGGTATTGGGCAAGATTGGACATTGCAGACAATCTCCTGTGAGGCGGCGGGGGGGGGGGGGGCGCACCCCCGGGCGCCAAAAGCGCGGGGGGGGGGAGCGGTGGCGCCGTGGGGGGGGCCCCCCGCCCGCCGGCGCGAACATGCGCGGTCGGCTATCCGCCGAACCAGCGCGCGGGAACGATCACCAGGGCCGGGAAGACCACCATCAGGAACATGATCAGGAATTCGGCCGCCATGAACGGCATGACGCCGCGCGTGACGTCGTCCATCTTCATCTTCCCGACCCCCGCCACCACGTTGAGCACGGTGCCCACGGGCGGCGTGACCAGCCCTATCGAATTGTTGATGATGAACAGCACGCCGAAGTACACGGGGTCGATGCCCGCCGCGCGCACCAGCGGCATCAGCACGGGCGTCAGGATCAGGATGGTGGGCGTCATGTCCATGGCCGTGCCGACCACCATAACCAGGATCATGATGGCCGCCATCAGCAGGATCTTGTTGCCCATGAACGGCTGCAGCATGTCCACGACCTTGGCGGGCAGGTCGGCCACCGTGATCAGCCAGGCGCTGACCATGGCCGCGGCGATCAGGAACATGACGATGGCGCTGGTCTTGGCGGCCGACACGAACACCGCATACAGCTGATTGAGCTTGAGCTCGCGGTAAACCAGCGTGGACACCAGCAACGCATAGGTGGCGGCGACGACCGCGGCTTCGGTGGGCGTGAAGACGCCCATGCGCAGGCCCACCAGGATGATGACCGGCAGCATGAGCGCCCACAGCGCCTTGCGGAACGCCGCGGCGATTTCCTGCGGCGACTTGCGGGGCGGCGGCACGATCTTTTCGCGCCGGACCAGCCAGGCCCAGGTCAGCCACAAGGCCCCGCCGATCATCAGGCCGGGCGCGATGGCCGCCATGAACAGCTTGGAAATGGACACGTTGGCTGCCACGCCGAAGATGACCAGGCCGATGCTGGGCGGTATGACGGGCCCGATCACGCCGGTGGCGGCGATCAGCCCCCCCGCAGTCTGCTTCTTGTGGCCGGCGCTGACCATCATGGGCAGCAGCAGCGCGGTCAGCGCCGCGGCGTCCGCCACCGCGGAACCGGACAGGGCCGACAACAGGCACCCCGCCATGATGGTGACGTAGCCCAGCCCGCCCTTGACATGCCCGACCAGGGCCAGCGCCAGGTCCACGATGCGGCGGGACAGGCCGCCCACGTTCATGATCTCCCCGGCCAGCATGAAGAACGGCACGGCCAGCAGCGGGAAGCTGTCCGCGCCGCCGATGACGTTCTGCGCCAGGATCTGCGCATCGAAGATGTCCAGGTGCCACATGAGCGCGACGCCGCTGGCCAGCAGCGCAAAGGCGATCGGCACGCCCAGCGCCATGACGCCCAGCAGCGATCCGATGAAGACGGCGATCGTCATGCGCTTCTCCTTGGCGCGCCATTGCCCGCATCTTCCAGGATCTGCTTGAGCTGCACCGCCTCTTCCGATTCCTGGACCATGATCAGGTCCTGTTCACCCAGCTTGCCCGCCAGGACACGGTACAGGTCCATGGCGATGATCAGGCCCGCCATGACCGAGAACACCAGCCCGGACGCATAGACGATGGCCATCGGCAGGCCGCTCACGGGCGCGCTGACGTCCGCGTTGATCACGGCCTGGTCCCAGCTGCCCTTGAACATCAGGCCCACGATGTAGAGCATGAGGATCTGGCCCAGCACCAGGCAGATCTTCTTGCCGGCCGTCGGCAGCTTGGCCACGACCATGTCCATGCCCAGGTGACCGCGTTCCTTGAGGGCGATGACGGCCCCCAGGAAGGTCAGCCAGATGAACATCCAGCGGGACAATTCTTCCGACAGCGTGATGCCCGAATTGAAGCCGTAGCGCGCGACGACGTTGCCGAACACCAGCACCACCATCGCCGCCAGCAGCAGGGCGATGGCGAACTCCAGCACGCGGCAGACCGCTGCGATGAATCTGTCTATGACGACCATGGCCAGGCCCCTTTTGGATTCGGATGAAGGACCGGCCGCCTCATGCCTTGGCGTCTCGCAGGATGTCCACCAGGCCGCGCAGGGCCATCAGGTAGGAGTGCGGCCCCAGGCCCTGCACCGTGCCGCGCACCGCCGGCGAGATGATCGAATGGGCCCGCCAGGCCTCGCGCGCGGCGATGTTCGACATGTGCACTTCAAGCGTCGGGAAGGGCATGGCCTTGATGGCGTCGTGCAGGGGCACGCCGTGCTGGGTCAGGCCGGCGGGATTGACCAGCGCGCCCTGCGCGGAATCGATGTTCTCGTGCAGGAAGTCGATCAGCGCCCCCTCGTGGTTCGATTGCAGCGTCGACAGCTGGACGCCCAGTTCGGCGGCCAGCGCGGCCAGGCGCTGGTTGATCTCCGCCAGCGTCGTGGTGCCGTAGATGTGCGGCTCGCGGCGGCCGAACAGATTGAGGTTGGGGCCGTGCAGGACAAGAATCTTCATGGTGGATGAGCCGGTGCGTTTACTTGCGAAGGCGTGCGAGTTCGTCGTTGTAGAGCTTGACGATCGCGGGGTCGTAGCTGCTGGTGAAGTGCTCGACCACGGGCTTGACCACCTGCTGCATGCGGGCCTTTTCGCCCGGCTCGATCGTGTTGTATTGGATGCCCTTGGCCTGCAGTTCCGTGACGGCCTTCTGGGCGGCGGCACGGCTGACCTTGCGCTGGTAGGCGCGCGCCTCGTCGGCGGCTTCGCTCAGGATCTTCTGCTCGGTCGGCGACAGCTTGTCCCAGAATTTCTTGCTGACCAGCACGATGTTCGCCGCATAGACGTGGTTGGTCGCGCTGACGTACTTCTGCACTTCGTAGAACTTGTTCGACAGAATCACCGAGTACGGATTCTCCTGGCCGTCGACCGCTTTGGACTCGAGCGCGCCGTACAGTTCCGCGAACGGCATCGGCACGGGATTGGCCTTGAAGGCCTTGAACGTGTCCAGGAATACCGGGTTGGGAATCACGCGGATCTTCAGCCCGGCCAGGTCTTCCGGCTTGGCGATGGCGTGCTTCGAGTTCGTGACGTTGCGGAACCCCAGGTCCCAGAATCCCAGCGCGACCAGGCCCTTTTCAGGCAGCTTGGCGATCAGGGCTCGGCCCAGCGGGCCATCGAGCAACGCGTCGGCCTGCCCGAAGTCCGTGACCGAGAATGGCAGATCGATCAGCCCGAACTCCTTGACGATGCCCGCCAGCGACGTCGAGGCCGGCGCCGACATCTCCTGCACGCCGCCCTGCAGCCCGGACTGCTGCTGCATTTCATTGCCCAGCTGGGACGCCGGGAATTCCTTCACCTTCAGTTTCCCGCCGCTCTTGGCCGCCACCAGTTCGGTGAACTTCTGCACGCCGGCGCTGACGGGGTGATCGGTGTTGTTCAGGTGTCCGAAGCGGATCGTCCGTTCCTGGATGTCCTGCGCCGCGGCCGCCATGGCCGTCGAGCAAAGCGCGGCCGCCAAGGCCATGCGAAGGATGCGGGTCTTCATCGTTGTCTCCTGGTTTTTTGGAATTCTGTCGATGTCTTGCAAGACTCGAAGTGGAATGTAATTCCGAGTGGAATAGTTTTCCACCTAGGGTTATCATCCATTACCCCCACTACTTGTCGAGATGTCATGGCCGGAGTCCTCGAACGCGCGCTCGCCGTCATGGAGTACCTGTCCTCCAGACCAGAAGGCGTCCCCCTAGCCTCCCTTGCGCAGCAGCTGGAGATCCCCCAAAGCGCCGCGCACCGGCTCCTGACAGACCTTTGCCGCTGCGGCTATGTGCGGCAGATCCGCGACCACGGCGATTACGCGCTGACCGCGCGCGTGGCGTCGATCGGGCTGAGCTACCTGGCCGCCACGGGCATCGTCGATATCGCCCAGCCGCTGGTGGACCGGCTGGCGGACATCTCGGGCGAACTGGTGCGCCTGGCCATCGTGGACAACGACGAGCGCCTGACCTGGGTCGCCAAGGCCCAGGGCGCCCGCCACGGCCTGCGCTACGACCCGGAAATGGGCTCGGACGCAAGACTGTCGTGCAGCGCCTCGGGGCATGCCTGGATGCTCACAATGAGCGACGAGCGCGCGCTGGATCTCGTCGCGCGGCAAGGCTTCGGCACGCCCGAGGAATACGGTCCCAATGCCCCGACGACCATCGCCGCCCTGACCAGAATGCTGCATGCCGGCCGCAAGCGCGGCTACGCGATGATCAACGAAGTGTTCGCGCCGGGCATGACCGCCATGGCGGCGCCCGTGCAGCGCAAGGGCGAAGACGCGATCGGCGTGTTGAGCATCGCCGGCCCGGCGATGCGCCTGACCGAAGCGCGGATGGAAGCGCTTGGCCCGGACCTGCTGGCGGCTGCGCAGGAGCTGGCCCTGGCCAGCCTGGCGTCTCCCATGTTCAGGACGCGCTTTCCCATGCAAGGCCGCAACGCCGGAGACGATGCGCCGGCGGCGTGAGCCCGGTGTGCTGTCCGGCGCTACGCGTGGCCGTCCGGCACGCTGCCGTCGTCGCGGCCATTGCCCCAGGTTCCCACCCGCGCGGACCGCAGCAGCGGCGAGGCGTCTCCCGCCTGCGCCAGTTCACCGGCCGCGCGCAGCAGCGACGGCCCGAATTTCTCCATGGCTTTGACGGTCAGGCGCTGCGAAGGTCCGGCGACGACCAGGATGCCGGTGCTCTGATGCCCGGGGCGGCGGACAGGCGCGGCCATCGCGCTCATCCCCGCGGCATAGACGTCCTGAAGAATGCTGTATCCGCGCCTGCGGTGCGTGTCCAGGCTGGCCAGCAGCGCGCGTATCGATGTCGGCGCATTGGGGCCGAAGTCCCGCGGCTTGCCCAGCCCCTGCTCGGTGACATAGGCGATGGCCTGATCTTCAGGCAACGTCATGAGCCAGGCATGGCCGGCCGCGCTGCACGACAGGCGCAGGTCGATGCCCATGTCTGGGTCGTACAGCAGGCCCGATTTCGCCCCCTGCGCCTTGGCCACCAGCGTCAGGCGCTTGCCGTCGACGATCGCCAGGCGCACCAGCTCGCCGGTTGCGAGCGCAAAGCGATCGATGACGGGCTGAGCGATGTCGATCACGCCGGAGCGGCTCAAAAAGCTCAGGCCCATCGACGCCAGCTTGGTCGTCAGCGCATAGTCGCCCCGCGTCGATGTCTGCCGGACGTAGCCGCGCTTCATCAGTTCATGCAGCGTGCGATGGCACCCGCTGCGCAGCTGGTTCAGATCGTCGGCGATATCGGCCAGCGGCACGCCGTCGGGGTGGCCCGCCAGGTACTCCAGCAACGCCAGTGTTTTCTCGATGGCTCCGCTCATTGCCTTCTCCTGTTCCCGGACACGCAATCGTTCAATTTTTGAATTCGATCAATTTTTGAATGGCATTCAAAATTATGCCCTATGCTCGCAGCCGGGTATTGAACTGAACGGTCCGCCGCCGCAGTCATCCGATCGGACCTCTTGCCAACATCGATAGACAAAAGGTGCTTGTGATGAATCCAACGAAATCGCCATTTCGCATCGCCGTCGCTGCGGCCGCGTCGATCCTTGCCGGCCTTGCCATGACGGGTACGGCGGCGGCGCAGGAGATCAAGGCGCGCACGCTGAAGTTCGCCTTCAGTCTTGCCGCCGATCACCCCCTGGGACAGGGCGCGCAGAAATTCGCCGATCTGGTATCGGAGAAAAGCGGCGGCAAGATGAAGGTGTCGATCTATGCCAACGCGGTGCTTGGCGGCGACCCCCAGAATCTGTCGGCGGTGCGCGGCGGCACGCTGGACTTCACGTCGATGGCGACGGGGCTGCTTGCCGGCATCGACAAGCGGTTCATGGTGTTCGATCTTCCCTTCCTGTTCAACGACGCGCGCGAGGCCTACGCCATCTCGGACGGCCCCGTCGGCCAGCGCCTGCTGGGCGGCCTGTCCGAGCACGGGCTGATCGGGCTGGGCATCTGGGACCTGGGCTTTCGGAACATGACCAACAGCAAGCGCCCGATCGCCCAGGTGCAGGACCTGCAGGGCCTGAAGATCCGCGTCATCGCCGCCCCCGTCTACATCGAGATGTTCAAGACGCTGGGGGCCAATCCGGTGCCGATGACCTTCGGCGAGGTCTATGGCGCGCTGGAATCCCGGGCGATAGACGGGCAGGACAACCCGGTGGGCGTGATCCTGTCCGCCAAGTTCGCGGAAGTGCAGAAGTACCTGTCGCTGACCCGCCACATCTACACCGGCATGCCCTTCCTGATGAGCCGCAAGACGTGGGACGGCATGTCGGAGGCCGAGCGCGGGATCATCCTGGACGCGGCGGCCGAAGCCAAGGCGCACGAGCGCAAGGTATCGCAGGCCAAGGAAGCCGTTGCGATCGACGACCTGCGCAAGGTGATGCAGGTCAATGGCCTGGCGCCGGAAGAGGTCGACCGGCTGCGCGGCGCGGTCAAACCCGTCGTGGACAAGTTCGCGGCGGAAATCGGCCCGGACGTCATGCAGCAGGTCGCCGCCGAAATCGCCGCGCTGCGCGCGAAAAACTGACATGGCGATCCTTGGAAAGGCCGCCATTGCGATGTGGTGGGACATTTCGCCGGGCTGGCGCGCGGAGTTCGAGGACTGGCACACCCATGAGCACTTTCCGGAACGCATGGGGGTGCCCGGATTCCGGCGCGGTTCGCGCTGGACCAGCGCGCGGGGCGGCGAAGGCTTTTTCGTCATGTACGAACTGGAGTCGTACGCGACCCTGGTGTCGCCCGGCTACCTGAACCGGCTCAATGCGCCGACGCCCTGGTCCACGAAGCTCATGCCGCAGCATCGCAACATGATCCGCAGCCAGTGCCACGTGCTGGAGAGCGTCGGCGGCGCGCTGTCGCGGTACGTCCTGACCCTGCGCCTGTCTCCCCGGCCGGGATCGGAAGCGGATTTGCGGGCCTGCCTGAAGGCGCATGCCGAGAGCGCGGCCGCGCAGCCCGGGCTCTCGGGCGCGCACCTGCTGGTGACGGACACGCCGCGGATGGCGGCCACCACCGAGCAGAACATCCGGGGCGGCATGGACCGCGCGGCCGACTGGATCTACATCGTCAACGGCTACGCGATCAACGCGGTCACGGCCTGCGACGGCGAAATCCTGAATGCCGCGCAGATGCGCGACTTCGCGGGGGAAGCCGCCGCATGGTCCGACGTGTACTGCCTGTCCCACACCTGCGAAGCCGCGGAGGTAGCCTGAGTTTCCTCCGCGCCCCCCGCAGGCGGGGTCAGCGCACCATGCAGGGCCGCTTGTTGTCGAACTTCCAGCCCGGGATCAGGTATTGCATGGCGATGGCGTCGTCGCGCGCGCCCAGGCCGTGCTGCAGGTACAGCTGGTGGGCCTTTTCGACGGCGTCCATGTCCAGCTCGATGCCCAGCCCGCCGGTCTGCGGCAGGTCGATGTAGCCGTTGCGGATCTGCAGCGGATTGCGCGTCAGGTGCTGGCCGTCCTGCCAGATCCAGTGCGTGTCGATCGCGGTGACCTTGCCCGGCGCGGCCGCGCCCACGTGCGTGAACATCGCCAGCGACACGTCGAAATGGTTGTTGGAGTGAGAGCCCCAGGTCAGGCCGAACGCCTGGCAGGTCTGCGCCACGCGCACCGACCCCTGCAGGGTCCAGAAATGCGGATCGGCCAGCGGGATGTCGACCGATTGCAGCGACAGCGCGTGCGCCATCTCGCGCCAGTCGGTGGCGACCATGTTGGTGGCGGTGGGCAGGCCGGTGGCCCGGCGGAATTCCGCCATGACCTCGCGTCCCGAGAACACGCCTTCGGCGCCGCAGGGGTCTTCGGCGTAGGCCATCACGCCATGCAGGTCGCGGCACAGGCGCACCGCATCCTTGAGCAGCCATCCGCCATTCGGGTCGAGCGTAATGCGGGCCTCGGGAAACCGTTCGTGCAGCGCCCGGATGGCCTCGACTTCTTCTTCGCCGCGCAGTGCGCCGCCCTTGAGCTTGAAGTCCTGGAATCCGTAGCGGTCGTACGCGGCCTCGGCCAGCCGGACGATGGCCTCGGGCGTCATCGCCTTTTCGTGCCGCACGCGCAGCCAGCCGTCGGCCTCGGGCGCCTTGGCGTAAGGCAGCGGCGTCTGCGCCGAGTCGCCCACATAAAAGAGGTAACCCAGCATCTGCACGGACGTGCGCTGCACGCCCTCGCCCAGCAGCGCGGCGACGGGAACGCCCAGGTACTGGCCCAGCAGGTCCAGCAGCGCGGACTCCGCCGCGGTCACGGCATGGATGGCCACGCGCAGGTCGAAGGTCTGCGCGCCGCGGCCGGCGCTGTCCAGGCTGGCGAATGCCTGCCGCATCTGGTTGAGCGTGTGCTGGTAGTTGCCGATGGAGCTGCCCACGATGAGCGCGCGGGCGTCCTCGAGCGTGGCGCGGATCTTTTCGCCGCCCGGGACTTCGCCCACGCCGGTATTGCCCGCGCTGTCGGTCAGGATGACGAGATTGCGCGTGAACCAGGGGGCATGCGCGCCGCTCAGGTTGAGCAGCATGGAGTCCTGCCCCGCGACGGGCACGACGCGCATCTCGGTGATCGTGGGCGTCTGGCGGGCGGCTTGGGTAGCGTGAAGAGTCATGTTTGCTTCTTGAAATAGCCCGGCCGGGGCGGCCGGGCGCGTTGCGTCATTGCACGGAAATGCCGCCGGTCTCGATGACCTGCTTCCAGCGGGTGCTTTCCTGCTGCTGGAACTTGGTGAAGGCTTCGGGAGAATTCGCCACCACCTCAAGACCGATGTCGGTGAAAGGCTTGCTGAGCGCCGGATCCTTCAGCGCGGCCGTCAGGGATGCGGACAGCTTGTCGCGCACGTCGGCGGGCAGGTTCTTCGGCGCCACGACGGCCTGCCAGGCATAGACGTCGACGCCCGGCACCGAGACCTCGGCAAACGTGGGCACGTCGGGCAGGACCGGCGAACGCTTGGAACCCGTGACCGCGATGGCCTTGAGCTTGCCGGACTTGATGTGCGGCAGCACGGCGTTCACGTTCTGGAAGGACATGTCGACCTGGTTGCCCAGCAGATCGGAGATGGCCGGCGCACCGCCCTTGTAGGGCACGTGCAGGCCCTTGGTGCCCGTCTTCTGCCAGAAGAGCTCGGCGGTCAGGTGATCGGAAGATCCCGCGCCGGAGGTCGCGAAGCTGATCGCGCCGGGCTTGGACTTCAGCAGGGCAAGCACATCCTGGACGCTGTTGACCTTGGACGCCAGTTGCGGGCTGACCACCAGGACATTGGGCGTCTGCACGGCCACGGTCAGGTACGTGAAATCCTTGGCCGGGTCGTAGGTGATGCCCTTCATCAGGTGGGGCGCCACGACCAGCGGGGCCAGCGAGGTCACCATCAGGGTGTAGCCGTCCGGCGCGGCGCGGGCCACCTGCGACGCGCCGATGGTGCCGGTGGCGCCCGCCTTGTTCTCCACGACGAAGGACTGCTTGAGCTGTTCGCCCAGCTTGTTGGCCAGGGCGCGCGCGACCGAATCGGTGGCGCCGCCCGGCGGGAACGGCACCACGACGGTGACGGCCTTGTCCGGCCAGGCGTTTGCCACGCCCGCCGCCGCCATCAGGCTCAACCCAAGAATCCACTTGCGCGCATTGCTCGTCATTACTGTCTCCGGTTTAGGTTCTATTTTTCACGTTAACGTTACCATTTTTATTGTTAACGTTAACATTTCAGTTTTTCTAGAATATTTCGACGATTCGTGCAGGCGCCATCCGGAGAAACCCTGATCGGTTCCAGCCCGCAAAACCGGGGCCGGAGGTTAGGCTTGATAATTGCCCGCCTTATCCACCATTTCCTGTCTCGATGCGCGCGTCTTCCTCCCCGTCTGCCGATTCCTCCGCCCGTTCTCCCGAACGGGCCGCCGTCACCGTGCGCGAAGTGGCGCAGGCGGCCGGCGTTTCGATGATCACCGTCTCGCGCGCAATCAACACCCCGCAGCAGGTGTCGCCCGCCACGCTGGACAAGGTCACCGCGGCCATCCGGGCACTCGGCTACGTGCCCAACCTGATGGCCGGCAGCCTGCGGCTGTCGCGCAGCAATCTGGTGATGGTGCTGGTGCCCTCGATCGCCGGCTCGCTGTTCGGCGGCATGATCACCGAACTGACGCGCTCGCTCGAAGCTCGCGGCTTCCAGTTGATGGTCGGCCAGAGCGGCTACGACTCCCCTCGCGAAGACGCACTGCTGCGCGCCATCATCGGACGCCGTCCCGACGGCATCGTGCTGACCGGCGTCATGCACTCCCCGCAGGGCAGGCAGTTGCTGAAGGCGTCGGGCATCCCCATCGTCGAAACCTGGGACACGACCGACGCGCCCGTCGACATGCTGCTCAGCCTCTCGCACGACGCGATCGGCGCGGCGGTCAGCCAGTACCTGCAGGCGGCCGGCAAGACGCGCCAGGCTGTACTGAGCGGCGACGACCACCGCGCCCGGCTGCGGGCCGAAAGCCTGGTGCGCGCCGCCGTTCAAGCCGGCCTGCCCGAACCGCTGGTGCACTACATGCCCGCGCCGACCACGCACGCGCAGGGCCGCGAAGGCCTGCGCGCCCTGCAGCGCTCGGGCCAGGGCATCGACGCCGTGTTCTGCAGCTCGGACCTGATGGCGGCCGGCGTCCTCACCGAGGCCGCCGCGCAAGGCCTGGACGTGCCGCGGCAACTGGCGGTGATGGGCTTTGGCGACATGGATATCGCGGCATCCATGTCGCCCGCCATCACGTCGGTGCACGTGGACGGCGCCGCCATCGGCGCGCAGGCCGCCGAGATGATCGCGCTGCGCGCCAACGGCGAGCGCCCCCCGCAGCCGGTGGTGGAGATCGGCTTTCGGATCGTGACGCGCGAAAGCGCGTGATTGTTGTCGCCCGGACAACACCGTGCGTCCTCGCACAGGCCTACCGGCCGGAAAGCGGAATCCCTACGATTTGTCCTGACGGCTCGCATGGCCGGCATCGGAGCCGCGCGCCGGCTTGTCGCCTGACGGCGGAGGACAGACATCATGCATCTGGGGAAATCCTATCGCTTGCGCGAGTTCGTCGTATGGACCCGCAGGAACATCTATGGCCTCTTCGCGCTGAGCCTCGCGCCCGTGCTCCTGTATCAGGTGGCGGGCATGAAATGGCTGACGCTGCCTTTGTCTGTCGTGTCCCTGCTCGGGACGGCCACCACCTTCGTGGTCGGCTTCAAGAATGTGCAGACCTACGCGCGTACGGTCGAGGCGCAGAAGATATGGATGGGCATTGTCAGCGCGAGCCGCTACTGGGGCATGATCTGCGGTGCCTATGTGGGCGACGCCGCCCGCAGCGCGGCGCTGGTCAACCGGCATTTGGCCTGGCTGACGGCGCTGCGCTACCAGTTGCGCGAGGTCCGCGTCTGGGAAAACGCGGCAAGCCGTCCGAACGCCGAATACCAGAAGCGATATGTGATTCCCGAACGCGGCGAATCCCTGGAATCCGCGCTGTCCCGCCACCTGCCGCCGCACGAGATGCCGGCACTGATGCAAGCCGAGAGCAAGACCGCACAATTGCTCGCCATGCAGGGACGCGCGGCCAGGGACCTGCTCGACGACGGCGCCATCAGCGCATCGGAGTACGCCGAGTTCAACAGCCGCATCCGTGACCTCCTGGACCTGCAGGGTCAGGCCGAACGCATCAAGAATTTCCCGTATCCGCGCCAGTACGCCATCATCAACACCCTGTTCGTGCGTTCCTTCTGCGTGGCGCTGCCGTTTGGCCTGACGGCGCAATTCGACCAGATCGGCCAGGGCGTTGGCGGCTTCATGCAGCATCACATGGTTTGGCTGGCCGTTCCGTTCAGCGTGATCATCTCGTGGATCTACACCTCGCTGGAACAGGTGGGTGAAAGCACCGAGAATCCTTTCGAGGGCAGCGCCAACGATGTGCCGATCAGCCGCCTGAGCGCATCGATAGAACGGGAACTGGAACAGATGCAGGGCCGCGCCGACCTGCCGGAGCTGCCTGTCCAGATCATCGCGCTGTAGGCCGCCCGGCCCCGGTCGCAAGCAAGGGACGGGGCGCTTGTCGCCGCCATGCCGCTGCGGCAAAATACCCTGCCTTGCGCCCCCTCCCTCCCGGCGTTGGCCCCTTCCATGACCGACTCCGTCCTCGCCTTCGACCAGCACCGCCCCCGCCTCTACGCCATCGCCTACCGCATGCTGGGCGCAGTCGCCGAGGCGGAAGACGTAGTGCAGGAAGCGTGGCTGCGGTGGCATGGCGCCGACCGCGCCGCCGTCCAGAACGCCGAGGCCTGGCTGGTCACGGCCACCACGCGCCTGGCGATCGACCGGCTGCGCGCCGCCAAGGCCGAACGGGCCAACTACGTGGGCGTCTGGCTGCCCGAACCGATGCTGATGGCGGCGCCATCCACGCCGGAACAGATCCACGAAATGGCCGACGATGTCTCGGTGGCCTTCCTGTTCATGCTGGAAAGCCTGTCGCCCGACGCGCGCGCGGCCTTCCTGATGCGCGAGGTGTTCGATGCCGACTACGAAGACATCGCGCTCACGCTCGACAAGACCCAGGCCGCGTGCCGCCAGCTCGTGCTGCGCGCCAGGCGGCAACTGCGCCAGGGCACGCCGCGCCAGGCCGTGCCGCGTGCCACGCTGCAGCGCCTGCTGCTGGCCTTCGCCGATGCCATGCAGCGCAGCGACTTCCACGGCTTGCACGCCCTCCTGAGCGACGACGCCGAACTCATCGGCGACGGCGGCGACAAGGTCACCGCGTTTGCCAGCCTGGTCGGCGGCAAGCGCCTGGCCCAGCTGTTCTACGCCGGCAAGCGGCGCTTTCGCGACACGCTGCGCGTGGAAGTGGTGCAGGTGAACGGGCAATGGACCTTGCTGCGCTTCATCGACGGCGCGCTTGAATCCGTGCAGTCCTATGAAACAGACGGCGAACGCCTGACCCGGGTGCTGGTGCAGCGCAATCCGGACAAGCTCGCGCGCATCGCCGCCGCTTTGGCCGAAGGCTGAAGCCGGCCCTGCGCGCCGCTTTGGTGCGTGGCGGGCAACACCGTGATCCCCTGCGCGGATCTACCGGTGCGCCGCCCATGCTCCTACGATGGACCTGTCGCCACTCTGCCAAGGACAGGCCATGTCGAAGACCACGAAGTTCGGATTACCCTTTATCGCCGCCGCGGCGCTGCTCGGCCAGCCCGCCTGGGCCGCGTCCCATCATGGATCGGCCACCGCCGCGCCGGCCGATCCCATCGTCACCGAGCTGATGACCAAAGCCCTGCCGGACATTCCCGGCAAGGACGCCCTGATGCTCATCGTCGACTATCCGCCCGGCGCGGCCGACCCCATCCATCGCCACGACGCCTACGGTTTCGTCTACGTGCTGGAAGGCACCATCGTCATGCAGGTCAAGGGCGGCAAGGAAGTGACGCTCACGCCGGGGCAGACCTTCTATGAAGGCCCGGACGACATCCACACCGTGGGCCGCAACGCCAGCCAGACCAAGCCGGCCAAGTTCCTGGTCGTCCTGATCAAGAAACAGGGGGCTCCCGCGCTGACGCCCGTCAAATAGGGGACGGCCAGGGCCGGCGCCAGCCCGCCGCCCCCGGCCCGAAACAGGCCTTCCTTGCGGAAGGCCGTTTTTTTTTGCGTCCGATGTCACAAGATTGCCGGGCCCGCCGTCTTAGCAGTAGGATCAACCCACTTGCGGCGCCGCCACCATGTCGACACCCTACCCTGCCCCCCCGGTCACCCCGTCTTCCAGCGAGCCGGACTCCCTGGCCGACAGCTTCGCCACCAGCTACGCCGGCGTCATGGCGTTCATCGCCGTCGCCGCGGAAGGCAACTTCGCCAAGGCCGGCGACCGCCTGGGCATCGGCCGCTCGGCCGTCAGCCGCAGCGTGCAGAAACTGGAAGACCAGCTCGGCACCCGGCTCTTCGTGCGCACCACGCGCAACACCTCGCTGACGCCCGAAGGCCAGCGCTTCTACGAACAGTGCCACCCCGGCGTCGAGCGGATCATCCAGGCCCTGGACGACATGCGGGAACTGCGCGAGGGGCCGCCGTCGGGCCAGTTGCGCGTGTGCGCCACCGTGGGCTTTGGGCGCAAGGTGGTCGCGCCCCTGCTGAAGGGATTCCGCGAGGCCAATCCGGGCATCTCGGTGGAACTGCTGCTCGACGACGGCCCCACCGACTTCACCACCGACCGCGTCGACGTGTCGTTCCGCAACGGCCGCATGGAAGACAGCCAGGTGATCGCGAAAAAGATCATTCCGATGCAGATGATGCTGTGCGCCTCGCCGGCCTATGCCGCCGCGCATGGCCTGCCGGCCAGCGTCGACGACATCGCCGACCACGGCTGCGTGAATTTCAAGCTGGCGTCGGGCCGCGTCTTCGAATGGGAATTCAAGGTGGCCGGGCACCTGCGCAAGGTCGCGCCGCCCGCCATGCTGACGTTCAATGACGCCGACCTGGTCCTGCAATCTGTCCTGGACGGCCACGGCCTCGCGCAGATGGCCGCCTACCAGGTCTGCGATCACCTGCGGGCCGGCACGCTGGTGGCCTGCCTGCCCCAGTACGCCCCCGACGACCGCGGGCATTACCTGTGCTTTCTCAGCCGCCAGCACCTGCCGGCGCGCATGCGCGTGTTCATCGACTACATGACCGACGGCATCCGCGCGCTCGACCTGCAGATTCTGGACAGCCTGCTGCCCAAACAGGCATGACCCGCGGGCAGGAACCGCTACTGGGTCAGCGCCACCACGCTTTCGATGCCGCCCTGGGCCATCTTGGAATACGGGCACAGGCGCTCGGTGTTGCGCACCAGTTCCTCGGCCACGGCCTTGTCCAGGCCGGGCAGGTGGATGTTGACGTCGGCGGTCAAGGCGAACAGGCCGTCGACCGGGTCGCGCCCGAACGAGATCGTGGCTGTGACCGACGCGTCGGGAATGGAGAGGCCGGACCGTTCGGCCAGCATGCTGAGCGCACCGTGAAAACACGCCGCGTAGCCGGCCGCGAACAGTTGTTCGGGGTTCGTGCCCCCGCCCGTGCCGCCCAGTTCCACCGGCAGGCGCAGTTCCACCAGCAGTTCGCCGTCATCCGAGATGGCGATGCCGGACGCACGTCCATGCGCGGCCTCCCCGCCGCGCACCGTCACGCTGGTGGTGTACAGGGGACGGAAGTCCCCGCCCCGGTATTTGTCCAGGAGGCTTTGGGGAGGAGGCCGCAGTTTGCTCATGTAGGTCCTTGTGCCCGCCGCTACTTTCTTGCGCCCGAACGGCTGAACCACGTTTCGAAGTCGATCTTGCCCAGGCGGGGACCGGATCCGGGCACCAGCGTATCGTCGTCGAGCAGCGCGCCGAAATAGCGCACGCCGGCGTCCGCCTTCACGCTGCGGGTGTCCCCGATTTTACCCATGTAGCGCTGGACCAGTTCCGACAGCCGCACCTTCTCCGGACCCGCGATTTCCACGATGCCGTTGACCGGCGCGCCCAGCGTGGCGTCGGCCATGGCCAGGGCCACGTCGTCCGACGCAATCGGCTGCACATAGGCGGACGACAGGCGCACTTCGTCGCCCTGCGCGCCGGACTGCACGATGCCGCCCAGGAATTCGAAGAACTGCGTGCTGTGCACGATGGTGTATGGGATGCCGGCAGCCTCGATCAGGTCTTCCTGGACGATCTTGCCGCGGAAGTACCCGCTTTCCGCCAGGCGGCGGGTGCCGACCACCGACAGCGCGACGTGATGGCGCACGCCGGCGCGGGCCTCGGCCGCCAGCAGATTGCGCCCGGAGGTCTGGAAGAATTCAAGCACGGCCTTGTCTTCGAAGGACGGCGAGTTGGCGACATCGACCACCGTGTGCACGCCGGCCAGCGCGGCATCCAGGCCTTCGCCCGTGATCGTGTTCACGCCCGTGGCGGGGGAGGCGGCAATGGCCTCATGGCCGCGTTCGATAAGCAGTTTGACGAGCTTGGAGCCGATCAGGCCCGTGCCGCCGATGACGAGGATCTTCATGATGGTTCCTTAGTTGAATTGCGCCTTGTCCAGCCCGTAGGCCTTGTCGGCCGAGCCGGGGACGGTGCGAAAGCCCACGTTCAGGCGGTTCCAGCCATTGATCGCCATGACCGCGAAGCTGAGGTCCGAGATTTCCTTTTCGGACAGCTCGCCGCGCACGCGCTCGTACACCTCATCGGGCACGCCGTGGACGCCCAGCGTGGTCAGCGCCTCGGTCCAGGCCAGGCAGGCGCGCTCGCGCGGCGAGAACAGGGTGGATTCGCGCCAGATGGCGACATGGTGCAGGCGCAGTTCGCGCTCGCCCGCGATCTTGGCCTGCTTGACGTGCATGTCGAGGCAGAAGCCGCAGCCGTTGATCTGCGACGCGCGGATTTCGATCAGGCCCAGGATCGACTGCTCGATCGTGCCGGACTTGAGCAGCATGCCGAATTCGACAAACTTCTTGAACAGTTCGGGCGACTGGGCGAAAGCATTCAGGCGTTGACTCATGGTGACTCCTAGGTGGTTGGCGCGGCCCGGCAGGGTGGAAGCGGGTGCGGCGTTTGTTTGGACAACGCCCAAATCGTAGGCCTGCGGCGGCGGCGGCAGTAGCCCCGGACCAGGGACCATGATGTTGCCGCAATGGCAACAATCGTCCGGCGCCAACGGAATGAAAATACGCTGCACAGACGGCTCGCGCCCGGAACACACCATGAACAGAAACGATATCTCAATGCAGGACATCCACTACTTCGTGGAGGTCGCCAAGCGCGGCAAGCTGTCCGCGACCGCCGCGGAACTCGGCATTCCCGTGGCCACGCTGTCGCGGCGCCTGACGCAGCTCGAGCAGACACTGGGATACAAGCTGCTCAACCGCACGACGCGCAGGATCAGCCTGACGGCGATCGGCCAGCAGTATTTCGACGAATGCGCGGCGCACGTCGAAGGCGCCTTGTCTGCGCACGAGATCATCAACGCCAGCCTGAACCTCGTGGCCGGCACCCTGCGCGTGTCGGTCATGCCCGGCCTGACCACGGTGCTGCCGGCAGTGCTCAAGGAGCTGCGCGAGACCCACCCGCAGATCTCATTCGAAGTGGAACTGGGCACGGCCGACACCGGCCGCAACGGCCATCAGTTCGACCTGCTGCTGCGGACGGGCGAACTGGAAGACTCCCCGCTGATCCAGAAGCACGTGGCTCAGGTGCAGTGGATACTCGTGGCGGCCCGCAGCTACCTGGACCGCCACGGACGCCCCACCTGCCCCGAGGACCTGGGCCTGCACGAACGCATCATCACCGGCGACCTGCCGGACTGGACCCTGGGCGAAGGCGACAACCTGCTCAACGTGAACGGCCCCACGCACATCGGCACCAACAGTTCGGCGCTGGGCGTGCAGCTCGCCACGGCGGGGCTGGGCATCGCCTGGATGCCCAGCCACCAGGCGATGTCCCAGACGCTGCGCGAGCTTGCCCTGGAGCAGATATTGCCGGCGTGGAAACTGCCGCCGGCAACCCTATACGCACTGTCCGACAACCGCGTCACGCCCGCCCGCGCCAAGGCGTTCCTGGATACGCTGCAGCGCCACCTGCACGTCAACTGACGCGGGACAGCGCGCCGGCTAACCCAGCAGATTGTCCCGGACGTGCAGCAGGTGCCGCCGCACGGCCGCCATGGCGCGGTCGGCGTCGCGGTCGCGCAGGGCGTCGACGATCTCGCGATGTTCGGCCTGATAGGCCGCCCGCCTTTCCGGCGTAAGGCTCTTGCGTTTGAGGGCGCCCCACGTCGCCTGCTGCCGCGCCGCCGTCATCAGCGCAAACACCTTTTCGATGAAGAGATTGTGGGTGGCCGTGGCCATCAGTTCATGCAGTTTCGCGTCCCACACCTCGAACGCCTCAAAGCTGGTGGCGGCCTCGGCTTCGTCGCAGGCGTTCTGCATGGCGGCGAAATCGGCGGGCGTGCCGTGCTGCACCACCAGCGCGGCGATGGCCGGCTCCAGCACCATGCGCGCGGCCATCAGCTCGGCCGGGCTGGTGGCCGACACCTCCCCGCGCAGCAGGCCTTCAGCCTGCGCCAGCGTGGACGGCGGGCTGGCGTAGGTGCCGCTGCCCACGCGCTGCGAGATCAGGCCTTCGTCCTTCAGTTGCGACAAGGTGCGCCGCACGGTCGAACGGCTCAGGCCGAACTGCTCGCCCAGCGCGCGCTCGGTCGGCAGGCGATGGCCCGCCGGCCAGATGCCGGTCTGCAGGTTCTCGATGATGACCGCCCGCATGGCGGAGGCTTTGTCCATGGGGACTCCCGGATTGATTCGCGCCGGAATGATACCAAATCAGTCCAATCCAGGACAGCAGATTGACGCAGAAGCTATTCGCTTCTGGCGTATTTTGGTTTATCCTGCCGCTCAATTGGGCCGATCATTTCGTCTAATTGGTATTTTTTGGTATGTCATCAATGGCGGCCGCGGCCGCCGTGGGAGCAAGCATGAAGATTGCGGTATTTCGAATCGATGGCGCGCGCCGCGTCGGCGTCGTGTCCGCCGACGGCGCGACGGTGACCGCCCTGAACTTCCCGCCGGAACTGGCGGCGGCGGGCGCGCTGACGGCGGTGCAATGGCTGGCCGACGGCCGGGCCCTGCCCGCCCAGACCGGTCCCGCCTATCGCTGGGACCAGGTTGAGCACGAGGCGCCCCTGCCCGCGCAGCAGCGCAACCTGTTCTGCGTCGGGCGCAACTATCACGCCCACGCCAAGGAACTGCGCGATTCCGTCTTCAAGGACAACGACGCCAACCCGGAATCGTGGCCCATCGTATTCACCAAGGTGCCGCAGACCGTGGTGGGCCCATGGGCCGACGTGCTGCTGCCTCAAGGCATTTCCGACAAGATCGACTACGAAGCCGAGCTGGCCGTGGTGATCGGCAAGGGCGGCCGCAACATCTCCCGCGCCGAAGCGATGAGCCACGTCGCCGGCTACACGGTGGTCAACGACGTCACCGCGCGCGACGTGCAGATGCGCCACCAGCAATGGGATCTGGGCAAATCCTTCGACACCTTCTGCCCCATGGGCCCCTGGCTGGTGACGGCCGACGAGCTGGATGGCCAAAAAACCCGCGTGCGCTGCTGGGTGAATGGCGAGCTGCGCCAGGACGGCAACACCGAAGACCTGATCTTCGACATCCCCACCCTGATCGAGACCTGCTCGCGCGGCATCACGCTGTACCCGGGCGACGTCATCGCCACCGGCACCCCCGCCGGCGTGGGCCAGGGACTCAATCCGCCGCAATTCCTCAAGAGCGGGGACACCGTGCGGATCGAGATCGACGGCATCGGGAGGATCGAGAACCGGTTCGTCTGAAGCTTCAGGAAACGCGACCGGGCATAGAAACCGGCGCGACGCGGCACCTAACACCGTAAACAGGAGTGAGACATGAATCTGCGCTGCAAACAGGCGGCCGCGGCGGCCTTGCTGTGGATCGGAACGGCAGGCGCCATGGCCGCCGGCTATCCCGAACGTCCCGTCACCATGGTCGTGCCCTTCCCGCCCGGAGGCGTCGCCGACACCATCGCCCGCCCGCTCGCGCAGGCCCTGGGCGACAAGCTGGGCCAGCCCATCGTCATCGAGAACAAGGGCGGCGCCGGCGGCGCCATCGGCATCGGCCAGGCGGGCCGCGCCAAGCCCGACGGCTACACGTTGCTAATGAGCCTGTCGTCGATTTCCATCCTGCCGGCGGCGGACCGCCTGCTGGAGCGCAAGCCGGCCTATCAGCTGGACCAGTTCGTGCCGATCGCCCGGATCACGGCCGATCCGACCGTGCTGGTGGTGCGCGCGGACGCGCCCTACAAGACCCTGCAGGAATTCATCGACGCCGCCAGGAAACAAGGCGGCAAGCTCAGCTACGGCAGCTCCGGCATCTACGGCACGATGCACGTGCCGATGGAAATGCTGCAGAACGCCGCCGGCTTCAAGATGATGCACGTACCCTTCACGGGCGCCGGTCCGGCGGTGCAGGCGCTGGTGGGCGGCCAGGTCGACGCCTTGGCCACCGGCCCGTCGAGCGTCATGCAGCTGATCCAGGGCGGCCGCGTCCGGGCGCTGGCCCATTGGGGCGACGGCAAGCTCGACAGCCTGCCGCAGGCGCCCTCGCTCAGTTCGCAGGGCTACGACATCAGCTTCGTGCAGTGGTCCGGCGTCTTCGCGCTGGCCGGCACCCCGCCGGCGGTCATCGACAGGCTGCGCCAGGCCGTCAAGGAAATCGCGAACGACCCGACCGTCCAGGCCCGCATCGCCGGCACCGGCAGTCCCGTGCAATACCTGGACGCGCCGGCTTTCGACGACTACTGGAAAAAGGATTCGGCGTCGCTCGAAGTGGCCGTCAAGCGGATCGGCAAGGTCGAATAAACCGACTCGCGGCGCAAGGCGGGGAAGGCGCCGCGCCTTCCCCTCACTGCACCGTTTCCCTCGCCGCCGACTGCCGCGCCAGGACCTTGCGGTCCACCTTGCCCACGGCGTTCTCGGGCAGCCGGTCTATCCAATGGACCTCGCGCGGCACGTAGATCCGGCCCAGGCGCGCCAGCACCTCGGCCTGGATGTCCGGGACCTGCGCGCCGGACTCGCCGTTGCGCTGCACGAAGATCACCGGCGCCTCGCCCAGGTCTTCGTCCGGCGCACCCACCACGCAGCACGCCGCCACGCCGGGCAAGCCCGTCACGACGCCTTCGATCAGCGCCGGCGAAATATTCTCGCCGCCCCGGATGATCACGTCCTTGATGCGGCCCGTGATGGTGAGGTAGCCCTCGTCGTCGAAGCGTCCCAGGTCGCCCGTGCGCAACAGCTGCGGCGCGTCGCCGTCGGCGCTGTCCACGCCCAGGTAGCCCAGCATCAGGCTGTCCCCCGCGATGCAGATCTCGCCCTCGGCGCCCGGCGTGGCCCGGCTGCCGTCCGGCAGGCGCAGGCTGACGTCCTGTCCGCCCAGCACCGTGCCCACGGTGCCCACGCGGCGCGCGGCGGGCGGATTCATGGTCGACGTGCAGGTGGCCTCCGACAGGCCATAGGACACCACCAGCGGGCAACCGAGGAAGGCCTCGATGCGCCGGTGCAGGGCCTCGGTGATGGGGGCCGAACCGCAGCGCGCGAAGCGCAAGCCTGCCAGGCTGGCAGGATCGAACGGCAGCTCCAGCATGCGTGCGTACATCGTGGGCACGCCGGTGATGATGGTGGGCCGGAACGCCGCCAGCAGGCCGGGCATGTCCTCCGCGCGGAACCTGCCCGCAAGCGCCACGCTTGCGCCGGCCAGGAGCGGCGCGAAGATCTGGTTGTTCAGCGCATTGGTGTGATGCAGCGGCATGACGTGCAGCAGGCGGTCCGCGTGCGTCAGGCCCGTATGCGCCAGCACGCCGCGCGCGTTGTTCGCCAGGCCCTGGTGGCTCAGCAGCACACCCTTGGGATTGCCCGTGCTGCCCGACGTGAACAGCAGCAGTCCCGGCGCCATGGGCGCCATGGACGCCACGTCGGCCCCGGCCCAATCCGGCGCGGCGCGGCCGATCGCCGCTGCCTGCAACAAGCGCGCCGCGGGCAGGCCGCAAGCCTTGGCGCCGGGCGCGCTGACCTCATCGAACAGCATCCACGCCAGGCCCACGGCCGCCACGCGCCGCGCGGTCTCTTCGACCGACAGGCGCGGCTCCAGCGGACACGGGCAAGCCCCCGCCGCCATCGCGCCCAAAATGGCCAAGACCTGCGCCAGCGAGCGCTCCATCGCCACGCCCACATAATCGCCCGGTGCGACGCCTGCGGCGCGCAGGCCGCCCGCGACCTGTCCCACGCGGCGATGCAGATCCGCGTAGGTCAACGTTTCCTCCGCGGTCGCAATGGCGGGACGCGCCGCCCATCCGGGCTGGCTCCACAAGCGCGCAAACGCCGCCACGACCGTGGCATCGGCAATCGTCATGAGTCTCTCCCCCTGGGCCCGTGCAAGGCTCGGTTCAGTAAGCCGGCGCTAGCGCAGCGCAACGGCGGCGTCGCGTTCGAACTGCCCGTCGGGGTCCAGTTCGCGCAGGGCGCGGACCTCTTCGGCGGTCGGCGGTTCTGTCGGCCCGGCGCCGGCGGCGTCGAACTCGAAGCCCGTGCGCTCGCGCACTTCCGACAGGCTGGATTCCGGGTGCCAGGATTGCAGCGCCAGCCGTCCGTCGCGCTTGACGAACACCGCGATCGGCGTAACCACCCCATGGAAACCGCCCCAGGAGGTCATGAAGTCCAGCTTGGGCACGAAGGTGCGGCGCGAATGCTCGGTGCGCCAGGTGCAGGCGCGCCGGGCCGTGGGCAGCATCACGGCGCCGCCGCCCCCGCCGGGCAGCCGCACCTTGGGCTCATGCCAGTCGCCGATGCAGGAATTGTTGGCGCAGCCGGCGCCGTCGATCTGCGCGGCGCCCAGGAAGGTCAGGTCCATGCGGCCGCGGGTGCACAGGTCGTAGAAGTCTTCGTTGGCGAAGATCGACGCCGTGTGTTCGGCCAGCACCGGGTCCGAGCTGGAAATCGGGATGTGCGAGGGCCGCGGATCGACGCCCCCCGCCACGTTGATGTAGACGAAGTCCCAATCGTATGCGCGCTTGGCCAGCAGGCAGGCCAGCATCGGCATGGTGGAATTCACGCCGCTGAAGGTGATCTCGTCCGGGCGGATGAAGCGCGCCAGATTGGTGACGATGTACGAAAAGCCCGACCATTGCTCAGCCATGATTCCCCTCCCGCGCTTCGGGCGCCGCGGCCATGTGCGCCCGCAGATCGCTGTTCTTGTCCATGTAGGCCTCCACCGCCGGATAGTCGATGGCGTACTCCGGCCAGCACGAGCCCGGCCATGCGCCTTGCGGCACGACGGCAAACGCCTGCACCATGAAATACGGCACCAGCGTGGATTCCGGCTGGGCCTCGAACACCGCGGTGTCGACCACTTTCTCGGCCACCACCAGCACGCTACCCGCCGCGCGCGACATGATGCGGTCCCAATGCGCCGTGCCATGCACGCGCACGTTGCCTTGCGCATCCACCTCGGAGGCCTGGATCACCGCGAAGTCCGGCCGGATCGCCGGCACCACCCAGGTCTTCTGGCCGCTGCCGTAGGGATCGTCCAGGCACTTCCAGCCGTTCAGTTCCGGCAGGCCGCTGCCGTGCAGCCCGCCGCAGGGCTGGAACGGCACGCCGAAGGCCGCCGCGCGCAGGCCCGCCGTCAGGCTGGCGCACGCGTGTTCTTCCAGTTCGATCTCGCGGCGCTCCACCGCGCGCCGGTACCACGGCGCCAGGCCGAAATTGCCCTCCATGGCGACGATGCCCGCGCGCACGCGGCGCAGCACGCCGGCGCGGCACAGGATGTCCACGTCATATCCGGGCGATTGCTTGACCAGTTCCAGGTCGCGCTTTTCCTGGCGGATCAGTTCGCGCACGAAGGCGAAAGGTCCGCGGTGCAAGAAGCTGCCGCCCAGCGCGATCGACGCGCCGTTCGGCACCAGCGCGGCCAGTTCCCGCAGCGAGCACTGCTTGTTCTTTTGGTTGAATCCTGAAGCCATTGTCTTCCTCCCTGCTCCATGGGGCGCGCCTAGCGCGCCTGCAGATATGCCGCGACGCGGTCTTTGAGCCCGGGCGCCGATGCGGATCGCACCAGGCGCGCCATGTCCGCTTCCGGCGCCTCCTGCGACAGCGTGGCATACAGCTGCGCACGGCTCGCGTCCGTCAGCGCGGACGCGGTCTCCAGCGCCTCGCCCAAGATCCGCGGCCATTCGGGCTGCGCGGCGAGCCGGCTGGCGAATCCGTCGCGCAGCGCGTCTTCGGCGCTGAAGGTCGCGGCCTGTTCAAGGATGGCGCGGGCGCGTTCGGCCCCCACCAGCGACGCAAAGCGCCGTGTGCCCAGCACCAGCCCGAATTTCAGGCCCGGCATGCGGAACGTGGCGTCCGGCGCGCCGACACGCCACTTGCAGGCGCCGAACACATCCACGCCCGCGCCGAAATTGCGGCCGTGCGCCAGCGCCACCGTCAGGCACGGGGAAGCCGCCAGCCGCTGCAGCAGGGTTTCGATGCGCACGAAGCGCAGCAGCAGATCGCCCTCGCTCTGCGCCTGCCAGTCGCCGAAATCGAAGCCGGCGCTGAAGTTCCTGCCTTCGCCCTGCAGGACGACCACCTTGGCGCCCTGCGCCTCGGCCTGGTCCAGCGCCGCGATCAGGGCCTCGACCAGATCCGCCGACAGCGCATTCATCTTCTCGGGACGCGCCAGCGTCAGCACGTGGCGGGCGCCTTCCCCTTGCCGTTCGACACGCAGGACGCCGCTCATGCCGCCCCCTTGCCGGCGGCGCGCAGCGCGCCCAGCACTTCGTCGTTGTGCTCGCCCAGCGCAGGAGGCCGGCGGCGCAGCGCGGTGGTTTCTCCGTCAAAGCGCACCGGCAGGCCGAAGGTGCGCGTCTGCACGCCGTTGGGCAGCTCGACCGGTTGCACCCAGCCCATGTGCTCCACCTGCGGATCGGCCAGCACTTCGGAATAGGTGTTGATCGGCGCGCACGGCACGCCTGCCGCGCGGAACCGTTCCAGCCAGGCCTGCGCGTCGTCCTCGGCGAAGATCGCTTCCAGGATGTCGCGCAGGGCGCCCTGGTTGCGCGCCCGGGCGCTGGTGTCGGTGAAGCGCGGATCGGCCAGCAGGTCGTCGCGGCCCACCGTCGCGCACACGCTCTTCCACAAGGCCTGGTTGCCCGCCGCCATGCCGAAGTAGCCGCCCTTGCAGCGGAAGGCCTGGTAGGGCGCGTTGCGCGGATGCGCGGACCCGAGCTTGACCGGATCCTTGCCGCTGCCGAAGAACTCCGACGTTTGCAGGGCCGCTATGCCCAGCGTGGCGCCCAGCATCGGCACGTCGATGTGCGTGCCCTGTCCGCTGGCCTGGGCCGCGCGCAGCGCCGACGCGATGGCGAAGGCGCCGTACAGGCCGGCCGAAAAATCCGCCACCGGCACGCCGCACTTGACGGGTTCGCCGCCGGCCTCGCCCGTGACGCTCATGATGCCGCTCATGGCCTGGATGGTGAGGTCGAAGCCGCCTTCCTGGGATCGCGGACCCGATTGCCCATAGGCCGATATCGAGCAATAGACCAGCTTGGGATTGGCTTCGCGCAGCTGCACGTAGCCCAGGCCCAGGCGGTCCATCACCCCGGGCCGGTTGTTCTCGATCAGCACGTCCGCGGTCAGCGCCAGCTCGCGCGCCAGGGCCAGGTCGCCCGGGTCTTTCAGGTTCAGCGTAACGGACCGCTTGTTGCGGTTGAGCGAAGCGAAGTTTTCGCTGTAGCCGTTGGAAATGGGCGGCCAGCTGCGCAGCGTATCGCCGCCTTCCGGGTTCTCGACCTTGATCACGTCGGCGCCCATGTCCGCCAACAACATGCCGCAAAAGGGTCCCGCCGCGACGTTGCAAATCTCCAGCACCGTGATGCCGGCAAGCGCCGAACTGGGTGTCATGTCTGACCTCTCGTTATGAAAATTCAATATTTGGGATTCAAAAAATATTATAAGGCGGGGCGCGGATGCGGTGGCATCATCCACGCCAATCTCTGCCAAACGCGCCAGTTTCCCCGCAAATCCTAGTGCAATCCCTAGGTCGAACGGTTAATTGTTGACCAGCATATCACCGTGTGGAATTCTACGTAAACCATTTATTGAAATTCAAATCCTATTTTTTAGGATTTATAAAAAGGACCGCAGCGGCCCAGTCGCCCCGCAACCCGCGGGTCCGCCCCCCGCATGCCGGCCCGCACCCACCGAGGAGACTTGCATGAGAACGTTGTGGCGTATTGCCCTGGCCAGTGCCGTGCTGGCGCTGGCGTCCACCCCCGCCGCGGCCGACAGCTGGCCCGCGAAACCCGTGCGCATGGTGGTGCCCTTCCCGCCCGGCGGCGCCACGGATGCCGCCGCGCGCATCTATGCGCAGCACCTGGGCGACTTCCTGGGGCAGAGCGTGGTCGTGGAGAACAAGGCCGGCGCTGGCGGAGAAATCGGCGCGGAATTCGTCGCCAAGTCCCCCGCCGACGGCTACACGCTGCTGATGGGCGCGGTGGGCAGCCACGCGATCCATGCAGCCATGCCCGACAAGCCGGGCTACGACTTCGGCACGGCCTTCGTCGGCGTATCGATGGCCACCAGCATGCCGATGGCGGTGGCCGTGAACAGCAGCAAGATCCCCGCGAAGAACGTGCAGGAACTCATCGCGCTGGCCAAGAGCAAGCCGGGATCCATCACCTTCGGGTCGGCCGGCCCCGGCACCTCCCAGCACATGGCGGGCGAACTGTTCCAGGCGGTCACGGGCGTGCGGCTCATGCACGTGCCCTACCGGGGCAGCGGTCCGGCCATCACCGATCTCCTGGGCGGCCAGATCGACATGGTCATCGAAACGCTGCCCGCGCTGCTGCCGCAGGTGGCCACCGGCAAGATCCGCCTGCTGGGCGTCACCACCGCCGAGCGCGCAACCGCCCTGCCCGACCTGCCGACCCTGAAAGAACAGGGCGTGAAGGACTATTCCGTCGCCACCACCTACGCCCTGCTCGCGCCGGCCGGCACGCCGCCGGCGGTGGTCGACAAGCTGTCGGCCGGCATGCGCAAGGCTGCCGCCACGGAGTCCGTGCAGCAGGCCGCCCTGAAGCTCGGCGCCGACGCGATCGCGACCTCGCCCGCGGACACCAGCGCCATGCTCAAGCGGGAAGTCGCGCGCTGGGCCGACGTGGTGCGCCTGTCGGCGGCAAAATAATGGCGCCGCGCCCGCATCTTCCGCCGGCCGCGACGGACCTGGCCATCGTGGGCGGCGGCTCGGTCGCCGTCAGCTTCCTCTACCAGTTCCTGCTGGCGCTGGACGCCGCGCCCATCGCGCGCCCGCCGGCCATCCTTCTTTACGAGCCCCAGGGCGAACCCGGGCCTGGCGGCGCCTACCAGGAAGACCTGCCCAGCAACCTGCTCAACATCCCCGCCGGCAACATGTCCGCGCGGGCCGACCGGCGGCTCGATTTCGTCGACTGGCTGCGGGAACAGGATCCCGCCATGCTGGCCGCCTACGGCGTGGCCGCGATCGATCCGGCTGACTTCCTGCCGCGGCCGCTCTTCGGCGCCTACATGCGCGCGGTCTACGCGCGCTGCCGTGCGCTTGCGCAAAAGCTGGACGTCCCGCTTTCGCACGTGCCCGGCCGGGTCCACCGGGTGGCGCCCCTGCCCGACGGGCGCGTGCGGATCGAAGCCGAATCCGGCGAGCCCGTGCTGGCGCGTCACGCCGTGCTGTGCAACGGCAACCTGCCATCGCAGGCCTTTCCGGCGCTGGAGCGCGCGCCGGGCTATTTCAACAGCCCCTATCCGGTATCCGAACTTGTGGCCGGCATCGCCCCCGACGCGTCGGTATGCATCGTGGGCACCAGCCTGAGCGCGGTGGACGCCGTGGCGGCGCTGCAGCAGGCCGGCCATCGCGGTCCCATTCTGTGCGCATCGCGCAATGGCCGGTTGCCGTCGGTGCGCAGCCCGCACAACCGCGCGCCCGACATGCTGCGGCAATTAAGCCGCGACGGCGCCCTGCTGCTCGCCGCCCGGCACGGCGGCGCACTGTCGCTCGAGGTCATCTGGGAAGCCTTGCAGGGCGAAGTGCTGGCGCTGGGCGGGTCGCTGGACGACGAGGACGTCTTCGGACAAGACGGCGACGCAAGCACGGCGCTGGACGAAGAAATACGACGATCGGCGGCCGCGGGCCGTCCCTGGCAGGCAGTGGCGGCAGCCACCAACGCCGCGGTGGACCAGATCTGGCATCTGCTTCCGGACGCCGAGCGCGGACGCTTCCAGTCGCAATGGCGCTCGCTCTGGATGGCGCGGCGCGCCACCTTCCCGATGCGCAACGCCCTGAAGCTGCAGGCCTTGCTCGGCACGGGCCAGTTGCGCGTCGCACCCGGCTACGTGGACAGCGAGCATGACGCGGGCAGCGGCGCATTCCGCACGCGCCTGCGCACGGCGGACGGCGAGGCCACGCATTCCAGCCGCTACCTCATCAATGCCACCAGCTTCTCGGTGGACGCGGCGCGCACGCGGGATCCGCTGGTGGCCGCGCTGCTACGCGAGGGCCACGCCCGCGCCGATCCGCACGGCGGGCTGGCGCTGGACTACGGCACCGGCTGCCTGCTGGACGCCCAGGGCCACGCGCAGCCGGGCGTATCGGTGCTGGGCAGCCTGGCGGGCGGCACGTATTTCTGGACCACGTCCATGGATGTCAATGCGCGACTGGCGCACGGCCAGGCGGCGCGCATCGCGACGGCGCTTGCCGCCCCGGCCGCTATTGATCCAGAAAGCCCCGGCGATATCCCATCCCTTGCGAGATGGACTGCGCACAGGCCGCCACGTCCGGCGCCAGCTGCTTCATCCTAGCGGCGCTCAGGCGGTCCAGCGGGCCGGAGATCCCGACCGCCGCCACGGGCTGGTCCAGGCTGTTGAACACGGTCACGGCCAGCCCGCCCACCCCTTCGCGCCATTCGCCGCGATTGACCGCGTAGCCGGCGCGCGCGATTTTGCGCAGTTCGTCCTTGAGCAGCGGCATGGAGACAATGGTGGACGGCGTGTGGCGGACCATCTGGTCCGCGTAGCGTTCGACATAGCCTTCGGCCTGATAGGCCAGCAGGGCCTTGCCGGTGGCCACCGCATAGGCGGGCGCGCGCCCGCCCACCATGGAATACGCGCGGATGGGCTGCGGGCTGTCGATCTTGTCCACATAGACCACGTCAAAGCCGTCGAGCACCGACAGATGCACGGTCTCGCCGGTCTGGTCCGCCAGCGTGCGCATGAAGGGCGCGGCCAGCTTGCGCACGTCCAGCTGCGCCAGTTGCCGCGCCGCCAGTTCAAACAGGCGCACCGCGCCGCGGTATCCGCCGCCGTCGTCGTCCTTGATCACGTAGCCCGCGTGGATCAGCGTCTGCAAAGTGCGGTGCGTATTGCTGCGGGTCAGGCCGACGCGGGCCGCCAGCGCATCGATCGTGCGCGGCGGATTGTCCACATCGGTCACCGCCTCCAACACCATCAGGCCTTTGAGCAGCGTCTTGTCCATTCGTCGTTTTTCCTAATATTTAGGACGGAAACATAGCATGAGACGCCGCGCGGGAACAACGCTTTCGCCGCGTCCGGATCAGGCGATCGCGGCGCGCACCGCCGCCGACCTGTCCCACAGGTTGGGCAGGCTGGAAGACGAATAGCCCGACACGAAGGGCTTGGCCTGGCCGGTGGCGGGATCGTAGACATGACGGGAGACCGCGCCGATGTTGCCGCCATACAGATGCACGCTGATCGACACGCGGTCAGGGTAGGCGTTGGACACGCGATGGATGTCGCCCTCGGCCGGCGACAGGCGTTCGACGTCGCCGGGCCGCAGCGTCGTCGCGTCGCCTGCCGTCGCCAGCCCGCCCGCGGCGTCGCGGACGTAGCGCTGGTTGACTTCGGCGCCGCGCAGCATGCCCACGTAGCCCCAGACCTCGTGGTCGTGCACCGGCGTGAACTGCCCCGGCCCCCAGACGAAGCTCACCAGCGAAAACCGCTCCAACGGATCGCAATGCAGCAGGTATTGCTGGTAGTACTGCGGATGCGGCGCGGTACAGGCCTCGGGCAGCCAGTCGTCGTGGCCCACCAGGTCCGCGAACGCGGCTTCCAGCTCGGGCGTCTGCGCCAGCGCCTCTGGCGACGCCAGCCGGGTCGCGGTGGCGATAAATCGGCGCAGCCGGTCCAGTCCGGCGTTCGTATCAGGCATTGCGTGTCTCCCAGGCAACTTGAAATCCCAGATTGAAAAAGCAGTATCCACGATTCGGGACACCTGTGCACGCCCGTCCCGTCCGTGGCGCCGGCGACACCTGCAAAGCCGCGCTTGACAGGTCCTTGCCTGCGCGCGCAGCGTAGCGGACTGTCTGCAAGGTTGGAAATGAAAAACACGCATCTCGATATTCCGCCCGCGCTGGCGCAAGCCCTGCGCGATGCGCGGCGGGTCGTCGTCTTCACGGGCGCCGGCGTTTCCGCGGAAAGCGGCATCGCCACCTTCCGCGACGCGCTGACCGGCCTGTGGTCGCGCTTTGACGCGCAGGCGCTGGCCACGCCCGAAGCCTTCGCGGAGCATCCCGATATCGTATGGGGCTGGTACGAGTGGCGCCGCGCTCAGGTCCTGCGTGCCTCGCCCAACGCGGCGCACCGCGCCATCGCGGAGATGGCGCGGCACGTGCCCGAACTGGCCGTCATCACGCAGAACGTGGACGATCTGCACGAACGCGCGGGCAGTCCGCATGTCACGCATCTGCACGGAAGCCTGCATGCGCCGCGCTGTTCGCGCTGCGCGGCGCCGCAGGCCTTTGCCGGGGACATTCCCGACGAACCCGATGGCGGCCGGCGCATCGCGCCGCCCGCCTGCGCGCGCTGCGGGGCGGCCGTGCGGCCGGGCGTGGTCTGGTTCGGCGAAAGCCTGCCCGCCCAGGCCTGGAACGACGCCCTGCAGGCGGCGCAGCGCTGCGACCTGCTGTTCAGCATCGGCACCTCGTCCCTGGTCTATCCGGCGGCGGAACTGCCGCGGCTGGCGCTGGCAGGCGGCGCAACCGTCGTACAGATCAATCCCGCCGCCACGCCTCTGGATACGCAGGCGCACCACAACCTGCGCGGCGCCGCCGCCGACCTGATGCCCAGGCTGATGGCCAGCGCCGGGTTCGGCGACGCTGCCGCGCGCGCCGGATACGCGTCCGGCAGCGAGGATTGGTGAGGATGTAAAGCGCGCACGCGGCGTCTGTCGGCGCTGCGCGCGTCGGCCGAGGGGAAACCCCAAATCTCACCGTTGCAACAGAGCGATACAGTGTTGTAATGGGTTTCGATTGTGGAGATGATCATTCCGTTTTCCTGGAGACTTCCCGATGTCTTCGTACGTTCGCCAGACGGTGTGCTGCACCGTGTGGTGCGCCACGCCACGACAACGGAAACGATCGCCAAGCTCGAGGGCATGCCCAGCAATTACCACCTGGATTGCGAATGCAAGCTCGACAACGGCGAAACCCTGTGCTGGATCGGCAACAACCAGTATCGCCAGCTGAACGGCGATGCCATCTACCTTGCCGAATCCGCCACCACCACACCTCGGGGCGAGCGCCGCAAAAGCGGCGCCGCGCCGGGCGATGAAAAAGCAGCAATCACTCCTTCCGCCTCGCGCAAGAAAATTGCCGGGGCGCACGAGCGCTTGCCGACAGCTGTAGTCAATCTGAAAACCGGCAACGATTGGAGCCTGATACGCGCGTGGCGCGAGCACCTCAATATCAGCACTGCGGATATGGCTGCTCGGCTCGGCGTGGATCACTCCATCTATATTGAGTTGGAACGGCCGCGTCCGCGCCCCCGGCAGATCATCCTGGATCGCGTGTCGGCGGCCTTGGGCGTTTCTCCCGAACAGCTCGATGATTCATTGTTAGGAGGACAGCTTCGTTAGCGCCTGGCTCGGCGGCATCGCTTTTCGCGCCGGCACTACGAAATGTTCAAACGACTTTGGCGCCGACACATAACGGCCCGCGCATGGAGGTATTGAATATGCTCGGCACCGCAAGACGATTGACCGACGTGCTCGCCACTTCGCCCGACGGCACGTTGTATCGCATTGAACGGTTCGTTTCCGATCCCGGCGCGTATTCCGCGCTGGGCACGCCCCGTTTCGACCCCAAGACCCACTGCATCTGCCGCACGAGTTCCGGCGAAAAGGTTGCGTGGCTGGGCGGGCAGACTTACCAGCTGCTCAAGACCGGCACGTCATTGACGGCGGTGGACCGACGGCGGGGCTAGCGCGCGAAGCGCGTCACCACGAAATCCACGAACGTCGTGAGCTTGGGCAGGGCCTGGCGGTCCTTCGGATACAGCAGCGTGATCGGCCTTGCCGCGGGCCAGTAGGGCTGCAGGATCGGAACCAGGCGGCCGGCGCGCACGTCATCGGCCAGCAACAGTTCGGGCTGCAGTACGATGCCGAAGCCCGCCAGCGCCGCCTGCCTGAGCGCCTGCCCGTTGTTGGACACGAAGCGGCCCGTGGGATAGCCGATCTCCGCCCCCTCGTCCGAGCCCAGGCGCCAGCCGGTGCGCCGGCTCCAATGCGAGAAATCCAGGCACTGGTGCCGCGCAAGGTCGCCCGGCGCCGCGGGCGTGCCATAGCGCTCCAGGTAGGCGGGCGCCGCGCAGATGATCATCTGGTACAGGCCTATCCTGCGCGCCACCAGGCCGGAATCGGCCGGTTCGCCGATGCGCAGCGCCAGATCGAAGCGCGCAGCCACGATGTCTTCCACCATGTCGCTGAGGGCCAGCTCCACGCTGACGTCGGGATAGATGGACAGGTAGTCGGCGATCGCCGGCGCCAGCGCGAGCGATCCGAACGATACGGACGAGGTGATGCGCAGATGGCCGCGCGGCGTCGAGCGCAGCGCCTCGGCGCCCTGCTCGGCGTCGCGGATATCGGCCAGGATGGCCTTGCTGCGCGCAAAGTAAGCCTGGCCGGCCTCGGTCAGGCTCTGGCGGCGCGTCGTGCGGTGCATCAGCCGCAGGCCCAGCCGCGACTCCAGCCCCTTGACGTGCTTGGCCGCCATGGCCGGCGACATGTCGTGACGTGCCGCCGCGGCCGTCAGGCTGCCCAGCTCCACAACCGCCACGAACACTTCCATGCTGAGCAGGCGGTCCATGAATTACGCACTCCTGGTGTGATCTGATCCCACCATTCTAGGATTTTTCCATGGGAATCCGGCGCGCAGAATGCCTGCATGCGTTGGCGGCCTGCCAACGCGCCCCACCGGAACGACTCGGAGATCCCATGAAAATCATCCTTATCGGCGCCAGCGGCACCGTCGGCAGCGCCGTCGCCCAGGCGCTCGGCCAGCGCCACGACATCATCGCCGTGGGCAAGACCCGTGGCCAATACCAGGTGGACATCACCCGCAGCGACAGCATCCGCGCCCTGTTCGAGCGCGTCGGCAAGGTCGACGCCGTGGTGTCCACCACCGGCAGCCTGCATTTCGGCCCCCTGAATGAAATGACGGCCGACCAGTTCCGCATCGGCCTGCAGGACAAGCTGCTGGGCCAGGTGGACCTTGCGCTCATCGGCCAGCATTACCTCAACGCCGGCGGCTCCATCACGCTGACCAGCGGCATCCTCAGCGACGAACCCATCCGCTACGGCGCCAACGCGTCCGCGGTGAACAGCGCCATCGACGGCTTCGTGCGCGGCGCCGCGGTCGAGCTGCAAGGCGTGCGCATCAACGCCGTCAGCCCCACGGTGCTGCAGGAATCCCTGGACAGCTACGGCCCGTATTTCCCGGGCTTCGAAGCCGCGCCCGCCAGCCGCGTGGCCCAGGCCTATGTCCGCAGCGTGGAAGGCGTGCAGACCGGCCGCGTGTACCGGGTGTGGTGATCCGGCCGCCGGGGTTCCGGCCGCCGGGGTTGCGGACGCCGGGGTTCCACACTCCGTAAATCCGGCCGCTCGGGACAAAATAAAAGCGGCTTGATTGAAAACCATCAAGCCGCTTTTTGCAGAAACTGCGCTGTTTGGCGTGATCTCGAATAAGTTGGTGCGCCCGGCAGGATTCGAACCTACGACCCCCTGGTTCGTAGCCAGGTACTCTATCCAGCTGAGCTACGGGCGCCCCGAAAGAGGCGTGTTTATAACACGAAAGAATCATGCCATGCAAATCGGCCGGCAAAAATCCGGCCCCGGGCCCGCCTGCCGGCCCCGCGTTTGTGCGATGTCAATGAAACGCACAGGCCCGGCGCAGTACGCTGAATGCAGCGACAGCCGTCATAAAAACGCATCAGGCAGACAAGCATGGCCAAGAAGTTTCCCCTGCACCCCAAGCACCCCGAACGCATCTGCTGGGGCTGCGACCGATACTGCCCCACCGACTCCATGGCCTGCGGCAACGGCTCCGGGCGCACGATGCATCCGGCCGAATCCTTGGGAGACGACTGGTATCTGTTTGGAGATTGGGGATTCGAGGACAGCGACGAAAAGCCGCAGGCCAAGGAAAAAGAAACAGCGAGCCATTGAGGCAAGGCGCCGGGTTTGCGCTACACGCGCGAGCTGCAACTCAGTGAGTCTGAGCCACACATCCATACCGATGCATTTACGCCGAAAATTTACGCCGCGCACAAACCGCCGCCGCAAAACAAAAAGGCCTTCGATTCAAGATCAAAGGCCTTTTCTTTTTCTTTGCGGTAGTGGTGCGCCCGGCAGGATTCGAACCTACGACCCCCTGGTTCGTAGCCAGGTACTCTATCCAGCTGAGCTACGGGCGCTCCGGCAAAGAGGCAAAATTATATCAGAATAATCGTGCCGTGTTTACTGCGAGTTTACTGCTTTTATTGCTTGGGTACTGCTTTCACTGCCTTTGCTTTTCTTCCCATCCCGCGCAGCCCGCATCAATGATGCATGCAACGTGAAACTTGGTGCGCCCGGCAGGATTCGAACCTACGACCCCCTGGTTCGTAGCCAGGTACTCTATCCAGCTGAGCTACGGGCGCGTCAAAAAGCAAGCCTTGAATAATAGCGTTGTTTCGAAAATCGCGCAAGTCGAGCGGCGTGCGAAAAACCTGCGTACAGCTTCCCGACAGCGGATGGTCACATCGATAGAACCTTGTCTCTTTAGCCTAGCGGCCGTTACCGATGCCGGCTGTCATCCGGCGATCCCGCGGCGCAATGACAGTGCGCCGCGCCATCCGCAAGCTCAAGAGTCCCACTCATGTCTGACAAAGAAAAAAGCACTGGAGAACCTTCCCAGGAATCCACGGGCGCGACGCCGCCCGTACGCGCCACCCGCCGCGGTTTTCTGACCGGCATCGCCGCGCTGGGCGCCAGCGCCGCCGCCATGGGCGCGCTGTCCGGCTGCTCCAGCGACGACGATGACACCCCTGCCGCCCCCGCACCGACGACGCCCGATCCCGCCCCCACGCCGGCCCCGGACCTGACCACGCAGCTGCGCGAGAACGTGAAAACGCTGGTCGTGATCTTTGCCGAGAACCGCAGCTTCAATAACCTCTTCGCCAACTTTCCCGGCGTCGAAAAGCCCCTGTCGGGACTCTCGGCCGCCGACTACACCCAGCTCGATCGCGACGGCACGCCGCTGCCCGTGCTTCCGCCGGTCTGGAACGGCATGGTGCCGACGTCGCAGCAGGCCAATCACATCACCTACCAGGTCGACCAGGCGGCGGCCTACATGAACAACCTGTCCAACGCGCCTTTCGCGCTGCTGGGACCGCAAGGCGAACCCCTGCCTCAGGGCGTCGTCACGCGCGACCTCTGGCACGTGTTCTACCAGAACCAGATGCAGATCAACGGCGGCAAGAACGACAAGTTCGTCGCCTGGGCCGATTCGGGCGCGCTGGTCATGGGCCACTACAGCGACTCCGCCTACAACCTGCGCCTGTGGAAGCTGGCGCAGGAGTTCGTGCTGTGCGACAACTTCTTCCAGGGCGCCTTTGGCGGCTCGTTCCTGAACCACCAGTATCTGGTGGCGGGACGCCCGCCCTTCTATCCCGACGCCGCGGACTCGGTGGCCAAGACCCAGATCGCGCAACTGCAAAGCTCGGACCCCGCCGACCCGCGCCTCGCGCCCAAGCCGGCCTCGCCCGCCAGCGCGTTGACCGGCATCCCGCAGTTCGGCGCCAGCGCGCTGACGCCCGACGGCTACGGCGTCAATACCATGGCCCCGCCCTACTGGCCATCGTTCAGCCGCGACGCAAGCGACCCGACGCTGGCCGATGCGACCAGCCCGCAGACGATGGTGCCCCAATCGCACGCCAACATCGGCGACCTGATGAGCGCCAAGGGACTGGACTGGGCCTGGTACGCCGGCGGCTGGCAGGCCGCGGTGGATTCGACCGCCAGCACCGGCTTTCCGTCGTCGCCCAATTTCCAGGCGCACCACCAGCCCTTCAACTACTTCAAGAGCACCGCGCCCGGCACCGCGGCACGCTCGGCGCACATCCGCGACGGCGGCCTGGGCGATCTGAACTCGACCAACAAATTCCTTGCCGACGCCGAAGCCGGCACGCTGCCCCCGCTGACGTTCTACAAGCCGCAGGGCAACCTGAACATGCACGCCGGCTATGCGGACGTGGACTCGGGCGACCGCCACATCGCGCACATCGTGGACAGCCTGCGGAAAAGCAAGCAGTGGGACAACATGGTGATCGTGATCACCGTCGACGAAAACGGCGGCTGGTGGGACCACGTGGCGCCGCCGCAAGGCGACCGCTGGGGTCCCGGAACGCGCATCCCGGCGGTGATCGCTTCGCCCTTCGCCAAGAAGGGCACTGTCGACCACACCATCTACGACACCGGCTCGATCCTGCGCCTGGCCACGCGGCTTTTCGACCTGCCGATGCTGGAAGGCCTGAAGGCGCGCGATGACGCAATGACCGCGCGCGGCCAGTCCGCGATGGGCGACCTGACCAACGCGCTGACCTTCGGCGCCTGACGCAGGCCTGCGGCGGTGCGCCTGCCTAGCCGGCGCCTGCCTGCCCGTGAACCAGCAGCGCGTAGATCTCGGCCACGCGGCCGATGGAGATTCCTTCGCGCTGCTCCACCGCCAATGGGTGGCTGGTCTGCTCCAGTTCGATGTACGGGCGGATGCCATCGTCCCGCAGATGCACGTGCGTCTTCAGTCCCACCGTGTCCGGGTAGGGATCGAGATGGGTCGTCAGCCAGCCGAACAGCGGCGGCGTTTGCGCACGCCTGGGCTCATCGGACATCCGTACCCAGGTCTCGTAGCTTTCCAGGCTGAGCGACACCCACACGCCCCAGACGAATGGCTCCGGGTGGCCCTCGATGGGCAGTTCAAGGCAGCCGCGCACGTAGAAATGCTGCTCGTCGATCACGCAATCGTCGCTGCCCAGGTCGCAGCGTTGCCCGCGCGCTTCGGGCGCAATGGCGTAATAGGTGGCGGGCGCATCGGCGCCGAAGCTCGGCAGGCCGTGGTGGACCTCGTTGCACGAGGCGCATTTGAATGAGAATTCCATGGTCGAGCCGGGTCCTGCGTTGGCTTGAGGGCCGCCGGCGACGCGGCGGGAAAGGCGCCATTCTATCCGCCGCGCCGGCGCTTTCTGCGCCGGAACGGCGCGTGCGAAAATCCTGGATCGACCCGCCGAGACCATCCCCGTGAAACACCTGCTTGCCAGCCTGGACGCACTGCACGAATTCGATGAAATCATCGACGTGCGCACGCCGCTGGAATACGCCGACGACCACATCCCCGGCGCGTGCAACGCGCCCGTGCTCAGCAACGAAGAGCGCGTGCTGATCGGCACGATGTACAAGCAGGTCTCGCCCTTCGAAGCCTCCCGCGTGGGGGCCGCCCTCGTTGCCCGCAACATCGCCCGCCACCTGGAAACCACCTTCGCGGACCGCCCCCAGCGCTGGCGTCCGCTGGTGTACTGCTGGCGCGGCGGCAAACGCTCGGGCTCCATGACGCTCATGTTCAACATGATCGGCTGGCGCGCCCGGCAACTGGACGGCGGCTACAAGCGCTATCGCGGCGCCACGCTGCAGGCCCTGCAGGCCTTGCCGGCGGCGTTGCAATACGTGGTGCTGACCGGGCCCACCGGCAGCGGCAAGACGCGGCTGCTGCACGCCCTGCGGCAGGCGGGCGCGCAGACGCTTGATTTGGAAGAACTCGCATCCCACCGCGGCTCGCTGCTGGGCGCCCTGCCCGATGCGCGCCAGCCCAGCCAAAAGCGCTTCGACACCCTGCTCGCGGCCCGCCTGCGCGAACTCGATCCCGGCCAACCCGTGTTCGTCGAAGCCGAAAGCCGCAAGATCGGCGCGGTGGAAATCCCGGCCGCCTTGCTGCAGGCCCTGCATCAGGGCGCGTGCATCGACGTGCGCTCCACGCGCGAAGACCGCGCGTCCTTCCTGCAGCAGGACTACGCGCGGCTGTTCGACAACCCGGAATGGCTGAAGGCGCAATTGCAGCGCATGCTGGGCCTGCACAGCCGCGACACCATCAGCGGCTGGATCGGGCTGGTGGACGACGGCCGCCGCGAAGACCTGGCGCGCGAACTCATCGACCGCCATTACGACCCCGCCTATGCGCGCAGCTCGCAATCGCATTTCGTGCGCCTGCCCGACGCGCTGCGCATGGATTTCCGGCCCAACGATGCCGATGTGCTGGAGCAAGCCCGCGCGCTGATCCGCCGGCTGCGATGAGGCCCATGCGGCCGACGCCGGCCTGACCGCGCTTACCGCTGCCCGCCCAGCACGCCCAGCACGTGGGGCAGCAAGGGCAGCGTGTTGGCGGGGTTCCACACCGCCGAATACTCCGCCTGCACCACCATGCCGTCGATGTTCTTGAAGACGACGCCCGGCACGCCCGCCCGCGCGAAAGACCGGGGAACCAGGGACACGCCCAGCCCCATCGCCACCAGGCTGACCACCGACACCAGGTGCTTGGCGTAGTGCATGATCCGCGGGCTGAATCCCGCATCCATGCAGGCGGATATCGTCAGGTCATGGAAGCTCGGTCCGCTGTGCCGGGGGATCGCCACGAATGCGTCCTCGGCCAGGTCCTCCAGCCGCACGCGGCGCCTGCGGGCCAGCCGATGCCCTTCCTCCAGCGCGATGACCAGGTCGACCCGCCCCACGGGGAAGGACATCATGTCGCCCACGCCTTGCGAGACCTGCGCGAATCCGATGTCGATCCGGTCCTGTTCCAGCGCCTGCAGCTGTTCCGACGAGCCCATTTCCTCCCATACGCTTTCCAGGCCGGGGAGATCGCGTTCCAGCTTCTGCAGCACCTCGCGTATGTCCATGAACAGCACGGCGGCCACGAAACCGATGCGCAGGCGGCCGGCATCGCCACGCTCGGCGCGCTGCACGGCGCGAATCGACAGTTCGGTCTGCGCCAGCAGCCGGCGCGCTTCCTGCACCAGTGCCGTGCCGGCGACGGTGAGCCTGACGCTGCGCTTGTTGCGGTCAAACAGCGTGACGCCAAGCCGCTCTTCGAGTTGCTGGATGGCCTTGGTAAGCGGCGGCTGCGAAATGAAAAGGCGCGCGGCGGCGCGGCCGTAGTGCAGCTCTTCGGCCAGCGCAAGAAACATGCGCATCGACTTCTGGTCCATGGGGCTTGATCGCGTAAAGGCACTGCGCGTTGCGCAAAGGGGAACGACGCAGTAATTCCAAAGAAGAATTACTGACATCCAAAAATCATATTGGACGGCTATTACCGAGAATAAGCAGAATCGCTGGATAGAACAATACCCACACCGGAGACATCCATGCGCAGCACACTCTCCCGCTGGCTTGCCGCCATCGGCGCTTCCTTGCTGGCCGCCGTCGGCGGCGTTGCCCACGCCGACTATCCGGAGCGCCCCATCCGGCTGATCGTCACCTTCGTGCCGGGCGGCGGCGCCGACCTGCTGGCGCGCTACCTGGGCCAGGCGCTCACGGCGGAACTGAAGCAGACCGTGGTCGTGGAAAACCGCCCCGGCGCGGGCGGAATGATCGGCGTGGAAACGGGACGCACCGCCCCGGCGGACGGCTACACCCTGACCCTGATTTCCTCCAGCTACACCGTCAATCCCAGCCTCTACCGGATGGCCTTTGATCCGGTCGAAGGCATCACGCCCATCGTCCAGGTTTCGCGCGGCCCCTTGCTGGTGGTGGCCAATCCGGGCTTCGCGCCCAACACCGTGGGCGAACTGATCGACTATGCGAAGCAGCATCCGGGCGCCATCAACTACGCGTCCTCCGGCCAGGGCAGCGTCATCCACCTTGCCAACGAACTGTTCAACCGCCGGGCCGGCGTGCAGATGACGCACATTCCGTACAAGGGTGGCGGCAATGCGCAGAACGACCTGATGGCCGGACAGGTCCAGCTCTATTTCGCGGCGACCGCCAGCGCGCTGCCCCATGTCGCGGCGGGCAAGATGAAGGCGCTGGCCGTCACCACGCCCACCCGCATCGCGGCGCTGCCGAATGTGCCGACCATCGCGGAATCCGGCCTGCCCGGCTTCGACGCCACGCTGTGGTACGGCCTGATCGGCCCCAAGGACCTGCCCGCCCCCATCGTCGACAAACTGAACGCGGCCGTGAACCGCGCCCTGCAGACGCCGGAAGCCCGGGAAAAGCTGCTGGCCGACGGCGCCGAACCCGCGGGCGGCACGCCCGCCCAGTTCACCAGCGCGATCCGCAACGAGATTTCCCAGTGGCGCCAGGTCGTGCAGGACCTGGGCATCAAGCCCGAATAAACCAGGAGCAAGCATGGCGCGTATCAGCCCGCCGCAGGCCGCGGAGATGTCCGCGGACCAGAAGCGCATTCATGACCTCATCGCGTCCGGCCCCCGGGGCCGCGTGCGCGGTCCGCTGGCCGTCTGGCTGCACCGGCCCGCCATGGCCGAACCCGCGCAGGCGCTGGGTCAGTTCTGCCGCTACGACAGTTCGCTGCCGCCACGCCTGTCGGAGCTGGCGATCCTGGTGCTGGCCCGTTGGTGGAGCTCGGAATTCGAATGGTGGGCGCACAAGGCGATCGCGCTGAAAGCGGGCGTTTCCGAGACGGTGATCGACGCGCTGCGCGACCGCCGGGACATCGTCTTCGCGCACGCCGATGAAGCGCTGATCCACGAGTTCCTCACGGTGCTGCATGAAACCCGCCACATCCCCGACGCGCTCTACCAGCGCGCCGAGCACATGTTCGGCCGCGACGGCGTCATCGACCTGGTTGCGCTGGCCGGCTACTACACCTTGATCTCGATGACGCTGAACGTCTTCCGGATCGATCCGCCCGAAGGCGAACCGCTGGAACTGCAGGCGGCCGATGCCGCCACTGCGCAGCGCCCCGCCTGATCAACCAAGCAGGAAATTGAACATCATGAAGAAGAGACTGGAAGGAAAAGTGGCCATCGTGACGGGCGCCGGTTGCGTCGGCCCCGGCTGGGGCAACGGCCGCGCCGTGGCGGTGCGCTTCGCGCAGGAAGGCGCGAAGGTGTTCGCCGTGGACAAGAGCGCGGACGCCATGGCCGAAACATTGGCGCGGGCCCGCGAAGCCGGCGGCGACATCACCGCCTGGACGGGCGACGCCACGCTCGCGGCCGACGTCGAGGCCATGGTGCAGGCCTGCGTGGCGCTGCACGGCCGCGTGGACATCCTGGTCAACAACGTGGGCGGCTCGCGCCGCGGCGGGCCGGTGGACCTGTCCGAAGCGGACTGGGACGCGCAGATGGACTTCAACCTGAAAAGCGTGTTCCTCGCCTGCAAGCACGTCATCCCCGTCATGCAGCGCCAGGGCGGCGGCGCCATCGTCAACACCTCGTCCACGTCCGGCATCCGCTGGACAGGCGCGGCGCAGGTGGGCTACGCGGCGGCCAAGGCCGGCATCATCCAGCTGTCCCGCGTCGTGGCGGTGGAACAGGCCAAGCACAACATCCGCGTGAACACCGTGGTGCCGGGGCAAATGCACACCCCCATGGTCGAGGCGCGCCTGGCCGGCCAGCGCGCGGGCGGCAACGTCGAGGCCCTGCTGGCGGAACGCCAGGCCCGCATTCCGCTGGGATTCATGGGCGACGGCACGGACACGGCCAACGCCGCCCTGTTCCTGGCTTCCGACGAAGCGCGCTTCGTCACCGGCACCGAGATCATCGTGGACGGCGGCATGAGCGTGCGCTGCGACTGACCCCCGCATTCGGTTCATAACAGAGAGGCGGCCAAGCGCCTCCAAGGAGACAACATGCACAAGAGCAAGCCTTCCCCCTCCCGTCGTCGCCTGGGCGCAGCCGCCGCCTGCCTGGCCCTGCTGGCCGTCTGCCAGGCGCCCGCCGTCGCCGGCGCGTATCCCGAGAAGCCGATCCGGCTGATCGTCGCCTTCTCGCCCGGCGGCCCGACCGACGTGCTGGCGCGGCTGGTGGCCAAGCGCCTGGGAGAAGGCCTGGGCCAGCAGGTCGTCGTCGAAAACAAGCCCGGCGCGGGCGGCAACATCGCCTCCGAGGTGGTCGCGAACGCGCCCGCCGACGGCTACACCCTGCTCTACAACAGCTCGTCCATCGCGATCTCGCCCGCGCTCTTCGGCAACGACAAGCTGGACCCGGGCAAGATCTTCACGCCCGTCGCGTCGGTCGCGAACGTGCCGCTGGTCCTCATCGTCAACCCCGGCGTGCGCGCCGACTCGGCGGCGGCCTTTGTGGAACTGCTGAAAAAGCAGCCCGGCAAGCTGAACATGGGGTCGTCGGGCAACGGCACCATCGACCACCTGACCAGCGTGCTGTTCGCTCGCCAGACCGGCACCGACTTCGCGCACGTGCCGTACAAAGGCAACGCCGCGGCCCTGCCCGACCTGCTGTCGGGACGCATCGATTTCATGCTGTCGGGCAGCCTGAACGCCTTCCTGCCCTATGTGCGCGAGGGCAAGGTCAAGGCACTGGCCGTCACCACCGCCAAGCGCGTTTCCGCCCTGCCTGACGTGCCCACGCTGGCCGAGACCGTCGCGCCCGGCTTCGACTCGGGCACCTGGCAAGGCATCGTGGGCCCCGCCGGCCTGCCCGCCGACGTCACGTCCAGGCTCAACCAGGCGGTCAACGACGCCATCAAGGACCCCGCGCTCAAGGCCAGCCTGGACGCGCAAGGCGCCGAACCCACCGCGGGCACGCCGGCCCGGTACGGCGATCTGATCCGGTCCGAGTACCGGCGCTGGAGCGCCATCATCAAGGAAACCGGTGCAACCTCCAACTGACTCGACCCCACCCATGCCCCTGGCCCGCCACCTCTGGGATTGCCATACCCATATCTTCGGCCCCTGGAAGGACTACCCGCTTGCGGACGATCCCGCCTACATCCCCGAGGAAGCGCCCTTTGCCGCGCTGCGCGCCCTGCACGCCGCCTGCGGCTTTACCCGCGGCGTCATCGTGCAGGCGGCGCCTTACCGCGAGGACCACGCCGCGCTGCTGGCCGCGCTGGAGGCCAGCGGCGGCGCCTATCGCGGCATCGCCCTGATTTCCGAATCGACCCGCCCGCAGGCGCTTGCGCGCATGCACGACCAGGGCGTGCGCGGCATCCGGCTGGGCATGATGAAGCACCTGGCAGGCAAGCCGGACGTCGTCCGCATGGGCGCGCTGCTGGACAGCATCAGGCCACTGGGCTGGCATGCGCTGGTGCATGGCGAACTGCAGGACGTGCTGGACGTCGTGCCGGCGCTGCTGTCCCACGGCGTGCCGCTGGTGATCGACCACATGGCCCGGGCGCCAGTCGACGGCTCGGCGGATCCGGCGCCGCTGCTGGCGCTTTTGCGCCACCCCGACGTGTGGATCAAGCTGTCCGGCGCCGACCGCGTCACCGGCGGCCAGGACGGCTGCCGCGCGGCGCTGCCGCTGATGGCGCGCCTGATCGCGCAAGCGCCCGACCGCGCCATCTGGGGCAGCGACTGGCCGCACGTCAACATCCGCTATCCGCGCCCCCACATGCCCGCGCTGCTTGCGCTGCTGGACGAGGCCTGTGGCTCGGACCCGGCGCAGCTTGCCGCCATCCTGCGCGACAACCCCGGCCGCCTCTACGGCTGAGCCGCAACCCGATCCTTCGTGGAGCTCCACATGTGGGAACCCTCGCAACGCTACCCCGACCCCGCCATCCGCACGCTGGCGCCCGCCTTCGAAAAATATCATCTGCTGTCCGCGGCCGTTGAACGGGTGGCGACCGGCTGCCGCTGGGCCGAAGGACCGGTCTGGTTCGGCGACGGCCGCTACCTGCTCTGGAGCGACGTGCCGAACGACCGCATCCTGCGGTGGGACGAGATCAGCAACACGGTCCATGCCTTCCGCTCCCCGTCCAACCACGCCAACGGCAACACGCGCGACCGCCAGGGCAGGCTCATTACCTGCGAGCACCGCACGCGGCGCGTGACGCGCACGGAACACGACGGACGCATCACCGTGCTGGCGGACAGCCACGCCGGCCGGCCGCTCAACTCGCCCAACGACGTCGTCGTCAAATCCGACGGCTCGATCTGGTTCACCGATCCGCCCTTCGGCATCGTGGGCCACTACCAGGGCGAGCCGGCGCGCCAGGAGCTGCCCGCCAACATCTACCGGATCGACGGCGTCTCGGGCGCGCTCGCCGTCGTCGCCGAAGGCGTGAACGGGCCCAACGGCCTGGCCTTTTCGCCGGACGAAAAGCTGCTGTATGTCATCGAGTCCCGCGCGCGTCCGCGCAACATCCTGGCCTTCCGCGTGCAGGACGGCGGCGTGTCGCTCGGCAAGCCGGAGGTCCTGGTCGATGCCGGCGCCGGCACGCCCGACGGCTTTCGCGTGGACGTGGACGGCAACCTCTGGTGCGGCTGGGGGATGGGCACCGAAGAACTCGACGGCGTACGCGTCTTTTCGCCCGACGGGCAGGCCATCGGCCACATCGCCCTGCCCGAGCGCTGCGCCAACCTGTGCTTCGGCGGCACGCACCGCAACCGGCTCTTCATGGCCTCGTGCACATCCATCTATTCGCTGTACGTCAACACCCAGGGAGCGCCGGGCGGCTGAACGACCGCGACGCGCAAGGAGACTACCCATCATGAAAACAACGATCCTGAGCACCATCCTGGCCGGCTCGCTGGCCGCCATGTCCGCATTCCCCGGCGTCGGCGCCGCGGCCCAGCCCACGCGGCTGGTCGTCGCGTTCCCGCCCGGCGGCCCCGCCGACTCCCTGGCCCGCATCCTGGCCAAGGAACTCGAGGCCGAACTCAAGAGCACGGTCATCGTCGAGAACAAGCCCGGCGCCAACGGCGCCATCGCGGCGAACTACGTCATCCGCAGCCCGGCCGACGGCAGCGTGCTGTTCCTGAGCTCGGCCGGCGCCATCGCCATCAATCCGTCGCTGTACCCCAACCTGCCGTACAAACCGACGGAAGATCTCAGCCCGGTCGCGCTCGTGGTCCACACGCCCGAAGTGCTGGTCGTGTCGCCCAAGAACCCCGTCAAGTCGGCGTCCGACTACGTCGCCGCGGCCGCCAAGCGCAAGGAACCCGCCGCGCTGGCTTCCTCGGGCATCGGCAGCATGCCGCACATGACGATCGAACTGTTCAAGAGCCAGACCAAGGTCGACTTCCTGCACGTCGCCTACAAGGGCGCCGCGCCCGCCATCGCCGACACCATCGGCGGCCACGTCGAGGCCTTCTTCGGCGACGTGTCGGGCCTGATGCCCTTCATCAACGACGGCCAACTGGTCGCCCTGGGCGTCGCCGCGCCGGCCCGCCTGAAGTCGCTGCCCAACGTGCCCACCCTGGCCGAACAGGGCATTCCCAACGTCGAGGCCAGCAACTGGTACGGCGTCTTCGCGCCCAAGGGCACGCCCGCGCAGGTCGTGGCCCAGCTGAACGAAGCCATCCGCAACAGCCTGAAGGCCAAGGCGCTTGTCGATAATCTGGCAAGCCTGGGCGTGGAACCCAGCCCATCGTCGCCGGAAGGGTTCCGGGATCTGGTGAAGAACGACACCGCGAAGTGGGCGGCGGTGGTGAAGGCGGGGAATGTGAAGGCGGAATAGCGGCGTCTGCAAGCCTGGCCCGCCAGCATCAGCACGAAGCTTGGAACGCCTGCCCGGCGTACAAGCTTCGGCGGGTTCGGGTGGCGGCTGAGATTCCCGCGTTACTGCTCCGCCGTGGCGGGCGGTACGCAATCTCCACGCAGATGGCTCTGGACGAGTGCCATTGAGCGCCATGCACTATGCGCAACATAGCGCGGGTGGCTGGTGCGTAGACACAGGGTCGTCTTGCGGGTTGTTGACGCGCAGTACATCCCGGTAGGCCTGGGCAAGCGGCACATGGGGAAGGAACGGCCCCGCCGTTTACCTCGCCCTCGTGCTTGCCAACTGCGAAATCGCGCGCACTCCGGCAAGCATCTTGTCACGGGCCGAGGAATTGGCGGAATGGACATGAATGCGTGGCGGCCTGAACCCATGCACCGCCACCGCCTCTTCCATCCAGAGAATCACGTCATACCCCGTCCCTCGGTCATCGTCGCCCAAGTCGTGGTCGAGGCTGATCTCTTCGACGGAGCCCGATTCAAGCAGCGCTATGGCCTCATCTGGCCAGTAGACGCGAACCCAGCCTTCCGGAGTCGCCCGTTCATCATCAAGATACACCTTCATGCGCTATTCCTCGTTGAGATGCGAATGATAGGAGAATCCGAGCCGTTCATGGCGAGCCGGGCGCAGTTCCGGGAAATGCTGCTCCGCTGACCCTGACGCGCAGAACGCGAGTCGAGCCCTTTCGTTGCAGGCACGGTCCGAGCACCGCGCCTATGCGCTTTCAACCAGCCAAATGCCGGCCCGCATGTCGACGATTTCACAATCCACTGTCTCCCCCTTGCGCTCCAGCACGACAAAGTCGCCCGCCGCCAGCGCCAGCAAGGGGTGATGCCAGACATCGGGCGCCAGCGTGATGCCGGCGCTGCCATCGGCCCGAAACGCCTTGAGCGTGGACAAATCCGGCTCTGTGGCGCCCAAGGCCACCAGCACCACGAACGGCGTGCCCATCAGCGGCACGAACGTCTGGCTGCCCAGGCGATGGCGTTCCATCATCCTCACTTCGAAAGGCAGGCTGCCCGGCGTGGCGCGGAACACGCTGAGCGAAGGCCGGCCGCCCTGCTTCAGGATGTCGGGCTCCGGCATGTCCACGCGCAACGTCGTGCCTGCGTTGATCTCGCGGCCATCGCGGCCGGCGCTGGCGATGATGGTGCCGTAAGGGGCGAATGTCTCGGCGGTGAGTTCCGCAAGAGGGAGATGGCTGGGCGGCATCTGAAGACGGGCGTTCATCGGCATGATGCACCGCCCGGAGTGATTGGACTCGCGTAAGGTATCCGCGATCCTGCCGACACGGCAAGCGCGCGCATTCCCTAGGCGCGCGCACAAAACAAAAAACCCGCAGAGCAATTAGCTATGCGGGTCTTGAGGCAACCTTGTGTCACTGGTGCAAGTGTCTTTGGCGGAGACGGTGGGATTCGAACCCACGATGCAGTTTTTAGCCACATACTCCCTTAGCAGGGGAGCCCCTTCAGCCTCTCGGGCACGTCTCCGAAAAGAGAACGAGATTCTAGCACGATTTTTTTCGCTCTTGCCCGCGATGCGGGCCTTCAATCAAAAAAAACCGTGCCGGAGCCGTTTCCTTAAACCTTGGTGGCCGGCGCCTGGTCCAGGCCGAAGGCCTTGTGCAGCGCGCGCACGCCCAGTTCCATGTACTTGTCGTCGATGATCACCGAGGTCTTGATTTCGCTGGTGCTGATCATCTGGATGTTGATGCCCTCTTGCGAGAGCGTCTGGAACATCAGGCTGGCGACGCCGACGTGCGAGCGCATGCCGATGCCGACGATCGAGACCTTGGCGACCTTTTCGTCGGTGGACAGTTCGCGCGCGGCCACGGCGGGGATGACTTCGCGCTTGAGCAGGTCCACGGCGCGCGCAAATTCATTGCGGTTCACGGTGAACGAGAAGTCGGTCGTGCCGGCCACGGACTGGTTCTGCACGATCATGTCGACGTCGATGTTGGCGGCGGCGACGGGACCCAGGATGGAGAACGCGATGCCGGGCTTGTCGGGAACGCCCAGCAGGGTGATTTTGGCTTCGTCGCGGCTGAAGGCGATGCCGGAGACAACGGCGGCTTCCATTTTTTCGTCTTCCTCAAAAGTAATCAGCGTGCCCGAGACCATTTCTTCGTCGAGCGGGATAAGGGGGTCGGTCAGCGAGGACAGGACCCGGACCGGCACACGGTATTTGCCGGCGAATTCAACCGAGCGGATCTGCAGGACCTTGGAGCCCAGCGACGCCATTTCCAGCATTTCCTCGAAGGAAACGACGGCCATGCGGCGCGCCTCGGGCACCACGCGCGGGTCGGTCGTGTAGACGCCGTCCACGTCGGTGTAGATCAGGCATTCGTCGGCCTTGATGGCGGCCGCCACGGCCACGGCCGAGGTATCGGAACCGCCACGGCCCAGCGTCGTGATGTGGCCGTCAGGGTCGATGCCCTGGAAGCCGGTGACGATGACCACGCGGCCGGCGTCCAGATCGGCGCGGATGCGCGCATCGTCGATGGACGAGATGCGGGCTTTCGTGAACGACGAATCGGTGCGCACGGGCACTTGCCAACCGGCGTAGCTGCGCGCGGACACGCCTTCGGCCTGCAGCGCGATGGCCAGGAGGCCGCTGCTGGCTTGTTCGCCGGTGGCGGCGATCATGTCGAGTTCGCGGCCGTCGGGCTGGGGCGCAAGCTCGCGCGCCAGGCCCAGCAGACGATTCGTTTCGCCCGCCATGGCGGACGGAACAACAACAACCTGGTGGCCGGCGGCGTGCCACTTCGCGACGCGACGCGCCACGTTCCTGATGCGCTCGACCGAGCCCATCGAAGTACCGCCATATTTGTGAACGATCAGGGACATCTCGTACTCTGGCTGGAGACCCGCCGCAAGTGTTGACGGGCAAAACCATATATTCTAGCGCGACGGTAAAAATTTGCGCAGATTGCGCAAATTTATCGAGGGCGCCGGCTTGATATCCGCCAAAACAGGCCTCAGGGCCGGGGTTCCACCCATACCCTGCCGCGATGGCAGCGAATGACGTGGCCCGCCTGCTCCACCCGCAACTGGCGGTCGTGGCCCAGGCTGTGCAGGCCGCGCAGCTGCCGCAGCAGATCCGCCATGCGCGCATCCGTGGGCATGCGGGCGCCATTCTTTTCCAGCCAGTAGCGCAGCACGTGCGTCTGGCGGGCGGGCGACAGGCCGCGCCAGGCCAGCAGCGAAAAGCTGGCGCCGTCGGGCCCGGGATCCAGCCGCGCGAAATCTTCCTGCGCCACTTCATCCAGAATTTGCGCCGCCTCGCCCATGTGCCGCGCATGACGGGCGACGATCGCGCGCCAGCCCGGCCAGCGCGCATCCAGCACCGGCGCCAGCAGTTCGCGCAGCGCGGCGCGGGTGTAGCGCGGATCGGCATTGGTGGGGTCCTGCACGGCGCGCCAGCCGCAGGCGGCTTCGACCTGGTCCGCGGCCTGCAGGATCGCGCCGCGGTCCTGATCGAGCCAGGGGCGCAGGTAGACCACGCCGTCGCGCCGGGAAACCGGCGCCATGGCCGCCATGCCCGCCAGGCCGGTGCCGCGCAAGAGCCGCAGCAGCACGGTTTCCGCCTGGTCGTTGCGGTGGTGCGCCAGGAGAATGTGGCCGACGCCCTGCTCTCGCGCCATCCCCGCAAGGGCGGCGTAGCGCGCATCGCGCGCGGCGGCTTCGATGCCCTTGCCGGCAGCCTGTTCCACCTGGACGCGAGCCTCGCACAGCGGCACGGCAAGCCTTGCGGCCAGGTCATGCCCATGCCGCGCCCAGGCATCGGCCTCGGCCAGCAGGCCGTGATGCACATGGAACAGAACGAGCTCGATGCCCAGCGCCGGCGCAACGGCGGCCGCGTGCACGGCCAGCATGGCCGAATCCGCGCCGCCGCTGAAGGCCACGGCGACGCGGCGCGGGCGCTCGGGCAAGGCCTGGAG
>NZ_JBDJLJ010000027.1:0-67450 GCF_039673305.1 Achromobacter spanius
CGTCGGTGGCGCTGGCCGCGCGGGCTGCGGCAGTGCGGGGCGTGGTCGGGCGCGGCGTGGCGGAGGCGGGGCGCGCGGCAGGCGAGGGCGGCGAGCTCGCCGGTGCGTGGGCAGTGTCGTCGGCGTCGGCTGGCGCCGATACCCAGACCGCGGGTTGCGCGGGCGTCTGCGCAGGCGCAGGCGCGGCAACGGCCTTCTTCACCGCCCGTGCGGGCTCGCCCGCGCCTTCGTTGCCAAGTTGGAACACGCTTACCAGCTTGACCAGCGTGGCGGCCTGTTCGTTCAGGCTGGCGGCCGCGGCGGCGGACTCTTCGACGAGCGCGGCGTTCTGCTGCGTGGTCAGGTCCAGCTGGTTGATGGCGTCGCTGACCTGCGAGATGCCCTGGCCTTGTTCATGCGCCGCCGCGCCGATTTCGGCGATCAGGTCGGCCACGCGGCGCACCTGGGTCACGATGTCGTTCATGGTGGAGCCGGCCTCGGTCACGAGTTGCGAGCCGGTTTCGACCTTGCCCACGCTTTCGCCGATCAGCAGCTTGATTTCCTTGGCTGCGCCCGCGCTGCGCTGCGCCAGCGCGCGCACTTCGCTTGCCACGACGGCAAAGCCGCGGCCCTGTTCGCCCGCGCGGGCGGCTTCGACGGCGGCGTTCAGCGCAAGGATGTTGGTCTGGAAGGCGATCGAGTCGATCACCGCGATGATGTCCACGATCTTGCGCGAGCTGGCCGAGATCTGGTCCATGGTGCTGACCACGTTGCCCACGACTTCACCGCCGCGCGCCGCGGCCTGGCTTGCGGAGCCGGCCAGTTGCGAGGCCGTCTGCACGGAGTCCAGGTTCTGCTTGATGGTGGCGTTCATCTGCTCCATCGACGCGGCCGTTTCCTCGACGTTGGCCGCCTGCTCTTCGGTGCGCTGGCTCAGGTCGGCGTTGCCGGTGGCGATCTGCGTGGAGCCCGTGGCGATGGAGTCGCTGGTCTGGCGCACCTGGCTCACCAGCCGGGCCAGGTTGGCGCGCATGGTGTCCATGTTGGCCAGCACGCTGCCGTCGTCGCCGTCGCGCAACTGCACGCGCACGGCGAGGTTGCCCTTCGCGACTTCCTGCGCGATGGCCGCGGCGTAGGCCGGTTCGCCGCCGAGCTTGCGCATGACGGCGCGCACCAGCAACAGGCCCAGGACGATGCCCGCGACCGCGCACAGCGCGATGAGGACCGAGATGATCCAGAAGGTGCGCTCGACGGCGGCGGCAGCGTCTTCGGTATCCAGGCGGGCCAGCTCTTCCTGGCGCTTGGCCGCATCCATGAGAATGTTGCGCGCCGCCACGTGCAGCTCGGCCGAATCCTTGTGCAGCACGGCCATCGCGTTCGGGTCGGCGCGGTCGGCCAGCGTCTTCACGTCATTGACGGCCGCCTTGTAGCGGGTCCAGGTGTCCGACAGCTTGTTGCCGAGACCGCGCAACGCAGCGTCCTGTTCCTGGAGCAGACGGTCGCGCGCCTGCAGCACCGATTTCTCGGATTCCTCGTTCAGCCGCAGCTCGTTCTGGCGCGCCTGCGGATCGGTATTCCAGATGTAGACGTACATGCGGCGAAAGTGCGTCGCGCCCTGGCGCGCGGCGTCGACCACCACGCGCAGCGGCATCACCGTCTCGGTGTACATCGCGCGCTGCTTCTGGCTGACGCTCCACAACTGCTGCACGGCGATGACGCCGACGGCAAGCAGCGTCACGATGAAGAACAGCACCAGGGCGATCAGGCTGCTGCGAAGGGAAAGGCTTTTGAGTTTGGACATGATGGGGACACGCGGGTGAAGGCGGGATGCCGCCAGACTGCGGTCACTAGAGCATGGAATGGTGCGACGCAATAAGGGGAATACGGGGTGAAAAGGGTGGGTCCGCATGCGCGCCGCCAGGGCTATCCCGGATTTCGGGAAATCGAGCGAAATGTCTCGTGAAATCGCACCAAAAGCGGTACGAAAACACCGTGCGCGCCGACGAGTCGATGCGCAGTCTCCTTGCCGCGGGTCGCGGACGGATTTGTCCGGAATGTTGTGATGCACCATTTTCGTGAAGGGACATTGACGCGCATCAATGGATGCGCGGAGAACGCGGGCAGGTCCGGTCATCCTTCTGACCATCACCTTTACGAGATACAATTGAGTATTATTCCTATTTGAATTTTCCCGCTGCAGACCGTGGATCCCGCTACCGTTCCCATGCCTGTCCATCCCTCAGGCGACACGGCTGCCGTGGCTGCCGCCTACCAGGAACACCACACGTGGTTGCTGGGTCTGCTGCGCCGCCAGTTGGGCGGAGGCCAGCAGGCCGATGCCTGGGACCTGGCGCAGGACACCTTCGAGCGGCTGATGCGCCAGTCGTACATGGAGAAGGCCTCCTGGAACCGGAGCTATCTGGCCACCATCGCAAAACGCTTGCTGATCGACAGGCATCGCCGGCGCGCGCTCGAAACCGCGTACCTCGAGGCGCTGGCCCAGCAGCCTGAACCCGTGGCCCCCTCGGCGGAAATGCTGGCCCAGTTCACGCAGCAATTGCTCGCCGTCTGCAGGGTCCTGGACCGGATGCCCGCGCGCATGCGGCGGGTGTTTCTTCTTGCCCGCATCGACGGGCACGCGCTGGCGGCGATCGGGGAAATCCTGGATGTCAGTGTCAATGTCGTGCAGAAGGATCTGATCCAGGCGTGGCAGCGCCTGTATCACGCGTTCGATGACTGCTGACGCCGCCACCGACCGGATCGTCGCCGAAGCCGCGGGCTGGCTCGTGCGGCTGGATCACGCGCGGGACAACGCCGCGCTGCAGGCCTGGCGGCAGTGGCACGATGCCGATCCCAGGCATGCGGAAGTCTGGCGACGCTTCAGCCATATTCGGCAGGCGGTTCCGGACGGCATGCGCGGTACCGATCTGGCGGCGGCGCGGGCGCTGCGGGTCGCTGCCGATTTTCATCCGCGCCGGCGGGCGCTCAAGCTCCTGCTCGGCGGCGCCGGCGCAGGCCTGCTGGCGGCGGCCGGGTATCAGCAGGCCGACCGTGCCGGATGGCTGGCGGCCTATCGGACAGGCGTCGGCGAACAGCGTCGGATCGCGCTGGCCGACGACGTCGAACTGATGATGAATACCGGGACGGCGCTCGACCTGAACGTGGCGCCAACCGGCATCGACGTACGGCTGCTGAGCGGTGAAATCATGCTCGAGGGCCTCGCGTCCGGTTCCGCGATGCGCGTCATGACGCGCCATGGCGAGGTGTCGTCCGTGCGGGCCCGGCTGGCGGTCCGTCTGCAGGACGGGGCGACGCGCGTGGCGCTGGACCAGGGCGATGCGCTGGTTCGCACCCGGGAAAACTTCCGCTCACGGATGCAGGCCGGTGAAACGGGAAGGTTCACCAGCGACCGTATCGACGCGGACGACCGGCGCGCAGCTCGCGAATTTGCGTGGGCGCAGGGCGTCCTGATTGCCGACGACATGCCGCTGGACGAATTCCTTGCCGAACTTGCCCGTTACCGTGAAGGGCTGGTGCGATGCGACGACGAAGTGGCCAACGTCCGTGTGAACGGCACATTCCGCGTGCAGCAGACCGACCGGGTGCTGGAGGCGCTTGCCGCCGCGCACAACCTCAAGCTGGCCTACCGAACCCGCTATTGGGTCAACGTGGGCCGCGCATGAAGGCAGGCGCGGGCGTAAAGGTAATCAGTTGTAAATTTCCGGCAGATTGAGCGGACTGCTTCGTTTGTACAGGGAAAGGCGCCCGTCGTGGGGGCCAATCCAGAGCCGTTTCATGCCAAATACGCGATATTCATTCCTGCCGCCCGGACTGGGCGACTTGCGCAAGACATCCATCTCCCTGCTGCTGAGTTCATGCGCCGCCCTGGCGTTCCTGCATCCGAACGATGCCAAGGCCGCGTCTCCGGTCGATATCACACTGCCGGCCACCACGCTGCAGGACGCGCTGCTGCGGTTCGGCCAGGCCAGCGGCATCACGATCATCAGCGACCCGAAGCTGACGGCCGGCAAGCGCAGTCCGGAGCTGAGGCTGCAAGGTGACGTCGGCGACTCGCTGCGCCAACTGCTGCGCGGCTCCGGCCTGCAGGCGGCGCCGAACCCGAACGGCGAGGGCTATCGCCTGGAACGCCAGCCGCAATCCGATGCAGGCGGCGTCACGACGCTGTCCGCGGTGACGGTCGCGGGCAGCGCGGACGGCAACGTCGGCGTGCTGGGCCTGTCCAGCAGCGCCGGCGCGAAGACCGACACGCCGCTGCTGGAGACCGCGCAGTCCATCTCGGTGATCAACCGCGAGCTCATGGACATGATCGGCGCCAAGAGCACGGCCGAAGCGCTGCGATACAGCGCCGGCGTGAACGTCGGCGGTTATGGCGTGGACAGCCGCGTCGACGAGATATCGATCAGAGGCTTTCGCACCGGCAGCTTTGCCAACAACCTCTACCTGGACGGATTGCGTCCGCCCGGTTCGAGCAGCGGCGCCACGGCATCCGCAACCCAGTTCGACGGCTATGGGCTGGAGCGGGTCGAGGTCCTGCGCGGCCCGTCGTCGGTGCTGTATGGCCAGATTGCGCCGGGCGGGCTGGTGAACGTGACGAGCAAGCGTCCGACCGACTATGCCCGTGGCGAGATCGGCGTCAGCACGGACAACTACGGCCTGGCGCGATTGAATGCGGACGTGAGCGGTCCGCTGGACGAAGAAGGCAAGTGGCTCTACCGCGTGGTGGGCACGGGCTACCACACCGAAACGCAGGTGGACTACATCGACTTGAACCGGGTGATGTTTGCGCCCAGCCTGACATGGCGGCCGTCCGCGAGCACCTCGCTGACGCTGCTGACCAACTACCAGCAGGACCGCGGCGGCAGCACGTATCAGTTCCTGCCCTCGCATGGCACGTACTTTGCGACGCAATACGGCCGATTCGGTTCGGACCGGTTCCTGGGCGAACCGGCGTTCAGCGCCTATGACCGCACCCAGTATTCGATCGGGTATCTGTTTTCGCACCAATTGTCGGACCGGGTAAAGATCAACCAGGGACTGCGCTACATGCGTGTCGATACCGACAACTCGTCCGTGGCGCGCCAGGGTGACCTGCAGCCCGATGGGCGCACGCTGCGGCGCACCGCGTCGATCAGCGAGATCCGCTCGGAAGGCTTCACGGTCGACACCAATGCGGAAGTGGGTTTCCGGCTTGGCGAGACGGATCACACCGTCCTGACCGGCGTGGACTATCGGACGCAGACCATCCGTGTGCAGCAGGCGACGGGCACCGTGGGTTCGCTGGACGTATTCAACCCGGTCTACGGCAGCCCGGTGAAGATCGGATCGCCCGTTCCCACCCGCCGCAGCGACAGCGATCAGATCGGCCTCTACACGCAGGACCAGATCCGTTGGGGCCAATGGACGGCGACGGTGGGGCTGCGCCATGACTGGTCGCACGACAATGCGCTGGTGCGCGCAACCGGCGCCAGCACGCGCTATGCGGACGAGGCCACGACGTGGCGCGCGGGCGTGGTCTATCTGTTCGAGAACGGGCTTGCTCCCTACGCCAGCTATGCGACATCGTTCGAACCGGTCAATGGCGTCGGCTACGGCGGCCAGCCGTTCAAGCCGACGGAAGGCAAGCAGGCCGAAGTGGGCATCAAGTATCAGCCCCCTGGCTCGCGCAGCCTGGTTACGCTGTCCGCTTACGAGATTCGCCAGCAGAACATCACGACGCCTGACCCGGACCCCACGCACCTGTGCGACGGCAGCCTGTGCCAGGTGCAGACGGGAGAAGGGCGCGTGCGGGGGCTGGAACTGGAAGGCAATCTGGCGTTGACGGACAACCTGACGATGGTTGCCTCGGCGACGCTGATGAACAGCAAGGTCACGCAAAGCAACAGCACCGACCTGGGCAAGCAGTTGCCGCGCGTCCCGCGCCGCAGCGCCAACGTGTGGCTGGACTATCGTTTCGATCAGTCGGTTCTGCCGGGCGTGAGCGTGGGCCTGGGATTGCGTCATATCGGCGCCAGCTATGGCGACAGCGCGAACGAGTACCGGACGGGCGCCCTCAATCTGGTCGATGCCGCCGTGCGCTATGACATGGGCAACCTGAATCCGGCGTTCAAGGGGATGAAGTTCTCGCTGAACGCCACGAACCTGGCCGACAAGGAATACCTGGCCAGCTGCTCCGGCGCGGCCAGCTGCTACTACGGCGCGCGCCGGTCGATTACCGCAAACTTGAACTACGCCTGGTGAACCCGGCTCACTCCCTGCTCGGAAAGAACATGTCCAAATCCAAGTCCATGCTGCGATTCTCCCGCCCGGCCGCGCTGATCGGCGCGCTGTGGATCACCGCCGCCGGCGCGCAGCCCGTTGCCGCGGACGCACCCGTGCGTCCCGGCATGCAGTTGGTGGGAGAAACCGTCGCGGACCGTCCATCCGCGTTCTATCGCTTCGAAACCCACAGGCTCGACTCGGCCGACCGCAAGCGCCACTACCGCATCCAGATCGCGGTGCCGAAGGGGGCGGTCCCGAAGGGGGGAAGTCCGGTGCTCTACATGCTTGACGGAAACGCCGCGCTGGCGACGCTGACCGATGCCGACCTGCAGCGGATTTCGGCCGGCGTGGCGCCCGTGCTCGTCGCCGTGGGCTATGACGTGCCGACCCGGAATGATGTCGTCGCGCGGGCCTACGATTACACGCCGCCGGTCTACGAAAACGGAAAGCCGCTACCCAATCCGGTGGTGCGCGGGCATGAGGGCGGCGGGGCGGACATCTTCCTGGCGTTCATCCGCGAGCAGGTCAAGCCGCTGGTGCGCCGGGCCGCCGCCGTCGACGCCGAAAAGGAATATCTGTGGGGCCACTCGTACGGAGGGCTGTTCGCGCTGCACGTCCTGTTCACGCAGCCCGACGCCTTCGCGCGGTACATCGCAGGCGACCCGTCCGCGTGGTGGAACGATGGCGTGCTGGTGCGGGAGTGGCGGCAGTTTCGCCACGACCGGGCCGCGGGCAAGCGGGTCGCCATCCTGGTGGGAACCAAGCCGCGGGAGCCGGGCCGCCCCACGCCGATCCCGGCAACGCCGGCAGCAAATGGCCAGGCGGTCGACCTGCGCGCCGTCGTGCGCGAGATGGCCGACGGGCTGCAGGGCGCGGGCGCCGACGCGACCTATGAGGCCTTTCCCCAGTTCGGCCACGGCGACATGCTGCGCGCGTCGCTGGAGCGGGCATTGGATGTGGCGACGACGCCTTGAATGACTTGGGCCCGGCGAGCGGCGGGCAGCAGGCCTCGCCGGACTCCGGCGAGGCGTCGCCTCACAGCGGCGTCAGCAGCGGTTCTCCCGCATACAGCCGCCGCGCATTCTCCAGGAACTTGTCCACCATCAGTTGCATGGCCTCGGGCGACCAGCCGGCGACGTGAGGGGTCAGCACCAGGTTGGTCAGGTCGGCCAGCCCGGGGGGCAACTGGGGCTCCCCTTCGTACACGTCGAGCGCGGCGCCGGCGATGGCCTGCTGGCGCAGGGCGCGTTCCAGGGCGGCGGTATCCACGACGCTGCCGCGCGCGATGTTGATCAGGTAGCCGTCGGCGCCGAGCTGCTCCAGGATGGCGCCATCGATCAGATGGTGGGTTGAATCCCCGCCGGGGATGGCGACGAGCAGCACGTCGGACCATCCGGCCAGTTCGCTCACGGACGGAAAGTAGCGGTGCGGCGATCCCGGGCGCGGACGGCGGTTGTGGTAGCCGATCTGCATCTCGAAGGCCTGCGCGCGCAGCGCGACTTTTTCGCCGATGCCGCCCAGGCCGATGATGCCCAGCTTCTTTCGGGAGACGTTGGGCGGCAGGGGCAGCTGGGTGCGCCAGACGCCTTGCCGCGTGAGCTGGTCCAGGCGGGGAATGCCGCGGATGACGGCGATCATCAGGCCCATGGCGTGGTCGGCGACGCAGCTGTCGTTGGTGCCCGCGCCGTTGGCGACCTTGACGCCGCGCCGCCTGGCGTGGTCCAGGTCGATCTTTTCGTAGCCGGCGCCCATCGAGTAGATCAGCCTCAGGTTGGGCAGCGCGTCGATCTGGCCCGCGGTCAGGCCGATGGCGCCGATGGTCATGACCACGTCGACACGCGGCGCATGCGCGGCGACGGCTTGCGCGTACTGTTCCGGCGTCGGAGCGAAAACGACTTCGAAGTGGCGGGCAATCTGGTCCCGGTCGGCCTGCGTGACCGGGTTCATGATGATGAGCAGGGGCTTGGGGGTGGGGAATGGCATGCGGATAAAGGAAGCGGTTAAATCTGGGTGTGCCGGGCGACCAGGCCAACGCGCACGTTGCTCAGGTGCGCCTGCATCGCCGCGCGCGCGGCGTCGGGGTTGCGGTCCAGGATAGCCTGCAGGACGGCCATGTGCTCGTCGCAGCCGGGAATCAGCCGTTCGGGCGCGCCATTCTGGTCGAAGCAGCGGGCCTTGATGCGCAGGTCGTGGATGGTCTGCGCCATCAGCCGGTTGCCGCTGGCCTGGGCGATGCTGTCGTGCAGCAGGTTGTCGACCCGATGGTTCTCTTCATGGGTGGCCTCATTGCGGCGGCGGATCTCGCTGACCTGCTCCAGGAGGGCCGCGGCCTGCTCCGGCGCCATGCGGGTGGCGGCGGCCGCGGCGGCGTCGCCTTCCAGCAGCACGCGCATCTGGAAGATCTCGAGATACTGGCGCAGCGACGGTTCAGGAACGATGAGCTGCCCGCGCGCGGTGCGCACGGCGAAGCCGGCGCCGATCAGCCGGCTCATTGCCTCGCGCAGCGGGGTGCGCGACACGCCCAGCGCGCTGGCCAGGTTGCGTTCCTGCAGCGGCTGGTTGATGGGCAACTGGCCCAGCTGGATCATGTCCAGCATGGTCGAGTAGGCCTCGTCGACCAGGTCGCGCGAGTCGTCGGCGGCCGGGGCGGCGGCCGTGGCGTTGAGCAGGGGGCTTTCCATGGCATGAATGATAGACATAGGAATCATGGAAACAATAGGGGGAAGATGGGAAAGTTCGGGTCGGCGCGCAGTTCGTCTTCGCGGGCGCTGACCCATTCCGTGTAGTCGCGCCAGCGCTGCACGGCCTGCGCTGGGTCCAGGGCTTCGAAGCGCAGCGGCTGGCCCGGGCGCATCTGGGCAAGACGAGGCAGGTCGGCCGAGATGACGGTGGCGATCTTGGGATAGCCGCCGGTGGTCTGGCGGTCGTTCATGGCAATGAGGGGCTGTCCCGCGCCCGGGATCTGGATGCTGCCCGCGGCGATGGGGTCGGTGATGATGTCGGCGCCCCGGGCGTGCGCGATGGCCGGCCCGTTCAGGCGCAGGCCCATGCGATCCGACTGCGGCGCCAGGCGATAGGTGGCGCCGAGAAAGCGGTCGATCTCGGCGGGCGCGAAGTGATCCTGCTGCGGACCGAGGATGACGCCGATGGGCGCGTCCCGATAGAACCAGCCGATGGCGCGGGCGGCCCGCCGGCGACGCGGCGCACGGCGCCGGCCGTCGCCGGGGGCAAGCACGTCGCCGCGCGCCAGCGCGCGTCCGTCCAGGCCGCCGAGCCGGGCGCGCGTGAGGGTGGACGCGCTGCCCAGCACGGGCGCGACGGCGATGCCGCCGCCGATGGCCAGATAGCCGCGCACCCCGCGTTCCAGCGGTCCGACCGTCAAGGTGGCGCCCGCCGGCACGCGGTGGGATTGCCACGGATCCAATGACCGGGCTGGCGAGGCGGCCGTGGCGCTGGCGTGCAGCAAGGCGCTGCCGGCGAAGGCGATGGTGCAGTCCGCATCCAGCACCTGCAACGCGCCGCCCAGCAGGGTGAATTCAAGCGCGGCCAGCCCGGGCGCGTTGCCGACCAGCCCGTTGGCCATGCGCAGCGCGCCCGGATCCATGGCGCCCGACGGCGGCACGCCCATGTGTTCATAGCCCGGGCGGCCCAGGTCTTGCACCGTGGTCAGCATGCCGGCCTTCTCGACGCGAAGGCGCGCGCTCATGGGCGGACTCCCGGCAGCGGTTGCGGTCGATGGGCGGGATCGTCCTGCAAGGCGGCAAGGCGTTCGAACTCGTCCTCATCGATGGGCGCGAACACGATTTCGTCGCCGGCCTCGAACAGAAACGGATCGGCGTGGCGCAGGTCGAAGCTGCGCCACGGCGTGCGGCCGATCAGATGCCAGCCGCTGGGTCCGGGCACCGAGGCGATGGCCGTCTGCTGGCCGCCGATGTTGATGCTGCCGGCGGGCGTGTGCGCGCGCGGCATGGCGCGGCGGGGCGTGTGCAGCACGGGATCCAGGCCGCCCAGGTACGCGAAGCCCGGCAGGAATCCCACCATGTAGACCCGGTAGACCGGCGCGGCGTGCCGGGCGATGACCTGCGCGGCATCAAGCCGATGCTGATCCGCCAGCGCCTGCAGGTCCATGCCGTGGGCGCCGCCGTAGCAGACCGGGACTTCCCAGCGGCGCGGCGCGGGCGCAGGCGCGAAGGCGCTGGCTTGCAGGCTGCGGCCGATCAGCGCGCAAACGGCGTCGTGCCCGATCAGCAGCGGATCGAAGCCCACCGCGAGCGAACGGTACGCCGGCACCACGCTCAGGAGTCCGCGGACCTTGCGCAGGCTGCCTCGCAACGCTTGCGATAGCGCGAGCACGCGCGCGTTGGTCTCGGCGTCGATGCGGTCGGCGAATTCGACCAGCAGCGTGCGATCGCCCGCCGCCACGATGCGCGGCGCGGCCTTGCCGCAAGAGGTTGGCGCGTCGGTCGTCATGCTGCGTTGGCGAATTCCATGGCGTCGGCCGGATGAAAGCCCCACGTGACCGCCTGACCGGGCGTGCGCTGGGCAGCGTCCACATCCAGCGGCGCGTAGGCCAGGATCACCTTGTCGAAGGCTTCGATGAAGACTTTCCAGTGCACGCCGCAGAACGTCGACGCCACGACCTTGCCCGCGTGGCGCTGATCGGCGCCGGCCAGGCGGCTGCCCAGGCGCAGGTGTTCGGGGCGCACGCCCAGCACGCCGTCGTTGGCGGGCAGGAAATTGCATTCGCCCAGGAAGCCGGCGACGAAGGCGCTGGCCGGCTTGCGGTACAGGCTTTCCGGCGAGCCGGCCTCGACGATGCGGCCCTGTTCCAGGATGACGATGCGGTCCGACAGGTTCATGGCTTCTTCCTGGTCATGCGTGACGAAGACCACGGTGAGCCCCAGTTCCTGGTGCAGCCGGCGCAACTGCAGCTGGATGGACTGCCGCAGATTCTTGTCCAGCGCGCCCAGGGGCTCGTCCATCAGCAGGATGTCGGGCGTGAACACCAGGGCACGCGCCAGCGCGACGCGCTGCTGCTGGCCGCCGGACAGCGCGCCGGGCTTGCGGTCCTGCAGCGGCGCCAGGCTCACCAGGTCCAGCGCATCCAGCACGCGGCGGCGGATGTCCTCTTCGTTCTGGCGCCGCATGCGCAGCGCGAACGCGACGTTCTCGAACACGCTCATGTGCGGGAACAGGGCGTAGTTCTGGAACACCATGCCGATGTTGCGGTCCGCGATCGGCGTATGCGTGACGTCGCGCCCGCCGATCGTCACCACGCCGGCGTCCGGCGATTCGAAGCCGGCAATGATCTTGAGCAGCGTGGTCTTGCCGGAGCCGGACGCGCCCAGCAGCGTGCAGAACTCGCCGCGCGCCACGGTCAGGTCGACGTCGGGCAGCGCGATCGAGTCGCCGTAGCGCTTGTGGATGCCGGCAAGCGTCAGTTCCTTGCCCTGGCGTTCCGGCGGGCGTTGCGGGAGGATGTCGTTGGCGATATGCATGTCAGTGTTCCTTCTTCCTGCTGATCAGCAGGTTTGCAAGCAGGATCAGCGCCGTCGCCCCGACCAGCAGGCAGGAGGCGGAGATCACGGTGGGATCGAAGTCGTTGGCCAGGCCCTCGAACATCAGCTTGGGCAGGGTGCGGTTGCGGATGGTGGTCAGGAACAGCGCCATGACCACGTCGTCGAACGAACTGACGAAGGCAAAGACGGCGCCGCCGATCAGGCTGGGGATCAGCGCCGGCAGCATGACCAGCCGGAACATCGTGGGCCAGGAGGCGCCCATGCCCAGCGCCGCAAGCTCCAGGCTGGGATCCAGGCTGCGCAGCGCCGCCCGCATGGTGATGTAGACATAGGGCGCGGCCAGCACCGTGTGACCCAGGATGACCGCCATGGAATTGGCGACCCAGCCGATGGGCGCGAACAGGTAGTACAGCGCGACCGCCGTGACGATCGCCGGCACAGACATGGGGACGATGAAGAAGGCGTCCAGCCAGCCCTGGTGGCGCTTTGCCAATCGGCTGACGCCCAGCGCGGCGGCGGTGCCCAGGACCGTGGCCAGCAGCGTCACCACGACGGCGATCCGCGTGCTGGAGGCCAGCGCGGCCAGCCATTTGCCGTCGGTGAAGAAGTTTTCGTACCAGCGCAGGCCGTAGCTGGGCGGCGGGAAAATGGGGAACTCCGTGGTGCCGAAGCTCATCGGAATGACCACGACGATGGGCAGCAGCAGGAACACCGCGCACGCCACGCCCAGCATGGCCGACACCCGGCCGCCCGGCGTGCGGCGATACCCGGTGGTGTTGCTGCCTTTGCCGGAACTGGCGCTGATCAGGCTGTTCAGGCCGAACAGCCGGTTGAACAGCCACAGCGACAGCAACACGGTGGCCAGTAGCACGCCGGCCAGCGCCGAGGCCAATCCCCAGTTCAGCTCTTCGGTGATGTTGTGCGAAATGAGTTCGGCGGCCATGCGCTGGGCGGGACCGCCCATCAGCGACGGGGTGATGTAGTAGCCCACCGCGTTCATGAAGACGATGATGCCGCCGGCGACCGCGCCCGGGCTGGTCAGCGGCAGGATGACCCTGCTGAAAATGCCCGCGGACCCGGCGCCCAGGCCTTGGGCGGCCTGCACCAGGCTGCCGTCCAGGGACCGGAACGAGGCATACAGCGGCAGCACGACGAAGGGCATCAGCACATGCGTCATGCCCACCATCACCCCGGTGAAGTTGTAGAGGAACGCCATGGGCTGGTCGAGGATGCCCACGGTCGTCAGCAGGGTGTTCAACGGCCCGTTCTTGCCCAGCAGCGCGATCCAGGCCGACGTGCGCACCAGCGCGCTGGACCAGAAGGGAAGGAGCACCGCGAAGAAGACCACGCGCGCCACGGTCGGCGAGACGGTCGCCATCAGGTAGGCGAGCGGATAGCTCAGCACCACGCAGGCCACCGTGACGGCGGCGGCAATGGTGAAGGTGTTGACCAGCACGATGCGGTAGATCGGCGTGTCCAGCAGGTGGCGGTAATGGTCCAGCGTCAGGCCGCCGTCCTCGCCCTTGAAGCCGTTGCCCAGCAGGCCAGCGATCGGGCCGGCGAAAAACAGCAGGAGAAACAGCAGCAGCGGCAATGCGGCAAGGGCCGCGACGCGGCCGCGCCGGGAAGCGGCGGCCGGGCGCGGTCTGGCGACGGGCAGGGGAAGGGCGTCGGTGCTCGTGGTCATGGCATTGGGGCGCCGGCGCGCGCGCCGGCGTCTGGGTAGGGAAGCAGGAGGATCAGCGGGCGCGGACCTGGTTGTAGCGCTCGGTGATGGCGGGGCCGTTGGTGTCCCAGAACTCCGAGTTCAGGAAGATGCTCTTCTTCAGGCGCTCGGTGGTCGAAGGCAGGCGTTCCAGGCGCTTGGCGTCGATCAGGGGCAGGGCCTGCTCGGTGGTCGGGCCGTAGGCGATGTATTTGCTGAACTCGGCCTGGTGCTTGGGCTGGATCATGTAGTTCAGCAGCTTGATGGCCGCGTCGCGGTTGGGCGAGCCCTTCACGATGGCGAAGTAGCCGACCTGGGCGATGCTGTCGCCCCAGCCCATGGCGATGGGCAGGCCCGAGTCGATGCCGGCCTGGAAGCGGCCGTTCCAGCCCAGGGCCATCACGACTTCGCCGCTGCCCAGCGCGTTGACGGGCTCGGCGCCGCTCTTCCACCAGCGGGCGACGTGGGGCTTGATCTCTTCGATCTTCTTGAAGGCGCGGTCAAGGCCTTCGGGCGTGGCCAGCACCTTGTACACATCGGCGGGCGCGACGCCGTCGGCGATGAGCGCCGCTTCGATCACCGTGGCGGGATCGTCCTGGAGGGTCCGCTTGCCGGGGAATTTCTTCACGTCCCAGAAGTCGGCGAAGGTGCTGGGCTGCGGCTTGCCGGCGGGGAAGGCCTGCGTCGAGAAGCCGATGTTGGTCGAGAAGATCTCCGAGGGCACGCCATAGTCGTTGCGGGCATTGGGGATCACGTGGTCCTGGTTGACCATGTCCGGCGTGATCTTCTCGAAGACGCCCAGTTTGATGCCGCGCGTCAGGCGGGCGCTGTTCTCGGTCACCACATCCCACGTGACCGACTTGGTGTCGATCATGGCGCGGATCTTGGCCACCTGCGGATCGGTGTCCTCGTGGACGGCGATGCCGGCTTCCTTCGAGAAGGGCTTGAGCCAGGCGTCGCGGATGGCGCCCTGGTAGTTGCCGCCCCAGCTGGCGAAATTGAGTTCTGCCGCTTGCGCCACGCCAGTCGCCATCGCCAATGCTGCGGCCACGGCGCATGTGGCGTTCTTCCATTTGAAATTCATTGCTTGGACTCCGTTCGATAAAAAACGCGGTGGGCAGACCTGCCCCGATCCTGGGCATATCGCCTCAGCAAGTCCTTGGCATGCAAATTGCATGCCAACGGTATGCCAAACATTGAAATTCGTTTTTTTCGGAGTCCTTCAGATGCGCGACGTAGACCTCAATTCCGACCTGGGAGAGAGCTTCGGCCACTACAAGATCGGTGCGGACGAGGCCATGCTGGACCTCATCACGTCGGCCAACGTGGCTTGCGGTTTTCACGGTGGTGATGCATCGGTTATGCACCAAACTGCGGCATCCGCCCTAAAACGGGGCATCGATGTGGGCGCGCATCCGGGGTTCAACGACCTGTGGGGATTCGGCCGGCGCAAGATCATCGGCGACAGCCCGCAGGCCATCGGCGACATGCTGGCGTACCAGATCGCCGCGATGCAGGGCATGGCGCGCGCCGCGGGCCATCGCGTGACGCATGTGAAGGTGCATGGCGCGCTGGCCACGCTGGCCTTCGAAGACCGGGCGCTGTCGGAGGCGCTGACCTGGGCCATGCGCGTGCTCGACCCGGACCTGGTGCTGGTCTGCACGCCGCACAACGAGACCGAGCGCGCCGCGCGCCGGGCCGGCATCCGCGTGGCCTGCGAGGTGTTTGCCGACAGGCTGTATGGCGACAACGGCCTGACGCTGCCGCGCAGCGAGCCGGGCGCGGTGATCCACGATCCGGCCGCGGCCGCCGCGCAGGCGTTGCGCATGGTGCGCGAACAGGCGATCCGCACGGTGGGGGGCAAGGTGGTCGCCATGCCGGTGCACACGATCTGCGTGCATGGGGACAACCCGCAGGGCGTTGAAATCGCGCGGGCCGTGCGCCAGGCGCTGCTGGAAGAGGGCGTGCGCCTGCGGCCGATCTCGCAGCTGGACTTTCAGTAGGGGGCGTCTTTTTGCGCCTGCCGGATCAGCGTCTTCAGCACGGTCGCAAAGCGCTTGGCGGTGCTGGACAGGGGGCTGCTGGCCGAATGCAGCAGATGGATGGCGTGGCTCATGGCCGGCTCGGTGGGAAGCAGCACGAAGTCCTTGCCGAAGCTGGGGTGATAACCGAACGATTCGATCAGCGCCACGCCGACGCCTTGGCGCACGAGCGCCAGCGCCTCGGGCGTGGAGCGGATTTCGATCTGCGGCTGCACCGGCGCGGGGCCGGAGTGCAGGAAGCGGCTGGCAAGGCGCCCGAAGGGCGTGTCGGCGCCATAGCCGATCAGCAGATGGCCTTGCAGGTCTTCGGCGCGAATGCGCCTGCGCACCGCCAACGGATGGCCGCGCGGCACTGCACAGCCCAGCCAGCCCTGGCCGATCTCTTCGCTGACGATATTGGCGTTGACCGGCGGCGGCATCGACGCGATGCCGAAATCGGCCTGTCCCAGCAGCAGGTGCGGCAGCAGCGCGTCAAAGGCCAGCGGCCGGTAGCGGATCGGCGTGTCGGGATGCCGCTCGCGGAACTTCTGGATGGCGTGCGGGATGAGCCATTCGCTGAAGCTGGGGCTGGAGACGAGGCTGACCGTGCCCGCCGAGCCCGCGCCCAGCGCGCCCGCCAGGGCATTGAACCGGTTGACGCGGCCGAAGATTTCTTCGGCCTCGACGAACAGGCGCCGTGCCTCCGGCGTGGGGTGCAGCCGCCCCTTGACGCGTTCGAACAGCCGATAGCGCAGCCGGTTCTCGGCCGAGGCCAGCACGCGGCTGACGGCGGGCTGTGTCACGGACAGCATGCGGCCCGCTTCGCTGAGCGAGCCGGTCAGCATCACGGCGTGGAAGACCTCGATCTGGCGAAGCGTCAGCGCTCCGGGCGCCGAGGGAAGGGGGCCGGCCATAGGGAAGGGGACGTAAGTGGAAGGGAAGTCAGCGCCAGCCATTTTATGGCCTGGACGCCGGCGCGGCGCGCGCGCCACGCGGCTGCCATGACGTTTTGCGCGCAGCCCATTACTAAATGCACAGTCCCGGGGCTGGCGGGAGCCACTGTCCGTAGCGACAAAATCCTTTGTTTTCAAGGGTTGCGGGCATGTTTTTCCGCGCGCCGCAAGCCGCTGCGCGCCGGGCGGACGGTCTTCCCGCAGCCGGGACCGCGCGTCATGCTGACAGCGGATATCGCTCACACAACCCAGGATTGACTCATGTCCCGCATCATCACCGTCGCTGCCGCCCAATTGGGTCCGATTCAACGTTCCGAGGGGCGCGACGTGGCGATCGGCCGCATGGTCCGGCTGATGGAGCGCGCGCACCAGCGCGGCGCCCAGGTCGTGGTGTTTCCGGAACTGGCGCTGACGACCTTCTTCCCGCGCTGGTATTGCGAGGACCTGGACGAGGCCGACGCGTGGTTCGAACCCAGCCTGCCGTCGCCCGCCACGCAGCCGCTGTTCGACGCCATCAAGCGCTTCGGCCTGATGGTGTACCTGGGATACGCGGAACTGGCCTGGGAACCGGACGAACAGGGCATCGTGCGCAAGCGTCGGTTCAACACGTCGGTCGTCATCGCGCCCAACGGCGAGATCGTGCTGAAGTACCGCAAGGTCCATCTGCCCGGGCATGCCGAGTTCGCCGAGCATCGCCAGGTCCAGCACCTGGAAAAGCGTTACTTCGAAGTGGGCAACCTGGGCTTCCCGGTGGTGCGCGCGCCGGTTGCGCCCGGCGTGGACGCCAACCTGGGCATGCTGATCTGCAACGACCGGCGCTGGCCCGAAGCGTGGCGCGTGCTCGGCCTGCAGCAGGTCGAGCTCGTCATGCTGGGCTACAACACGCCCAGCCGCAACCAGGACAACCGCGGCTTCGAGGCGCATCACCTGCGCGTGCTGCATTCGCACCTGTCCATCCAGGCGGGCTGCTACCAGAACGCCACCTTTGCCGCGGCCGTCGCCAAGGCCGGCACCGAGGACGGCCACGAGCTGCTGGGCCACTCCATCATCGTCAACCCGCAGGGCGAAATCATCGCCATGGCCGCGACCTGGGACGATGAGCTGATCGTCGCCGATTGCGACCTGGACCTGTGCGAACTGGGCCGCAGCACCGTCTTCAATTTCGCCAAGCATCGCCGTCCCGAAGCCTACGGCCGCCTGGTCGAGCAGACCGGCAGCGTCGCGCCCGCCGTCTGGACGCCGTCGGCCTGACCCGCCCGAATCTCCCTACCTTGCTGGATAGCCTCATGACCGCGATGCTTCTGCCTCCGACCATCGAACACGAAATGCTCGGCACCCTGCGCGTGCCGGAATACGCCGACGTGACCGCCGCCGCCGAGCGCCTGGCGCCCTACGTGCGGCGCACCATGCTGCTGCGCTCGCCGGCGCTGGATGAACGGGCGCAAGCGCCCATCTGGCTGAAGCTGGAGAACCTGCAGGTGACGGGTTCGTTCAAGGCGCGCGGCGCGTTCAACGCCCTGCTGAACATGGATCCCGCGCAGCGCGAGCGCGGCGTCGTCGCCTATTCGACCGGCAATCATGGCCAGGCCGTCGCCTGGGCCAGCCGCTGCCTGCGCGTGCCGGCCACCATCGTGATGCCGGTGGATGCGCCGGAAAACAAGGTCGAGAAGGCGCTGCGCCATGGCGCCAAGGTCGTGCGCTACGACCGCACGCGCGAAAGCCGCGAAGAGATCGGGATGCGCCTGCTGGCCGAGACCGGCGCCACGCTGCTGCCGCCCGGCGACCATCCCGACGTGCTGGCTGCCCAGGGCACGCTGGCCCTGGAGGCGCTGCAGGACCTGCCGGCCGCCGCGCGCGCCAACCTGGGCCTCTTCGCCACGCCGTGCGGCGGGGGCGGCATGGCGGCGGGCTGCTCGCTGGTGCTGCGCGAACTGGCGCCGCAGGCCCGGATGGTGGCGGTGGAACCGCGCGAATTCGACGATACGGTGCGGTCGCTGGCCTCCGGCAAGCGCGAGACCAATCCGGCGGGCGCCAAGACCTTGTGCGACGCGCTGCAGGCCGCGACGCCGGCGGAACTGCCTTATGCCATCAACAGCCGATGCCTGAGCGCGGCCGTGTCGGTGAGCGATGACGAAGTCGCCGCTGCCATCCGTTTTGCGCTGGACGAATTGCGCCTGGTGGTCGAGCCGGGCGGCGCGGTGGCGCTGGCCGCGCTGCTGGCGGGAAAGCTGTCTGCCGAAGGCCGCGACGCGGTCATCGTGCTGTCGGGCGGAAACATCGATCTGCCGCTGTTGCGTCAGGTCGCACTGGGCTGAGCGTTCGCGCGACCGTCCAGGCCGGCGGGGCCGCAAGCCTCGCCGCGCGGTACCGGCGCCCTTTGGGCGCCGTGCAAGACCCGCGGGGGACGCAGAGCCCGCGCGGAAACACCTATAACAGTCCAAGGAAGAAAACCATGTCCACGTTCCAAAGCAGCGCCAAGCGCTGGCTCGCGGCCGCGAGCGCAGTGATGAGCCTGACCGCGGCGTCCGCCGCCCAGGCCGCCTATCCCGAGCATCCCGTCACGATCGTCGTGCCGTTCAATACCGGCACCACGCCCGATCTCGTATCGCGCCTGCTGGCCGCCGAAATGGCCAAGCAGACCGGCGGCAACTTCGTCGTGCAGAACCGCACTGGCGCGTCCGGCATCATCGGCACGCAGGCGGTGGCCAACGCCGCGCCCGACGGCTACACCATCGGCTTTGCCAATGTGGCCACGCTGGCGATCAACCAGAGCCTGTACGCCAAGCTGCAGTACGACGCCGACAAGCAGCTGGCGCCGGTGGCGCTGACCGGTTCCGTACAGAACCTGCTGGCCGTGCGCCCGGGCCTGAACGTCAAGAGCGTCGCCGAGCTGATCGCCATGGCCAAGAAGGAACCGGGCAAGCTGGTCGTGTCGTCGGGCGGCAACGGCACCACCGGGCACCTGAGCGCGGCGATGTTCGGCGCGATGGCGGGCGTGGAGTTCATGCACGTGCCGTACAAGGGCGGGGTCGAGGCGGACCTGGCCGTGCTGCGCGGCGAAGCCGACCTGGTGTTCGACAATATTTCGTCCATCGCCGCGTTCGTGGACCAGGGCAAGGTCGTGCCGCTGGCCGTGACCGACCTGCAGCGCGATCCGTCCATGCCCAATCTGGCCACGCTGGACGAGCAGGGCCTGAAGGGCTATCGCGCCGTGGCCTGGACGGGCTATGTGGCGCCGGCCGGCACCGATCCCAAGGTGCTGGATTACCTGAACGCCGCGATCAACAAGGCGCTGCAGTCGCCGGACGTCCAGGAAAAGCTCAAGACCCTGTCCTATGTGCCGAACATCGGCCCGCGCCAGCAGCTGTTTGACCGCGCGCATGCCGAGCGTCCGGTCTGGGCGCAGGTGATCAAGCAAGCCAACGTCAAGATCGACTAAGCCTTATGAACCACGAACGCTACGATCTGCTGATCCGTGGAGGCACGGTGATCGACGGGACGGGCGCCGACCGCGTCCGGGCCGATGTGGGCGTGCGCGACGGCCGCATCGCGGCCGTCGGCGACCTGGACGGCGCCGTGGCCGGCCAGGTGCTGGCGGCGGACGGCCGCATCGTGTCGCCCGGCTTCATCGATACGCACACCCACGACGACCGCTACCTGTCGATCGATCCCGGCATGCCCGCCAAGCTGAGCCAGGGCGTCACCACGGTGGTGACTGGCAACTGCGGCATCAGCCAGGCGCCGTGGCGTTCGGGCTGGCGCAGCGAGGTGCCCGCGCCCGTCAATCTGCTGGGCAACGACGCGGGCGATTTTCCGTACGAGACGTTCCGCGCCTACCTCGAAAACCTGGACCGCCACCCGCCCGCCGTGAACGCGGCGTGCCTGGTGGGGCACACCTCGCTACGCGCCGCCGCGATGGACGACCTGGACCGGCCGGCCACCGCCGCCGAGATCGAGCACATGCAGGCGCTGCTGCGCGAGGCCATGCAGAGCGGCGCCATCGGCCTGTCCACCGGCACCGCGTATCCGGCGGCCATGCCGGCGACGCTGGACGAGCTGATGGCGGTGGCCAGCGTGCTGCGCGAGCATGGCGGGCTGTACGCCAGCCATATCCGCGACGAAGGCGACCGCATCTTCGCGGCGCTGGATGAAGCGTTTGCGGTGGGGGCGGCGGGCGATGCGCCCGTGCTGATCTCGCACCACAAGCTGATCGGTCCGCGCAACCATGGCCGCTCGGTGCAGACCCTGGCGCACATCGACAAGGCCAGCCAGCGCCAGGAGGTGGCGCTGGACTGCTATCCCTACGTGGCCGGATCCACGATTCTGCGCAAGGACCGCCTGGCGGTGTCCAGCCGGGTCATCGTGACCAAGTCCGTGCCGTATCCGCAGTACGCCGGGCGCGATCTGGACGATATCGCCCGCGACATGGGACTGAGTCCGGAAGACGCGGTCGACGCGCTGCAGCCGGCGGGCGCCATCTACTTCATCATGGACGAGGCCGACGTCGAGCGCATCCTGGCGTACCCGGGCACGATGATCGGTTCGGACGGCATGCCGCACGACCCCGCGCCGCATCCGCGCCTGTGGGGCACCTTTCCGCGGGTGCTGGGCCACTATTGCCGCGACGTCGGGCTGTTCACGCTGGAGCAGGCGGTGCACAAGATGACCGGCAAGCCGGCCGCGTATTTCCGCCTGCCGGGGCGCGGGCGCATCGCGGCGGGCTACGCCGCGGATCTTGTCGTCTTTGATGCCGATCGCATTGCCGACACGGCCACGTGGGCGTCGCCGACGAGCCAGGCCCAGGGCATCGACCACGTGCTGGTCAACGGCAGCATCGCCTGGCAGGCGGGCGCCGGCACGGGCACGCGCAGCGGAAGAGTGATCCGTCCGGGAGCGGACGGCGCGAACGCCCGGGACAACGGGAGGTAAGCGGATCTGATTTGGGTTTAAACCTGAAAAGTATCAAAAATGGCGCTGTCCCTACGGGGGTGGCGCTTTTTATTTATACCAACAGGGTATCAATTCGGATTCCCAAAGTATTGGACGCGTAAAGTCGGGCGGTTCTATAACCACCTCGTGACTATCCAACCCTTAGCGCCGTCCATGCCCGCAGCCCTCATCGAACGCATCGAAACGTCCCTCGTCGACCTCCCGACCATCCGCCCTCACAAGCTGTCGGTGGCCACGATGTATGGCCAGACGCTGATGCTCGTGAAGATCTATTGCAGCGATGGCGTCGTGGGCATCGGCGAGGGCACCACCATCGCCGGCATGGCCTATGGCCCGGAAAGCCCCGAGGCGATGAAGCTGTCCATCGACGCCTATTTCGCGCCGGCCATGATCGGCCAGGACGCCACCCGCATCCAGGCGCTGATGGCGCACCTGGGCAAGCTGGTCAAGGTGAACCATTTCGCCAAGAGCGCGCTGGAGACCGCCTTGCTGGACGCGCACGGCAAGCGCCTTGGCGTGCCGGTCAGCGAACTGCTGGGCGGACGCCGCCGCGACCGCCTGCCCGTGGCCTGGACGCTGGCGTCCGGCGACACCGCGCGCGACATCGCCGAAGCCGAGAAGATGCTGGAGGCGCGCCGCCATCGCATCTTCAAGCTCAAGATCGGCGCCAGGGATCCCAAGGTCGACATCGAGCACGTGGCCGCCATCAAGAGCGCGCTGGGCGACCGCGGCGCGGTCCGGGTCGACGTCAACATGGCCTGGAGCGAGACGCAGGCGGCCTGGGCGATCCCCGCGTTGGCGCAGGCCGGTTGCGAACTGGTGGAGCAGCCGGTGGCCAGCGCCGCGGCGCTGGCGCGCCTGATGCGCCGGTTCCCGGTGGCGCTGATGGCCGACGAGGTGCTGCAGGGCCCCGACACCGCCTTCGAGATCGCGCGCCAGCACGGCGCCGACGTGTTCGCCATCAAGATCGAGCAGAACGGAGGCCTGTTCGCGGCCCAGCGCGTGGCGGCGATCGCCGACGCGGCGGGCATCGAACTCTACGGGGGCACGATGCTGGAAGGCGCCGTCAGCACGGTCGCATCGGCGCACCTGTTCGCCAGTCTGGCCCACCTGCAATGGGGCACCGAGCTGTTCGGCCCGTTGCTGATCACCGAGGAAATCCTGACGCAGCCGCTGGACTACAGCGACTTCGAACTGACCGTGCCCGCGGGCCCGGGGCTGGGCATCGAGCTCGACGAAGCCAGGCTCAAGCGCTTCACGCGTGACGGGCTGGTCAAGGTCACGGACAAGAAGCATTGAACCCGCGGCGCGCGCCGCACAGACAGATAACCACTGGAGACAAGCCATGAGCCTCGACGTATTCAACACCAAGGAAGTGCAGGACCTGCTGCTGGCCGCGACCAACCTGCAGGGCAGCGACGGCAATCCGCGCTTCAAGCAGATCCTGAACCGCCTGTTGAGCGATCTTTTCAAGGCTATCGACGATCTGGACATCACGCCCGACGAGGTGTGGGCCGGCGTCAACTACCTGAACAAGCTGGGTCGCGACGGCGAGGCGGCGCTGCTGGCTGCCGGCCTGGGCCTCGAAAAGTACCTGGATGTCCGCATGGACCATCAGGACAGGCTGGCCGGCCTGGACGGCGGCACGCCGCGCACCATTGAAGGCCCGCTCTACGTTGCGGGCGCGCCGGTGCGCGACGGCGTGTCGCGCATCGACCTCGACCCGGATGCCGAGGCCGGCCCGCTGGTGATCCGCGGCGTGGTGTCGGACGCCGGCGGCGCGCCGCTGGCCAACGCGGTGGTCGAGTGCTGGCACGCCAATTCGAAGGGCTTCTACTCGCACTTCGACCCGACCGGCGCGCAGACCGAGTTCAACCTGCGCGGCGCCGTCAAGACCGGCCCGGACGGCAAGTATGAGTTCCGCACGCTGATGCCCGTCGGCTACGGCTGTCCGCCGCAAGGCGCCACCCAGCAGTTGCTGGATGCGCTGGGCCGCCACGGCAACCGCCCGGCGCACGTGCACTTCTTCGTCAGCGCGGACCAGCATCGCAAGCTGACGACCCAATTCAACATCGAGGGCGATCCCCTCATCTGGGATGACTTCGCCTATGCCACACGCGAAGAACTGATCCCGCCGGTGACCGGCAAGACCGGCGGCGCCGCATTGGGCCTGAAGGCGGACGCCTACCAGGAGATCGAATTCAACTTCGTGCTCACCGGCCTGCTGCAGGGCAAGGACAACCAGCTCGTCAACCGCCCGCGCGCTTCCGCCCAGGCGTAATCCCGGCGGCATCGCCGGGACGCGGTGCCGCCGTCAAACAATGCATACCGATAACGGGCTCTTTGGCGAGCCCGGGGAGACTCTCATGGCGGCAACGCTTTCCATACCCGGCCTGATCGACAAGGAGCGGATGGGCGCCTTTCAGTGGCGCGTCCTGACCCTGTGCTTTCTGATCGCGCTGTTCGATGGTTTCGACACGCAGGCGATGGCGTTCACGGGGCCGGCCATTCTGGCGGCGTTCAAACTCGAGGCGGGCGACCTGGCGCCCATCCTCACGGCGGGCATCGTCGGCATGACCGTCGGCGCAATGCTGCTGGGCCTGGTGGGCGACCGCATCGGCCGCCGGCCCGCCGCCCTGATCGGCGTGGCCGTGTTCGGCGTCGCGACGCTGGTGACGGCGGGAGCCACGCAGACCTGGCAGATCCTGGCGCTGCGGTTCATCGCGGGGCTGGGCATGGGCGGCTGCACGCCGATCGTGCTGGCGCTGGCGGCCGAGTATGCGCCTGCGCGCCTGCGCGGCACGGTGATCACCGGCGTGCTGCTGGGCCTGCCTGCGGGCGCGATGCTGGGCGGTTTGCTGGCCGCGCGCATGCTGCCCGTGATCGGCTGGGAAGGCATTTTCATCGTCGGCGGCGTGGCGCCGCTGGTGCTGCTGGGGGCGCTGGTGCTGCTGCTGCCCGAGTCGCTGCAATTCAAGGCCATGCGCGGCGACGCGGCGGGCCAGAGCTATGTCGCCCGCATCCTGGGCAGGATTTCGCGCCAGCCGCTGCCGGCCGGCACGCGTTTCACCGTGCCGGAAGACGCCACGATCCGGGCCAGCGTGAAGGCGCTGTTCGCCGATGGCTATGCCCGCAAGACGCTGGCGATCTGGTCGGTGTACCTGCTGAACTGGGTGGCCTGGTTCATGCTGCTGTCGTGGTTGCCCACGGTCCTGAAGGCCGCCGGCCTGCCGGCCGACCAGGCGCCGATGGGGACCTTTACCGTCAACCTCGTGTTCATCATCTGCGCGATCCCGCTGTCGTACCTGATGCCGCGCGTGCCGACCCGTTCGCTGCTGATCGCCATGTTCGCGCTGGGCATCGCGGTGGCGTTGGGGCTGGGCTATGCCGGCACGGACTGGACTCTCGTGTTCATTCTGATCGGCGCGGCCGGCCTGGGCGTCGGCGGCCAGCAGCTGGCGCTGAACTATCTGGTGATCGGCGCCTATCCGACCGCGCTGCGCGCCACGGCGACCGGCTGGTCCATTGGGATCGGCCGCGCCGGCGCCATCATCGGATCGGCGGTGGGCGGCAGCTTCCTGGGCTGGTTCGGTCCGTCGGGCTTCTTCATGGTGCTGGCCATCCCGCTGGCGGGCGCGCTGCTGGCCGTGCTGGCGGTGGACGGCAAAGCGTCGCAACCTGCGCCGGGCGACCTGTCGCGCGCGCACTGAGCCGGGAATTTCGTATGAATCGCTTTGAAAATCAGATCGCGCTGGTCACCGGCGCGGCCCAGGGAGTCGGCCGCGCCACCGCCAGACGTCTTGCGGCCGAGGGCGCCGCCGTGGTGCTGGTCGACCGCGCCGCCGAGCTCGGCGAGGCCGTGGCCGGCGAGATCCGCGCGCAGGGAGGCCAGGCGTCGTTCATCGACGCCGACCTCGAAACCCATGCGGGCGCGCAGCGCATGGTGCAGTTCACGCTGGACACGCATGGCCGCATCGATGTGGCCGTCCACAACGTGGGCGGGACCATCTGGATGAAGCCCTTCTGGGAATACACGCCCGATGAGATGCAGCGCGAAGTGAACCGGTCGCTCTGGCCCACGCTGTGGTCTTGCCGCGAGGTGATCCCGGTGATGCGCAAGCAGGGCCGCGGGGCGATCGTCAACGTGGGTTCCAATGCCACGCGCGGCATCTATCGCGTGCCGTACTCCGCCTCCAAGGGCGGCGTGCATGCGGCCACCGTATGCATGGCGCTGGAACTGGCCGAGAGCGGTGTGCGCGTGAATTGCGTGTCGCCGGGTGCGCTGGACAACGGCGTGCGCGCGATTCCGCGCAACACGCAAGCGCCTTCCGAGCAGGACCAGGCCTGGCAGCGCGAGATGTACACCGATTGCCTCGCGGGCACGCCCATGCACCGCATGGGCAGCATGGAAGAAGTGGCTGCCGCCATCTGCTTCATGGCGGCGCCGGAGGCCTCCTACATCACCGGGCAGGTGATGTACGTGGCCGGCGGGCACCTGGGTTGATCCCCGGGGCGCAGCCCGCCTGATCAGGCGGCGTTGGCGCTACGCGGCGCGCGACGCGCCGGCGCCGGGTCCGCCATCCGAAGGCTGTTCCGCAACGGAAACCAGCCGCCGGACCGCCGCCAGCACATCCGCCAGCTCGGCCGGCTTGCGCATGAAGGCCGCGCGTCCTTCGCAGGCGGCGGCCAGTTCATGCTCGGGCCGGCCGCTCAAGACCAGCACGGGCGTGTCGCTCAGATAGGCGTTTTCCCGCATGGCGGTGAGCAGGGCTCCGCCATCCATGCCAGGCATCGAATAGTCGGTGATGACAAGATCGGGGCGCAGATCAAGCATCTGCTGCAGCGCCGTCAGGCCGTCCGTATGCGTCGTGACGTCATAGCCTTCACCGCGCAGGAATTCGCTCATCAGGGCGACCAAGGCGGGTTGATCGTCGGCCAAAAGAATTTTCGTCATGATTATCGGGTGTCGAGCCCTGCTGTGAAGGCCGCATGCTAGGGCATGCGCGTCCCGGATACGCGAAGCAATTGTATCCAGGGGAAACGGAAACTGCCCTCCCCATGTATAGTTTCAGCAGTTCGAACGATGCCCGGGGCGTTCTCCGTCCCTATAATTATTCGCACCCTCGCATAGCGCACGTCGCGCGCCCTCCCTTACTTGGTAACCGTTTCCATGCTGAATTCGCCGCAGCCCGCCAGCCGTTATTCCTTTCCTCGCACGTTGATGGCCGGCTTTGTGATGGCGGCGCTGGCGACGCTGGTGATCGCCTTCGTCAACGTGCGCTCGGCCGAGACGCGCGCCCGCGCTGTCCAGTCCATGGATCGGGCCACCGAGACGCTGCGTCAGCTCAGCCTGTTCAATTCAGCGCTCAAGGATGCGGAAATCGGCCAACGGGGCTATCTGCTGACGGGCGACTCGGCCTATCTGCAGCCCTACCTGCGTTCGGTCCCGCTGATCGAGCAGCGCCTGGCGATCGTGAAAGAGGCCGCGGACCAGGACCTGACGCAGCGCCGGATCGCCAACGACATCGCGGGCATCACCCAGCAGAAGCTGGCCGAATTGCACGACACCATCGAGATGCGCAAGGCCGGCAATGTGGAAGGCGCCATGGCGGTGGTGCGCACCGATTCGGGCAAGGAGGCGATGGACCGGCTGCGCGACCTGGTCGCCGACCTGTATGCGCGCCAGATGAGCCAGGTCCAAGACGAAAGGGAAGCCTGGGCCGCCGCAGCCAGCACCTCGACTTACTACTCGTGGGGAGGGTCGCTGCTGTTGCTCGTGCTGATCCTGGCTTCGGCCGGCATGACCATCCGCGAGTACCGCGCCAAGGCTCGCCAGGCCTGGGTCACGGCCGGCCTGTCGGGCTTGGGCCTGCAACTGCGGGGAGATCCGCGGCTGGACGAGATCGGCAGGCAAGCGCTGGAATATCTGGCGCAATACCTGAATGCAAGCGTGGGCGCCGGTTACGTGGTCAATGCCGGGGAACTCGAGCTTTTCGGCGGCTACGCCCTGCCGGCCGAGCGCCTGGCGCAGAAGATCCCGCCGGCGCAGGGGTTGGCCGGCCAGGCCGCCGCCTCGCGCAAGCTGCTGCACGTGCGCAATGTGCCGGCCGGCCACTTCGAGGTGTCGTCGGCCACGGGCCGCTCCAATCCGGCCGAACTGGTCCTGGCGCCGGCCATGCAGAATGAACGCGTGTACGCCGTGGTCGAGCTGGGCTTCAATCACCCGGTCGGCGAAAGCGAGCGCCTGCTGCTCGAGGGCGCCTCCGAAATGCTGGCCTCCGCGATCCGCGCGGGGCTGGACCGGACGCGGCTGGAATCGCTGCTGGCCGAGACGCAGCGCCAGTCCGAGGAGCTGCAGACCCAGCAGGAAGAGCTGCGCGTCAGCAACGAAGAGCTGGAGCAGCAGAGCCGCATCCTGCAGGAGTCGCAGGCGCGCATGGAGCTGCAGCAGACCGAGCTTGAACAGACCAACATCAATCTGGAGTCCCAGGCCGAGCAGCTGCTGCGGGTGCAGGGCGCGCTGACCGACAAGGCCCGCCTGCTTGCCCAGGCCAGCCAGTACAAGAGCGAGTTCCTGGCCAACATGAGCCACGAACTGCGCACGCCGCTCAATTCGACGCTGATCCTGGCCAAGCTGCTTTCGGACAACAAGCCGGGCAACCTGAGCCCGGAGCAAGTCAAGTATGCGCAGACCATCCACGCCGCGGGCCGCGATCTGCTGGCGCTGATCAACGACATTCTCGACCTGGCCAAGATCGAGGCCGGCCAGGCGACCGTGGAGGTCGAAGAGGTCGCCATCGCGCCGGCGCTGCAGCGGCTGCTGGAGCCCCTGCGGCCGATCGCCCAGGAGAAGCGCCTGGCGCTGGAGCTTGAAATCGCGCCGGATGTGCCGGCATCGCTGCACACCGATCCGCAGCGCCTGGGCCAGGTGCTGAAGAACCTGCTATCGAACGCCATCAAGTTCACCGAGCAGGGCACGGTCGCGCTGAAGGTATCGCGCGCGCCGGGGTACCGGCTGTCGTTCGCCGTGCACGACACCGGCATCGGGATCCCGGCGGACCAGCATGAACTGGTTTTCGAGGCGTTCCGCCAGGCCGACGGCAGTTCGCACCGCAAGCATGGCGGCACGGGCCTGGGGCTGTCGATCTCGCGCGACCTGGCCAAGCTCCTGGGCGGCACGCTGTCGCTGGTGAGCGTGCCGGGGCAGGGCAGCGTGTTCACGCTGCTGCTGCCGATGCGCCTGGATGCCGCGCCGCCCGTGCGGGACATGCACGACACGGCTGCGGCACTGGCCGTGCCGCAGGCTTTGGCCCAGCTGGCGGCCCTGGCGCCCGTTCCGGCGGCGCCCGCCGACGCCGCTGCGCCCCTGGCCGCCGAGCAGCCCGATGAGGCCCCCCGTGGCCGCACCATCCTCGTCATCGAGGACGATGAACGCTTTGCCGGCATCCTGGGCGATCTTGCGCGCGAGATGGGTTTTGGCTGCCTTGCCGCCCATACCGCCACCGATGGCCTGGCGCTGGCGGCGCAGCGGCGGCCCGACGCTATTGTCCTGGACGTGAACCTGCCGGACTTTTCCGGGCTGGGCGTGCTGGACCAGCTCAAGCGCAATCCGAACACCCGCCACATTCCGGTGCACATCGTGTCGGTGGCCGACTACGCCCAGGAGGCCATGGGCCGCGGGGCCATCGGCTACGCGCTCAAGCCGGTCAAGCGCGAGGAGCTGGTCCACGCGTTGCAGCGCCTGGAGGCCAAGTTCACCCAGAACGTGCGGCGCGTGCTGGTCGTCGAGGACGACGACCGCCAGCGCGAAAGCGTGCGCGAACTGCTGGCGCGAGACGACGTGCAGATCGTGCCCGCGGCCAACGCCGCGGCGGCGCTGGAGCTGCTGCGCGACAGCACCTACGACTGCGTCGTGATGGACCTGAATCTGCCGGACATGAGCGGCTACGAGCTCCTGCGCGAAATGGCGGAACAGGACAGCGTGTCGTTCCCCCCGGTGATCGTGTACACGGGCCGCGCGCTGTCGCGCGACGAAGAGCAGCAGCTGCGCCGCTTCTCCAAGTCGATCATCATCAAGGACGCGCGGTCTCCGGAACGACTGCTCGACGAAGTGACGCTGTTCCTGCATCAGGTCGAGGCCGACCTGCCGCCGCAGCATCGCCAGATGCTGGAGCTTGCGCGCAGCCGCGACACCGCGCTGGAGGGGCGTACGGTGCTGGTGGTGGAGGACGACGTGCGCAATGTGTTTGCGCTGTCCAGCATCCTGGAGCCGACGGGCCTGCATGTGCAGATCGCGCGCAACGGACGCGAGGCGCTCGAGGCCCTGGGCCGCGCCGGCGTCGACGGCCACCGGGCGATCGACCTGATCCTGATGGACATCATGATGCCCGAGATGGATGGGTATACGGCCATGCGCGAGATCCGCGCCCGGCCGGACTGGCGCCGCCTGCCCATCATTGCGCTGACCGCCAAGGCCATGAAGGACGACCAGGAGAAGTGCCTTGCCGCCGGGGCGAACGACTACATCGCCAAGCCGCTGGACGTCGAGCGCCTGCTGTCCCTGGTGCGCGTCTGGATGCGCAAGTAGGCGGGCGACGCCAGATCACGGATAGAACACGACCATGCCCACATCGAACCGGGTGCATACCGAGGATATCGAACAGCGGCTGCTGCTCGACGCGATCTATCACCGGTACCACTACGACTTCCGCGAGTATGCGCAGGCCTCGCTCAAGCGGCGCCTGAAAAGCGCGCTGACGGAGTTCGGCTGCAAGACCTTGTCGCAGTTGCAGGACCGCGTGCTGCATGAGACTTCGGTGTTCACCGGACTGCTGCAGTACCTGACGGTGCAGGTCAGCGACATGTTCCGCGATCCCAGCTACTTCCTGGCGCTGCGCCGGGAGGTGGTGCCCATCCTGCGAACCTATCCGTCGATCAAGGTATGGGTTGCCGGATGCAGCACGGGCGAGGAAGTCTATTCGCTGGCCATCCTGCTGCACGAGGAAGGCCTGCTGGACCGCGCGCTGATCTACGCGACCGACATCAACCCGCACGCGCTGCGCGCGGCCGAGCATGGCGTCTACGACCTGGACCGCGTGGCTGCCTTCACCGCGAACCATGCGCAGGCCGGCGGGCGCAGTTCGCTGTCCGACTACTACACCGCCCGGTACGGACGCGTCGTGTTCGACAAGGCGCTGCGCGAGCACATGGTGTTCTCCGATCACAGCCTGTCCACGGACAGCGTCTTCGCGGAGGTGCACCTGGTGTCGTGCCGCAACGTCCTCATCTACTTCGAGCGCGACCTGCAGAACCGCGCGCTCGGGTTGTTCCATGAAGCGCTGGTCCATCGCGGTTTCATGGGCCTGGGATCCAGGGAGTCGGTGCGGTTTTCGGCGCTGGCCGGCGGCTTCGACGACTTCGTGCTGGAAGACCGCATCTACCGCAAGAAGGCCGAGCTATGAGCGGGCTTACGCCCGCCCTCCTGTCCGACGACGCGCTGGCGGGCCCGTGGGAGGCGATCGTCATCGGCGGGTCGTCGGGCGCGATAGATGCCCTGAACGTGCTGCTGCCGGCCCTGCCGGCCGGGCTGCAGTCGTCGGTGATCTTGCTGCTGCACCTGGCGCCCGATCGCCGCAGCCATCTGGTCGACATCTTCGACTATCGCTGCGAGTTGCCCGTGCTGGAGGCCGAGGACCAGCAGCCGCTGCTGCCGGGGCATCTGTATATCGCGCCGCCGGGCTACCACCTGCTGGTGGACCATGGCCCGCGCATGGCGCTGTCGATCGACCCGCCGGTGCTGTTCTCGCGGCCATCGATCGACGTGCTGTTTCACTCCGCCGCCGACCGCTTCGGCGAGCGGTTGCTGGGCGTGCTGCTGTCGGGCGCGAACGAGGACGGCGCCGACGGCCTGGCGGCGATCCACGCCGCCGGCGGCCGCACGGTGGTGCAGGCGCCGGCCACCGCCGCCATGCGCGCGATGCCCGACGCCGCCCTGGCGCGCGTTCCCGCGGCCCTCGCATTGACGCCCGAAGAAATCGCGGCCCGGTTCGCTCGATTGCCCGCGCAGCCACTGCCTGATACCCATTTTCTCTGACACCATGATCCTGACTTCGCCCAAGCCCCAAGACGACCGCATCAAGTGCCTGCTGGTCGACGATGTTCCGGAAAACCTGATCGCGCTCGAGGCGCTGCTGTCGAGCGAGCGTGTGCAGATCCTGAAGGCCCAGTCGGGCCCGCAGGCGCTGGAGCTGCTGCTGGAGCACGCCGACGTGGCGCTGGCGCTGCTGGATGTGCAGATGCCCGACATGAACGGGTTCGAACTGGCCGAGCTGATCCGGGGCAGCGAGCGCACGCGCCATATCCCGCTGATATTCATCACAGCCGGCACGCGCGAGCAGGACTGGCAGTTCCGCGGCTACGAGACCGGCGCGGTGGATTTCCTTTATAAGCCCATCGATCCGTACATGCTCCGAAGCAAGGCCAATGTGTTCTTCGAATTGCACGAGCGCCGGCGCGCGCTGGCGCAGCAGCTCGAAGAGCGCACCGAAGCGCTGCGGGTGAACGAAATGTTCATGGCGGTGCTCAGCCATGATCTGCGCAGCCCGTTGCAGGCCATCATCATGGGCGCTTCGCTGCTGCAGCGCCAAATCGCCGACGCGCGCGTCACGAGCCTGGCGCAGCGCATGCTGCAAAGCGGCGACCGCATGGCGCGCCTGATCGAGGACCTGCTGGACGTCACCCGGATCCGCCAGGCGGGCGGATTGGCGCTGGCGCCGGCGGCGCTGTGCATGGAGGCGCTGGTGAATCGCGCACTCGATGAGGCCCGGACCGGAATGCCGGACAGGCAGATCGAGTTTCATCGCAGCGGCGACCCGGCAGGCAGCTGGGATGGCCAGCGCATCTCGCAGGTGATCGCCAATCTGATCGGCAATGCGCTGAACCACGGCAGCCGGGACGTGCCGGTGCGGGTCGAGGTGGACGGCGCGGCAGCGGATCAGGTCGTCGTGACGGTCACCAATGGCGGCAGCATTCCTTCGGAATTGTTGCCGCATCTGTTCAACCCGTTCCGCGGCGGCTCGCGTCCCCAGGGAGGGCAGCACGGCCTGGGCCTGGGATTGTTCATCGCGCAGCAGATCGTGCTGTCGCATGGCGGCCGCATCAGCGCGGAATCGCGCGACGCCGTCACGCGAATACGCGTGGTCCTGCCGCGGCAGGCGCGACCCGCCGCGGCGGCTTGACGCCGGGGATCGCCCGCATCGTCCCGCCTGACGGGCGCCCGCCCGTCATCCGATGGCGCGATCCCGCCCTTAGAGGGTCGGTTGCGGAACCGGCGTGTCCTTGGGCAATGCCTTGGGCTTGCTCGGGGATTGGCAGGTGTTTTCCGAATAGCCCCACTTGGTGACCATGCCGCCCTCGATCATGAATTTCTTGACGCATAGCCGGCGCTCGCCGACATACTGGCCCCAGATGTATTCGTAGGAAATGACCTTGGAGCCGCTCTGGAAGGTGTAGCTGTTGTCGGGCGGTCCCCAGCTGGCCACCAGCTCTTCCTCGCGTTCGCCGACCCAGGACGCCATGATGTCGTTGGTGGTCTGTCGGCGTTCCCCGTAAATCAGGTTCGACATCGGTGAACCGGATCCCGCGCATCCGGCGAGTATCGGCATCAGGGCGGCGAGGAACACAAGCTTCTTCATCTTATTTTCTCTTTTCTGGAATGGCCGGGATCGAAGCGGCGAAGTATATGGGCCGTTGCAGATGATTACTTTTAAACCCTGTATCGACACGCAACAGAGTCAGCGTGGTGCCGCGACCGCCAACGGGACGGCCACGGCCGATGCGGTGGGGCTGATTGGCCTTTAAGGGCAATGCTGGCGGACTTTGGCGAGCAGGCGTCAGTCGAAACCGGTAGGGCCGAAGAGGGGGCATGGCCTCGGCCATGAAGGTATCAAACAGATACAAGTAGCTGATGAAAGCGACGCCAATGGCGCGATATCAGCGGTATCCGGGCTTGGTCGTCACAGTTCGTAGCGCGAAAGCGTATCCATCTATTAGCGCAGCAGGGCTCCCGCCTGCAGATCCGCGGGCGTATCGATGTCCGCGCAAATGCCTGAATCGCTCACCGCGAGTTCCGTCGCTCCGTGACTTTCCAGGACGACGCGCGCGCCGGTGTCGCCCGCCAGTGCTGCCAGCGCCGGCCATAACGAACGATGGAAGGCAACGGGGTGGCCGCGTCGTCCGTTCCACACGGGCGCCACGATGGGATGCGCAAACGCCAGCCGCGCGACTTGCAGGCACGTGTCCGTCCGCACCCAGGGCATGTCGCCCAACGCCACCAGGCAGGTCTGGGTCTCGGTGCCGCAGGTGCGCAGCAGGTGCTGCGCTGCGGCGGCCAGGCTGTCCCCCATGCCTGCGGCGTGTGGATCGGTCGTGATGACTTCGCAGCCTGCGTTGGCAAGCAGCGCCTGAAGCGACGCTTGGCCAGGACGCGTTATCGCCACCACGCGCGTGGTCGCCGCTCGCAGCGCCGTGGCGGCGGCCACGGCAACAGGCGTGCCGTCGGCCAGCAGCGCAGTGAGCTTGTCCTGGCCCGGGGCAGCCTCGGCATAGCGGCGGCCACGTCCCGCAGCAAGCAGGATGCCCACGCAGCGGGTGGGCGGATCGTTGTCTGGATTGGTTGCGAGATCGAACATTTTCTTGTCAGGTTTGCGTGGCGGGCCGGGCCAGCGCGTCGGTATCATGAAACGGCCGCATGCGGCTCACTCCATTTATCAAAACCTGCCCCCGGCATGACTGCGGCGCGCCGGGTCATGAGGGTCAGCAGATGCAGAGCCTGGACATGCAAGTGCTTGCAGCCCTTCGGGAATGGAACCGCCAGGGCCAGGACCGCATCCTGGCGACGGTTGCTTCCACGTGGGGCGCATCGCCCCGGCGTCCCGGCGCCCTGTTGGGGATCCGGTGCGACGGTCGGGTAGTGGGCTCGGTTTCGGGCGGGTGCATTGAAGATGATCTTATCGACAAAATGCGCCTTGGCAAGCTGTGCGCAACGCTGCCGTACGCCGTGGCGTACGGCGGCAATCCCGATGATGCGATGAATTTCGGGCTGCCCTGCGGCGGCATGCTGGAGATCGTCATCGAGACGAATCCTGATCCCGCGCAATTGGCCGCGCTTGAAGCGCAACTGCGCGCCGGACGCCTGGCGCGCCGATCGGTGGACCTGCAGACCGGCGCCGTCACCCTGACGGACGCGCAGCCGGGCGATACGCTGGCCTGGGACGGCGGCACGCTGAGCACGGTGCATGGACCGCAATGGCGGCTGCTGCTGGTGGGCGCCGGCGACATCGCGCGCTACATCGCGCCCATGGCGCTGGCCCTGGATTTCGAGGTGCTGGTCTGCGACCCGCGCGAAGAGTACGCCTGCGCATGGGACGTGCCCGGCACGACGCTGCTGACCTGCATGCCCGACGATGCCGTGACGGCGATCGGGCCCGATGCGCGCACGGCCCTGGTCATGCTCAGCCACGATCCCAAGCTGGATGACATGGCGCTGCTGGAAGCCATCGGCTCGCCGGCGTTCTACGTGGGGGCGCTGGGTTCGCGCCGCAGCAACGACAAGCGCCGCGAGCGACTGAAAGTGCATTTCGGCTTTTCGGAAGAGGCTGTGCAGCGCTTTCGGGGACCGGTGGGCCTGGATATCGGCAGCCACACGCCGCCGGAAATCGCCGTGTCCATCCTGGCCGAGCTTACGGCCGTCAGGAGCCGGCAGCACGCTGCCGGCGGTCAGCCGAAGGCAGGCGTGCATCGGCGGGCGGAAGGCCCGGAGCCGTTCGCGCTTGCCTGAACGGTCGGCGCCGCTTTCGCGGGAACACCGTTTGCTGCCGCCGTCGACGGATCGCCCGCGCGGCCAGCCAGACATTCAAAGGAAGACCGACCTTGGAAAACGCCCTCAATATCAAGATTTCCCGACGCAACCTGCTCAGGGCGGGCGCGGCGTCCGCAACCGCGATGACGGCGTCGCCCATGTCCGCCGCGCAGGGCGCCTCGCGCGCGCAAAGCCTGTCGGCCTCGGTGACGCTGGTGGTGAACGGCACTGCGCACGACATGGCGCTGGACGTGCGCACCACCTTGCTGGATGCGTTGCGCGAACACTTGCGACTGACGGGCACCAAGAAAGGGTGCGATCACGGGCAATGCGGCGCCTGTACGGTGCTGCTGGACGGCAGGCGGGTCAATGCCTGTCTGACGCTGGCCGTCATGCATGACGGCCAGCAGATCACCACCATCGAAGGCCTGGGAACGCCTGGCGCCCTTCATCCCCTGCAGGCTGCCTTTGTCCGGCACGACGGCTACCAGTGCGGCTACTGTACGCCGGGGCAGATATGCTCCGCGGTCGGCATGCTGGACGAAGCGGCGCGTGGGGCGCCCAGCCACGTCACCGCGTCGCTGTCCGAACACCCGCTGCTCACGCCTGAAGAGATCCGCGAACGCATGAGCGGCAATATCTGCCGCTGCGGCGCCTATTCCAACATTCTGGAAGCCATCGAGGAAGTCGCGGAGGGCAAGGCATGAGACCGTTTACCTACGAGCGCCCCGCGACCGTCGACCAGGCAGCCGCCAGCGCCGTGCGCGAGCCCCGCGCCCGGTTCATCGCCGGCGGCACGAACCTGCTGGACCTGATGAAGATCGAGGTGGAGACGCCCACGCACCTGATCGACGTCAACGGTTTGGGGCTGGACAAGATCGAGCCGGCCGAGGACGGCGGGCTGCGCATCGGCGCGCTGGTGCGCAACGCAGACCTCGCCGCCGACGATGTCGTGCGGCGCGACTACGCGGTGCTGGCGCGCGCGCTGCTTGCCGGCGCGTCGGCGCAGATCCGCAATCGCGCCACGACGGCGGGCAATCTGCTTCAACGCACCCGCTGCCCGTATTTCTACGACACCAACCAGCCCTGCAACAAGCGCGTTCCCGGCAGCGGCTGCTCCGCCCTCGGCGGCGTGTCGCGCCAGCTCGCCGTGATCGGCGCCAGCGACGCGTGCATCGCGACGCACCCCAGCGATATGGCGGTGGCCATGCGCCTGCTGGACGCAAGCGTGGAGGCCGTGCGGCCCGACGACACCAGGCGCGTCATCCCGATTGCGGACTTCTACCGGCTGCCTGGGGATACGCCGCACATCGAAACCAACCTGGAGCCGGGCGAATTGATCACGGCAGTGACGCTGCCCAGGCCGCTGGGCGGCAAGCACATCTACCGCAAGGTGCGGGACCGCGCATCCTTTGCCTTCGCGCTGGTGGCGGTGGGCGCGGTGGTGCAGGCCGATGGCAGCGGCCGCGTGGCGCTGGGCGGCGTTGCGCCGCAACCCTGGCGGATCGAGTCGGCGGAGGCGCATCTGCCGGCCGGGGCGGCGCGCGTGGCGCAGGCCCTGCTGGCCGATGCCAGGCCCACGCCAGACAACGGCTTCAAGGTGACCCTGGCCCAGCGCGCGCTCAGTTCGGTGCTGGCGGAAGCAAGGACGTGACGCAATGAAATTCGATACCCCCGCGACAGACAATCCCATCGACCAGCTCAAGGTCGTGGGCCAGCCCCTCGACCGCATCGACGGCCCCCTGAAGACCTGTGGCCAGGCTGCCTACGCGTATGAGCGCCACGACGTGGCGCCCAATGCCGCCGTGGGCTATGTCGTCGGCGCGGCCATCGCGAAGGGCGCCATCACATCCATGGACATCGAGGCCGCGCGCAAGGCGCCCGGCGTGCTGGCCGTCGTGACCGCGCAGAACGCCGGCAAGCTCGGCAAGGGCAAGATGAACACGGCCACGCTGCTGGGCGGGCCCGACATCCAGCATTACCATCAGGCGATCGCGGTGGTGGTTGCAGACACGTTCGAACAGGCGCGCGCGGCCGCCAGGCTGGTGCGCGTGCAATATGCCCGCGCCAGGGGCGCGTACGACCTGGCGGCGGAAAAGCGCGGCAACGGCGCGTCCGCCAGGCACATCCCGAAGACGGACGTGGGCGACTTCGATGGCGCCTTTGCGTCCGCGCCCGTCAAGATCGATCACATCTACACCACGCCCGACCAGTCGCACGCCATGATGGAGCCGCATGCATCGCTGGCGGTCTGGAAGGACGACAAACTGACCCTGTGGACCTCCAACCAGATGATCGCGTGGGGGCGGTCCGACGTGGCCAGGACGCTGGGCATCCCGAAGGAGAACGTCCGCCTGGTCTCTCCCTACATCGGCGGCGGGTTCGGCGGCAAGCTGTTCGTTCGCGCCGACGCGCTGCTGGCCGCGCTGGGCGCGCGCGCCGCGGGCCGGCCGGTCAAAGTTGCGCTGCCGCGCCCCTTGATGGCCAACAACACGACGCACCGACCCGCCACCATCCAGCGCATCCGCCTGGGCGCCGAACGCGATGGCAGGCTCACGGCGATCTCGCATGAGAGCTGGTCGGGCGACCTGCCTGACGGCCAGCCCGAAGAGGCCGTGCAGCAGACGAAGCTGCTGTATGCCGGCGCCAACCAGAGAACCGCGCTGAACCTGATGACGCTGGACCTTCCCGAAGGCAACGCCATGCGCGCGCCCGGCGAAGCGCCGGGCATGATGGCGCTTGAAATCGCCGTCGACGAGATGGCGCAGGCGCTGGGCATGGACCCGGTGCAGTTCCGGATCCGCAACGATACCCAGGTGGACCCCACCGACCCGGCCCGGCCGTTCTCCCGGCGGCGCTTCATTGAATGCCTGGAGACCGGGGCAAGGCAATTTGGCTGGGAGCAGCGCAAGGCCCAGCCCGGCGCGCGCCGGGAAGGGCGCTGGCTTATCGGATTGGGCGTGGCCAGCGCCTTTCGCAACAACCTGGTGACCAAGTCGGCGGCCCGCGTGCGGCTGGACTCGGCGGGCCGCGTCATTGTCGAGACCGACATGACCGATATCGGCACGGGCAGCTACACCATCATCGCGCAGACGGCTGCCGAGATGCTGGGCGTGCCGATCTCGCGGGTGGTGGTGCGCCTGGGCGATTCTTCATTTCCGGTGTCCGCGGGGTCTGGCGGCCAGTGGGGCGCGAACAGCGCCACCGCCGGCGTCTACGCGGCCTGCGCCAAGCTGCGCGAGGCCGTGGCCGAGCGGCTGGGCTTTGACAGCGAAGGCGCCGCGTTCGCGGGCGGCGAGGTGATCGAAGCGGGCGGGCGGTCGGCGCCCTTGACGCGCGCGGTGTCGGGCGGCGAACTGGTCGCCGAGGACGCGATCGAATTCGGCGATCTGGACAAGAAGTTCCAGCAATCGACCTTCGGCGCGCATTTCGTGGAGGTGGCGGTGGACGCGGCGACGGGCGAAACGCGCGTGCGCCGCATGCTGGCCGTCTGCGCCGCCGGGCGCATCCTCAATCCGAAGACCGCGCGCAGCCAGGTCATCGGCGCCATGACCATGGGCGTCGGCGCCGCGCTGATGGAAGAGCTGGCCGTGGACCATCGGCTGGGCTATTTCGTCAATCACGACCTGGCCAGCTACGAGGTGCCCGTGCATGCCGACATTCCACGGCAGGAAGTCATCTTCCTGGACGAGGACGACCCCGTGTCGTCGCCGATGAAGGCGAAGGGCGTCGGCGAACTGGGATTGTGCGGCGTTGCCGCGGCCATCGCCAACGCGGTGTACAACGCCACCGGCGTGCGCGTGCGGGACTATCCGCTGACGCTGGACAAGCTATTGGCGCGGATGCCGGCGCAGACGTGATGCCGGGCGGCGCGCTTGTCCGCTATGCTTGCGCGATGACGAAACAAGACTATCAAGACGCGCTGCGGCGCGTGCTGGACGCACACACCGAGGCGGCGCTGCGCAAGCTGGCGGGCGTGTTCCCGCGATTGCCCGAAAAGGCGCGCGAGATCCAGTTCGGCATCTTTCCCGACCAGGGCGGCGAGGGCACATTTTCGGTGGTGATCGGCCTGGACGGTCCGGATCTTTATGTGCTGAACAAAGCCATCGACGAACACCGCGGGCTGTTCGACGTGGTCCATGGCGAAAACGGCGTGTCGCCGGCTGTGCCGCTGTTCTCCCGCGAGCCGGCGTTCTGCGTCCAGGATGCCATTGCCGATGTGGCGGCCGATTGGATCGAGGCGCTTTGGGAACTTGGCGGTCGCGGCGTGTCGCCGCTGCCGGCGTTGGTCTATGCGGACGAGGATTACGGCACGAGGATGCCCCGTCTGTTGCCGACGAACTAAGCCCAGGCGAAACAAACGCAACAAAATTTTTCGCCAGGAATCGGCCTGGTCCCAGGCGCGCGGGCTGTCGGCGCCGGCCCCCTCCCGGCCGGCAAACCCTGCCATTGCTGGCGCTTTCCGTCGCCGCGCGATTCCCGCGTATGGGCGCCGTCGCGCGGACGCCGGCAATGACCGTCCGCGAGCATGTTTCAAGCCGCATCGGGCGGTTTGCTATGCGTCCCCGAGCCAGTAGCATGCGCGCTCATTCTTCACGTATCCGCCCAAAGGACCGATCCATGAACTTGCCGCGACTGCGCCCGCGACTCGCCCTTTCCGCCCTGGCCGTCACGCTGGCCTTGTCGGGTTGCGCCACCAATCAGTTTGCGAGCGACGAGGGCACCAGCGACGATCGGCGCTATGCGCAGTTGCTGGACATCGTCGGCGAGGCGTTGAAGGCGGACATGGCCGTGGTGCTGGTGGCTGACCTGATGCCGCATGCCACGCTGAAAGACGCGATGACCATGACGCAGTGGACGGGCAACACGGTCTGGATGTTCGAACCCGACCCGCGCATCACGTTCGGCCGCAAGTTCCAGAACAATGCGCTGCAGCGGGACAAGGACACCACCTACCTGTTCAAGGCGTTCGAAGTGCATATTCTGCCGCCCGGCAAGTACCTGCTGACCGGGGGCGACGATTACAAGCTCAATGCCCTGCTGGACCAGGTGGGCGCGCGCAGCGGCCCGGTCGGCTCGGGGCGCGGCGCCAACGGCACGGCGTACCTGTCGCCGGAGCTCTATCGCGAGTTCTTCAAGGAGACCAACTGGCACGAAGGCACGACCGGCTCGCAGACCAAGACGCGCCAGGTCTGCACGGCGGTGCACATGGCCTCGGGCGCGTGCGTGAGCTGGGGCGAGCAGCAGTACACCGAGACCACGCAGGGCTCGCGCCCCGGATATTACGAAGAGACCAATTCGCGCGACATTCCCGCGATCAAGGTGCAGTCGCGGGTGCTGCCCAAGCTGGCGCTGGCCAGTTTCACGCTCAAGGGCGGCCAGCTGGTGCTGAGCCAGCGCATGCACATGAAGACGCCAAGCTACAAGTACAACCAGGCGGCGTGCCGCGCGGTCGACCCCAAGATGATCGAGTGCCCGCTGGAAGACTTCACGGTTTACACGTGGCCCGCGCCCATGGATTTCGCGCAGAAGTTCATTGCGCAGCGTGCGAACTTGAGCGATGCGCATCGGGAAATGCTGTCCAGGCTGCAGCCCATGCAGATCACGCCGCTGGGCAAGCGGGGCATGGAAGATCCCGTCTGGGGCGTGCCGCTGTCGATGGGCAAGGGGAAGTAGGCCTGGCCCGCGGCATCGTCATGGCGCCGTCGCCCCGGGTGACCAGGCTGGAACTCTGAATTCAATGCACCGGCGCGTCCACCAGCCGGCAGGCGATGGCGCGAAGCTCTGTGCCGTCTGGCAACTCGTAGCGGCTCTCGCCCAGCCACGAGACCGGCCTGCCGTCCTGCACGCAGCAGTAGAAGAAAGCCGGCTCGCCGTCGTCGCACGGCAGCGCCTTGCTGCGCCGCTCGATGATGTAGGTGGACCCGTCGGAACCTATCGCTACCAGTTCGGTTGACCGCTTTTTGTATTGCGTGTGCATGGCGCCGCTCCTCTGGACTGCGTTGGTCGGGTACCCGTCCACATTGCGTCATCAGCCTGGCCGATGGTCAATAGGCCGTTGGCCCACATCCCCCTACGATTCTTTTCGCTCGACGGACGACGTTCCCTGAACGAAGAAAGTTAGTAAGCGCCCACTGTGGCGCACATCCCGAGTGCCGCGACATGAAGGTTGGCCCAGCTACGTGTCGTCCCGTTGCGGGCGGTCTTTTCCGGCAGGGGCCGGTTTACGACCAGGGTCGGCCGGTCGTACTCAATTCGGGTTATTGAGGGGCAGTGGGACTGCGCATAGATTTATCAGGATTTACGGGACGGCCAAGCGTGCACGCCACGCCAAGCCATCCCGTCGTCGTCATCGGATCCCGGTTCGGGACCATGGAGCGTGCCCCACTTCGAATCAACTGCGTTGCAGCTCGGAAAAGATCGTTTTTCATGTTGGAAGTCGTCTAAGTGAACTACGCGATGTTTATCCACGGGAGCAATAAAAATGAAACTGACACGCCGCAAGTTCAACGCAGGTGGTTTGAGTCTGATTGCAGCCGGGACGCTGGGCGCCACCGCCCGGGCCGCCGAAGGCCTGGTGGCGGACCTGCCGGAGGCCGATGAGCAGTTTGCGCTGGCTACCGAAGCCTATATCTATGCCTATCCCCTCGTCACGATGGAGATGACTAGAAGGGTCGTCACCAATGTCGCCGAGCCCAAGGGCACGCGGGCGCCGATGGGTAACCTGATCAAGCTGCGCCAATATCCGGATGCCAAGTTCCGGGACGTGACGGCGCCGAATGCCGATACCCTGTACACCACGTCGTTCTTCGATGTGGGCGACGAGCCATGGGTCGTCAGCCTGCCCGACCTGAACGGCCGCTACGCCCTGTTCCCGCTGCTGGATGGCTGGACGACCGTGTTCGACGTTCCGGGCAAGCGCACGACGGGCACCGGGGCGCAGACCTTCATGGTGACGGGCCCGGGGTGGGAGGGAACGGTGCCCAAGGGCATGACGCAATACAAGTCTCCGACGAGCATCGTCTGGCTGCTGGGGCGCATCTACTGCACCGGCACGCCGGAAGATTATGCCGAGGTGCACAAGCTGCAGGATGAAGTGAAGCTCGCGCCCCTGAGCGCCTGGGGCAAGGATTGGAAGCCGCCGCAAGGCAAGGTCGATCCCGCGATCGACATGAAGACGTCGGTGCGCGAACAGGTCAACAAGATGGACGCCAACGAGTATTTCACCTTGTTTGCCGAGCTGTTGAAAAGAAATCCCCCGACAGCGGCGGACGCGCCGATGGTCGAGAAACTGGCGTCGATCGGCATCGTTCCGGGGCAGGATTTCGACAAGTCCAAGCTCAATCCGGCGTATGCGAAGAGCGTTCCGCAGACCGGCTTTGGACGGATCATGTCGCACTTCAGGTCCAGCGATGGCGACATCCAGCATATCCATGGCTGGGGCTTCACCACGAAGACGGGGATATACGGGACGAATTACCTGCAGCGCGCCCTGATCACCGCGATCGGGCTGGGCGCCAACCGGCCGCAGGATGCGGTGTATCCGACGTCCCTGAAGTCGGATACCGGCGCGGTGCAGCGCGTCTACAACGGAACGGAAAAATACGTCCTGACGTTCAAGAAAGGGCAGTTGCCGCCGGTATCGGGATTCTGGTCGTTGACGATGTATGACGAGAACTACTTCTTCGTCGACAATCCGCTGAACCGCTATTCGATCAGCGAGCGCCAGCCGCTCAAGGCCAAGCCGGACGGCTCTGTGGACCTGCTCATCCAGCACGAGTCCCCCGGCCCGGGGTGGGAGTCGAACTGGTTGCCGGCCCCCAAGGACAGGTTCATCCTGATGATGCGCCTGTATTGGCCGAACGAGAGCAGTCCGTCCATCCTCAACGGTTCCTGGACGGTGCCGCCCGTCAGGCGGGCGAGCTGATGCCATTACTGCGTCCCCGGCGCCTTCGCCGGGGTTGCGCTGCCGCAGGCGGGGGCAATGCGATGCCTCGCGCCTGAGCGTTCGGGAGGGGGTGCGATGAAAAAGAACATCACCGGCTGCCTGGTTTGCGGGGTCCTGTACGCCGGATCGGGTTTCTGCGCCGAAGCGGATACGAAGCCCGCCGTGGACAGCAGTTACTCCAGCGAATGGGAGTTTTCGGTCACGCCGTATTTCTGGGCGCCGGCGCTATCCGGAAAGGTGACCCACCGCCGGCTTCCGGTCGTCGATATCGACAGCAGCTTCGACAAGATATTCGACAACCTGGACTTCGCGGCCATGCTGATCGGCGACGCGCGCAAGGGCCGCTACAGCATTTTCGGGGACCTGATCTATGCCAAGCTCGGCAATGTGGGCGACACGCCGCGCGAGATCGTGGCGACCAGCGCGGATGTGAAGAGCAAGTCGTTCGCCGGCTTTCTTGGCGGGGGCTATTCGGTGCTCGAGAATTCGGCGCACCGGCTGGATGTCGTCGCGGGCCTGCGGGTCTGGTCGGTCGATACGGACATCACGCTGCATCGCGGGGAATTCAGCGGCAGGAAGCGCAGCGACAGCGCCACGTGGGTCGACGCCATGGTCGGGGTGCGCGGCAACTACCAGTTCACCCAGAAGGTCTATGCGACCGGATGGGGCCTGATCGGCGCGGGCGGCGCGGATGCCGACTGGGACGTGGGCATCGGCATCGGGTACAACTTCAGCAAGACCATTTCGGCGACGGTCGGTTACCGCGCGCTGGGCGTGGACTACAACCGGAACGGCTTCAAGTACGACGTGGTGCTGCAGGGGCCGATGGCGGGATTGACGATCCGCTTCTAGGCGGTGCAACCAGGCACCTGGCTGCCGCCCTGCGGTGGCTGCGGCAGGGCGCAGCCGTCAGCGCAGCGTGCCCACTTCGACGGTGCTTGCCCCGCAGGCCTGCACCAGTTCGGGATCATGGCTGGCGAACAGCACGACGCGGTCCCGCGCCCAGGTTTTGAACAGGTCGGCCAGGACGCCGCGGGCTTGCGCGTCCAGGCCGTTGCTGGGCCCGTCGGCAACGACAACGGCCGGATTGCCCAGCGCGGCCGCCGTCAGGTACACCTTGCGGCGGGTGCCCGTCGACATCTGCTCGAAACGCTTGTCCAGGTGCGGCTCCAGTCCCAGCCGGATGGCGATGTCCAGCACGGCGCCGTCCAGCGGAACGTTCTTTTCCCGCGCGGCCTGCTCGAGGTGGCCGCGTCCCGTCTGCTGGGGAAACGCCATGCAGTTGTCCGGCACGTAGGCCAGGCGCGCCCTGGCCTGCAGCGGCGCGTGGATCAGCGAATGGCCGTCGATATGCACGTCGCCTTCATCCGGCGCAAGCGCGCCCGCGATGATGCCCAGCAGGCTGGATTTCCCGGTGCTGTCCTCTTCGCACAGCGCCACGCATCCTGCCGGGAAGGCATGGGTCAGCCCCTGGAAAACGAGATGGTCGCCATAGCGCTTGGTGAGATTGTCGATGCGTAGCATGCGGGGAGTGTACGCATGAAAACATTGCGCGGCCAGTGGTGGCGATCCGGCAAAAGCCCGCCGGCCGGTCCGGATGCCAGGCGATGACTTATTCCATCGTAGACTTATTCCATGAAAATTACTCGTTTGTTGTGATCAAACCCCGCCTTTAGCATCGGTGGCCATAACCCCTAGCTGGAGCTTTCATGACTGCGCCCATTCCTTCCTTCGCCCACGCCCGCGTCACGCGCGACGAGCGCGGCGTCTACACCCTGCAGATCCACGACGCCAAGAGCCTGAACATCCTGGCGTCGGCCGTCACGCTCAGCCTGACCGAGGCCGCGCGCTGGATCGCGGTGCAGGACGACGCCCGGGCGGTGGTCATCCGCGGCGCGGGCGACAGGGCGTTCGTGGGCGGCGCCAACATCTACGAGATGGCCGAACTGGATCCCCAGGGCGCGCGCGCCTTCATCACGCGGCTGCGCGACCTGTGCGACGCCGTGGCCGCGATTCCGGTGCCCACCATTGCGCGCATCCCGGGCTTCTGCCTGGGGGCGGGCATGGAACTGGCGGCGGCCTGCGACATCCGCCTGGGATCGGCAGATGCCGTATTCGGCATGCCCGAGGTGCGCGTGGGCATTCCGTCCGTGATCCATGCCGTGCTGCTGCCGGCGCTGATCGGCCAGGGCCCGACCAACTGGCTGCTGCTGACCGGCGAGACGGTGGATGCGGCCCAGGCGCTGCAATGGGGCTACCTGGAATTCGTTTGCGAGACGGGCGGCCTGGATGCGCTGGTCGAGCGCACGGTGGCGCCGATCGCCGCCAGCGGGCCGCGCGCGGTGCGTTCGCAGAAGGCGCTGCTGCGCTACTGGAGCGGTTCGACGGTGGAGGCCGGCCTGGACCGCAGTGTGGACGCCTTCGGCGACGCCTTCACCACCGATGAGCCGCGGCGCTACATGGCGCCCTTCCTCGCGCGCAAGCAGCACAAGGAGACCAAGTGATGGCGGGGCCGCTGCACGGGGTGCGCGTCATCGACATGACCTCGGTGGCCATGGGCCCCTATGCCACGCAGATCCTGGCGGACATGGGCGCGGAGGTCGTCAAGGTGGAAGCGCCGGAGGGCGACGTGTTCCGCACCTCGGCGCCGGCTGCGCATGCGGGGATGGGACCCGCCTACCTGAACCTGAACCGCAACAAGTACAGCGTGACGCTGGATGCAAAGACGCCGCAGGACCGGGAGGCGCTGCTGCGCCTGATAGACGGCGCCGACGTGTTCGTCTCCAACGTGCGTCCGGCCGCCCTGGCGCGGCTGGGGCTGGATGCGCAGACGCTGTGCGGGCGCAATGCCCGGCTGATCCATTGCTCGGCGGTGGGCTTCGGGCAGGACGGCCCCTACGCGGCGCGTCCGGCGTTCGACGACATCATCCAGGCGATGAGCGGCCTGGCGGACCTGCAGGGGCGCAACAGCGGGGCGCCCGCGTATGTGAACACCATTCTGGCGGACAAGGTGGCGGGCCTGACGCTGGCCTACGCCATTCCGATGGCGCTGTACGAGCGCGAACGGTCGGGACAGGGCCAGGCGATCGAGGTGCCCATGTTCGAAACCCTGGTTTCCTTCACGCTGGTCGAGCACCTGTCCGGGCACAGCTTCATTCCGCCGCTGGGGCCCATGGGCTACAGCCGGGTGCTGTCGCCGCAGCGGCGGCCCTACCGCACGCGCGACGGCTATCTGGCGCTGCTGCCCTACACCGATGCGCAGTGGCGGCGCTTCTTCGCGCTTGCGCAGCGCGCCGATCTGGCCGCGGATCCGCGCTATGCGGACGCCGCGTCGCGCGCGCGCCATTTCGACGCGCTGTACCAGGACCTTGCGGACATCGTCGCGCAGCAGGGCACGCAAGCATGGCTGGCGCTCCTGGCCGATGCGGATATTCCGCATTCGCACGTCAACACGCCCGAAGCCCTGTTCGACGACCCCCACCTGAAGGCGACCGGATTCTTCCAGCGCGTGGAGCATCCCACCGAGGGACCGCTGACGGCGTGCGGCATTCCGGTGCGCTTTTCCCGCACGCCGGGCGCCATCGGCCGCCAGGCGCCGCGCCAGGGCGCGGATCGCGATATCCTCGAACCTGGGCGCTGAGGCCGGCATGGCCGGCGGCGCCCTCCGGCGACTTCGACCATGAACATCACGCTCAAGCAACTGCGCGTCTTCTGCGCGCTCTATGAACTGCGCAGCTTTACGGCCGCCGCCCGCGCGGCCTTCGTGACCCAGTCGGCGGTCAGCAAGCTGTGCGCCGAACTGGAGGCCGAGGTCGGGCAGCCGCTCTTCGAGCGTTCGACGCGCAGCGTCACGCCGTGCGACGGCGCGGCGGATTTCTACGCCTACGCGCAAGAGATCCTGGGCACCGTGCGCGCCGCCGAACGCAGCATGTCCGGCCTGCGCACCCTGGAGCGGGGCACGGTGGGCGTGGCCACCTCGCCGCTGATGATGGCCGGCCTGCTGGGCGACGTGGTGGCCGGTTATCACCGGGCCCATCCCAGCGTGAAGCTGGACCTTTTCGAACTGACCACCGACGACACGTTCGAGCACGTGCGCAACGGGCGCGCGGACTTCGGCATCGTGTCGGTCGAAACGCCATCCGAGGAAATGGCCACGCGGGTCATCTACCGCGACACGCTGTACGCGGTGTGCGCGCCGCGCCACGCGCTGACGCGCAAGCGTTCCGTATCGTGGGCCGACGTGGCGTCCCACGACCACATCATGCTGCGCAACGTCTACAGCGTGCGCCGCAGCCTGGACCGGGTGGCTGCCGACCTGAATCTGGAGTTCCGCTATCGCATCGAGGCGGGCATGCTGATCTCGGTGCTGAAGCTGGTGGGGGCAGGCCTGGGCATCACCGTGGTTCCCGGCTATGCGTGCGACCTGGCGCGGCAGCTGGGCCTGCGCATCCTGACGATCGACGGCGCGCGCAGGCACGGGCATGAACTCTGGCTGATCCAGCGCCGCAACGCCCGCCTGTCGCTGGCGGCGTCGGCCTTCCTGCAGGCAACCGAAGACTACCTGCGCGAACGTGAGGCCAAGGAGGATTAATCCCGGCCTGGAATGAGTCTATGAAAATTAGTCCCTTGTTGGGATAAGCGGGGCGCGAGCATCATACGGCCATGAATTGAAGAAGGGCCGACCCGCGGCCCCAACAGGAGACAAGCATGACTCGACCGTTCGGCGCGCAGCGCCGCCGCCTGCTGGCCGCCGGCAGCCTTGCATTCTTCAGCGCGCTTGGCGGCGCGCTGCCCGCAGGCGCCGTCCACGCGCAATCCGCCTATCCCGACAAGCCGATCACAATCGTGGTGCCGTTCTCGCCGGGCAGCGCCACCGACACCAGCGCGCGCATCATTGCCGAAAAGCTGGGCCCGCGGCTGAATGTGCCGGTCGTGATCGAGAACAAGCCGGGCGCCTCCGGCACGATCGGGTCGGCGTTCACGGCGCGTGCGCAGCCCGACGGCTACACGCTGATCCTGACCAGCAGTTCGACGCACTCGGCCACGCCGGCGTTGTTCCGCAAGCTGCCGTTCGATCCCACCGGCGATTTCATCCACGTCGTCCGGATCGCCACCATTCCGATGATGCTGGCGGTGCGCGAGGACGCGCCCTACAAGACCCTGCAGGAACTGGTGAAGGCCACGCAGGACAAGCCGCTGAATTACGCCTACGGCTCGCCCACCAGCCAGATCGCCGGCGCCACGTTCAATACGGTGGCCGGCGCCGCCGCCAATGGCGTGCCCTACAAGAGCCAGCCGCCCGCCGTCACCGACCTGCTGGGCGGGCATGTGGATTACCTGTTCGCCGACCTGTCCGTCGTCACGTCCTTCATGCAGGCCGGCAAGTTGCGCGGACTGGCCTATACGGGGCATGAGCGGGCCAAGGAGTTCCCGGGCGTTCCGACGCTGGCCGAGCTGGGCTACAAGAATTTCGACCTGGTGGTGTGGGTCGGGGTTGCCGCGCCCGCCAAGACGCCGGATGCGATCGTGCAGAAACTGAACCAGGAAGTCTCCGCCATCTTGCGCGAGCCCGACGTGCTGCAGCGCTTTGAGTCCCTGGGCATGCAGGTGTCGCCCAACACGCTGGCCGAGCATCAGGCCTTCGCGCAGGCGCAGCGCAAGGTCTGGACGCAGCGCGCGGTGGACGCGAAGATCGAACCGCAATAGCAGGCGGGCGCGGCGCCTTCAGGAACGGCGTGTGCTGATCGGATCGAACCGACAGCACAAGGAGCCACCATGAACGCCGTTGCCAACGAGATGGAAAGCTGTATAGACAGTTGCCTGGCCTGCTACCGACAGTGTGTGAGGACCGCGATGCACCATTGCCTGGAGGCGGGGGGGGAGCACGTCGCGCCTCATCATTTCCGCTTGATGATGGGGTGCGCCGAAATGTGCCGCACCGCGGCGCATGCGATGCTGGTGGGGGTCGAGAACCACAAGGTCATCTGCGGCGCATGTGCCGTTCTTTGCGATGACTGCGCGGCGAGCTGCGATGGGATGGACGGCATGGCCGAATGCGCGCGCACCTGTGGGGACTGCGCCGAGATTTGCGGCAGGATGGCAAGTTGAAGCCGGCCCGCTGTCCGGAGGCAAAGGGCGAGCCGCGGTAGGGACCTCGCGCGAATGCTAGACTGCCCCGTCCAACATTCGTTCCGATCTCCACCATGGCGCTGCATAGCTGGCTCATCTATCTGATCGCGGTCACGGGCCTGTCCATCACGCCTGGTCCCAACACGCTGCTGGCGCTCACGCACGGCGCGCTGCACGGCCATCGCAAGGCCCTGTGCACGATAGCGGGCGGCGCAGTGGGCTTCATCGCCCTGATCGCCTTGTCGATGCTTGGCATCAGCGCGCTGCTCAAGGCCTGGGGGCCGGCGCTGACCGTGCTGAAGTGGGTGGGCGGCGCCTATCTGATATGGCTGGGCATCCAGCTCTGGCGCGCGCCCGGGGTGCAACTGCGCCCGAGTCCCGAGATGCCGCAGCCGCGCCGCGGCCGCATGTTCAGCCAGGGCCTGCTGTCGGCCATCTCCAATCCCAAGGCGCTGCTGTTCTACGGGGCGTTCCTGCCGCAGTTCATTGATCCGGCCCGCAGCCTGTTCATGCAGTTCCTGATCATGGCGGGCACGTTCACGGTGATCGAGTTCCTGGTCGAATACGTGCTGGCGCGCCTGGCGCATCGCGTGCGTCCCTGGCTGGAACGCACGGGGCGCCGCTTCAACAAAGTGTGCGGCGGCCTGTTCGCCGCCATGGGCGCGGCGCTGCCGAATTCCTGACGCGCCCCCTTGCGCCGTTCACTGCACCCGGGTTGGGGTCGCCGCGCGCGAGGTCTGCGCCGGCATGCGCTCGACGCTCAGCGTGTTGGGCTCGCTGGGCGACGGGCGCACGACCACGGCCTGGTTCGGGGTTTGGGCGCCGAGATTGGGCAGATCCGACGGGCGGGCGGCCACCGCGGCGAATGGTCCGCCGCCGCCGGCCGGCACCCCGTCCAGGGTCAGGTTCCCGGCCCATGCGCCGTCGTGGCGCGACAGCACCTGGTAGCGCTGCGGGGTGCCCGCGGCGCGCGCGACGACGTACAACGTGCCGTTGATGAGGTTGATGGCGGGGGGCGAAGCGGCCTCGGCGTCCAGCCGGGACGGCTTGCCGTGCTCGACCAGCCATAGCTGTCCGCCCGCGCGCTCCAGGATCGCGAGCATGACATTGCCCTGGGCGTCGGCACTGATGGCCGGGCGGCCGATATAGGGCACGCCCAGGTCTTCCGGGGCGCTCCAGTCCATGTCCAGATCGGTGGTGTCGCCGGCTTCCACCAGCTTGGTCAGATGGTTGTTGCCGCGCTGGCGGAAGTAGAGCTCGACCCTGTTTTCATGATTGCGGATCGCGGCCAGTCCGCCGGCCGCCTCGGGCGCCGCCACGCGGCGCCAGCCCTGCCATTCGGAGCGCTGGCCTCTGCTGGCCGGCAGCTGGCGGGTGTAGAAGAGTTCGCCCCGGGCGGCGACGGCGAAGACGACGTAGCGGCCATCGGCGCCGCGCGCGGCGGCGGGGGCACCGGTGACGCCTTCAAGCAAAGGCAGGTCCTGCCAGGTGCTCCAGCTGCCGTCGATGCCGGACGGGGCAATCCAGTGGAGCAGGCCGTCATAGCCCAGCGCCACGGCAGCGGCTTCGCCGCGCGGCGCCACGGCCGGGATCTGCGTCACGCGCATGCCGCCCAAGGCCTGCCAGCCTTGCCAGGTGCCGTCATGGCGCTGTTTGTTTGCCCAGACGCCGCCCAGGGGGTCGCGCGCCATCAGGCCGGCCGTGCCGTCGGCGTGGGTGAACGACACCACCGGGCCGGTGGTGCGCCCGCCCAGGCTTTGCCAGCGGCGTTCACCCGAATCCCAGCGGTTGACGGCGGCATTGGTCTCGCCCGCGGCGAACACGACCAGCCCGCCGCGGCCGTCGGGATACAGCTGCGGCGCGATGTCGTGGCGCGAGACGTAGTAGGCGCGCTGCACCCAGGCGGCGGCCGGCCCGGCCGGCTCCTTGCAGCCCGTGGGGCCGGCGCAGTAGTGGTAGTCGTTCCAGGCGTAGTGCTGGAAGATCACCGACTTGCTGGCGATCTCCGTTTCGGTAAGGTTGGTGGCGCGTTCCTGGCTGGGGTAGTCGATATAGCCCGTTTCGGCATAGTTGCCGGGCGCCCTCAGCATGGCCTCGCGCGCCAGCCGGGCGCTGGCGATGTGGTCCGGATGCCCGTGGCCGGCGCAGCGCCAGCAGAGCTGGGTGTAGGGCACCGCGATCGTGTCGTCCAGATGGCGCACGGTGGTGGGGCCGTATTGGCGGATCAGGTCGGCCAGGGTGTCGATCAGCTGCTCGCGCGTGTAGGTTTCGGCGTGCGGACCCAGCGTATCGACGCTTTGCCCCGGTTCGGATTCGGTGCGGCTGAGCGGCGTGAGGCTGCCCCAGCCCTTGCCCAGCCACGGATCCTTCAGGCGCATGTGCCACAGCTGCACGCGCGGATTGTCCTGCAGGGTGAAGCGCGCGATCTGGCGTCCGCCCGCGACGCCGGTGTCTTCTTTCCAGACATCGGGCTTGTGGGCCATGTAGGCGTACGCGGCGCGCACGCCGCGCTCGCGGCCCAGCATGTAGCCGTCGCCTTCGCCGGCATCGCTGGCGGTCAGGTAGATGACGCGCACGCAGCCGCCGGCCTCGATATTCGAGGCGACGTCGGGGTTCATGAACAGCAGGTCGTCATCCAGGTGGGCGACGAAGGCCAGGTCCTTGATGCCGTGGCATTGCGCGAGCGTCGGGGGAGCGGCCAGGGCGGGGGAGGAAATCAGGGCTGCGGCCAGGCAGCAGAGCGCCAGGCGGAAGGGGCGCGGCAGGGCGGAAAAAACGGGCATAAAAAAAGCGCTGCATGACAGAGGGTGCAGCGCGTCTTGAGTGGTAAAGAGTGCGGAAAGTATAGCTGCGGCTTGCCGCCAGTCCGCAATAGGCGCAAGCCCGGGTGTGGTGAACGCCCGACGCTTTTTGTGCGGGATAAACGGGGACGTTTGCGCCGCCCAGGGAATGGCGAAAAGGGGACGCGTAAAGCCGGCCATGTGGAAGAAAAAAGGGACGCCTGATTGCAGGCGTCCCCGGTATTTTCAGCGCGCGGATTCGGTGCTGACCACCAGCTTGCCGGCGCGCGCGGCGCGCGTCCGGCGTTCCAGCATCACGGCCCACAGCCATAGCGGCAGGCTGGCGAGCGCGAGCAGGCTGCCCACCCAGCCGGTCGACGTCCAGCCAAAGCCCGCCGCGATGGCCAGGCCGCCCAGGAAGGGGCCGAGCGCGTTGGCGGTATTGAAGGCGGAGTGGTTCAACGCGGCGGCCAGGCCCTGGGCGTCGCCCGATACGTCCATCAGGCGCGTCTGCAGCACCGTGCCCAGCGCGCCGCCGACGCCGACCAGGAACACGTTCAGCGTGATCAGCCAGACGTTGTGCGCCATCAGCGGGAACAGGGCCAGCACGACCGCCGACCACACCAGCAGCAGGCCGGCCGTGCGCATCACCGCGCGGTCGGCAAATATCGGCACCACCATGTTGCCCACCGTGAGGCCCACGCCGAAGGCGCTGAGCACCAGCGGCACGGTGGCGGGCGACACCTGCGTGACGGCGCTCAGGGTATCGGCCAGATACGTATAGATCGAGAACAGGCCGCCGAAGCCCACGGCGCCGATCGCCAGCGTGATCCAGACCTGTCCCCGGCCCAGCGCGCTCAGTTCGCGCAGCGGACTGGCGTGCGGGTCGGCCGGCGTGTCGGGCGCGTGGAGGTGGACGCTGACCATGGTGAGCACCGCCAGCAGCGAAACCAGGCCGAAACTCCAGCGCCAGCCGATCACCTGGCCCAGCCAGTTGGCCAGCGGCACGCCCACGATCGTGGCGACCGTCAGGCCCAGGAAGACACGGCCCACGGCCACGGTGCGGCGGCTGGCGGGCACCATCGAACTGGCCACCAGCGAGGCGATGCCGAAGTACGCGCCATGCGGCAGGCCGCTGAGGAAGCGGAAGAACAGCATCCAGTGGTAATCGGGCGCGATCGCGCTCAGGCCGTTGCCGATGGCGAACAGGCCCATCAGGGCGACCAGCAGGCGGCGGCGCGGCATCCTGGCGCCCAGCACGGCGAGGATGGGGGCGCCCACCACCACGCCCAGCGCGTAGGCGCTGATCACGTGGCCGGCGGTGGGGGCGTCGATGCCGAGCGACTGCGAGAAATAGGGCAGCAGGCTCATCGTGGCGAACTCGGTGGTTCCGATGGCGAAGCTGCCGATGGCAAGCGCAAGCAGCACCAGGCCGGGCCGGTGCTGGGAGGAGAAGGAGTGGGACATGGATACGACGAAGCGGGGATTGCGGAATGCTGCGATGCAACAGCCGCATTGTAGGGGGCGGAACCTGTCATTTGCATGTCTGTCCGGGATGACGCTTCGGCACGGGCGTGGGCGGGGCCCAATGCGTAGGCCGCGGGCCGTGCGGCGCTTGCTCGTTTACGAATCCTGACAATTCGAGCACCGCAATTTAAGAAACCTTCGATGGTTCGTGCGAAGGCCCGTCTCTACAGTCGTGTTTCCAAAAAAACCCTTATTCAACAATAGGTTGTGGGGCAATTCCTACCCGGTGGCCCTGGCAACGACTGTGCTGCGTGTACGACGCGCGGCGGATACCTGCTTACAAATGAACCACATCTTTATGCTCGTCTGGAATGCCGCCTCCAACACGTGGGTGGCCGTGTCCGAAACCGCTCGTTCGCGCAGCAAGCCCGGTCGGACGCGCCGTGCCGCAACGTCGGCAGTCTTGGTCTTGAGCGGCTTGGGGGCCATGAGCCACGCGCCGTCTGCCCTCGCGGCCGGATCAGGACTCCAGCTCTGCGATCCCACGACCAACACGGGGTCTGCCATTGGCTCGTCAGGCGTGCCAAGCGGGTTGGGTTGTACGGTCACGGGCATGACCTTCTCGTTGAACAATGCTGGCGCTGACAACGGCGGCGCCGGCTTTTCGGCTTCGACTGCGCGCATCACCGGCTATTCCACTGGCGTGTTGGAGTTGAAGGGCACCAGCGGCATTTCGATGCTGAACGACGTCCACATGAACGGCAACAAGATCACGCAGGTCGGCGCCGCCTCGTTGGATCCAACCAGCCAGGAGGCCGTCAATGGCTCGCAGCTGCACGCGACGAACCTGGACGTCGCGGCCCAGGCGTCGGCGATTATCGACGTGGATAGCCGCGTGACGTCCAACACGGCGTCTCTCACCAGCCTCGATGGCCGCGTGACCTCAACCACGTCGTCTATCACGTCGCTGGACAGCCGCGTTACGCAGAACTCGGGCGACATCACCAACCTGACGCAAGCGCTGAACAATGGCGAGTCGGGCCTGGTGCTGCAGGACGCCGTGTCGAAGAACATCACCGTCGCCAAGGACCTGGACGGCTCGCTGGTGGACTTTGCCGGCACGGCCGGCGCGCGCAAGCTGACGGGCGTCGCCGCCGGGACGCTGGATGCGGCCAGCGTGGATGCGGTGAATGGCTCGCAGCTATATTCCACGAACCAGGGCGTCTTGGCCAATACGTCGGCCATCACCGGCCTGGATACTCGCGTGACGTCCAACACCACCTCCATCACCAGCCTCGATGGCCGCGTGACGTCGAACACCTCGTCGATCACGGCGCTGGACACCCGCGTCACGCAGTCCGCGGGCGACATCACCAACCTGACGCAGGCGCTGAACAACGGCGAAGCGGGCCTGGTGCGCCAGGATCCCGTGTCCAAGACCATCACGGTGGCCAAGGACCTGGACGGTTCGCTGGTCGACCTGACCGGCACGGTCGGCGCGCGCAAGCTGACCGGCGTCGCCGCCGGGACGCTGGACGTGGCCAGCCTGGATGCCGTCAATGGCGCGCAGCTGTACACGACGAACCAGAACGTCGCGGCCAACGCGTCGGCGATCACCGGCCTGGATACCCGCGTGACCCAGTCCGCCGGCGACATCACCAACCTGACGCAGGCGCTGAACAATGGCGAATCGGGCCTGGTGCGCCAGGATGCCGTGTCCAAGACCATCACGGTCGCCAAGGACCTGGACGGCTCGCTGGTCGACCTGACCGGCACGGCCGGCGCGCGCAAGCTGACCGGCGTCGCCGCGGGCACGCTGGACGCGGCCAGCGTGGATGCGGTCAACGGCTCGCAGCTTTATTCCACGAATCAGAGCGTCTTGGCCAACACGTCGGCGATCACCGGCCTGGATACCCGCGTAACCACCAACACCACCTCCATCACCAGCCTCGATGGCCGCGTGACGACGAACACCTCGTCGATCACCGCGCTGGACAGCCGCGTGACGCAGAACTCGGGCGACATCACCAACCTGACGCAGGCGCTGAACAATGGCGAATCGGGCCTGGTGCGCCAGGATCCCGTGTCCAAGACCATCACGCTGGCCAAGGGCCTGGACGGCACGCTTGTCGACGTGACCGGCACAGCCGGCGCGCGCAAGCTGACGGGCGTCGCCGCCGGCTCGGTGGACGCCACCAGCCTGGATGCGGTGAACGGGTCGCAACTCTATGCCACCAACCAGAACGTGCTGGCCAACACCACGGCGCTGAACACGCTGGATGGGCTGGTCGCGCAGAACACGACGAACCTGAACAACCTGACGGCCAGCCTCACCAGTGGTGAGCTGGGCCTGGTCAAGCAGGACGTGACGACGCGCGCGCTGACCGTCGGCAAGGATCAGGACGGCAATCTGGTCGACATCACCGGCACAGCCGGCGCGCGCCAGTTGAACGGCGTGGCGGATGGCGTGGTCGCCGCGGGCAGCCTGCATGCCGTCAACGGCGGACAGCTCTACCGCGTGAGCGACTCGGTCGCCAGCGCGATGGGCGGCGGCGCCTTCGTCAATGCGGACGGGTCGATTGCCGCGCCGTCGTATAGCGTGGGCGGCACGGTATACCGTTCGGTCGGCGCTGCCGTGACCGGCCTGGACAGCCGGGTGAACCAGATGCAGACGGCTGTCGACAACGTGGCGGCGCAAGTGAGCAGCGGTGCGATGGGCCTGGTCAAGGAAGAGTCCGGCACTGGTGAGATTTCCATTGCCGCGGACAAAGGCGGCACCGTGATCGACATGGGTGGCACGGAAGGCGCTCGCAAGGTCACGGGCGTGGCCAACGGCGTCATCTCGGCCGATAGCACCGACGCCGTGAACGGCAGCCAAATTTACGCCCTGACGGAGAAGGTTGGTGAAATGAGCGCCGCCAATTCTTACGTCAAGGTCGACGGCGCCGGCGACGGCAGCGATGCGGCGGTGGCGGGCGCGGGCACCAAGGCTGTGGCGATCGGTTCCAACGCCTCGGCGTCGGCGGCCAACAGCGTGGCGCTGGGCGCCGGTTCGGTGGCCGATCGCGCGAACTCGGTGTCCGTGGGCGCCAAGGGCGCCGAGCGCCAGGTGACCCGCGTGGCGGCCGGCACGCAAAAGACTGACGCCGTGAACGTGGGTCAACTGGATCCGGTGGTGGCCAGCCTGGGCGGCGGCGCGCGCATCGACGCGTCGACCGGCGTGGTGACGGGGCCGTCGTATCAGGTGGACGGCCAAACCTACAACACGGTGGGCGATGCGCTGGGTTCGCTGGACAGCGGCGTGCAGCAAAACCGCCAGGGCCTGAACCGCCTGGACAGCCGCCTGGACCAGACCAACAAGGCGCTGGACAACGTGGCGCGCAATGCCTATTCCGGCATCGCCGCGACCACGGCGCTGACCATGATTCCCGATGTGGACCCGGGCAAGCGGTTCGCGCTGGGCATGGGCGCCTCCACCTATCGCGGTTATCAGGCCGTGGCGCTGGGCGCGTCGGCGCGCGTGAACGACCGCGTCAAGCTGAAGGCGGGCGTGGGTATTGCCTCGGGCGGCGCCACCGCTGGCATCGGCGCGTCGATGCAGTGGTAATGCGCTAACGCCAAACAGGCGCCAGACACGCGCCTGCAGCAGCCCAACGCCCTTGGCGTCCCATCCTTCGAGATGGGCGGCAAGGGCGTTTGCGGTTGAGGAACGCAGGAAGGTGCGTTCGAATTTTTTCGAAAACCGACATGTGAGCCTGTCATTTAAGAAACCTTTGATTTTTCTCATCAGGTTCCTTCCCTACAGTCTCGACTGCCAAAACCCTTTCCAACCCTAGATTACGGGGCATGCCTTACCAGGTAGCCCTGGCAACGACTGTGCTGCGTGTACGACGCGCGGCGGATGCCTGCTTACAAATGAACCACATCTTTATGCTTGTCTGGAATACCGCCTCCAACACGTGGGTGGCCGTGTCCGAAACCGCTCGTTCCCATGCCAAGCCCGGTCGGGCGCGCCGTGCCGCAACGTCGGCGGTCTTGGTGTTGAGTGGCTTGGGGGCCATGAGCCACGCGCCGTCTGCCCTCGCGGCCGGATCAGGACTCCAGCTCTGCGATTCGACGACAAATACGGGGTCTTCCATAGGCTCGTCAGGCGCACCGACCGCGTTGAGTTGTACGACGGCGGGCATGTCCTTCTCGTTGAACAACGCTGGCAATGACACCGGCGGCGCTGGCTTCTCGACTTCGACCGCGCGCATCTCCGGCTATTCCTCTGGCGTGTTGGAGTTGAAGGGAACCAGCGGCATTTCGATGCTGAACGACGTCCACATGAACGGCAACAAGATCACGCAGGTCGGCGCGGGCGGCGTAACCGCGATCAGCCAGGATGCCATCAACGGCTCGCAGCTGTACACGACGAACCAGAATGTGTTGGCCAACACCTCGGCGATCACCGGCCTGGATACCCGCGTGACGTCCAACACCACTTCCATTACCAGTCTCGATGGCCGCGTGACCTCGAACACGTCCTCGATCACCGCGATGGACAGCCGCGTGACGCAGAACTCGGGCGACATCACCAACCTGACGCAGGCGCTGAACGCTGGCGAGTCGGGCCTGGTGCTGCAGGACGCCGTGTCGAAGACCATCACGGTCGCCAAGGACCTGGACGGCTCGCTGGTGGACTTTGCCGGCACGGCCGGTGCGCGCAAGCTGACCGGCGTCGCCGCGGGCACGCTGGATGCGGCCAGCGTGGATGCGGTCAACGGTTCGCAGCTTTATTCCACGAATCAGAGCGTCCTGGCCAACACGTCGGCGATCACCGGCCTGGATACCCGCGTGACGTCCAACACCACCTCCATCACCAGCCTCGACGGCCGCGTGACGTCGAACACCTCGTCCATCACGGCGCTGGACACTCGCGTCACCCAGTCCGCGGGCGACATCACCAACCTGACGCAGGCGCTGAACAGCGGCGAGTCGGGCCTGGTGCGCCAGGATCCCGTGTCCAAGACCATCACGGTGGCCAAGGACCTGGACGGTTCGCTGGTCGACCTGACCGGCACGGTCGGCGCGCGCAAGCTGACCGGCGTCGCCGCCGGGACGCTGGACGTGGCCAGCCTGGATGCCGTCAATGGCGCGCAGCTGTACACGACGAACCAGAACGTCGCGGCCAACGCGTCGGCGATCACCGGCCTGGATACCCGCGTGACCCAGTCCGCCGGCGACATCACCAACCTGACGCAGGCGCTGAACAATGGCGAATCGGGGCTGGTGCGCCAGGATGCCGTGTCCAAGACCATCACGGTCGCCAAGGACCTGGACGGCTCGCTGGTGGACTTTGCCGGCACGGCCGGCGCGCGCAAGCTGACGGGCGTCGCCACGGGCACGCTGGACGCGGCCAGCGTGGATGCCGTCAACGGCGCGCAGTTGTACTCGACGAACCAGAACGTTGCCGCCAACACGTCGGCAATCACGGGCCTGGATACCCGCGTGACGTCCAACACCACCTCCATTACCAGCCTCGATGGCCGCGTGACGTCGAACACCTCGTCGATCACGGCGCTGGATACTCGCGTGACCCAATCGGCGGGTGACATCTCCAACCTGACGCAGGCGCTGAACAACGGCGAATCCGGCCTGGTGCGTCAGGATGCCGTGTCCAAGACTGTTACGGTCGCCAAGGATCTGGACGGCTCGCTGGTGGACGTTGCCGGCACGGCTGGTGCGCGCAAGCTGACGGGCGTCGCCGCCGGCACGCTGGACGCCACCAGCCTGGATGCGGTCAATGGCTCCCAGCTCTATGCCACCAACCAGAACGTGCTGGCCAACACGACGGCGCTGAACACGCTGGATGGGCTGGTCGCGCAGAACACGACGAACCTGAACAACCTGACGGCCAGCCTCACCAGCGGTGAGCTGGGCCTGGTCAAGCAGGACGCGACGACGCGCGCGCTGACCGTCGGCAAGGATCAGGACGGCAATCTGGTTGACATCACCGGCAGAGCCGGCGCGCGCCAGTTGAACGGCGTGGCGGATGGCGTGGTCGCGGCGGGCAGCCTGCATGCCGTCAACGGCGGACAGCTCTACCGCGTGAGCGATTCCGTCGCCAGCGCGCTCGGCGGCGGCGCCTTCGTCAATGCGGACGGGTCGATTGCCGCGCCGTCGTATAGCGTGGGCGGCACGGTGTACCGTTCGGTTGGCGCTGCCGTGACGGGCCTGGACAACCGGGTGACCCAGATGCAGACGACGGTGGACAGCGTCACGGCGCAGATCACCAGTGGCCAGATGGGGATGGTCAAGGAAGATGCCACGAGCGGAACCATTTCCGTCGCTTCCGACAGGGGCGGCACCACGATCGACATGGCGGGCACGGAAGGCGCCCGCAAGGTGACCGGCGTGGCCAACGGCGTCATCTCGGCCGATAGCACGGACGCCGTGAACGGCAGCCAGATCTACGCCCTGACGCAGCAGGTCGGTGAAATGAGCGCCGCCAGTGCTTACGTCAAGGCCGACGGCGCCAGCGACGGCAGCGACGCGGCGGTGGCGGGTGCGGGCACCAAGGCTGTGGCGATCGGTTCGAACGCCTCGGCGTCGGCGACCAACAGCGTGGCGCTGGGCGCCGGTTCGGTGGCCGATCGCGCGAACTCGGTGTCCGTGGGCGCCAAGGGCGCCGAGCGCCAGGTGACCAACGTGGCGGCGGGCACGCAGAAGTCCGACGCCGTGAACGTGGGCCAACTGGATCCGGTGGTCGCCAGCCTGGGCGGCGGCGCGCGCATCGACGCGTCGACCGGCGCGGTGACCGGCCCGACGTATCAGGTGGATGGGCAGACCTACAGCACGGTGGGCGATGCGCTGGGTTCGCTGGACAGCGGCGTGCAGCAAAACCGCGAGGGCCTGAACCGCCTGGACAGCCGCCTGGACCAGACCAACAAGGCGCTGGACAACGTGGCGCGCAATGCCTACTCGGGCATCGCCGCGAGCACGGCGCTGACCATGATTCCCGAAGTCGACACGGGCAAGAAGTTCGCGTTGGGCATGGGCGCCTCGACCTACCGTGGCTACCAGGCCGTGGCGCTGGGCGCGTCCGCGCGCGTGAATGACCGCGTCAAGCTGAAGGCGGGCGTGGGCATTGCCTCGGGCGGCGCGACGGCCGGCATCGGCGCCTCGATGCAGTGGTGATGCGATAGCGTCGAACTGGCGCACCCGAAAGGCCGAATGCCCTTGCCGTGCCGTCCGCAGCGATGGTCGGCAAGGGCGTTTTCCTTGGGCGCTTGCCGCGTCGCTCGGCCCAAGCCTGCGCGCCCCCCGCGGACCGTGGTATCTCCCCTGCGAAGCGCCGTTCTTGAGGGCATCACACCGTGACGACGTTCAGCCCCCCGTTGGCCAGGCTTTCCGGATTGGCGCCCGACACGAACAGCCGGAAATCATTGTGCGCAAAGTTGCCGATGATCTTGGCTTGCGTGGCGATCAGCGCGCCGGCGTCGCCGTTGGTGAGCAGGTTGTTGCCGGTCACGGCGGCGTCGAACGCCGGGAAGTGGCTGTAGGCCTCCAGCGCGTTGTCCGCGGCGCGCAGGCAGCGCCAGGCGGCGAATTCGCCGCCGGTCTGGATGATGGTCAGCATGGCGCGCGCGGCTTCCGCGCCCAGCCGCATGCTGGAGAGTTGATTGCACTGCAGCGTCAGCGTGCCGTCGCCCGTGGGCACCATCTTGCCGGTGCGGATGCCGCCGCCTAGCAGCTTGAGCTGGTCCGTCGTCAGCTCGGGAAAGTCGCCCGATTCCGCGAAGAGGGCGATGCCGCCGCGCAGGCGGTTGTCGCGCACGGTGGTGTCGGCGTCGTTGTCCAGCAGCGCCAGGGCGCACGACAGGGGATCGGCCAGCAGGGCGGCGGCAAGCAGGCCGATCGTGGCGCGCAGCCGGTTCTGCTGCGGCGCTTCCCGCCCCAGTTGCGTGGCCAGGGACGCCAGCGCGGCCTGGATGCGGGGACTCAGCGTCAGCACGTTGCCGGCCGTGCCGGCACGCAGCAGGCTGGCGATCTCGGTGGTCATCGCCTTGCGCGCATCCATCGGTTGGCGCGCGAGCGCCAGCGCGGCCCGATCGTCATCGTCGTCCAGCTGGGACTCCGGCGCCAGCGCCGCTTTCAAGGCGGCGAGCGTCGGCGCGCGGCTGAAGAGAAAGTCTTGGCGCTCGGCCGTGCCTCGTCCCGCCGCAAGCAGCCGGCAGCCCTCGATGTGCACGCGCCGGCTGCCCCCGATGCGAACCAGGCTTGCTCCCGGACCCGCCGGACCCACGCAATCGACGCGCGAGAGCCGCAGGTCGGCGCATTGGGAAAAGGCCAGGGAACCGGGCTGGCCGCGCCGCGAGATCATCAGGTCGGCGAGGGACACGGACGCGAAGCTGTCCAGGCCGAAGCTGCGCTCCTCCAGCATCAGGCGGCTGGCCGGTCCGCAGCCGTGCAGCATCAGCCGCACGCGCGGTCCCTTGATGACGAGATCGTCGTCCAGCTTGTGTTCGCCGGGCGTGAGGCACAGGCAGATGTCGAGCCGGTCCTGGCCGATCAGCGTGCGCAGCGCCTTGTCCAGCGTCGGGAAGTCGCCGGCCGGGCCGACCGTGACGCAGCAGCCGCCACCGTGCGTGCGCCGGCACAAGGCGTCCAGCGCCTGCTGCACCGTGTACGCCTGTTCGGCCAGCAGGTCGGCGCAGCCGCTCGGGTCGTAGCCGACCTCGGACGCCAGCGCGAGGCTGGCGGTGTAGCGCAGGGGCAGGTAGCGGTCCGCCGCCGGCTGGCCCGCCACGAGCAACTGGGCGGTCGCGCGCTGCACGGGCCGGCTGGCGTCGCAGGCCAGCGACCACGCGATCGACGCGACGCCGTCCGGGCCGGTGGGCACGTCCTGTGTCGCCGTGCCGTTGGGCAGGCGGCCCGCGTCCACGCTGAAGCGCACCATCGCGTTGGCCACCGGATGGCTGCCGTTGGCCACGCCCGCGCGCAGATCGGCGGGCAGCGGCACGACGTCGGGCGTCATGGCGGGGTTGGGCTTGACGCTTTGGCCGTCGCCGCCCGCGTAGTAGAGCTGCGTCAGTTCGGTTAGCGCGGGAAAGAGCGGACGGCAGTCGCTGACGGCGGTCCAGGCGCCGCCCTGCCAGCGCAGCAGGGCCAGCCGCGCGAAGGCGCGCAGCACGCCGGCCGGGGTGCTGAAGGCCGGCTTGCCGTCAGGCGCCTGCGGCCATTCGATCGAGGCCGTGGCGGTGCGGGCGGGGATCAGCCAGTAGTCGCCCACGCGCAGCCGCCCGGGCGAAAACTTGATCTCGATGCCATCCTGCTCCAGTTCGACCCAGCCCGCATTGGGGCTGTTGACGGGCGCGGGCGTGATTTCGGCGACGCCGTCCCAGCGGCGCACGCGCGGGTTCGCCGGAAAGCGCGGCTCATCCAGCGGGTGGCCGATCAGCGTGGCGGGATCGATCGTGACCGTGTTGCCGTCGGTGCGCACCACCTGGGCCAGCGGACCGGGCTGGCCCAGCAGTTCATGCGTGTCGTCCAGGAACTCGACCCAGCAGCCGGCGGTGATGGCCAGCACGTCGTCGCGGCCGATGCTGGCGACCTCGAATTCATTGGCCACGGGGTCGTCCAGCCAGCGCACCACGCGCGACAGGATGCTGCCGTTCTCGCGGGACCACTTGTAGCGCGCCTTGCCCGCGCCCGCCCCGTCCTGGTGGATCTCGATGCGGTAGAGATGGTTTTCCAGCAGGCGGTAGCCGGCGTCGGGCGGCAGCTGGCACGGCGTCTTGGGCGGCACGCTGGCTTCGGCGCGCGCGGCCATGCGCGCGTCCGGCGGCGCCGTCAGCGCGTCCCACGCGGGCAGGGCCGACAGGCAGGTGAGGGCGGCGTCGGGCGCGCCCACCTGCATCAGCTTCACCTGCCAGACCGTCTTCTCGCGGGTCGCCGTGTCGGGGCCGCCCAGCGCGACCTCGCGCATGCTGGTGTCGCCCGGCGCGAGGTCCAGCGTGCACAGGTGGCGCTGCCAGGCCTCCAGATAGGCCAGGTACATGCCCTCGGGCGGCGGCGCCGCCTGTCCGCCCGAGCCGAAGACGACGACGCCGTCGATGTCGGCGGGCGTGAGGCCGGGCGGCGGCAGCGGCAAGGCGGATGCGCCGGCGGGCAGCACGGGCGAGGCAGTCGCCGGCAGATCAGGCTGGCGCGCCACGCTGGCGGGCTGCGGGTTTTCGCAGAGCAGGCCGTCCACGTAAAGACGGCCGGCGGACAGCGACAGGTCCTTGCCCGCGGGCGCCAACGCGAAGCCCGGCGCGGACAGGGGCACGCCGACGGGTCCCACGGTGTCCGCCGTCTCGGTTTCGATGCGGCGGTTCAGGATGTCCTGCTGCTCGTTCCAGTCCGCGTCCATCTGCACGCGGCCCTGTTGCATGCGGACGGCCCGGTAGCGCCGGGCGGGATCGAAGGTGAGGCGGCTGAGATCGGCTTTCATGGTGTTGTTCCCGAAGACAGGTGGCTCAGTTCACGGGGATCATTCCCGCTTCGAGTCCGAAGCGCAGATACTCGTCCAGGGCCAGTGCGAGGTTGGCCTCGCGCTGGGCTTGCAGCAGGAAATTCCAGGCGCCGATCTCGGCGCCGTTGTCCGCGCCTTCGCGGATCTCGGGCGCGCAACCGCGCGCCAGCTGGCCATAGGCCGGCGCGCCGAATTCTGTCGACGTAAACGACGGGGCGACGCGCGCCGCGGCCCGTTTGGCGGCTGCGGCGCCGAGGTCCTGCGTGGCCAGGTCCGGCTGGCAGCGATAGCGCCGCGGCGTGACGGACGGCAGCGGCACATGGCAATAGCGCACGCAGCCTTCCTGCCTGCGGTTGATGGCGAGCGGTGCGCCGAACAGCGTGTTGGACGCGTCGAGCCGGCCTGCGGCCACGCGTCCGAACAGCGTGCTGCCCACGACGCGCAGGGCACTGTCGTCCACGTCGACCGCGGCCGGGGCGACGCCCTGGGCGTCGATCAGGCAGCCGTCGATGTCCACCGAGGCGAGCGGCCCTGCGCTGCGCACCGGACCGCAGATGCAGCGGCGCAGCGTCAGTTCGAGTTCGGGCGCGGCGCCCGTGTGGCGCACGCCGCCGCGCGCGGGGACCAGCGTGCAGTGGCGCAATGCCGCGGCGCGCAGCGCGCCTTCCAGCCGCAGGCGGCCGTCCAGCAGCAGGCCGTCGAGCAGCACGCGGGTGCTGGCGTTTCCGCGTAGCCGCCAGTCGCCCAGGAACACCGGCCGCCGCCGCGGCGCGGCCTCGATCGCCAGGTGGGTGTCGGGCAGGTCCAGGTCGGGCGCGATGGCTTCGGACCCGTCGTGGTCGACGATGATGCGCGCGCGCTGCCCCGGCAGCACGGCGGCCAGCGCCGCGGCCAGCGTCGGGGTCGCGACGGAAGGCACGCGCAGCAGGACGTCGAAGGCATCGGGCGGCGTCGCGGCCGGTTCGTCGTCGGCGCCCGCGCTCCGGTCGTACGGGCCCGCGCCGATATCGCCCGGAAAGCCGTAGGCATAGCGGACCTGGACGGATGCGGCCACGGCGCCCGCCGGCAGGGCGATGCGCCCGCGCCGGGGGTCCAGCCCGACCAGCAGGCCGCCCGCGGCGGGAAAGCTGCGGTCGGGGCGTCCGGGCTTCCCGGACTTGACCAGCAGCGCCGCGTCGGGGCGGCGCCATGCCTCGGGCGCAACGCCCGGGATCGGCGCGAGGTCGCAGATGACCAGATGTTCGGCGGGCACGGGCTGGCCGTCCACCCAGACTTGCAGGACGGGGCCGGGTCCGTCATCGGCGAACCAGCCTTGGGGCGGCGCGTCGCCGTCGGTCAGGGCCTGGCGGCGCGCCTCCAGTTCCGCGTGCAGGTCACGCCACGACAGGGGCTCGGGGACGTTGATGGGGTCAGCCAGGTGGTCGATGTCCGTCTCGGTGCGCGGCCGGTTGAACAGGGGCTGGTCCCGGCCCAGCGGATCGACGGTGTAGAAGCCGTCGAGCGTCGTGGCGGGCGCGGCGTCGCCGCGCTGCACGGTGTATGACTGCAGCCGCCACAGGAAAAGCGCGACGTTGGGCAGGTTGTAGCGGCCGGCCGGCAGCGCGCGCACGTCCGCCGTGTGCAGCTCGGCGCCGAACGGTCCGCCCGTGCGCTCCATCGCGCGGGCGCGGCGCAGGTCGGGCGTGCGCAGGGCGTGGGGGCGCGGATGGTTCACATGCTGCGTGGTGGCCACGCGCTCGAAGCATTCCGAGACGCGGCTGGGCCAGCCGGTGGCGTTGGCGGCCAGTTCTTCGAGTACCAGCGCGGTGCCCTTGCGCCGGCGCAGCCGCAGGGTGTTGGCCACCAGGGCGCGTGGAGAGAACCCGCCGCCGACGGGGTAGAGCGCGCGCACGCCCAGCAGGTCGCCCAGGTAGGGCACCACCCATTCGTCGCAGGTTTCGATGAACCAGTTGTCGTAGAGGCGGTCCACGTCCGCGTCCACCAGCGCGCCCTGGCGCGCCAGCACGTCGAGCAGCGCGCGCAGCGGACCGCCGGCGGCGGCGTCCCGTTCCTGGTAGAAGGCCGGCAGCAGCGCCAGCAGGGCATCGGCGTCAAGGCGTCTGGTCATGTGCGCTCCGACAGCAGAACGTTGGCGGGATCGGGGCGCAGCAGTTCGGCGGGCTGCAGGCTGCCCTGCTGCCAGCGGGCGCTGCGTGCGGGCAGGGTGGCGTCGGGCCCATTGCTGCGGCGCGCCGCGACGCCGTCCAGCCCCGCGTCGAGCACCAGCGCGTCCAGGTCCACCCACAGCACCCCCGGCACGCCCTGCAGCGCGGCCAGCACTTCGGCGCCGTGCACCGGCTGGCCGAAGGCGCGCGCGGCAAAGCCGAACGCGTCCAGGATCCGGGCGCGCGCCGCCTGCAGCACCTTGGGCGGTTCGTACCGGGCGTCGATGCCCAGTCCGGCCCGCAGGCCGAAATCCAGGTAGCGGCAGGGGGCGACCCGCAGCGGCTGATAGGGCGGCCGCGCCGCATCGATGGCCGCCAGCAAGTTGCGGTAAAGCTCGCCGGCGGGATCCAGGGCCGCGCCGTCTTCGCCGGCCACGGTCAGGTGCACCATTCTTTGCTCGCCGTCCCACAGCCATACCGCCTGCGCCTTGCCGATGCCGGTGAATGCGGCCGCGTAGTCCTCGAAGTCGCGCAGCGAGACGATGCGGTCCAGCGTGCGCACGCGCAGCGGCGCGTTGCGGCGGGCGGCATCGCCGACCTCGGGATCGGCGCCGCCGGTCGCGGCCCCCGGGTTGGTTACCGCCTTGACGCCCGGCGCGCGCGTGAGCAGCACGCTGAGCTGGCCGGGCGCGACGTTGCCTTCGCGTCCCAGCCCGACGCGGTAGCGCGCCTCCACGTTGCCCGATCCGGAGGGCAGGCGCGCGCCATGCTCGCCGTCGCCGAACTGCACCGTGGCGCCGCCGCTGTCGTCCAGGCGCAGCAGATAGGCGCGCTCGTCCGGCGCCAGCGCCGTGATGCGCGGCGCCTGGGTCCACAGCAGGCCGTCCACCCGCAGCTCCAGCGTGCTGGCCGCGCCGCTGGCCGTGGGCGCGGGCACGAAGGTCAGCGGCTTTTGCTGCAGCGTGAAGCGCTGGAACGCGCGGTTGCCGGCGCCGCTGCCCAGCACCTCGGGCTGGATGCGCATCTGCCTGCTGTCGCCGTGGCTGGCGGGCGCGACGTTGGCGTTGATCCGCACCGTGGCGGGCAGGTAGGCATGGGCCAGGTCGGCGTCCACGCGCAGGGTGGTGCGCCCGCCGGCGCTGTCGTTGCGCTGGATGCGCACGATATCGCTGGCCTCGGCCAGGCTGGCCGTGAATCGCGCGCCGTCCTCGAATTCCAGC
>NZ_JBDJLJ010000028.1:0-65191 GCF_039673305.1 Achromobacter spanius
CATCTGGGCATAGGGACGCCAGCTATGGGGTGGGCCCTGGGCCACCCAGTCGGGCGCGTGCCTGATTCACCTCTCGAAAAACCGGCGGCGCGCCGCCCGCCGCGCGCCATCCCTGGCCGGCAACGGGGCGCTTGCCCGCCTCCACTACAATGGCCCGCATTCTACGGCCTGGCGCGGGCGCCCCCCGCGCCGCGGCCTGTTGCCGCCGCGAGCGGCCGGCCGGTCCCGGGCCGCTGCCGGGTTTCTTGATGTAATAGCTGGATTCGCTTTTTTCCTCCGAGCAGGCGCTCGCCGACACGCGCCGCGCGCGCCGCCGCCTGCGCACCGCCTCTTCCGCGCCGGCCGGGCGCATCGTGCTGAACGGCTCCCCCGTCCTGAACTTTTCCAGCAACGATTACCTGGGGCTGTCCCGCCACCCTCTGCTGGTCGAGCGCGCCCGCGAATGGGCCGCGCGCCACGGCGCGGGCGCCCAGGCCTCGCGCCTGGTCTGCGGCAACCTGGACCTGCACGAGCAGGTCGAGGCCAAGCTGGCTCGCTTGAAAGGCACGCAAGCCGCCCTGGTGCTGGCGTCGGGCTGGCAAACCAACGCGGCGGTGCTGCCCGCCCTGCTGCGCGCGGCCGCCGGCCGGGGCGACGTGGAGGTCTACGCCGACAAGCTCAATCACGCGAGCCTGCATCATGGCTGCCAGGCGGCGGGCGTGCGGCAGATCCGCTTCCGCCACAACGACCTGGACCACCTGGAGCGCCTGCTGGCGGCCAGGGCGGAAACGCCGCCCGCCGACGGCCGGCCCGTTTCGCGGTTCATCATCACGGAAAGCGTGTTCAGCATGGACGGGGACCGCACCGACGTGGTCCGGCTGGCCGACCTGGCGGACCGCCACGGCGCCTTTGTCTACCTGGACGAAGCGCACGCCACCGGCGTGCTGGGCCCCCACGGCATGGGCCTGGCCGGCCTGGCTCCCGGCCGTATCGACCTGGCCATGGGCACCTTCAGCAAGGCGCTGGGCGGGTTCGGCGCCTACGTCGCCGGATCGCGCGCGATGTGCGATTTCCTGGTGAACGCCTGCTCGGGCTTCATCTACACCACGGCGCTGCCTCCGGCCGTGCTGGGGGCCATGGACGCGGCGCTGGACCTGGCGCCCACCCTGGACGCCGAACGCGCCCGGCTGGCGGCAAGCGGCGACCGGCTGCGCGGCGCGCTGCGGGGCCTGGGCCTGGACACCGGCGCGTCGTCCACCCAGATCGTGCCTGCCATCGTGGGCGACGAGGCCCGCGCGCTGGATATCGCCGCGGCGCTGGAGCAGCGCGGCCTGCTGGCCGTGGCGATCCGGCCGCCCACCGTGCCCGCGGGCACCAGCCGGCTGCGCATCGCGCTCAGTGCCGCGCACCGCGACGCCGACATATCGCAACTGATAGACGGCCTTGCCGCCGTGCTGGCATGACGGATCACGCACCCGCGCGCCCCACGCTGCTGTTCGTCCACGGCTGGGCATTCGACGCCGCTTTCTGGACGCCGCTGCGCGCCGAACTGGCCGATTGGCCGCAAGCCGTCTCGGACGCCGGCTACTTCGGCCCCCCACGGCATCCCGAACTTGCCGGCCCGGTCATCGCCGTCGGCCATTCGCTGGGCGTGCTGCGCCTCTTGCGTGAACTGCCGTCCGGCTGCGCAGGCCTGGTGTCGATCAATGGATTCCCGCGATTTGGGGCCGCACCCGATTACGCGGGCGTGCCGGCGCGCATGCTGGACCGCATGCTCAAGCGCCTGTCCGAGTCCCCCCTCGCCGTCGTGCGGGAATTCCGCCAGCGCTGCGGCGACGAATCGGAATTCGCCGAGCCCCGGCTTGCGGCCCTTGGCCGCGACCTGGAAGCGTTGCGCGACGAAGACCAGCGCGCCGCCCTGGCCGCGCTGCCCGTACCGTTGCTCGGGCTCGCGGGCGAGGCCGATCCCATCGTTTCCGCCGCGATGACGCGGGCCGCCTTCGCGGGGCATCCAGGCCAGGACATTCACTGGCGGGAACAGGGCGGGCATCTGCTGCCCGTCTCGGACACGGCCTGGTGCGCAAGCCGGATCCGCGACTTCGCCGACCGCCTGGCGCGCGACGCATGACCGCGCGCAACGCCCGGATCGGCGCCCGCTTCGGCGCCGCCGCCGCCCGCTATGAAGACCACGCGGCCATCCAGCGCATCGCGGCCGAGCGGCTTGCCGGCGACATCGCCCTGCTGCCTCTGCCGCCGCGCCCGCGCATCCTGGAGATCGGCTGCGGCACGGGCCTGCTGACGCAGGCCCTGGCCCGCCGGCTGGGGCCGGCGGACTGGACGGTGACGGATATCTCTCCCGGCATGCTGGCCGCCGCCAGGCGCGGCCCCGCCCTGCCCGGCCAAGCCCGCTACCAGGCGCTGGACGGCGAATACCCGGAGGGGCTCGAAGGCGGCTACGACCTGATCTGTTCCAGCCTGGCCGTCCAGTGGGTCACCGACCTGACCGCCGGGCTGGCCCGGCTGGCCGGCCTGCTGGCGCCCGGCGGCCACCTGGCGGTGGCCACGCTGGCGGCGGACACCTTCGCCGAGTGGCGCGACGCCCATCGGGCAGCCGGCCTGGCGGCCGCCACGCCCCCTTATCCGCCCCTGCGGGCCATCCGTCCGGCCATGGCCGATCTGGCGGGTGGCGTACGCGGCGAACGGCTGATACAAGATCATCCTGACGGCCTGCATTTCCTGCGCGGCCTGAAGGGCATCGGCGCCACCACGCCCGCGCCCGGCCGCCCGCCGCTCGGCGCGGCCGAGCTGCGCCGCGTCCTGGCCGCATTTGACGAACAAGGAGCCACGGTGACGTATCACCTGGCCTACGGTATGTGGAAGAAAACCATGCAACGGCCCAATGGCGTTTTCGTGACCGGCACCGACACCGGCATCGGCAAGACCCTGGTGTCGGCGATCCTGGCGCGCGCCGGGACCGCCGACAACTGGAAGCCGGTGCCGACCGGCGTGGCGGAAGAACCCGGCGACACCGACACCGTCGCGCAACTGGCCCAGTTGCCGCCCGAGCGCCTGCACCTGCCCGCCTACGTGCTGCAGGCGCCCCTGTCGCCGTGGGCGGCCGCCACGCTCGAAGACACCGTGGTCGACGCCACCAGCATCGTGCCGCCCGCGACGCGCGCCCCGCTGATCGTGGAAGGCGCCGGCGGCCTGTACGTGCCCATCGACGACACGCACATGATGATCGACCTGATCGCGCGGCTGGGCATGCCGGTGGTGCTGGCGGCGCGCAGCGGACTGGGCACCATCAACCACACCCTGCTCAGCCTGGAAGCGCTCAAGCGGCGCGGCATCCCGGTGCTGGGCGTGGTCATGAGCGGACCGCCGTCGGCGGGCAACAAGGAAGCGATCGAGCGCTTCGGCGGCGTGCGCGTGCTGGCCGAGATCGCGCCCCTGCCCCGGGTGGATGCCGCGGCCGTGGACGCGCTGGCCCAGGGCATCCCGCCGCTGGCCGAGTGCCTGGCGGCGCTGGATGGCGCGCCGGCCGAGGCGGGTTAAGGCCTGACCGCCGGTTCCGGACCGCGCCGCCGCGGACAGCCGGCCCTCAGCCCAGCACCCCTTTCTGGCGCAGCGTCTCCAACTGCGCGGCGGATACCCCCGCCTCTTCCAGCACCTGCTCGCTGTGCTCGCCAAACGCCGGCGCGGCGCGCGGCACGGCCGGCCGGGTGCGGCCGAACTTGATGGCCTGGGCGAAGCCCCGATAGCTGCCCACCACCGGATGCGCGAACGTCGAGATCAGGTCTTCGGCCTGCGCCTGCGGGAAATCGAACATGTCCTCGACGCCGCGCGCGGCGGCGCAGGGCACCTCTTCCCCGAACCAGGCCTCCCATTCCAGCGCGCTGCGCGCGCGCAGCGCCTCGTGCAGGCGCGGCACGATCTCGTCGCGGCGCTCGGCGCGCTTGCGCACCGAGTCGTAACGCTCGTCGGCCGCCAGTTCCTGCAGGCCGGTCTTGGCGCACAGGGCCTGCCAAAAATGCGGCGTGTTCGCGGAGATGTACAGATGGCCGTCGCCGGTGGGATGGATGCCGGTGATGCCGCCCGAACGCATGTCGCGCCCGACCTCGCGGGGTTCGCCCTCGGCCCACACCAGCCGCGCCGACTGCAGCGCCAGCGCGCTGCGCAGCAGGGACACGCCCACGAACTGGCCGCGCCCGCTGCGCTCGCGTTCATACAGCGCGGAGGCGACGCCCGCGGCCACCATGGACGATGCGTAATAGTCCACGATGGACCCGTACAGGATCTCGGGCGGGCCTTCGGCCTTGCCCTGCAGCGCGCACATGCCCGTCATCGTCTGCAGCACCTGGTCGTAGCCCGCCTTGTCCTTTAGCGGTCCGCTTTCACCATAGCCGCTGACCGCGCAATAGATCAGCCGGGGATTGATCTCGGCCAGCTGCTCGTACGCGATGCCCAGCCGCCCCGGCACGCTGGGGCGGAAGTTGTGCACCAGCACGTCCGCCTGGCGCGCCAGTTCGTGCAGCGCGGCCAGCCCCTCGGGCTGCTTCAGGTCCAGCGCCAGGCCGCGCTTGCCCCGGTTCACGCCCAGGAATGCGCGGCTTTCGGCCTCCAGCGTCGACGGATATTTGCGCAGGTTGTCGCCGCCGGGCGGCTCGACCTTGATGACGTCGGCGCCTTGGTCCGCCAGCAGCGCGCAGCCGTAGGGGCCGGCGATGTAGGCGCTCAGGTCCAGCACGCGGACCCCGGCCAGGGGGCCGCCCCGGGTTTGCGTCGCGGCCGTCATCACTGCGCTCCCTGCGCGCCCGCAAGGCCCAGTCCCGCAGCCGCGCGCACGATGGCTTCGGCGCGGCGCAGGAAGGGGCCGTCGATCATGCGCCCGTCCACCACGAACGCCGCGACGCCCTGCGCGTCGGCGTCGCGCGCCGCCCGCACCACGCGCTGCGCGTGGGCGATCTCTTCGTCGGTCGGCCGGAACGCGGCATTGGCCAGCGGCACCTGGCGGGGATGGATGCAGCTCTTGCCCAGGTAGCCGAGCCGGCGCGCCAGTTCGGCCTCGGCCCGGTAGCCGGCTTCGTCCTCGATGTTGGCAAAGGCCGAGTCATAGGCGAACACGCCTGCCTCGGCCGCGGCCATGCGCAGCGCGAACATCGCCTGGTGCACCGCCGCCGGTTCGCGCCGGGCGATGCCGGCGGGCTCGAACAGGTCGCCCAAGCCAAGCTGCAGGCCGGCCACCGCCGGATGCGCCGCCGCCAGGCTGGCTGCCCGGCGCAACGCGCGCGGCGACTCGATGTTCAGCAGCAGGCCCACCGGCTGGCGCACGCCGTTGGCGCTGCACGCCTGCTCGACCGCGGCGGCGGCTGCCACCACGTCGGCCTCGGTCTCCGCCTTGGGCAGGTTCACCAGGTGCAGGCCCTCGCGCACCACCGCCCGCACATCGTCATGGAAATGGCCGGAATCCAGCGCGTTGACGCGCACGATCAGGGTCTTGCCCGACGCGGCGGCCTGCGGCGTGGCCAGCATGCGGGCCAGGTGGTCGCGGGCCTCGTCCTTGCGCGTGGGCGCCACCGCGTCCTCCAGGTCGAAAGACAGGGCGTCGGCCGGGCCGGCCAGCGCCTTGTCGAACAGTTCGGGACGCGATCCGGGTACGAACAGCTTGCTTCTCATGCTTGGACTCTTGGAGTTGGGGTTGCGGCGGCGGGCTTACTGGATGGAGATGTTGCGGTCGCGCGCCACCTGCTTCCACTTGGCGGCGTCGGACTGGACCAGTTCGGCGAACTGCGGCACGGTCAATTCGGCCGGCACCGCGCTTTCCTCGGCGAACATGGCGCGCATCTTCTGGTCGTTGACGATGGCGCGGATCTCGGCGTTCAGCTTGTCCACCAGCGGCGCGGGCGTGCCGGCGGGCGCCAGGACGCCCCACCACAGCTCCACCGAATAGCCCGGCTGGCCTTCGCCGATGGTGGGCAGCGCCGGATAGAACTGGGACCGTTCGGGCGAGGTCACGGCCAGCACGCGCAGGCGGCCGCCCTTGAGCAGCGATGCGGTGGACGCGAAACTGCCGATGACAAAGTCCACCCGCCCACCCGCCAGGTCGTTCAGGGCATGCGACATCCCCTTGTACGGCACGTGCGTGAACGACGTTTTTTCGCCGCCCGCCAGGATTTCGCTGGCCATCTGGTTGACCGAGCCCAGCCCCGCGCTGCCGTAGGTCAGCTTGCCCGGTTCCTTGCGGCCCGCGGCCAGCAGGTCGGCCATCGACTGATAAGGCGAATCCTTGCCCACGACCAGCGCCATCGGCGACCGCGCCAGCATCGCCACCGGCGCGAAGCTGCGCACCACGTCGTACTTCAGGTTGGTCTGCACGGCGGCGTTGGTGGTCAGCGTGGACGAGGACAGCATCAGCACCGACCCGTCCTTGGGCGCGCGGGCCACATATTCCGCGCCGATCGCGCCGCCCGCGCCCGGGCGGTTCTCGACGATGATGGTCGACGCCAGCCGTTCGCCCAGCTTCTCGGCCAGCACCCGCGCAAATACGTCGTTGCTGCCGCCCGGCGGGAACGGCACCACCATCGTGATGGCCGACGGCACGGCCGGGGCGGCCGGCTGGGCCGCGGCGGGCGCGGCGAAGGCAAGCGCCGCGCTCATCGCCAGCGCCGGCAGCAGGACGGCGCGCACGCCGGTCAGGGTATTGATCATGGCCTGTCTCCTCTTTTCCGGTCTGTCCGCCATGCCGCGCATGTCCGAGTCCAGCCGGTTTTCGTTTTGTCCGAGGCAAATGCTAGGCCTGGCCCCTGGTGATATAAAGCGAGGATTCTTAAAACACTACATGAGGATTTCTGATGAAGATCGAATCCTTCCGGACCCTCAACGCCGTGCTGCGCGGAGGCAGCTTCGCGGCCGGCGCGGCCGACATGAACCTGTCGCCCAGCGCGGTCAGCCTGCAGATGAAGCAGATGGAGGAATACTTCGGGCAGCCGCTGTTCGACCGCTCCGCGCTGCAGGTGCGGCCCAATGCCTTCGCGGCGGAAGTCGACGCGGTGCTGCAGGAAGCGCTGGCGCGCCTGGACGAGCTGCGGCGCCGCAGCACGCCGGCCGTCGAGGGGCGCGTGCGGCTGGGCACCATCGAGCCGCTGCAGGTGACCCTGCTGCCGCCGCTGCTGCGCAAGCTGCGCGAACGCTATCCGCTCCTGGATGTGCGGCTGGTGCGGGGCCGCGCCACCGAACTGACCGAAAAACTCAAGCAGGGCGAGATCGACGCCGCCATCATCACCCAGCCGGAGACCGGCGGCTCCAGCCGCCTGTCATGGACGCCGCTGTTCCGCGAGACGCTGGTGCTGATCGCCCCGCCCGACTCGCGCGAAACACGCATTGCCGAACTGTTCCAGCAGTACGAATGGATCCGCTTCGACAAGACCACCATCGGCGGGCGGCTGGCGGCGCGCTACGTGGGTCAGCATGCGCCGCACGCGCGCTGCCGCATCGAAATGCAGTCGCTGGCGGCCCTGACGGCGCTGGTGTCCGCCGGCCTGGGCGTGTGCGTGCTGCCCGAGCCCGGACCCAACCTGCTCAATGTGCATCCGGTGCGCGTGCTCTCGCTGGGCAAGCAGGCGCCCTACCGGCAGATCTCGTTCGTGTGCCGCCAGACCGACCAGGAAAACCGGCTGGTCCAGGCCTTGCTGGAAGGCGCCCGGCCGTAAAGAGCCGGCGGACTCACTGCCTGGCCATGTCGATGAAGGCCCGCAGCGCGGACGACACGCGCCGCTGCCGCGGGTAGTACAGCATGAAGCCGGGAATCGTCGGGCACCAGTCCTCCAGCATCCGCACCAGCCTGCCTGATTCCAGCAACCCGGTCACATAGGCTTCCGGCACGCAGCCGATGCCGATGCCGTCGACCGCCGCGCGCACTTCCGCGTGCACGTCGCTCAGGGCGATGCGGCCCGGCACGTCGATTTCGAGCGGCACGCCGTCCTTCTCGAATTCCCACTTGTAGTAGCGACCGCTGGGAAAGCGGTAGCGGACGCATTCGTGCCGCATCAGGTCCGTGGGATGCCGCGGCGGCTCGCGTCCGTGCAGATAGTCGGGGGACGCCACCACCACGGAGCGCAGCGGCGGGCCGATGGGCACCGCCACCATGTCCTCGGGCACGGCCTCCAGCAGCCGCACGCCCGCGTCAAAGCCCGAGCCGACGATATCGACGAAGCTGTCGTCCTCGCCGATCTCCAGGCGGATGTCCGGAAACGCCGCCAGGAACCGCGCCGCCATGGGCATCAGCAACAGGTACGACGCCGCGCGCGAGGTATTGATGCGCAGCGTGCCGGAGGCCGAGCCGCGGAAATGGTTCATTTCTTCAAGCGCGTCGCCCAGTTCGTGCAGCACCGGCTGCAGCCGTTCGGCCAGGCGCTGGCCGGCGTCGGTCAGCGCCACGCTGCGGGTGGTGCGGTTGAACAGGTTCACGCCCAGCCGTTCTTCCAGATTGCGGATCGCGTAGCTGACGGCCGAGGTCGACAGGCCCAGCTCCTCGCCGGCCTTGCGGAAACTGCCCAGGCGGGCGACGGCCGAGAAGGCGGCAAGGTGGGAGAGATTGTCGGGCGGCATCATTATCAAAGAAAATTCAATAAATCATGCCGAAATTCTAGCTTGAACTGAGGGCAGCCCCAGGACTATTGTGAACGCCTGCTCAACAAACCCCATCAGAGGCCGTCATGATCCAAGCCCGAGGCTACGCCGCCCACAGTTCCGATACTCCCCTGGTCCCCTTCAGCTTCACCCGCCGCGAACCGGGCGACGACGATGTGCTGATCGACATCCTCTACAGCGGCATCTGCCATTCCGACCTGCACCAGGCGCGCGGAGACTGGGGCAATTCCATGTACCCCATGGTGCCCGGCCATGAAATCATCGGCCGCGTCGCGAAGGTGGGCAAGAACGTCGCCAGGTTCAAGGTGGGCGACTACGCCGGCGTCGGCTGCATGGTCGATTCCTGCCGCCACTGCAAGGCCTGCCGCCTGAACCTGGAGCAATACTGCGAAGAAAACGCCACGCTGACCTACAACGACAAGGAACGCGGCAGCGACCAGCTCACCTTTGGCGGCTACTCGGACCGCATCGTGGTGCAGGAACATTTTGCCGTGAAGGTGTCGGACAAGCTGGACCTGAAGGCCGTCGCGCCGCTGCTGTGCGCCGGCATCACCACCTATTCGCCGCTGCGCCACTGGAAGGTCGGCCCGGGCAAGAAGGTGGGCGTCATCGGACTGGGCGGCCTGGGCCACATGGGCGTCAAGTTCGCGCACGCCATGGGCGCGCACGTGGTGATGATCACCACATCAGCCGACAAGGCCCGCGACGCCAAACGCCTGGGCGCGGACGACGTGCTGGTGTCGCGCGATGCCGACGCGATGGCGGCCCATGCCGGCACCTTCGACTTCCTGCTGAACACCGTGCCCGTCAGCCATGACGTGAATCCGTACATGGCGCTGCTGGCGCTGGACGGCACCATGGCGCTGGTGGGCGCGCTGACGCCGCTGGACCCGATCCCCGGCGCCAACCTGATCATGGGCCGCAAGTCGCTGGCCGGATCGGCGATCGGCGGCATGGCGGAAACGCAGGAAATGATGGACTTCTGCGCGGAACACGGGATCGTCAGCGACGTGGAGATCGTGCCGATCCAGTCGGTCAACGAGGCCTACGAACGCCTGTTGAAGAACGACGTGAAGTACCGCTTTGTCATCGACATGGCCTCGCTGAACTAAGGCAAGCTTTTCGCCACCCTTAAGACCGCCGTCGTCGGCCAAGGACGCATCTATCTCGACCGTTTCTGGAACGGCTTGCCTCGAGGCCCTTGCCTGCCAGCCGGAGGAAGTGGCGCCCTAATCGACGCGCGCACCGGCCTGCGTGACCACTGCGCGCCATTTCTCGCTATCGCTGGCTAGACGGTGTTTGAATTCGCTCGGCGTGGATTGCAGCGGTGTCGCGCCTTGCTTGCTGAAGCTTCCTGCCACTTCGGGGTCCTTCAGCAGGGCTGCGACATCGGTGTTGATCTTGTCGACGATTTCCTCAGGCGTGCCGGCCGGCGCGAACAGACCGAACCACGGATTGACGTCGAAGCCCGGAAATCCCGCTTCGGCGATCGTGGGCAGTTCCGGCAACTGTGTCGCGCGGGCTGCGCTGGTGACCGCTAGCGCCCGGACCGAATGGGCGGAAATCTGCGGCGCTATCGATGGATAACTCGTGAACACCGCATCGATCCGTTTTCCCAGAAGATCCGTCATTGCGGCGCCTGCTCCTTTGTAGGGAACATGCGTCAGCCGGGTGCCTGTCGAAAGATTGACCATCTCACCAAGCAAATGATTGACCGAGCCGTTGCCCGCGGAGCCAAAGGTCATCCCGGTTGTCGTCTTCGCCAATGCCACGAACTCCTGGAACGTGGTCGCCTTCACGTCATTGTTGACGACAAGAACGAACGGGACGGTAGCAACGGTCGCGACGGGAACGAAGTCCTTGATCGGGTCGTAGCTCAGTTTCCTGTAGAGGCTTGCGTTGATAGCCTGAGTTCCCTCGTAGGAAAGCAAAAGCGTGTAGCCGTCAGGAGCCGCCTTGGACACGGCGCCCAGGCCGATGTTGCCGCCGGCGCCCGCGCGGTTCTCCACCACCACCGGCTGCCCCGATATACCGGCAAGCTTCTCGGCAAGAATACGGGCGAGGACGTCTGAAGCGCCGCCCGGCGACTGCGGCACGATCAGCGTGACCTGGTTTTGCGGGAATTTTGTCTCGGCAATTGCTCCGCCACAGACGGTCATACCTAGAGCCAGAATGGCGCAAATCGGCTTCATGTCAGTCTCCTTAAGTGGACGCTTCTTCGCGGCGCTCTACACGGCTGCCTGCGATACGGTTGGCTTAGCTCATGCCAGGAAAACCTGATTCAATGGTTCACCCCGTTCTGTTGCGGCGCGCGGGCGTGGACGCGCAGAAAGCGGTATCGGCTGCGGCTCCTCAGCCCTTGATCTCCACGCCGACTTCCTCCTCGATGAAAAGCGCGACCGCGGAATGGTCCATGTTTCCCCTTCCGCTCGCGGCCACGAGATCCCACAACGTCCGAACGGCGTGCGTGACGCGGGCAGGCGCTCCGGATTGAATCGACATGTCGAGCGCCACACCCACATCCTTCGCCATGAGGTCGACTGAAAATCCAGGCGCAAAACGGCGGGACAGCACCTGTTGCGGGAATTTCGTTTCGCTCGCCGCGCTTCGGCCGCTACCCGCGTTGATCACGTCCAGCAGCCGTTGCGCATCCACCCCCATCTTCACGCCAACCGCCAGCGCTTCGGACGTGATGGCAAGCGTTGTGGCGGTGATGAGGTTGTTCAGCGCTTTGGCCACGTGACCCGCGCCGACATCGCCCACATGCACAATCGCCGACGCGAGATCACGCAGTATTGGCGTCGACCTGTGCAGGTCGCGTTCGGTTGCGCCAACCATGATCGTCAAGGCCCCCTGCTCGGCTTTTGCAACCCCGCCGCTTACTGGCGCGTCCATCATATGTACGCCAAGCTTGGCCAGCGCCGCTTCGATCTCGCGCGTCACCTCAGGAATCGAGGTGGTCATATCGACGACGAGACTGCCGGGGCGTAGACCTGCTGCGAGTCCGTCGCGTCCCAACGCGACCGCACGCACGACGGCTGCATTTGGCAGGACCGTGAGCACAACGTCATGATCAGCGGCCAATGACGGAAGCGCGTTGTAAGCCACGGCCCCTTCGTCAACCAGCGCCTGCATTCGCTGCATGTCCGCGTCATGGACGCCGACAATGCGACCGCACGCCAAGAGGCGCTTGGCGATGCGCCCACCCATCTGCCCCAGGCCCACCACCGCGACACGTTCGTCTATGCTCGTCGCTTGTTGCTGATGGCTGTTCTTCATGCCTGCGCCTCCGGAAGACGGATGAGAAATCCATCCATCTGCTCTGTGACCTTGATCTGACAGGTCAGGCGCGACGAGCTATCGCGCATGTAGGCAAAATCCAGCATGTCACGCTCCACGCTATCCGCCGGCTCGATACGGCCGCACCAGGCCGCGCTGACGTAACCATGGCAGGTGGCGCAGGAACAAGCACCGCCGCAATCCGCATCGATGCCGCGCACGCCGTTCTGAACGGCGGCCTCCATGACAGACTGGCCGACAGCCGCATTGACACGGTTCTCCCGTCCGTCCGGCTCGATAAAGATGATCACTGGCATCGTTGGCTGCTCTTTCGTTGATGGTTTGTCTCTGCCGCGGATTGCGTGCGGACCACGGAAAGCGGCAGTTCAGGATTGCCAATGTCATCCGACATGGGACTGAGGCCTGAAGCAAGCCACTGACGGGCCGTCATGAAGGCCTTCGGATCGTTGATGGCGTCGACAGCAAGGAGCGAGTCCCGCTCGTAGTACCAGACCGACAAAGACATGTCGGACGCCTGCCGCACAATCACATGCGTGTAGCCAGCGTTCAGGCCGGCGATCTGGAGTTTGGTGGTGTACTGTTCAGACCAGAACCAAGGCGTGGGAAAGCCATCAACAGACATTCCGCAAATCGACCTCGCGACGAGTTCCGCCGTATCGACGGCATTCTGGACAGACTCGAGTCGAATTCGCTTGTCCTGACGAGCGAAATTTGCGCAGTCTCCCGCGGCATAAATTGCGGGATCCTGGGTCCGGCCCTGCTCATCGACAAGGATCCCGTTGTCGACAGGCAATCCGGCGGCGCAGGCCAATGCTGTCTGGGGCGCCACGCCGATGCCGGATACCAGCACGTCGACGGCGACTTCCGATTGGTCCGTCAGGCGAACTTTGCTGACGCGCCCATCTTCATACTCGACGTCCGCGATTCTGACTCCCGTGCGGATGGCAACCCCTTGCGATTCGTGCAGATTCCGGAACCACTCGGCCGTCGGTTCTGCCGCAACGCGCCCTAAAACTTGTCGATCTCTTTCTATTATCGTGACGCGCATGCCAAGCGTTCTCGCGACGGCTGCCAGCTCCAGGCCGACATATCCCGCCCCCACAAGCAGCAGGGACTGACCCGGCACGAGGGCTGATCGCAGGCGCTCAGCGTCCTCCAGGGTGCGAAAGCCGTATGCGTTTGTGCCGTCGCCCCCATGGGACGTTTCCAGTCGACGCGGCTGCGCCCCCGTGCAAAGCACCAGAGCGCCGAATTCCAAGACCTGACCATCCGAGAGGTGCACGCGTCTGCCCGCGCGATCGATCGAGAGCGCTGAACGCCCTCTCAAAAGACGAATCCGTTCGCTTGCATAAAGATCAATATGCCGGATGTGCAAGCGCTCGGCAGTCGCAGTACCCGTCAAGAACTTCTTGGACAAGGGCGGCCGGTGGTAAGGAGTCTCTGGTTCGGCGCCCACCAGCGTGATGTCGCCCTTGTGACCCAACGCGCGCAGCTTGAAGGCCGTGGCGACGCCGGCTTGGCCTGCTCCGACGATGACAACCGGATCGTTCATGCCAACCTCCAGCGTCCGATAGAAGCGCTTCGCCACTGCCCCTTGAGATTCGTGCTCATACGCCGCCCTCCCCGTCGAGTTCAGTGAAGACCTCCTGAGCTATCTTGAAGCTGTCGATGGCTGTAGGAACGCCGCAGTACGCCGCGATCTGCAGGAACGCTTCTCGCAGTTCCTCGCGGGTCCAGCCGTTGTTGATGGCGCCACGCACATGCGCTTTCATCTCGTTGGGGCGGCCCTGGGACGCGACCATGCCTAGGTTCAGCAATGAACGCTCCTTGCGACTCAGGCCCGGCCGGTTCCAGATTTCGTCCCAGCAGTACTCGGTGACAAACACCTGCATGGGCCAGTTGTAGTCCGTGGCACCGTCCAGCGCTTTTTCGACGTAGCGGTCACCCAGCACGGCCCGACGCGTCTCCAGGCCGCGCTCGAACTTCTCCGACATTTCTCGCTTCTTCATGTAAGCCTCGCTGACGGGAACATCAGACGTCGATATATACGTATCCGTCTCGAACATAGGCTGGATAGGTCTTGACCCGGCTGTCGCTGACGCCGAAGAGGCAGTTTCCGGTTGCCAGGTCGAATTCCCAGCCGTGCCACGGGCACTTCAAGACCTGTCCCTCCATTCCGTACTGATAATTGCCAGCGCAGGAAGTCGGAAGCATCGTGCCCTCGACGGTGCCCATCGCAAGCGGCGCTCGCTTGTGCGGGCACATGTTCTTGACTGCGTAGACCTTCTCGCCGACTCTGAAGACGCCAATCGGCCGGCCCCCGACGTCCACGGTCAGCCCGTCGTTCTCGGGAATGTCATTCAAACTGGCTGCTTTATGCTCCATGACCCGCCCTCCCTTTCTCGGTTTATGCCAGGCCGAAGAGTTCGGCTGCGTTGTCGTAAAAGATGCGGTCTTTCATTCCGGCTGGCAGTCTCTGGAACGTCGTCTGGGGATAATCAGTGTCCCAGTGGGGATAGTCCGTGCTGAACAGAATCGTCCGATCCGCATGCACCATTTCCAGGATCTGGAGCAGATACTCGTCCTTCTCCGGCTCTTCCAGCGGCTGGCTCGTGAACCGCACTCGATCCAATACATATTTGCTCGGCTCTTGCTCGAGCCACGGCACTTCCCGCCGGAATTGCCGCCAGTTCTGGTCGAATCGCCATAGCATGTGGGGAACCCATCCGAAACCAAATTCGGCGGCAAGCACCTTCAGACCGGGAAATCGGACAAATACGCCTTCGAAGAGCATGCTGGAAATATTGCCCATCGCGATCTGCGGAAAACAGGAATGGCGCTCGATATAAGTGCTGGGTACGCCACCAGCGAAGTGGACGCTGGTCTGGAAGGCGCCTTCCGTGCCGGTAGGGTGCAGCAGGATCGGTAAGCCCAAGTCTTGAGCCGCCTCGTAAATCGGGTAGTAGTACGGATTTCCCATCAGAATATTGACCAGTGGCATGTAAACCGCCACGACGTCGCTTCGCCCGCCGACGCGTCGAATCTCTGCCGCCGCTTCCTTGGGATCATGGGCTGCAACGCACATCGCCAGGCGGTAGCGATCATCCACACCCAGCCATTGGTCGATGAAGTAGTCGTTGAAAGCGCGGGCCAGCATGACCGCTTCGCCCGAGTTGGGAAGCGATACAAGCTTGCCGGCCTGGATCGAGGATAGGATCGCGTAGTGGATGTCGAGCTTGTCCAAGTGGTCTTGGGCCAGGAAGCGCGGGTCCGATCCACCGATGCCGCCACTGGGAGTGGTCGCGTCGCGACGAATCGAGGTAGCGCCTGCCAGCGGGGGCCGCAGGGGATGGTCAGGCAAAATGGCGCGCTTTCCTTCAAAACGCATCTGCCAGCTCTTGCTCATGTAAGGCTTGAGCCCTTCGATATCGCCCGGCACCCAGGGGTGAACGTCTGAATCGATGATTTTCATGCTGTAGTCCTTCACTGTTGACGCGAGGCCCAAAGGGCGAGATATGCGACAGACAAATGCTAAGGACGCGCGAGCATTCGGAGAATCTTGAATATCCCGCAGGGGGTATCGGTCAAACCGAACGCCGGCTAAGATGATCATCGAGCCTGTCTTAGCACGAGATCCAATGCACTTCGAGCTATCTGACTTACGCGTATTCATTCAGGTTGCGGAATCGCCGAGCGTCACTCAGGGCGCCCGCCGAGCCAACTTGTCCACTGCGGCAACGAGCGCCAGGATCAAGTCCCTCGAGACACAGCTAGGCGCCAGACTGTTGTATCGCGACAGCCGCGGCGTGACCCTGACTCCAGCCGGCGAGAGACTTCTGAAACACGCACGCGTCCTGATGCGTCAGGTGGCCTGCATAAAAGAGGAGTTTTCCGATTACGGCGGCGATCTCGTCGGCCATATTCGAATCTTCGCCAACACCACTGCGGTCACCGAGTTTCTGCCTGAGGTGCTCGCGGGATTCATGGCGGAGCACCCGGCCGTCACGGTTGACCTGCAGGAACGCCTTTCACGCGATATTGTCCGCGGCGTCCTCGAGGGCGCTGCAGAGCTGGGGCTTATTGCCGGACCGGTCGATGCTCAAGGTCTTGAAGTCATTCCCTACAGCATGGACAGATTGGTGCTGGTGTTGCCGCAAGGCCATGCACTTGCGCAGATGGCGTCGGTGCGTCTGGCCGATACGCTCGAATTCCCTCACATCACCTATCACCAGGGCAGCACACTATTCGACCTCGTGACAAGGCAAGTACAGCGATTGGGCCGAACCCTTCCATTGCGCATCCAGCTGTCAAGCTATGAGGCCATCTGCCGGATGATAGAAAGCGGCGTCGGCATCGGGATCATTCCAGAATCCGCTGCGCAACGGCATCAGCGCACCATGCGCCTCACGACATTGCCGCTGGCCGAGGATTGGAGTATTCGGGAGCGAAGCGTGCTGGTACACGAGCTCGACGCGATGCCCGGCTGCGTGCGGAAACTGGTGCAGTTGTTTGTGAGCCCGCAATAGCCTGACGCTTAGCTTGGTCAGCCCGCAGCCGCGAACGATGGAACGTTAAACGCCAAAAAAAAGGGTGCCCGCAGGCACCCCGAATCCACCCTACAACAGCACCTGCAACTACAACTGCAAAAACTTTCTCGTTACGCCGCCTTCTGCGACTTGCCGTGTTCGAACTGCGCTTCCTCGGTGGAGCCGGTCAGCGCGGTGGTCGACGACTTGCCGCCCTCGATCGTCTGGGTCACGGCGTCGAAGTAGCCCGTGCCCACTTCGCGCTGGTGCTTCACGGCGGTGAAGCCCAGTTCGGCAGCGGCGAATTCCTTCTGCTGCAGTTCCACGAAGGCGCTCATCTGGCGGCGGGCATAGCCGTGGGCCAGTTCGAACATGCCGTAGTTCAGCGCATGGAAACCGGCCAGCGTGATGAACTGGAACTTGTAGCCCATGGCGCCCAGCTCGCGCTGGAACTTGGCGATGGTGCCGTCGTCCAGGTTCTTCTTCCAGTTGAAGGACGGCGAGCAGTTGTAGGCCAGCAGCTTGCCCGGGAACTGGCGATGGATGGCGTCCGCGAACTTGCGGGCGTATTCCAGGTTGGGCGTGGACGTTTCGCACCAGATCAGGTCGGCGTACGGCGCATAGGCCAGGCCGCGCGAGATGGCCTGGTCGATGCCGGCGCGAGTGCGGAAGAAGCCTTCGACGGTGCGTTCGCCGGTGATGAAGGGACGGTCGTTTTCGTCGACGTCGCTGGTCACCAGGTCGGCGGCGTCGGCGTCGGTGCGCGCCAGCAGCACGGTGGGCGTGCCCATCGTGTCGGCGGCCAGGCGGGCCGACACCAGCTTGGCGACGGCTTCGCGGGTCGGCACCAGCACCTTGCCACCCATGTGGCCGCACTTCTTCACGGAGGCGAGCTGGTCTTCGAAGTGCACGCCCGAGGCGCCGGCCTCGATCATGGCCTTCATCAGTTCATAGGCGTTGAGCACGCCGCCGAAGCCGGCTTCGGCGTCCGCCACGATGGGCGCGAAAAAGTCGATGTAGCCTTCGTCGCCGGGGTTCTTGCCTTCCATCCACTGGATCTGGTCGCAGCGGGTCAGCGAGTTGTTGATGCGGCGGACCACCTGCGGCACCGAGTTGGCGGGGTACAGCGACTGGTCGGGGTACATTTCGCCGGCCAGGTTGGCGTCGCCGGCGACCTGCCAGCCGGACAGGTAGATGGCCTTCAGGCCGGCCTTGACCTGCTGCATGGCCTGGTTGCCGGTCAGGGCGCCCAGCGAATTCACGAAAGGCTCGCTATGCAGCAGTTCCCACAGGCGGGTGGCGCCGCGGCGGGCCAGCGTGTGTTCGACGCCGATCGAGCCGCGCAGGCGGATGACGTCTTCGGCGCTGTAGTCGCGCTTGATGCCCTGCCAGCGGGTGTTTTCGGCCCAATCTTTCTGCAGATTGCGGATTTCGGTTTCGCGAGTGCTCATTGTGATGCTCCTGGTCAGTGATGAGAGAACTTCAAAAGATTCGCGTCTTGCGTTGCGTGAATCGTTGGACAAAGTCTATGCCTCTGCTGCGGAGCAATGTGAGCCCAGGTCTTATACAAGACAAAAATTATTATTCATATAAATCAATTGTTTATAGAATCAATTTCGTATAGTGAAACGCCATTATCATCTGTGAAATGCCCTCGCGCTGCTGCGCAGCAGGCACTTTCACATGACGAGGGTTACATTTCACAGTGTGGAAAATTGGCGATTTTGGCAAGGCCTACAATGCCGGCATCCATCCCGTTTTCGATGACTCAGTTATGACCCTGTCTCACGGCCCGCTCGGGCAGAGCGTGGCGTACGCCTCGCAATACGACCCCTCGCTGCTCTTTCCCATCGCGCGCTCGCACAACCGCGCGGCGCTCAATCTCAGCGCCGACAACCTGCCCTTCAGGGGCGTAGACCTGTGGAACGCCTACGAGCTGTCGTGGCTGGACGCCAAGGGCAAGCCGCGGGTGGCCATGGCCACGTTCTCGGTGCCGGCCGACAGCCCCAACATCATCGAGTCCAAGTCGTTCAAGCTGTACCTGAATTCGTTCAACCAGACCCGCCTGGTCAACTCCGCCGCGCTGCGCGGCCGGCTGGAGCGCGACCTGAGCGCGGCCGCGGGCGCGCCGGTCGGCCTGGATTTCTTTTTGCCGCAGCGCTTTTCCGAATTGCAGATGGGCGAGCTGGACGGCATCTACATCGACAAGCTGGATATCGAGATCGACACGTACGAGCCCGCGCCCGAGCTGCTGCGCACCCGGCCGGGCGACGTGGTCGAAGAGACCCTGGCGTCGCGCCTGTTGAAGTCGAACTGCCCCGTGACGGGCCAGCCCGATTGGGCGACGGTGCAGATCCGCTACCGCGGCGCGCCGATAGACCGCGAATCGCTGCTGCGCTACGTGGTGTCGTTCCGCCAGCATGCGGAATTCCACGAGCACTGCGTCGAGCGGATCTTCAGCGACATCATGGCCGCCTGCGGCCCCGAACAGCTGACCGTATACGCGCGCTACACGCGCCGCGGCGGCCTGGACATCAATCCGTGGCGCAGCAACTTCGAATCCGCGCCGCCCGCGGACATGCGCACCGTCCGCCAGTAATGGAATGAAAGCGGCCGCCCCTGGGGCGGCCGCGCTGCTTTACTTCACGAAGGGTTCAGGCCGCGGCGTGTCGTCTTCCGACGGCGGCAGCACCGGGTACTGGATGACCGGCTGGTCGCCCGTCAGCGTCTTCAGGAACGCCACGATCTGCGCGTTCTCGTCCGGCGTGAAGTTGCGGCCCAGTTGCAGCCGGCCCATCACGTCCACCGCCTGCGTCAGCGTGGCCGCCTCGCCGTCGTGGAAGTAGGGATAGGTCAGCGCCACGTTGCGCAGGGTCGGCACCTTGAAGTTGAAGCGGTCCGCGTCCTTGCCGGTCACGCCCGCCCGCCCTTCGGCCTTGTTCTCGGTGACGTACGGCGTCACCAGCCCCATCTTCTGGAACGAGTTGCCGCCCACGGCCACGCCGTTGTGGCAGGCCACGCAGCCGCTGTTCTTGAAGAGTTCATAGCCGCCCAGCTCGCGCACCGTCAGCGCCTTCTTGTCGCCCTTGAGCCATTGGTCAAAGCGGGAGTTGGGCGTGACCAGCGTTTCCTCGAACGCGGCCAGCGCGCTGGTCACCTCGCCGATCGTGATGCTGTCCTTGCCGAAGACCTGCTTGAATTCGGCGCGGTAGCCCGGGATGGAATTGAGCACCTGCACGGCCAGCTCGTGCGTGGAGGCCATCTCCATGGGGTTTTCGATGGGACCGCCCGCCTGCTCGCGCAGGTCCTTGGCGCGGCCATCCCAGAACTGGGCGATGTTCAGGCTGGAATTGAGCACCGTGGGCGAGTTGATCCCGCCCTGCTGCCACTTGTGGCCGATGGAGGCCTTCAGGTTGTCCGACCCGCCCATGGCCAGGTTATGACAGGAGTTGCAGGAGATCGCGCCGGAGCGCGACAGGCGCGGATCAAAGAAGAGCTTCTTGCCCAGCTCGACCTTGGCCGGATCCTTGACGACGGCGGGCTCGATCGGTTGTATGGGTTCCTGCGCTGCGCTCCAGGCTTGCCCGGCCCACAGGCTCAGTACGATCCCGACGGCCAGCAGCGTGCTTTGCTTTCTCATTTGCTTCTCCTGTGAATAACCTGTCTGACTTCAGGGTTATTACAGCGAGCAAGGGACGGAACGGCTTTGCGGGGCATCAAGCCGCGCAAGCCGCCGCACGAAGGCCAACAGGAAGGTTGACGGCGCTCAAGGAAAAACCCTGGGCGCCGACAGCGAATCGCCTTGTCAGGACCGGGCCGAGGCCGCCATCGGGGCAGGCTCGGCGCGCCGTGCCTGGACCGCGATCCATTGCGCCAGGAAGGCCGCCGCCGTGAACGCCACGCCTGCCCCCACCCAAGGTCCCTGGCGCAGGCCGGCGTCGAGCAGCAGGCCGAAGGCCAGCGGTCCCAGCGCCGATCCCACGTCCATGCCCGAATACACCAGGCCGTAGACCGACCCGGTGGACCCCTTGGGCGTCACGCGGCGGATCAGCATGTCGCGCGACGGCGCGGCCACGCCGGAGCAGAAGCCGGCCAGCGCCACCACGGGCGCGGCCAGCACGGGGGGCACCAGGCCCAGCGCCAGCACCACCAGCGTCAGCCCGGCCAGGATCAGCGCCACCATCACCGTGCGCTCCGTGCGCGGATTGGCCGACACCAGGAAGCCCCCGGCCGCCATGCCCACCGCCGAGGCCACCATGTAGCCCGACAACGCCGAACTGGCGGTGACCTTGGACAGGTCGTACAGCTGGCCCAGCAGCGGAATGGTGTAGTTCTGCACCGATGACAGGGCGATGGAGGTGCAGGCAAAGAACAGGAATGCGCCCCACAGCGCGGGCTTGGCCAGCAGCGCGGCCAGGGTGGCCAGAACGCCTTCCTGGGGCTTGGCGGCGGGCCTGGCCGTGGCGCCATCCTTGCCGTCGGGCCGGGCTTCCAGCGGCGACGGGCCGCCGAGCAGGCTGCGTCCCAGCACGGTCAGCAACAGCACCAGCGCCACCAGGCCGGCGGCGCTGTAGGCCGCCACGCGCCAGTTGGCCAGCAGCGTGATGGACGTGATGAACACGGGCGTGAGGGCCCAGCCCAGGTTGCCGGTCAGTCCATGCGCCGAAAACGCATGGCCCAGGCGCGGGGCGGTGATGCGATGGTTGATGATGGAGTAGTCCGCCGGATGGAACACCGAATTGCCGATGCCGCCCACGACCGCCGCGGCCATCAGCATGGCATAGCCCGTCGCGGACCCGATCAGCAGCCCGGACAGCACGAAGCAGCCCAGCCCGAACCACAGCACCGGCCGCGCGCCGATCCGGTCGACCACGAAGCCCGACGAGGCCTGGCCGATGCCCGACACCACGTAGAAGGTCGACACCAGCAGCCCCAGCCGCGCGAAGTCCAGGTCGAACTCCGTGCCCAGCGCGACGTAGAGCGACGGCAGGACCAGCTGGAAGAAGTGGGACGACGCGTGCGCCACGCCGATGAGCAGGATGATCTTCCAGTCGCGCCGGCGGATGTCGGCGTCCGAGAGCATGGGGCTTGCAGCGGTTGCGGTGTTCATTGCAATAAGCCGCGGGCAGCGGCAGGTTGCGGCCGCACGGGGCGGCTCGCGGGTTGTCTCCGGCGACGGCCGGGCATCCGCCCGGGCGTCGTGTTCGCGGCGATTGCGGCGCGGGGCCGTGCCGGATCGGGCCAGCATATCGCTCTTGCTGCCGGGTCGAGCCGGCATATCGCTCTTGAAGCGCCACGGCGGCCGTCTTGCGCGAGCCGGGCCGCCGTGGGGTCATTCGTGCACATCAGGCCGGCAAGGAGAGCCGGCGCAGGCGAATCCCGCCTACAGGGCCTTTTCGCGGATGGCGGGCCAGGCGCGCTGCAGGTAGTACAGCATCGACCACACCGTCAGCACCGCCGCCACGATGATCAGGACATCGCCCAGCAGCTTGGTGTTGACGCCGTGGATCGACTGGTTATACAGCAGGCAGGGAATCGCCACCATCTGGGCGGCGGTCTTGAACTTGCCCAGCCGATGCACCGCCACGCTGGCGCTGGCGCCGATCTTGGCCATCCATTCGCGCAGGGCGGAAATCGTGATCTCGCGGCCGATGATGATCAGCGAGATGAACGCGTCGACGCGGCTCAGGTCCAGCAGGACGATCAGGGCGGCGCAGACCATCAGCTTGTCCGCCACGGGGTCCAGGAAGGCGCCGAATGCCGAAGTCTGGTTCCAGCGCCGGGCGAGCCAGCCGTCGAACCAGTCGGTCAGCGCGGCAATGATGAAAGCCCAGGCAGCGAAGGTATCGCGCATGGGCACAGACATCCAGCTCTCGGGCAGGTAGAACAGCCCGACCACCAGCGGAATCATGGCGATACGCAGCCATGTCAGGATTATTGGAACGTTAATTGGCATAGTGTTCGTATGCTAACAAAAAGAGGCCCCCCCGAAGCGCCTGCGGCGCTTCCCCCCAGGGGGCGCCGCAGCGGACCGGCGGAGCCGGATCCGCGCGGCCCGGGTCGCTCGATTGTGAGGTCGTTGCCAGGTTGCGGGATTTTGGGGTGGTTCCGGGTGTCAGCGCAGCGCCTCATAAATGCGGATGGCCAAGTCCTGGGAGATGCCGTCCACGGACGCCAGGTCTTCGATGCTGGCCGAGGCGACGCCCGAGAATCCGCCGAAGCGGGCGAGCAGGCGCTGGCGGCGGCGGGCGCCGACGCCTTCGATTTCCTCCAGCCGCGACACGTTGCGGGTCTTGGCGCGGCGGGCGCGCATGCCGGTGATGGCGAAGCGGTGCGCTTCGTCGCGCACCTGGGCGATCAGCATCAGCGCGGCGGATTCGCCGCCCAGCGCCACGGGCGGGCGCTCGTCGGCGAAGACCAGGGTTTCCAGGCCGACCTTGCGCCCTTCCCCCTTGGCCACGCCCACCAGCGTCTGGATGTCCAGGCCCAGCTCCGCGAATACCTTGCGGGCGACCTCGACCTGGCCCTTGCCGCCGTCGATCAGGACCAGCCCGGGCATCTGGGCGTCGCCGTCCGCCACCTTGGCGAAGCGCCGGGTCAGCACCTGGCGCATCGCGGCGTAGTCGTCGCCCGGGGTAATGCCCGCGATGTTGTAGCGGCGGTAGAGCGAAGGCTGCATGTCGTGATGCTCGAACACCACACAGGAGGCCTGCGTGGCCTCGCCGGCCGTATGGCTGATGTCGAAGCACTCGATGCGCAGCGCATCCAGCGCGGCTTCGTCCGTATCCAGGTCCAGCGCCTCGGCCAGCGCCAGGGTGCGGGCCGCGCGGGCGCCGGATTCGGTCAGCGCGCGCGCCAGCGCCATCTCGGCGTTCTTGACCGCCTGCTCCAGCCAGGACCGGCGCGTGCCCTGCGGGCGCGTCAGCACCCGCGAGGGGCGCCCGCCCGCCTGCTCGACCAGCAGCGCGATCAGGTCCGGATCGGGCAAGGCGTGCGAACAGACCAGCACGGGCGGCATGGCGTTGTCCGTGTAGTGCTGGGCCACGAAGGCTTCCAGCACCTGCGGCGCGGCCTCGCCCTCGGCGTGCGTGGGAAAGAACGGCTTGTCGCCCAGGTGGCGGCCGCCGCGCACCATCGCCAGGTTCACGCACACCTTGCCGCCGGCGACCGCCACCGCGATGATGTCGGTGTCCTCGCCGCTGACGTTTTCCATGGTCTGCTGGTGCAGCACGCGCGCCAGCGATCCCATCTGGTCGCGCAGCGCGGCGGCTTCCTCGAAGCGCAGTTCGCTGGAGGCCTGCTGCATGCGGGCCTCGATCTCGCCCATCACATCCTTGGCCTCGCCATTTAGGAAGCGCACGGCGCGCTCCACGTCGCGTTCATACTCGGCCGCCTCGATCGCCCCGACGCAGGGCGCCGAGCAGCGGCCGATCTGATGCAGCAGACAGGGGCGCGAACGGTTGGCGAAGACGCTGTCCTCGCAGGTGCGCAGGCGGAACACCTTCTGCAGGATCTGGATGGTCTCGCGCACGGCCCAGGCGTTGGGGAACGGGCCGAAGAACTGGCCGCGCTTGTTGGTGGCGCCGCGGTAGTAGGCAATGCGCGGCCAGTCGTGGCCGGTGATATGCAGGTAGGGATAGGACTTGTCGTCGCGGAACAGGATGTTGTAGCGCGGCTTCAGGCTCTTGATGAGGTTGTTTTCCAGGATCAGCGCTTCCGCCTCGGAGCGCGTCACCGTGACCTCCAGCCGCGCCACCTTCGCCACCATCTGGGCAATGCGCGGGCTGGACAGGTTCTTCTGGAAATACGACGAGACGCGCTTCTTCAGGTCGCGCGCCTTGCCGACATACATGACCTCGCCGGCCGCATCCAGGTGCCGGTACACGCCCGGCAGATGCGGCAGGTCAGACAGGAACGATTTGAGATTGAAGTCGTCGGGCATTCTGGTAACGGCTTTCAGCCTGCAAGGTGTCCCAGTCGGGCGCATCGAAGCGCGGCATCAGGCGGCGGATGCGGGCAACGGACTCGGGCGGGTGGTCGAATTCCAGCCGCGACAGCAGCTCGTCGGCCAGGTCCGGCCGATTGCACACCAGCACCATGTCGCAGCCGGCCCGCAGCGCGGCGTTGGCGCGGTCCAGGATATCGCCGGCGACCGAAGCGCCTTCCATGGTCAGGTCGTCCGAGAACACGACGCCGTCGTACCCCAGGCGCTTGCGCAGGATGTCCTGCACCCAGCGCTTGGAGAAGCCGGCCGGATGCTTGTCGACCTTGGGATAGATCACGTGCGCGGGCATCACGGACGGCAGCACGGCGTCGCCCAGCCAGGCATACGGCGCGGCGTCGTCCTTCAGGATCTCGTCCAGCGTGCGCGGATCCACGGGAATCTCGTGGTGCGAGTCCGCGCCCACGAAACCGTGGCCCGGGAAGTGCTTGCCGCAGGCGGACATGCCGGCAAGCGCCAGGCCCTGCACCAGCGCGCGCGACAGCATCGTCACCACGCGCGGGTCAGAGTGGAAGGCGCGATTGCCGATCACTTTGCTGACACCGTAGTCCAGGTCCAGCACCGGCGTGAAGCTCATGTCCACGCCGCAGGCGCGCAGCTCGGCGGCCAGGACGTAGCCGGCTTCGGTCGCCAGGCGCATCGCGTTCAGGGGATCGCGGTCCCACAGCGCACCGAGTTCGCGCATCGCGGGCAAGGCGGTGAAGCCGTCGTCGCGGAAGCGCTGCACGCGGCCGCCTTCGTGGTCGACCAGGATCAGCAGGGGCTCCTTGCGGGCCTTGTGGATCTGGCGGGTCAGCTCGGTAAGCTGGGCGCGGTTCTCGAAGTTGCGGGCGAAAAGAATGACGCCGCCCACCAGGGGGTGGCGCAGGCGCTTCTTTTCGGCCTTCGTCAGCGTATATCCCGCCACGTCGACCATGACGGGGCCGGGAGGCAGAACCGCCTTGGATTTTTTCTTGGCCATAGGGCTGTCCTTGTATCTGTGCGCGGCAAGCCGGCCGGGAGAGCCCGGGCTCAGGGCTTGCGCTCGACCACCACGTACGCGGCGGCCATGTCGGATTCATCGGTAATGGAAACATGGGCGGCGCCGAAGCGCTGCTCATACCAGTCCAGCAGTTCGGGCGCGATCACCAGCACCGGACGGCCGCCCGGCGCGTTCAGCGTCTGCACGCGGCGCCAGGTCATGGGCATGCGCATGCCCAGTCCGATCGCCTTGGAAAACGCCTCTTTGGCGGCGAAGCGCGTCGCCAGGAAGCGCAGGCCGCGGACGGGATCGCGCGCGCGGCGGGCATGGAACTTCTGCAGTTCCTCGACGCCCAGGATCTTCTCGGCGAAGCGGTCGCCGTGGCGCGCCAGGGCGCGCTCGATGCGGTCGATGCGCAGGAGATCCATGCCGATGCCGGCGATGGCGCCGGGCGGCGTGGCGGAGGACGACGGTTCAGGCATGGGCGGCTTCGCAGGAAAAGCGTCGGATGTCGTCATCGGCCCGCGCTCAGGCGCCGCGCAGGGCGTGCAGCCGCGCCTGCACCATCAGCGCCTTCATGTCGCGCACCGCCTTTTCCCAGCCGTCGAAAATCGCCTGCGCCACGATGGCGTGGCCAATATTGAGTTCGGAAATGCCGTCCAGCGCCGCCACCGGCTTGACGTTGCCGTAGTGCAGGCCGTGCCCGGCGTTCACGCGCAGGCCGTGGCGCAGGCCTTCGGCCACCGCCAGGCGGATGCGCTGCAATTCGGCTTCGGCGGCCTCGCCCTCGGCTTCGGCATAGGCGCCGGTATGCAGTTCGATCACGGGCGCGCCGGCCTTGGCCGCCGCGGCGATCTGCACGGGGTCCGGATCGATGAAGAGCGACACGCGGATGCCGGCCTCGGCCAGCAGCGCCACCGCATCCGACACCGGACCCATGGCGCCCGCCACTTCCAGGCCCCCTTCCGTCGTGAGCTCGGTGCGCTTTTCGGGCACCAGGCAGACGTCGCTGGGCTTGACCGCGCAGGCGATCTCCAGCATTTCAGGCGTGACCGCGCATTCCAGGTTCATGCGGGTGCGCAGCTGCGGCCGGATGGCATAGACGTCCGCGTCCTGGATGTGGCGGCGGTCTTCGCGCAGATGCAGGGTGATCAGGTCGGCCCCGGCGTCTTCCGCGCGCAGCGCGGCGGCGATCGGATCGGGGTAGGCCGTATGGCGTTGCTGCCGCAGGGTTGCGACGTGATCGATGTTTACACCAAGTTCTATCATTGCACTTTCGTTGTTTCTTCCCAGCCGCCGCCCAGCGCCTTGTAGAGCTCCACGCGGTTGATCAGCGCGGCCAGGCCGGTCTGCACCAGCGACAGCTGGGCGTTGAAAAAGTCCACCTGCGCGGTCTGCACCTGCAGGTAGCTGTCGATACCGTTGGTATACCGCAAATTCGACAGTTCCAGGGTGCGCGCCGACGAATCCTGCAGCGCGCGCTGGGCATCGAGCTGCGCCCCGTAGGTCGCTTCGCCCGCCAGCGCGTCCGACACTTCGCGGAATGCCTGCTGGATGGTCTGTTCGTATTGCGCCACCGCGATATTGTCGCGCGCCTTGGCCAGGTTGAGCCCTTCGCGGATGCTGCCGCCCGCAAAGAGCGGCGTGGTGATCGACGGGGAGAAGCTCCAGTAGCCCTGGCCGCCCTTGAACAAATCGCCCAGCGACGGGCTGGCCACGCCCAGCAGGCCGGTCAGCGAGATGGTCGGGAAGAACGCCGCGCGCGCCGCGCCGATGTTGGCGTTGGCGGAAAGCAGCTGGTTTTCCGCGGCCGCGATGTCGGGCCGGCGTTCGAGCAGGTCGGACGGCAGGCCGGACGGCACGGTGGCCAGCAACTGGTCGCGCCCGAATTCCGCGGACGGGGGCAGCGTATCGGGCAGCGGCGTGCCCACCACCAGCACCAGCGCGTTCATGGCCTGGGCGCGCGCCCGGGCCAGTTGCGCCAGGTCGGCGGACGCCGTGTCCAGCAGCGACTTGGCCTGGTTCAGGTCCAGTTCGGACGCCACGCCGCCGTCGAAGCGGCGCTTGACCAGATCGTAGGATTCCTGGCGCGACGCCAGCGTGCGCTGGGTCAGGTCAAGCTGGACCTCGGCGGCGCGCAGGTTGAAATACGACTGCGCCACCGAGCCCACCAGGGTGATATGCACCGTCTTTTGCGCCTGTTCCGTCGACAGGTACTGCTGGTACGCCGCTTCGGACAGGTTGCGCAGGCGGCCGAACAGGTCGATCTCGAACGTGGTCAGGCCGATCCCGGCCTGGTACGAACTGCTGATGGAACTGGCGTCGGAGCCGCCCTGCCGCATGTTGGCCGGCAGATGCTGGCGCTGGCCCTGGATGCCGGCGCCGATGCTGGGCCATTGCGCCCCGCGCTGGATGCCGTACTGCGCCCGCGCCTCTTCGACGCGCTGCACCGCCACGCGCAGGTCGCGGTTGTTGACCAGGGACAGCTCGATCAGGGCCTGCAGGCGCGGATCACGGAAGAATTCGCGCCAACCCAGGTCCGCCGCGGGCGTGCCCGCTTCCGGCATGACGTCGGAAGACGGCTGCGTGCCCAGCGTGGTCGCGCGGGAATAGGCGCCGTACTGCACCTTGGGCTGGTCGGGCCACGAGCCGCTCACGGGCGCATCGGGACGCTTGTAGTCGGGCGCCAGCGAGCAGCCGGCCAACGCCACCGCCACGAAGGCGGACAAGGCGGTCTGTTTCAACTTCAGGGCTTTCATTCCTTGCCCTCCTGGCCACCAGTGGGTTGTGCGGGTTGCGGCGTCGCCGGGGCAGCGGCCTGTCCGGCCTCTGCCTTCTTGGCGGCCTGCTCTTCCTCGAAGGCGCGCAGTTCGGCGCCCAGCAGGCGGGGCCGCGTCTTGAACAGGCCCAGCACCACCACGAAGAAGGTCGGAACGAAGATCACCGCGAACGGCGTGGCGGCCAGCATGCCGCCCAGCACGCCCAGGCCCACCGCGCGCTGGCTGGCGGCGCCCGCGCCGGTGGCCAGCGCCAGCGGGATCACGCCCAGGATGAACGCCAGCGACGTCATCAGGATCGGCCGGAAGCGCAGGCGTGCGGCTTCAACCGCGGACTCGTACAGCCCCATGCCCCGCGCGTACTGGTCCTTGGCGAACTCCACGATAAGAATGGCGTTCTTGGCCGCCAGCCCGATCACGGTCACCATCCCCACCTGGAAGTACACGTCGTTGGACATGCCCAGCGCGCTGACCAGCGCCACCGCGCCCAGCATGCCCAGCGGCACCACCAGCATCACGGAAATCGGGATGGCCCAGCTTTCATACAGCGCGGCCAGCACCAGGAACACCACCAGCAGCGACAGGCCCATCAGGATAGGAGCCTGGTTGCCGGCCTGGCGTTCCTGGTAGGAAAGGCCCGTCCACTCGTAGCCGAAGCCTTGCGGCAACTGCCCGACCAGGCGCTGCATTTCCTCCATGGCCTCGCCCGTGGTGTAGCCGGCCGCCGAGCTGCCGCCGATACGCATCGACTCGTAGCTGTTGTAGCGCACCACCTGCACCGGACCCTGGACCCATTCGGCCGTCACGAACGTCGACAGCGGCACCATCCCACCCTGCACGTTGCGCGCGTTCAGCTTGAGCACGTCCGACAGCTGCATGCGGTACGGCGCGTCGGCCTGCACCCAGATATTCTGCATCCGGCCCATGTTGGGGAACTTGCTCAGGTAGGCCGAACCGACCGCCGTGGAAACGAGCGTGGCGGCTTCGTTGAAGTCCACCCCCAGCGCCGCCGCCTTGTCGCGGTCGATGTTCAGGCTGAGCTGCGTGCCCGCGGCCAGGCCGGTGATACGCACCTGCGACAGCACCGGGCTCTTCATGGCCTCGCCCATCAGCTGGGCCGTGGCGGCAGCCAGCGCGTCGGTGCCGGCGGACCCGCGGTCCTGCAGGCGCAGGTCGAAGCCGGTGGCGTTGCCCAGCGACGAGATGGCCGGCGGCACCAGGGTGAACACCTGCGCGTCGTGGATGCCCATCAGCTGCTTCTCGAACGCGGTGAAGGCGATCGCGCCCGCGGAATCCTTGCGCTCCTTGCGGTCCTTGAAGTCCTTGAGCGTGGTGAACGCGATGGCGGCGTTCAGGCCGTTGCCGTTGAAGCTGTAGCCCTGCACGGCGATGATGTTCTCGACCGCCGGCAGGCTGCTGAAGTACTTTTCGACCTGCTCGATCACCTCGACCGTGCGGTTGGCGCTGGCGCCCGTGGGCAGCTCGATGTTGCTGATCACGTAGCCCTGGTCTTCCTCGGGCAGGAACGACGACGGCAGTCGCAGGTACAGCCAGCCCAGCAGCAGGACCAGCACCAGGAAGACCAGCATCATGCGGCCGCCCTTGTGCAGGATGCGCGACACCCAGTTCTGGTAGCCGTGGGTGGTGGCGTCGAACTTGCGGTTGAACCAGCCGAAGAATCCCTTCTTGTCCTCATGGTGGCCCTTGGCCACCGGCTTGAGGATGGTGGCGCACAGCGCCGGCGTGAAGGTCAGCGCCAGCAGGGCCGAGAAGAAGATCGACACGGCCATGGCCACCGAGAACTGCCGGTAGATCACGCCCACCGAACCGCTCATGAAGGCCAGCGGCAGGAACACGGTCACCAGCACCAGCGTGATGCCGATGATGGCGCCGCTGATCTGCGGCATCGCTTTCTTGGTGGCCTCTTTGGGCGGCAGGCCCTCCGTCGCCATGATCCGTTCGACGTTTTCGACCACCACGATGGCGTCGTCGACGAGAATCCCGATGGCCAGCACCATCGCGAACATGGTGAGCACGTTGATCGAGAACCCGAGCGCCAGCATCACCGCGAACGACCCCAGCATGGCCACCGGGACGACCAGCGCCGGGATCAGCGTGTAGCGCACGTTCTGCAGGAACAGGTACATCACCAGGAACACCAGCACCATGGCTTCGGCCAGGGTGTGCAGCACCTGCTCGATCGACACCTTCACGTAGGGCGCGGTGTCGTAGGGAACCGAGTACTTGATGTTGCCGGGGAAATACTTGGACAGCTCTTCCATCTGCTGGCGCACGCCCTGCGCCGTGGCCAGCGCATTGGCGTTGGGCGACAGCACGATGGCGAAGGCCGCGGTGGGAATGCCGTTCAGGCGGGCGCCGAACTGGTAGTTGTCCGCCCCCACCTCGATGCGGGCGACGTCGCGCAGCAGCACCTTGGAGCCGTCGGTATTGGCGCGCAGGACGATCCGGCCGAAGCCGTCGACCGTGCTGAGCTGGCCGTTGGCCGTGACCGTGGCGGTGATGCGCTGCGAATCCGGATTGGGCGGCGCGCCGATGCTGCCGCCCGACACCAGCACGTTCTGGCCGGCGATCGCGCTGTTGACCTCGGCCATGCTGAGATTGAAGCCCACCAGCTTGGCCGGATCCACCCAGATGCGCATCGCGCGCGGCGCGGCGAACAGCTGGAACTGGCCCACGCCCGGCACGCGCGAAACGGGGTTCTGCACGTTGCGGGTGATGTAGTCGGCCAGCGCGGTCTGGTCCAGCGAGCCGTCGGTGGACGACACCGTCACGATCATCAGGAAGCCGGTGCTGGTCTGCTCGTACTGCAGGCCCTGCTGCTGCACGGCCGAGGGCAGTTGCGCGATCACGTTGGACACGCGGTTCTGCACGTCCACCTGCGCCAGGTCGGGATTGGTGCCGGGCGCGAACGTGGCGGTGATGGTCGAGGTGCCGTACGAGTCGCTGACGGACTCGTAGTAGATCAGGCCCTTCGCGCCGTTGAGCTTGTCTTCGATGATGCTGGTGACGGACTCGGCCACTTCCTTGGCCGATGCGCCGGGGTAGGTGGCGGTGATCGTGATGGCGGGAGGCGCCACGTCCGGGTACTGCGCAACCGGCATGTTCGGGATGGCCAACACCCCCGCCAGCAGAATGAAGAGGGCAACTACCCAGGCGAAAATTGGTCGATCAATGAAAAATTGCGGCATGTGGGCTGACTCTGAAAGCGATGCTCACCAAAGAGGAACGCGGCGCCTGCTGCGCCGCGTGCCGCTTACGATTTCTGGCCGGCGGCCTTGTCCTGCGGGGCAGGCTCGGCCGGCTTGGCGCCGGGCTGCGGGGCGGATTCGGCGGGCTTGGCGCCAGGCTGCGCCGCGGGCGCGCCGCCCTGCGCGGGCTTGGCGCCGCTCTTCCATTCGCTGACCTGCACCGGCGCGCCGGGGCGGATCTTCTGGAAGCCTTCCACGACGACGACGTCGCCCGCCTTCAGGCCGCTGGTGATCAGCCAGTTGTTGTTGATCGCGCTGCCGGTGGTGACGGGCAACTGTTCGATCTTGTTGTCCCGCACCAGCATCAGGCTCTGCTTGCCGTCGGCCGTGCGCTGCAGCGACTGCTGCGGCACCATGAGGGCGCTGTCGTCCACGCCCTGCTCCAGGCGGACACGCACATACATGCCGGGCAGCAGGATGTAGTCGGGATTGGGCACCTCGGCGCGCAGGTTCACCTGCCCCGTGGTCGGGTCCACGGTGATGCCGGTGAACAGCAGCTTGCCGGGGTGCTCGTATTCCGAACCGTCTTCAAGCACCACGGTGGCGCGCGCGGCGTCCTTGCCCACCTGCTGCAGCCTGCCGCTGGCGAAGGCGCGGCGCAGCGCGGCCAGGTCAGCGGTGGATTGCGTGAAGTCGACGTAGATCGGATCGAGCTGCTGCACGGTGGCCATCTGCGTGGCCGACGTGGATTCGACCAGCGCGCCCTCGGTGACCAGCGGCTTGCCGATGCGCCCGGTGATGGGCGAGGTGACATCGGTGTAGCCAAGATTGATGGCGGCGTTGTCCTGCGCGGCCTTGGCTGCGGCGACCGAGGCGTCGGCCTGGCGGTATGACGCCACGGCGTTGTCGTACTCCTGTTTGCTGACCGCGTTGGCCTTGACCAGCGGCGCGTAGCGGTCGGCCAGCAGCTTGGCGCTGAACAGGTTGGCCTGCGCCTGCTTGAGCTGCGCCGTCGCCTGATCGTAGGCGGCCTTGTAGGGCGCCGGGTCGATCTTGAACAGCAGCTGGTTTTCCTTGACGTCGCCGCCCTGCTCGAAGGTGATGCGCTGGACGATGCCGGTGACCCGCGAGCGGATCTGGGCATCGCGGACGGCATCCACGCGGCCCGGCAGTTCCGAAACAATCGGGGCGCGCTGGGGCTGGACCGTGATGACGCTGACCTGGGGCATGCCGGGATTCATCTGCGGCCGTTCACCACAACCCGCCAAGATCAGCGCGAGTACGCCACCGGAAACTGCCAGACCCGAAATACGTTTAGGCGAAAACCGCATTGAAACCCCCGCGTAGCGTAATGAAGCGCGTCATGAAATCGCGTCAGCTTGCCGCAGCCTTCCGATAGCGCCAGCAAGCCGCTTTCAGAATATAACCATGCGTCACCGACGATACGTGAACAGCCCAATAATGTAACTCAGATATTGGGGAAATCACGTACTTTCATCAGGTTTCGAGGAACTTTTGGGAACAACCGCGCAACACTTTTACGTGTTGGTGTTTTCTCGGAGATTGCCCAGGAACGCATAGCCGATGCCATGCACCGTATGCAGCGGCAGGCGGGCTCCCGCCTTGTGGACCTTGCCGCGCAAGCGGCAGATGGCGACGTTCAGCGACCGCATGTTCAGCCCGACGCGGATGGCCTTGAGTTCGTCGCGAACCAGTTCCTGGCGCGGGTTTTTCAGCAGGCAGGCAAAACAGGCGCGCTCGATCTCGGTGAGGTCGAGGCGCGCACCATTGGGCATCTGCAGCGTCCAGCCCCAGTAGAGCAGGCTCCACCAGCCATCGATGGGTTCCGCGCCCGCCGCCGGCCGCAGCGCCGGGAAGGCCGGCGCGTTGCGCTGATGGCGGGAAGGCGCAAGCGGCGGCCGGGCAGGAAGGCAGCGAGCATTCACGGCGGTTCTCCTACGGGACGGCGTTTCGCGGGGCGGTGCGGGCCGATCCCGGACAAGGTTGCAGGATGTCCCGAAAGACTACCGCCCGCGGACGGTTCCGCGCCTTGCAATGGAGCGTCTATCAGACCAATCCGAGATTTGCCGCGCCGCGGACGCGCCGCGCGCTAGGAGTGCTTGCTGCCGTTGCGATGGATGTCGTGCGTGACGAAGCAGCTGTCCTGGGTGGGCCGCGCCAGGATGCCCGGCTTCTGCAGGGTGCGGCGGATGTCCGCCAGGCCCGATTCCCAGTGTTCCCGCATGGCCTCGGTGCCGAATTCATAGTCCTTGGAATAGCGCTCCAGGTGCTTGGATTCGTAGATGAGGTTGATGATGTTGGTGGCCGGCGTGTGCGACAGCTTGCGGATATCCGCGAGATCGGGCGCGTTGCGCTCGGCCTCGGGCAGCCGCTCCAGCAGGCGTTGCAGGCCATGGCGCAACTTCAGCACGCGTCGCAACTGGTCCGTGACCAGGCGGGTCCGGCTGGAATACTGGATGTCCTTCTGCCGTTCGGCGACCTCTTCGAGCGACGTAGGCAGGCCGCCCCGCGCGGGCCACAGGTCCACCTGGAAGGCCAGCGTGTCGCGCATGGTGTCGGTGGTGAGCACCTGCGCAAGCGGGGTGTTGGACACGACGCCGCCATCCCAGTAGTGCTCGCCGTCGATCTCCACCGACGGGAAGCCCGGGGGCAAGGCGCCCGAGGCCATGATGTGCTCGGGCGTGAGCTCGTCGTGCAGACTGTCGAAGTAAGCGAAATTGCCCGAACGCACGTTCACGACGCCAAAGCTCGCGCGGACGGCGCCGCTATTGAGCAGATCGAAGTCGACGTACTTGCGCAAAGTCTCGGCCAGCGGCGAGGTGTCGTAGAAGCTGGTGGAAGCGGCGCCGCGCCCCCGCACCAGGTAGGGCGGCGGAAACCGCGGTTTGAAAAACCCGGGCTGCCCCGTCAGCAGGGCCTGCATCGCGGAGAGTTGCCCGTTCAAGGCGGGCGATCCGAAGCCGAAAGGAATGCCCTCGAACATTCGGGCCAGCGCTTCCCCCCCGGGAATCGACGCGAAGCCGCTGGGACGGCAGATGCTTTCCCAGAAGCCGCGCAGGCGCTCGACGCGCTCGTCTTCGGGGGAGCCGGCGATGATGGCCGCGTTGATGGAGCCGATGGAGATGCCGGATATCCAGTTCGGCCTGATGCCCGCCTCGTGCAGGCCCTGATACACCCCCGCCTGATAGGAACCGAGAGCGCCACCTCCCTGCAGCACAAGCGCGACGGTGTCATAGGGCGGCGTGTCGCCGGTGTCTTCGGTCAGGGCCTCGCGGCGGGCGGTCATCCGGCTGCCCTCAGCGCTTGGTCTTGTCAGGCACTTGCGGCGTCCCGACGCCGGCCCTGAACGGATACTTGGCGAAGACCTCGGCCACGACCTTGTCGACATTCTGCGGCGAACCGGCGCTGTCCGGGTTCTGGATCTGGCCCACGGCGACGCCTTCCCAGACCAGTTGCCGCCGACGGGCGTCCACGAGATCGATGTTGAGCGTGCCCTCGGTGTACTGATACACGTCATCGCCCCAACCGTATCCGGGCCAGCCGCCGTAGAACCCGGTGCGGTAACCGTAATACGGGCCCATGGGCGCGAACCCGGGCGTGACCTCGGTCTGTTGCTGCATCTTGGCGCCAAAGTTCACGAGCAGGTCGGGATTGGAAGCGCTGTAGGTGTAGCCACGCATTTCCATCTGTCCGCGGGTCGCGCTCTTGAGCCGTTCGGTAAGCAGGGTGTTGTACCCGGCCTTGTCCGTACCCAGAGGGGTGAGGTATCCGAAGGTCCGATACTGCGCGAAATCAACCTGGTGATCGTAATCGCTCTTGACTGTGGGGCCCGACGCGCAGGCCGCCAGTAATGCCGTCATGGAACCCGCCACCAGCAATTTGAATGCTTTCATGTCGATCTCTCCGTGAGCACAAGGGCGTGAACATAGTGCCGTGAAGCTTCCAAAGTTTCAACAGAATCTCATTCGCAACCGGGTGGGACGCGTCCGGGCAGTATGCCGGAACCCTTCCTGCAGGATGACCCGGCGCCGTACCGATCCACCAGCGGGTCGCTGCGCCGTGCCACTCCAGTACACTTCGCCCTGCCCCCCTCAATTGAAGACACCGCCACGCCATGCTTGAACTCGACGGCTCAATCTGGTTTCGTTCCGGCGCCCAGACCTGGGGCGGAAAAAACCGTATCGACCTGCTGGCGCAGATCGACGCCACCGGCTCCATCACGGCCGCTGCCCGCGCCGTGGGCATGAGCTACAAGGGCGCCTGGGACGCCATCGACGCCATGAACAATCTGGCCGGCGAACCCCTGGTGCTGCGGGCGGCGGGCGGCAAGGGCGGCGGCGGCACGCAGCTCACCGACCGGGCGCGACGCTTGATCGCAACCTTCCGGGCGCTCGAAGCCGAGCACCGCAAGTTCATGGAAAACCTGTCGCGCGCCGGCCTGGACGCCAGCGGCGACATCGACCTGATGAGGCGGTTCATGCTCAAGACCAGCGCTCGCAACAAATTCCTGGGCACCGTCATCGAGATCCGCGAGGGCGCCGTCAACGACGAAGTCCTGCTGCGCATCGCGGGCGGCCACACCGTCACGGCGACCATCACCCGCGAAAGCACCCTGGAACTGGGCCTGACAGTGGGCAAGGAAGCCATCGCGCTGGTGAAGGCGTCCGCCGTCATCGTGGGCGCGCCCGGCCCCGGCCTGCGGCTGTCCGCCCGCAACCAGCTCCAGGGCAAGATCGCCGACGTGCGCCCCGGCGCGGTCAACAGCGAAATCCTGATCGACATGGACGGCGGCGCCACGTTGGCGGCCATCGTCACGAACGAAAGCGCGGCGGACCTGAACCTGGGCGTCGGCGCCGACGCCGTCGCCATCTTCAAGGCATCCAGCGTGATCCTGGGCGTGCTGGACTAATACTGCCGTACCAGGCCGCCCTTCAGAGACCGACGTCGTCGTCGCGGCGCCCCACCCTGCCCTCGCGCACCTCGAAGACTTCGTCGGCCAATGCCTCGACATCCGCCGGATCGTGCGTGATCAGCAGCATCGGCACGTCCAGCCGCTGCTGCAGGGCGTTCAGTTCCTGGCGCATCTTGCCGCGCAGTTGCGAATCCAGCGCCGAAAAAGGCTCGTCCAGCAGCAAGATGTCGGGCTGCAGCATCAGGGCGCGCGCCAGCGCCACGCGCTGCTTTTGGCCGCCGGAGATCTCGTTGGGATAGCTGCCCACGATGGAGCCCAGCTCAAACGCATCCACCCAGCGCCCGGCCTCGGGCCCGACTTCGCGCCGGGGCGGATTGAGCCAGCCGCGGCGCAGGCCGAAGGAAATGTTCTGCGCCACCGTCAGGTGCGGAAACAGCGCGTAGTCCTGGAACAGGTACGCCACGCGGCGCGACTGGGTGGGCAGGCAGATGTCCGCCTGGCTGTCGAACAGCACGCGGCCGTTGATTTCGATGCGCCCCGCGTCCGGGCGCAACAGGCCGGCCACGGCGCGCAGGGTCAGGCTCTTGCCCGCCCCCGACGGCCCGAACAGCGCGATGCGCTTGGAGGACGAGGTGAACGCCACGTCCAGTTCGAAATGCCGGTCGCCCGACACCATGCGCTTGCGAACCTGGATGCCGACGCTCATCGTCCGCCTCCGTTGCGCTGCCCGGCGCCGATCGGAACCAGCTTGCCCGCGACAAGAAGGACGACGATGCAGGTGACGGAGGTGACCAGCACCAGCATGTTGGCGGTGGCGTCGTCGCCCGCCTGCACCGCTTCGTAGATGGCGACCGACAGCGTTTGGGTACGGCCCGGCAGGTTGCCGGCGATCATCAGCGTGGCGCCGAATTCGCCCAGCGCCCGGGCGAACGCCAGCAGCACGCCGGCGGCGATGCCGCGGCCGGCCAGCGGCAGGGTCACGCGGAAGAACACGCCGGCTTCGCCCACGCCCAGCACGCGCGCCGCGTTTTCAAGCTGGCTGTCCACGTTCTCGAACGCGGCCCGCGCGGACTTGAACACCAGGGGAAAGGCCACCACGGACGCCGCGATCACGGCCCCCTGCCAGGTGAAGACCAGTTCTATGCCCCATCCCGCCAGCGTTTCGCCGATGATGCCGCGCCGCCCCAGCAGCACCAGCAGGTAGTAGCCCAGCACGGTGGGCGGCAGCACCAGCGGCAGCGTCAGGATGGCGTCCAGCAGGTCGCGGCCGGGCCAGCGCCAGCGGGACAGGCCAAAGGCCGCGGCGGTGCCGGCGATGGCCGCCAATAGCGTGGCCCAGCCCGCCACTTTCAAGGAAAGCAGCAGGGGGACCCAGACCGGATCACTCATCGATACCTACGATTCAACGGCAACTCAGGGCTTCTGGAACCCGTAACGCGACAGGATCTCCTGGCCGGCGGGCGACAGCACGTAGGCGACGAAGCTTTCGGCTTCCTTGGCCGCCGCTTCGCGCGCGGTGACTGCAATCGGGTAGGTTACCGGCGTTTGCGACGGCACGCGCACGGCCACCTTGACCTTGTCCGGCATGATGGCCGCGTCGGTCGCGAACACGAAGCCGGCGTCCACTTCGCCGCGCGACACGTAGTCCAGGCTTTGGCGGACGTTCTGGGCCAGCACGCTCTTGGCCTGCACGGCATTCCACAGGCCGGCGGCCTCCAGGGCGGCCTGCGTGTAGCGGCCCACGGGCACCGAAGCCGGATTGCCGTAGGCGATGCGTTTGACGTCGTCGCGCGCCAGGTCCTTCAGCGCGGCGATGTTGGCCTTGCTGTCGGCGGGAACGATCAGCACGATCTGGTTGGCGGCGAAGTCCACGCGCGAGGCCGGCTTGACGGCCTTTTCCGCGACCGCCTTGTCCATCGCCTTCTGGTCGGCCGAGGCAAAGACGTCCGCGGGCGCGCCCTTCACGATCTGCTGCAGCAACACATCAGACGCGCCGAAGTTCAGGATCACCTTGGTGCCCGCATGCGATTTCTCGTAGCCCTGCGCCACTTCCTTGAAGGCGTTGGTCAGGCTGGCGGCGGCCGACACCACCAGTTCGCCGGCGTGGGCGCCGGTGCCCCATGCGGCGGCAAGCGCCAGGGACAGCGCCAAGATCGGGCGTTTGAAGGACATGCTTTTCTCCTGAGGGAAACCGCTGAATCAGTAACGAAATATATAGAGGTATATAACGCTAGTCAATTTGGCGTCCAGAGGCGAATTGCGAAAGATCAAGGCGGGATTCGGGGCGGAATCAGGGGTGCGACTCGGGGCGCAACCCGGAGCCGGATTCAGCCGCGCGCCACGGTGGTGACGTGGACGGACTCGGGAGCCAGCGCCGACTGCAGGAAGTCCAGCGCAAGTTCCGGCCGCGCCGCGCCGCACATGAAGATGTCCAGGGCGGCGAACCGGTGCTCGGGCCAGGAATGGATGCTGATATGGGATTCGCTCAGCATGACCACCCCTGTCACGCCCGCGCCTTCGCCGAAATGATGGAAATGGGCGCCCAGGACCTGCGCGCCCGCCGCGAGCGCCGCGGCCGTCATCTGGCGCTCGAGCGCCGCGGCGTCCGTCAGGAGGCCTGCCTGCACGCCGCGAAAATCGGCCAGCACATGGCGGCCGGGTGTAGCGTGCACGGTCACTTGTGGGATCCGCCCGAGGACCAGCCCGATCCGCCGGAATAACTGCTGCCCCAGCTGCTGCTGCTGGAGCTGCCGCCGCTGACGATGCGCGATCCCGGCGAGCTCGCCCCCGTGGTGGCCAGCACGACCACCACGGCATAGATCGCATACAAGAGCTTGCCCTTCATGCTATTCGTCCTCGCCTGAAAGCTTGTCGGCCAGCAGGGCCGGCAGCCAGAGAAACGCCATCCCGATCGCGACCGGGATGAAGCGGCCGGCGAAGATGTTGTTGAAGTTCAGGAAAATCATGGCGATCAGCGCGGCCTTGGCCCATTTGCGGTAGCCGCCGGGCTTGCCGCCGACCGGCATGGCGCGCTGCTTGCTCAGTTCGGGCCTGTCGAACCATTGGGCCAGTTGCGCCGGCGACACCGGCGCCGAGGCCGACCAGCCGAGTTCGGCCTCCCCCAGCTCGCGCGTCAGCTTGAGCGTGCCGACCTTGTAGTCGGTGATCCGGGTGCTGTCGCCGGCCTTGACCCGCCAGTTGAAGGCGCCCAGCGCCACCTCCACCCGCGAGGTGTAGTCGTACAGCTTCTGGTAGAGCCGGTTGCGCCAGCGCACGCTGGTGGCGTTGTTGTAGCTGGGCCAGGTGTCGCAGACCTGTACGCGCTCCCAGCCCTCGTCCGTTTCCACCAGCCACACGAATCCCTTGGCCGGATTGAACAGCAGGTATTCGATCCAGCTCGACGGTTCTTCGGGGTCGGGGTCGGCGCATTTCATCAGGCCGATCAGGGTGTAGCTGATGCCTTCCATCTTGGCCACCGCCCCCAGCGCCAGGGTGGTCCGGATCTTCTGCACCTGGCGCGCCTTCTCGATGACTTCGGCCGTGGGGCCCGAGCAATCGACTGCGGAGGTACACGAGGGGCAGACGACGTTCGTGGCCATCGCGGCCACGAAGGAGATGGGGCCGCCGCAATTGGGGCAGTCCAGGGCCTTGATCTGCCCGCGGAAGCGCCCGGCGGTCTCTTCCACCTGTTCGGCGGTGCGCAGCGAGCCCGCCTGCATCGCGGACAGGTCGAACGCCTTGCCGATATAGAGTTCGGGCTGCGGTCCGTCGGAAAAATCCAGCGTCAGGAAGGCGTCCAGGCTGCGGTAGTCCGCCACCTTGGCCTGCCATCCGTCGCCGGGCACGAAGGGCAGCTCGCCCTGCGCCCCGCCCGCCTGGCTGGTGCGCACGTCGGCCGCGACGAAGCGCTGGCCGTCCAGTTTCAGTTCATCGCCCGGCGCGATGTCTTCGAACGCCGGCAGGCCCTGCGTGGTCTTGACCTTGCGGCGCCGCGTCACGGCGTACTGGCCCGAGGCGTCGGACAGCCAGCCATCGCTGCCGTCCTCGAACCACAGGTACCACTCGTTCCAGAAGCCTTCGTCGAACCGGAGCTGGATGCGGCCGATCACGTCGAAGCGCTTGCCGTCATGGACGCCCGCCGCGCCCAGGCACAACGGCGAATAGTCCTCCAGGACCTCTGCCGCCTCGCCGATGCGACGCACCGATTCCGCGTCCTTGAGCAAGGTGCTGCGGCAGGCGCCGCAGACCGCCATCACGGACGCCGCGGACGTGAATTTGACTGGAGCGCCGCACTGCGGACACAGAACCTGCTGCATGGGGCCTTGTTAGCTGGTGAGTTTCTTCAGCACTTCGGCCTTGGCCGAGTCGTAGTCCGCCGGCGTGATCAGGCCTTTGTCCAGCAGATCCTTGAGCTGCTGCAGGCGCTGCACGGGATCCGCCTGCCCGCCCGCCACGGGCTGCGGCTGAGCGGCGGGCTGCTGGGCGGGCTGCTGCGGCTGGCCTTGCGCCGCCGCGCCCAGGCCCTGCGCCATGGTCTGGCCCAGGGCCGCGCCCGCGGCCAGCCCAGCGCCGATGCCGGCGATGCCGCCCTCGTTCTGGGCGGCCAGCGGAATCGACGTGGCCGTCTGGTACTGGGTGAACTTGCCCAGGTCGCCCGCCATGCCCATGGAGATCCGGGTGTCCAGCGCCTTCTGCAGCTCTTCCGGCAGCGACACGTTTTCGACCGTGAAGTTGTCGAGCTTGACGCCATAGCGGTCGAACACGGGCGCGAGCTGCTCGGCGATGGCCTGCGACATCAGGCCCTGGTTGCCGGCCATGTCCAGGAACGGCACCTTGGAGCTGCCCACGGCGGTCGTCATGGCGGCGACCACCATGTTGCGCAGCTGGGCCTCCAGGTCGTCCACCGTGTATTCGTCGCGCGTGCCGCTGATCTCGCGGTAGAACTTGGCGGGATCCGAGATCTGGTACGAGTACACGCCGAAGGCGCGCAGGCGCACCATGCCGAACTCGCTGTCGCGCAGCGTCACCGGCTGGGCCGTGCCCCAGCGCCGGCCCAACTGCAGGCGCGTGCTGAAGAAGATGACGTCCGACTTGAAGGGCGACTCGAACAGCTTGTCCCAGTTCTTCAGGTACGTCAGGACCGGCAGCGTCTGCGTGGTCAGCTTGTACATGCCGGGGCCGAACACGTCGGCCACCTTGCCTTCGTTCACGAACACCGCCATCTGCGACTCGCGCACGGTCAGGCTGGCGCCGTACTGGATTTCGAAATCCTGCATCGGATGGCGCCAGGCGAGCACGCCGTCGCGATCCTCGTTCCATTGCAGGATGTCGATGAACTGTTTGCGGATGAATGAACCGAGACTCATGGAAAGTCCTCCTGTGTCGGGTCGGAATGCGCGGGTCAGGTCAGGCAGGCGGCGTTGACGATGCCGGCCGCCAGGGAAATCGCGCCGATCAGGCCGCCCATGGCAATGTTGTTTTCCGCGATGGCGTCGTTCATGCCGCGGATGGCCCGGGCCACGACGACATACACGACGATCTGCACCACCATCGCCGCCACGCCCCAGACCAGGAACATGACGAAGCTGGCGTGGACCGCGATGCTGGAGCACAGCGTGAGGCTGAAGCCCACCAGCGCGCCGCCGTACGACATGGCCGCGGCGATGTTGCCCTCGCGGATCAGGTCGAATTCCTTGTAGTGCGTGACGGCCGTATAGACCATCGTGAATACGCCCAGCATGACGAGCGCCGAAACGATGTAGATCAGATAGGTCACCGCCGGATGCATTGCTTCTCCCATTGCCAGCCTCCCAATTGCGCGCAGTATATACGTCGCGTTCGATATACTGCGAACGCATTTTTCGAGTCGGACACCTCATGCGCGACCGCGTTCTCATTCTTTCAGTATTGATCGTCGCTTCCTGCGGTTTGGGCTACGAGCTCATCAGCAGCGCGCTTGCCAGCTATTTGCTGGGGGATTCGATACTGCAATTCTCGTCCGTCATCGGCTGCTACCTGTTCGCCATGGGCATCGGTTCGTGGTTGTCAAAATATGTAAGAGACGAAGACGTTCTGAATCGCTTCATCGACGTCGAACTGCTGGTGGCGCTGCTGGGCGGCGTATCCGCGGCGGTGCTCTTCCTGGTGTTCGCGTGGCTGGCCGCCCCTTTCCGCGCCGCGCTGTACGTGGGCGTGTTCGTCATCGGGCTGATGGTCGGCATGGAGATCCCGCTGGTGATGCGCGTGTTCAACCAGCGCAAGGCGGAGTTCCGCGAAATCGTCAGCCGCGTGCTGACCTTCGACTACCTGGGCGCGCTGGCGGTGTCGCTGGTGTTCCCGCTGCTGCTGGCGCCCAAGCTGGGCCTGCTGCGCACCAGCTTCCTCTTCGGCATCCTGAACGCCAGCGTGGCGCTGTGGACCACCTGGCTGTTCCGCGCCGAAGTGCGCCGCCCCGGCGAAAAGGCCGTGCGCGCGGGCGTCGTCATCGGCCTGCTGGGGTTGGGCTTCGTCTACTCCGGCAGCATGACCGCCTGGGCCGAGAAAGGCCTGTACGGCGACGACGTGGTCCACGCCGAGACCACCCAGTACCAGCGCCTGGCCGTGACGCGCTGGCACGACGACCTGCGCCTCTACATCAACGGCAACCTGCAGTTCTCGTCGCGCGACGAACACCGCTATCACGAATCCCTGGTGCATCCCGGCCTGCTGGCCCTGCCCTGGGCGCGCAACGTGCTGGTGCTGGGCGGCGGCGACGGGCTGGCCGTGCGGGAAATCCTGAAGCACAAGAACGTCGAACACGTCACGCTGGTGGACCTGGATCCCGCCATGACGAACCTGTTCACGCGTTCCGAGCCCCTGGTCAAACTGAACGAGGGATCGCTGAAGGACCCGCGCGTCACCGTCATCAACGACGACGCGGGCCGCTGGCTGGAAACGCATGCCGAGGTCTACGACTTCATCGTGGTGGACTTTCCCGATCCGTCCAACTTCGGCCTGGGCCGGCTGTATTCGGTGCCGGTGTATCACCTGATGGCGCGCCACCTGGCTGAAACCGGCTACATGGTCGTGCAGTCCACCTCGCCGTATTTCGCGCCGCGCTCGTTCTGGAGCGTGGACGCCACGCTGAAGGAAGCCGGCCTGAACACCTGGCCGTACCACGCCTACGTGCCGTCGTTCGGCGACTGGGGCTTCATTTTGGCCGGCAAGCGGCGCGACTATTCGCCGCCCGACAAGGTCACCGTGGCCACGCGCTACCTGGATCCGACGACCTTGCGCGAGCTGTTCCATTTCCCCGCCGACATGCCGGCGCTGGCCATGCCGCCGAACCGCCTGAACGAACAATCGCTCGTGCGGTACTTCGACGAGGACTGGCGCAAGGTCATCCGCTGATGCGGCGCCGCAGTTTCCTCCTGGGCGCCGCCACGGCCGCCGCAGCGGGCGCGGCCGGCTACTACCGGTCGCGCATCGTCGAAACCACGCCGGTCGTCAACTACCCGGGCATGCAGGCGGGCCACGCGCTGCGCGATGGCGCCGCCCTGCCGCACCCGTCGGCCACGCGCCGGCACGAGGTGGCGATCCTGGGCGCCGGCGTCGCCGGCCTGTCCTGCGCCTGGAAACTGGCGCGCGAAGGATTCACCGATTTCGTCGTGGTGCAGGGCCCGGAACTGGCCGGCAATGCCGCGGCCGGCCGGCGCGACGGCCTGGACTATCCGCTGGGCGCCCACTACCTGCCGCTGCCCTCGCTGGCGTCCGCCCACGTGCGCGAGATGCTGGCGGATTTCGGCATCATCGAGCGCGGCGCGGGGGATGTGCGTCCGTACTACGACGAGTCCGTCCTGGTGCATTCGCCCCAGGAAAGGCTGCTGCGCAACGGGCATTGGGAAGAGGGCCTGCTGCCCATGACGGGCGTGCCCGAGGCCGACGCCGCGCAGCACCGGAAATTCCTGGCCCTGGTTGAACGGCTACGCACCGAAGCCGGCAGCGACGGCCGCAAGGTGTTCTGCATCCCCATCGCGCTATCGTCGCGCGACCCCGCGTGGCGCGCGCTGGACGCGATCACATTCAAGCAGTGGCTGGAGCGCGAGGGCTATACCTCGCCCGCCCTGCACTGGTACCTGAACTACTGCTGCCGCGACGACTACGGCGCGGAATACGGCGTGGTGTCGGCGTGGGCCGGCCTGCACTATTTCGCCAGCCGCGACGGCCATGCCGCGAATGCCGGCGAAGGCGCGGTGCTGACGTGGCCCGGCGGGCTGGCCGTCCTGGCCGCACGCATGCAGGACGCGATCACGCGCAAGCTCGGGCACGCCGGCTGGCTGCTGCCCGGCGCCGCGGCACGCGTGCAGGAAACGCCGGCAGGCCCGCAAGTCACCTGCCTGCAGGCCCGGCCGGACGCCGCGCCCGACGCCTACCTCCTGCAGACCCGCCGCACGGTCTGCGCCATGCCTCTGTTCGTCGCGCAGCGCATCCTGCCGGACATCCGCGCGTATGGCTACGATCCCGCCGTGCACGCGTCCGCGCACGCGCCGTGGATGGTGTCGAACTTTGTCCTGGACGGCTATCCGCTGGAGGCGCCCGGCGAACCCTTGTCCTGGGACAACGTGGTCTACCAGGGTCGGGCACTGGGCTACGTCGTCTCCACGCACCAGTTGCTGCGCGTGGCCCGGTCTCCGCGCAGTGTCTTTACGGCTTATCACGCGCTCAGCAGCCAGACGCCGCAAGCCGCGCGTGAATGGCTGACCCGCGCCAGCCCTCAGGAATTGCGCGAAACCGCCGCCGCCGACCTGGTCGCGGCGTACGGCGATGAATTCTGGCGGCACGCGCGCCAGCTGGAGATCACGGTGCGAGGCCATGCCATGGCCTCGCCGCTGTGCGGCTACCTGTCCAATCCGGGCCTGGCCGCGCTGCGCGACGTGGACGGCCCCGTGCTGTTCGCGCACGCCGACCTGTCCGGTTATTCGGTGTTCGAGGAAGCCTCGTGGTGGGGCGTGGCGGCGGCGGAACGCATCCTCGGGCTCAGGCCCGCGCTGTCCTGACCGGCCCTCCCGCCAACGTCGATTTCCCGCCCGCCGCGCGGCGCCTGCAATACAATCCGTCGTCCCCCGGCCCTCGGCCGCGCGGGGCGTAGCGATCCGCTCCGGCCTGGCCAGGAATGCCCTGCCGCGGGGCGGTTTTTCTTGATCGGACACACATAAAAAGACGACATGGGAAAACAGGTCATCGTGCTGGGCGCGGGCATTGTCGGAGTCTGCTGCGCGCTGGAATTGCTGCGCCGGGGCCTGTCGGTCACCCTGGTGGACCGGCAGGAGCCGGGCCTGGAAACATCGATGGGCAACGCCGGCGTCCTGGCCCGCAGTTCGCTGATGCCGTTCAACCATCCCGGCCTGTGGGGCCAACTGCCCCGCCTGCTCAAGAACGATACCGTCCAGTTCCGCTACCGCTGGCCGTACCTGGCCGGCAACCTGGGCTGGGCGACGCGTTTTCTGCTGAGCGCGCGGCCCTCCGTGTTCCGCGAGACCGTCGAAGCGCTGGACGGCCTGATCCGGCTGTCCGCCCCAGAGCACCTGAAGCTGCTGGACGCCAGCGGCGCGCGGCGCCGCCTGCGCGACACCGGCTGGATCTTCCTGTACCGCACGCAGGCGGCCTGGAACGCCGGCGCGCTGGCGCGCCGCACCTTCGCGCAATACCAGGTCCCGACGCGCGAATTGAATCCCGCCGAACTGGCCGAGATCGAGCCGGCCCTGGCTCCGATCTTCCATCGGGCGCTGTGGATCCAGGGCTCGTATTCCGTGGACGATCCGCATGAGGTGGTTGCCGCCTACGCCGGCCTGTTCCGCCGCGAAGGCGGTGAATTCAGGCGCCTGGCCGCCGGCGGGATCCGCCGCGATGGCCAGGGCTGGACGGTGCATGCCTCGGACGGTTCGGGATCGTTGACGGCGGATCGCCTGGTCTTCGCGCTGGGGCCGTGGTCGAAGGAAATCCTGAAAACGGCCGGCATCGACCTGCCCATGGCGTTCGAGCGTGGCTACCACATGCACTACAGCGGACAGGAGGGCGCCAGCGTCACCCGCCCCGTCTACGACACCGGCGGCGGCTACGTGCTGTCGCCCATGGCGCGCGGGCTGCGCCTGTCGACCGGGGTCGAGCTGGACGCCTGCGACGCGCCCGCCCGGACGGATCAACTGGATCTGGCCGAGGCCCGCGCGCGCGAGGCCTTTCCACTGGGCCAGCGGCTGGATGCGGCCGCGTGGCTGGGGCGACGCCCCACGCTGCCCGACAGCCGGCCGATGATCGGCGAGGCGCCGCGCCATCCCGGCCTGTGGCTGGCGCTGGGGCACCAACACATCGGGTTCAGCACGGCGCCGGGCACGGCGAAGATACTGGCGGAACTGATGGTGGACGGCGGCGCGGCTTCACGCCATCGCGCGTTCCGCCCCGGCCGGTTCATCTAGCGCGGCGGAGCGCCCTACCCCAGCAGCAATGCGTCGTCGGACAGCTTCTCGCCGCGCACGCGCTCGAACATCGCCAGCAGGTCCGGCACGTCCATGCCGCGGCGCTCGTCGCCCGACACGTCCAGCACGACCTGGCCCTGGTGCAGCATGACGGTGCGGTCGCCGACGTCCAGCGCCTGGCGCATGCTGTGCGTGACCATCATCGTGGTGAGCTGGTTTTCGGCCACGATGCGGGCGGTCAGCTGCAGCACGAAATCGGCCGTGCGGGGATCCAGCGCGGCGGTGTGCTCGTCCAGCAGCAGGATGCGCGACGGCTGCAGCGCCGCCATCAGCAGGCTGACCGCCTGGCGCTGGCCGCCGGACAGCAGGCCGATGCGGTCGGTGAGCCTGTTCTCCAGACCCAGGCCCAGCGTGGCCAGGCGTTCGCGGAAGCCGTCTTTCATGGACGCCTTGACCGCCCGGCTGTAGCCGCGCCGCGCGCCGCGCATCTGCGCCAGCGCCATGTTCTCTTCGATGGTCAGGTCTTCGCAGGTGCCCGCCATAGGGTCCTGGAACACGCGGGCCACGCGGCCGGCGCGCGCCCACACGGGCTGGCGCGTCACGTCCACGCCGTTGATGTCGATGCGGCCCGAGTCGACCGGAAGGTCGCCCGACACGGCGTTCAGGAACGTGGACTTGCCCGCGCCGTTGGAGCCGATCACGGTGACGAACTGGCCAGACGGGATCTCCAGCGACAGCCCGCGCAGGGCGCGGGTCTCGATGGGCGTGCCCGCGTTGAAGGTGATTTTCAGGTCTTTTGCGGACAACATATCAGCGCCCCTTCTTGCCGACCAGGCGGCGCTTGAGCATGGGGATGACCAGGGCGATCGTGACCAGCACCGCGGTGACGAGGTTCAGGTCTTGCGCCTTCAGGCCGATGAAATCGCTATTGAGGGCCAATGCGATGAAGAAGCGGTAGACGATGGCGCCGATGATGACGGCCAGCGTCGCCAGCACCAGCTTGCGCGAAGGCAGGATGCTTTCGCCGACGATCACGGCGGCCAGGCCGATCACGATGGTGCCGATGCCCATCGAGATATCCGACCCGCCCTGCGTCTGCGCGAACAGCGCGCCGGCCAGCGCGACCAGTGCGTTCGACAGCGCCATGCCGCCCAGGATCATGCGGCCGGTATTGACGCCCTGCGCACGGGCCATGCGGCCGTTCGAGCCAGTGGCGCGCACGGCAAGCCCCGTCTGCGTGGCGAAGAACCAGTCCAGCGCCAGCTTGCACAGGATCACGATGACGATCAGGATCAGCGGCCGCGCGACGTAGTCGGAAATCCATGCCGGCTGCAGGATCGTGAATACGGTGGATTCGGTAATGAGCGGCACGTTGGGCTTGCCCATGATGCGCAGGTTGACCGAATACAGGGCGATCATCATCAGGATGCTGGCCAGCAGGTCCATGATCTTGAGCTTGACGTTCAGCCAGCCCGTCACCAGCCCCGCGGCCGCGCCGGCGATGGTGGCGATGAGGGTTGCCGAGAACGGATCCGTGCCCGAGGCGATGAGCGTGGCACAGACCGCGCCGCCCAGCGGAAAACTGCCGTCAACGGTCAGGTCGGGAAAGCGCAGCAAGCGGAATGAGATGAACACGCCCAAGGCCACCAGGCTGAAGATCAGCCCGATCTCCAACGCGCCCAACAACGAAAACAATGACATGGGTCAGATCCAATCAGGTAAAGAAACGAGCATATTAAAGAAGTGAAACGCGCAATTTCTTGCGTTCGCGGGTCAGTTTTACCCGAGCTTTCGCAATAAACGTTTCCCGATCCGGGATTTTCCCTTGTTTCCTGCCAAAGCGCAGCCACGCCGGCGGGCGCCAGCGGCAGGGTCGGACTGATTCCGGTGCGCCGGGGAAAAACTCAAGAAAAACCCCGCTCACGCCGCAAGGGCATGGCGGGGCCGATGGCGGTCGGTATTATTTCACGACCACCGCAGCGGACTTGATGAGGGCGTCCGACAGCGTGACGCCCTGCTTGGCGGCGGCGCCCGGGTTCACGTAGAGCTCGAGCTTGGAGCTGGTTTCCGACGGGATGGCGCCGGGCTTTTCGCCCTTCAGGATGCGCACGACGACCTTGCCCGTCTGCACGCCGAGGTCGCGGTAGTTGATGCCCAGGGCGGCGATGCCGCCGCGCTTGACGCTGTCGGTGTCCGACGCGATCAGCGGGATCTTGGCGTCGTTGCCGACCTTGACCAGCGATTCATAGGCCGACACGACGTTGTTGTCGGTGTTGGTGTAGATGACGTCGACCTTGCCGATCAGGCTGCGCGCGGCCGAGGCCACGTCCACCGAACGCGGCGCGGCGGCTTCGACCAGGCTCATGCCCGACTTGGGCAGGATTTCCTGGAGTTTCTTGACGACCACGACCGAGTTCGCCTCGCCCGGGTTGTAGACGATGCCCACGCGCTTGGCGTTGGGCACGATCTTCTTGATCAGTTCGACCTGCTTGTCCAGCGCCAGCAGGTCCGACACGCCGGTCACGTTGGTGCCCGAGGCCTCCATGCTGGAAACCAGCTGGGCGGCAACCGGATCGGTCACGGCGGAATACACCACCGGCACGTCCTTGGTGGCCGCGACGACGGCCTGGGCCGACGGCGTGGCGATCGCGACGATGGCGTCGGGACGGTCGCCGACGAACTTGCGCGCGATCTGGGCCGCGGTGCCGTTGTTGCCCTGGGCGCTTTGGTACTGCCACTTCAGGTTCTTGCCCGGCTCGTAGCCGGCTTGCTTGAGGGCGTCCTGCACCCCGTCACGCACGGCGTCCAGCGCCGGGTGCTCGACGATGGCGGTGACCGCCACCGACTTCTGCTGCGCGGCGACCGGCGCGGCGATAGCCATTGCCAGCGCCATAGCGCCAACCGTCAGAAAATGTTTTTTTCCGATCAGCATATATAAGCTCCTTGAACCCTTGGTGTTGCTTGTTGAATTTGCCGGTGGATTTACGGCGCCGGGATTTGCCATCCATTCGCGCTACCGTAAAGCCGTATAGTCTAACTTGCCGCCTTCCGGTTGGAGTTGGGGGGAATCCCTGTAATGGTGCATGCGTACGCACGCATGCCCTGTGCCGGGGCGGGCGGCATGAATATACTGAACCGCCGGGCAAACGCCGTTCATCCCGATCCGCGCTCCCGTCCGCAGCATCCCGAGGACAGACATGATCAAACGCGCACTGGGCCGATCCGGCCTGCAGATTCCCCCGCTCACCTTCGGCGGCAACGTCTTCGGCTGGACCGTCGACGAGGCCGGCACGTTTTCCCTGCTGGACGCGCTGGTCGATGCCGGCCTGAATTTCATCGACACCGCCGACGTGTATTCGCGCTGGGTCCCGGGCAACCGGGGCGGCGAATCCGAAACACTGATCGGCAAATGGCTCAAGCGCTCGGGCAAGCGCGACCAGGTGCTGATCGCCACCAAGGTCGGCATGGAAATGGCGCCGGGCGAAAAGGGGCTGGCCCCCGCCTACATCCGCCGCTCGCTGGAAGCGTCGCTGGCCCGCCTGCAGACGGACCACGTGGACCTGTACCAGTCGCATCAGGACGACACGGACACGCCGCTGACCGACACGCTGGGGGAATACGCCAAGCTCATCGAAGCGGGCAAGGTGCGCGCCATCGGCGCATCCAACTACACCGCCGTGCGCCTGTCCGAAGCGCTGATCGCCAGCGAACGGCACAGCCTGCCGCGCTACGAAAGCATCCAGCCCGAATACAACCTGTATGCGCGCGAGTCCTTCGAATCCGGACTGCAGAGCCTGGTGAAGACCCAGCAGATGGGCACGATCAACTATTACGCCCTGGCCAGCGGCTTTCTCAGCGGCAAGTACCGCAGCGCCGCCGATGCGGGCAAGAGCGCGCGCGGCAAGAAGATCGTGGACACCTATCTGAACGACCGCGGCTTGCGCATCCTGAAGGCGCTGGACGAGGTGTCCGAGGACGCCGGCTGCACGCCCGCGCAGGCCGCGCTGGCCTGGCAGATCGCGCAACCGGGGATCACGTCGCCCATCGTCAGCGCCACGTCGCTGGCCCAGCTGGACGAACTGGTCAAGGCCGCCAGCCTGACGCTGACGCACGACCAGCTGGCCAGGCTCAGCCTGGCCAGCGAGTGGCGCTGAAGGATCAATCCAGCGTCACGCCGGAGTCCTTCACCACCTTGGCCCAGCGCTCGACCTCGCTGTCGACGAACTTGCCGAAGTCGGCGCCGGTCAGCGTGGGGACCGCGGTGCCGTTGCCCGCCCAGGTTTCCTTGAGCTTGGGCGTGTTCAGGGCCTTGGTGATTTCGGCGGCCATCTTGTCCACGGCTTCCTTGGGCGTGCCGGTGGGCGCCCAGATCGCGTACCAGGTCGACACGTTGTAGTTCGGCACGCCGGCCTCGGCGGCCGTGGGCACGTCGGGCAGCGACTGCGAACGCTCGGTGGCGGCCACGGCCAGCGGCTTGATCGCGCCGGCGCGGATGTGCCCGGACGACGAACCCAGGCCGTCGAACGCCAGGTCCACCTGCCCGCCGATCAGCGCCGACAGCATCGGGCCCGCGCCCTGGTATGGCACGTCCACCAGCTTGATGCCGGTCTGCATGGCGAAGAGCTCGCCGGCCAGGTGGTGGGTGCTGCCCTTGCCCGCGGTGCCGAAGTTGATTTCGCCGGGACGCTTCTTGGCGTAGTCGATGAACTCCTGCAGGGTCTTGACCGGCAGCTTGCCGGCGTTGATGACCACGACCTGCGGCGGCTGCGCCACCAGGGCGACCGGCACGAAATCCTTCTGGATGTTGTAGTTCAGGCTCTTGTACAGGGAAGGCGCCAGCGCATGGTGCGCGCCGCCCATGAAGAAGGTGTAGCCGTCGGGTTTGGCCTTGGCGGCCACGCCGGCGCCCACGGTGCCGCCCGCGCCGCCCTTGTTGTCGATGACCACCGTCTGGCCGAGCTGCGTGGTGAGCTGCGCGGCCAGCGGACGGGCGAACGTGTCCGTGCCGCCGCCGGCGGGGAACGGAACGATCAGCGTGATGGGACGCTCGGGCCATTGCGCGGCGGCGACGCCGCCGAAACCCAGGGCTGCCACGGCGAATACGGCCGCGGCGGTGGTGCGATAGTTCATTTTGTCTCCTCTTGCTGCATCGGTGGACGGCGCCTGATTTTTGGCGTCTCGTCTCTGGAATTTTTTTATTGAATGCGGCGGGTAGGGCTGGCGCGTCACTGGGTGGGGATGGGTCTCCTTGAAAAAATGCCGGTCCCGCGGGGACCGGCATGGCGGGGCGCTACAGCGCCTTGTAGGTTTCGCGCAGCACGTTCTTCTGGACCTTGCCCATGGTGTTGCGCGGCAGCTGGTCGATGATGTGCACGCGCTTGGGCACCTTGAAGTTGGCGATGCGCGATTTCAGTTCGGCCTGCATCGCCGATGCATCCAGCGACACGCCGTCCTTGGGCACCACCACCGCCACCACGGCCTCGCCGAAGTCCGCATGCGGCACGCCGATGACGGCGGATTCCGCCACGCCGGGCATATCGTCGATCAGGGTCTCGATTTCCTTGGGGTACACGTTGAAGCCGCCGGAGATGATCAGGTCCTTGCTGCGCCCGACAATCGACAGGTAGTCGGCGGGCACGTCGCGTCCCGCCGATTCGCCGCCCCAGCGGCCCACGTCGCCGGTCTTGAACCAGCCGTCTTCGGTGAATTCCTCGCGGGTCTTTTCCGGCATGCGCCAGTATCCCGAGAACACGTTGGGACCGCGGACCTGCACGTTGCCGATCTCGCCCGGCGCCAGCGCGATGCCGGCGTCGTCCACCACGCGCACCTGCACGCCGGGCAGCGCCCGGCCCACGGTGCCGGCCAGGCGCTCGCCCAGCTTGGGATCGTAAGGATTGGAGGTCAGCATGACGGTTTCGCTCATGCCGTAGCGTTCAAGAATGGCGTGACCGCTGCGTTCCTTGAAGTCCGAGAAGGTCTCGGCCAGCAGGGGCGCGGAGCCCGAGATGAAGAGGCGCATCTTGCCGCAGACCTCGCGGGTAAAGCGCGGATCGGCCAGCAGGCGCACGTAGTAGGTGGGCACGCCCATCATCACCGTGCTCTGCGGCAGATAGCGCAGCGCCTGGTCGGCATCCAGCTTGGGCAGCCAGATCATCCGGGCGCCGGCCAGCAGCGCGCCGTGGGACGCCACGAAAAGGCCATGCACGTGGAAGATCGGCAGCATGTGCAGCAGCACGTCGTCTTCGCGCCAGCCCCAGTATTCGTGCAGCACGCGGGCGTTGGCCGCCAGGTTGCCGTGCGAGAGCATCGCGCCCTTGCTGCGGCCCGTGGTGCCCGACGTGTACAGGATCGCGGCCAGGTCGTCCGGCTTGCGCTGGACCGTCTTGAAGGTCTGCGCCAGTCCGCCCGCGGCCTGCAGCAGGCTGCCCGTGCGGTCCTCGTCCAGCGTGTAGACGTGGGCGCAGCCCGCCTTGTCGGCGGCGCGCTGCACCCAGTCCTGGTTCTTGCTGGCGCAGACCACCACGGACGGCTCGGCGTTGCCCAGGAAGTATTCGATCTCCGATTCGCGGTACGCGGTATTCAGCGGCAGATACACCAGGCCGGCGCGCAGCGTGGCCAGGTACAGCAGCAGGGCTTCGGGGGATTTTTCCACCTGCACCGCCACGCGCGCGCCCTCGGGCAGCTTCAGCGAGGCCAGCAGGTTCGCCAGGCACGCCGTGGCGCGGTCGATGTCGTCCCAGGTGTATTGGAGGTCGGGCGTTTCCAGCGCGACTTTGCTGCGGTCTTTGGGAAAGCCGCCTTGCAGGACAGCATATAGGTTGGCGTTGCTCACCTGTCTAGTCTCCGGAAAAGGAAGGGTCTGCGCCGGCCAGGAAGGCGCGCACGCCCTCTTTGTGGTCCCGGCTTTCGGCATAGGAGAAATAATCCTGATACTCGTCTTCGGTCAAGGCGGCGCCGGTGGCGAGCCTGGCGGACAAGCGCTTGTTGATGCGGGCGGCCAGCGGCGCGCCCTGGGCGATGCGGTCGGCGCTGCGCCGGGCGGCGACGGCGACGTCGCCGTCGTCCACGACGCGGGTCAGGAGGCCCAGCTCGCGGGCCTCGTCGGCGCCGAACACCCGGCCTTCCAGCAGAATGGCCAGCGTCGCGGCCCGTCCGGCCAGCGCCAGCAGGCCGCGCATTTCGTCGGGCGCCATGGGAAAGCCCAGGCGGTTGATCGGCACGCCGAAGCGGGCGGACGCGCCGGCGATGCGCAGGTCGCACTGGCAGGCGATTTCCAGCCCGCCGCCCACGCACACGCCTTCGATCTGCGCCACCACCGGCTGCGGACATTGCGCCACGGCCTGCAGCGCGGGCGCCAGCACCTGCCGGTGGTAGCGCTGCACGCCGGCCATGTCGGCGCGCTGGACGGGGAATTCCCGGATGTCGGCGCCGGCGGCGAAGTTGCCGCCCTCGCCGCGCACGATGACGCAGCGCACGGCGTCGTCCTGGGCGATGCGCGTGAAGACGTCCTTCAGTTCGCCCCACATGCCCACCGTGATCGCGTTCAGGCGCCCCGGGTGCGATAGCGTCACCCGGGCCAGATGCCCCTCGCGCTCCAGCAGCACGCGGCCAGCCACGTTCTCCGTCATGTCCCCTGCCCTTTTCTTGTCGATGTGTTGCGCCGCCGTGTTTCCGGCGGTCAGCCCACGCGTCCCACGCTGCGGCTGACCTGCGGCTTGCCTTCGCCCAGCCGCTGGAGGTTGGTGTCCAGCTCGTCCAGGTCGTACAGATAATTGACCATCATGGCGCAGGACTGCTTCAAGCCCTTGGGCGAGGTGTCCGCCGCCCAGTTCAGGCGTTCGATGCGCGCGCCGTTGCCCAGATGGAACCGCGCCACGGCGTCCACCGGCAGCCCGTTCTTCATGGACTGCAGGTAGCTGGCCGCCAGCCGGAAGCCCGCCCGCTTGACCACGTCGGAGGTCTTGCCCTGCGCGGCCTGGGCCAGGCGCGCGACCCAGCGCTGTCCGTCCGGCACGCCTTCGCGCTTGCGGTCCTTGGCGCGCGACTTGTCTTCGCGCACGATGGCCTCGACCGCCTGCGCGTCCAGCTTGCCCAGCCAGTCGGTAAATCCCGGGATCGGCGACAAGGTGGCGAAGGACTTCAGCTTGGGCAGTTCCTCAAGCAACTGCTCGACCACGCGCTTGAGCAGGAAGTTGCCGAAGCTGATGCCCTTCAGGCCGGGCTGCGTGTTCGAGATGGAATAGAAGATCGCCCAGCGCGCCTTGTCCAGGTCCTGCGGCGGCAAGGTGCTGTCCAGCAGCACCTGCACGTTGTCGGCCATCTGGCTGGCGAAGGCCACTTCCACGAAGATAAGCGGCACGTCCGGCATCTGCGGATGGAAATAGGCATAGCAGCGGCGGTCGGCCGCGACGCGGTGGCGCAGGTCGTCCCAGGATTTGATCTCGTGGACGGCCTCGTAGAGGATCAGCTTTTCAAGCAGCGACGCCGGCGAATCCCAGGTCAGCGGGCGCAGTTCAAGCAGGCCCACGTCGAACCATGCCGACAGCAGGCCTTCCAGTTCCTTGTCCAGCGCCTGGATGCCCGCCACCTGCTTGCGCCAGCGCAGCATGTCGGCGCGCAGTTCCACCAGGAAGCGCAGGCCCTGCGTCTGGGCGTTGAAGCGCTTGAACAGGCGCACGCCTTCGCCGCCGTCACCCGCATACGTGGCGCGCACCTGCGCCAGGGCGGCCAGCATCAGCCGGCGGTCCTTGCCGTCGGCCGCGGCGTATTGCTCGCACCAGCGGCGCGCCAGCTTGTTGGCGGCCACGTCGGTCAGGCGCGCCTCGAACAGGCGCCGGACCTCGGATTCGCTGGGCAGGCGCCCGCGCTCCCACAGCCGGCCCAGCCGCGTGATCAGGCTGGCGCTCTCGGCCGCGGCGGCGGCATCGACGAGATCGGCTTCGGGCTCAGGCGTGCGTGCGCCGCGCGCGGGCGCGAGGTTGGCGGGTGCGGACATGGGCGGGCTCCTCGATGACGATGGGATCGGACGGCGCCGCGTCGACGGCGTCTTCGGTGCTTAGTGCGCGCAGCGCTTCGAGCTGCCGCATGAGATGGGTGTGCGCCAGCGCCTGCGCGGCGTCGGAGTCGTGCGCCTTCAGGGCCTGGAAGATGGCCAGGTGCTCGGCGCAGGACTGGTCGATGCGGCCGGGCCGCGACAGGCTGCGATGGCGCGACAGGCTGAGCACCTTGCGCAGGTTGCCCACCATGTCGGACAGCCACTGATTGCCGGCCAGCGCCTGGACGGCTTCGTGGATCAGGTAATTGGTCTTGTAGTAGGCATCGATGCGGCCCGCCTTGGCATGGCCCGCCAGCGCGGCGTGCAGCGGCTCCAGTTCGGCCAGTTGCGCGTCGGTTGCCTTGCGGGCGGCCTCGTAGGCGCAGCGCCCCTCCAGCATGGCCATCAGCGGGAAGATGTCTTCCAGGTCCTGGGCCGAGAGTTCGTTGACGAAACAGCCGCGCCGCGGTTCCAGGCGCACCAGGCCTTCGGTGGCCAGCACCTTCAGGGCCTCGCGCAGGGGCGTGCGCGAAATGCCCATTTCGCCGGCCAGCCGGAGTTCGTCGATCCATTCGCCGTTGCGCAACGAACGCGCATGGATCATGCCGCGCAGGCGGTCCGCGACTTCCAGGTACAGGGCTTGCCGGACGATGGGATGGGTCATGGGCTGACGGCCGGTACTGCACCGTAATTCATAATTATGAATAAGCCAATGATAGGGTCGATGGCCGCGCCGGTAAAGCCCGCCGTACCCGGTACCTACCCTAATGACTGCGGCGAGAAACACCGCAACGAATACAAGACTGAATTAAGACTAAAATCAGTCTTACCAGGAACCAAGCCGGAGGCCTGCCGTGAAATACTCGACTCAAGTCAAACCCATCTCGTATCTCAAAAGCCACACGGCAGAAATCGTGACGACCCTTACCCAGACCCGGGAGCCGCTGCTCATCACCCAGAACGGAGAGGCAAAGCTCGTCGTCATGGATGTGCAGAGCTATGAAGAGCAGGAGCAGGCATTTGCCCTTCTTCAACTGCTCGCCCACGGCCGCAAAGAGATCGAGGAAGGACGAATCACCCCCGCGTCCGAGGTGTTCACCCAGATTGAAGCGATGGACCAGGATGATTCGGAATGAGCCGCAAGCTCGTCTTCCTTCAGTCCGCCGTCGATGACCTCCACGAAATCCGCCGCTACATCCGAAAGCATTTTTCGCAAGCGGTCTGGCTGGACTCGTATGCCAAGATCAAGCGGGCGATCCTGAACCTGGAGCAATTCCCCCTGGCCGGACATCCTCCCCCGGAACTGCCCGCCACCCACTTCCTGGAAGTGATCGCGGTCAAGAACCGGGTCATCTACGAGGTTGTCGGGGACACCGTTTACCTCCACATCATTTGCGACAGCCGGCAGGACTTCAAGACGAAGCTTGCCCGGCGGCCGCTCAGGACGCTGCGCCGCTAGGGCCTGTTAACGCTAAAGGGAGCCTCGCACAGGCCCTGGAACGCGCGCTCAGAAATGCAGGACGCCGTCCACCGCGTGGCGGGTCAGCGAGCGCGCCCAGCGGCGGGCCGGCAGGCCATACTTGCCCTCCACCACCTCCGCCCGCGCCAGCAGTTCCGCGGGCGTGATCGCCAGGCTGGGTCCGGAAAAGGCCAGCACGATCTGGTTGCCGGCCTCGACCTCGGGCAGCAGCACGATCCGGTCGTCGAATGCCTTGGAGAGGTTGTCGATGTTCTTGCCGAAGCTTTCGTGGCGGCCGAACAGGTTCACCGCCAGGATGCCGACCTCGCCGAGCACGCGGCGGCAGTCGCGGTAGAACTTCACGCTGTCGCGCACCGGCCCTGCGGCGGACGCGTCGTACAGATCCACCATCAGCACGGGGCAGCGCCCGGCGTTGAGCGGATCGGCCACCCACGCGCCGGCGTCCGCATGCTCGACCTCCAGCCGGTTCGACCCCGGCAGGCGGAAGAACATGTGGCAGGCGGCCGTCACGCGCGGATTCCATTCCACCGCCAGCAGCGGGCTGCGCGTGTGCTTGACGCAGAATCGCGCAAGCGACCCGGCGCCCAGCCCGAGCATGCCGATGGCCTCTTCCTTGGGCGGATCCAGGAACAGCAGCCAGGCCATCATCTGGGCGGTGTATTCCAGCACCAGTTCGGACGGGCTCTTGATGTTCATCGCGCCCTGCACCCACTCGGTGTTGAAGTGCAGATAACGGACGCCGTCCACTTCGGAAAGCGTCGGCTGGTCGAGTTCGGAGGGGAAGTTGGATTTATGCATGGCGGGATTGTAGGCCGGCGCCGGCGCCAGGTCCGGCCGATGGCGACCGGCGCCGGGCCCCGTCTACGCCGCCGTTTCCCAGATCCGTTCCAGCAGGTCCGGGGTGGACGTTTCCGCCTCCAGGCTTGCGGACAGTCGCAGGACGCGCTTCAGGTACAGATGCGCGTCGCACTCCCAGGTGACGCCCAGCGCGCCGTGGGTCTGGATGGCGTTCTGGGCGGCGCGGCGGCTGGCCTGCCCCGCCAGCAACGGCGCGAACAGGCAATCCCGCGGCGCCGACTCCGCCCCCGCGTCCAGCGAGGCCGCGGCGGCCCAACCGGCCAGCCGGGCATCGTCCAGGGCCATCCAGTCCTCGGCCAGGCGGTGCTTGATCGCCTGGTTGGCGCCGATCGCGCGATCGAACTGCCGACGCTCGCGCGCATAGGCCGCGGCCAGGTCCAGCGCGGCCGATGCCGCGCCCAGCATCTCGGCGGACCGCAGCAGGCGCAGCCGCGTGCGCAAGCGGCGCCACATGCCGGGGCCGGACTCCAGCTCGATGCTGTCAATCACCTGCGGATGGGCCTGCACCGCGACAGGCATGGTCGGATCCAGCGCGGTGACGCCGGCCACGGGCGCCAGCAGCTCCAGCCGCAAGGCGGTCGGTCCGGCCTGGCGCACGGCAAGCGCGCGCACGCCCTCGCCCGCGCCTTCGATGAAGGCCGAGCCGTCCGGCCGCATGGCCGCGTCGGCATGCCAGGTCTCGCCCGCCATCATCGCGCCGGCCCATTGCGCGGCGGCGCCGCCCGCCCCGCACAAGGTGGGCAGGATCGCCATGTTGGCTGCCAGCGGCAGGCTCAGCAGATGCCGGCCCGCCTCTTCGGCCACGATCCAGGCTTCGCGCATGCCCAGCGCCAGCCCGCCCTGCGCCTCGGGCGCCAGCAAGGCCGCCCAGCCCTGCTCCGCCAGTTCACGCCACAGCGCCAGCCGCGCGGGCGCGTCCTGCCGGCCGGCGGCGCGCGCCAGGGCCGCGGGATGGCGCTGCGACAGAAAGCGGCGCGCGGCGTCGCGCAGCATGCGCTGGTCTTCGCTCAAGTACGGATTCATGGGACCTCAAGCCTTGGGCAGGCCGAGCATCTGCTCGGCGATGATGTTGCGCTGGATTTCCGAGGTGCCGGCCAGGATGGTTTCGGCGCGCGACCACAGGTAGGAGTGCGTCAGTTCCGCCACGCGCGCGTCGGCCGCGGCGTCGCCCAGGCACCCGTCTTCGCCCAGCAATTGCAGGGACAGCTCCAGCAGGCGCTGGTGCGCCTCGCTCCAGTGGATCTTGGTGGACGACCCTTCCGGCCCCGGGGGATCGCCGCGCATCGCGCCGGCCAGCGCGCGCTGGGACTTGAGCGCCAGCACGTGGCTGTCGGCGGCCAGTTGCGCCCAGCGGTGGCGCACCGAGGCCGACGAGGCGGGCACATGGCCATAGGCGTCTGCGCGCAGCGCCAGTTCGCGCACCTGCCGCAATTCCTGCGCGAAGCGCACCAGGCGGGGAATGAAGTAGGTGCCGCGCTCGAAGCTGGCCGCGGCCATGGCGATCTTCCAGCCCTGGTTCAGCTCGCCCAGCAGCGCGTCCCGTGGCACGAACACGTCTTCAAAAAAGACCTCGCAGAATTCGGCCTCGTCTGTGATCTGGCGGATGGGTTCGACCCGCACGCCGGGGCTGCCCATGTCCACCAGCAGAAAGCTCAGGCCCTTGTGTTTGGCCGCCTGCGGATCGGTGCGCGCCAGCACGAAGCACCATTGCGCGCGGTCGGCGAACGAGGTCCAGATCTTGTGGCCATTCAGGCGAAAGCCCCCGGGCGCCGGCTCGGCCCGCGTGCGCACCGAGGCCAGGTCGGAGCCCGCGCCGGGTTCCGAGTAGCCCTGGCACCACACCTCGCGGTTGGAAAGAATGCCTGGCAGGAAGCGGCGCTTCTGCGCCTCGGCGCCGAAATGCAGCACGGTGGGCGCCAGGATGCCGTGGCCGATCAGGTTCACGCCCAGCGGCGCGCCGCAGCGCGCGTGCTCTTCGTGAAAGACCGCCTGGCGCGACAGCGGCAACGCCTTGCCGCCGTATTCCTCGGGCCAGCCCAGCCCGGACCAGCCGTTCGCGCACAGGGTGTCCTCCCAGGCGCGCCGGTAGTCCAGGCTGCGCGGATCGGCGCCGCCGGGCCAGGCCCGGGCGAAATCCGCATAGGCCGATTCCAGCCAGCTCCGCAACTGCAGGCGGAAAGCCTCGTTCTCCCGCGCGTCGTCTTCCCGCGCGGTGGTTTCCAGCAGGGTCATGCATTTACTCCAGGCGGATGTTCGATTCGCGCGCCACCTTGGCCCAGGTCGCCACGTCCTGGTGGATGAACGCGCTGAAGGTCTTGGGGTCGCTGCCGATGATGTCCAGGCCCAGTCCGACGAACTGCGCCTTCACCTCGGGCTGCTGCAGGATCTGCGCCAGATTGGAGTAGATCTTGTCGATGACGGGCTGCGGCGTGCGCGCGGGCGCCACCAGGCCCAGCCACGGCATCGCCGAATAGCCCGGCAGGCCCGACGACGCCACCGTGGGCAGGTCCGGCACCGAGGCCGACGGCTTGGCGGTGGTGACCGCCAGGGCGCGCAGCTTGCCATCCTTGACGAAGGGGCCCGACGAGGCCCACGCGTCGAACATCACCTGCAGGCGGCCCGCCACCAGGTCGTTCAGCGCGGGTGCGCTGCCCTTGTAGGGGATGTGCGCCATCTGCACGCCAGCCATGCTGTTGAAGAGTTCGGCTTCCAGGTGCGTCGAGCTGCCCGTGCCGACCGAACCGTAGCTCACCTTGCCCGGGTTGGCCTTCAGATAGGCGATGAGCTCGCCCACGTTCCTGGCCGGAATCGACGGATGCACCTCCAGCACGTGCACCACCGACGCCACCTGGGTGATTGGCGCGAAGTCCTTGATCGGGTCGTAATTGACCTTGGCGTAGATGCTGGGCGCGATGCCCAGCGACGACGCGGCCATCAGCAAGGTGTAGCCGTCCGGCTCGGCGCGCGATACGTAGTCGGACGCGATCATGGTGCCGCCGCCCGGCTTGTTCTCCACGATCACCGGCTGGCCCAGCCTGCCGCTCAGCTTTTCCGCCAGCAGGCGGCTCATGATGTCCGCCGCGCCGCCCGGCGAGAACGGCACCACGATGCGCACGGGACGGCTGGGAAAATTGTCCTGGGCGTGCGCGGGGCCCGCGGCGCCGATGCAGGCCAGTGCGACGCCGGCCAGTATTTTCTTGATCATGCTTGTCTCCTCCTTGGGTGTGCGCGCTTGCGCTACGGGGTTGCGGGCAGGATCAGCGCGTCCAACACCGCGACGCCTTGTCCCGCCTCTTTGATCAGCAATGGATTGACTTCGATCTGCGCCACCTGCGCGGGCGCGGCCAGCAAGGCATTGCCCACGGCCACGATGCTTCTGCACGCCGCCGCCAGATCGCCCCGGGGCTTGCCCCGATAGCCGTCCAGCAGCGCAAACGCCTTGAGTTCCCGCAGCATCTGCAAGGCGATGTCCTCATCCACCGGCAGGAGGCGGTGGCTGGTGTCCTGGTAGATCTCGGTCAGCACGCCGCCCAGCCCCACCGTCAGCACGGGTCCGAAAACGGGGTCGCGCGTCGCGCCGACGATGATCTCCGCGACGCCGCGCTCCATCTTCTGGACCATCACGCCGTCGATCCGCGCGCCGGGCTGCGCACGCGCCGCGGCCTGCGTCACCTGCGCGTGGGCGCGGCGCACCGCCTCGTCGTCGGCCAGGTTCAGCACGACGCCGCCGGCTTCGGTCTTGTGCGCGATGTCCGGGCTCAGGATCTTCAGGTCAACGGGATAGCCCGCCGCTCGCGCGTCGCGCACGGCGTCGTCCGCGCTGCGCGCCGCGGCCGCCGCTGCCTGGGGCAAGCCGAAGGCGGCCACATAGGCGCGGGCGTCCGTTTCGTTGCAGGGCAAGGCAGGCACGGGCGGGGCGTCCAGGCGGGGCGCGCACGCCTGCCGCCTTGCCGCGCGCGCCTCGCACCACAGCAGGTAGGGCGCCAGCGCCGCGACCGCCTGCCCCAGGTCCTCGAACACCGCCACTTCGGCCTCGCGCAAGGCGTCGCGGCTCTGTGCCAGGCCCGTGTCGATCGCGACGAACAGGCGCCGGTGCTGGCGCGAGGTTTCCGCCAGCGCATCGGCCATGCGGTCCAGCATGTAGCCGGGCGCGTACACCACCACGGCATCGATCGCATCCGACGTGGCCAGCGCCTGCAGCACGGTGCGCACGAACGCCGGATCGTTGACCACGTTGCCGGTCACGTCCACCGGATTGCCCACCATGCCGTAATCGGGAATGCCGCCGCGCAGCACCGCCTGCAGATCGGACGGCAGGTCCGGCAGTTCCAGCCCCGCGCCGATGAACTTGTCGGCCAGGATGGCGCCCAGGGCGCCGGACATGGTCAGCACCGCCACGCGCTTGCCGGCCGTGCGGTGGCGCAGCGCCGCCAGGGCGGCCAGGTGCGCCATCTGCGCAAAGTCCGTGGCTTCGATCACGTTCAGCTGGCGAAAGGCGGCGGCGTAGACGCGGCGGTCGCCGGCCAGCGCCGACGTGTGCGACTGCACCGCCTGCGCGCCCTTGTCCGTGGTCCCGGCCTTCAGGGCGATCAGCAGCTTGCCCCGGCGTTCCAGCTCGCGGCAGGCGCGCACGAATCGCTCGCCGTCGCGCAGCTGTTCGATATAGCCCAGCACGATTTCGGTCTGGGGGTCCGCCGCCAGGTACTCCAGATACTGCGAGAAATCCAGGCAGGCCTCGTTGCCCGTGTTGATGAAGTGCGAGAACGGCAGCCCTAGCCGGCGCGCGATGGCGTACACCGCGGCGCACACGTTGCCGCTTTGCGTGAGCAGGCTGACGGAGCCGGGCCCGTCCTGCGCCGGGGCGGTCTTGAAGACCGAGGCGAATGCGGTGTGGGCCTGCGTGTTGAGATTGGCGAAGCCCATGCAGTTCGGACCGGCCACGGCCATGCCGCTTTCCGCCACGAAGGCTTCCAGTTCGTCCTGCAGCCGTGCGCCGTCGCCGCCGGCCTCGGCAAAGCCCGCCGCGTAGACGATGGCCGCGCGGATGCCTTTGGCGTGGCAGCGGCGCAGCATGGGCGTCACGTCCGCCGCGCCGATCGCGAGCACCGCCAGGTCAACCGGTTCGGGCACGGCTTCGATGTCCGGCCAGCAGCGCAGGCCGAACACCTCCTGGTACTTCGGATTGACCGGATAAATGCCGCCCTTGAAGCCGAATCGCGTCAGCAGTTCCAGGGGCATGCCGCCGATGCGGCCGGGGTTGGAACTCGCGCCGATCATGGCGATGGAGCGCGGGTTCAGCAAGGGATCCAGGCGGGAAGTCATGCGGCCTCGCCCTTCTTATTGCGTTGAATGGCCTGGGCCAGCCCCCGCTCGCGCACCGCCTGGAACTCTTCGCTCAGGTGCGACAGCTGATGCGTATCGAAGTGCGCCGACAAGGCGGTGCGAAAGCCCTGCGCGTCGGCCGTGCGGTTCAGGGACCGCTTGATGAGCCGAAGGCCGAACGGCGGCGCCTGCGCGATGCGCCGGGCCAGCGCCAGCGTCTCGGCGTCCAGGTCGGCCTCGGGCACGACCCGGTTCACCATGCCGATGCGCAGCGCCTCCTGGGCGTCCACCTTTTCGCCGGTGTAGAGCATTTCCTTGGCTTTGCGCAGCCCCATCACCCAGGGATGGATCAGCACCTCGGTGGCCGCGGCCGCCAGCGTGTGGCCCACCGGATCCGAGAAGTACGCGGTGTCCGAGCAGACCACCAGGTCGCACATGTTGGCGATCATGAAGCCGCCCGCCACGCACGCGCCCTGCACCTGCGCCACCGTGGGCTTGGGGAAGTCCCAGATGCGCAGGCAGTAGCCGTAATAGCGGCGCGATTCGTACTCCCAGCGCTCTTCCACCGTGAAGTCGGCGCGCTTGGCCTGGGCTTCCTTCAGGTCGTGGCCCGCCGAAAAATGCGCGCCCCGTCCGGCCAGCACCACGACGCGCACGGCATCGTCCTGCTCGGCACGCGTCAGGGCGTCATCCAGTTCGTCCAGCATCTGCTGGCTCTGCGCGTTGCGCGCGGACTCCCGCGCAAGGCTGATGCGGCATACGGCATCAAGCCGCTCGACGGCCAGGGTGGCGTATTCCATAGTCTCCTCATCCTTGTGATGCCGCGCCGTCGAATGCGGCGCGATCTGGTGGATTGAATTAACGCACTTCAAATCCTAAAATACAAAATATTCAATCACTATTTCCCACAATATGAACACCACAGGTTCCACCGGCGGCACCCAAAGCATGCGTCGCGCGCTAGGCATGTTGCGCGTGCTGGCCCAGCACCAGGAAGAAGGCATCGACCTGCAGGGCGTCATGGCCGCGACGGGACTGGAGCGCTCCACCGCCCACCGGCTGCTGAGCTGCCTGCTGGAAGAGCAGTTCGCGGAACGCGACGGCCCCACCCGCCGCTACCGGCTGGGCGTGGATTCCATGCAATTGGGCTTTGCCGCGCTGCGGCGCACGCCGCTGCTGGACGCGCTGCGCCCCTTCGCGCAGAAGCTCGCCCGGCTGTCCGGAGACACCGTGTTCCTGGTGATCCGCCAGGGCGACTATGCGCTATGCCTGCTGCGCGAGGCCGGGTCGTTTCCCGTCAAGGTGTTCACCATCGACCAGGGCGAGCGCCGCCTGCTGGGCGTGGGCGCGGGCGGCCTGGCGCTGATGGCCAGCCTGCAGGACGAGGAAATCGCCGCGCTGTACGCACGGCACGCGGCCAGCTACGCACAGATCGGCGTATCCAGCGCCGCGCTGATGAAGGCGGTGAAGCAGACCCGCGCCGCGGGCCAGTCGGAAATCGTGGACACCATCACGCCCGGCGTGTCGGGCGTGGGTGTGGCGTTTCCGGTGTCGGAACTGACCTGGGTGGCGTTCAGCTTCGGCGCGATCAGCAGCCGGCTGGACGCCCCGCGCCGCGCGCAGATGGGCGCGCTGCTGCACGCCGAATGCCAGGCCTGGGCCAAGGATTACCTGGACCAGGCATAAAAGGCAACGCCCGCGCTGCCCCGG
>NZ_JBDJLJ010000029.1:0-61927 GCF_039673305.1 Achromobacter spanius
CCTGCGCGGCGGCGTCCGCCGCGGTGGCGTCGATGGCGGCGTGCGCGCCCGCCGCCAGGGCCGCGCCGCGGCGCACGCCGTCGGATTCCAGCACCACGACGGTCGGGCAGCCCAGCGCCTTGAGCAGCGTCACGCACATCAGGCCCAGGCCGCCCGCGCCGATCACCACCACGGCTTCCTCGGCCAGCACCTCGGGCGGGATCTTGCGGATGGCGCTGTAGGTGGTCAGGCCCGAGCACGCATACGGCGCCGCCTGTTCGGGCCGCAGGTCGCCGATGTCCACCAGATAGCGCGCGTCGGGGACCATGATGTGGTCGCTGTAGCCGCCCGGCCGGAAGATGCCCAGGAAGCGCGGCGACGCGCACAGGTTCTCGCGGCCCCGGCGGCACACCTTGCAGTCGCCGCAGCCGATCCACGGATACACCAGGCGGCGCTGTCCCGGACGGATATCGGGCGGCGCATCCGGGCCTGCCGCGACGACCTCGCCCACGGTCTCGTGGCCCAGCGTCAGCGGCAGGCTGACGCCGCGCTGCGCCATGCTCAGCCGCTTGCCCCCGCCCAGGTCGTAGCCCCCCTCCCAGGTGTGGATGTCGGTGTGGCACACGCCCGCCGCCAGCACCCGCAGCAGCACCTGGCCGCCGGCGGGCGCGGGCGTGGGGCGTTCGGCGCGCGCCAGCGGCTCGCCGAAGGCGGTCACCTGGTAGCTGATCATTCGGCGCCCCCCGACTTGGCCAGCGCGCAGCCGCCCTTGTCCAGCGGACGGAACGCCACGTTGCCGGGAATCACCGCCACCTGCTTGTACAGGTCCCACTCGCCCTTGGAGTCCGCGGGCTTCTTCACTTCGAACAGGTACATGTCGCGCACCACCCGCCCGTCCACGCGCAGCTTGCCGTCCTTGGTCATGAAGTCGTTGATGGGCACGTCGCGCATTTTGGCCATGACGGCGTCGGCGTCCTTGGTGCCGGCGGCCTTCACGGCGTTCAGGTAGTGCATGACGGCGCCGTAGGTGCCGGCCTGCGTCATGGTGGGCTTGCGGCCGACCTTGTCCTGGAAGCGCTGCGACCAGGCGCGCGTGGCGTCGTTCTGGTCCCAATAGAAGGCTTCGGTCAGCAGCAGCCCCTGCCCCAGCTGCAGGCCGATCGATTTCACATCGGACAGGAAAGCCAGCAGCGCCACCAGCCGCTGCGAACTGCCGGGACGCCCGATGCCGAAGTCCGCCGCCTGCTTGATCGCGCTGATGACATCGTTGCCGCCCAGCGCCAGCCCGATAATGCCGGCCTTGGAGCTTTGCGCCTGCAGCAGGTAGGAGCTGAAATCGGGGGTGTTCAGCGGCGAACGCACCGCCCCCAGCACCTTGCCGCCATTGCGCTCGATGACCGCCGATGCGTCGCCCTGCAGCGCATAGCCGAAGGAATAGTCCGCGGTCATGAAGAACCAGTTCTTGCCGCCCTGTTCGGTGACGGCGGCGCCGGTGCCGTTGGCCAGCGCATAAGTGTCGTAGGTCCAGTGGACCGTGTAGGGCGAACACGCCTTGCCGGTGAGCTCCGAGGTCGACGCGCTGGTCACCATGACGATCTTTTTCTTCTCCCGGCCCAGCTCGCTGATGGCCAGCGCCAGCGCCGACGTTGGCAGGTCCGTGATCATGTCCACGCCGTCCTGGTCGAACCAGCGGCGCGCGGCGGCGCTGGCCACGTCGACCTTGTTCTGGCCGTCGGTGAAGACCAGCTCGACAGGCTTGCCCAGCACCGACCCGCCGAAGTCCTGCACCGCCATGCGCGCGGCCTCGACCAGGCCCTTGCCGCCGATGTCGGAATACGCCGAGCTCATGTCGGCCATGATGCCTATCTTCACGGGACCCGCCGCGTTCTGGGCGTGCGCCCCGCCTGCGGCCAGGATCGCGCCCGCCACCGCGAGCGTCAGTTTGGGGATTGCCATGGACTTGTCTCCGTTGTCGGTTTACGCCGTCTTTGCGGCGGTGTGCGTATTGCTCCGGGGAGCGTCCTTTTGTATCGTAGGCACGCGTTTTCGCCGTCGTCCAAAGCGACGATTTTCCAGCGCCGCGCGGGTTTACCCGGACCGATGCGCGCAGAACCGCAACCCCTGCACAGGCAGCCCATGCGTCATTCGTTCTCGATGGAACACGCGCTGGCCAGCGGCAAGCTCCACGCGCCCGCCGCGCATGGCGATCACATCGCCCGGCAGGACCTGTGCGAACGGATCTGCCATCCCGACGGCCCCAAAGTGGTGGTGGCGCGCGGCCCCGCCGGCTACGGCAAGACCACGCTGCTGGCGCAATGCCAGGCCCGCCTGCAGGCCCGTTCCCTGCGCACCGCGTGGCTGACGCTGGACCGCGCCGACAACGACCTGCCGCGCTTCCTGCGCTGCCTGACGGCCGCGCTGGGCGTGCAGGCGGAACCCGCCGGCACTGCCGCCGCGCACGATTCCGAAGACACGCTGGCGCTGGCGCTCGTCGAGGCGGTGGCATCGCAAGGCGCGCCCTTCGCGCTGGTGCTCGATGAATTCGAAGCCATCACCGCCCCCGCGGTGCTGGATCTGGTGCAGGACCTGATCGGGCGCCTGCCCGCGCATGCGCGGCTGCTGATCGGCTCGCGGCACACGCCGGGGCTGGCGTTGGGCCGGCTGCGCACGGCAAACCAACTGCTTGAGATCGACGCCGCGCAGCTGTGCTTCTCGCTGGACGAGGCCAACCGGTTCTTCGCGCGCCGCCAGCCCGCGCTGATGCCGGCCGAAGTGGAACTGCTGCATCGCAAGACCGAGGGCTGGATCGCCGCGCTGTGCCTGGCGTCCGCGTCGCTCGCGCGGCAACCCTCGGCCGCCGCGTTCATCGAACGCTTCTCCGGCAGCGACCAGTCCGTCGCCGACTACCTGGCCGAAGACGTGCTGGCCAGCCAGACGCCGGCGCTGCGCCAGTTCCTGCTGCGCACCAGCATCCTCAAGCAGCTCAGCGCGCCGTTGTGCCAGGCCCTGCTGCCCGGCATGGATTGCGCGGACCTGCTGCGCCAGCTTGAAAACGGCCACGTGCTGCTCACGCGCACCGCGGCAGACGGGCATCACTATCGCTACCACAGCCTGTTTTCCAGCTACCTGCAATCGCAGTTGCACGCACAGGCGCCCAGCGACGTCGCCGATCTGCACCTGGCCGCCTCGCGCTGGTACGAAGACCAAGGCAGGCCGGTGCCGGCGATCGACCACGCCATCGACGGCGGCGACTTCGGCCGCGCGCTGGCGCTGCTGCAGACCCATGCGGAGTCGCTGCTGGCCGAAGGGCGCATGCGGCTGCTTTCGCGTTGGCTGGGACAGCTTCCCGCCGCCGTGCTGGCCACGCGCCCCTTGCTGCAGGCGATGCAGATCTGGGCCACCTGTTTCACGCGCGGCCCCAGCGAAGCATCCCTGCTCTTGGCCGACCTGAAGCTCGCCGACAGCCGCGATCCCGCCGTGCTGGACCATGTGCGGGCGCTGCAGCCCCTGCTGCTGTCGATGATGGACCGGCAGGAAGATGCCTACGCGGCCGGTATGTCCAGCGTCGCGGCGCTGGACGACGCGCTGTCGTTCACCGACACGGCGCTGGCCAACGCCATGGCCAACATCAGCGCCGTGCTGGGCCGCTACCACGAGGCGCGCGCGCTGCTCGATACCGCGCGGCGCGCGCAGAGCCGCAGCGCCAGCAGTTTCAACCTGATGTATTCCGAGGCGGTCGAAGGCATCATCGATCTGCAGGAAGGGCGCATGCGCCAGGCCGGGGCGCGCTTTCGCATGGCGGTGCGCGCCACGCGCAAGGGCGCCTACGGGCAGGCCAACGGCAACGCCTGGGCCGGCGTGCTGTACGCCGCGTGGGTCTACGAGACCGGAGACCTGGCGCAGGCCGCCCGGCTGCTGCATGTGTACGTGCCGCTTGGCCGCGACGTGGGCCTGCCGGACCACCTGATCCTGGGCTACCTGATGCTCGCGCGCGTCGCCTTCTACGAGGGCGATGCCGAGCAGACGTTCTATCTCCTGGGCGAACTGGAATACCTGGGCCATCAGCGCCGCCTGCCGCGCATCGCGGCCAGCGCCCGCGTCGAGCGCGCGCGCGTGCTGCTCATGCAGGGCCATCCGCAGGCCGCGCGCGACGAGCTGGGCCGTGCGGACGACGCCGACCTGTGGCGGCGCGTGGAAGCCTTGCGCCTGCCCGCCAACGATCTGCTGTATCCGCGGCTGGGACGGCTGCGCTGCCTGGCCTACGACGGCGATCCCGGCGCCGCGCTGCGCGACCTGGACAGGGACATCGCGCAGGCCCTGGCGGCGCGGCGCGTGCGGCGCGCCTACAAGCTGCAGCTGTTGCGCGCCGTCGCGCTTGCGCGCGCGGGCGACGATGCCGGCGCGTTCGCGCAGATAGACCCGTTATTGCGGACGGCGCAGTCCGAAGGCCTGTGCCGCGTGCTGGTCGACGAGGGCGCGTCCCTGGCGGGCCTGATCCAGCGCCATGCGTCCGGCGAGGCCGGCAGCGCCTGGCTGGCGGACGAAGCGGCGCAGGCATGGTGGCGGCGCTTCACGGAACAGGCCGGGATCGCCCCCCAGGCGCCGCAGCCCGCGCCCACCGTCGCGGCAGCCTGCGCCGACGGGCTGACGCCCAAGGAACTACGTGTGCTGCGCCTCCTGGCCGAAGGCCACTCCAACAGCGCCATCGCCCGGCAGCTCTTCGTCTCCGAAAGCACGGTGCGCACGCACCTGCGCCACCTGAACGTCAAGCTCGGCGCCGACAGCCGCACGCAGGCCGTGGCGCGGGCCCGCCATGCGGGCCTGCTGTGAAGCGACCCAGTCTGGCGCGGCCCGGTCTGGCGCGAACTGGTCTGGCGCGAACCGGCCTTGCGCGCCCGGACGCGCCGCGACGGGTTTATTCCTGCGCGTTGATCTGGTCCGCGGTGATGATCTCCGCCACCAGCACCCGCCCGGGCCCGTCCAGGTAATACTCTTCCTTGGCCGGTTCGCGCAGCTTCATGTAGGCGTCTTCGCCGATCTGCATGGTGTGGCCCGCCGCCAGTTCGGCGCCGCTGTCCAGCATGTAGCTCATGATGTTGTTGAACATGTTCGAGTAGTACTCGCCCTGGTCATGGCCGCTGGCCAGCGCCGCGAAGTCCGGCAGCCCGAAGGCATCCGCGCCGTAGGTGCGCATCCAGACGCCCTGCACGCCCTCGACGTCATACTTCACGAAGCCGCAATACAGCATGTTCAGCGGCAGCGTGCGCAACAGGTCCATGCTTTCCTCGCCCAGCGAGTCCGCCGCGAACACCCCGGCGGGCAGCGATGCATGCGCATGCTCGTTCAGCACCGCCATCGCCTTGAAGCCCGTCAGCGCGCCGGCCACCGCGGCCAGCGCGACGTACTGCTCGAGCGGATCCGTTTCATGGCCCGCGTAGTACAGGATGAGATGGCTGGCGTGGCCGCGGATCTCGTCCTTTACGGGGCCGGGATAGTGGGCCGGCGCCACGCAGGTTTCCAGCGCATCCTTCGGGTAGGGCGCATCGAAGCCCACCAGCCGCACGACATGCTTGTCCCAGCCGGCCAGGCCCAGGAACTCGGGCAGGTCGGGCGCGATCTCGGCGCGCGCCTGGCCCATCGACGGGTGATAGGCGCGCAGCGCGGCGGTGAGCGCCGCTTCGGTGATCGCCAGCGGGCCGGGGAACAGGACCTGCAGGCTCAGCGCTTCGTCGATATCGGGGTTGGCCGCCAAGGCCGCCGCGTCAGTGGGTTCTTCCTTGCGGCCAAAGAAACGGGAAAAGATGCTCATGGGTGTCCGGGGTATGAAATAAAACGGGGACAGTATAGAGTCCCCTCCCGCTGCGCGCCCGCTCCAGTCTTCTTTTGACACACCTTCAGGCCAGGGCCTATTCGGCGAAGCCGTCCGGCCCCACCGTCTCGACCACGTAGTCGATGAAGGACTTGATGCGCGATGAGATCGCCGTGTTGCGGTAATAGACCGCGTTGATCGGCTGCCTGACTTCAAGCGTCTGCTTCACGAAGAGCGGCTGCAGCGCGCCGGCCTTGCGGTCTTCGCGCGTCATGAAATCCGACAGGCAGACGATGCCCCCGTCGTTCAGCGCCAGTTGCCGCAAGGTTTCGCCGCTGTACGACCGGACCCGCGGCTTGATGTGCAGCGGCTGGCCGTCCGCGTCGAGCAGCGGCCATTCGTTCAGCGCTTCCAGCTGGCTGAATCCCAGCAGCACGTGCGAAGCCAGATCGGCGACGCGCTTGGGCGTGCCGTACTGCGCCAGATAACCGGGACTGGCCAGCACCCGCACCCGGCTGGTTCCCAGCGGCACGGCGTGCAGCGACGAGTCCTTCAGGCGCCCGATGCGGATGGCCAGGTCGGTGCGGCGCTCCAGCAGATCGATGTTGCCTTCGTTGCTGTTCAGTTCCAGCTCCACCTGCGGATAGCGCTTGCGGTAGCCGGGCACCAGGGGCGCGATCACGTGCAGCATGAACGGCGACGCCGCGTCCACCCGCAGCAGTCCGGCGGGCTGGTTGCGCCGCAGGTTCATGAGTTCTTCGGCTTCCTCCACCGAGGCAATGATGCGCCGCGCCTGTTCCAGGTAGGCCTTGCCCTCTTCGGTCAGCTCCAGACGCCGCGTCGTGCGCCGCATCAGCGTGGTCTGCAGCTTTTCTTCCAGACGGCTCATGGTCCGGCTGGTGGCGGAGATGGTCTGTCCCAGCACATCGGCGGCGGCGGTGATCGACCCGCTGTCCACGATGGCGATGAAGACCTGCATTTCGTCCAGGGTGGTTTTCATATTTGAAGTTATATCAAAAGTATTTCGCCCATACCCGGCTTTTTCCTCAAGTATCCGGCAGGCACACTACGTCCATCCCAGACATTCTCCGTCTGGCCCCGCACATCCCCAGGAGTTTTACATGAGCATTCCCGCCTTTGGCGTCGGCACCTTCCGCCTGCAGGGCCAGGCCGCCATCGATTCGGTGCGCAACGCGCTGGACGTCGGCTACCGCGCCATCGATACCGCCCAGATCTACGAAAACGAGGCCGACGTCGGCCAGGCCATCGCCGAATCGGGCGTGGCGCGCGAAGACCTGTTCCTGACCACCAAGATCTGGGTGCCGAACTACGCGCAGGACAAGCTGGCGCCCAGCCTGAAGGACAGCCTGGCCAAGTTGCGCACCGACTACGTGGACCTGACCCTGATCCACTGGCCCGCGCCGGACAACGGCGTTTCCGTCGACGAGTTCATGACCGCGCTGGCCGACGCGAAGGAACAGGGCCTGACCCGCCGGATCGGCATCTCGAATTTCCCCATCGCGCAGACGCGCGCCGCCATCGCCGCCGTGGGCCGCGAGCAGATCGCCACCAACCAGATCGAACTCAGCCCCTACCTGCAGAACCACAAGCTCGTCGCCTTCCTGAAGGAACAGGGCATCCACGTCACCTCGTACATGACGCTGGCCTATGGCAAGGTGCTGAAGGATCCGGTCATCGGCCAGATCGCCCGGCGCCACGAGGCCACGCCCGCGCAGGTCGCGCTGGCCTGGGCGCTGCAGCTCGGCTATGCCGTGATTCCCTCGTCGACCAAGCGCGAGAACCTGGCCAGCAACCTGCTTGCCCAGGCGCTGCGCCTGACCGCCGAAGACATGGCGCAAATCGCCGCGCTGGAGCGCAACGGCCGCGAAGTCAGTCCGCAGGGCCTGGCCGCGGAGTGGGACTGAGGACGGCGCCATGAACACACCCGATCCCCTGTTTGAACCGCTGGCCCTCGGCAGCCTCACGCTGCCCAACCGCATCGTCATGCCGCCGATGACGCGCTCGCGCGCCACCCAGCCCGGCGATTGCGCCAACGCGCTGATGGCGCGCTACTACGCGCAGCGCGCCGGCGCCGGCCTGATCGTGAGCGAAGGCACGTACATCTCGCCCATGGGCAAGGGCTACGCCGGCACGCCCGGCCTCTGCACGCCGGCGCAGGTGGCCGGCTGGCGCGGCGTCACGGACGCCGTGCACGCCGCCGGCGGCCGCATCTACGCGCAGCTGTGGCATGTGGGCCGCCTGAGCCACACCAGCCTGCTGGGCGGGCAGGCGCCCGTGTCGTCGTCGGCCATCCAGGCCGAAGGCGTCAATGTTTTCATCGAGAACGAGGACGGCAGCCCCAACTTCGTGCAGGCGTCTGCGCCCCGCGCGCTGTCGACAAGCGAGATCCGCGCCATCGTCGAGGAATACCGCCAGGCGGCGCGCAACGCCATCGCGGCGGGCTTTGACGGCGTGGAGCTGCATGCGGCCAACGGCTACCTGGTCAACCAGTTCCTGGACTCGCAGGCCAATGCCCGCACCGACGAATACGGCGGCTCGCTGGACAACCGCCTGCGCTTCCTGGACGAGGTGGCCCGCGCGCTGGTCGAGACCCTGGGCGACGCGTCCCGCGTCGGCATCCGCCTGGCCCCGCTGACCACGCTCAATGGCTGCGTGGATGCGGATCCGGTGGCCACCTACACCGCCGCGGCCAAGCGCCTGGGCGAGATCGGCGTCGGCTACGTCCACATCGCCGAGGCCGACTGGGACGATGCGCCGGACATGCCGCTGGCGTTCAAGGAAGCGCTGCGGCGCGTCTACCCGGGCGTGCTCATCTATGCCGGCAAGTACACCGCCGAACGCGCCCGCGACGCACTGCGCGCCGGCTGGGCCGACCTGATCGCCTTCGGCCGGCCCTTCGTGGCCAACCCCGATCTGCCGCAACGGCTGCGCAACGACGAGCCGCTGGCCGAGCACGACCGCAACACCCTGTTTGGCGGCGGGGCGCAGGGGCTTACGGACTATCCCGCCTATCGGGCGGTTCCGGACCGCGCCTGACGCAAACGCCCGTTCACCCCGGCTGCTGCTTGATTTCCCGCATGATCGCCACAAAGGCGTCCACCGCGGGATTGGGGTGGTCGGGGTGGCGCGCGGGCGGAAGCGCCGGCGCGGGGCCGGACTGGCTTACTGCGCTTCGTAGCGCGGCGAACGCGGGCCGTACAGGATGCCGCCCGCCGTGCCGGCGCTCAGCAGCATGTTGTTCGTCATGCCCGCCACGCTGTAGCTGCGGTCCGACAGGTTGTTCACAACCTGGTCGACGACAGCCTGAATCAGCATGCCCAGCAGGCCGCCGTTGCTGTTGTTGTTGGCGTGCACCACCTGCTTGGTGCCGCTCCACAGCTTGGCGCCGTTGCGCAGGTCCAGCAGTTCGGCGTCGATCGATACCGTGACCGTGCTGGACACCACGTTGTAGCTGGAGCCGTATTGCTTGACCGTCATGTACAGCGCGGCGTCCGCCCCGAAGATCTCGCGCAGCTTCACGGCGGGAAGCTCATGGATGTCGTCGGGCGAGGTCAGGCCGTTCTGCTTGAAGGTTTCGTCCATGACGCCCACCGGAATCACGTAGTAGCCCGATTCCGCCAGCGGCAGGGTGGCCTGCGCCAGCACCGCCGCGGACGCGGCCACGTCCACCGAGGTGTTCAGGGGCGGCAGCACCAGGATCGACGCCGGCTTGCTTTCGCGGAAGGCCGTGTAGTCCACGTTCTTTTGCGGGGGAGCCACGCAACCGGCAAGCAGCGCGGCGGCGGCCAAGAGGCCGGCGCGCAAGAGTTTGTTCAGCATCACGATCCCTTCTTCGATTCGGCGGCCTGCGCGGGCGCCGCTTGTTCCACGGCCGGCGTGGCGACGCCCGACGCAGCGACGCCCGACGCAGCTGCCGCGGCTTGCTGCGCCTGCGGCTTGCCGGCGTTGCGCAGCAGGAAGTCCATGAACGGGGCGGATTCGGGGAATGCCGCCTTTTCGCCCAGCATCTGTTCGGCGCCCTTGTCGCCGTCGCCCATCTTCATGTACAGCATGCCCAGGTGCGCGCGGAACCCCGGCGGCAGCTCGGTGTTGGAGGCGCGGGCGGTCTCGATGTTCTTTTCCAGGGCCTGGGTCTGCGTCGCGTAGTCCGCGCCGTCGTCCTTGAGGTAGGCATACACCGAGCCCTGGTAGGACTGCCAGCTATACATGGACTTGGGCTGCTGCACGCAGGCCGACAGCAGGCCGGCCAGCGCGGCGATCGCCAGTCCGCGGCCCACGCGCGCCAGCGCGGCCGGACGGGTGCTTCTGGTCTGATTCGACATGAAGTTCCCCTATCAATTCTTCGCGGGTTGCCAGGCGCCCTGCTCGATGCCGTCGACCAGGCGATCGACCGCTTCGCGGATCGCCAGGTCCAGGACCTTGCCGTTGAGCGTGGAGTCGTAGCCGGCGGTGCCGCCAAAACCGATCACTTCGCGGTTGGACAGGCTGTACTCGCCGGCGCCGGAGGCGGAATAGACCACTTCGGACGTGGTGGCGTCCACCACGTTCAGGTCCACCTTGGCGTAGGCCACCTGTTCCTTGCCGCGGCCCAGAATGCCGAACAGCTGCTGGTCGCCCGTGACCTTGCGGCCGAAGGCCGTCACGTCGCCCGTGACCACGTAGCGCGCGCCCTTGATCTGGGCGGCCTTCTTGTTGAAGGCGGCTTCCTGGGCGATCTCGGACAGGTTGTCGCGGTCCATCACCTGGAAGCGGCCGCTGCGCTGCAGATGGCTCATCAGGATCGTCTTGGCCTGGCCGCCCAGACGGTCGACGCCGTCGGAGAACACGCCACGCAGGTAATTGGTGCGGTTGTCGAATTTGCCGACCGAAATGGGGCTGCGCACCCCCGCATACGGCTTGCTGGCGGCCGCCACGGCCGGCACGGCCAGCGCCTGGGAACGCTCGGTGGCGCATCCCGCAATCACCGTCGACAGGAATGCCAACGCTCCGATCTTCACGACCTTGTTCAACATCATCTTCTCCAGCCGACCCCGGTCGCCAATGCGCGGGGGCAGCATCTGTCGCCATTAATTTGAAACGCGATTATATAGACTGAATTACTTGGATACTATTTGAAATAGAGCCGGATTCATCACTACTTTGACGCTTCACAAGGAATTCACGGATGAGCGCCTAACCAATAGGTATGGTTTTCGGGCTTGCCGCGCCCGGCGCGGGCCTTGGGGCACCTACACTGCGTCAACGCAGCGCGTTCGGACGATTTCCGGCGCGCATCCGACGGAGCCCGGCATGAACGACATATCGCCCGATGACCAGTCCTGGCTGCGTCCCAGGCTGCTGGCCGCCGCCCTCCTGACCGGCGTCGTCGCCGGGCTGGGCGGCATGCTGCTGGGCATGCTGCTGCACGCCGTCCAGCACCTGGCCTATGGCTACGGCTCGGGGCCGCTGGTCAGCCACGAATCCTTCCTGCAAGGCGTCCAGGCGGCCAGCGGATCGCGCCGCGTGCTGGCGCTCGTGCTTTGCGGACTGGTGGCCGGCGGCGGCTGGTGGGTCCTCTACCGCTATGGCCGGCCCCTGGTCGGCGTCAAAAAGGCGGTGGACGCCCCCGACACCGCCATGCCGCCCGCCACGACACTGGCGCACGCCATCCTGCAGATCGTGACCGTCGCGCTGGGCTCGCCGCTGGGACGCGAAGTCGCGCCGCGGGAAGTCGGCGCGCTGGCCGGCGGCCGGCTGTCCGGGCTGCTGGGCCTGGCCCCCGAACAACGCCGCCTGATCGTGGCCTGCGGCGCCGGCGCCGGCCTGGCCGCCGTCTACAACGTGCCGCTGGGCGCCGCGCTCTTCGTGCTGGAGGTCCTGTGGGGCACGTTCTCCTGGCCGGCTGTCGTCATCGCGCTGGCCACCTGCTGCATCGGCGCCGTCGTCGCCTGGGCCGGACTGGGCAATGTCGTCCAGTACGCCGTCCCTGCCATGCAGATCAACGTCAGCCTGGTGGTCTGGGCCCTGATCGCCGGCCCGGTGTTCGGGTGCGCCGCCCACGGTTTCCAGCGGCTGACCACCGCCGCGCGGCGCAACGCGGCGCGCGGCTGGCGCCTGCCCGTGGCCTGCCTGCTGAACTTCACCCTCGTCGGCCTGCTGGCAATCTATCTGCCCGCGCTGCTGGGCAATGGCAAGGGGCCGGCCCAGCTCGGCTTCAGCAACGAACTGACCATCGCGATGGCCGCAACGCTCGCGGTGCTGAAGGTGGCGGTGGTGGCCGCGACGCTGCGCGCGGGCGCGGAAGGCGGCCTGCTGACGCCCGCCATCGCCATCGGCGCGTCGCTGGCGGTCGTGCTGGGCGGACTGTGGAGCCTGGCCTGGCCGGACTCGCCGCCCGCCGCGTTCGCCATCGTGGGCGCCGCGGCCTTCCTGGCCTCTTCCATGCGCATGCCGCTGACGGCCATCGTGCTGATCCTGGAATTCACCCGCGTGGACCAGGCCTTCCTGGTGCCCATCATCGTGGCCGTGGCGGGCTCCGTGATCACAAGCCGCCTTTGCGCGGCCCGGGGCGGCCATCCCGCCCACGCCACCGACGGCGCCCTGCGCGGCGCCTCCTGAAACGGAAATCTTCATGACCAAAGCCAATCCGACCGGCATCCATCGCTACGACGCGCCCGCGGGCGGCTGGGGCGCGCTGAAGGCCACCGCCAAGGCGGTCGCCGACCAGATGCGCATCCCGGAAGCGCCTGTGCTGCTCCTGCGCACCAACAAACCCGACGGATTCGACTGCCCGGGCTGCGCCTGGCCCGACAAGTCGCCGACGTCCACGTTCCAGTTCTGCGAGAACGGCGCCAAGGCCGTCACCTGGGAAGCCACGAAGAAGCGCGTCACGCCGGAATTCTTCGCCGCGCATACCGTCGCCGAGCTGCTGGCCTGGAGCGACCACGACCTGGAGAATGCCGGCCGCCTGACGCACCCGATGGCCTACGACGCGGCCAGCGACACCTACCGGCCCATTGAATGGGACGCGGCCTTCGCCCGCATCGGCCAGGCGCTTGCCGGCCTGCCGCACCCCGACATGGCCGAGTTCTACACGTCCGGCCGCGCGTCCAACGAGGCGGCGTTCCTCTTCAGCCTGTATGCGCGCGAATACGGCACCAACAACTTTCCCGATTGCTCGAACATGTGCCACGAGGCCACCAGCGTGGGCCTGCCGCAAGCGATCGGCATCGGCAAGGGCACCGTGTCGCTGGAAGACTTCGACGCCTGCGAGCTGATCATCTCGATGGGGCACAACCCCGGCACCAACCATCCGCGCATGATGGGCACGCTGCACGAGTGCGCCCGCCGCGGCGTGCCCATCATCGTCTTCAACCCCTTGCGCGAACGCGCCCTGGAGCGCTTCGCCGATCCGCAGAATCCCATCGAGATGGCGTCGCTCAGATCGACCCCCATCGCCTCCACATACTTCCAGGTGAAGGTGGGCGGCGACGCGGCGGCGCTCAAGGGCATCATGAAGGCGCTGGTCGCCGCGGACCGGGCCGGGCAGGACGCGCTGGACCATGATTTCATCGCCCGGCACACGCAGGGCTACGGCGCGTACGTGCAAGACCTGGACCGCACCCCCTGGACCGACATCGAACAGGCTTGCGGCCTGCGGCGCGCGGACCTGGAACAGGTGGCCGCCGCCTACGCCAGGTCCAACGCCACCATCGTCACCTACGGCATGGGCATCACCCAGCACGAGAAAGGCACAAGCAACGTGCAGCAGATCGCCGCCCTGCTGCTGATGGGAGGCAACTTCGGCAAGCCCGGCGCCGGCATCTGCCCCCTGCGCGGGCACTCGAACGTGCAGGGCAACCGCAGCGTCGGCATCACGGAAAAGATCGACAAGACCATGTTCGACCACGTCGAGCAGACCTTCGGCTTTCGCCCGCCGGAGCGCCACGGCCACGACGCCGTGGCCGCCATGCAGGCCATGGTCGCGGGCGAGTCGAAGGCGCTGATCTGCCTGGGCGGCAACTTCGCGGTGGCGCTGTCCGACACCGAGCAATGCGAGCGGGGCATGCGCCAGCTCGACCTGGCCGTGCACCTGAACACCAAGCTGAACCGGTCGCACCTCCTGATCGGCAAGGAGTCGATCATTCTGCCCGTGCTGGGCCGCACCGAGAGCGATATCCAGGCTGGCGGCGAACAGTCCATCACCGTCGAGGATTCGATGTCGATGGTGCATGCCTCGCGCGGCAGGCTGTTGCCCGCGTCCCCGCACCTGCGATCGGAACCCGCCATCATCGCGGGCATGGCGCAGGCGACGCTGCCGCACAGCCGCGTCGATTGGCGGCACCTGGTCGAGGACTACGACCGCATCCGCGACCTGATTGAAAAGATCTACCCGGACTTCCGCGACTACAACGCGCGCATCCGCACGCCCGGGGGCTTTCGCCTGCCGCTGCCGCCCACCGAGCGCGTCTGGAAGACGCCGTCCGGCAAGGCGGAATTCATCCCCTTCGACGGCCTGCGCGAAGATCCGGACATCGCCGCCGGCGGCATCCTGAAGCTGACCACGCTGCGCAGCCACGACCAGTACAACACCACCATCTACGGCTTGGACGACCGCTACCGCGGCGTGTTCGGGCGCCGCGACGTGCTGTTCATGAACGCCGCCGACCTGAAACGCCACGGCATCGAGCACGGCGACGTGGTCGACATCGCGACCAGCCTGCCCGGCCAGTCCCATCGCCAGCTGCGCCTGACGGCCATCGCCTACGACATCGCGCCCGGCTCCGTCGGCGCCTATTACCCCGAAGCGAACAACCTGTGCCCCCTGGACTACCAGGACAAGGCCAGCGGCACGCCGGCCTACAAATCCATCCCCGTCCGGATACGAAAGGCGGCCTGAAGCGGCGCCTCATCCGCATGGACGACCGCCAAATCCGGGTAATGATCCAAAAGCACCATTGCAGATTCAAGGATTAATACTTTCGGCTACTAGCAAGGCGGATGAGGTCCGCATATATATCCCTCCAACGGGCGCCGCATCATCGTCGTCATGTCGTCTTGCCAAGAACATCCCCGCCCGTTCCGAGGAGACAATCGATGGCACGATGCCCTTTCGCGACCTGGCGGCCCATTTCCGGCGCGTCCGGACCTCATCTGGGCGGTCCCTTCAAGATCGTCCACCACACCACGGAAGGCAGCACCGCGCAGGGCGCGATGGACGCCTTCCGCCGGAACCGCTCCGACCCGCATTTCACCGTCGACGCCAGCACGATCTACCAGCATATCGATACCGCGGAAGGCGCCCGGGCCCTGCGCAACGACCCCGGCGGCGTGCAGACCAACCGCGATTCCGCGGTGCAGATCGAGCTGGTGGGATTCGCGCACCTGCCCAAGGACAGCCGCGCGCTCACCAACCTGGCGCGCCTGTGCCGGTGGATAGAACAGCAGCACGGCGTCGCGCGTAAATGGCCCTCGGGCCGGCCCTTGCCGGCCAGGAACGGCAAGGACCCTGGCGGACATAACCGCGATGCCGCCACCTGGGATTCGAGCAGCGGGCATTTCGGCCATTGCCACGTCCCCGAAAATACCCACTGGGACCCCGCCTATTCGGCGGCGGAAGCGGATTTCATCCTGGCCGCGACCTTCTCCGACGAGGGCGAGCTGCTGTCGCCCGCGCCGCCGCCCCGGCCCGCCGCGAAGCGGGCAGCCAAGGCCGCCGCGCCCCTGTCCACCATGCCGGACCATGGCGTCAACGCGGTCGGTATCCACGCCTATCTGGGCGAACTGCCGCTGCAGACGCTGGAGCCGCCGGGGCTGCCCGTGGCCAGGCGCCGCGCGCCCGCCAAGGGCGCGGTGCTGCGCGCCGGCAAGCCGGCCAACGCGGGCAGGCAGGCCGCCGCGCCGCAGGCCAACGTCAACGCCGGCAGCCTGATGTCGTTCGCGGCCGGGCTGAACGAAACGGAAAGAGGGGACGTGCTCTATTCCCTGCAGCTCGCGCAGCGCGCCGCCAGCGCCGCCCACGACCGCTACACGAACACGCAGTCCTGGTACCAGACCTATGTCGAAGTGCTGGACAACCTGGGCTGGACCAGCAGCCAGATGTCGTTCACGCATTACGACGAGGACGAGAGCGAGTTCCGCATGGACGAGGTGGCCGTAGACCTGCTGCTGGCCGTCGCGCGGCGCGATCAGCTCGCCGTGCTGCAGCAGGCCGTCGCCGCGCTGGGCAAGCTGGCGGAGGAAGACGCCACCGTGCAGCTCTTCGATTTCCACGCCTCGTCCCAGTCGGGCGGCAACTTCCAGCTTGGCGCGGTGCAGCGCGAACGCAGCGGCGTCCTGACGATGGCGCTGGGCGCCTATTACTTCCGCGCGCTCGACAGCCGCAAGCGCTTCCTGTTTGTCCGGCGGGGGGCACGCCAGGTCAACTTCTGGGCCTGCGCGCAACGGCTGACCCTGAACTCCGCCCTGTACGGGCAACTGCGTGACGATGTCCAGGCCAAGCTGGGCGCGGACGCGTCCCGCTACATCGCCAGTCTCAAGCTGGCGTCCTAGCAGGCCGTAGACAGTGGGAGAGCGACATGGCAACCCGAAAAGCGGCAGTGCGCACGGCCACCAAATCCGCCCCCGCGAAAAAGGGCAAGCGGGCGGCGAAGGCGGCCGCCGCCGACTCCGCGCCGGAAGATCCGCGCCCCAAGGCGCGTAAACGCCGCACGCAGGACGACGCCGCGCCCGCGCATCCCTTCGAGCGCTCCGCCAAGCCCGACGCCTTCGACGCGCGCGACATCCTGTTCCGCCCCAACATCTCCGTCACCCCCAAGGCGGAGATGATCCCGGTGATGGGACTGACGGTGAAGCACCAGGGCGAGACCTCGGCCTGCACGGGCTTTGCGCTGTCGACCGTCGTCGAATACCTGCTGCGCAAATCCGAACGCGATTCGCGGCCCGCCATCTCGCCCTTCATGCTGTATTCCATGGCCAGGCGCTACGACGAATTTCCCGGGTCCGTCGACGACAGCGGCTCCAGCCTGCGCGGCGCGCTCAAGGGCTGGTTCCGCCACGGCGCCTGCGTCCAGGCCCTGTTCCCCACCATCGACATGCCGCCGGCTGCCAGGCGGACCGAAGACGACTGGTGGCTGGACGCGGTGAAGCGGCCGCTGGGCGCCTACTACCGCATCGACACGCGCAGCATCGTCGAAATGCACGCGGCGCTGAACGAGGTGGGCATCCTCTACGCCAGCGCCGGCTGCCACGACGGCTGGGACGCCGGCCACGGCATGACGCCGCACGAGGCCGCGGCCACGCCCATCACCGAACCCTTCTGGGTCATCCCGTCCACCGGCCAGGACACCGCCATCCAGGGACATGCCTTTGTCATCGTGGGCTACACCCAGGACGGCTTCCTGATCCAGAACTCCTGGGGCGAGGAATGGGGCACGCACGGCATGGCGGTGCTGACCTACGACGACTGGCTGCGCAACGCCATGGATTGCTGGGTGGTGCAGCTGGGCGTCGTCACGCACGAGCACGAGAGAATCTCCAACAGCATCAGCCTGCGCACCGAAGGCCGCAAAGTCACGCTGGCCGCGGGCAAGGTGCTGCGCGACCGCGAACTGACGCCCTTCATCGTCAACGTCGGCAACAACGGCGAACTCAGCAACAGCGGCGCCTTCCGCACCACGCCCGATGACCTGCGCGCCATCGTCGACGTGCACATGGTTGCGGCGCGCGAGCGCTGGGGCCTGAAGGACAAGCCGATGGACGTGTGCGTCTACGCGCATGGCGGCCTGGTGGGCGAAGCGGCCGCCGCCGAGGCAGCCGCCGAATGGATCCCCCTGCTTTACGACAGCCAGATATTTCCCGTTTTCCTGATGTGGGAAACCGACTTCATCACCACGGTCAAGAACATCATCCAGGACGCGTCGAACGAGGTGCCCCGCAGCACCGGCGGCATCGGCGACCGGCTGGAGCGGTGGTGGAACCAGCGCCTGGAACGCTGGCTGGCCCGCCCCGGCACGGTGATCTGGGGCGAGATGAAGCAGAACGCCGAAGCCATGAGCGAGCCGGCCAGGAATGGCGACGACAAAGCCGCCATGATCATGCTCTACAAGCATTTCAAGGCGCACGTCGCCCGGGGCCGCGTGCGCCTGCACATCGTGGGCCATTCCGCGGGCGCCATCGTGGCCAGCCATTTCGTGCGGCGCCTTGCGGCCGATGGCGGAGAACTCGAGTCGCTGAGCCTGATGGCGCCGGCCGTGACGATGAAGACCTTCAAGGACCTGGTCGTGCCGCAGCTCAAGAGCCGGGTGAAGCGGTACCAGCAGTTCCACCTGTCCGACCGCGCGGAAGAAGACGATCCCACCTGCGGGCCGTACCGGCGTTCGCTGCTGTACCTGGTGAGCGAATCGTTCGAGGGCGGCACCACCACGCCGCTGCTGGGCATGGAGCGGTATTTCCGGGACGCCGGCATCCCCTGCGACGCCGTCCACGTCTCGCCCGCGGGCAGCCAGTCGTCCGCATCGCGGATACCGCCCGTGGCGTCCAGCACCCACGGCGGATTCGACAACGACAAGGGCACGCAGCAGCAGGTCATCGCCTTCATCAAGCGCTGACGCGTCGCGGAGGGCCTGAACATGACAGAGCGACAGCCAGAACCGTATCTCGAGCCCCCGGAACCGGCGCCCAAGCCTGCGGCAGCCATCCCGGCAAGGGCTGACGCGCCGCGCGCGCCCGTGCCAGCGGCCGCGTCTTTGCCCAAGGCGCCGGCGGCGCCGTCCTTGCCCAAGGCTCCCTCGGCGCCGCCGCGCGAATTCTCTCTTTTCGGCGATCCCGGCGAGGTGTCGCGCGTCCTGTCGGGGGTCGGCGTCCCCTGCATCCTGCTGGACGACGACGGCGAAATCGTCGCCGCCAGCAGCGTCCTGCCCCTGGACCACGAAGACATTGCCGGCCGCCAGGCCAGCCAGGTATTCGGCCTGCGCCAGCCCTTGCGCATGGGCGACGGCCCCGTCGACGTCGTCTACGCGGCCGCCGACGGCGCCCGGGCGCCTGCCCAGCTGATTCCCTTCTGCACGCTGGACAGCGGGGAACTCATCGTCCTGGTGAACGACGGGGCGGCCTTTCGCCAGGCCGAGGCGACCCGCTTCGATCGCACGCCCTACGCCGTGTTCCGGCTCGACCTGAATGGCGTCATCCGGTTCGCCAACCCGGAGGCGGCGCGCACCCTCGGCATCGCGCGGCATGACCTATACGGCACGCGGCTGGCGGCGCACTTCCGGCCGGGCGACGGTCCGCGGCTGCAGCGCGCCATCCTGCGCTGCGCGCGCGACACGGAAGGCGACGCGATGGTGGCGGCGGCCATCGCCATTCCCGTGCCGGACGACGTCGACCGCCAGTTCGAGCTGGTGATGACGCCCGACCCGGCGCCCAACGGGGAACTGCTGGGCGTCATCGCCGTCATCCAGTCCCGCACCCTGGAATCCGCGCGCGACGAGATCCGGCGCATCGCGCTGGATCCGGCGATTCCCGGCTGGCGGCTGAAGCTGGACCGCATCCTGGAACAGATCCGGCGCCTGATTCCGTTCGAGCACGCCGTCTTCGGCATCTACGGCAACGACGTCTCGCTGTTCCGCGCCATCGCGGTGCGGCCGGAAGGCGTGGAACTGTGGCCCGCGCGCTGGATGGACCTGCCGCCCACGATCCGGTCGTTCCTGGATTCGGGCCGGACCTGGGTGGAAGAGATCGGCGCCTTCGTCAAGGAAAACATGCCCGAGCCCGGCAACGAGGTCGTGCGCTGCTACCAGGACCTGGGCATCCAGGCCTCGGTGACGCTGCCCGTCATGCGGGCAGGCGGCTACAGCTCGGCCCTGAGCCTGTGCTCGCGCCAGCCGGGATCGTACGGCGAACGGGACCTGGAAACCCTGCGGGCGCTGGACCTGGAACCGGTGCTGATGCGCTTCGAGAAGGAGCGCGACGACGAGCGCGCCGAGTTCGCGGATTCGCTGCGGCAGAAGGTGATGACGGCCGAGTCGCTGCGCCAGGCAGCCGAAGAGATCATCGTCCAGCTCGCCCAGCATTTCTCGTGGGACCACGTGGCGCTGTTCCGCGTCAACCGGCTGGATGACCGCTTCGAAGTGGTGACGCAGCACAGCCTGGCGCCGGCCTATGCCCTGCCGGCTGATTACCGGCAGCCCGCCGACCTGGGCATGCTGGGCGCGACGCTCTCGCTGGGCCGCCTGCTGGCGGTGGACGACATCGGCAATCCCGCCTACGCGCAGCATGGCTACGCGGGCCCGAAGCGGCCGCTGCGCTCGGCCATGACGGTTCCCGTGCGCCTGAACGGGCGGGTGCGCTGGCTGCTCGACGTGGAGTCCTCGGTGTCCCATGCCTTCAAGGGGCCCGACATCGACGACCTGCTCCAGATCATCGCGTCGCTGGAAGCGGGCCTGGCCCAGCACCTGCTCAGCCAGACCAAGCAGAGCCTGATGGCCGAAACCGAACAGGCGGTGGTGTTCGTCGGCCGCGAAGGGGCGGTCATCGAGATGAACCGCGTGGCCGCGGACATGCTGGGCACCGAGCCCCGGCGCGTGCACGACGACGCCCGGGACGGCGCCGGATCGCCCTCGATCACGGACTACGCGATCGCGGGCGACGAGGCCACGCTGGGCGTGCTCACGTCCGGCTTTACGGTCAAGCGCGAGCGCATCGAACTGCTGGACAGCGCCGGCGCGCCGCGCTCGCTGCTGGCCACCCGGACCGACCTGGATCCCAGCCTGGACATGTCGATCTGGTTCTTCACCGACATCGCGGACCTGGACTGGGCGCGCGACCTGCGCTACCTGCGCGAAACCGTGGCCGAGGTCGCCCGGCAGACGCGCACCTCGTTGTCGATGGCATGCAGCCTGACGTCGCAGGCGGCGCTGCTGCACGACGACGCCCGGCAGGGCACGCCGCCCGAGGTCGTCGCCGCCCAGGCCCAGGACCTCAGCCAGCGCATCGTCGCCGAGATCGGCAAGGCCGACATCACGTTCGAACGCCTGGCCGGCGCCAGCGAATCGCGGCGGCGCGCCCGCGCCCTGCATGGCGACGTCGAACTGGGCGCGCGGATCAGCGAGGTGATCGCCGCCTTGCCGGCGCGCGACCAGCGGCGGATCGTGCTGCGCAACCAATCGGCGTCGCGCGACGGGCCGGTGGTGTCGGGCGACGTCCAGTCGCTGAGCGCGGCCTTCCGCTCCATGCTCGACTATCTTTTGCGCCGCCGCAACGCGGACGACGCCAGCGTCACTGTCGACATCGACGCCGGGCCCGACGGCTGCACGCTGCGCTTCGGCTTGAGCGAAGAACAGGACTGGGACACCGACCAGCCCGTCCACGCGGTTCCGGACGATGCCCTGCTGAACGCCGAGCGCGCCGCGCACGACGGGGCCAGCATCGCCATCATGCAGATCCAGGAGACGATGGTCGACCATGGCGGCGCGCTCGTCACCGACCCGCCGCTGCCGGACGCGCCGCTGCAGCCGCCGCAGTCGTACGAATCGGTCACGCCGCCGTGGCGGTCGTTCACACTGATCCTGCCGCTGCGGATCAGCTAGCGCGCCCGGATCTGGGGAATCATCATGGAACAGCCCGCCGCCGCCAACGTGATCCTGCTGGCCAGCATGAACGACGAGCACGAGGACGACTGGGCCAATAACCTGGCCCAGCTGCACCGGTATGTGCAGCAGTACCCCGCGATCGCGCCGTTCGTCGGCGCCGAGCTGCGCCGCCGCACCAGCCTGGAAAGCGCCAAGACGCAGATCGAGATCTGGGAGCAGGCCACGCCCCGCATCGAACCCCGGCTCGCCATCATCGACGCCAGGCTGGGCTCCGCCAACAAGCGCGGCAAGCCCGGCGCGGCCGCCGTCGAACTGCTCGAATGGATACACAGCCGATCGAACGTGCCCCTGCTCGTCCTGGCGGTGGACCCGCCGGAGCTCGTGCAGCGCTACGTGCTGGAGCGGCCCGAAGTCTTCGTGTGGACAAGCGACGCCAAGGGCGCCGTCAATGGCGGCGCGGAAGTCGCCACCGTCCTGACCTGCCTGACGCCCCTGGCGCCCAAGCGGCGCAGGCGGCTGATCATCCGGGTGGGCGAACACTCGATCACGTACCGCATCCAGATGGGCCGCCACGAATACTCCTCGCAGGACATGCCCTACAAGGAGCGCGACCGGATATCGGCCCTGGTGGGGCGCATCGAGACCTTCAGTCCCTATACCGGCGAAACCAAGGCGCCGCAGTGGCTGAAGGACCTGAGCGGCGTGGGCGAAGACGTCTTCAGCGCCATGGTCACCCACAGCCTGGGCGCGCCCATCGCCAAGCTGATCCAGCGGGCGCGCGACGAGGAGGTGTCGCCGGGCGTGGGCGCTTTCGCGGGGCTGGACCTGCGCTTTGAATTCAACCTGGCAAGCCAGGAGGTCTCGCGCCTGTTCAACCTGCCCTTCGAGATGGGCCGCGAATTCGGCGCCGACAGCGGCCGCTATCTGTGCCTGGAGCTTCCCATGGCCCGGCGCCTGCACCTGGACGGCGCCGCGCCCGCGCCGCGCTGGGAGCAGGACGCCCGCACGCCTGGGCAGCCGGTGCGGCTGCTGTTCATGGACGCCAGCGCGGTGTTCGGCGCGGTGTCGTTCCGGCGCGAGGACGGCGGCCCGCCACTGCCTGCCATGGAGTTCGGCCCTCTGCAGTCCATCGCGAAAGAGCGCGAGCACCTGGATGAACTGGCCAGGCTGGCGCCGGGCCACCTGCTCATCGACAACGTGCGCGAAGAGGGCGAAACGGATCTCGTGGGCGCCGACCTGCAGCGTCGCATCGAGGAACGCCTGAAGACGGGCAACTACGACATCTTCCACTTCGCCGGGCACTCCGTGTCCAGCGGCGAAAGCACGATGCTGGTGCTGCCCGGCGCGGACGGCGAAGCCTGGCAGCTGTCGATCCGGCTCATCGGCCAGTGGATGGAAGCCGGCAAATGCAAGCTGCTGGTGCTGTCGTCGTGCAGCGGCGCGTCGGTGCGCACCGCGCTGGAGGTCATGCGGGCGGGCGCGGCCGGCGTGCTGGCGTTCCGCTGGCAGGTCGAGGAAGAATCGTGCGCGCGCTATATCCAGCGCTTCTATGACGTGTACCTGGACGCCGCCCAGCCCAAAGGGCTGGCCGAAGCCTATCGCTACGCCTGCAAGGCGGCGCAGGGCGATGCCGGCGACCTGCCCACCTGGGCGTCGGCCATGGCGATCGTGCGCGACTGAGCGCATCGGCGGCGGCCCCGCGGCCGGGACGGGCAATTTTCAAGGAGCTACGCATGGACTCTCTCATCGGCATGCTGCGCGGCATCGGCGGCAAGGCGACGACCGGCGACGGCGCGGCGGCCCTGCTGCCGTCCGTGCCCGCCGGCCGCAATTTCTACGCCGAAATCGAACCACCGCCCGGCGGCGGCCCTGCGCTGGCCGCGGGCCTGGACGGATCCTCGTTCGTTCCCGGCCAGTGCTACTTCAGCGTCCGGGTGGTGGAGATGCGTCTCAGCCAGGCGGGCAACTACCTCAGCGAATTCCTGCCGCTGTGCACCTTCTTCCTGCGCTACGGCGTGGCGGGCGCCAAGCGCGAGATTCCGTACATCGTCGGCTATGACCTGATCCAGCAGGCCCTGGGCGCCGCCGCGCCGGAAGCCGGCGCCAGCCGCGTGGCGTTCCGCGACGTCTACGTGGCCCGCAACGTGCCCTACGCCAGCGAAGGGCTGGAAATGTATGCGGCGCTGTGCCGGTTTGCCGACAGCAGCTTTTCCCGCGGCATCCTGGACTTCGTGTCGACGGCCGTCACCATGCTGGGCGGCCCGGCCGGCGGCGCCATCGTCAAGACGGGGGAAAGCCTGCTCAAGCCGCTGGCCAAGCTGTTCGGCGCGGACGGCGTCAGCGTGCGCTTCGGCGTGTTCGACGGCGACGCGCTGCGCCGCAGCGGCTACCGCGTGCTGGCCGGCGCGGACTCCCAGGACAAGCTTGCCGGCCTGCAGCTGGTGGATGGCGTGCTGCATCGCCAGGGCGCGGCGGGCAAGCTCGAACCCGTGAACGACGTGGACTACCTGGTGGTGGCGTTCGAGCATCGCGCGACGCTGGGCGCGGACATGTTCGCGGCGGCGACGGCGCTGCCGTTCCACCACCTGTGGAAAGACGTGTCCACGGCCCTGATCGGCAACAATGCCGCCGCGGCCCAGGCGGCCTACCAGTCGCTGCTGATCGCGGTCGCGGAATCGCCCCTGCTCATCGACGCCGACCGCTTCGCCCTGCTTACCGCGTACGCCGCGCAGCGCGGCGTCTGGGAGGCCGCCAGCGAACAGAGCGGCCTCAAGACCCGGGGCGGCGTCAAAAGCCTGGCGACGGCGATGACGGACCGGGTCAACGCGCGCGCCAAGACCGACCCGGTGGCGGAACTGCTCAGGACGGCCAGAAAGCAGCTTGCGGCGCCGCCCGGCCAGCCGGGCAAGCCGGAACCCGCGCAGGCAGCGCTGGCGGATAGCGCGGTCGCGCAAACCGTGTCGTCCCTGGTCGATGCGCTGGCCGCGAAAGGCGGCGCGGCTGTGCCCGCGCAGTCGCCGGGCGCCTTGTCCCGCGCCACCCGCGAACTGCTGGCCCTCGCGCTGAGCCAGCCGGGATAGCCCCGGCCCGGCCTACCTGAGTTCCAGCGTCGCCCCGATGACCTTCAGCGTCGGCATGAGCTGGCGCCACGCGTCCTTCGGGATCGACGCCGGCCGCGTCAGCTGCGCCGCCGCCGGATCGTCCAGCAGGTTGCCCTTGCAGGCAAACACGATGCTGTTGGTCATGTCGTCGTCGACCACCTCGAACATCGACGAGCCGAAGGACTCGCGCACCCGGTCCAGGTAGTCATGGTGCATCGGATGGTTCACGTGGAAATTGATCACCAGGATGCCGTCCTCGCGCAGGGCGCGGTGGCAATCGGCATAGAAATCCGCCGAGCACAGCGCGTCCGGAATGCCGCCCACCTCGAAGCCGTCCAGGAAGATCACATCGGCCTGCCCGGACAGGCCGCGCATATGCGCGGCCGCGTCCGCCTGGATCACGCGAAAGCGCGGGCCGTCGGGCGGAACCATGAAGGCGTCGCGCAGCCCGATGACCGCCGGGTCGATCTCGACCACCGAAATGTCGGCCCCCGCCAGGTAGCGGTGGCAAAACTTGGGCAGCGAACCACCGCCCAGCCCCACCATGAGGATATGGGCCGGTTCCGGCTTGAACAGCACGAAGCCCATCATCATCCGGGTGTATTCGATCTCCAGCGCGTCCGGATTGAGCAGCGACATGCTGCTCTGGATCTCCTGCTGGGTGAAATGCAGGGTGCGCCGGCTGCCCGAATTCTGGATGAACGGCCTGCGCACGCCTGCGGGTTCATCGGAAATCGGCGTATCGGCGGGAAGGGCGGCGTCGGACATGGAGGATGCGTTGGGGCGGAAAGATGCGCAGAAGATACCATCCCCGCGCCCGCGCCGCCCCAAGGCGCCAGCCCTAGACCAGCAGCACCGGACACGGAGAATGCGCCATGATCCGCCCGCTGACCGATCCGCGGATGGCATTCAGCAACACGCTGTGATGATGCGAGCCGATCACGATGGCCGCGGCGCCGGACTGCTTCGCGTACTCGACGATCTTCTCGGGGGTGAAACCGACCAGTTCGTGGCATTCGTGCCCCACCGCGCCCGCGCTCAGGATGTCCACCACGGACTTCATCGCCTTGCCGCTTTCTTCGTGGTGCCAGGCATCGATGTCCGCCTTGCCGATGAAGGACTTCACGTCGCCGCCCACGTCGGGCTCGCAATGCACCACGTGCACCACGAAATCCCGGTTCAGCAGGGGGCTTTCCACCAGGTAACGGGCCGCCTTGTCGCTGTATTCCGACCCGTCGGTGGCAAGAATGATCGTGTTCATGGCAGACCTCCGCTTCGTGATTTTCCCGCCTTGGATCGCGGGGCGTGTTCCGCGGCCCTTCCGGGCAATACCCAGCTGGCGCCGACCGACGCCAGCAGAATCAGGCCCACCACCCCGAGCGACCAGTGCACCGGCACATGGACCCATTGCTCGGCCAGCATCTTGGCGCCGATGATGACCAGCACCGACGCCAGGCCATACTTGAGATAGTGAAACCGCGCCACCATGTCGGCCAGCAGGAAATACAACGCCCGCAGGCCCATGATGGCGAAAATGTTCGATGTGAAGACGATAAACGGATCGGTGGTGACGGCAAAGATGGCCGGGATGCTGTCCACGGCGAACACCACGTCGGTGGCCTCGATCACCAGCAGCACCACAAACATGGGCGTCGCATACCGCAGCCCGTCGATGCGGACGAAGAACGACTGCCCGTGATAGTCCTTGGTGATCCGCATGGTGGACCGCAGGAACCGGACCAGCGGATTGCGCGCGATGTCCGGCTGGCGGCCCGCGGTGAACAGCATCTTCAGGCCCGTGAAGATCAGGAAAGCGCCCAGCACGTAGAACAGCCAGGCGAATTTGGACAGCAGCCACACGCCCGCCAGGATCATGCTGACCCGCATCACGATGGCGCCCAGCACGCCGTACAGCAGCACCCGGCGCTGCAGTTCCAGCGGCACCGCGAAGTAAGTGAAGATCAGCGAAAACACGAACATGTTGTCCACGGACAGGGACAGTTCGATCAGGTAGCCTGTGTAGAACTCCATCACCTTCTGGTGCGCCACCGCCCGGCCCAGCGTGGCGTCCAGCCACCCCCACATCAGGCCACCGAACAGCGTGGCAAGCGTCATCCACGCAAACACCCAGCAAAGGGCCTCGCGCGACGAAACGCGGTGCGCGCGGCGGCCGCCCAGCGCGTACAGGTCCACCGCCAGCACGGCCAGCACGAAGCCCACGAATCCCACCCACATCGGCAGGGTGGCAAAGGTCTCGACCCGGTTCATCAGGCGCCTCCCGCCATCGCGTCCGATCCGCCGCGCGATGGCCAGTGATGCACGGAAACTGCATGAGGCCAGTCTAGAGCAGGCCGATTCCTCCAACAATTCGCCTATGATGAACCGATAGTCAGATTTTTTGGATTGATCAGGCCATGGTCACTCTCAACTACAAGCATCTGCGCTATTTCTGGATGGTCGCCAAGGCCGGCAGCATCGCCCGCGCGGCGCAGCAGCTGCAGCGCACGCCGCAGTCCATCAGCGGCCAATTGCAGGAGCTGGAATCCACGCTCGGCACCGAACTCTTCCGGCGCGCCGGCCGGGGGCTGGAACTGACCGACGTCGGGCGCCATGCCCTGGTGTACGCGGACCGCATCTTCACCATGGGCGACGAACTGCTCGACGACCTGCGCGACCGCCCCGCCCGGCGGGCCATGGAGTTCAAGGTGGGCGTCGCCGAAGGCATGCCCAAGGCGATGGTGTACCGGATGATCGAGCCCGCGCTGCATCTGGACGAGGACGTGCGCTTGATCTGCCGCGAAGGGCGGCTTCCCTTCCTGCTGGCCGACCTGGCCGTGCACCGGTTCGACATGGTGATCGCGGACCGTCCCATGCCGAACAACCTGAACGTGCGGGGATACAGCCACCTGCTGGGGGAATGCGGACTGACCTTCTTTGGATCGCCGCTCTTGCTGGACAGCCTGCCGGACAAGTTCCCCGAGCTGCTGGACCAGGCGCCCTTCCTGCTGCCCGGCGAAGACGCCGCGATCCGGCCCCGGCTGCTGCAATGGTTCGACGAGCACGACATCCGCCCGCGCATCGTGGGCGAGTTCGACGACAGCGCCCTGATGAACTCGTTCGGCCAGACGGGCACCGGCCTGTTCGTGGCGCCGACCGCCACCGCCGCCTACCTCTGCAAGCAGTACCGGGTGCGCGCCATCGGCAGCGCCGACGCCGTCAAGGAACAGTTCTACGCCATCACCACCGACCAGCGGCTGCAGCATCCGGCCGTGGTGGCGCTGAGCCGGGCGGCGCGGGAGGATATCTTCGGCCCCAGGCGCGCCGGCTAATGGATGCCGCACTCCAGCGCGCTGGCCTCGAGCTGCGCCGCCGTTTCCAGCAGACGATCGTGCAGCTCGTCCAGGCGCGCTTCGCCGTGGGCTTCCGGCGTGCCGATCAGACAGAGGGCCGCGAAAGCCTCGCCGCCCGTCCCGCGCACCGGCACGCCGTAGGCGTACGAATTGGGCACGATATAGCCCAGATTGACGCCGAAGCCGTGCTCGTCGGACTTCACCAGCATTTTCTGCAGCGCGTCCAGGCGCGTGGTGCCGTGGCGCTTGATTTCCTGATTGACATTGTCGGCCAGCACGGCGCGCGCGGTGTCGGGCGGCAGGGTCTGCAGGATCGCCACGCCGCCGGCCGACGTGAACAGGGGCCGCCGCGTTCCCGGGTAGACCATCGCGCCTGTCATCTTGACCGTGCCCGCGCGCACGCTGCAGACGAACTCGCCGCCGCTGCGGAACTGGAACAGCGCGATGCCGCCCATGCGCCGCGCGAAGCCGTCCACGATGCCTTCCGCGCACCGCTGGAACTGCGCGTGGGCGGGCAGCGCCAGGCCCAGTTCATACATCATGGGGCCCGGAAGGTAGTGCCGGTCATTGCTGCGCTGCTCCAGCAGGCGTTCCTCGACCAGGCAGGCCAGCATCCGATGGACGGTCGCCTTGTCCTGTCCGCAGGCCACGGCCAGGTCGGACAGCCGCCAGCCCACTTGCGGACGCGTGGCCACCATGCGCAGCAGCTTGATGCCGCGGGAAAGGCTCTGCGTCCCCGCCCGGGACGGCGCCGCGGAGCCGGGCGTCATGGGAAAGGGAAGGTCGGCAAGGTTCATGGCAGTCTGTCTCCTGGCTGTTCTTGTCCATTCGCAGCATATGCTTACTTCACCCGCTTCAGGGCCAGCAATTGGGGTTTGCCTGGCTGACCGGCCGCACCTGGCCGGCCGCACCTAGCCGGCCGCACCTACCCGCCTGTCGTCGCCTTGCCGGGCGCGGTGGGCGCGATGGCAGGCCCGGGCGTTGGGGCGGGGTCCGTCGGGCGCATGAAGTGGGCGCAGACCGAAGCCAGGATGCCCGCGCCGCCCACGTAATACGCAACCGGCGTCAGGTCGCCGTAGCGCGAGGCAAGCGCGGTCGCCAGGATCGGCGCGAGACCGCCGCCGATCGCCGCGCCGAACTGTATGCCGATGGACAGGCCCGAGTAGCGCAGGTGCGCGGGAAACTGCGCGCTGTAGAAGGCGGCCTGTGGCGCATACACCAGCGGATGCACCAGTCCCAGCGCGACGATGAGCGCCAGGTCCAGGTTCAGCGGGCTGCGGCTTTCCACCAGCGCGAACAACGTCGATATCGTCACCGCCATCGCAATGCCGCCCACGCGCGCCACGTTGCGCCCGTCGACGCGCGAACACAGCCAGCCGGCCAGCACCATGCCGATCACCTGGCAGACCGCGCCGATCATCAGCGCCCGTATGGTGTCGCTGCGGGTGAACCCAAGCTTGATCGCATAAGACACCATGAAGACGGTGACGATGTAGTACAGCGTCACTTCGCCCAGCTTGTTGCCGATGGTCAGCAGCAAGGTCTTTCGGTGCTCGCGCACCAGTTCCAGCGAAGGCACGCTCGCCGCCTGCTTGCGCTGCTGCACTTCGATGAATTCGGGCGTCTCCGGGATGGACGAGCGGATGTAATAGCCCCCGACGACCAGCAGCACGCTCGCCAGGAAGGGCAGGCGCCAGCCCCATTCCAGGAAGCTGTGTTCGGGAAGCTGCGTGACCAGCGCGAACGACGCCGACGACAGCACCAGCCCCATCGGCACGCCGGCGAGCGGCAGCGCGCCGAGTATGCCCTTCCATTTCGGCGGCGCGTGCTCCACAGCCATCAGGATGGCCCCGCCGAACTCGCCGCCGAACGCCACGCCCTGCATCATGCGCAGCAGCACCAGCAGGACCGGCGCCCATGCGCCGATGGCCGCGTAGCTGGGCACCAGCCCGATGCCCACGGTGGCCAGCCCCATCAGGATCAGGCTCAGCGACAGCATGGTCTTGCGCCCGATGCGGTCGCCGTAGTGACCGAAGAGGATGCCTCCGAATGGCCGCGCCAGCAGGCCCGTGGCGAAGGTGCCGAACGAGGCGATGGTGGCGATGGTCGGGTCGAGATTGGCAAAGAACACCGTCCCGAACACCAATGCCGAAGCCGTGCCGTAAGCCAGGAAGTCGAATCCCTCGATCGCCGATCCCACCACTGCGGCGACGCACACGCGCCACAAGGCGGGCCGCCCGGTCTTTTCCGTGGTTGTGCTCATGATGTCTCCTTTGGTCGTTGTTTTCCGGCCGGGCGCGGGCCCGCCGGTTTCTTTTTCTGCCGCGCTTCTTTCCGCGCGTTTTTCATGTATTGAGCCGCGCCTTGCGGCGTCGGCGGGCGTCAGGCCCCGTGGTTCAACGGCAGGCCCGGTTCATCCCAGTCCAGTTCGATCAGCTTTCCCGTCAGCGACAGCGTCACGTAGGCCTTGCGCATGTCCGGGCCGCCGAAGCAGATGTTGGTCGGGTAGCGGTCGGGCATGCCGACCTCGCGCAGCACGCGGCCGTCGGGCGCGATGACGGTGATCTTTGCCGTGATCAGCGTTCCGACGCAGATGCTGCCGTCGGCCTGCACCGCCAGGCTGTCGAAGCGCTGGTAGCCCGGCAATCCGCAGACCAGCCGCGCGCCGTTGGGCGACGGAAACCCGCTATGGCTGAGCTTGCCGGGCTCGAGGACGTCATAGGCCCAGAGCCGCGCGGTCTCGGTTTCGGCGACATAGAGCGTGCGTCCGTCCGGCGACAGCCCGACGCCGTTGGGATTGGCCAGCGGATGCGCGACCTCGCGGATGTGGCTGCCGTCGGGCAGGGCGTAGTAGACCGAGCCGATGTCGCGGCTGTGCTTGCGGATCTTGCCGAAATCAGTGAAGTAAAAGCCGCCCTGCGCATCGAACACCAGATCGTTCGGCGCGCTGAGCGGCGTGTCGCCGCAGTGGGTGTACAGCACCGTCACGCGGCCGCTGGCGGGATCCACGCGCTGGATGGAGCCGGTCTTGTAGTCGCCCGGCAGCTCGCCGTGGATGACGCGGGTTTCGCCTTCCACCTCGCGCACCAGGAACCCGCCGTTATTGCACACGTACAGGGCGCCGTCCGGGCCCGCCGCCATGCCGTTCGGACCGCCCCCGGTCTCGGCAAGCACCGACAGGCGCCCATCCGGGCTGATGCGGGAGATGCGTCCGGCGGCAATCTCCACCACGCACACCGATCCATCGCGCATCGCGACCGGACCCTCGGGAAATCTCAAACCACTGGCCAGAACCTTCATGAAGCCGACACCTCGATTCGGGGGATGGAAAGGCACGCGCCGCATCGCGCAAGGCTTGCGTGCCCGGGACGAGTTCGGCTGATGGTATCCCCAAGGCCCGCGTGCATCGGCCGCCGCGCCGGGCGTTGTTTCACATGCTGAACCTTGCGCTGGACGATTGGCGCGCACGCCGGAATATTCAACATGTGAAATTGCCGCGGAGCGCCGCCAACGCCGCCTGGCGGGCGGCCATTAAGGTATGGCGTCCCTGTTTGGAGTATCCCGATGAAGATCCAATCCGCCATCAATCTGGACGACCTGCGGCGCATGGCGCGCCGGAAACTGCCGCGCATCGCCTTCGACTTCATCGACGGCGGCGCGGACGACGAACGCGGCATGGCGCGCAACCGCGAGGCCTTTGGCCGCCATGCCCTGGTGCCGCGCTATCTGCGCGACGTGAGCCGGCTGGACCAGTCGGTTGCGCTGTTCGGGCACCGCTACGACAGCCCGATCGGCATCTCGCCGACCGGCCTTGCCGGGCTATGGCGCCCCGACGCCGACCTCATGCAGGCCGCCGCCGCGCGGCAGGCCAACGTGCCGTTCCTGCTGTCCAGTTCCAGCAACGCATCGCTGGAAGAAGCCGTTGCCATCGCGCCCGACCACGTCTGGTTCCAGATGTATTGCACCCGCGATGAACACATCAATGCCGACCTGGTGCAGCGCGCGATCCGCGCGCGCGTGCGCGTGCTGGTCCTGACGGTGGATGTGCCGGTCAACGCGAACCGCGAGCGCAACCGGCGCAACGGCTTCTCGCGGCCGTTCCGGATGACGCCGGCCGTGGTGCTGGAGGCGCTGGGACATCCGGCCTGGGTCCTGCGCTACCTGCGCACGGGCGGCGTCCCCATGATGCGCAACTGGCAACCCTACGCCCCGCCGCAAGCCGACGCGGGCGCGGTGGCCGACATGTTCGGCACGCTGACTCCCGCGCCCATGGTCGGCTGGGACCATGTCGAACGCATCCGCGAGGCCTGGCCCGGCCCGCTGATGATCAAGGGCCTGATGCATCCGGACGATGCGCGGCTGGCGATCGAACGGGGTGTGGACGGCATCGTGGTATCGAACCACGGCGGCCGCCAGCTCGACGCCGCGCCGTCGCCCATCGAGGTCCTGCCCATGATGCGCCAGGCCGTGGGCCCGAATGCCACCCTGATCGTGGACAGCGGCGTGCGGCGCGGGTCCGACCTGGTGATCTGCCGCTGCCTGGGCGCCGACTCCGCCATCTTCGGCAGGCCGTCGCTGTATGGCGTCGCGGCGGCAGGGCAGGCGGGCGTGGAACGGGCGCTGCAGATCATGCGCCACGAGGTCAACATGGTCCTGACGCAGCTTGGCTGCGCGCGCTACGAGGCGCTGGATGCCGGATATCTGCTGGCCCCGCCGGCGCCGGCGGCGGCGGACAGCGCCGCGCCGCCGCGCGCCGCCCCTGTCACGCTGCGCCAGACCGCTTGATGAACGCCACGATGTCGCGGATCGCCTCTCCGGAGGCGGCCGCGTCCGGCTGCTTGGTGATGAACCCTTCGGCCTGGTCCCGGTACAGGCGCAGGGCCGCCTGCCCGCCGGCCATCCGATAGGCCTGGACAAAGCGATCCAGGTGCTCGCGGGGATGAACGATGTCGGCATCGCCCTGGATGCAGAGGACAGGCGGCAGATCCATGACTTCGCCGCGCTCCAGCGCCGCCGCGGGCGCGCCTTCCTGCATGGCGTCCTCGGTCAGCCAGAACTTCTCGTGATCGGGAATGACCCTGTCCAGCGCGGCGGGATAGGGCTTGCCGCCATCCCGCATCGCCTTCGCGTACCGGTAGCGGCCGATCGGGTCGATGACGGGCCAGCACGCGACCACGAACGCCGCGCGCGCATCCTGCCCGGCGCCATCCGGCGGGACATGGACGCCATAGCGGCGATCGTGCGCGCGCAGCGCGGCCAGCACGGCCTGGTGGCCTCCGCTGGACACGCCCATCACGCCGACCCGCGCGGCGTCCGCATGCCAGCGCGCGGCGTTCGCCTTGAAGAACCGCAACGCCAGGTTGATGTCGCACAGCGACGCCGGGTAGGCGCCCTGCGGCGGCATGCGAAAGTCCAGGGCCGCCACCACCACGCCTTGCCCGGCCAGCGCCAGGTTCAGCGCATGCTCGTCCTGCCGGCTTCCACGGCACCACGCGCCGCCGTGGATCTCCAGCACCATCGGGAAAGGTCCCGCGCCCTCGGGCCGGTACACCGTCGCCATCAGCGACAGCCCGTCCACCCGCAGGTATTCCACGTCCTCGACCGCCACGTCGGCGACCGCGCTTGCCACGTCTTCCATGTTCTCTCCCGGTTTTCCGTTCACGCCGCCGCGGCGCGCGGCGCCGCCGACTTGCCCCGCACCTCGACGCCGGCCCACTGCTCGATCGTCTTGACGATGGTGGTGGTGTTTTCGTTAGGGCCGATCTGCAGGACGGTCTGCATCCACAACCGGTCCACCGCGGTGCCGACCCACATCGGCACCTGCATCGCCTCCGCCATCTCCATGCAGAGCTTCAGGTCCTTGCGCATCAGGGCGTTGGAGAACCCGTTGTCGAACGTGCGCGGCAGGACGAACTTCGGAAAGCGCTCTTCCGTCGAGGTGTTGCGGCCCGAGCCCTTATTGAGCACCGTCAGCATCACCTCGGGATCCAGGCCGGCCTTCACGCCAAGCACCATCGCCTCGGACACGATGGCCATGTGCGTGGCCGACAGCACGTTGTTGATGAGTTTCAGGCTCTGCCCCATGCCTGGCGCCTCTCCCACGACCTCGACCTGCCCCAGGTTCGCAAGGATCGGCAGGACCTGCGCCACGTCCGGCCCGGCGCCCGCCGCCATCAGCACCAGCTTGCCCACCGCCGCGCCGGCGACGCCGCCCGACACCGGCGCATCGACCACGCCGATGCCCCGCGCGGCCAGCGCCCCGCCGATCTCCCTGGCGGCGATCGGTCCGGTGGTCGACAGGTCCACGTACAGCCTGATGCGGTCGCCGCCGATCAGCCCGTCCGGTCCCGTCGCGACGGCCCGCACGATGTCCGGCGTGGGCAGGCTGACGAGGACGATGCTCGCCGCATCGGCGACCTCGCGCACGGAGCCGGCCACCGTCACGTCGCGGCCGGCGAATCGCGCCAGCGCGTCGGGGCGCACGTCGTGGACGACCAGGCTGTGCCCGGTGTCCAGCAGGCGCGACGCCAGCGGCGCGCCCATGCTGCCCAGGCCGATGAATCCTATGGGTTCGTTCATATCGATGTCTCTCCTTTCGTTGATGCCTTGGGGGTTCATTCCTGATAGGACGGGTCGCGCCGGTCCAGGTAGCGCCGCATGGCCGGCCATTCGAGTACGCCGTGCGGCCGCCGCACCTCGGGCCGGTACAGGTGTTCGGTCCGTTCCACCACGGCCGGGTCCGCGAAATTCAGTTCCGTGTTGCAGGCCATCGCGTCCACTTGCGCGCGGCACGCCATTTCCAGCCAGTAGATGGTGTTGAAGGCCTGGGCGATATCGGCGCTGGCAACCAGCAGCCCGTGGTTGCGCAGCACCATGGCGTCGCCCACGCCCAGGTCGCGGACCAGGCGCTGGCGTTCGGCCAGGTCGATGGCCGGCCCCTCGAAGTCGTGGTACGCGATGCTGGCAAAGCGCATCGCGGTCTGCGTCAAAGGCAGCAGGCCGCATTTCAGCGCCGACACCGCCATGCCCGCCCGCGAATGCGTGTGGATCACGCAGTGCACGTCGGCCCGCGCCGCATGCACCGCGCCATGGATCACGTACCCGGCCTGGTTGACGCCGTAGTCTTCGTTCGGGTTGAACAGGACCTTGCCTTCGAGGTCTATCGTGATCAACGACGAGGCGGTGATCTCCTCATACATGTAGCCGAACGGGTTGATCAGCAGCTTGCCCTTTTCGCCGGGAATGCTGGCCGTGATGTGGTTGTAGACGAGGTCGCTCATGCCGAAGAGCGGCATCAGCCGATAGGCCGCTGCCAGGTCGACCCGCGTCCGCCATTCGGCATCGGACACGGCGCGGCGGGTGTTCAGGGAAAGTGCGCTGGGCATGTCGTGCTCCCGGGCTATGGTTCAGACGCAGGGGTTTGCAGGTCGGCGAAGGCGTCGCGCGCGACACGGAATGCATCCATGCCGGCCGGGACGCCGCAATACACCGCCGTCTGCAGCAGGATCTCCTGCACCTCGCCGCGCGACAGGCCGTTGTTGATCGCCCCCTTGATGTGCAGCCTGAGCTGCTGCGGCCGGTTCAGGGCCGCCAGCATGGCCACGTTGATGGCGCTGCGCAGGCGGCGGTCCAGGCCGGGCCGGTTCCAGATTTCGTTCCAGCAGTATTGGGCAACCAGCTCCTCCAGCGGCCTGCTGAAGTCGTCGCCGTTCATCGCCGTGGCGACATGCGTCGCGCCCAGCACTTCGCTGCGGGTCCGCAGGCCCGCTTCCATGGCATCTCGGTTCATCGTGGTCGTCTACTCGGCTTGTTGGGACTGGCCAGTCTAGATATCGAACGCCCGCCGCGCGCCAGCACCGCGGCGGGAAAGTTCAGCGTGTGAAACTTCGCAGCGCGCGGCGGATCATTCGGCGCGGATGTTGGCCTTTGCGATCAGCTCGCGCCACTTGCGCGTCTCCGCGCCCTGGTAGTCGCGCAGCTGCTGTTGCGATCCGCCGCCGACCGCACCGCCCTGGTCCTTGATCCAGGCCACCAGCGCGGCCTGCTTCAGGACCGCATCGATATCGGCGGTGAGCTGTTCCGCCAGGTCCGCGGACATGCCTGCCGGCGCGTAGATGCCCCACCAGGCGGTCACCTCGAAGCCGCCGAGCCCCTCGGCCTCGCCCACCGCGGGCACGTCGGGCAGGGCGGGCAGGCGCTGGGCGCTGGTCACGCCCAAAGCGCGCGCGCCGCCGGCCTGCACATAGGGCAGCATGACCGAGCTGTTGTGGAAGAGCACCTCGTAATGCCCCGCCAGCAGGTCCGACGCCATCTGCGCGCTGGACTTGTACGGAATGGCCTCCATCCGCAGGCCGGTCATGTCCTTCAGCAGTTCGGCCGACAGGTGCGGCGTGGTGCCCACGCCCGGATGGCCGTAGCGCAGCTTTCCCGGATTCTGCTTGCCATACGCAATCAGTTCGCCAAGCGTCCTGGCGGGAACCGAGGGATGCACGACCAGCAGGTTCGGCATGTACATCATCATGGTCAGCGGCTGGAAGTCCTTGACCGGGTCGTAGGGCAGGCGCATCAGGCTTCCGCCCACCGACATCGCGCCGCTGGTGCTGACCAGCAGCGTGTAGCCGTCCGGCGCCTGCTTGGCGGCCCGTTCCGTGCCGATGACGCCGCCCAGGCCGACCGCGTTCTCGATGACCACGGGTTGGCGCCACGCCGCGCCGAGCGCGCTGGCGATCTGCCTGCTCATCGCGTCCGGACTGCTGCCCGCGGCGGCGGCGACGATCAGCTTGACCGGACGCGCCGGATAGGCCCTGGCGGCCGGGGCGGCCTGCGCCCCCACGCGTGCGGGCAGGGCCGTTGCCAGCGCGCACGCCAGCGGCGCCAGCAGTATCCTGCGGCGATTCATTTGCATGGCTGTCTCCTCGTTGCGCCCTGCGATCAGTCGTCGAAGGCGGCGTCTGTTTCTTCTATCTGCAATCGCGCATACGCGGCCGATGCGCCGCTCAGCTCCCATACGGACGCGCCCGCCTTCACGCGACCGGCCACCTCTTCTTCCTTCTGCATTTTGGCGATGGCGGCGTCGACGATCCGCGGCGCCTCGTCGCGCGGCACGCGGACCACGCCGTCGCCGTCCGCCACGATCAGGTCCCCGGGCCGGATCTCGACGCCTTCGCAGACGACGGGCGCGTTGACGGCCCCGTGGCCGTTCTTGTCGGGATGCATGGGCCAGATATGCGTGGACCACACGGGCAGCCCTAGCGCGCGCACCTGGTCCACGTCGCGCACGCATCCCTGCACCACCACGCCCGCCAGGCCCTTTTCCAGCGCGTAGCGGGTGGCCAGGTCGCCCCACTGCGCGCCCGACAGCTCCGCCTGGCAGACAACGACCAGCACATCGCCCGGGCGCGCCAGATACAGCGCCCGATGCATCATCAGGTTGTCCCCAGGCCAGCAGTACGCGGTCACGGCGGGACCGGCGATGGCAGGCTGCCCTTCGCGCAGGGGCCGCATGCGGGCGCCGAGCAGGGCCGGGCGGCCGGCCACGCCCATGGCCTCGTGCACGTCGGCCACCGTGACGCCCTGCGCGCGCGCCACGATGGCGGCGTCGACGCGATTGACCTTCAGGAATACCTTGGACTGGTTCATGAGCGTTGCCTCTCCCTTTCAGGCTTGCGGTACACAGTAGTCGGCGGCGGCCAGGCGGAACGTGGTGCGTTTCATGAGGCGCGGCTGGTCCAGCCGCATCGGGTCGCGGCGATGCATGGTGCAGCCGTTGTCCCACAGCATCACGTCGCCGTTGCGCACCTGGTGGCGGTAGGTCAGGCTGGCGTGCCCGCCCGCATCGAACAGCAGCGGCAGCACACGCGCGTTTTCTTCCTGTGTCAGCCCATCGATGGACACCAGCGTGGTCGGATCCGCATACAGCGCCTTGCGGCCCGTTCTCGGATGGGTCAGCACCACGGGGTGACGCGCGTCGGGCAGGCTGAGCATGGCGTTCGCCTTGGCCGCGTCCTTCAGTTCCAGGGTGTTCAGGGCGGCATGGCGCTTGGCGTAGCGGAAGGTGCCGGCGCGCCCGTCGACGAGCGCCCGCACCTCATGCGGCAGGCGCTCCCAGGCGCCGTACTGGTCCGCCCAGTAGATATCGCCGCCCTCGATGGGCACCTCCACGCCGTAAAGCATGGCCCCGGTCGCCGGCCGGACCTGATAGGTCTGGTCGGAGTGCCAGGCCACGTCCTCGCCGCCGGCAAAGCCGCCCACGTGGCGCCCGTCCGCGTACTTCAGCGTGCTGAAGTAGATGACCTGCTCGTGATACGGGGACTGGATGTCCTTGCGGAAGGAAGCGTCGCAGGCGCCGAAATGCTCGGTGAACCGGACCAGCTCGGCCTCGTCGAGCGCCTGGCGGCGAAAGATCATGACCGGAGACCGTCGCCACAGGTCCTTGAGCTGGCGGATCGCGTCCGGATCATCGACGATGTCGGCGATGGCGGCATGAACCTGCACCGCAAAGGTCGTATGCAGGGCGGAAACTGGCAGGGCGGGCACGATGGCGTTCTCCCGGGTCGACTGGCCGATGGGCTGCAAACGCCGAGGGCGCTGCAGGCCCATTCACCATAAGCGCGCACGGGCGTTCTGCGCCGGCCGGGGCCATGCGTCGTTTCACATGTTGAGAATTCAGCGCGCGCCCGGACGTATCGGGGCGAAGCAAGGGAGGCGGGATGGGCGGCGGCGGCCCCGGGCGGGGGCTGGCCGCCCCGTGTGAGGCGCCCCGGATGGATAGACGGCCGCCGGCGCAGGCAGGCGGCCGCGGACTGCGGCCCTACAGGAACGACTTGGCGTGTTTCAGCACCTGATCGCACGCCTTGCGGGTGATCTCTTCCTTCAACCCGCCGCCGCTCAGGTCGACCGACTTGCCGTCGCTGCCGTTGAGCATGCCCTGCACGCCGGCCGGGTATCCCGAGTCGGACTTGGCCTCCTGGGTCGAGCCGCCGCCGATCTTGCCCAGCAGCTTGTCCTTCATGGCCTGCGCGTCGCCGCCGGCGAGGTAGTTGTTCTTCATGCAGAACTCCAGCACGCCCGCCGCGTTGCCGGCCGACGCCGGGCTCAGCGACGACAGCGGCAGGCTGCCTCCCAGGCTCTGCATGACGCCGCCGGACGAAGAACTGCCCTGGCTCGCGCCGCCCATCTGGCCCTTCACGGCGTCCAGCAGCTGCGCGTGCGCGGCTACCGAGAAACACTGCGCGGCGATAAGCGCCGCGGCGCTGGCGACGAGGCGGACGTGGATTTTCATGACTTGCTCCTGGTGCGGTGAATGACTGCGGCCATCGTAGCGGCGCGGCGGGGCGGAACACGCGCGTGGCGGCCGGCTCAATGCGACAAATCATGTGCGCGCGCGTCCGTCCGCCCGGCGGCCGTAGCAATTGAATTCGTAACGTCACCTGTCTGATACGAGCGGGTTACCGCGAGGGCGCGCACGCGTGGCCGGCGCATCGGCCCCTACGCTACTATTCCGGTCTGTCCCCGGAGCCGCATGCCGAAAGGGCCGGCCCTGTGCCCCCTGGGTTCCGTGTCATCCCATTTTGTGAGATCCCGCGATGTCGTCCGTCGAGTCACTAGATGTTTTCGTTCCCACCGAAAGCGGCCGGCTTTTCGCCAGGCGCTGGACTCCGGATACGTCCGGCGTGGATACGTCCGGCGTGGACACGTCCGGCGTGCCCATCGTGCTGCTCCATGACTCGCTGGGATGCGTCGACCTCTGGCGCGACTTTCCCGTGCAGCTCGCCCGCGCCACCGGGCGCACCGTCATTGCCTACGACCGCCTGGGTTTCGGCCGCTCGGATCCGCACGAAGGCACGCTGGGCCTGGACTTCGTCGCCCGCGAGGCGCAGGAAGGGTTTTGCGCCGTGCGCGACGCATTGGGCCTGGACCGGTACGCGGTCTTCGGCCACAGCGTCGGCGGCGGCATGGCCATCGCCTGCGCCGCGGCCCATCACGACGCCTGCCAGGCGTTGATCACCGAATCGGCGCAGGTGTACGCCGAAGAACGCACGCTGGAAGGGATCCGGCAGGCCAAGGTGTCGTTCGCGCAGCCGGGGCAGCTGGACCGCCTGAAGAAGTATCACGGCGACAAGGCGGCGTGGGTGCTTTCCGCGTGGATCGACACCTGGCTGTCGCCGGGATTTGCGGACTGGACGCTGGATGCGCAGCTGGCCCAGGTGCGCTGCCCGGCCCTCGCGCTGCATGGCGACAACGACGAATACGGCTCCACCGAGCATGCCCGGCGGATCGCCCGGCTGGCGGGCGCGCAGCCGGTCATCTTTGCCGATTGCGGCCACGTCCCGCATCGCGAATCGCCCGAGAAAGTGCTCGAGACCGTCTCGGGCTGGCTGTCCGGCGCCGCCTGAGCGCAGCGCCCCCCGGCGCTACAGCCGGGTCACGCGGATCACCGCGTCGGCGAAGGCCTTGGGCGCCTCCTGCGGCAGGTTGTGCCCGATGCCGGAACCGACCTCGATGTGCTGGTATTTGCCGGTGAACTGGCCGGCGTAGGCCGCGGCGGGCGGGTGCGGCGCGCCATTGGCGTCGCCCTCCATCGTGATGGTCGGAATGCCGATCTTGGGCGCCTGCGCCAGCCGCGCCTCGAGCGCGTCGTACTGCACCTCGCCTTGCGCCAGCCCCAGCCGCCAGCGATAGTTGTGCACCACCACCGCGACGTGATCGGGGTTGTCGAAAGCGCGCGCCGAGCGCTGGAAGGTCGCGTCGTCGAAGCGCCATTGCGGCGACGCGAGCTGCCAGATCAGCTTGTTGAAGCTGTCGACGTTGGCGGCATACCCCGCCGCGCCGCGTTCCGTGGCGAAATAGAACTGATACCACCACTGGAATTCCGCCTGCGGCGGCAGCGGTTTGCGGTTGCCTTCCTGGCTGCCGATCAGGTACCCGCTGACAGACACCAACGCCTCGCAGCGCTCGGGCCACAGGGCAGCCATGATGCAGGCCGTGCGCGCGCCCCAGTCGAAGCCGGCGATCACTGCCTTGCCGATCTTCAGCGCGTCCATCAGCGCGATCATGTCCACGGCCACGACGGCCTGCTGGCCATTGCGCGGCGTGTCGGCCGACACGAACCGGGTGGAACCGTAGCCGCGCAGGTGGGGCACGATCACGCGATAGCCAGCGGCAGTCAGCCGGGGGACGACGTCGATGAAGCTGTGGATATCGTAGGGCCAGCCGTGCAGCAGTATCGCGACCGGCCCATCGGCGGGACCGGCATCCACATAGCCCATATCCAGGGTTCCCGCCCGGATCTGCCGCACGTCGCCGAACGTGGGTGCCGCTCCCCGGGCGGCCGGGGACGCGGACTGAGCAAGGGCGTTGCCGCCCAGCGCCAGGCCAAGCAGGCTGGCGCCCGCCAGCGAGGAAGTCGTTCCCAGCAGGCGGCGGCGCTGGATGTTTACCGGATCCGTCATGTTGATGCTCCAAAAGGTCGTGTTCAAGGGGACGTGACTGCTGGAGCGGACTGTGGCGCAAACCGGCCGGCCCTGGGTGTCGGCGTGTACGCGCCGCCGGGCCGGATACACAAGGACATAAAAAAGCCGGAAAAACCCGGCAAAGCAGTGGAGGCCGTGCAGCGCGCCCTTTACTATCACTGCTAGCCGGCACCGCCTATGCCGGGGAGTGCCCACATGAGCTCTTCATCCGCGGAAAAGACCGCCAGCCCGGGCTCGCGCCGCGTGCTGCCCTGGACGGTAATGGTGTTGGTGGCGCTGGGGCTCGTGCTGTACGGGCCAATTGCCCAGCTCGAGCATTACCACGACTTCGCGGACAAACGCGCCTGGCTGGGCATCCCCAACGCGGGCGACGTCCTCTCCAACGCCGGGTTCGCGGTGGTCGGCTGGTACGGCCTGGCGCTGGTGCTGCACTCGCGCCACAACCGCGCCCTGGACGCCATCCGCCCCGGCTACACGGTGTTCTTCTTCGCCCTGCTGCTGACGGCGTTCGGGTCAGGCTGGTATCACCTGGTGCCCGACAATGCCCGCCTGATCTGGGACCGCCTGCCCATCGCGCTGCTCTGCGCCGGCATCCTGTCGGCCGTCTGGCGGGAAACGGTCGGAGACGGCCGCTGGGTCGACATCTTCTGGACCGTGCTGGCGGTGGCCAGCGTGGCCTGGTGGTGGTACACCGACAACTACGCCACGGGCGACCTGCGCCCCTATCTGTTCGTGCAGTTCATGCCGCTCGTGCTGGTGCCGCTGCTGCAGTGGCGCAACGGCACGCCCTTGCGCGAGCGGCTGTATTTCGCGGCGGCCATCGGCTGCTACGTGCTGGCCAAGGCCTCTGAATTGCTGGATTACCAGATCTTCCAGCACATCGAGTACCTGAGCGGCCATACGATCAAGCACCTGTTCTCCGTGGTGGCGGGCCTGATCGTGACGCTGAACTTTGCGCACCGCAAGCGGGAAGCGGGCGGCTAGACGTAGCAAGGCCCTTCGATCAGCGGATGGGCGGCGATGAATTTTTCGTCGATCTTCAGCCCGATGCCCGCGCCATCCAGCGGGCGCACGCAGCCGTCCGCGTCCAGCGTGTAGGGCAGCCGGTCCGCCAGTTCATCCCGGAACGGGTTCAGCACGGTGACGTCGGCCTCGAAATAGCCGGGGTTGTCGATGCCGCACAGGTAATGAATGCTGGTCGCCATGTTGATGGCGGTGGCCGAGGTGTGCGGATTGATGCTCAGCTTCAGCGCCGCCGCCATGCCCGCGATCCGCATCGCTTCGGTCACCCCGCCCGTCTTGGACAGGTCCGGCTGTATGAACGTCACGTTTCCGGCCTGCAGCAGCGGCCCGAACTCATAGCGCGTGTAGTGGTTTTCGCCTGCCGCCAGCGGCACGCGGCCCAGCCGCGCCGCCCGCGCATAGGCGTCATGGTCGTGCGCCGGAAACGGCTCTTCCAGCCAGCCCACGCCCAGCGCCTCGAAGGCGGGCATCACGCGGCGCACGTCATCCAGGCTGTAGCCGGTGTTGGCGTCCGTCAGGATGTCGATCTCGTCGCCCAACGCCTTGCGCACCGCCTCGACCCGCGCGATATCCCTGCGCGGCCCGTCGCCCACGCGCAACTTCAGCGCCTTGAACCCCTGTTCGACCAGCCCGCGCGCCTCGTCCACCAATTGTTCCGGCGGCTGCCAGCCCAGCGCGATGCCGCCCGCATAGGCCTTGATGGGCTTGCTGGCGCCGCCCAGCAGGCGGTATAGCGGCCATTGCGTCACCTGCGAGCGGATGTCCCACAGCGCCAGGTCCAGGCCGCTCAGGGCCAGCGCGGCCGCGGCGCCCATGCCATGGCTGGCGAACTGCATCTTGAGCACGCGCGCCGTCACGCCCACGTTGTCCAGCGCGTCCATGCCCACCACCAGTTCGCGCAGCGTGGTGTCGATCAGCCGCGCGATGGCGCCCGGGCAGCGGCCGTGATGCGCCTCGCCCCAGCCGGACACGCCTTCATCCGTGGTCACTCGCACCAGCACCGCGTCGCGCTTGACGCTGCGGCCGATGCCCAGCCGCACCGACCGGTTCTCGGGAACGGGGAACGAGACGGGGACAGCCTTGATATCTACGATCTGCATGGCAGCTCCAGAAGAGGATTTCAGAAAGTGTTGACGGGATGCGAGGGGGCCTGGCCGCCCAGCATGCGCAGCATGTCGTCCACCGCGCCCGCGCTCATCCTGCGCATGCTGGTGGCGGTGCTGCCGGCGACGTGCGGGGTCAGCAGCACGCGCGGCGCCCGCCGGATGGCGGCCTCGGCGGGCAGCGGCTGGACGTCGTGCACGTCCAGCGCCGCGCCGCCCAGCGCCTCGCGCGCCAGCGCATCGGCCAGGGCCGCGGCGTCCACCACCGGCCCGCGCGCGACGTTGATCAGGATGGCGGTGGGCTTGGCCAGGGCGAGCGCGTCGGCGTCGATCAGGCCGCGGGTCTGCGGCGTCAGCGGGCAGCACAGCACGATCACGTCGGACTCGCGCATCAGGGCGGCCTTGTCCACCGCCTGCACGCCGGCGGGCAGCGTTTCCGGGCGGCGCGTCAGCCCCAGCGTGCGCATTCCCAGCGCCTGGGCCAGCCCGGCCAGCCGCGCGCCGATGGTGCCCACGCCCACGATGCCGCAGGTGGTGCCGCGCAGTTCGGTGCCGCCGTCCGCCATCGCCCGCGCCGGCGCCCAGCCCCGCGCCCGAAGCGCCGCATCCATGTCGGCCAGCCCGCGCCGCAGGTGCAGCATGGCGCCCAGGCAATACTCGACCACCGCGGTGGTGTTGGACCCCGGCAGGTTGGCCACGGCGATGCCGCGTTCGGTGGCCCGCTCCACCGGGATCATGTCCAGCCCCACGCCGTGGCGCACCACGGCCCGCAGCCGTGGCGCATCGTCGAAGATGTCCTCGGGCAGGTGGTTGCGCACGATCAGGCCCTGCGCGTCGCGCACCACCGCGCGCAGGGCGTCGGCGCTGGCATCCGGCGCCACGCGGACTTCGCAGGCGGCGGCCAGTCTGGCATGGGCGTCGGGATGGATCGGAGAAGTCAGGGCAACGACAGGCTGGGCGGACATCGTTCAGCAATCCTTTATCACGGGGGTATCGAGGGTTCCCAGGCCGGGCAGCGCCACGCGCATCCGCGCGCCGGGCCGCAGCCAGGCGGGCGGGTCGTGCGAGACGGCCACGCCCGCCGGGGTGCCGGTGGCGATGATGTCGCCCGGATCCAGCGGCATCTGGCGCGACGCATGCGCGATCAGGGCCGGAATGTCGAACACCAGGTCGGCGGTGGTGCCCTGCTGGCGCAGCACGCCGTCCAGATGCAGCGTGATCGGCGTGGCGTGGGGGTCCGGCAGCTCATCGGGGGTGACCAGCCACGGGCCCAGCGGGCAAAACGTGGGCTGGTTCTTCCCGCGCACGAATCCCTTGTCGGCCCGCACCATGTCCGTGGCGCTCACGTCGTTGACGATGACGTAGCCCGCCACATGGCGCATGGCGTCTTCGCGCGCCACGCGCAGCGCCGTGCGGCCGATCACCACGCCCAGTTCCGCCTCGTAGGTGACGTTGCCGGCTTCGGGGTGCAGGCGCACGGCCTCGCCGGGCCCGATGACGGTGTGCCCCGACTTGATGAACAGCACCGGCTCGACCGGCGGCTCCATGTTCCGTTCACGCAGCGCATCGTGGAAATTGAAGGCCGCTCCCACCACCTTGCCGGGCCGCGGCAGCGGCGCGGCAAGGCGGACCGCGTCGACGGGCATGCGCGCGGCCTGCGGATAATCGCAGCGCGCCAGCCGCTCGGCGATCGCGGGCAGGTCCATCCCCACCCATTCGAGCAAGGTCGGGGGAAGGCGCCTGGCCCACTCGGGCGCGTCGGCATGGCGCGCATCCACGACTTCGAGGCCATCCGCCGACAGGAAACCCGGACGCAGCTGGCCGTCGTTGGCCTGGAATGTGACGAAGCGCATGGTTCAGGCAACCCGGTAGCGATCGAGCACGTCGCGCTTGATCTCGATGCCCAGCCCCGCGCCCGTCGGAATCCGGACCACGCCGCGATGCTGCACGATGGGCTCGACCGTCAGCAGGTCACGGAAGGGGTTCTCGCACTGCTCGAATTCCAGCAGGGGCGGCATGGGCCGGAAGCTGGGCGGTTGATCGGGCAGGGCGGCCAGGAAGTGCAGGGTGGCCGCCAGACCAATGGCGGAGCCCCAGGCGTGCGGCACGCACTCCACGCCGTGGGCCGCCGCCAGCGTCGCGATCTTGCGGCACTCGCTGATGCCGCCCGCCGCGCAGACGTCGGGCTGCACGATATCCATGGCCTTGCGCGCCACGATGTCGCGAAAGCCCCAGCGCGTGAACTCGTTTTCGCCGCCCGCCACCGCCATGTCCAGCGCGCGGGTCACCTCGACGTAGCCGTCCAGGTCTTCCGGCGAAATGGGTTCCTCGAACCACTCCACGTCCAGCTTTTCGAGTTCCCGGCCCAGCCGGATGGCCGCGGGCACGGTGAAGCAGTGGTTCGCGTCCACCATCAGGCGCACGTCGCCGCCCACCGCCTCGCGCACCGCGCGCACCCGCTCCAGGTCCAGCTTCGGCGAGCCCAGGCCGATCTTCATCTTGATCGCGGTGAAGCCTTCGGCCACGTAGCCCTGGGCTTCCTCGACCGCCTCTTCGATCAGCCTGTCCATGTCGATGAAATACAGGCCGGTGGCGTACGACTGCACTTCGGTGCGGTGGGCGCCCCCGATCAGCTTGTGTATCGGCTTGCCGCAGGTCTTGCCGATGATGTCCCACAGCGCGATGTCGATCCCGCTCAGCGCCGAGATGGCCATGCCTTTGTTGCCGTAGTCCTTGATCCGGTTGTAGAGGTCTTCCCAGATGACCTCCACGTCGAACGGGTCGCGGCCCACGATGCGCGGCGCGTACTGCGATTCGATATAGGCGCGCGCCACCTGCGACGGGCCGTAGCATTCGCCCCAGCCCACCACGCCGTCGGCGGTTTCGATTTCGACGATGCACGAGCCGCGCTGCTTGTACAGCCAGCCTCGCGATGAGGTGAAGGGACGCTCGACCGGCGCGCTGACGACGTGGCAGGTGACTTTCTTTATCTGGCTCAACGTAATGCTCCTTGGATGCGGATTACTTGGCGGTCACGAAGACTTTCTTCGCGACGTCGTTCAGGGTGGCCTGGACGTTCGTGACTTCCTTGTCCAGCGCCTGGCCGGTCAGGTCGTCCACCAGGAAACCGTTCTGCTCCGCGAACGACTTGAACTTGTCGCTGCGGATGGCGGTTTCGAAAATCTGGATGAGGCGCTTGCGCACGTCGTCGGGGATGCCGGCCGGCGCCACCACGTAGGCCATCTGCACCAGCGGACCGTACGGGAAGACGTCATAGCCCTTTTCCTTGAAGGTCGGCACGTCGGGGTACAGCGACAGGCGTTCATTGGCGAAGACGGCAATCGGCTTGACGTACTTGGCGTCGATCTGGGCCTTGCTCTCGGAAGGCTTGAGCACGCCCGCGCTGATCTGCTTGCCCGACAGGTCGGCGATGACCCGCGAGCCGCCGGGATAAGGCACGTTGACGTATTCCGTTCCCGCGGCGCGCGCGGTCATCTCGGCAAAGATGTGATTGAGGTTGTTGTTGCCGGGCGTGCCGATCGACACCTTGCCCGGGTTCTTCTTCATGCTGGCCAGAAAGGCCTCCAGCGTGTCCGGCCCGTCGGCGGGAACCAGCAGCATCAGCGGATCGGTCGACACGCGCGCAATGTGCGAAAACTGGTCGTTGCGCAGCGGGGTGATGTTCTGCGCGATCTGCGCCAGCGTCGAACTGGTGCCCATGCCGACCACGTAGCCGTCCCGTTCCGCGTTGGCGACCTTCGTCATGCCGATGGCGCCGGTGGCGCCCGGCGCGTTCTCGACCACCACGTTCACGCCCTGTTCGCTGATCAGCTGCTGCAGCATCCGCGCGGCGATGTCGTTGGAGCCGCCCGCGTTCCAGGGAACGATGAACCGGATTTCCCGGGCGGGGTACGTCTTGTCCGCGGCATGCGCCAGCGGGATGCTGCAGGCCAGGGCGGCGGCGCCCAGGATGAGCTTGGACAGTACGGACATTTCGGTCTCCTCCGAAATTCGCCTTGAGGACGCTTCGACAACCGCCTCTCAGGGCCGTTTTTAGGAAATTTTGCGGTACTCTATCATTCGTTATAACGAATAACAATGGCTTTTTTGGCCTACACCGCGACGCGCAAATGCGAGAATGCGCAGTCAGCCGACCTATCTGAAAAGGATGTTCTGTGCCCGTTTTTTCCGGTTCGCCCGGTGCCCCTTCCGACGCCCGCCCGGCCATCCTGCGCCCGCTGGAACGCGAGACCCTCTGGGACCGCGCCTATGCTGCGCTGCGGGAAGCACTGCTGAACGGACGCTACGCGCCCGGGCACCGGATCGTGCTGCGGGAAGTGGCGGCCGAACTGGGCATCAGCCTCACGCCGGTGCGCGACGCCGTGAACCGCCTGATCGCGGAACGCGTGCTTGAACGCGGCACCGGCGGCCAGGGCGGCGGCGCGACCGTGCCGCATCTGGACGCCAGCGTCTTCCAGCAGTTGGCGATCATGCGCGCCGAGATCGAATCGCGCGCCGCCTTCGAAGCGGTGGCGCACGCCACGGACGCCGACGTGCAGACCCTGCGCGGGCTGCATGCCAGGATGGCGCAGCTGATCGACGCGGAGCCGCGCCAGGGCTACCTGGACGTGCACCGGCGCTTTCATTTCCACCTGTACGCCATGAGCGGCCTGGACGTCATCCAGGACAGCATCGAAACCCTGTGGCTGCGCTGCGGGCCGGTGTTGAACATGGTGCTGCCCGAATACGTCCCGCACCTGAAGGCGACCGACCACCACGCCGCCGCGGTCCAGGCGCTGGCGGCGCGCGACGCCCCCGGCGTGGCGCAGGCCATCCGCGACGACATCGCCGAGGCCGGCAAATACATCCACGGCCTGCTGCTGCAGGAAACCGGCGCCCACTGAACGGGCCGCCTGAACGTATGCCGGAAATGACCTCCCCGCTAGCCGAAACCATCGTCGGCGACCATCCCGCCATCGTCGCCCTGCGCGACCTCGTGCTGCGCGTGGCGCGCAGCCGGGCCAGCTCCGTCCTGATCTACGGCGAAACCGGCACCGGCAAGGGGCTGGTGGCGCGGGCCCTGCACGACCACTCCAGCCGGGCCGACAAAGGCTTCACCGAGATCAACTGCGCCGCCATCCCCGGCAACCTGCTGGAATCGGAACTGTTCGGCCACGAACGCGGCGCCTTCACCGGCGCGGTCGCGCGCAAGGAAGGGCTGCTCGAGATCGCGCACGGCGGCAGCGTGTTCCTGGACGAGGTGCGCGAACTCGAACCCATGATGCAGGCCAAGATCCTCACGCTGCTGGACAGCCGGCGCTTCCGGCGCATCGGCGCCGTGCGCGAGCTGTCGACGGACGTGCGCTTCATCGCCGCCACCAACAAGATCCTGCTGGGCGAAGTCAACGCCGGCCGGTTCCGCGACGATCTGTACTACCGGCTGCAGGTGGTCTCGATCAACCTGCCGCCGCTGCGCGAACGCGGCGACGATGTCTTCGTGCTGGCCGAGCGCTTCCTGGCGCGCTTCAACCGCACCCACGCCAGCAGCTTCACGCGCATCGATCCCGCGGTGGAACAGGCCTTCCGGCGCTACGCCTGGCCCGGCAACGTGCGCGAACTGGGCAACCTGCTCGAGCGCATCTGCATCCTCGAATCCGGCGACACGGTGGGCCTGGAACACCTGCCCGCGCGCATCGGGCGCGGCGCGCCCGCGGCGGAGGCGGGCGGCTATGCCGAGCGCACCCGCCGCTACCAGCGCGGCATGAGAGAAACCGCGCTGGCCGCGGCCGGCGGCAATGCGGGCCGCGCCGCCCAGGCGCTGGGGCTGTCGCGCCACGCGCTGCGGCACCAGATGGCCAAGCTCGGCCTGCTCCAGGACGACGGCCAGGACTGAAGCGCCCGGCCGCGCAAGGCGGGCAGCCGCCTATTCCACGCTGATGTGATGGCTCTGCGCCACCTGGCGCCATTGCGCCAGGTCGTCGGCCACGCGGCGCCCGAAGTCCGCGCTGCTCAGCGCCGCCGGCGCCGTCCCGTCCATGTCCAGCAGCGCCGTGGTCTCCTTGGACGTCGCGATGCGATTGATGGCGTCGTTGTACAGCGCGATCAGATCCGGCGGGGTGCCGGCCGGCGCAAACACGCCTACCCAGATCTCGACCGCGTAGCCGGGCAGCACGCTGGCCGCGGGCGGCAGCTGCGGGAAGGCCGCATGGGCGCCCGGCGCGGTCGTGGCGACCAGCTTCACCTTGCCGCCCTGCACCAGCGGCGCAAGCGAGCTGTAGTTGGCCAGCATCAGGTCAATCTGGCCGCCGGCCAGGTCCGATGCCGCGTTGGCCGCGCCCTTGTAGGGCACGTGCGTCATCGCGACCTTGGCCGATTCGTTCATCATCACCGTGGCCAGGTGCGCCAGCGAACCGATGCCCGCCGTGCCGTAGTTCAGCGCGTCGGGCCTGGCGCGCGCGGCGTCCAGCAGCGCGGGCAGGTCCGCGTACGGCTTGGCGCCGGACACCGCCAGCACCAGCGGGCCCTGACCCACCATCGCGACCGGCGCAAAGCTCTTGACCGGATCGTAGGGCATGCGCGGCTGCGTCGCGGCCGACGTCAGGAAGGAGGACGAGGTCAGCAGCAGCGTGGCGCCGTCCTTGGCGGACTTGGCCACGTACTCCGAACCGATCACGCCCGCCGCGCCCACGCGGTTCTCGACGATGACGATGGTCTTGAGCCGTTCCGCCAGCTGCGGCGCGATGGCGCGCGCGATCGCATCGTTGCTGGCGCCGGCGGAAAACGGCACCACGATCTTGATCTGCTTGGGCACCGCGTTCTGCGCGGCGGCCGGTCCGGCCAGGACGCACGCCAGCATCGCCGCGCCGAGAATCATTTTTTTCATGTGTATTCCCCTTGTCTTGGTGGCCGGCCGCCGTTGCGGACGGCGGCCGGCTGGTCGGCTCAAAGCGTCACGGGCAGGTCCAGCAGCGGCGCATACTGCTGCGCGCCGAAGATGTCGCCGTCGCCGGCCGAGCCGCTGGGCCGCAGGCGATAGATCGTGAACTTGATGGCCAGGCCCGGATCGTATTCCACAAAATCCGAAATGCGCTCCTGGCCGATGCCGTACAGCTCGGCCATCGCGCCGCGCGTCAGGGCGCGCGAACGCCGCACGGCCTCATAGGTGTCGCGGTCGCGGAAGATGATGTCGAACGTGATCTTGTTCACGCCGGCGTTCTTGCTGCGTATGGTCTTGGCGAGTTCGCTCAGTTTGCGGGTGCTCATGCTCTCAGGCCTCGGTGATGTGGGTTTGGAACAGTTCGAACACGTCGTCCACGGCGATGGTGTGGTTCAGGGTCCAGCGGTACGCCGCGCTGGCGCGCACGACTTCGTCCAGCGGGAACGCCACCGAACCGGCCGTGCCCTTCACGTCGGGCAGGCGCGCGTAGAACATCTGGCGCAGGCCGGTGAGGGTCAGTTCCTCCGCCATCTCGACCGTGGGCGCCACGCCCTGCACCATCACGCACAGCTCGTGGCCCGGCTGGTTCCGCAGCGGTTCAAGGTCGCCCATGACGCCATCGCGCCCATAGACCTTGTAATGCAGCTCGTAGCCGTCATCGCCGAAGCGTTCGCGCACCTTGTCGCGCGCCCAGGCGATCACGCGGTCCACGTTGGCGATGGTGTAGGGGTCGCGGATGCCGCACAGGCCGATGTAGCGTTCGCCCACCTTGCCCGAGCCTTCGAGCTTCACGGTGATCTTTTCCGAGGGCACGAAGCGCGAACCGGTGATGCGCGTGGTCTTCTCGCTGAGCTGCTCGTAATGGCATTCGCGCATATCGAGCCTGCCGCCGGCGAAGAACTCATCGTAGGGGTTGGAACGCTCGTACATGGCGTGGCCGGCCACCGACGCGATGGTGCAGCGCTGGTCCGGATGCATGGCCGTGACCTGCACGTCCTCGTGGCTGATCTCGCCCAGCACGGTTTCCTTGCCGCCGTAGGGCTCGGCGCAGAACGACGCGCATTCCAGCACCTTGCCCAGGTAGTAGGCCTGGTCCGCCGCGAACCCATGATGCAGCGCCGGCGCGGCGAAGACCGCCGCGTCCGAACTGCGGCCGCCGATGATCACGTCGGCGCCGGCTTCCAGCAGCTTCAGGTAGGGCTGCACCCCGGCCACCGCCACGATGCGGTCAGTCGCGTCCAGTTCGGACTCCACCAGATCCGCGTAGCCGTCCAGGCCCGCGATGGTGGCGCCCGCGCGCATCCTGCCGCGCACGAGCGCAGGGTCGACCTCGGAATAGAAGTAGCCGATCTTGAACGGCGCAAGGCCATGCTGCCTGGCCAGTTCCTTGATGATGCGGACATACAGGTCGACGCGGCTGTTCGAGCCGGTGTCGCCCGCGGACCCGATGATCATCGGCACGCCCTGCGCGCGCGCGGCCAGCAGCATCTGCTCCAGGTCGTGGCGTTGCCAGGCTTCGGGGCTGGTGGAGGTGTCGGAACCCAGCGGCACGGGGCCCACGTCGTCGCTGCCCGAATCGGCGGCGATGTAATCGGGCTGCGCGCGCACGCCGGCCTGGAAACTCTCGGTACGCAAGGGCGCGAAGCCCAGGTGTCCATTCGGACAAATAATTCTCAAGGAGCGCATCTGTCTGACTCTGGTGAGGTGAAACAAGGCCACGCGGACCGTGGCCTTGTCATCAACGCAAACACCGTGCCAGATTGAGGGCGGCGAAAAAAACGCAACGAAATCAATGTCTTAAGATTTATCCCCTGCTCACGTCGCGACTGCAGATGCGTGAAATACACGCTTGATGCGCGTATTTCACGCATTTACGCCAGACGCGCCCGCCTGCCGGCCTCATGCGATCCCGGCCCGAATGCCGCTCAGGGCGCGGGCGACGGGAACCGGGTGGTGTAGCTGACCGGCTCCCAGCGGAAGGACTTGCCGGTCTGGGCCAGGCGGCCTATTCCAGGAAATGACAGGTGCGCGGCCGCGATCAATTCGCCGCTGCGCGCCGCGTCGCTGAAAAACTTGATGCGGGTCGCGGCGGCCGCCTTCTCGTCGGTGTCGAACGCGATCGTCACTTGCGGATTCGCAAGCTGGACGGCCCCGACGTGGATCATGTCGCCGATCACAAGCAGGCGCTGGCCCTGGCTTTGCACGGCGTAGACGGTATGGCCCACGGTGTGGCCATGCGCCGTGACGGCGCTGATGCCGGGAACCAGTTCAGCGCCGGGACGGAAAGGCGCGATCCTGCCTGCATCCGCGTACGGCTTGAGCGATGCGTTGGCCCCTTCGAAGAATTCGCGCGCCATGCCCTGCGCCTTGCCCATCCGCTGCGGCGACATCCAATAGCTGGCTTCGCCTTCCTCGACGCGGATGACGGCGTTCGCGAACGCCCGCTTGCCGCCCGCCGCCAGCCCGCCGACGTGGTCGGGATGCGCATGGGTCAGCAGGATCTCGTCCACCTGCTCCGGCTGGTAGCCCGCGGCACGCAGGCTGGCTTGCAGCTTGCCCAGCTCGGGACCCATGAGGCTCCCGGTTCCGGTGTCGATCAGCACGAGCTTGTCTCCGGTGTTGACCAGATAGGCATTGACGGACGTTTCGACGGGACTCGTCTGGCGATGGGCGCGCAGGTGCCGGGCGACGTCGCCGGCCGGCCCATGCAGCAGCGCCTCGGCGGGCAGATCGACGGTGCCGTCGCTCAGCGCCGTGATTTCGTAGGCGCCAAGCATCATGCGGTAGAACCCGGGCGCCTGGGTTTTCACCATCGGCGCGGCCGCCTGGACGGACAGGGGAAGCGCGGCGCCGGCGGCAGCCAGCGCGATCGCCAGCGCGGCCTGGCGGGAAAGGGAACGGAGTTTCATGAGGGGCTTCTTGAGGGTCTGATTCAACGGGTTCCCATGATTCAATAGGCCGTCTCATCACGCAAATCGAATGAAATGATCGGCAATATCAGGGAACGTGATTTACGCGGGGTCGACCTGAATCTCCTGGTGACGCTGCTGGTGCTGCTGCGGGAACGCAGCGTTTCCAAGGCCGCCGAATGCCTGCACCTGGGCCAGCCCGCGGTCAGCGGCGCGCTGGCCCGTCTGCGCGAACTGTTCCGGGACGACCTGCTGGTCCGCGCCCCCGGCGGCATGCGGCCGACGCCGCGCGGCCTGGAACTGCAGTCGCAATTGCTGCCGCTGGTGACCGAGATGCAGTCGGTGGTGCTGCAAAGGCCCCTGTTCGACGCGGCGACCAGCGAACGGCGATTCACCCTGGGCGTGATGGATTGGGTCAACGCCTGGCTGCTGCCCGGCCTGCTGGCCCGGCTTGCCGCGCAAGCGCCCCACGTCAGCGTGGCCGTGGTGGCGACGGATCGCTTCCGCGTCGCCGACATGCTGCAGCGTGAGGACATCGATCTTGCGATCGGGCCGTTTTCCGCGGGACCAGCCTGGCAGCGCACGGAAGCCCTGGCCACGGTGCCCTACAGCTGCGTCGCGCGGCCCGACGTGATCGGCAAGGCCTCGAAACTGACCCTGAAGCAATTCGTGGCGCTGCCCCATGTGATGGTCACTTACCGCGGCGCCGCCCGCGGCATCGTCGATGAGGCACTGGCGCAGCGCGGCCTGCAGCGGCGGATCGTCTGCACCGTGCCCGGCTTCGCCTCCGTGCCTCCAGTGCTGAAGGCGATGCCGGCGGTCGCCACCGTGCCCAAGGTGCTGGCCGACTCGTGGCGCAACGAGCACGGCCTGGCGGTGCTGGAACATCCGATAGCGCTGGCGGCGAACCAGGTCGCCATGGTCACGCATCAAAGCCGCGACAACGATCCGGCCGTGCAGTGGCTCGGCCAGGTCATCCGGGCGGCATCGCAACCCGGCCGTTGAGATGCGGCCTGCGCCTTAGCGCTTCCTGGGCGGCACCACCATGAATCCCTGCTCGAATTGCCGGACTTCCCGGGCATCGCCCTGGAACGTCCACATCGACGCTGCGGGGCCCTGGCTGGCCACCGCCGGCGCCGGCGCTTTTCCAGGTTGATAGGCCGCCATGATGCGGCTCACGTAATTGCGCGTTTCTTCATAGTCGGGAATGCGGTTCCCGGCGCGCTGCACGGCCCCTTCGCCGGCGTTGTAGGCCGCCAGCGCAAGCTCCAGGTTGCCGTCGTAACGGTTCAGCAGCGCGCGCAGATAGCGGCTGCCCGCATCGACGTTCAGGTCCAGCCGCCTGAGGTTGGCCTGCAGCGTGTCGTCCGCGCCCGGCACGCCGTATTGGCTTGCCGTGGCCGGCATCAGCTGCATCAGTCCGACGGCGCCCTTGGGCGACACCGCCTGCGTATCGAAGCCCGACTCCGCCTGGGCGACGGCGTGCAGCAAGCCATATTCCAGCCCGTGGCGCTGCGCCGCCTGTTCCAGCGCCTTGCGTATTTCAGGGGAGGGCTCGGCGGCGCGGCGCGCGCCCCGGCCGCCCGCCGACATGTCGCGAAACAGCAGCCGGTAGCTGTCGTCGACCGCCGTGGGCGCGAAGTGCGCCATGCCCTGGTCGTCGAACGACACGTAGACATCGGCGGCAAGGCTCGTGGCGCAGGGCAGCAGCAAGGCCGCGGCCAACCAGCGGCCGCTTCGAAACGGGAAAGAGGACATGGCGGTAAATGGAGGCTGGGCGCGCCGCAGCCGCCTGGCCCTCTGGTCTGAAGATCGAAGCGAATTCTACAAGAATAACAATCATTCTTATTTACAATAAGATTAAATCTTGTTAAGTTTTAGCCCGTTGCTGTTGCCATACGAAACGTGATCCCATAAATACCTGGCCTGGACGCAATCCAGACGGTTTCTCGGGATGAATTTCTGGTGCATGCGACATGATGGGTTCGGCGACAAACGCTGGCGGAATGAAGTGACACGCGAGCGAGGGAATGCATGCGGATACTGCTAATCGAGGACGACAGCAAAGTGAGCTACTGGCTGGCCAGCAAGTTCCAGGCTAGCGGTCATCATTGCGTGCCCGTCGATTCCGGCGAGCTGGCCCTCGAAGCGCTGGACCGGCAGGTGTTCGACATCGCCGTGCTGGACCGCATGCTGCCGGGCATCGACGGCATCGAGGTGCTGCGGCGGCTGCAGGGCCGTCCGCACCCGCCCGTCATCATCCTGTCCGCTGTGGACCAGGCGTCGGACCGCGTCGAAGGCCTGCGCGCCGGCGCGCAGGACCACATCGGCAAGCCCTTCGACTTCCTGGAACTGCTGGTCCGCATGGAGCTGCTGGTGCAGCGCCATGACGCCACGCCCAGCAATACCGCGCGCCTGTGCGTCCAGGATCTGCAGATCGACCTCCTGCGCCGCAAGGTGACGCGCTCGGGCCGAGACATCAGCCTGACCGACAAGGAATTCCTGCTGCTGCGCACATTGGCCGAACACGCCGGCCAGACCGTGCCGCGGGGCATGCTGCTCGAAAAGGTGTGGGGCCTGCAGTTCGATCCGCAGACCAACCTGATCGACGTCCACGTCTCGAAGCTGCGCTCCAAGATCGACAAGGATTTTGCCCAGCCCTTGCTCAAGACCGTGCGGGCCATGGGATACGTGCTTAGCTGACGCAATGAGTACCGTGCCTTTCGACATTCCTGAGACGCTGCGCGCGCTCAGGCAGGGACCGTTTTCCGGCCTGTTCCACTCGTGGCGGTCTTTCTGGCGCGACGGACGCGCGCACGAGCCCGCGCCCGACCTGCCGCCCACGCGCACCACCAGCCATTTCCGCTACACGGCCTGCTTCGCGTTCATCTTCCTGCTGGTGACGCTGGGCTCGATCGCCTGGGGCCAGAACCTGCTGGAACACGTCATGGTCCGGCACGTGAAAGACATGGTCGCCGCGGAAATCCGCGCGCACCAGACCCTGAGCAGCCGCGACAGCGCCACCGACCTGGCCCGCGCGCTGAGCCTGCGCGAGGCCACCGTGGCGCGGCGCGAGCGCGCCATCTCGGTGCAGGGCGCCGACGGCCGCCTGCTTTACGGCGCGGCCGAACTGCTTTCGCCCATGCTGTGCCAGGGCGGCCCGCAGCCGTGCCGCGGCTGGCTGCGCGCATCGCTGACGACGGGCGAGGGCTCCAGCGAATGGCTGGGCCACGCGTCGCTGCTGCCCGACGGCGGCCGCTACGTCATCGCCTACGACATCCTGCCGATGCTCAACCGGATCTATCCCGTGCCGCTGGTCGTCGGCCTGAGCGTGTTCACGGCCCTGCTGCTGAGCCTGGGCGCCGGCCTGCTCTTCAGCATCGGCGCGGCGAACCGCATCACGCGCATCCGCCAGACCATGGCGCGCTTTGCGCGGGGCGACCAGGACGCGCGCGTGGCGCTGCATGGGCGCCAGGACGAATTCGACGAACTGGGCCACGACGTGAACCAGGCGCTGGAGCGCATCGACTTCCTGATGGAAGAAGTGCGCAACGCCACCAACCACATCGCCCACGAACTGCGCACGCCGCTGACGCGCCTGCAGCAGCGCCTGAGCAACGCGGCCGATTCGATCCGGGACAACCCCGCGGCGGAAGCGGAAATGGCGCTGGCGGAAGAGGAGATACGGCGCATCCTGTACCTGTTCCGCACCGTCATGCGGATCAGCGAGATCGAAACCGGACGCTGCCATCACGAGCCCGCCGAACTCGATATCCAGGCCTTGCTGGCCGACCTGCAGGACTACTACGACGTGCTGGCCGAGCAACGCGGCCTGACGCTGCAGACCCGCATCGAAGACGGCTTGCCGCTGCTCGGCGACCGCGCCTTGCTGTTCCAGGCGCTGGTGAACCTGATCGACAACGCCGTGAAGTATGCGCCGCCAGACACCACCATCACGCTGCTGGCGCGCCGGCGCGCCGGCTGGCTGGAGCTGGGCATCGCCGACCAGGGGCCGGGCATCGATGCGGACCAGCGCAGCCAGGCCGTGCAGCGGTTCCGCCGCCTCACGCGCGACAGGACGATCTCCGGACACGGCCTGGGCCTGGCGCTGGTGCATGCGGTGGCCGCCCTGCATGGCGGTTCCCTGGTGCTCGCCGACAACGATCTGGCCGGCGACGACAACGAGGCGGCGGGCATGCCGCGCGGACTGCTGGCCGTGCTGCGCCTGCCCTGTAAAACCTCGGCTGGCAGGGGTTCCTGAACGACTCTTAATGATTCGCCCGTTGCCCCCTAGCTGCAAATGAATCCTAATATCGTCTGTGTAGTGACGGCTCCCGCAGCCTTCGTTTTTTCTTTCGCGACGATTCTTTTTTGGACTTTCCCGTGACCTCCCGCATCCAACAATTCCTTCGTGACGAAAGCGGCGTGACCGCAATTGAATACGGCATCCTCGCCGCCGCCATGGCGGCGGCGGTCGGCGTGATCTTCGGGTCCGACGGCGCCTTCATCACCGCGCTGCGCGAGAAGTTCGGCGCCATCGCCAACGACATCACCGAAGCCGGCACCGACGCCCGCTCCGGCGGCTGATCCCCCAAGGCACTTCCGTGGCGCTCTCCCTGCCCAGCATCATCCTGTTGCCGGCCCTGGCCTGGGTGGTGCTGTCCGATCTGCTCTACCGCCGCATCAGCAATCGCCTGGTGCTGGCGCTGCTGCTGATCTGGGTGGCCTACGCCGGATGGGTGCTGTGGCAGGGCAATCCCGCGCTGCGTTCGTCGCTGACGACCGGCATCGTGGCAGGGGCCGGCGTGCTGGTGGCGGGCTATTGCCTGTTCGCCATGCGCTGGATGGGCGCGGGCGACGCGAAACTGATGGCCGTGCTGTGCCTGTGGCTGGGCGAGCACACCTTCGTCTTCCTCATCGTGACGGCCCTGGCCGGCGGCGTGATGGCCCTAGCGCTGCCGCTGCTGCGCGCCCTGGAGCGCGCCATGGCCATGAGCCTGATGCGGCTCAACGGCTGGCTCTCCAGCCTCGTCATTCCCACGCCGCACGCGCTGCGGGACGAACCCATGCAAGGCCTCCCGTACGGGCTGGCCATTGCCTGCGGCGCTGTCTTCGTGCTCTGGAGCTCCAGCTAGCTTCGACCGGACGGCGCCTGGCGCCCGCGTTGCGCGCCGACAGGGCGACCTCTCGCCCAAATCGTAATTGATAAGACAAATCACTCTCATTTGATATGAAAACCCGATCCTTGATCCTGCTTGCCTCAGCGATCGCGCTGGCCGCGGGAGCCGCCCTGGTGGGCCGCGCGCTCATGCGCCCGCCGCCTCCCGTGACCATCGTCAAGCAGGTCGAGGCGCAGCGCGCGCCGGTCCGCCAGGTGCTGGCCGCGGCCGGCGAACTGGCGCCCGGCGACTTTGTGGCGGGACGCACGCTTGCCTGGCGCGAACTGCCCGCCGGCGAGATCCGGGCGGAACACTACACCGCGAACACCGATGAGGAGCGCCGCAAGATCGAGCGCGCGGTGGCCGGTTCCACCCCGCGCCATCCGCTGCGCGACGGCCAGCCGCTGACGCGCGACGGGCTGGTGTTCAGCGGCGACCACGGCTTTGTCGCGTCCGTGCTGCGGCCCGAGATGCGGGCCGTGTCGATTCCCGCCAGCGCCGTGACGAGCAACTCTGGCCTGGTGTCGGCGGGCGACCGGGTGGACGTGATCCTGCACCTGGAGCGCGACAAGAGCCAGCCCCCGATGCCCGGCCAGGCCGACACTTCGTTCACCTCGCTGGCGTCGCAGACCATCGTGCGCAATGTGCGGGTGCTGGCGCTGAACGGCAACCCCGCCGGCATCGCGCCCGCCAGCAACGCGGCGGCCGAGACGGGCGCCGCGGACAAGAAGGCCGCGCCGGTCCGCAGCTACTACGAAAGCCTCACGCTGGAGGTCACGCCCCGGGATTCCGAGCGCCTGGCGCTGGCCCGCGAGGTCGGCCTGCTGCAGCTGGCGCTGCGCAGCGCGCAGGCGGATTCGGTCGAACAGCCGCATGACGCCGTCACCGCGGTGACGCGCATCAATGACGCGACCGACATCTTCAACAAGCCGGCCCGGCAGGCGGTCGTCGTGCAGACGTTCCGCGGCGAACGGCAGACCGTGCAGACCTTCACCCAGGCGGCGCGGCAAGACGACGCCTCCCAGCAATCCCCCGCCCAGTAACCGATGCGACCCTACCGCCAGACTGCGGCGACGCCCGCGCCTTTCTCCGCCCCTCCTACCCACCCCGCCATGATTCACGAGCAGTCCCGCCGCGGCGCGGCCTACCTGATGCCCGGGCTCTGCCTGGCCGCGTCGCTGTGCCTGGCCAGCGCCCAAGCCCTGGCCGCGCCGTCTCCGGCCGCGCCTGCCGCCAACGGCCGTCCGGCGGTCGACGTCAAGAACAACCCGACGACATTGCCCGCCAACCTGCAGAAGATCGCGCCCACCGGCGAAATCACGCTGCACGTGCGCGAAGGCCAGCTCCTGAAGCTGAAGTCGGACGCGGCCAAGGTGCTGGTGGCGGACCCGCGCATCGCCAGTTTCCAGGTGCCCTCGCCCAACAACATCTTCGTCTTCGCGCAATCCGTCGGCACGACGACGCTGTATGCGCTGGATGCGCAGGACAAGGTCATCGCCGCGGTCCGCGTCGTGGCCGAGCATGACCTGTCCTCGCTGCGTGAACAGATCCTGCGGTCCGTGCCGGGCGCGGACATCGAGCTGGAACCCTCGCTGAACAACCGCATCATCGTGCGCGGCAATGTCCGCACCCCGATCGAGGCGCGCCAGATCGTCGACCAGGTTCAGGCCTACCTGGACGGCGTGTCGGCCGGCGCGCAAGGCGGCGGCGGCGCCCGCGGCGCGGGCGGCACGCGCGAAGGCGTCATCAACCAGCTCAAGGTGGAGCTGTCCTCGCAGATCAACATCCAGGTCCGCGTGGTCGAGGTCTCGCGCACGCTGTCGCACGAACTGGGCTTTGACTGGGCCGCCACGCTGAACTCCGGCAGCGGCGCGTGGGGGATCATGAGCGGCAGTTCGGCCGCCGGCTTCGCGCCCGCCACCGAGACCATCAATCCGTCGCTGTTCGATTCGGTCACGGGCAAGAACTTCTCCAGCCTGATTCCCGGACGCACGACGTCCAGCTTCGCGGCCGGCGGCATGACGACACGCGGCCGCTTCACGATGGGCGGCCTGATTTCGGCCCTGTCGGCCGAGGGCTTCGCCTCCGTCCTGGCCGAACCCAACCTGACCGCGATGTCGGGCGAAAGCGCGGCCTTCGCCGCGGGCGGCGAAGTGCCCATCGTGATCATCACCAACAACAACGTGCAGATCGACTTCAAGTCGTACGGCGTGATCCTGCGCATGACGCCGACGCTGCTGTCCGCCAACCGCATCAGCCTGCACATCGCGCCAGAAGTCAGCGAACTGACCGAGGACGGCGCCGTCACGCTGCAAGGCATCTCCATTCCGGCGCTGAAGGTGCGCCGCGCCGACACCACCGTGGAACTGGCCAGCGGCCAGAGCTTCGCGCTGGCCGGCATGCTGCGTTCGACGCAGGCGCAGACGGTGTCCGGCGTGCCGGGCCTGAGCAGCATCCCGCTGCTCGGCCGCCTCTTCGAACACGAGGTGTCGGCCAAGGACGAGACCGAACTGGTCATCCTGGTCACCGCGAACGTGGTCGACCCGGTGGCGGCGGGCGAACTGCAGGTGCCGGGCCAGGGCCTGGCCGGCATCGACGACCTGCTGCCGCCGCAAGCCCCCATCGGCTACCTGTACTGAACGCCGACCAGAGATCCGCCATGCACCACGACAACACTCTCCCCACGAAGACGACGGCGCCGCGCCGCATGCTGCCGCTGGCGCCCCTGCTGCTGGCGCTGCTCCTGACCGGCTGCGGCTCGCAATTGAATGACCTGCGCGCCCAGCGCTTCGGCTCCGGCGACGCAGCCAAGGCGCCCGCCGTGGCGCCGCGCGCGGTGGCGCTGGCGCTGCAGGCCGCGCCGGACGGCAACGGCCTGACGGCCGAATCGCTGACTGCCGCCAACGAGCTGCTGACGCACCAGGGCCGCATCGAAGCCCAGGTGCTCACGCTTACCCCGTTCAACGCGCGCGGCGAAGCCCTGGCCCAGCGGCTGGCGCAGGCGCTGGCCCGCAGCGGCGCGCGCGCCCCGCGCGTCGAATCCCTGCCGCGCGATGCGCAGCGCCTGGAACAGGCCGCGCAGGCGGGCTGGGACCTGGAACTGCAATCCGAGGCGCTGACCGTGCAGACCGACCGCTGCGGCATCGCCAAGCCGGACGACTGGACCATCCACCCGTACTACGGCGTGGGCACGCTGGGCTGCGCCAACCGCGCCAACCTGGCGCGCATGGTCAGCGACCCGCGCGACCTGGCGCGCCCGCGCACGCTGGAAGGCGCGGACGGCAAAGCCGCCGCCGGCGCCGTGGACCGCTACCAGACCGGCGAGATCCGCGACCTGATCGACATCGACTTCGACAACTGACGGCCATGAGCAATACGACATCGACCCGCAACGGCGCGCCCACCCCGGGACCCGCCGTCTTTGCCGCCAAGGCCGACCTGGCGGTCATCGGCGAACAGCTCGTCCGCCTGCAACGCCCCGCCTGCGCGCTGCAGGCG
>NZ_JBDJLJ010000030.1:0-61890 GCF_039673305.1 Achromobacter spanius
CCCCCCCACACCCCCCTGGCCTCCCATGCCGCCCGGCCTGCCCCCGCCGGTGGCGGCAACCCCCCCGCCCCCCGCGCCCATGCCCAGCGCCCACACCACGTCGACGATGCCGGCGTTGCCGTGGCCGCGCTGCCAGCGCCACGCCAGCGCCATGGCGATGACCATCGCGACCGCGATGCAGGACCATTGTTGCCAGATCGTCATGATGCCTCCCGGGTCCAGCGGCGCGCGCCCGCGGTCAGCGCCGGCAGCGCCAGCGCCCAGCCCGCAGCCAGCGCGGCGGTGGCGCGCCAGGCCGGCGGTTCGAATTGCACGGGTTGCCAGCCGCGCGCGGCGCCCCAATAGGCCAGCGGTCCGCCCACCGCGCCGAACACGCAAGCCAGCCAGGGCCGCGGACGCAGGTAAGCCAGCGAGTGGTTCAGCGTCAACGCAAACGCGGCCCACACCGCCAGGATCCAGAGCGGCGCTGGCCACGCGTCGGCGGCATAGCGCACCCAGCCCAGCGCGGAAAGCGTGCCATCCAGCGCCACGCCGCACAGCACTGCGGCGCCCGCCAGGCGCAGGTCGGCACGCACCGTCGCCGACACGGCCAGTTGCGCCGCGACGAACACGACGGCGGCGGCCACGCCCGGCCAGGCCAGGCCGCTGCCCGCGCCGATCACGGCGCAGAACCACACGACCTGGTAGCCGATCAGGTTGGCCCAAAAGCGCATCATGTGTCCTCCCGCACCCAGCGGGCGCCCTCGGCGCGTGCCTGCGGATGCGTCAGCAGCAGGTGCGCGACACCGATGGAGCGCTCGCGAAAACCGCCTTCGCAGTACGCCAGATAGAACTCCCACAGGCGGCAGAAGCGCGCATCGAAACCCTGCGCCCGCACCTCGGGCTGACGCGCCAGGAAACGCTCGCGCCAGACTTGCAGCGTGCGCGCGTACGACAGCCCGAAGTCCTCCAGATGCACCAGCGCCAGGTCGCAGGCGCGCGTCTTGGCGCGCAGCATCGCCTCGATCGACGGAATGAAGCTGCCCGGAAAGATGTGCCGCTTGATGAAATCCACCGAGGCCAGCGCCTGTTCGTAGCGATGGTCCTCGATGGTGATGGCCTGGATCAGCGCGCGGCCGCGCGGGTCCAGCAGGCTGGCAACCTTGGCGAAATAGGATTCCAGGAAGTTCGCGCCGACGGCTTCGATCATCTCCACCGACACCACCTTGTCGTACTGCCCCTGCAGGTCGCGATAGTCCCGCAGCACGACGCTGACGCGATCCTGCAGGCCGGCGGCGCGCACCCGCTCGACCGCCAGGTCGTGCTGCTCGCGCGACAGCGTGGCGGTGGTGACATGGCAGCCATGATGGCGCGCGGCGTGGATGGCAAAGCCGCCCCAGCCGCTGCCGATCTCCACCACGCGGTCCGCGGGCCGCAGCGCCAGCTTGCGGCAGATCGCTTCCAGCTTGCGATGGGACGCCGCCTCCAGCGTGTCGTCGCCGTCGGCCCACAGCGCCGACGAATACATCAGGTCATCGGACAGGAACAGCGCGAAGAACGGGTTGCCCAGGTCGTAGTGGGCGGCGATGTTGCGGCGGCTGCCTTCGCGGGTGTTGCGATTGCCGGCATGCCAGCGCCGCAGCGCCCACCCTGCCAGCCGCGCCAGTCCCGACTCCATGGCATCCAGCGTGTCGCGGTTGCGCACCAGCAGGCGCACCAGCCCGACCAGGTCGTCGCAGCGCCACAGGCCGTCGCCGTAGGCCTCGCCCGCGCCGACGCTGCCTTGCGCCGCCACCAGCCGGTAGAACCCCGGATCGCAGACGGCCAGCCGCACTAGCGGCTCGCCGCGGCCCAGCGTGGCGCTGCCCAGGCCGTCCTCGATCAGCAGCCGGCCGTGGTCCAGTGTTGCCAGGCTGGCAAACAGCCGCTGGCGCAACAGGCGGTCGAGCGGACCGGCGCGGCGGCTGGCCGCGATCGCGGCGTGTTCCGGGGACGTCATGGGTTTCATCGCGGTTCTCCGTTGGGCGTGCGGGGATGGTCATAGACGGGATTGCGCTTGAGCCACAGGCGCAGCGCCTGCCAATGAATGGCGCCGACGACTTGCAGGGTCATCAGCGGATAGCGCCACAGCAGGCGCGCCAGCGCCGCGCCGTCCAGGGCGCGGCGTTGCAGGTCCAGGCGCGCGTCGAACTGCGCCACCCCCTCCCGGCTGACCCGCATATGCACACGCAAGTCGTCGCCGGGCAGGCTAAAGCGCCAGTCATAGGCGCAGTCCATGGGCATGAAGGGCGACACGTGAAAGCGCTTGTCGAAGCGCCAGGCCAGCGCGCCGCCCTCGCGCTCGGCGGCGGCGGCGGGCAGCACCACGCAATGGCGCTGCTTCCACGGCGTATTGGTGATCTCCGCCACGATCGCCGCCAGCGTACGGCCGTCGGCGTCAAAGCAGTAATAGAAGCTCACCGGGTTGAAGACGTAGCCGGCGTAGCGAGGGTGCGCCAGCACGCGGATAGGCCCCGCCGGCACGTCTCCCAGATGCGCCCGCAGGCGTTGCCGCACCGCCTGCGCCAGCGGCAGGCCTACGTCGGCGTCGAGATAATCGGCCCGGCGCCACTGCGCCAGGTTGGGCCGCTCCACCGACCACAACCAGCGGCCCTGGAACACGCGATCGATCTCATCCAGATCCAGGTAGAGCTGCGCCATGCGGTAGCCAAAGCCGTGCGGGTGCGGATGGTGGCGCCGGTGCGTCACCCGTCCCTCGTAGACGGCGCTTTGCAGGTTCATGCCGCCTCCCGCGCCCGGACACGCGGCTGCTCCTGGATCGCGCGCACCACGTCCAGCGCGCTGGCCACGCCGTCTTCATGAAAGCCCCATCCCCAGTAAGCGCCGGCGTACCAGCTGCGCCGCCGGCCCGAGATCTCTGCGCGTCGCGCCTGCGCGGCCACCGATTCGTGGGTGTACACGGGATGGTGGTAACGCATGCGCGCCAGCACCTCGCCCGGATCGATGGCGTCGCTGCGGTTCAGCGTGACGATAAACGGCCGCGGCGACGTGATGCCCTGCAGCAGGTTCATGCAATAACTGACCGAACAAGGTGCCTGCGGGTCGGCCGGCACGTAAGCATTCCAGGCGGCCCAGGCCTTGCGCTGGCGCGGCAACAGGCGGGTGTCGGTGTGCAATACGACGTCGTTGTCCTGGTAGGTGATGGCCCCCAGGACCTCGCGTTCCTGCGGCGTCGGGTCGGCCAGCAGCGCCAGCGCCTGGTCGCTGTGGCAGGCGAAGATCACTTCGTCGTGATGTTCCTGGCCATCGCGCGTGATCACCTGCACGCCGCCCGGTTGGCGCCTGACGGCGCGCACGGCGCAGTTCAGCCGTTCACGCACCGTCCAGCGCTGGCGCATGGCGTCGATATAACGGCGCGATCCGCCTTGCACCACGCACCACTGCGGCCTGCCGCTGATGCGCAGCATCTGGTGGTTGGCCATGAACCGCACAAGGTAGCGCGCCGGGAATTCCAGGATGCGCGAGGCCGGCGACGACCACAGCGCCGAGGCCATCGGAATCAGGTGATCGGTGCGAAAGGCCTCGCCGTAACGGTGTTGCGCCAGGTATTCGCCCAGCGTGGGGCCGGGCTCTGGCGAGCGCAGCAGCGCGGGCGACTCCCGGTAAAAGCGCATCAGGTCGCGCACCATGCCCAGGAAGCGCGGCGACAGCAGGTTGCGCCGCTGGCAGAACAGCGTGTCCAGCGACGTGGCGTTATAGGCCAGATCGTCCACCTGCTTGTGGACCGAAAAGCTCATGGTGGTGGGCTTCGACGCCACGCCCAGTTCGGCCAGCAACGCCGTGAAATGCGGGTAATTGAGCGGGTTGTGAACGATGAACCCGCTGTCCACCGCATAGCGCCGGCCGTCCTGTTCAACCGCGTGCGTATGCGTGTGTCCGCCCAGGTAGTCGTTGGCCTCGTACAGCGTGACGTCGTGGTCGCGGCGCAACTTCCAGGCGCATACCAGCCCCGCGATGCCCGAACCGATGATGGCGATGCGCATGTTCACTCCTTGGCGGCGGCCAGCGCCCAGGCCGGCACGGCCTTGAGGTCCCAGATGAGGCCGGAGGCGGCCAGCAGGCGCAGGCCGTACCAGGTGATGTCGATCTCGTGGGTGCGAAACCCCTGCCGCGCAGACCCCGGATAAAAGTGATGGTTGTTGTGCCAGCCCTCTCCGAACGTCAAGAGCGCGAGCCAGGCGTTGTTGCGGCTGTCGTCGGCGGTGTCATAGCGCCGCTTGCCGCAGCGGTGCGCCAACGAGTTGATGGTGACGGTGGCGTGGAACAGGGCCACCGTGGAGATGAAGAAGCCCCACACCAGCATCTGCGGCCCGTCCGTGCCCAGGCCGGGCGCCACGCGTGCCAGCAGCGCGCCCAGGGCGTAGCAGCCCAGCGCCAGCGCCAGCGGCACCGCCGCGTCGAAGCGGTCGAGCCAGCGCAGTTCCGGGTAGCCGCGAAGGTCCGGCACACGCGCCATGTCGGTGGCGAAGGCACGGCGCGTCAGGAACCATCCCATGTGGCTCCACCAGAAGCCATGGCGGCGCGGCGAATGCAGGTCATGCTCATCGTCGGCATGGCGATGGTGATGGCGATGATGGGCCGCCCACCACAGCGGTCCGCGCTGCGCGCACGATGCCCCCAGCACGGCGAACACCAACTGCATGCCGCGCGAGGTGCGGAAAGTCCGATGCGAGAAGTAGCGATGGTAGAAGCCGGTCAGGGCGAACATGCGCACCGCGTACAGCGCGCCCGCCAGCGCCAGCGCAACCGGCGACACGCCGGTCCATAGCACACCCAGGCAGCCGGCGTGCAACAAGGCAAAAGGCAAGGCGCGGGTCCAGTCGATGCGATCGGGGTCACCGCCCGGCGCATCCTGCGCCCGCGTATCGACCCAGCGCCGTATCGAAGCGGTCCAACCGGTAAGCATGGAGCGCATCATCGTGTCCTGTGTGAAACGTGAGGAGATATACGGGCGCGGCGTCGCATCGGATGCGTAGGTGAAAACCCCTATCCGAACGCGTCATCATTCACCTCGGGGGATGAACAGGGTCGGGCCACGAACGCGCTGATGTCGTCAAGTACGGGCGCGTGCCAGCGCAGCGGCCGCGACAGCGCCCCCACCAGCAGCTTGTGGCCGAGGTCGGGGTACTGCACCAGCCGCGCGCACGCGCCCGCCGCCTGCAAGGCGTTCGCCAGGCTGACGCTGTTTCGACGCGGATCCACCGCGGTGTCGGCAATGCCTGTCAGCAGCAGACCGGGTGGCGCGTGGCTGGTGACGTGGTGGATGGGTTGGGAGTCGGCCGGCGTGTCCGGATAGCCGAACACCGGCCGCACGTCGCGCGCCACGATAGGCAGGAAGTCATAGGGGCCGGCCAGTCCGATCCACCCGGCCAGCGTCGCCGGGCTGGAGCCGGCGCCATCCAGCCAGCGCGCGTCCAGCGCCAGCATGGCCGCGATATAACCGCCCGCACTGTGGCCAGCGACGAAGACGCGCGCCGGATCGCCACCATAGGCGCCGATATGGCGCTGGGTCCACGCGACCGCCATGGCGGCGTCGCGCAGGAAGTCCGGAAAGCCGGCCTCGGGATAGAGCCGGTAGTCGGCGACAACGGCCACCATGCCCCGCGCCGCCAGCGCGTCGCCCACGAACCGGTAATCGGCGCGTTCGCCCGTTCGCCAGCTACCGCCGTAGAAAAAAACCACCACCGGCGCGCGCGTTGCGTCCGGTGGCCGGTAGATGTCCAGACGCTGACGCGGCAATGTGCCGTAAGCCATGCCCACCGTGACGCCGCTGGCGTCGGCGGGCACCGCGCCATTGAGCAGCGTCAACGGCGAACAGGCGGCCAGCAGGCCCAGGGCCAGCGCGGCCACGGCCATGATGGCAAGCAGCCCACGCGGGCCGGCAGCGATCCAGGAAGACATGGGGCACTCCGCAACGGAACACCCCTCTATACGCGGCCCGGCCTGCTTTGGATGCAGATCAGATCTTGAGCACGTCGCCCTTCATGATGACCGGTCCGGTGGGCTTGCCCGTCGGCGACCCGCCCGGCGGTTCGAGCGTAATCGCCAGGGTCTGCACCCCCTCCAGCCCCTGGGCGCGCGGCAGCGCCGTCAAGCCTTCGGGCGCCACCACCCCGACCGATTTCGGCGCCTGCCCCGGCGGTATCACCCACAGCTCCAGGGCCTTGCCGCCGGCGCGCGACGCCAGATCCTGCAAAGCATGGACGTGCAGGCCGCCGCGCTCGTCGGCGCGCACCACCAGCATGGCCTGCGCCTCGGGGCTTTGCAGCACCGCCATCAGTTGTGTGCGCGCGGCGCGGTCAACCTGCATCGGGTAGACCACCACCCCTGCCACCAGCATGGCCGCCAGCGCGCCGCTGAGCACGCGCCAGAATGTCAGGCCCTGCCAGCCGCGGCCGCCACCGGGCTTGAGGCGCGATTCGATGGCGCGCCAGACACGGCGCGGCGGCACCCGGGTCGGCAGCGACCACAACAGCGGATAGATGTCGTTTTCCCAGTCGCGCACCTGGCGGCGCAGGTTGGCGTCGGCCGCCATCAAGCCCTCGAAGCGGCGGCGCGCGCCGCCGCGCATGGCGCCGGCCACGTAGTCCGCCGCAAGCCGCTCGCGCAGTTGGGGATTGCTGTAATTCATGACAGACACCTCTTGAGCCGGTCCATGCCGCGCCGCACCCAGCTCTTGATCGTGCCCAGCGGCGCTTGCAGGCGGCGGGCGATCTCGCTGTGGCTGAGGTCGTCGAAAAAGGACAGCGCGATGGCAGTGCGTTGCTGCCCCTCGAGCTGTTTCAGGCAGTCGGCCAGGCGCTGGCCGTCCTGGTCGCGTTGCAACCGCTCGAACGGGCCGGGCGCGTCATCGGCCCAGGCCAGCGTCAGCGCGCCGTCGGCGTCCGGACGCTCCAGGTCCGGCCGACGCAGCTGGTCGATGCAGCGGTTTCGCACGATGCGCGTCATCCAGGTCATGACTTGGCTCTGCTCCGAGGAATAGCGGGCGGCGTTGCGCCAGACATTGATGAAGCTGTCCTGGAGGACTTCCTCCGCCCAGTCGCTTCGCCGCAATATACGTACGGCAAGCGCAAACAGATGCGGGGAAGTCTGACGATAGAGTTCCGCCAGCGCGGACTCCTGCCCGCGTGCGCACTCCTGAATCAAAGCCTGCAGACGAAGCGGGTCGGGCATGGCGGCTATCCGGGTCACTGGCAGTCCGGCCGCGCGTCGGACAACGGCGGTCTGGGGACGGATGTCTTGCAGCGGATGATACAGGCAAGTCCGGGGCGCCGGCGCATCGAGAACCCCCGGTCGCAAGCGCCGGCCGGGCGTTAAAAGCTGGCCTGAAAACTCTTGTGACAGGGCTGAATGACTTTGTAGCGTGTTAAGCAAATGGAGGGCATATCATGCGTCCCCTTCATAACAACCCGCAACAGGAAACAAAGATGTATATGCCGCGCCCCTTGCGCATGTCCGCAGTTCTGCTCGTCACGCTGGCGCTCGCCGCGTGCGGCGACGATAGCGCCAAAAAGGAAGCGAAGGCGCCCGAAGCGACAACCGCTCAGGCCGAAATCACCAAGTACAACCTGTACGTGGATACCGCAAACAACATCTCCACGACGTTCGCGCAGGCACTGGACCGCTACGAGACCTATGCCGTCCCGGCGCTCAAAAGCGGCAAACCGCTCAAGGATTTCGTCATCAGCAATGACACGACCATCCTGCGCACCAAAGAGAAGCTCGACCGCGCGCTGGCCATGACGGCGCCCATCGCCGAAATCGACGCACCGGCCAAGGCATTCTCGGATGCGCTGGGCAAGCTGGCCCCGCTGAGCAACGAACTGCAGAACTATTCGGCCGCCAAGACCTTCCTGTCGGACAACGGCGCATTGGCCCGCGAGAAAAGCCCGGCCTACGTGGCAGCGCTGACCGAAGTCGTGAAGGCGGAAGACGGCTTCTATCGCGGCATTTCCATCAAGGACACGGCCAACACCAAGGAAGCCTTCGAGAAGGCCAAGAAGGACACGGTCGCCTACTACCGCGCCGGCATGGTCTATTACGGCAAGGCCACGATGGACAAGGCGTCGGGCGTGTTCGACGGCAAGGGCCTGGGCGCCGACCAGGACGCGTTCAAGCAGCAGTTGGACAAGATGAATGAGATGGCGCTGGGCTTTGACAAAAAGACGCGCGAAGCCGACCCCAAGGGCTGCAGCGGCATGATGATGAACGTCAACGGCTTCCTGGCCTCCGGCCGCAAGATCCTGGAGCACACCAATAATGGCCGCTACAAGGAAGACGCCGCGCGCACCGGCGCGTTCAAGATGATGCGCCCCACGATCGAAGACGACGCCAATGATCTGCGTCAGAATTTCAACAACCTGATCTCCGACCTGAACGTCGGCCGCTGCTGATCCCTGCCCTTGGAAAGACATTCATCCACTCGTACCCCGGGCACGAGTGGAGGCGGTTATTCAGAACAGATGCTACCGGCCTGCTACTGTTCCTTTAGCCCCAACGACTTCATCAACGGGGCGAACAGTTTCTTTTCGTCCTGCACGCGCGCGGCATAGTCGGAAACGCGCAGCGGCAGCGCCTCGGCCCCCGCATCCAGAAAGCGCGCCTGGATCTCGGGCCGCGCAAGCACCTTGTTGATTTCGGCGTTCATGTGATCGACGACATCATCGCGAGTGCCCGCGGCGGCATACACACCGAACAGGCTGTCCGCGAAAACACCGTCGATGCCGGCCTCGGAAAAGGTTCGTATGTCGGGCGCCACCGCAGCGCGTTGCCGGCTCGCCACCGCCAGTACCTTCAGCTTGCCCGCCTGCACCATGGGAAAGACCGTGGCGGGTCCAAACGCGAAGTCGATCTGGCCCGCCGCCAGGTCTTGGATCGCCGGCGCGACGCCGCGATACGGCGCATGGGTGGCCTGCATGCCAGTAGCCTGCTTGAGCAGCTCGCCGGCCAGATGCGGCGTCGTGCCGTTGCCGGCCGAACCGTAATTGAGAGGATCGGGCCGCTTGCGCGCATATTCCACGAACTCTTCGAGCGTATTGACGCCAAGCGAGGACCGGACAAACAGGAACAACTGGCTGTTGGCCAGCAAGGCAACCGGCCGCAGGTCCCGCTGCGGATCGAACGGCATGCTGGTGAACATCAGGGGGTTGACCGATTCGGTCGTCGATGGATTGAGCAGGAAGGTATGGTTGTCTCCCCCGTTGCGAACGACCTCGGCTCCCGCCACGTTGCCGCCCGCGCCGCCCCGATTCTCCACGATAACGGTCTGCTTCAAGGCCTCGGCCAAGTGCGGCTGCACTGTCCGCGCCAGCACGTCGACCAGCCCGCCGGGCGCCAGCCCCACGACCAGGCGCACGGGCTTGACGGGCCAGGCCTGAGACGGCGTTTGCGCATGGCTGCCCGTCGCCCAGCCCGTCAGCGCCAGCAACATCATGGCCAGACAACGTCTACGCAGCAACATGCGATTCTCCTTGTGGGGGGGGGGCACCCCGCGATCCCGCGCACGGTGCGTCACGTGCCGCACCACGGAGAACCGCCTTGGTGCCTCATCGCGGCGCCGGCCCTCCATCAGCCGCTCATTCTTCACAAAAGTTTAAGCATAAAGAATCCCGGATAACCCTAATTTGCCGGCGACAAGCGCGGCTTATCGAGACGGTTTTAGTCCGAACAAAAAACGGGATGACTCCAATGCGAGCCTCCCGTTCCTATATTCGAGATACCAAAACTCTATCTACACAACCGTAGCAGCGTCCAAGGGCTTTCACACAGCCTCGATCGAGAACGGTCAGTTCCGAGCAGTCCTTCCCGTTCGGCTGACCTGCCCTGACGCACCTCGCCAAAAGCGCCTCCCTGGCGCGCGCCCCTCACCGCCCCAGATTCGTCCTGGCCAATTCAATCACCTCGTCGCCTCTGCCGTTCATGATGGCCTTCAGCATGTACAAGCCAAACCCCTTGGCCTGTTCGAGCTTGATCTTGGGGGGGACGATCAGCTCTTGCGCCGACGTCAGCACGTCGACCAGCACCGGGCCGGGATGAGCAAGCGCCTCCTGCAGCGCGGCATCAAGGAATTCGGATGATTCGACTCGCATGCCTCGTACGCCGACCGCTTCGGCCATGGCGGCGAAATCGGGATTTGACAGGTCGGTGCCCGTATCCAGAAACCCCGCGGCTTTCATTTCCATGGAAACAAAGCCGAGAGAGCCGTTGTTGAAGACGACGATCTTTACCGGAAGCTGCAACTGGGACAGGGACAGGAAGTCTCCCATCATCATCGTGAATCCGCCGTCGCCGGACATGGAAATTACCTGCCGGCCAGGCGCCGCTGCCTGCGCGCCAAGAGCCTGGAGCATCGCGTTGGCCATCGAGCCGTGGTTGAAGGACCCCAGCAATCGGCGCTTGCCATTCATGGTGAGGTATCGGGCCGCCCACACGGTTGGCGACCCGACGTCCACTGCGAAGATGGCGTCGTCATCGGCCAGTTCGTTGATGCGGCGGGCGAGATACTGGGGATGCAGGGAGCGGCCAGCGGGCGCCGGTGCGGCAAGGTTGTCGAGTTCTTTGCGGGAATCCCGGTAATGCCGCAGCGCGGCGTCGAGGAAGGCGCTGTCTTGGCGCTCGTCAAGCTGCTCCAGCAGCGCGGCGATGGTCTCGTCCACGTCCGCGGCAATGCCCAACGTCAGCGGTGCACGCCGGCCGAGAGCGCTTGGATCGCGATCGACCTGCACGATCTTTGCGTGTTTGGGATAGAACGGGCGATAGGGAAAGTCTGTGCCCAGCATCAGCAGGAGGTCGGCGTTTTCCATCGCATGGTAGCCGGACGAAAAGCCGATGAAGCCTGTCATGCCGACATCGTAGGGGTTGTTCCACTCGACGTGCTCTTTGCCGCGCAGCGCATGGATGACGGGTGCCTTGAGGCGCTGGGCCAGCGCGACGACCGCGTCGTGGCTGCCTGCGCAGCCGCTGCCGGCCAGTATCGACACCTTCCCTGCCCCGTTCAACAGTTGGACCAGTTCCTGCACCGCCGTTGCGTCCGGGCGGATGTGCGGACGCGTGGGAGGCAAAGGCCACGAGGCCGGCACGTCCGAAGGCGCGGCAGCGAGCGCCACGTCGCCGGGTATCACCAGGACCGCCACCCCCTGTTTGCCGATCGCCGTGTTGATGGCGCGGGCCAGCACCCCAGGGAGTTGCGCGGGATTGGAGACGAGTTCGACAAATTCCGAGCATTCCTTGAACAAGTCCTGGGGATGGGTTTCCTGGAAGTACCCCAGCCCGATTTCAGACGACGGAATGTGGGCGGCGATGGCCAGCACCGGGACGCGGCTGCGTTGGCAGTCGAACAGGCCGTTGATCAGGTGCAGATTGCCGGGACCGCAACTACCGGCGCACACCGCCAGCGTGCCCGTAATCGCGGCCTCGGCCCCGGCGGCGAAAGCCGCGGTCTCTTCGTGGCGGGTGTGCATCCACTCGATCTGGTCCATCCTTCGAAGGCTGTCATTCAGTCCATTGAGACTGTCGCCCGTCACGCCCCAGATGCGGCGAACCCCTACTTCGGCAAGCACTTTAACAAGATAATCTGCGACGGTTGCGGCCATGGAATGCTCCCTGAAGGAACGCCGCCGGGACACTTATCGCTACGGTTTGCCCCCAGCGCCGGAAGTTGACACACGAGCGGAAATCGTAGCACCGCACCCGGTGCCAAGCCCACACGCCAGATGTCGGCGGCGCCATCCCCTGCCGCACGGCCGCCTTGCGGCAGCTTGTGTCCAAGACCCGCTCTGCCCGGGTCTCGTCCCGGCGCACGACACCCGAGCGGGTCTCTTATCACGCCACCTCCCACAACGCCGCTGTCAGACCCAGCAACAGCAGCGTCGCCGACGCGATGAACCATCGCACGGTTTTCCGGTATTCATCCTCGGCGTCATCCTCCAAACGCAAGGCGCGGTAAAGCGCAATTATCTGCAGCAGGATGGCGAGCAACAAGAACACGCCCGGCAGCACGGACAGCACGCTCCAATTGCCCGGCGCATCGAAGCCCCAGTAGCGCAGGAAACCCAGCGAAAAGCCCAGCAATACCGTGATGGCCGTAATCAATCCAGCCCGAAAGCCCTGGGGCAGTTCGCGTGGTCTGTGGCTGCGGGTCCGAACCAAGTCGTCGTCTGGCTTTTCCGGTGTCATCATTGAGACATTCCGCACTGAGTCCGCTACGGCCCACCCGCTACCGGTTTATGTGGGAACGAAAACTGAACTCCTGCCGTCACTCGAGGCCAGGGTGAATTGATTATGGCGGATATCCGACTCGACGTGGAGTTTCTCCAATTCTGTTTCCGTCAGCCGTTCATCAGAGTTTTCGAACGCGGCCAGTGCTCGTCGCACCTCCGGACGCCAAACCGCTTCCGGGAATCGTCGAGATGCAGGCCCTCGCCGGGTACCCACAGAGAGTGAAGTCGGCGCCGATAGGCCCGCCCGGAATAAGGAACCGAAGAATGCTCGCCTTGCACAAGAGCCGGCCCCTGACGCGCCTGGCTCGGGAGACCCTATCCATCGCACGTCAGCTTGTTTTCGATCTGCCCGCAACGGGCGAGTAATGCGTACAAGGCAGGCCCTATTCCCAGGGCACGGCACTTGCCCCGCATCACCCCACTTTTCCGCTCAGCCGTCTTGCCGCCAGCAAGACCGCATCAAGGTGCGCGTGGCGATGCCGATGCACTGGCGCGGTTAGGGTCACCGCAGCGGCAACACCCCCTTCCGCCAGGAATACTGGTGCGGAAATGCCAGCCACTTCCGCCAAGCGGTCGCCCACGGCCACGATATAGCCATCCGCGCGGATGCGCGCATACAAAGCCTGATCCCTCCCCGGCGCGACACCCAGCACCGGATCGAACGCGGTCAGCACCCGCCCCCCCGTGCCCCGGTCCAGCGGCAGCAGGTCGCCAGCGCGGATGTGATCGCGCACCGGGTGCGGAGAATCCACGCGGTACAGGCATAGCCGCGCATCGCCCTGGCGCACGTGATAGGCAGCGCTTTCGCCAGTTGCCGCAACCAAGTCATTCAGCACTGGCATCACGATGCGCTCCAGAGAAAAGGACGCGGCGTATAGCCCGTGCAGGCGCGCAATCTCTGGGCCCAGCGCGAAGCGGCCATCTTCGAGCCGCTGCACCCAGCCGGCATGCGCCAGCGATGCCAGCAGCCGCAGCACCGTGCTTTTGTACAACTGCGTGCGTTCGGCCAGTTCGACCAGCGAAAGCGAGGCATCCCCTTCGCCAAAAACCGACATGAGGCTCAACGCCCGATCCACCGCGGCCACGCCGCCCTCGGCGGCATCGCGGTCGGCTAATGATTCCGTCGCGGCTTTACGCGGCATGGTGGCTCCTGCATTCCATCTATTAGAACGTTGCATTGTAGGCGGCGCTTGACAAGCGCATTGCGCCTGCCGCATCATTTCAACTTATAGAATCATATTCTATCTTATAGAACACAAGACATGGAGAGAGACACCGATGTCACAACGCCCTTTCGTCCTCATCAGTGAAGTGGGTCCGCGCGACGGCCTACAGTCGGTCAAGGCCACCATGCCGACCGAGGCGAAGTGCCGCTGGATCGACGCGCTGGTGGCCGCCGGCGTCCGGGAAATCGAAGTGGCCTCGTTCGTGCCGCCGAGATTGTTGCCGCAGATGGCCGACGCCGCTGACGTCGTCCGCCATGCCCTCACGCATCCCGGCCTGACTGTCATAGCCCTGGTGCCCAACCTGCGGGGCGCGCAGGCGGCATTGAACGCGGGCGTGCACAAGCTGACTATGCCCGTGTCCGCCAGCCGCGCCCATTCGCTGGCGAACGTGCGCAAGGCTCCTGAAGAGATGGTCGAGGAAGTCCGCGCCATCGCGCGGCTACGCGACGAGATCGCGCCAAACGTGAAGCTCGAGGCCGGCATTTCCACTGCCTTCGGCTGCACGCTCCAGGGAGCGGTTTCCGAGGACGACGTGATCCGCCTGGCGGTCCAGTGCATCGCGGCGGGCGCCGATGAATCCGGCCTGTCCGATACCGTGGGTTTTGCCAATCCAGCCCAGGTGCGCCGGCGATTTCGCCGCCTGCGCCAGGAATTGGGCGGACACGCCGGCGCGGCCCATCTGCACAACACGCGCGGACTGGGATTGGCCAATTGCCTGGCGGCTTATGACGAAGGCGTGCGCACCTTCGACAGTTCGCTGGGCGGGCTTGGCGGGTGCCCCTATGCACCCGGCGCTTCGGGCAACGTGGTCACCGAGGATCTCGTTTTCATGTTCGAGGCCATGGACATCGACACAGGTATCGACCTGGCCGCCCTGTTTGCCGCGCGTGCGCCGCTGGCGGCTGGCCTGCCCGGCGAACCGCTCTACGGCATGACGCCGGACGCCGGTCTGCCCAAGGGTTTCGGGGCGGCGGACTGAAACAGGACAACCATGAACAGCAAAACTCCGACTCGCCTGCCCTATGAGGGCGTGCGCGTCATCGAATTCACCCACATGGTGATGGGTCCGACCTGCGGCATGATCTTGGGCGACCTGGGTGCCGAAGTCATCAAGGTGGAACCCCCCGGCGGCGATAGCACGCGACGGCTGCTGGGCTCCGGCGCAGGCTTCTTCCCCATGTTCAATCGCAACAAAAAGAGCATTGTCCTTGACCTCAAGCGCGCCGAGGGCCGCGAAGCGGCCCGGCGCCTGGTGGCCTCGGCGGACGTCGTCAGCGAAAACTTCAAGCCCGGCGTCATGGCCAAGCTGGGCCTGGACTACGCCGCGCTGCGGCAGGACCATCCCCGCCTCATCTATGTCAGCCACAAGGGCTTCCTGCCCGGCCCCTACGAACAGCGCACCGCCCTGGACGAAGTGGTGCAGATGATGGGCGGCCTCGCATACATGACGGGGCGCGTTGGCGATCCCCTGCGCGCCGGCTCCAGCGTCAACGACATCATGGGCGGCATGTTCGGCGCCATCGGCGCGATGGCCGCGCTGGCCCGGCGCGAAAGCACGGGCGCAGGCGGCGAGGTGCAGGCATCGCTCTTCGAGAACAACGTCTTCCTGGTCGGCCAGCACATGATGCAGTACGCGATGACGGGCCGCCCGCCGGCCCCCATGCCCAGCCGCATTTCCGCCTGGGCGGTGTACGACGTCTTCACGGTACAGAACGGGGAGCAGATCTTCCTGGCCGTCGTGAGCGACAAGCAATGGACGATCTATTGCGACGCGCTCGGCCTGGCGGACCTGCACGGCGACCCCCGCCTGCAATCGAACAATGACCGCGTGCAGGCGCGCGACTGGCTCATGCCGATCCTGCGCAGCCGCATGGCCGAATACAGCGCTGCCGCGCTGGCGGAGGTGTTCGAACGCGAGGGCCTGCCCTATGCCCCGATCACGAAGCCGGAGGAACTGTTCGACGATCCCCATCTGGCCTGCACCGGCGGCCTGGCGCCGATCGCGCTGGGCGACGGGCGCACCTCCAAGGTGCCGCTGGCGCCCTTCACGCTCGATGGCGAACAACCCGGCATCCGGCTGCAGCCTCCCGCTGCCGGCCAACACACCGACGCGCTCCTGCGGGGCGTCGGCTACAGCGAACAAGAGATAGAGGCCCTGAAGGCCCAACACATAGCCCAAGGAGACTGACCCATGTTCACCCTCACCCGCCGCGCTTTCGTCGGGGCCGCGCTGTGCGCGGCCGCCCTGCCCCTGCGCGCCGCCAACGCCTACCCCCATGGCCGCCCGGTTCGACTGATCGTTCCCTATACCCCCGGCGGCGGCACCGACACGGTGGCGCGCGCCATCGCCGCCAAGACCACCTCGGTGGCCGGCTGGTCGGTCGTGGTCGAGAACCGCCCCGGCGCCAGCGGCAATATCGGCCTGGATCTGGTCGCCAAGTCCAAGCCGGACGGCCTGACGCTCGCTCTCGGACAGACCGCCAACCTGGCCATCAACCCCGCGCTGATGCCGAACGTGCCCTTCGACCCCGCCAAGGATTTCGCACCCGTGGTCCTGGTGGCCTCGCTGCCGGTCATGCTGGTCGTCAAGGCAGATGCGCGATGGAAGACGCTGGCCGACCTGGTACACGACGCCAAGGCGGCGCCCGGCGATCTCAAACAGGCGCTGGCCGGCTCGGGCACCGTGGGCCATCTGGCGGGCGAGCTGCTTGCCTACCAGGCCGGTTTCAAGGTTCTCAATGTGCCGTATCGCGGTGCCGCGCCCGCCCTGAACGATCTGCTCGGCGGCAACACCGACTACATGTTCGCCACGCCTCAGGCCGCCCAGGAAATGCTCAAGGGGAAACTGCTGCGGCCGCTGGCCGTCACCGCGCCGGCACGCCTGCCGATCCTGCCCGATGTGCCGACGGTGGCTGAGTCCGGCTATGACGGCTTTGCCGCGGTGGACTGGAAGGCGGTTGTCGCGCCGGCGGGCACGCCCCCCGCCGTCATTGAAAGCATCAACGCGGCGATGGTCAAAGTGCTGGCGGACCCGGCCACCGTCTCGATGTTCACGGCCGAAGGCAGCACGACCCTGGGCGGCGCGCCCGATGCAGCGGTGCGCTATATCCAGGAGGAACAACAGAAATGGGCGCGCCTGATACGCGAGGCCGGCATCCAGACGGCCACCTGAGCCGCTGCCAGAACAACGACAACGACGACGGAGACCTATTCATGCACGCAATGCAGACCCGGCGCGGCGGCCGCGCCCTCCAACTGCTCGCCCACCTGGCCCTGGCGGCCAGCACCGTGGCGCCCGTATGCGCCACGGCGGCCGACTGGCCGACGAAGCCGGTCAGGCTGGTGGTGCCCTATTCACCCGGCGGAACTACCGACTACGCGGGGCGCCAGGTGGCGCAACGACTGTCTGAACTGACCGGAAAGACATTCATTGTCGATAACAAGACGGGCGCATCGGGCACGATCGGCACCCAGGACGTAGTGCGCTCGCCCGCCGACGGCAGCACATTCCTGGTGACCGACACCACCTACACCATGCTTCCCTTGCTGTTCGCGAAACTCCCCTGGGATCACCGGAAGGACCTTGTACACGTTGTCGAGATCATCGAAACGCCGTTGGTGCTCATCGTGCCCGAGACGTCACCGTTCAAGACCTTGGATGACCTCATCCGTTACGCGAAGGCGCATCCAGGCAAGCTCAATTTCGGATCCGGCGGCCAGGCCAGTTCCACGCACCTGGCCGCTGAGGTGTTCAAGAACGAAGCGAAGGTCACACTCACCCACATCCCCTATCGGGGCGCAGGCGCCGCATTGGCCGACGTCATGGCCGGGCAGATCGATGTGCTGATAACGGCAGCGCCAACTGCCATTCCGCCAGTACTGGGAGGCCGCGTACACGCGCTTGCCGTCAGCGGAGCAGATCGCCTGGAAGCCTTGCCGCATGTACCCACCTTCGCGCAGGCCGGCCTGCCCTCTTATCAGGTGCTGAACTGGTTCGGGCTGGCGGCGCCCAAAGGCACGCCTGATGCCATTGTGCAGGAAATGAACCGGCTGGTCGGCCAGGTCATGAACGCCCCCGCCATGCGCAAACAGATGATCGCGCAGGGCGCGCGGCATCGCGACATGTCGGCTGCGCAGTTCGGCGAGTATGTCAACCAACAAGTCACGCTCTGGGCCGACGTCGGCAAGCGCGTCGACATAAAGCCCGAGTGATGCCATGTGGAACATGAGCTTCACGCCCCCAGCCGTTATCGAGGCCCGCGTGCTGTCGTGCTTGCCGGAAGCGCTGCGCCTGCCGCGCGCCAGCGCCTGGGCCAAGGCCAACAAGCCAGGACATGTCATCGACAGTTTTTTGGAAGGCCCGGTGTTCGACGCACGGGGCTGGCTCTATGTGACCGACATCCCGCACGGCCGCATCCTGTGCCTGGATGGCAGCGGCGATTGGCATGTCATCGCACAAACGGGGGGCTGGCCAAATGGCCTGGCGCGGCACTCCGACGGCAGTCTCTGGATCGCCGACTATCGCCACGGCATCCTGCGCTGCGAGCCCGAGAGCGGCCGGGTCGAGTCCGTGCTGGACCATCGCAACAGCGAGTCGTTCAAAGGCGTCAACGACCTGGTGTTCGACGGCGCGGGCCGCCTGTACTTCACCGACCAGGGGCAGACGGGCCTGCACGACCCCAGCGGCCGGGTCTACCGCTACGATTGCGCCAGCGGCCGGCTCGATCTGTTGCTTGGCAACGTGCCCAGCCCCAATGGCATCGCCATTGATGACCAGGCCGGCATTCTCTATGTAGCGGTGACGCGCGCGAACCAGGTTTGGCGCGCACCGCTACTGCATGACGGATCCGTCAGCAAGATGGGTGCGTTCCAGACTTTCTTCGGCAGCAGCGGCCCGGACGGACTGGCGCTGACGCCACAAGGCGGCCTGCTGGTCGCGCACGCAAGCCTGGGCGGCGCCTTCCTGCTGGACGCCCGCGGCAACGTCACCCACTTCCTGCGCAGTCCTGGCGGCCAGACGGTCACAAACATCGCCGTTACACCTGGCGGCCATTCCGTCGTGATGACCGAATCATCCACGGGGAGTCTTTTGCAGGCTGAACTGCCGACACCATGATTTCAGCCAGCGACTCTGGTACGTCTGGCCCGATTCAATCGTTATATGCACATAGACTTGCTCGTATTCTTATACAGCCTGTGCGACTCCGCGAAGTTGGGCGACAGCGCTCGCTGACAAAATTTGATGGCGACACCATGAAAATGACACTTCAGTCGGCGGCAGCCGGCTTGCTGACCATGATGACAATGACAATGACCCCAAGTGTTGCTGGTTCCATTGGATACCTCGGGCCTGCTGGATCGTGGACTCATCAAGCATGCCTGGACCTTTTTGGGCCTGAGGATCTTGTCGCATTATCACGAGACGAACTGTTTGCGAGCTACGCATCGGGCAAGTTGGACCAGGCCTGCGTTCCCGTGACCACTTCGGTCGTGGGCGTCACTCCGTACATAGATGCCGTCCTTGATTTGCCGAATGCTGTTGTTGTCTCTGAGTATCCGAAGATGTTGGGTTACAGCTTGTTGGCGCGTCCCGGCACAAAGCTGAACGACGTTCAAGAGGTGCTTGCCCATCCTGTTGCGTTCGAGGAGGTCAAACCCTGGCTTGACCGTGAAATGCCGAATGTTCGACGCATCGAGTCCTCAAGCGGCGGGGCCGCTGCAAAGACGGTTTCTGAAAGCACCACCTTCGACAAGGCATCTTTCGGCCCCAGAGTTGGCGCCTCCGTGTATTCATTGGAGTCGCTGGTTGACGGGATTGAAGAGGGACCGCACAACGTGACGCGCTGGTGGGTGCTGGGCCGGAACATGCCCGCGCCAAGTGGCCATGACAAGACCTCATTGGTCCTAACTACCTCAGACGAAAACCTGAATGATTCGCTGCGCAGTCTCGTTCTGGCTGATGTGCAGGTTCTTACTGTCTACGAACGCCCAAGCAAGAAAACCCTGGATACGCACCGGTATATCGTCGAAGTGGCCGGTCACGCCAGGCAAGAGCCTTTGGCTTCGCTTCTGAAAGATCATCCCGACTACCGCGTGCTCGGATCCTATCCGCGCAGGCAGGAGAAATAACGCTTCGCGGCTGTGCAAAGCCGCATCGGCACTTCCCATGCATCTTGATTGCCAGGCCAGCCTAACGGCCTTGTTGCTCACCTCACAGCCCCCACGGACTCAACTTCTGACGCATCGAAGAAAGCTATCGGATACATCCTCGCTGACGAACTGCTCTGCCAATCCTTGCCTCTGGCTTTAAAGACGCCAAGTATGCGAGCGCACCTCCATGATCCGCTGTTTGACGAATGTGATGTGCAGCAGGCAACTGCAGTGTAACGGCGCTCGATGCGAAGGGAGGGCAAAGCGATTGCCGGAGGTCTACGGAGTCGAGCCGATCTGCAAGGTGTTGCAGGTTGCCTCGTCAGCCTATCGGCGCCACGCCGCGCGGCTGCGCACTACCTTCCCCGACGATGCGGCCGTGCGGCCGCTGGATCGCGTCAACCGGCAGTTCCGGGCGGATCGGCCAAACCAGCTTTGGGTCTCGGACTTCACCTACGTCTCGACCTGGCGGGCCTGGCTGTACGTGGCCTTCGTCATCGATGTCTACGCCCGGCGCATCGTCGGCTGGCGCATGAGCAAGTCCATGACGACAGACTTCGTGCTCGATGCGTTGGAGCAGGCGCTATACGCCCGCCAGCCCGGCAATGAAGGTTCTCTGACCCACCACTCCGATAGGGGATCGCAATACGTGAGCATCCGCTATAGCGAACGGCTGGCCGAGGCCGGCATCGAACCCTCGGTCGGCAGCCGTGGACAGCTACGACAACGCCTTGGACGAGACGATCAACGGTCTGTACAAAGCCGAACTGATCCACCGTCGCGCGCCCTGAAAGGCCGGGAATCCGTCGAGCTGGCCATCCTGGAGTGGGTCGCCTGGTTCAACCATAAACGCCTGCACTCATCGATCGGCTAGCCGCTTTGTGGTCAGGCCTCGCGCAACTCGCATCCGACGAAGCTTCGATCCAAAGGTCTCATAGAGCAGGGCGCGTAAAGTGCAGGTTTGGGAGTTTGAACTCTATCCCCAGCAGGCCAATTTCCCAAATAAGTACTTATTTATCAACATTTTGAGTTAGTTAATACAGGTTTTTATTTGGGGACATAAACATCAACGGTTCTCCTACTGTGGTTTGCGCTCATCCGAGGCGGTGCCGAAAGTTCCAAACTGGGTGACACAAATTTCAGACTCAATGAAATTCGACAACAGTAGAGCAGTCGCCCAAATATGTAACAGCACCCTCCCCCCCCCTTGAACCCCGGAACATCATCCCTATAATTAGCACTCGACACCGGTGAGTGCTAACAGCCCTCCCGTGGCTAACCGACCATTCACTTTCTTTTAGTTAACAGGAGTTCCTCATGGCCTTGCGTCCCCTGGGCGATCGCGTGATCGTCAAACGCCTCGAAAACGAGCGCAAGACTGCCTCGGGCATCGTCATCCCCGACAGCGCCGCTGAAAAGCCCGACCAGGGTGAAGTCGTGGCCGTCGGCCCCGGCAAGAAGACCGAAGACGGCAAGATCCTGCCGGTCGACCTGAAGGCTGGCGACAAGGTTCTGTTCGGCAAGTACGCCGGCCAGTCCGTGAAGGTTGATGGCGAAGAGCTGCTCGTCATCCGCGAGGACGAAATCCTCGCCGTGGTCCAGTAAACCCCGCCTCAAACGAATTTTCGAAGGAAGCTAAGAAATGGCTGCCAAGCAAGTATTGTTCGGTGATGACGCCCGCGTGCGCATCGTCCGTGGCGTGAATGTCCTCGCCAACGCTGTCAAGACCACCCTGGGCCCCAAGGGTCGCAACGTCGTGCTGGAGCGCTCGTTCGGCGCCCCGACGGTGACCAAGGACGGCGTGTCCGTCGCCAAGGAAATCGAACTGAAGGACAAGTTCGAAAACATCGGCGCCCAACTCGTCAAGGACGTCGCGTCCAAGACCTCCGACAACGCCGGCGACGGCACCACGACCGCCACCGTGCTGGCCCAGGCCATCGTTCAGGAAGGCCTGAAGTACGTTGCCGCCGGTTTCAACCCGATCGACCTGAAGCGCGGCATCGACAAGGCTGTCGCCGCCGCCGTGGCTGAACTGAAGAAGCAATCCAAGCCGGTCACGACCAGCAAGGAAATCGCCCAAGTCGGTTCGATCTCGGCCAACAGCGATTCCTCCATCGGCCAGATCATCGCTGACGCGATGGACAAGGTCGGCAAGGAAGGCGTCATCACCGTCGAAGACGGCAAGTCGCTGGAAAACGAGCTGGACGTCGTCGAAGGCATGCAATTCGACCGCGGCTACCTGTCGCCCTACTTCATCAACAGCCCGGAAAAGCAAGTTGCCGTGCTGGAAGATCCGTTTGTCCTGATTTTCGACAAGAAGATCAGCAACATCCGTGACCTGCTGCCCGTGCTGGAACAAGTCGCCAAGTCGAGCCGTCCCCTGCTGATCATCGCGGAAGACGTCGAAGGCGAAGCGCTGGCCACCCTGGTTGTGAACAACATCCGTGGCATCCTGAAGACCACCGCCGTCAAGGCTCCTGGCTTCGGCGACCGCCGCAAGGCCATGCTGGAAGACATCGCCATCCTGACGGGCGGCACGGTGATCTCCGAAGAAACCGGCATGTCGCTGGAAAAGGCCGGCCTGGCTGAACTGGGCCAAGCCAAGCGCATCGAAGTGGGCAAGGAAAACACCACGATCATCGACGGCGCTGGCGACAGCAAGTCGATCGAAGCTCGCGTCAAGCAAGTTCGCATCCAGATCGAAGAAGCCACGTCCGACTACGACCGTGAAAAGCTGCAAGAACGCGTGGCCAAGCTGGCCGGCGGCGTTGCCGTGATTCGCGTTGGCGCTGCCACCGAAGTCGAAATGAAGGAAAAGAAGGCTCGCGTCGAAGACGCCCTGCACGCTACCCGCGCCGCAGTGGAAGAAGGCGTTGTGGCTGGCGGCGGCGTTGCACTGCTGCGCGCCAAGCAAGCCATCGCTGACCTGAAGGGCGACACGCCTGACCAGAACGCCGGCATCAAGCTGATCCTGCGCGCTGTGGAAGAGCCCCTGCGCACCATCGTCACGAACGCCGGCGAAGAAGCCAGCGTCGTGGTCAGCAACGTGCTGGGCGGCAAGGGCAACTACGGCTACAACGCCGCGACCGGCGAGTACACCGACCTGGTCGAGCAAGGCGTGCTGGATCCCACCAAGGTGACCCGCACTGCCCTGCAGAACGCTGCCTCCGTCGCCAGCCTGCTGCTGACGGCTGAAGCCGCCGTTGTGGAACTGGCCGAAGACAAGCCCGCTGCTCCGGCAATGCCCGGCGGCATGGGCGGCATGGGCGGCATGGACTTCTAAGTCCCGCTTTCCTTGCAAGGCCTCCCCGGCTCCGGCCGGGGAACGCAGTATCCGAAAAACCCCCGGTCCTTCGCCCCGGGGGTTTTTCTTTGCCTGTTGTTTCAGGCGCGCGCCATTCCCCGGGCAAGCACACGTTTGCCAACAATCTGCGGTTTCTCCCGCCGGCATGCGTCCCTACAATGAAGGCTCCCCAGACGGAGCCCAGCCCCATGCGATTGCCCAAGACCTTGCTGCGTATGCTGCGACCTTCCGAGATCGGCGGGTTGCTGATGGACTCCGCCAGACAGTGGTCCAGCCATCGCGCCTCCAGCAAGGGAGCCGCGCTGGCGCTTTACATGGTGTTTTCGCTGGCGCCGATGCTGCTGCTGGTGATCGCCGTGGCCGGCGCGTTCTTTGGCGAAGACGCGGTGCGCTCGGAATTGGTCTCTCAGCTGCGCGACCTGATCGGCGAGCGCGGCGCGGAAGTTATCCAGACCGTGCTGGCCAGCGCCCACGAATCGGGCGGCGGCTGGATCGCCGCGCTGATCTCCATTTTCGTGCTGATCTTCAGCGCCACCACCGCCTTCGCGGAGCTGAAGGCCAGCCTTGACGATCTCTGGGAGGTGTCCGCCAAGCAGAAGAGCGGCCTGCATGGCATGGTGCACAGCCGCATGCTGTCTTTCGGGCTGGTGCTGGTGCTGGCGCTGTTCCTGCTGATTTCACTGACCGTGAACGCGGGGCTCGCCGCCGCGCGCGGCATCTATGGCGATCTATGGACCAGCTCGACATTCGCGCTGGTGGCCGAGTGGATCTCCAACCTGTTTTCCTTTTCGATCGTGGCCGCCCTGTTCGCCGTGATCTACAAGCTGCTGCCCAGCGCGAGGATCTCCTGGCCGGACGTCATCCCTGGCGCCATCGTGACCGCGGCGCTGTTCCTGCTGGGCAAATGGGGCATCGGCGTGTACCTGAGCCGGGGCGCGGCCGTATCGGCGTACGGCGCGGCCGGGTCGCTGATCGCGCTCCTGCTGTGGATTTACTACTCCGCGCAGATCTTCTTCTTCGGGGCGGTGTTCACGCGGCAGTTCGCGCTACGCTTCGGCAAGGCGGAAAGGCCGCGCGTGGCCGAGCCGCAGGCCCCCGCCCCCGCGAATCCGGCGCCCGGTTCCGACGCCTGACGCGCTGGCGGCTCCGGCCTGCTGCGCCGTCCATCGATACGCCGACACGAATCGGATCTACGGAACAGCCCCCCTAGTCCTGCGGCGTCTCCAGGCCCGCCATCAGCCGAAGGCACTGCAGGAATAGCGGCCGCAGTTCGGCCGGGATGGGCTCCAGCACCCGCGCTTCCACCTCGGCGTCGCGCAGCAGGACGCGGGCCAGCAACGCCAGGCCCTCCTCTGTGATCTCCAGCGCATAGGCGCGCGCGTCCTCCGCCGACCGCGTGCGGCGCACGTATCCCTTCTTCGACATGCGCGCGATCATTTCGGCGAATGAATTGCGGTCCAGCGCGATCAACTCGGCGATGCGGTTCTGCGTGGCGCCCGGGTTCTGATAGACGGTGACCAGCAAGGCCTTCTGGCGCGGCGTCAGGTCCTCGTCCGGAAACGCCTGCGCGAACAGGGCTTCGGCGCGGAAGTGGGCGCGGCGCAGCAGGTGGGACGCCACCTGCGTCAGATCGAATTCCTGCAGGGCCCGGGCAGCGGCCGGGCGGGCGGATCGGGAAGGAGCGGTCATCGGGCGTCCAGGGTATAGGCACGGCGATTGTAGGCCGGGGCGTTCTCGAAAATGCGCATTGACTTGGGGTCGTCCGGTGCCTATGATCCGCCAATATAGTACGTATACGTATTTATTTACAGCCCACACGGACCCCGACCATGACGATCCGCCAACTGCGCAATTACCTGGACGGCCGTTTCGAAGACGGCATTTCCACCTTCGACAAGCACAGCCCGGTGGACGGGCAACTGATCGCGCAAGTCCACGAGGCCGGCCGCGGCCAGGTCGACCGCGCGGTCGCCGCGGCCCGCAGGGCGCTGCCGGCATGGGCGGGCCTGTCCGTGGCCGCGCGGACGGACCATCTGCTGGCCCTGGCGGACGGCATCGACCGGCGCTTCGACGACTTTCTGCAGGCCGAGATCGGCGACACGGGCAAGCCCGTGGGCTGGGCCGGCAGGATCGACATCCCGCGCGGCGCGGCCAACTTCCGGACCTTTGCGGAACTGGCGCGCACGCTGGACATGGAAAGCTACATGACCGACACGCCGGACGGCCGCCAGGCGTTGAACTACGCCTACCGCAAGCCGCTGGGCGTGGTGGGAGTCATTTCCCCGTGGAACCTGCCGCTGCTGCTGCTGACCTGGAAAGTGGCGCCGGCCCTCGCCTTCGGCAACACGGTGATCATGAAACCGTCCGAAGTCACCCCGTCCACCGCCACGCTGCTGGCCGAGGTCGCCCACGAAACCGGGCTGCCGCCGGGCGTGCTGAACCTGACGCACGGCTTTGGCCCGGATTCGGCCGGTGAATTCATGACCACCCATCCCGACATCGACGGCATCACCTTTACCGGCGAATCCGCCACGGGCGCCGCCATCATGCGCGCGGTGGCGCCCGGCGTGAAGCCGGTGTCATTCGAGCTGGGGGGCAAGAACGCCGCACTGGTGTTCGCCGATGCCGACTTCGACGCGGCCGTCGACGGCGTGACCCGCTCCGTGTTCGCCAATTGCGGCCAGGTCTGCCTGTGCACCGAACGCGTCTACGTCGAGCGCCCCATCTACCAGCGCTTCGTCGACGCCCTGGCGGCGCGCGCCCGCGACATGCGCATCGGCTGGCCGATGGATCCCGAAACCGAGATGGGCCCGCTGGTGTCGCGCGAACACCGGGAAAAAGTCCTGTCCTACTTTGCGCTGGCCCGCCAGGAAGGCGCCACGGTCGTGGCCGGCGGCGGCGTGCCCGTCTTCGGCGACGCCCGCGACGATGGCGCCTACGTGCAGCCCACGATCTGGACCGGCCTGTCCGAGGATGCCCGCTGCATCAAGGAAGAGGTCTTCGGCCCCGTCTGCCACGTAGCGCCGTTCGACACCGAGGAAGAAGCCATCCGCCTCGCCAACGACACCCGCTATGGCCTGGCGGCCGCCGTCTGGACGCAGAACCTGACCCGCGGACACCGCGTGGCGCAAGCCATGCAGGTCGGGCTGGCGTGGGTGAACTGCTGGTTCCTGCGCGACCTGCGCACGCCCTTCGGCGGCAGCGGCCTGTCCGGCATCGGCCGCGAAGGCGGCCGCCATTCCCTGCATTTCTACACCGAGCCCACCAACGTCTGCATCAAGCTCTGACCACCACGCAAAGGAACGCACGATGAACCAGCCCACCGTCAGCGCCACCACCGTCGCCGGCAAGGCCACGCCCCGCGGCAAGTACCCCCACATCAAGCGCGCAGGCGACTTCCTGTTCGTCTCCGGCACCAGCTCGCGCCTGCCCGACAACCGCATCGCCGGCGCCGACGTCGACGCCATGGGCACCGCAACGCTCGACATCCGCGTCCAGACGCGCGCCGTCATCGAGAACATCCGCGACATCCTGGCAACCGCCGGCGCCACGCTTGGCGACGTGGTCGAGATCAGTACTTTCCTGGTCAACATGAATGACTTCGGTGGATACAATCAGGTCTACGGCGAGTACTTCGACGCCGACGGTCCGGCGCGCACCACGGTTGCAGTGCACCAGTTGCCGCACCCCCAGCTGCTGATCGAGATCAAGGCGGTCGCCTACAAGCCCGTCCGCCAGGCCTGACGGCATCGCGGGCGGCGCAAGATGGGCGGCGGCATTTCGGGTTCACCCAAGGAAAAGGACGCACGCCCCCGACCAGCCGCCGGGGCGGCCGCACGGATGTCGAACTTCCGCATCACGCCCAACGCGCTCAGCCACAAGCTCAAGCTGCACCAGCTTCAAATCTTCGAGCGCGTGCTGGCCCGCCGGTCGCTGTCGCGCGCCGCCAGTGAACTGCACCTGACCCAGCCCACCGTCACCAAGGCGATCCACGACCTGGAAGCCTTCTTCGGCGCCACGCTCTTCGAACGCTCCAACCGCGGCGTCACGCCCACCGAACTGGCCCTGGTGCTGGGCCGGCGCGTCCATGCCATGATGGCCGAGGTCCGCTACATGGCCGACGACATCGACGCCGTGCTGGGCGGCGCAAGCGGCCACGTAGTCGTGGGCACCCTCATCGCGGCGTCCGCCAAGCTCCTGCCCGAAGCCATCGCCCGCCTCATGACGGAGCATCCCGGCATCCAGGTCACGGTGCGCGAAGGCCCCTCCGCCCAACTGCTGCCCGCGCTCGCCACCGGCGACGTCGACATCGTCGTCGGCCGCCTGCCCGGCGCCGACATGGCCTCCATCTCCGGCGTCGCCGTCGACCATCACAAGCTCTATCACGAAGCCCTGTGCCTGGTCGTCGGCGCGCAGCACCCGATGGCCGGCGCCGACCACATTTCCCTTGCAGACCTGATGGACCACATCTGGATCCTGCCCGCGCCCACCTCGCCCCTGCGCGCCTCGATCGAACGCACCTTCTTCGACGCCGGCCTGCGCCTGCCGACCCGCCACGTCGAATCGCTATCCCTGCTGACCAACATCGGCGTGCTCATGCACAGCGACGCGCTCGCCCTCATCCCCTACGACGCCGCCGCGCAATTCCTGTCCATGGGCCTCCTGGCCCGCCTGCCCACCAACGTCTTCGGCGCCTTCGGCGACGTCGGCTACTCCATCCGCGCCGACCGCCCGCTGACGCCAGCGTGCCAGCGGCTGGTGGACTATCTGAAACTGATCACAGCGCAACGGCAGGCAACTGCTGACCTATAGCGATTCGCCGCAAGGTAACGCCACGACGCCCGCCTCACGCGCGTAGCGTCACCATCCCGACGCAAGACACCAAGTAAGCCCCACAAGGCCGCCCGCGCGGCCGACCTGGGGCGGGCCCTGCAAGAGGCTCCAAACCCAACCCGTCAGAGACAAGAACCTAAAGGACTCCAATCGCCCGCGCGACCTGCAAGCACGAACCGCGAGAGCCCGGTGTGGCGGCGGCCTGGGGCGCGCGGGGCGTGTAGATGCGCCCGAGGGAAACCGTAGGGAGCCGAAGGCGGACGAGGTTGACGCAGGGGCAGTCCGGAGCGAAGGCTCCGGACCGCAATCGTAGCCCCGCGCGCCCCAGGCCGCCGCCACACCGGGCGTCTTAAGAACCAACAAGCTCCCAGGGAAACCCCGCGATAGATAACCCGCATATCCAACCGCACAATTTCTATTGTGCAGCCCACCATCCCCCCGCCTAGACTTCACCATCACCCGCTAGTCAAGCGCCCCACGGAGACCCTCATGCCCGCCTACGGCCCGCCGTTGAATTTCCAGCGCTGGATCCAGGACCACGCGCACCTGCTCAAGCCTCCCGTCGGCAACCAGCAGATCTGGCAGGACAGCGACTTCATCGTCACCGTCGTCGGCGGCCCCAACCACCGCACCGACTACCACGACGACCCGCTCGAGGAATTCTTCTACCAGGTCCGCGGCAACGCCTGGCTGTCGCTGTGGATCGACGGCAAACCCGAGCGCGTCGACCTCAAGGAAGGCGACATCTTCCTGCTGCCGCCCCACGTGCGCCATTCCCCGCAGCGCCCCGAAGCCGACAGCGCCTGTCTGGTCATCGAACGCCAGCGCCCCGCGGGCCTGGTGGACGGCTTTGAATGGTATTGCCCGCATTGCGGCCACCTGGTGCATCGCGTCGAAGTCCAGCTCAAGAGCATCGTCACCGACCTGCCGCCGCTCTTCCAATCCTTCTACGCCAGCCCCGAAAAGCGCACCTGCCCCGGCTGCGGCGAAATCCATCCCGGCAAGGGCCACGCACCTTCCGCGCAGCCCACCCCCGCCTAGTCCTCATCCAGACATGATCCAAAAAATCGACATGCACGCGCACTTCTTCCCGCCGATCACCCGGCAGGAAGCGGCCGCGCTCGATCCCGTCAACGCCCCCTGGCTGCGGCCCGACGCCGATGGCACCACCGGGCAGATCATGGCCGGCGACAGGCCCTTCCGCCCCGTCGACGCCACCCTGTGGGATCCCGCGCTGCGCGTGCGGCAGATGGACCGCCACGGCGTCGACGTGCAGATCCTCTGCGCCACCCCGATCATGTTCGGCTACACCTATCCCGCGCGCGCCGCGGCGGACTGGGCCGCGCGCATGAACGACCTGGCGCTCGAACACTGCGCTCATGCGCCGTCCCGCCTGAAGGCGCTGGCGCAGGTGCCGCTGCAGGACCTGGACCTGGCGTGCCGCGAGGCCTCGCGGTCCCGCGCCGCCGGCCACCTCGGCGTGCAGATCGGCAACCACGTCGGCCCGCGCGACCTGGACGACGACACCCTCGTGCAATTCCTGGTCCATTGCGCCAACGACGGCATTCCCGTGCTGGTGCATCCATGGGACATGATGACCGACGGCCGCATGAAGAAGTGGATGCTGCCCTGGCTGGTCGCCATGCCCGCCGAAACCCAGCTCGGAATCCTGTCCCTGATCCTGTCCGGCGCCTTCGAGCGCATCCCGCGCAGCCTCAAGCTGTGCTTCGCCCACGGCGGCGGCAGCTTCGCCTACCTGCTGGGCCGCGTCGACAACGCCTGGCGCCATCGCGACATCGTGCGCGAAGACTGCCCGCAACTGCCCTCTTCCTACACCGACCGCTTCTACACCGACAGCGCGGTGTTCGACCCGCGCTCGCTACGCCTGCTGATCGACGTGATGGGCGAAGACCGCGTGCTGCTCGGGTCGGACTATCCGTATCCGCTGGGCGAGCAGGAAGTCGGCAAGCTTGTCGCGCACGCCGACCTGCTGCCCGGCGTGCAGCAGAAGATCCTGTTCCGCAACACGATGACGTTCTTTGGCTTGCAGGCGCAATAGCGCCCCATCACATCCACGACCGTGACACACGGCATAGCAAGGGGAATCACCATGAAACGCATCCACACGCTGGCCGCCGCGGCGGCCCTGGGGCTCTCGATGGGCGCGGCCGCGCACGCCGACGTCAAGATCGGCCTGCTGACCACGCTGACCGGCCCCGGCTCAGTGCTGGGCCAGGACCAGCTCGACGGCTTCATGCTGGCCGTCGAGCAAGGCGGCGGCAAGCTGGGCGGCGTACCCGTCCAGGTCATCAAGGAAGACGACCAGTTCAAGCCCGAAGTCGGCGTGCAGGCCGCGCGCAAGCTGGTGCAGAGCGACAAGGTGCCCATCATCACCGGCGTCGTGTATTCCAACGTCATGCTGGCGGTCGTGCGCCCCGTGACCAGCGCCGGCGTGTTCCTGGTGGGCTCCAACGCCGGCCCGACCAACCTGGCCGGCAAGGACTGTTCGCCCTTCTTCTTTTCCACCTCCTGGAACAACACCCAGCGCCACGAAGGCAGCGGCGAAATGGCCAACCAGATGGGGTTCAAGAAGGTCTACCTGCTGGCGCCCAATTACCAGGCCGGCAAGGACGCCATGGCCGGCTTCAAGCGCTTCTACAAGGGCGACGTGACGAACGAAGTTTTCACCCAGGTGAACCAGCCCGACTACTCCGTCGAACTGGCGGCGCTGGCGGACGCCAAGCCCGATGCGGCGTACGTGTTCTTTCCCGGCGGCATGGGCGTGAACTTCATCAAGCAGTACCGCCAGGCGGGCCTCTTCGGCAAGATCCCGCTGCTGTCGGTGGACACCATCGACGGCGCCACCCTGCCCGCGCTGCAAAAGGATGCGCTGGGCGCGGTCACCAACGTGCCGTACTCGCCGGACCTGGACAACGCCGCCAACAAGGCCTTCGCGGCGGCGTTCCGCCAGAAGTACGGCCGCGAACCGTCCAGCTACGCCGCGCAGTCCTGGGACGCGGCCCAGCTGATCGGGTCCGCGCTCAAGAAAACCGGCGGCAAGGTCGACGACAAGGAAGCCCTGCGCAAGGCCCTGGAATCCGCCGACTTCCAGTCCGTGCGCGGTGAATTCCGCTATCAGCCCAACCACTTCCCGGTCGCCGGATTCTTCCGCGCGGACGTCGCGGCCGGCGCCGACGGCAAGGTGGGCTTCGTGAACAAGGGCCCCATCTTCCCCGACCTGGCCAAGGTCTCCGACCAGTACGCCGCCCAGTGCGCCATGAAGTGATGCGGGCGGCCCCCGGGGCCGCCGGCCAGGGTTGAACCTTATGTCCACGACGCTGCTCCTGGTGCAGGCCCTGAACGGCCTGCAACTCGGAATTCTCCTGTTCCTGCTGGCCGCCGGCCTGACGCTGGTGTTCGGCATCATGAACTTCATCAACCTGGCGCATGGATCGCTGTACATGATGGGCGCCTTCATCGCGGCCACCGTGTTCCGGCACACCGGCTCCTTCCTGCTGGCCGCGGCGGCGGTCGTGGCCGGCTTGGCGGCCCTGGGGCTGCTGCTGGACCGCATCGCGCTGGCGCGGCTGTATCCGCGCGAACACCTGGACCAGGTGCTGGCCACGTTCGGCTTCATCCTGTTCTTCAATGAACTCACCCGCATCATCTGGGGGCCGGCGCCGATCAGCATGGGGCTGCCCTCCTGGCTGTCCGGCACCATCGATATCCTGGGCGTGACCTATCCGCTGTACCGGTTCCTCATCATCGTGGTGGGACTGCTGGTCGCGGCGGGCTGCTATGTGCTGATCCACCGCACGCGGCTGGGCATGCTGATCCGCGCCGGCTCCACCGACCGCATGATGGTCGGCGCGCTGGGCGTGAACATAGCCCGGCTGAACACGCTGCTGTTCGTGCTGGGCGCCGTGCTGGCCGGCCTGGCGGGACTGATGGCCGGGCCCATCCTGTCGGCGCAGACCGGCATGGGAGAGCCCATCCTGATCCTGACGCTGGTGGTGATCGTGATCGGCGGCATCGGCTCGGTGCGCGGCGCGTTCCTGGCCGCGCTGATGGTGGGGCTGATCGATACGCTGGGACGCGCCCTGCTGCCCGCTCTGCTGCGCGCCGCCCTGCCGCCGGCCGCCGCCAACGCCGCGGGGCCGGCGATCGCGTCGATGCTGATCTACATCGTCATGGCCCTGGTGCTGGCGATGCGGCCGCAGGGCCTGTTTCCGGTCAGGCACGGATAAGGACGGAGACGACATGATCAATCCCTCTCCACGCACGCTGGCCGCCACCGCCCTGCTGCTGCTGCTTGCGCTGGTGCCCGTGTATGCGCAATGGCAGGGCGAACCCTTCCTGCTGGCGCTGTTCGGGCGCGTGCTGGTCTATGGCATCGCCGCGCTGGCGCTCAACCTGCTGCTCGGCTACGGCGGCATGGTGAGCTTCGGCCACGCCCTGTACCTGGGCCTGGGCGCCTATGCGGTAGGTGTGCTGTCGCACTACGGCATCGAGAACGGCTGGCTGCACCTGGCGGCCGCGGCGGGCGCCTGCGCGGTCGTCGGCCTGGTCAGCGGCTACGTGGTCATGCGCACGAACGGCATCGCCTTCATCATGATCACGCTGGCGTTCGCACAGATGTTCTACTTCCTGGCGACCGGGCTGGAAGGCTTCGGCGGCGACGACGGCATGTCGCTGTTCGCTGGCAGCGATTTCGGCCTGTTCCGGCTGGACACGCCGCTGGCGCTGTACTGCGCGGCGTTCGGCGTGCTGCTGCTGGTGCTCGGGCTGATGCACCGGCTGATCCACGCGCCCTTCGGCATGGCGTTGCGCGGCTGCCAGGCCAACGAACGGCGCATGCGGGCGCTGGGGTTTCCCACCCTGCGCTACCGGCTTGCGGCCTACGTGATCTCGGCGGTCATCTGCGGCGTGGCCGGCGTGCTGCTGGCCAACCTGACGATGTACGTTTCCCCGTCATACCTCGCCTGGACCACCTCCGGCGAACTGATCGTGATGGTGGCGCTGGGCGGCATCGGCACGCTGTTCGGACCGGTGGCGGGCGCGCTGGCGTTCCTGCTGCTGGAAGAAGGGCTGAAACTGCTGACGGAGCACTGGATGCTGATCATGGGGCTCCTGATCGTCGGCGTGGTGCTGGCCTCGCGGCGCGGCGTGTACGGCAGCCTGTCGCCCGCGCCCTGGCGCATCGCCCGCCGCGCCGCGCACCGTCCTTCCGGAGAGCCCCAATGAGCGCGCTGCGCATCGAGAACCTGGAAAAACGCTATGGCGGACTGACGGTCACCGACAAGCTGTCGCTGGACGTGGCCAGCGGCGAGCTGCATGCCGTCATCGGACCCAACGGCGCCGGCAAGACAACCCTGATCGGGCAGTTGAGCGGCGAACTGCGGCCCGACGCCGGGCGCGTGCTGCTCGACGGCAAGGACGTCACCCGCATGCCCGTGGAAAAGCGGGTGCGCCACGGCCTCGCGCGTTCTTATCAGATCACCTCCGTCTTCAAGCCCTTCACCGCGCTGGAGAACGTCGCCATGGCGGTGCAGGCGCGGCGCGGCCACAGTTTCCGGTTCTGGCGGCCGGTAAAGGCGACGCCGGCATTGACGGAGCCGGCCCGCGACGCGCTGGCCCTGGCGGGCCTGTCGGCCCGCGCGGACACGCCGGCAAGCGAGCTGGCCCACGGCGAACTGCGGCAACTGGAACTGGCCATGGTGCTGGCCTGCCAGCCGTCGCTGCTGCTGCTGGACGAGCCCATGGCCGGCATGAGCCAGCACGAGTCCGAAGCCATGACCCGCCTGCTGCTGCAACTGCGCGGCCGCTACACGATCCTGCTGGTGGAGCACGACATGCAGGCGGTCTTCGCCCTGTCCGACCGCATCACGGTGCTGGTGTACGGGCGCGCGCTGGCCTGCGGCACCGCCGACCAGATCCGCAACGATCCCCAGGTCCGCGAATGCTATCTGGGCAGCGAGCGCGGCCGCGCCCGGGAGGTCCGCGCATGACCGCCCTGCTCTCGCTGCGCGGCGTCACCGCGCATTACGGCGCCAGCCAGGCCCTGTTCGGCATCGACCTGGACATCGGACCCGGCGAATTCGTCACCCTGCTGGGGCGCAACGGCATGGGCAAATCCACCACCGTGAAGGCAGTGATGGGGTTGAATCCCGCCAGCCGCGGCGCCATTTCGTTCGACGGCGCCGACATCAGCAGGCTTCCCGCCTACAAGGTGGCCCAGCGCGGCATCGGGCTGGTGCCCGAAGGGCGCCACATCTTTCCCAACCTGTCCGTGCGTGAAAACCTGGTGGCCACGGCGCACAACCGGCAGGGCGCGGCTCGCCCCTGGACGCTGGACCGCGTCTATGGCCTGTTCCCCCGCCTGTCCGAACGCGCCCGGCACCTGGGCAGCCACCTGTCCGGCGGCGAACAGCAGATGCTGGCGATCGGGCGCGCGCTGCTGACCAATCCGCGCCTGCTGATCCTGGACGAGGCCACCGAAGGGCTGGCGCCCGTGGTGCGCGAGGAAATCTGGGCCGCGCTGCAATCGCTGAAGCAGACGGGCCTGGCCGTGCTTTGCATCGACAAGAACCTGGAGCCGCTCCTGGCCACGGCCGACCGGCATGCCATCGTGGAAAAGGGCCGCGTCGCCTGGACGGGATCGTCGCAGGCGTTCATCCAGGACGAGGCCCGGCTGCTGCAGTACCTGGGCGTCTAGGCGTCTGCCGGGCGCCGCCAGGCCTTGCGCGCCGGCAGCGCCACGCCCAGCCGGCCGCTCCAATCCTGCATCTCGGCCCACAAGGCCGGCGGCACCGGCAGTCCGTGCTGCCGGCGTTCGGCCTGCGCGGCGGCCTCGGGATCGCCCGGCATGCGCGGCGCACCCGGGGCTTGCGACAGTTCCAGCGCCATTCCCGCCACCACCGCGGCCAGCGCCGCGCCGCCGACGAACCGAGCGGGATCGATGACGATGAAGAAGGCGCCCAGTTCGCGCGGACGCTCCAGCGCTTCGTACATGGACGAGATATGCGGACCGAACGGATTGCCGTTCAACGGCCCGCAAAGCAGCTCGACCATCATCGCCAGGCCGTAGCCCTTGTAGCCGTATTCCTCGCCGCCCAGCGGTCGCAAGGCGCGCGCCGCCTGCGCGTCCGTGCAATCCCGGCCCCGCGCATCCAGCGCCACGCCCGCAGGCAGCGCCACGCCGTCGCGACGGGCGTTCATGACGCGGTTCCAGGGAATGGCGGTGGTGGCCATGTCCAGGCAGAGGGGCTCGCCGTCCGCGCGCGGAAACGCCAACGAGATGGGGTTCGTGCCGAAGAAGGGCTCGCGTCCGCCGAAGGGCGCGGCGATGGAATCCGAATGCGTGAACGCGATGCCGATATGACCCTGCCGGGCCGCCGCCCGGCTATACAGGCCGATGGCCCCGCAATGCGAGGAATCGCTGACGCCCACCGCCGCCACGCCCGCGGCCCCGGCCAATTCGATCGCCAGCGCATTGGCCCGATGGGCCACCACGATGCCCTGCCCCTGCCCGCCATGCACCTGGGCCGTGCCCGGGCCGGTGCGCGTGATGCCGATTTGCGGCCGGGCAAGAATGGAGCCGTGCGCGACCCGGTTCAGATAATGGGGCAGGCGCGCAATGCCATGCGAATCGATGCCCCACAGGCTGGTCTGGGCCAGGCTGTCGGCCAGGCAGCGCGCGTCTTCGTCCGGGAAGTCCTGGGCCAGCAGGCAATCGACGGCCCAGCGCTCCCATCCGGCGGCATCGACCCGGCTCCCGTCCATATTTGGCTTCCTATGTGGCCGCCTGCACGGCGCGGATCACGCCAAGCTCGCGCAGCGCTTCGAGCTGCGTGGCCAGGCTGGAGACGAACTCGGTGGAATCGCCCAGCGTGCCGAACACCGGCTTGAACCGGGCCAGCACCATCGCCCGCCGCTGCGGCGACTGCGACGGAGCGGCCGCGCGCGCCGCGACCTCGGCGCGCGAGAGCAGCTTGGCCAGCCGCGCGGCCATCGGGTCCTGGATGTCGTGGCGGCCGCCCTGCTCGTTCTCGCCGCGCAGATAGTGCAGCCAGGCCGCCACCGCCAGGGTCAGGCGCTGGATGTCGTGCCCTTCGCGCAGGCGGTCGCGGATCGTGTCCAGCAGGCGCTGCGGCAGCTTCTGCGAGCCGTCCATGGCGATCTGCCGGAGCGGATGCGGCAGCGCCGGATTGGAGATCCGCTCGAGGAAGCGCTCGCGATACTCTTCCAGCCCCGCATCGGGAATGCCGCGCAGCGTCGGCGCGATCTCCTCGCGCATCATGGCCTCGACGAAGGCGCGCAGGGCGGGCGTGTTCACGGCTTCGGCCATGGTCTGCAGGCCCATCGATGCGCCCAGGTAGGCCAGCGCCGAATGCGGCCCGCTGACCATGCGCAGCTTCAGGCGTTCATAGGGCGCCGCGTTGCGCACAAAAGTGGCGCCACCCTGGGCGTCCCAGGCCGGACGGCCCGCCGCGAACTTGTCTTCGATGACCCAGTTCAGGTAGGGCTCGCCCAGCACCGGCCAGGCGTCCTCAACGCCGAGCCGCCCGGCGATCCGCTGGCGGTCGTGGTCCTGCGTGACGGGCACGATGCGGTCCACCATGGAATTCGGGAAGGTGCAGTGGCGGTCGATCCAGTCGGCCAGCGTCACGTCGACCCGCAGGGCGAACGCCAGCACCAGGCTGCGCAGGGTGTCGCCGTTGCCGCGCAGGTTGTCGCAGGACAGCAGCGTGACCGGCGGCAGGCCGCGTTCGCGGCGCAGGGCCAGTCCATGCACCAGGATGCCGATGGTGCTGCGCGGCCGCAGCGGATTTTCAAGGTCGTGCAGGATGTCGGGGTCGTCCCAGCGCAGGTGGCCGGTGGCGGGCTCGTGGCTGTAGCCCTTTTCCGTGACGGTCAGGCTGACGATGCGCGTCTGCGGATACGCAATGCGTTCCAGCACCGCGTTGGGGTCTTCGTCGGCCACCATCACCCGCAGGACCGAGCCCACGACGCGCAGCTGTTCGCGTTCCTGGCCGTCGGGCCCGGCGTCGCGCACGGCCAGCGTGTACAGGCCGTCCTGGGGGGTCAGGGCGTCGCGGGTGGCGGGTTGGCGCAGGGACACGCCCAGGATGCCCCAGCTCAGGTCTCCGCTGGCCTGCATGGCCTGGTCCGTCACGACCGCCTGGTGGGCGCGGTGAAAGGCGCCCAGCCCCAGGTGCACGATGCCCGGCGTCAGCCGGCTTCGGTCGTAGCTGGGCTTTTCCACGTCTGCGGGCAGACGCGGCAACGACTCCGTATTCAAACGTTCAAGCATGGATGAGCAGTGCCAAGAGTGGGCGCAACGCCAGGGTATAGCATGCCCCGTGCCGTCTCGCTACATCACCGCGCCCAGTTGCCACGGAACGAACTCGTTTTGCCCGTAGCCGTGCGTCTCGCTGCGCGTGCGCCGGCCGGACGCGGTCTGCAGCATCAGCTGGAAAATGCGTTCGCCCATCTGCGCCACGCTCTGCTCGCCGTCAACCACTTCGCCGCAATTGATGTCGATGTCGTCCGACTGGCGCTGCCACAGCGCGGTGTTGGTGGACAGCTTCAGGGACGGCGCCGGCGCGCAGCCATAGGCGGACCCGCGCCCGGTAGTGAAGCAGATCAGGTTGGCGCCCCCCGCCACCTGGCCGGTGGCGGACACGGGGTCGTAGCCCGGCGTGTCCATGAACACCAGGCCGCGGGTGCGCACCGACTCGGCGTATTCGTAGACGTCGGTAAGGTTGGTCGTGCCGCTCTTGGCGATCGCGCCCAGCGATTTTTCCAGGATGGTGGTCAGGCCGCCCGCCTTGTTCCCGGCCGAGGGATTGTTGTCCATCTCGGCGTCATTGCGGGCGCAGTAGTCCTCCCACCAGCGCACGCGCGCCAGCAGCTTGGCGGCCACGGCGGGGGTTTCGGCCCGGCGCGTCAGCAGATGTTCGCCGCCGTAGATCTCGGGCGTCTCGGACAGGATGGCCGTGCCGCCGTGGCGCACCAGCAGGTCGACCGCCGCGCCCAGGGCAGGATTGGCGCTGATGCCGGAGTAGCCGTCCGATCCGCCGCACTGCAGGCCCACCGTCAGATGGCTGGCCGGCACGGCCTGGCGCTGGACGCGGTTGGCCTGGTTCAGCATGCGTTCGACCAGTTCGATGCCGCGCGCCACGGTCTTGCGCGTGCCGCCGGTGTCCTGGATGTTGAAGGTGTGCAGCATGCCGCTTTCGCGCAGGTGCTCCTGCTCCATCAGGCCGCCGATCTGATTGGTTTCGCAGCCCAGCCCCACGACCATCAGCCCGCCGAAGTTGGGATGGCGCGCATACCCGCCCAGCGTGCGGCGCAGCACCCGCAGCGGCTCGCCGTCGCTGCCCGTGGCGCAGCCCGCGCCGTGCGTCAGCGCCACCACCCCGTCGACGTTCGGACAGGAGGCCAGCGCCTCGGGCCGGATGTCGCGACGAAAATGGTCGGCGATGGCGCGCGCCACCGTGGCCGAACAGTTCACGCTGGTCAGGATGCCGATGTAGTTGCGCGTGGCGATGCGGCCGTCGGCGCGCACGATGCCATCGAACATCGCCGGCGCCGCCACGTAATCGGTGGCGTGCGCGCCCTGCCCGACCGCATAGTCGCGCTCGAAGTCCGAGAACTCCAGGTTGTGGGTATGGACATGCTGGCCGGGCGCGATGTCCTGCCGCGCCACGCCGATGATCTGGTTGTAGCGCCGCACCGGCTCGCCGGCGGCGATGGCGCGCACGGCCACCTTGTGGCCGGGCGGCACCAGGCCCGCGACCGTCACCCCCTCGCTGTCCAGGCGCGTGCCGCTGACGAGCTGCCGCCTGGCGATCACCACGTTGTCCGCCGGGTGGATGCGTATCACTGCGGTATCGGTCTGGGACATGAGGACTCCGGAGCGCAAGGGGATGATTCGTTCAGCCGTCGATCAGGGCGGGATCCCAGGCATGGACGCGCTGGCGCTGTTCGCCCAGGCCCGCGATGCCCAGCTTCATCTCGTCGCCGGCCTTCAGGTATACCGGGGCGGGCTTCTGGCCCATGCCCACGCCGGGCGGCGTGCCCGTGCTGATCAGGTCGCCCGGGTACAGCGTCATGAAGCGGCTGACGTAGGCCACCAGCTGCGCCACGCCGAACACCATGGTGCGGGTGCTGCCGTTCTGGTAGCGCTTGCCGTTCACTTCCAGCCACATTTCCAGGTCCTGCGGATCGGGGATCTCGTCCGCCGTGGCCAGCCAGGGACCGACCGGGCCGAAGGTGTCGCAGCCCTTGCCCTTGTCCCAGGTGCCGCCGCGTTCGATCTGGTATTCGCGCTCGGACACGTCGTTCACCACGCAGTAGCCGGCCACGTGCTTCATCGCGTCGGCCTCGCTGACGTAGCGCGCCTTTTCGCCGATGACCACGCCCAGTTCCACTTCCCAATCCGTCTTGACCGAATCCTGCGGCAGCACGACCGGATCGTTGCAGCCCACCACGGCCGACGTGGTCTTCATGAAGATGACGGGCTCGGCCGGCACCGGCAGGCCGGACTCGGCGGCATGGTCCGCGTAGTTCAGGCCGATGCAGATGAACTTGCCCATGCCGCTCCACGGCGGGGCAATGCGTGCCGGCTGCGCCACCAGCGGCAGGGTCGACGGATCCAGCGCGCGCAGCTCCGCCAGCTTGGCGGGGCTGAGGGTCTGGGCCGTGATGTCGGAGATCACCCGGGACAGGTCGCGGACCTGGCCCTGGGCATCGATCAGGGCGGGCTTTTCAGCGCCCTTGGCGCCATGGCGCATCAGTTTCATAGCAAGTTCCTTGTTGCTGCGGTAGGGGGGAATTCAATTGGACCAGCCGCCGTCGATCACCTGGGCGGTGCCCGTGGTGAAGGCGGATTCGTCGCTGGCAAGATACACCGCCAGCGCGGCGATCTCTTCCGCGCGGCCGATGCGGCCCATGGGCTGGCGCGCCGTGAACGCGGCTTCCACCGCCGCGACGGACTGGCCGCTGGCCTGCGCCTGCGCGTCGATGCGCTGGCGCAGCGACGGCGATTCCACGGTGCCGGGGCAGATCGCATTGCAGCGTATGCCCTGGGCCACGTAGTCCGCGGCCACCGCCTTGGTCAGGCCGATGACCGCCGCCTTGGTGGCGCCGTAGGCGCAGCGGTTGGGCGCGCCCTTGATGCTGCCCGCCACCGAGGCCATGTTGACGACCGACCCCGCGCCGCGCGCCAGCATGCCCGGCAGGCAGGCGCGGATGAGCAGGTACATGGACCGCACGTTCAGGTTGAACGAAAAATCCCAGGCGTCTTCGTCGCAATCCAGGATGGTGCCGGCGTGCACGAAACCCGCGCCGTTGAACAGCACGTCGACAGGGCCGGCGTCCTGCGCCAGCGCGCGCACCGCGCGGCCGTCGGTCACGTCCAGCACCTGGGTGCGGCAGCCGGCCAGGCTTTGCAGGGCCTCGCCGTTCAGGTCCAACGCCAGCACGTCCGCGCCCTCGCGCGCATAGGCCTGCGCCACGGCGCGTCCGATGCCTTGCCCGGCGGCGGTGACGATGGCGGTCTTGCCTTGCAGTCTTCCAGCCATGTGCGTGTTTCCTTTTATTTGCCGGCCATGCCCATTGCGGTGGGCAGCCACAGGGTGATCTGGGGAATGTAGGTGATGGCGATCAGCGCCACGAACAGCGGCACCAGCCACGGCAGGATGGCCATCGTGGTGCGCTCGACGGACAGCCTGGCCACCCGCGCCAGCACGAAGAGCACCATCCCCATCGGCGGATGCAGCAGGCCGATCATCAGGTTCAGGGTCATGATCAGGCCGAAGTGGATCGGATCGATGCCCAGCTTCAGCACGATCGGCAACAGGATCGGCACCAGGATGGTGATGGCGGCGATCGTGTCGATGAAGCAGCCCACGATCAGGATCAGCACGTTGGCCATCAGCAGGAACACCCACTTGTTCTGCGTCACGCTCAGGATGGCGTCGGTCAGGGCCTGCGCGGCCTGCGTCGTGGTCAGCAGCCAGGCGAACACCGACGCCGCCGTCACGATGAACAGCACCGACGCCGTGGTCTCGATGGTGTCGAACGAGGCCTTGGCCAGCGTGCGCAGCGTCATGGAGCGATACCGCACCAGGCCCAGGAACAGCGCCCAGAGCACGGCGGCCACCGCGGCCTCGGTGGGCGTGAACCAGCCCAGCGTCATGCCGCCGATCAGGATCACGGGCGCCATCAGGGCCATGACGGCCGAGAAATTGAACTTCCAGTCCAGGAGCAGCAATGCCGCGAAGGCGACGCCGGTGGCAAGGTTGGGCGACACGCCCGCCAGCGTCATCAGCCAGATGGACAGCGGGAACGACAGCACGATCAGCACTTCCAGCCCCGCCCCGCCCAGCCGCTTCCAGTTGAAGGCGACGTCGCCGCCCCAGTTGTTGCGGCGCGCGTAGTAGGCCACCGTGATCATCATCAGGATCGTCAGCACGAGCCCCGGGATCAGCCCCGCCAGGAACAGCGAACCAATCGACACGTTGGCCATCATGCCGTAGATGACGAAGGGCAGCGACGGCGGGATGATCGGGCCCAGCGTGGCCGACGCGGCGGTGACGCCCACCGCGAACTCGGTCTGGTAGCCGTGATCCTTCATGGCCTTGATCTCGATGGTGCCCAGGCCCGCGGCGTCGGCGATGGCCGTGCCGGACATGCCGGCGAACACCACCGACCCGATGATGTTCACCTGCCCCAGGCCGCCGCGCATCCACCCCACCAGCGCGACCGCGAAGTTGTAGATGCGCCCGGTGATGCCGGCGATGTTCATCAGGTTGCCCGCCAGGATGAAGAACGGCACCGCCAGCAGCGGAAAAGATTCGACGCCCGCGATCATGCGCTGCGCGATCACCACGTCCGGCACGCTGCCCGAGACCAGGATGAACAGCAGCGAGGCGCCCGCCATGGACACCGCCACCGGCAGCCCCATGACCATCAACAGCAGAAAGGATCCAATCAGTATGCCCATGAATCGCTCCAGGAAATGCACTGCGGTTTCTTGGGTGCTGCGGTTCGCGCTTCAGTCCAGCGACTCGTAGGCCGCCGGGTTCTCCAGGATCGAATATCCCTGCCGCCAGTTGCGCACCGACACCTGCAGCGACCTCACGAACATCATGACAAAGCCCGCCAACGCCACCCAGTACACAAAGGCCTTGTTCCAGAACAGCGTGGTCATGGGCTCGTCGCCCACCAGCACGATGTAGCGGTAGGTCAGCCACACCGCATAGCCAAAAAAGGCGGTGCGCAGGATGTCGATCAGCGTCGACAGCGCGCGTCCCGCGGGCTTGGGCAGGTAGCGGTACAGGAAGTCCACCTGGATGTGGCGGCAGGCCCGCACGCACATGGCCGAGCCCACGAACACCACCCCGATCAGGCAATACACCGCCAGTTCTTCGGTCCAGGCGTAGGAATCGTTCAGCACGTAGCGGGAGAAAAACTGCAGGAAGACCAGCATCGCCATCGTCCAGAACATGGCAAGGCAGATCCAGTCTTCCGGCTGGTAGCCGGCCAGGCTGACCTCGTGGTGATCGGCCTCTTCGAAGCTATGGACGATCTCATCGACCGAGGCGGCCTGGTGCGGGCCGGGCGATTGCGCCGGCCCAGGGCTGACGGCCGCCATGGGCGCGGCCTTCGCGTTGGAATGCATGGAGTTCCCCTCGTCCGGGATCGGGTGACGACCGGCGGGCCGCGGCGGCGGCCCGCCCGCGGCTTACTTCACCGCCTGGATCTTTTCCCAATCCGACTTTTCGTAGCCGTACTGCTTGAACGGCACTTTCTCCAGCACGGTGTTGCGGAATTCGTCGACATTGACCTCGGCCACCGTCAGGCCGCGCTTTTTGAAGACCTCGACCATCTTCTTTTCGGAGTCGGCCACTTCCGCCGATGCCTTTTCCGCGGCCTGCTGCGCCACTTCGGCGAAGATCTTCTTGTCCTCGGCGGACAGGCTCTTCCAGAGCTTGCCGGAGATCACCGTGTTCAGGTGGTCGACGATGTGGCCCGTGAGGATGATGTTCTTCTGAACTTCGTAGAACTTCTTGGCCTCGATGGTGGTGAGCGGATTTTCCTGCGCTTCCACCGTGCCGTTCTGCAGGGCCAGGTAGACCTCGGCGAACGCGATGGGCGCCGTGTTGGCGCCACAGGCGCGCGGCATGGCCAGGTACGCGGCCACGTCCGGCACGCGGATCTTCAGGCCCTTCATTTCGGTGCACTTGGTGAACGGACGGTTCGACGTCGTCTGCCGCGTGCCGTAGTAGGTGGTGGCGACGATGTGGTTGCCGCTCTTCTCGTCGTAGCCGTTCGTGAGTTCCTTGTAGATGTCGCTCTTGGTGTAGGCGATCAGGTGTTCGGGACTGCGGAAGGTGTAGGGATAGTAGGTGACGCCGATGCGCGGAAAGCTCTTGGCGGCGAAGCTGGATCCGGAAATGATCATGTCCACCGTGCCCAGGGTCAGGCCCTGGTTGATATCGTTTTCCTTGCCCAGCTGAGAGGCGGGATAGACATCGATGTGATAGCGGCCGTTGGTGCGCTTTTCGATTTCCTGGGCCGCCCACACCGACGAGGTGTGGAAGGGTTCGGAAGTCTCGTACACGTGCGCCCACTTCAGTTTGGTCTGCGCCAGCGCGGTGCCGCTGACGGCAAGCGCGACGGCGGCAAACAGCACTTTGATAGCGTTGCCTGGCTTCATGTTGTCTCCTCTCTTTGAGGTGGCGGGCGCGGCGGATGGCATCCTTGGCCGGCCTGCGTCATGTTTTACATATGGAGTTCACCTACTGAGCTGCACCTGCGTACTGCGACTGCGATCCGGCGGCGCCAGGGCGCCGCCGGCTGTCTGCTATCTAGCGCAATGCCTCGGCCGCGCCGCCGGGCCAACTGGCCGTCAGGCGGTCGTACGAGCAGGAAAGATGATCATGCATGGCCGCCCGCGCGCCTTGCTCGTCGCCGGCCGCGATGGCGTCGATGACGCGGCGGTGCTCGGTGATGGCGACGGCCCAGCTGTCGGGGTTCTCGAAGTAGTCGCCCAGCTTCACGGACAGCGGATTGTGGCGTTCGTCGAACAGTTCGCCCACCACGCGCACCAGCACGGCGTTGTTGGCCATTTCCGCCACGCGCAGATGGAACAGCCGGTCTCCGCGGATGGGCACGCTGCCGGAAGCGGCTTCGTCTTCCATGGCGTTCACGGCGTCGCGCAGGCCCGTCACCAGCGCGGGCACGGGGTTGAGCGCGGCCTGCGCCGCCAGCTCGCCTTCTATCGTGCGGCGGGCGCGGATGGTTTCCAGCGGGCTTTCGGCGGTCAGGCTGGCGCCCGGGGCGCCGGCCTGGCTCTGGACGTACACGCCCGACCCCATGCGCACTTCCACCCAGCCTTCGACTTCCAGCGCGATCAGCGCTTCGCGCACCGACGGCCGGGACACGCCCAGCTTCAGGGCAAGGTCGCGCTCGGGCGGCAGGCGCGCGCCGGCCGGAAACTCGCCCGCATCGATCAGCAAACGCAGCTGGTCGGCGATCTGGCGGTACAAGCGGCGGGGCTCGATAGTCTGGATCGGCATGGAATACAGCTGGATGAAAGGGCAAAAAGGTAAAGTGGCCTTACCAATTGACCAGAATCCTGCGCCTGCTTCAGCTGGGTCACAATTAGGGTTTGCCCAAAGGCCCGTACCGTGCCACACGGGCAACCCTTATCTGTTAAAAAGCCGCCACACACGGCTTTCTTCCGATTCCATGACCCACGATCCGCAACACTCGCCCTTCAAAAGCACCGGCGGCGCGCGCCGCATCCTGAATGCGCTGCGCTATTCCTGGCAGGGCCTGAAGGCGGCCGTCAAATACGAAGCGGCGTTCCGCCAGGAACTGGCGCTGGCGGTCCTGATGATCCCGGCGGCGTTCTTCCTGGGCCGTACGACGGTCGAGGTCTTTTTCCTGGTGGGCGTGGTCATCATGGTGCTGGCGGCGGAACTGCTGAATTCCGCCATCGAGGCGTTGGCCGACGCGCTGTCGGTCGAGCGCCACCCGCTCCTGGGCCGGGCCAAGGACCTGGGCAGCGCAGCCGTGATGCTGCTGCTGATTTTCGCCGGAACGGTCTGGGTGGGGGTGGCCATCAGCCGTTTCGTCATGCATTGACACGGGTCGCATCTCATTGGGGATGCGACGCTATTTATACTGGGAGCCATGATGCCTAAATCGACGTCAGCACCCTCTGAGCGCATCGTCATTGTCGGCGGTGGCGCGGGCGGCCTGGAACTGGCCGCAAAACTGGGCCGTATCCACGGCCGCCAACACGTCACCCTGGTGGACAGCCGTCCCTTCCACATCTGGAAGCCGTCGCTGCACGAAGCCGCCGCGGGAACGCTGGACATCCACCAGGAAGGCCTTTCCTACCTGATGCTCGCCCACATGGACGGCTTTACGTTCGCGCAGGGCTGGCTTGAAAGCGTCGACCGCGAACGCCGCCAGATCACGGTAGGCGCCGTCGCCGACGCGCAGGGCCAGGAAGTCCTGCCGCGCCGCGAACTGGCCTACGACACGCTGGTGCTTGCCCTGGGCAGCACGTCCAACTTCTTCAACACCCCGGGCGCCGCCGAGCATGCGGTGACGCTGGACACCACGGAAAACGCCGAGCAGTTCCGCCTGACCATGCTCAAGGCCATGGCGCAGGTGGACCTGGCCAAGGTGCGCGATCCGTCCGCCCGCCTGGACCTGGTGATCGTGGGCGGCGGCGCCACCGGCGTCGAACTCGCGGTGGAACTGACCGAAGCCAGCCACGTCGTCAGCGCGTACGGACTGCCGAATTTCCGCGCCGAGCGCGACCTGGCCATCACGCTGGTCGAAGGCGCGCCGCGCATCCTGTCGGCGCTACCCGAGAAGATCTCGGTCGCGGCAACCAACCGCCTGACCGAACTGGGCATCCGCGTGGAAACGTCCTGCCGCGTGTCGGAAGTCACCGCCAGCACCGTGCGCACCGCCGACGGCCGCGAATTTCCCGCCCAGCTCTGCATGTGGGCAGCCGGCATCAAGGGCCCCGCCCTGCTGGCCGACCTGGGCCTGCCGCTGAACAAGCTGGGCCAGCTCGAAGTCAACGAACGCCTCGAAACGCCCGATCCGCACATCCTGGCGCTGGGCGACTGCTGCGCGGCGCCGTGGCGCGACGGCCGCACCGTGCCCGCCCGGGCCCAGGCCGCGCACCAGCAGGCGGACTACCTGGCCAAGAAGCTCACGGCCCGGCTGCGCCACGCGGCCGAGCCCACCGCCCCCTACGTCTACCAGGACCACGGTTCCCTGGTGTCGCTGGGCCAGGACGCCGGGGTCGGCAGCCTGATGGGCAAGCTGGCCGGACGGGGACTGTTCGTAAGCGGTACACTGGCGCGCTTGATGTACATGAGCCTGCACCTGATGCACCACAGAGCGGTGCTGGGCGCCTCGCGTACCGCCTCCCTTGCCCTGGCCCGCCTGCTCATGCGGCGCACTCGCCCGCGGGTCAAACTGCACTGAACTCCCCATGAATTTCCTGCAAAAACTCGAACACGCCTGGACCACCAGCAACTCGCTCCTGCAAGTCGGGCTGGATCCCGATCCGCAGCGCTTCCCCCGCGAATTGCAGGACAAGCCCGACGCCATCTTCCAGTTCTGCCGCGACATCGTCGACGCCACCGCGCCCTACGCCTGCAGCTTCAAGCCGCAGATCGCGTACTTTGCCGCGCACCGCGCCGAAGACCAGCTGGAAGCCCTGTGCCAGCACATCCGCGACAATCACCCGGACCTGCCCATCGTGCTGGACGCCAAGCGCGGCGACATCGGCTCCACGGCCGAAAACTATGCCCGCGAAGCCTACGAGCGCTACCAGGCGCACGCCCTGACCGTCAGCCCCTACATGGGCCTGGATTCGGTGGAGCCCTACCTTGCCTGGCGCGACCGCGGCGTGATCGTCCTGTGCCGCACGTCCAACCCCGGCGGCTCGGACTTGCAGTTCCTGAAAATGGACAACGGCGAGCCCCTGTACCTGCACGTGGCGGGGCTGGTGGCCGACAAGTGGAATGCCAACGGCCAGTGCGGCCTGGTGGTGGGCGCCACGTTCCCGAATGAACTGGCCGCCGTGCGCCAGCGCATCGGCGACGCGCTGCCCCTGCTGGTGCCCGGCATCGGCGCCCAGGGCGGCGACATCACCGCCACCGTGAACGCGGGCGCGAACGCCGCGCGCAGCGGCATGATGATCAATTCTTCGCGCGCCATCATCTACGCCAGCGGCGGCGACGATTGGCGCGAGGCCGCCGGCCAGGCAGCCAAGGGCCTGCGCGACGCGATCAACGCGGTGCGCTGAAAACCCGCCGCCCCGCCGCCGAGCCGCCTCAAGGCGGGGCAGCCCCCTCGGGGGGCAGCAAGCGAGCGAAGCGAGTGCGGCGTGGGGGCCCTTCCCCTTTAGCGCCGGTTGATCGGCGCTCCGATGAATGCCAGCACGCTGCGCAAAGCGAATTCCACCGAAGCCTGGCGCACCTGCGCCCGATCTCCGGGAAACACGTGCGTCACCGCGCGGCTGCTGATGCCGTCGCCCACCCGCATGGCAAAGCCGAAGCACACCATGCCCACGGGCTTGCCCGGCGTGGCGCCGCCCGGGCCGGCGATGCCCGTGGTCGACATCGCGACGTGCGCGCCCGGCACCGCCAGTAGCACGCCGTTGGCCATTTCGAGCGCCGTGGGTTCGCTGACCGCGCCGAAGTGATGCAGGGTCTCGGGAGACACCTCCAGCTCGGTCACCTTGGCGTCGTTGCTGTAGGTCACGAAGCCGCGCTCGAACCATTCGCTGGAACCGGCCACGGCCGTCACCGCGCCCGCCAGCAGGCCGCCCGTGCAGGACTCGGCGGTGCCCAGCATCCAGCCCTGGCGCCGCAGCACATCGCCCAGCCGCTCGGACAGGCCGAGGATGGTCGCTTCCGACAATTGCGCGGCCGACATGTTGGTCCGCGCGCCTTCTTGCTGATCGTTCATCCCAAGACTCCTGTGCGGGCCACCAGCGCCATCACCAGCAAGGCATAGCCGGCCGCCACGATATCGTCCCACATGACACCAAAGCCGCCCTTGACGTGGGCGTCGAAGAACTTGATGGGCGGCGGCTTGACGATGTCGAAGGTGCGGAACAGCACGAACGCCAGCGTCTGGGCCATCCAGCCGGCCGGCGTCAGCCACAGCACCAGCCAGAACGCCACCATCTCGTCCCAGACCATTCCGACATGATCCGCCTGCCGGAGTTCACGCCCCACCCGATGGCAGGCCCAGCAGCCGTACAGGAACGCCAGCGCCAGGAACACGCCGATGGCCAGGTCGGACGCCGCCGGCGCCGCCGCGACCCAGATGGCCCACGCAAGCAGCGTGCCCCAGGTTCCCGAGGCCGGCCGGATCAGTCCGCTGCCGAACCCGAAGGCGATCAGGCGGCCCGGATCCCGGCAGACCCAGGACAGTGCGGGGTACGCGGCCCGTGTGCGATCGCGCATGGAAGTGGACGGCTTATCGGAGGAAGGCATGGGTATTGAGTCTGCAAACGACAGGAGGCCGCGGATCAGGCCGCGGGAAAGTGATCGAAGCCCGCGGGCAGGTCGGCCAGCGGGTGGCCTTGCGCATCCAGGACGGTCGTGCCGGGCTGCGGCAGGATCTCGCCCACGCGGGTCACACGGGCGCCGGCAGACGCGGCGGCCGCCAGCACGGCGTCGCGCCGGGACGACGGCGCGGTGAAACACAATTGATAGACGTCGCCCCCGCCCAGCAGCGCGCGGCGCACGGACGCGGCATCCAGGCCCGTCAATGCGGGTGCCATGGGCAGGTCCGCGAAGCGCAGGCAGGCGCCTGCGCGGCTGGCGGCCAGGATATGGCCCAGATCCTGCAGGAGGCCGTCGGACAGGTCGATCGCCGCATGGGCGATGCCACGCAGCGCAAGACCCAGCGCCACTTGCGGCTCAGGCCATTCCAACGCGCCGCGGGTGGCGGCCAGCAGCGCGGCGTCAGCCGGGTATTGCCCGTCCAGCAGCCGGTAGGCCACGTCGGCCGCGCCCAGCTGGCCGGACACCCAGATGTCGTCGCCCGCCTGCGCCCCGTCGCGGCGCAGCGCCTGGCCGGGCGGAACCGCGCCGAACACCGTCACGCTGATCGCCAGGTCATGCGCGCTGCGCGTGGTGTCGCCGCCGATCAGCGGGCAGCCATGGACGTCGGCCAGCGCATGGAACCCTTCAGCAAAGGCCGCGAGCCAAGGCTCGTCCAGACGGGGCAACGCCAACCCGAGCACGCAGCCGATCGGGCGCGCGCCCATGGCAGCCAGGTCAGAAAGATTCACCGCCAGGGCCTTGTGGCCCAGCGCTTTGGGATCGACGTCGGGAAAGAAATGCCGGCCTTCCAGCAGCAAATCCGTGCTGGTGGCCACCTGTTCACCGAGTGGAACAGGAAACAGCGCGCAGTCGTCGCCAACGCCCAGCAAACCGGCCGGCGCGGCACGCGTGAAGTAGCGCGCAATCAGATCAAATTCAGACGCCACCGCGCCTCCACTAAGCGGCGCTTGAAGATCGCCGTTGCACTTTCACGGGTGCCCCGCAGCGGGGCCGCGCGGTTCCGGCTCCGCCAGTCCGCAGCGGCGCCCCCTTGAGGGGGGCCCGCCCAGGGGGGCCCGCCCAGGGGGGCCCGCCCAGGGGAGAGCGCGCAGCGCTGCGGGGGTGGGTCTAGTAGCTATCGCCGTTGCTGCGCCGCGGCCTGGACCTCGTGCGCGCGCACGTCGGCGGCCAGCTTGTCGAGCACGCCGTTGACGAACTTGAAGCCATCGGTGCCGCCGAACGACTTGGCCAGTTCGACGGCCTCGTTGATGGCAACCTTGTACGGCACTTCGACGTGATGGATCAGTTCGAAGCTGCCGATCAGCAGGATGCCGTGTTCAACGGGCGACAGTTCGGCCAGCGGGCGGTCGACGTAGGGCGTGAAACGTTCGCGCAGGGCGGGCGCTTCGCGCAGCACGCCGTGCAGCAAGGTCTTGAACCACTGCGCATCGGCCTCGGAAAAATCCTCGGTGTCGCGCAGATGGGCATCGATCTCGCCGGCGTCCTGCGTGCCTTCGCCGCCGCGCAGCAGCCACGCGTACACGCCCTGCAGCGCAAATTCGCGTGCACGGCGGCGCGCGCTGCGCGCATTGGCGCGGGCCTGCGCCGCGCTATCAGCGCTGGTCGTCGTCTTCTTCGTCGTCAAAATCTTCGTCCTCGTCGTCTTCGTCTTCGTCTTCTTCCTCGGGTTCCAGCGCCGCCACCAGGTTGGCCATTTCGACGGCCACCTGGGCGCAGTCGCGGCCCTTGCCGGCGGCGCGGGCTTGCGCCTGCTCGTCGGTGTCGACGGTCAGCACGCCGTTCGCGACGGGGATGCCGGTTTCGAGGGAGATGCGGGTGATTGCCGTGGCCATTTCATTGCTGACCACTTCAAAGTGATAGGTCTCGCCGCGGATGACCGCGCCCAGCGCGATCAGGGCGTCGAACTCGAACGTTTCGGCCATGTGGGACAGGGCCACGCCCAGTTCCAGCGCGCCGGGAACGGTGGCGACCATCACGTCGCGCTCGTCCACGCCGAGTTCGGCCAGTTCCTTCAGGCACGCTTCGAGTTCGGCCTGGCCGATTTCTTCATTGAAGCGGGCGCGTACGATGCCGATGTGCAGCCCTTCGCCGTTCAGGTCGGGGGTGAGGATGTAAGGGTTCATTTGTCGGCCTTCAGTGTGTTGCGGGAGTATTCTGCGGGTCGCAATCGTAACCCGTAATGGTGAGCGAGAAGCCCGCCATGCTGGGCATCTTGCGCGGCCGGGCCAGAAGCTTCATCTGGCCCACATTCAGGTCGCGCAGAATCTGGGCGCCAATCCCGTAGGTGCGCAGGCCGAAACGGTCGGCGGTGGCCGGATTGGACTGGGCCTTCGGGTCGTTCCAGCCGGCAATCTGGCCAAACAGGTGTTCCGTGGACGACTGGCAGTTCATCAGCACGAGCACGCCGGCCGGGGCGGCGGCAATGGCCTGCAGCGCCTGGGCCACGCCCCAGCTGTGCGGACTTGCGCCGGTATCCAGCACGTCCAGCACGGACGCCGGCTCATGCACGCGCACCAGCGTCTCGGCGTCGGGAGTCACATTACCATGCACCAGCGCCAAATGGGCGGAGCCGGTGGCGGCGTCTTCGTAGGCCACGGCCTCGAAGGTGCCCCAGGCCGTCTGCATGGACCGCTTGCCCACGCGCTTGACGATGGATTCGTGTTCGCTGCGGTATTGGATCAAGTCGGCGATGGTGCCGATCTTCAGGCCGTGCTGGCGGGCGAATTCCACCAGGTCGGGCAGGCGGGCCATGGTGCCGTCGGGCTTGAGGATTTCGCAGATGACGGCGGCGGGCGTCAGGCCGGCCATGGCGGTCAGGTCGCAGCCGGCCTCGGTGTGGCCGGCGCGCACCAGCACGCCGCCGGGCACGGCGCGCACCGGGAAGATGTGGCCGGGCTGGACCAGGTCGGCCGGCTTGGCGTCGCGCGCCACCGCCACCTGGATGGTGCGGGCGCGGTCGGCGGCCGAAATGCCGGTTTCCACGCCTTCGGCGGCCTCGATGGACTGCGTGAAATTGGTGCCGTAGCGCGTGCCGTTGCGGGCGGCCATCATGGGCAGCTCGAGCTGGCGGCAGCGTTCTTCGGTCAGGGTCAGGCACACCAGGCCGCGGCCGTGGGTGACCATGAAGTTGATGGCTTCAGGCGTGACGAATTCGGCGGCCATGACGAGGTCGCCCTCGTTTTCGCGGTCTTCTTCGTCAACCAGGATGACGATACGGCCGGCGCGCAGCTCGGCGATGATCTCGGCAACCGAAGCGATGCCGAAGGATTCCGGCGCGGAGCCGGGCAGGGAGGACAACTGGACGGACATGGCGTGACACGTAAACCAGGCGGGAAAGCCCGGATTTTACCGCCCCTGGAGGCGGATTCCCTATCGGACGCTTTCCGGTCCGTCCGGACGGGGGCATCCGGTTAAACTTTCGCCCGGAGAACTCCCCAAAAAAACGAAGGAAAAACCTCATGCAAGCCCTTGCGGCCATGCCTTTGAACGTCGCCGCGGCCGTCCGCGTCGTCCTGACCGACATCGACGATACGCTGACCACGGAAGGCCGCCTGCCGGCCGACGCCTACGCCGCGCTGGAACGCCTGGAACAGGCCGGCATCCAGGTGGTGCCGATCACCGGCCGCCCGGCCGGCTGGTGCGACCACATCGCCCGCATGTGGCCCGTGCGCGCCGTGGTCGGCGAAAACGGGGCGTTCTACTACGCCTATGACCGCCAGGCCCGCCGCATGACGACGCACTACTGGACCGACGCGGCCTCGCGCCAGGAAAGCCGCAAGCGCCTGGACGCCATCCGCGACCGCGTGCTGGCCGAAGTGCCCGGCAGCGCCGTCGCCAGCGACCAGGACTACCGCGTGGCCGACCTGGCCATCGACTTCTGCGAGGACGTGCCCGCCCTGCCCGACGCGGCGATCAGCCGGATCGTCCAGATCTTCCAGGACGCCGGCGCCCAGGCCAAGGTCAGCTCCATCCACGTCAACGGCTGGTTCGGCGACTACGACAAGCTCACCATGACCCGCACCATGTTCCAGCGCGAATTCGGCGCGGACGTCGCGCAGGCGCTGGACCGCACACTCTTCATCGGCGACTCGCCCAACGACGAGCCGATGTTCGCCTACTTCCCGATCTCGGTCGGCGTGGCCAACATCCAGGCCCAGCTCCACCGCCTGACCCACCGCCCCGCGTTTGTCGCCGCCTTCCATGGCGGCGCCGGCTTCGTCGAAATGGCCGACCGCCTGCTCGCCGCCCGCCAGGCATCCCAAGTCCAGCCGGCCTGAGGTCCTACCCAACGTGGCTACTTCCAAGACCGCTGCGCCCGCCAACGACGGCCGCCGCAGCATCCAGTCCATCGAGGTGGGCGTGCCGCTGCTGGCCGCGCTGGTCGATGCCGGCAAGCCCCTGACGCTGCGCGACCTGGCGGCCGGCGCGGGCATGACGTCCGCCAAGGCGCACCCCTATCTGGTCAGCTTCATCCGCGTGGGGCTGGTGCAGCAGGACGCCGCCACCGGCCAGTACGAACTGGGCCCGTTCGCCCTGCAGATGGGCCTGGTCAGCCTGCAGCGCCTGGACCCGGTGCGCATCGCCATGCCCGAGATCTCCAAGCTGCAGTCAGAAATCGGCCATACGCTGGGCATCGCGGTGCTGGGCTCGCACGGCCCCACCATGATCCACATGACCGAAGCCAGCTATCCGGTGCACGTGAACATGCGTAAGGGCACGGTGATGTCCATGCTGCACACCGCCACCGGGCTGGTGTTCGCGGCCTGGCTGCCGCCCAAGGTCAGCGAACACTACATCGCGCGCGAAGAAGGCGACACCGCCGTCATCGCCAGCGTGCCTCCCCCGCGCAAGGCGTCCCGCGCCAACATCGAGGCGCAGCTTGCCGACATCCGCGTCCACGGCATGGCGCGCGCGCTGGGCAATCCGCTGCCCGGTGTCGACGCGCTGTCGGTGCCGGTATTCGACAACACGGGCGGCATCGTGCTGGCCCTGACCAGCCTGGGCCCCACCGGCCTGTTCGATGTCTCGTGGGATGGCGCGATCGCGCGTCCGCTGCTGGCGTGCGCACAGGAAATCTCCCATAAGCTGGGCTTCCGGGGCTAAGCGCGCTTCGCGCACAAACGAAAACAAAACGAACAAAGCGAACAAAAGACGAAAAGAAAGGCAGGGACTTTCCCAAGTGTGCCGTCCCCAGTTGTGTGTTTGAATTCAGCAAATATTCGATTCATACCTACAACAGGAGACACACGATGCAAGCCTTGCGTCTTTTGCAGGCGGCCACGCTGGCCGCATTCGCTTTCGGAGCATCCGCCGCCCAGGCCGCCGACACCTGCTCCAACCGGGGCGACCTGGACCAGATGTACTGCGACTCGAACAAGGACCTGGTGGCCGACACGCCGACCGACGCGTCCAAGCTCAAGACGCCTTCCACGCTGGTGTTCACCTACACCCCGGTGGAAGACCCGGCAGTCTACGAAGACATCTTCAAGCCCTTCACCAAGCACCTGTCCGAATGCACGGGCAAGCGCGTCGTGTTCTATCAGGTTCAGAGCAACGCCGCTGAAATCGAAGCCATGCGCTCCGGCCGCCTGCACGTGGGCGGCTTCTCGACCGGTCCCACCGCGTTCGCCGTGAACATCGCGGGCGCGATTCCGTTCGCGGTCAAGGGCTACGCCGACGGCTTCCAGGGCTACAACCTGATCGTCATCGTCAAGAAAGACAGCCCCTACCAGAAGCTGACCGACCTGAAGGGCAAGAAGCTCGCGCACACCGCGCCTTCGTCCAACTCCGGCCACATGGCGCCCGTGGCGCTGTTTCCCAAGGAAGGCCTGACACCCGACAAGGACTACAAGGTCATCTTCTCGGGCAAGCATGACCAGTCCGTCATGGGCGTGAACTCCGGCGACTACGACGCCGCGGCCGTGGCCTCCGATGTGTTCAAGCGCATGGTCGAACGCGGCCAGGTCAAGGAAGCCGATTTCCGCGTGATCTACACCAGCGAGAAATTCCCGACCTCGTCCTTCGCCTACGCGCACGACCTGGAGCCGAAGTTCCGCGACCAGATGCTCAAGTGCTTCTACGACTACCGTTTCCCCGCGGAAATGTCCAAGGCCTTCGACGGCGCCGACCGCTTCTATCCGGTGACCTACCAGAAGGACTGGGCCATCGTCCGCCAGGTCGCCGAATCCGGCGGCGAAAGCTTCAACCGCGCCGCCTACGACCGCGAATCCGCCAAGAGCAAGAAGTAATCCAGCATGACGACGTCGCTACGCATTTCCGGCCTGGTCAAGGAATACCGGGCCGGCCGGCCGGTCCTCAACGGCATCGACCTGCAGATCGCCGGGCAGGGGCTCACCGCCATCATCGGACCCTCGGGCACCGGCAAAAGCACGCTCCTGCGCTGCATCAACCGGCTGATCGAACCCACCAAGGGCGAGATCGTCCTGCAATCCCAGGATGGCGCCGTGGACCTGGCGAACGTGCGAGGCGCGTCGCTGCGCCGCGCGCGCCGCCGCATCGGCATGGTGTTCCAGGAATACAATCTGGTCGAACGCCTGACCGTGATGGAAAACCTGCTGACCGGACGGCTGGGCTACACCTCGGCCGTGAAGGCGTGGATGCGCCGCTTCGAACCCGAGGACATCGAGCACGCCTACAAGCTGCTGGACACCGTCGGCCTGGCCGGCTTTGCCGACCAGCGCGCCGACGCGCTGTCGGGCGGCCAGCGCCAGCGCGTGGGCATCGCCCGCGCGCTGATGCAGCGCCCGCAGCTGCTGCTGGCCGACGAACCCACGTCCTCGCTGGACCCCAAGACCTCCGTCGAAATCATGGAACTGCTGTCCGCGCAGGGCAGCGCCACGGGCATTCCCGTCATCGTGAACATCCACGACGTGGAGCTTGCCCGGCGCTACGCCACCCGCATCGTCGGCATGTCGGGCGGCCACGTGGTCTATGACGGCGACGGCCAGGGCCTGGACGCGGCCATGCTCAAGACCATCTACGGAGGCGAGTCTTGGCTGGAATGATGCAACCGCGGGGCGCCAACCGCCCCTTCGCCATGTCGGGGCGCGCCAAGGCCGGCGTGCTGCTGCTGGTGATCTACACCCTGTATGCCGGCGCGCAGCTGGACTTCAGCTGGAGCCGTTTTGAATCCGGCATGGGACACGCGTCGACATTTCTTGCCCGCATGTTCCCGCCCAACTTCGAGAAGCCCGCCACCTTGTGGAAGGGCATCGCGGAAAGCCTCGAGATCGCGGTCCTGGCGTCGGTGCTGGGCATCATCCTCGCGCTTCCCGTCGGCCTGCTCGGCGCGCGCAACATGATGCCCGCGTGGGTGTCGTGGCCGGCCCGCTCGCTGGTCGCGCTGTGCCGCGCCCTGCACCCGGTGATCGTCGCCATCCTCTTCGTCAAGGCGGTGGGCTTTGGCGCGCTGGCCGGTATCCTGGCGCTGACCGTCGCGTCCATCGGCTTCATCGGCAAGCTCTTTACCGAAGCCATCGAGGAAATCTCGCTCAAGCAGGTCGAGGCGGTGCGCGCCACCGGCGCGTCGTTCGCCAACGTCATCATCTTTGGCGTGCTGCCGCAGGTGTTCGCCCGCTTCATCGGCTTTGCCACCTATCAGTTCGACTCCAACCTGCGCAACTCCACCATGGTGGGGATCGTGGGCGCGGGCGGCGTGGGCGGCACCCTGTTCTCGGCGTTCCAGCGCTTCGACTACGACTTCGTCAGCGCCATCCTGCTGACCCTGATCGCCATCATCATGCTGGGTGAAATCCTGGCGGGCTTCGTGCGGGCGGTGTTCCTGGACAACCTGGGTTTCGACCGCATCCTGCAAAGCCGCTTCAGCGGGGCGCGGGGTATCGGCGCCAGCAAGCCGGCGGCGGCGCGCAAGGCGGAGGTGGACGAATGAACGCCCACGTCTCCCCCCTGAACCCCGCAGGCCGGCCGCGCGTCTGGCAGCGCTACAGCATGGGCCAGCGCCTGCTGCGTTTCGCGCTGTACCTGCTGGTGGTGGCCGCGATCGCGCAGGCGATCCGCGGCGTCGAAGTCATACCCGAGTTCCTGTATGACGCGCCCGAACAGATGGCCGACCTGCTCCGCCGCATGTGGCCGATCGACTGGGCCTACTACCCGGACGGCGTGCACCACGCGCTGATCGAAACGCTGCACATCGCGACGCTGGGCACCATTCTTTCGGTGTTCATGGCCGTGCCGGTGGGCCTGCTGGCGGCCAACAACCTCACGCCCAGCAAGACCGTCAACATGCTGGCCCGGCTGATCCTGGTGTCCAGCCGGTCGGTCAACTCGCTGGTGTGGGCGCTGCTGTTCATCGCCATCTTCGGCCCCGGGGCGCTGGCCGGCACGCTGGCCATCGCCTTTCGCTCCATCGGTTTCGTCGGCAAGCTGGTGGGCGAGGCGATCGAGGAAGCACAACGCGGCCCGATCGAGGCCGTGACCGCCACCGGCGCCAGCAAGGCCTCGGTCATCTGGTACGCCTACTGGCCGCAGATCCGCCCGGCGTTCTGGTCCATCGTGCTGCTGCGCTGGGACATCAATGTGCGCGAATCGGCCGTGCTCGGCCTGGTCGGCGCCGGCGGCATCGGCATGGCGCTGGATACGGCCCTGAACCTGTTCCAGTGGGACCGCGTGGCGCTGGTGCTGGCCGCCATCTTCGTGGTCGTCGTGCTGGCCGAGGTCATCATCACGCAGGCGCGCAAACGCATCCTGTAACGCAGCCGCCCCGCTTTACGCTTGTCGGTTTCCCCTGACAGCGCTCCTTGGCGCCGCCCCTCAAAGGGCGGCGTTTTCTTTTGCGTGTGCCAGGGGCCATCCCGCGACGGCGCTTCCCCGCGGCCCGGGGTAGCCCGGACCGGCCGCGCCCCCGATCAGGCGTCCCTAACCGGCGTCCCTGACCGCGCGCAAACGCCCCCTCGCCGCCACCTTGTTATTGCGGCGCAAACACGTCTATCCTCAATGTGAACAAAATATGACCCGTCATCAAATCGCGCCCCTCCGTTGATTAAGATCTCGGCTTTTGCCGTTGGACACCCGCCGCCATGTCGGAACAGGAATTGAAACTGCACGTGCCCACGGCTTCGCGCCAGGCCGTGCTTCGAGAAGTCAAGCAACGCGAAGCCACGCGCATCCGCCTGCATGCCATGTATTTCGACACGCCCGAGCGCGAACTCGCGCGGGCGCGCATCGCCATCCGGCTGCGCCAGGAAGGTCCCGACTGGGTGCAAACGCTAAAGATGCCGGGCGCCGACGCCATCTCCCGCATTGAAATGAACCACCCGCGGCCGGGCCCCGTGCTGGACCTTTCGGTCTATGCGGGCACCGAAGTCGAAGCCGCGTTGGCGGCCATCAAGGGCGAGCTGGGCCTGCGTTATGAAACCGACGTGCAGCGCCTGCTGCGCAAGGTGCGCACGCGCTACGGCACGATCGAACTGGCCTATGACACCGGAATCCTGCGCGCGGGCGCGCTGGAACTGCCCATCTCCGAACTGGAATTCGAACTGGTCTCGGGCCGCCCCGCCGCCATCTTCTCCACCGCGCGCGGCTGGCAGCAACGCCACGGCCTGGTGCTGGACCCGCGCAGCAAGTCCGAGCGCGGCGACGCGCTGGCCCAGCTGGCGCAGCGCCTGGCCGACGTCGACGCCGCGCCCGGCGACGACCTGGAAACGCGTCGCGCGCAAGCCATTGCCCAATTCTGGGCGCCGCGCGGCGCGTCTTCCGTCAAGTTGCGCGACGATATGACGCCGTCCCAGGCCATGGGCGCCATCGCCGCCGAATGCCTGGACCAGATCTGCCGCAACGCCGCAGTCCTGGCGGAAGTCGACACCGAAGGCGTCTATCGCGCCGGCAACTCCGAACACGTCCATCAGCTGCGCGTGGGCGTGCGCCGGCTGCGCTCGGCCTGGAAGCTCTTCGACGGCTGGATCGCGCCGGTTCCCGACTCGCTGCTGCAGGGCGTGCGCACGCACTTCGCGGCGTTCGGGGCCAATCGCGACCAGGACGTGCTGAACGAAACCGTCGCGCCCGCGCTGATCCGCGCCGGCATGCCGGTCATCCCCATGGAAGCCGCGCCACCCGAGCAGGACGCCCAGACCATTGCCGGAGGACGCGCGTTCCAGGCCTGGCTGCTGGAACTGCTGGAATGGACGCTGGACGTGCCGCCCGCGCAGCCCGGCGCAGACAGTCAGGCCATCGCCAACGGCACGCCAAGCGATGCCGCGCCCGAGCCCTCCATTCGCCTCGAAGGCGGCGTGGCGGGCCCCATCGTGAAACCCACCATCATTCCGATGGTCGCGCCACAGGCCGATCCGCAGCGCCTGCACAAGCTGCTGGCGCGGCGCCTGCACCGCTGGCATGGCAAGGTGGCCGACCAGGGCACACACTTCACGACGCTGGACATCCCCACCCGCCATGAACTGCGCAAGCGCGGCAAGCGGCTGCGCTATGGCCTGGCATTCGCCGAATCGCTGCTGCCCGCCAGCAAGCTGCGCGGCTATCGCAAGCTGCTGTCGAAGGTGCAGGACATCCTGGGTGAAATCAACGACCTGGCGGTCGCCAAGGACTACTACGAGTCGTGTACGGCCACGCATCCGCAGGCCTGGTTCGCGCTGGGCTGGATCAGCGCGCGCCTGGACGAACTGGCCATCGATGCGCAGAAGGCGTTCGACGACCTGGCGCGCAGCAAGCCGTTCTGGAAGTGACAGCCGCACGCCCGGCCCGCCATGGCTCACCGCAGCCGCGGCGGGTCGGGCGCTACTGCAGCCCGCACAGCGCAATGCAACGTTGCGCCACGCCTGCGCCCGCACGCGTTTACCTCATGCAAAAGTCCCTCGTTGAATTCGTTTTCACCTCGACACGCATCTAGCATGGCGTTTCAAAAAAGACCTGCCTGACAGGCGATAGTCAGGCCGCTGTCAATTCTTCGACATCCTGCGTGCCAATACTCGATGGCTGTCGTCCGGGCGCTTTGGCCCGGACGATTTCGTGGCCCGCAGCATCCGCCCGACACTCGTCCTGTGCGACGGCGCCACGGCCTGCGCGGGCCGTCAGCCCATCCACGCACACAAACCCATGGAAACCACTTCCCACTTGCTGGTCCTTGCAAGACGAGGCCTCTTGGCCTTCTGCGCGCTATCGCTGGTGTTCTCGCTCTCCGCCTGCGGCGGCGACGACGACGACACGGATGAACCGGCGCCGCCTCCTGCGCCCACGACGCCCGCGCCGCAAACCTGCGCGGTCCATTGCGCGCCATGAGTCCCGGCCATCCGGTCCCTCCCTGCAACCCACGACAGACTAGCCAATGACACTCGACGCATCCAAGAGAAAATTCTTCAAGACCACGCTGGGAACCACGGCGGCCATGAGCGCCCTGTCGATGTTTCCGCCCAGCATCCGCCGCGCCCTGGCGATCGAAGCCAACAGCGCCACCGGCACCATCCAGGACGTCAAGCACGTCGTGATGCTGATGCTGGAGAACCGTTCGTTCGACGGCTACTTCGGCACGTTCCCCGGCGTGCGCGGCTTCGGCGACCGCTTCCCGATTCCGCTGGCCAACGGCAAGTCCGTGTTCCACCAGACGCGCAGCGACGGCACGCAGGAACTGCCCTACCATCTGGACGCCAGGCTCGGCAACGCGCAGCGCGCGGGCAGCACGCCGCACTCCTGGCCCGATTGCCAGGCCGCCTGGGACCATGGCCGCATGAACCAATGGCCCAGCGTCAAGCAGCCGCTGTCGATGGGCTACTACGAAACCGCCGAGATCCCGTTCCATCGTGCGCTGGCCGATGCCTTCACGCTCTGCGACAACTACCACTGCGCCATGCACGCGGGCACGATTCCCAATCGCCTGTTCTTCTGGACCGGCACCAACGGCCCGACGGGCGACGGCGTCTCGGTCGTGATGAATGAAATGAACGGCGGCGCCGCCGTGGGACCGTCCACCGAAGGCTGGACCTGGACCACCTACGCCGACCGCCTGCAGCAGGCCGGCGTGTCCTGGAAGGTCTATCAGAACGTCCCCGACAACTTCGGCTGCAATGAAATGATGAGCTTCCGGCACTGGCGCGCCGAGATCGAGAAAATGCCCGCGGACCGCCAGGTCACCAACCTGGCCGGCCCCGCGTACAACCCGGCCATCGACGACCAGTACAGCCCCTACGCCAAGGGCTTCGGCAACACCATGCCGGACGGCGGCTTCCTGCAAAGCCTGCGCGACGATGTCATGAACGGCACGCTGCCCGAAGTGTCGTGGATCATTCCACCGGCCGCATACAGTGAACATCCGGGCCCCTCCAGTCCGGCAAAGGGCGCGTGGTACATCCAGGCGGCCCTGGACGCACTGACGCAATCGCCCGAGGTCTGGAGCAAGACGGTGTTCCTGGTGACCTACGACGAGAACGACGGCTTCTTCGACCACATACCCACGCCGTCCGCGCCGTCGCGCAACGACGATGGCACGCTGGCGGGCAAGTCCACGCTGACGGACGCCGAAATGGCGTTCGAGTATTACACCTATCCGCCCGCCACCTCCAAGCAGCTGACTGCTGACGGCAAGCCCTACGGTCCGGGCATGCGCGTGCCGATGTGGGTGATCTCGCCGTGGAGCCGGGGCGGCTGGGTCAATTCGCAGGTGTTCGACCACACCTCGGCGCTGCGCTTCCTGGAACAGCGCTTCGGCGTCGCGGAACCCAACATCAGCGCGTTCCGCCGCGCCGTGTGCGGCGACCTGACCTCCGCCCTGAATTTCGTGTCGCCCAACAGCGCTCCGCTGACCACGCTGTCTGGCCGCAGCACCAAGACGGACGCCGATGGCCTCACAAGCTGGCAGGAAGCGCAGCCCGCCATCGCGATTCCCGCGCAGCAGACGCTGGCCGTCCAGGCGCAGGGCACGCGGCCATCCCGCGCCCTGCCCTATGAGTTGCACGCCAGCGCTCGCGAGGATGCGCGCGAGAACCGGGTAAGGCTGCTGTTCGCCAACGCCAGCGCCGCGCAAGCCGCGGCGGTCTTCCATGTGTACGACAAGCTGCATCTGGACCGCATTCCGCGCCGCTATGTCGTCGAGGCAGGCAAGTCGCTGGAAGATGCGTGGGACGTGTCCACGGATGCCGGCAAGTACGACCTGTGGGTGCTGGGGCCCAACGGCTTTCACCGCGCCTTTTCAGGCGACCTGCTGCAGGCCGCCGGCGCCCAGCCCGAGATACAGGTCTGCTACGTGCCCTGCGACGATCCGCAGGTACAGGTCAAGCTGCACAACAATGGCGGCACGGCCTGCACGTTCTCGGTAAAGGCGATGGCCTACCGCGGCGACGGGCCATGGACGGCGACGGTCGAACCCGGGCAGACCGGCGAGCTGAGCTGGCCGGTGAGCGACAGCGGGCAATGGTATGACTTCGCCGTGGCCTGCGAAGGCTACGCCGCGTTCCAGCGCCGCTTTGCCGGCCGCATGGAGACGGGCAGAGACCTGATCAGCGATCCGGCGA
>NZ_JBDJLJ010000031.1:0-61659 GCF_039673305.1 Achromobacter spanius
ATCCACTCTGGAGAACCCCATGAATCCGTTCGTCCAACCTACCGTCGCTCGCGGTTCGCCCTTGTCGCCATGGCGTCGGCCGCGCCTGGCGCCCGCAACGGCTTGCCCCCGTGCGGGACGGCGCGCCCTGCGGCGGGCGCTCAGCGTCTTGTTGCTGTCCGCCGGCCTGGGGGTGGCGGCGCCGCCTGCGCAGGCGGTGGATGTCAACCAGGCCAGCGCCGCCGACCTCGAAGGCGTGCGCGGCATCGGACCGCGCACGGCCGAAATCATCGTGCGCGAGCGCGAGCGGGGCGGCGAGTTCGAATCGCTGGATGACCTGAGCGAACGGGTGCGCGGCATCGGCCAGAAAAAAGCCCAGGCGCTGCAGGCCGCGGGGCTGACGGTGGGTGGCAAGACCGGCGCCGCGGTCGATTCCGCGAGCGCTTCGCCCACGGCGACCAAGCCCGCGCAGGCCAAGCCCTCCCAAGGCAGACCGGTGCAGGGCAAGCCCGCGCCTGCCAAGCCGGCGGCGCCGGCTCCCGCCAAGCCCTGAGCACCCGGGCGTTCCGCCTAACCCCTGGCGCGGGCGCGGCTTTTGGCGCCGTCCGCCGCCAGGCGGAGTTATGATCGTCCGCATGACTACTACCTACCCCACCATCGAGCAGACCGTCGGCAACACGCCTCTGGTGCGCCTGCAGCGCATTCCCGGGGCGGCGGGAGACGCGCGCGGCAATGTCATCCTGGCCAAGCTGGAAGGCAACAACCCGGCCGGTTCCGTGAAGGACCGCCCGGCGCTGTCCATGATCAAGCACGCGGAAGAGCGCGGCGACATCAAGCCGGGCGATACCCTCATCGAAGCCACCAGCGGCAACACGGGCATCGCGCTGGCCATGGCGGCCGCCATGAAGGGCTACCGCATGATCCTGATCATGCCGGACAACCTGTCCGTGGAGCGCCGCGCCGCCATGGCGGCCTACGGCGCCGAACTGATCCTGACGCCGGCCGACAAGGGCGGCATGGAATACGCCCGCGACCTGGCCACCGAAATGCAGGCGGATGGGCGGGGGCTGGTGCTGGACCAGTTTGCCAATCCCGACAATCCCCGGGCCCACATCGAAACCACGGGCCCCGAACTCTGGAATCAGACTGACGGACGCATCACGCACTTCGTGAGCGCCATGGGCACCACCGGCACCATCATGGGCGTGTCGACCTACCTGAAATCGCGCAATCCCGCGGTGCAGGTCGTGGGCGCGCAGCCGGCCGAAGGCTCGCAGATCCCGGGCATCCGCAAGTGGCCCGAGGCCTACATGCCCAAGATCTTCGATCGCAGCCGCGTGGACGCCTACGAATCCATCCAGCAATCCGAAGCCGAAACCATGGCGCGGCGGCTTGCCGCCGAAGAGGGCATCTTTGGCGGGATTTCCTCGGCCGGGGCCCTGGTCGCGGCGCTGCGCGTGGCCGAACGCGTGAACGACGCGACCATCGTCTTCATCGTGTGCGACCGCGGCGACCGCTACCTGTCCACCGGGGTCTTCAACTGAATGCTCCCGCGGCGGACCTGGGGCCGCCGATGACCATGGCCGGACCGCCCGGCCAGGCCAGCATGTAAAGAAGGCGCCCTGTGATTTCAGGGCGCCTTCTTTTTTGTCCGCGCGTATCGCAAGGCGAAAACGCCCCGTCAACGGGGCGTTTTCGCCCATCGGGTCAGCGCGTGACGCGGGCTTCGATCTCTGCGGCCAGATCGGCGACCGAGGTCGCATAGAAGTAGCTGCGGTTGTACTTGGTCAGGGCGAAGAAGTTGGGCGTCCCCACGCGGTACTGCGCGGTGCCTCGCGCCTCTTCGACCAGGTCCACCACGCCCATCGGCTGGCTGCTCCAGCCATCGCTGGATGCGCCGGGCTGCAGGCGCGCGCCGGCCGCGGAGAGCGAACTCCAGCTTTGCTTGGGCTCCAGGCCGCCGTCGACCAGCGCGGTCGGGTCGGCGGGCAGCGCGACCGGTGCGAACACCGGCAGGCCGCGCTGCCAGCCATGTTGCGCCAGGAAGCTGCCCACCGACATGATCGCGTCCTGGGTGTTGTTGGTCAGGTCGATATGGCCGTTGGAGTCCCCGTCCACCGCGTAGTGCATGACGCTGGTGGGCATGAACTGCGGCATGCCGATGGCCCCGGCATACGATCCCCGGGTTTCGAGCTCGAGCTTGTCCTTCATGACCAGCGTCAGGAAGTCGGCCAACTGGCCCCGGAACATCGTGGCGCGCTCGGGCTTGCTGGGATCGGGGTAGTCGAAGGCCAGGGTGGCCAGCGCGTCCAGCACGCGGAAGTTGCCCATGTTGCGGCCATACAGCGTTTCGACGCCGATGATGGACGCGATGATGGGCGCCGGCACGCCGAAGCGCTGGGCCGCCTGATTGAGAAGGTCGCGGTTTTCGTTGTAGAAATCGACGCCCCAGCCGATGCGCTTGGGCTCGACGAAGCGGGACCGGTACGTCAGCCAGCTGCGCCAGATCTTTTTCCCGGGCGGGGACGGCGCGATCAGCCGCGCCACCGTGGCGTTGTAGCGCGAGCCTTCCAGCGCCGAGACCATCGGCGCGAGCGGCAGTTGGCGCTCGGCGGCCAGGTCTTCCACGAACGACCGGACTTCCGGGCGCAGCGCGCCGCTGGCGGTCAGGGCGGCGGGGGCATCATCCGGGAGTTCGGAGCCGAGCGTCGGCGTACTGGGTCCGATACGGATGGGGGCAGGGCCGGAAACCGAAGCAGCCTGGGAGGCGGGCGGGGGGGAGGGTGCGGTTGGGGCGGTGGTGGAGCACCCCGCCAGCAGGGCGGAAAGCGTTCCGAGTTGCAGTATTCGCCGACAGATGAACATAATCTTCCTTATGGAGACCATGTATCTTACCCACCCGGCATGCCGCTTGCATGAAATGGGCAGTTGGCATCCGGAAAGCCCGCAGAGGCTGGACGCCATCTCCGACCAGTTGCTCGCGAGCGGGTTGATGCCTTATCTGGATGACCGGCAGGCGCCTCAGGCGTCCCGCGACGACCTGTTGCGCGTACATACTGTCCAGTATCTGGACAGTTTGCAGAAACATACGCCGGAATCAGGGTATTACCCTATCGATCCGGACACCCTGATGAACCCGCACACCTACGAAGCCGCCCTGTACGCGGCCGGCGCGGGGGTGGCGGCGGTGGATGCGGTGATGGGCGGCGCGGCGCGCACGGCCTTCTGCGCCGTGCGTCCGCCGGGGCATCATGCGTGCAGGTCGCAGTCCATGGGTTTCTGCTTTTTGAACAACGTCGCCATTGCGGCGCAGCACGCGATGGATGTCCATGGCCTGAAGCGGGTGGCGATCGTCGATTTCGACGTGCACCACGGCAACGGCACCGAAGACGTCTTCGCGGGCGACGAACGCGTGCTGATGTGCAGCTTCTTCCAGCATCCGTTCTTTCCCAACAGCGGCGCGGATCATCCGGCCGCCAACATGCTGAACGTGCCCGTGCCCGCCTATACCGCGGGCGCCGCGGTCAGGACGATCGTCACCGATACCTGGCTGCCGCGGCTGGACGCCCATCGGCCCGAACTCATTCTGGTGTCGGCCGGATTCGACGCGCATCGCGAGGACGACATGGGCCAGATGGGCCTGGTCGAAGCGGATTATGCGTGGATCACGGAGCAGCTTGTGGACGTGGCCGAACGCCACTGCCAGGGCCGGATCGTCAGCACGCTCGAGGGCGGTTACAACTTGTCCGCTTTGGGCCGCAGCGTGGTCGCCCACATACGGGCGCTGGCGAAGCTGTAGAATCAGGAAAAAATTGTGCAATGCGATCCCGGCGCATGCCGGGTCTTAATTTCCATTTGGAGGCAGCGGGATGAAGGTGTTGGTACCTGTCAAGCGCGTCGTTGACTACAACGTCAAGGTGCGCGTCAAGTCTGATCAGACCGGCGTGGATATCGCCAATGTGAAGATGTCCATGAACCCCTTTGACGAAATCGCCGTCGAGGAAGCGACCCGCCTGAAGGAAAAGGGCACGGTCGCCGAAGTCGTGGCGGTTTCTTGCGGCGTTGCGCAATGCCAGGAGACCCTGCGCACCGCCATGGCCATCGGCGCCGATCGCGGCGTGCTGGTCCAGACCGACGCCGAGCTGCAGCCCCTGGCCGTGGCCAAGCTGCTCAAGGCCTTGGTCGACAAGGAACAGCCCCAGCTCGTGATTCTGGGCAAGCAGGCCATCGATGACGACGCCAACCAGACCGGCCAGATGTTGGCCGCGCTGCTCGACTGGCCGCAAGCCACGTTCGCCAGCAAGGTCGAAGTGGCCGACGGCAAGGTCACCGTGACGCGCGAAGTCGACGGCGGCCTGGAAACGCTGACACTCAAGCTGCCCGCCATCGTGACCACCGACCTGCGCCTGAACGAACCGCGCTACGTCACGCTGCCGAACATCATGAAGGCCAAGAAGAAGCAGTTGGACACCGTCACGCCGCAAGACCTGGGCGTTGATCCCGCTCCGCGCCTGAAGACGCTGAAGGTCAGCGAGCCGCCCGCCCGCAAGGCCGGCATCAAGGTGGCCGATGTCGCGGCCCTGGTGGACAAACTCAAGAACGAAGCGAAGGTGGTCTGACATGACGACGCTGGTTATTGCCGAACACGATAACGCCCAGCTCAAGGGCGCAACCCTGAACGCCGTCGCCGCCGCCGCCAAGATCGGAGGCGACGTGCACGTGCTGGTCGCCGGCGCCAATGCGCGCGCCGTGGCCGACCAGGCCGCCCAGGCGGCCGGCGTGTCGAAGGTGCTGCTGGCCGACGCGCCGCAGCTGGCCGACGGTCTGGCCGAAAACGTCGCGGCCCAGGTGCTGGCGGTGGCTTCGAGCTACAGCCACATCCTGTTCCCGGCCACCGCGTCGGGCAAGAACGTGGCGCCGCGCGTCGCGGCCAAGCTGGACGTGGCGCAGATCTCCGACATCATCGGCGTGGAATCTGCCGATACGTTCCAGCGCCCGATCTACGCCGGCAACGCCATCGCCACCGTGCAGTCGGCCGATGCCGTCAAGGTCATCACCGTGCGCACGACCGGCTTTGACGCCGTCGCCGCCCAAGGCGGTTCCGCCTCGGTCGAAGACGTCGCCGCCGTTGCCGACTCGGGCCTGTCCTCGTTCGTGGGCCGCGAAGTCGCCAAGAGCGATCGTCCCGAACTGGCCGGCGCACGCGTCGTGGTGTCGGGCGGCCGCGGTCTGGGCAGCGCCGAGAACTTCAAGATCCTGGATCCGCTGGCCGACAAGCTGGGCGCCGCGCTGGGCGCTTCGCGCGCCGCGGTCGACGCCGGCTACGCGCCGAACGACTGGCAGGTTGGCCAGACGGGCAAGATCGTCGCGCCGCAGCTCTACGTGGCGGTCGGCATCTCGGGCGCCATCCAGCACTTGGCCGGCATGAAGGATTCGAAGGTCATCGTCGCCATCAACAAGGATCCCGAAGCGCCGATTTTCGGCGTGGCTGATTATGGCCTGGTCGGCGACCTGTTCCAGGTCGTGCCTGAACTGACCAGCGCGCTGTAAGCCGCAGCGCAGGCGTCAATCAAAGACCGCGGGCATTGGCCCGCGGTTTTTTTTGTATGTACGCAACCGGCGTGCCCAAAAATTTCGAATTCTTTTGATTTTCAGAAAGACTCTGCTAATGTATTTCGCGCGCTGCTGAACTTGTTTGTGCTTGTGCTTGACCTTTACAGAACGAAGGAGATTCGTGATGGAATGGTTCTTTGACACGCTACGAAAGTACCCAGAGCTGGCGATTTTCTTGACCCTGGGCCTGGGCTACTGGATCGGGGCCAAGAAAATATTCGGCTTCAATCTGGGCGCGGTGACTGGGACGTTGCTGGTGGGGGTGCTGGTCGGCCAGCTCAACATCACGATCGCTCCCATACTCAAGCAGGTGTTCTTCCTGCTTTTTCTTTTCGGTCTCGGCTACGGCGTCGGACCGCAATTCTTCCGCGGCATGAAAAGCGATGGCCTTCCGCAGGTCATTTTCGCGGTCATCATTTGCGTCATCTGCCTTCTGGTCACCTGGGGGACCGCCGTCGCGTTCGGCTTTGACGCCGGCACCGGCGCGGGGCTGCTGTCCGGCGCCCAGACCATCTCGGCGGTCATGGGGGTGGCGACGGACACCATCAATGGTCTCTCCATCGATGCCGCGACCAAGAAGCAGTGGATCGACAGCATTCCCGTCGCCTACGCGGTCTGCTACATCTTCGGCACGGTGGGCAGCGCCTGGCTGCTGGCTTCCCTGGGCCCGAAGCTGATGCGCGTGGACATCGTCAAGGAATGCCAGGAATACGAAGCCAAGATGTCGGGCGGCGCGGATTCCATGGAACTGTCGGGCTACCGCAAGTTCACGGCCCGGGCGTACCGGCTGGACAATGCGGAGTATGTGGGCAAGACGGTGGGCGAACTGGAAGCGAAGTTCGTCGATGCCCGCGTCTTTGTCGAGCGTATCCGCCGCGGCGACCAGATCATCGATGGCGACTCCAAGACGACGCTGCAGGCCGGCGACGTGCTGGGCGTGACCGGGCGCCATGACGCGCTGGTCCTGCAGGCGGCGGGCCTCATCGGCAGCGAGGTCGAGGACCGCGACGTGATCAACCTGCCCGCCGAGATCGTCGAGGTGGTGCTGACCAACAAGAACGTGGCCGGCAAGACGCTCAAGGAACTGGCCGAAAACGAAACCGTGCGTGAATTGGGCCGCGGCGTGTTCCTGCGCAAGGTCGTGCGCGGCGGGCACGAGATGCCGGTCAATTGGGGCCTGAAGCTGGACCGGGGCGACCGCCTTTTCATCCTGGGCGCCAAGCGCGACGTCGAACGGGTGGTGGGCAAGCTGGGGTATGTGGACCGGGCCACCAACCAGACCGACATGGTGTTCGTGGGCTTCGGCATCCTGCTGGGCGGCCTGTTCGGCACCCTGGTGCTGACCGTCGGGGGCATCCCCATCACGCTGTCAACGTCGGGCGGGGCGCTGATCTCCGGGCTGGTCTTCGGCTACCTGCGATCGGTGCATCCGACCTTCGGACGCGTGCCGGAGCCGGTGCACTGGTTCCTGACATCGGTGGGGCTGACCGCCTTCGTGGCGGTGGTGGGCATCGTGTCGGGACCGGGCTTCGTCCAGGGTTTCCAGCAGTTGGGTGCGAAGCTCTTCATCGCCGGCATCATCGCCACCAGCATACCGATGATCGTGGGCGTGTTCATTGCGCGGTATGTCTTCAAGTTCCATCCCGCCATCGCGCTGGGCGTCTGCGCAGGCGCCCGGACCACCACCGCCGCCATCGGGCAGATCACCGAAACGGCGAAGAGTCAGGTCCCCGCGCTTGGCTACACGGTGCCTTATGCCATCGGCAATACCCTGCTCATCATCTGGGGGATTGTCATCGTCATGCTCATGGCCTAGCAAGAAAGCCCGCCGGCTCCGGCCGGCGGACCACCCAGCAAGCGCGGCACTCGGTAACGGCGCCCGCCTTCACGGCGCCTGTCATAACGCACACCAGGAGTACTGAAAATGGCTTCCACCACGCCTGTCACCGTCAGCCTGGCTTCGGCCTTGAAGACCACCCGTTCGCACCAGCGCGACCTGGAACAGCTTTCTCCCTTCGAACTGAAGGACTACCTCATCACGCTGGCCAAGGACAGCCAGCAGACCTCGACCGCCACCATGCTGAACGCGGGACGCGGCAATCCGAACTGGATCGCCACCGAGCCGCGGGACGCGTTCTTCCTGCTGGGCAGGTTCGCCATGAAAGAGGCGCGGCGGGTTCGTGACGACGGCATTCTGGCCGGCATGCCCGCCAAGAAGGGATGCGCGGACCGGCTGCGTAAGTTTCTGGCCAAGCATAAGGGCGAGGATGGCTACGATTTCCTGGTCGGTGTGCTGGAGTACGGTGTGAAGGTCAAGGGTTTCGATCCCGACGAGTGGATCCACGAACTCACCGACAGCATCATCGGCGACCACTACCCGGTGCCCCCGCGCGCACTGGTGCACATTGAACAGATCATCCATGACTATCTGATCAAGGAAATGTGCGACGGACGCCCGCCCAAGGGAAAATTCGACCTCTTCCCGGTCGAAGGGGGCACGGCGGCCATGTGCTACATCTTCGATTCGCTGCTGCAGAACGGCTTGCTCAAGCAGGGCGACACCATCGCGCTGTTCCTGCCGACCTTCACGCCGTACATCGAAATCGCCCATCTGGAGCGCTTCCAGTTCAAGATCGTCGCCATCAACGCGAACAGCATGCGGGCCGACGGCACGCACGACTGGCATTATCCGGCGTCTGAAATCGCCAAGCTGGAAGATCCCAAGATCAAGCTGGCCGTGACCGTGAACCCCAGCAATCCGCCGTCGGTGGCGTTCAGCCCGGTCGAGATGAAGCAGATCGTGCGCCTGATCCGCAAGAACCCCGACCTGGTGCTGGTGACGGACGACGTGTATGGCACGTTCGTGCCGAACTTCCGTTCCCTGATGGCGGAAGTGCCGCACAACACCATCTGCGTCTATTCGTTCTCGAAGAACTTCGGCTGCACGGGCTGGCGCCTGGGCGTCATTGCCACCCACGAGACGAATACGATGGACCGGCGCATTGCCGAATTGCCGGCATCGTGGAAAAAACGCCTGGACAAGCGCTACGGCGCGATGACCATGGAGCCGGCAAAGCTCAAGTTCATCGACCGCATGGTCGCGGACAGCCGCAATGTGGCGTTGAACCACACAGCGGGATTGTCGCTGCCGCAGCAGGTGCAGATGGGCTTTTTTGCCCTGTCCCACCTGCTGGACCTGAAGGACGCCTACAAGCACCTGACCATGGAGATCGTGCGCAGCCGCCGCGATGCGCTGTGGCAGGGCCTGGGCATTCCCATGCCGCCGGAAGACCCGATGCGCGGCTGGTATTACGTCGAACTGGATTTCATGGTCTGGGCCAAGATCATGTATGGAGACGCCTTCTGCAAGTACATGACCGCGAACTACGAGCCGGTGGATTTCCTGTTCCGGCTGGCGGAAAAGACGGGCGTGGTGCTGATGGACGGCGGCGGCTTCGGCGGTCCGCCATGGTCGATCCGCATTTCGCTGGCCAACCTCGACGACGGGGACTATGCCAAGATCGGCAAGCACATGGTCGAATCCGCGACCGAGTACGTCGAGGCATGGAAGGCGTCCGAACTGGTGCGTTCCGGCCCGACCGCGGGCAAGGGCCAGACGGTCAAGGCTGCCAAGGCGAAGCGCGCCGCCGGCGCCAAGACGACGGCCAAGAAGGCCGTGAAGAAGGCGGTCAAGAAGGCGGACACCGCAGCCAGATCCGCCAAGAAGTCCGCGAAATAGGCAGCCTTCAGGCGACATGACCTCATGACTTGCTCAGTCGGGTTTTTCAATACGGTTCCCATCGCGGTGCTGTTCGTCACGGTGGGGTTGGGATACCTGATTGGCAAGCTGAAGGTCGGGCCGATCGAGCTGGGCGGCGTGTGCGGCACGCTGATCGTCGCCCTGCTGATCGGCCAGACGGGCTGCCAGATGCGCGGCGACCTGAAAGAGGTTGCGTTCGCCCTGTTCATCTTTGCCATGGGCTACTCGGGCGGCCCGCAGTTCTTCGCCAACCTGAACCGCTCCAGCCTGCGCTATATCGTGCTGCCGCTCATCGAGGCCGCGCTGGTGCTGGCGATCGTGCTGACCGCGGTGCCGCTGTTCGGCCTGGACGCCGGCACGGCCGCGGGCCTGGCCGCGGGCGCGGCGACCGAGTCCGCCGTGGTCGGCACGGCGGCCGAGGCGCTCAAGCACCTGGGATTGCCGGACGCCGAAGTGCAGCGCATGGAAGCCAACATCGCGACGGCGTACACGCTGACCTACCTGGTGGGCCTCATCAGCATCGTGTTCTTCACCAGCCAGGTGGCCCCGGCGCTCCTGCGCATCAACCTGCGCGAGGCGTCCAAGGCGCTGGAGGAAAAGCTGGGGGCGACGCCGGGCGAGGGCGACGAGCAGAACGTTCCCACGCTGCCCCGCCTGGTCGGGCGCGCCCACGTCGTCAAGGATGCGGACGGCAAGCGCGTGGCCGAGGTCGAAGCGCAGCTGGGCGGCCGCACCGTGATCAGCCGCATCCTGCGCAATGGCGAGGCCGTCGACGCCACGCCCGATGACCAGCTGGCCACCGGCGACGTGGTCGTGGTGCTGGGCCTGCGCCGTTTCGCGTTGCGCGCGGGGTCGGTGATCGGTCCGGAGATCCAGCTGCCGGAGGCGCATGCCGACGATCTCCAGTTGAGCGAGCTGCAGGTCATCGTCAGCAAGAAGTCCGTCAATGGCCGCACGGTGGGGGAACTGGCCAAGCGGCCCGGCGCCCGGCGCGCGCGCGGGGTGTTCCTGCAATCCATTGTCCGGTCCGGGCATGCGCTGCCGCTGACCCCGGCGACGGTGGTCCAGTACGGCGACCTGGTGACGCTCGTGGGCGCCGAACCCGAACTGTCGGAGGGCGGAGCGGCGCTAGGCAACGAACTGCGCCGCAGCGGCGTAACGGACCTGGTGTTCCTGGCGTTCGGCATCCTTGCCGGCCTGATGCTGGGCAGCCTGGGCGCCCGGCTGTGGGGCATCCCCGTGTCGCTGGGCAGCGGGGGCGGGGCGTTGGTCAGCGGCCTGGTCTGCGGCTGGATCAATGCCAAGCGGCCGGCGATCGGCCATATGCCGGCCCACGCGGTGCAATTGCTCAAGGATCTGGGGTTGGCGGTCTTCGTGGCGTGCGTGGGGCTGTCGGCCGGCCCTGATGCCGTTTCCCTGATCCGCGAGCATGGCGCGGTGCTGCCGCTGATCGGCCTGCTGGTCTCGCTGGGACCGGCGTGCCTGTCGCTGTGGGTGGGCCACAAGCTGCTGAAGATCGAGGGCCCGCTGCTGGTGGGTGCGATTGCCGGCCAGCATGTCAGCACGCCGGCAATCAGCGCCATCCTGACGGCCAGCGGCAGTTCCGTGCCCCTGCTCGGCTATACGGTGACCTACGCCATCGCCAACGTGCTGCTGCCGGTGCTGGGGCCGATCATCGTGTCCCTGGCCTACCATCTGAGCTAGCCAAAAAAAACGGGCGGCAGGCTCCTGCGACGCCGTTGTGAATATTGCATAAGGTTATATGACTTGCGTATTTCCTCGGCTAAAGGTTTGATGGAAGAATCGTTTTACACGCGGTAAGCTCCGCAACGAAAACGTTTCCCTGCGCCGCCTTGCCAGGACGGCCTGGCAGCCAGCCCCTTCAACTGAATCCGCACACAGGAGACACCATGAGTCAACTACGCCTGGGCGATATCGCCCCTGATTTCGAGCAGGAATCCTCGGCTGGCCCGATCCGCTTCCACGAGTATCTGGGCAACAGCTGGGGGGTGCTGTTCTCGCATCCGGCCGACTTCACGCCCGTCTGCACGACCGAGCTGGGCTACACCGCCAAGCTGGCCGACGAGTTCGCCAAGCGCAATGTGAAGGTCCTGGCCCTGTCGGTCGACGGCGCTGATTCCCACGCCAAGTGGATCGAGGACATCAACGACACGCAATCGACGACGGTCAACTTCCCGATCATTGCCGACAAGGACCGCAAGGTTTCCGAGCTCTACGACATGATCCACCCGAACGCCAGCGCCACGGCGACCGTGCGCTCCGTGTTCATCATCGACCCGAACAAGAAGGTGCGCCTGACCATCACGTATCCGGCCAGCACCGGGCGCAACTTCAACGAAATCCTGCGCGTCATCGACTCCCTGCAACTGACCGACAGCCACAGCGTGGCCACGCCGGTGAACTGGGAAGATGGCGACGACGTGATCATCGTTCCGTCCCTGCAGGACGAAGCCGTGATCAAGGAGAAGTTCCCCAAAGGCTACAAGGCGGTGCGTCCCTATCTGCGCATCACGCCTCAACCGAATAAGTAAATTCGGAAAATGGGGGGTTGCCCCCCATCCGCCATAGCGGCTTTCCGCCGCCCGAACCGCCGCAGTCTCCATAGGGGATTGCGGCGGTTTTTCGTTGTTGGGATGTTCGTCCTATATGCCTGAGAGCGATGAGCAACCAAAAAATGATTCGTTCCGTTCAGATCGGCCAGCCCGCACACTTGCCTCCACATTGCCAAACACAGGGAGCAAGGGATGTCTTTCAGGAAAGCCGGTTGGTTGGCCGCCTTGGCCGCGGTGACAGTTTCACTTGCCGCGATTGCGCCGGCGCAAGCTCAGCAAAAGCAGACGCTGCTCAACGTGTCCTACGATCCGACGCGCGAGCTGTACCGCGCCATCGATGACGCGTTCGTCAAGCAATACAAGGAAAAGGCGAACGTCGACCTGACGATCCGCCAATCGCACGGCGGTTCCGGCCGCCAGGCGCGCTCGGTCATCGACGGGCTGGAAGCCGACGTCGTGACCCTGGCGCTGGCCTACGACATCGACGCCATCGCGGACCGCGGCCTGCTGCCCGAGAACTGGCAGGCGCGCCTGCCGCAGAACAGCTCGCCCTACACGTCCACCATCGTGTTCCTGGTGCGCAAGGGCAACCCCAAGCAAATCAAGGACTGGGACGACCTGATCAAGGACGGCGTGCAGGTCATCACGCCCAATCCGAAGACCTCGGGCGGCGCCCGCTGGAACTACCTGGCCGCCTGGGCCTATGCGCTGGAAAAGAACGGCGGCAGCGAGGACAAGGCTCGCGCCTTTGTTGGCGACCTGCTCAAGCACGTGCCGGTGCTGGACACCGGCGCGCGCGGCGCCACCACGACCTTCGTGGAGCGCGGCGTGGGCGACGTGCTGCTGGCCTGGGAAAACGAGGCCTTCCTGGCCCTGGAAGAACTGGGTCCGGACAAGTTCGACATCGTGGTGCCCTCGCTGTCCATCCTGGCCGAACCGCCGGTGGCCATCGTGGACAAGGTCGTGGACAAGAAGGGCACCCGCGCCGCGGCGCAGGCCTACCTTGAGTTCCTGTACACCCCGGCCGCGCAGGAAATCATCGCCAAGAACTACTACCGGCCCCTGGACAAGACGGTCGCCGCCAAGTACGAGGCCAAGTTCCCCAAGGTCAAGCTCGTCACCATCGACGACAAGATCTTCGGCGGCTGGCGCAAGGCGCAGAAGGATCACTTCAGCGACGGCGGGACCTTCGACCAGATCTACCAGCCGCAGAAGAAATAACTGGAACACCCTCGGACGACGGCCATGACTACTGCCTCGAACCCGACGGCAAACGGCGCGCAAGCGCCTTTTGCCGTTCGGCGCAACAGCCCGGGCGTGCTGCCCGGTTTCGGCATTTCAATGGGGTACGCGGTGCTGTACCTCAGCGTGCTCGTGCTGATTCCCCTGGCCGCCTTGCCCATCAAGAGCGCCGGGCTGGGATGGCAGGGCTTCTGGGATGCGGTGACCGCGCCGCGGGTGCTGGCGTCCTACAAGCTGACCTTTGGCGCGTCGTTCATCGCGGCGCTGGTCAACCTGGTGTTCGGCACCGTCGTCGCCTGGGTCCTGGTGCGTTACCGGTTTCCCGGCAAGAAGATCCTGGACGCGCTGGTGGACCTGCCTTTCGCGCTGCCGACCGCCGTGGCGGGCATCGCCCTGACCGCGCTCTACTCGCAGAAGGGCTGGCTGGGCGGCCCGCTGTCCGAATGGTTCGGCCTGAAGGTGGCCTTCACGCCGCTGGGCATCGTGATCGCGCTGATCTTCATCGGCGTGCCCTTCGTCGTGCGCACGGTGCAGCCGGTGCTTGAAGACGTCGAGCGCGAGATCGAAGAGGCGGCCGCCAGCCTGGGCGCCGACCGCTGGCAGACGTTTCGCCGCGTGCTGCTGCCCACCATCACGCCGGCCCTGATGACGGGCTTTGCGCTGGCGTTCGCCCGCGCCGTCGGCGAGTACGGGTCGGTGGTGTTCATCGCCGGCAACATGCCGATGGTGTCCGAGATCACGCCGCTGCTGATCATTTCCAAGCTGGAGCAGTTCGACTACGCCGGGGCGGCCGCCATCGCGACCGTGATGCTGGCGCTGTCGTTCGTCCTGCTCCTCATCATCAACCTGTTGCAGGGCTGGCAGGCGCGCCGCGGCCTGGGGAGGCTGTCATGAGCGCACCGGATCGTCCCGCTCACCTGACCGAGCCGCGCTGGGTGCGCGGCGTTCTGCTGTTCGTCGCGCTGGGGTTCCTGGCGCTCTTTCTGCTGGTGCCGCTGGCGGCGGTGTTCGCCGAGGCCTTCCGCAAGGGCTGGCAGCTGTACCTGGAAGCCATCGTCGAACCCGATGCGTGGGCGGCCATCCGCCTGACGCTGCTGGTCGCGGCGATCGCCTTGCCCGTGAACCTGGTGTTCGGCGTGGCCGCGGCCTGGGCCATCACCAAGTTCCAGTTCCGCGGCAAACAGTTCCTGATCACGCTGATCGACCTGCCGTTCTCGGTGTCGCCTGTGGTGGCGGGGCTGGTGTTCGTGCTGCTGTTCGGCTCGCAGGGCTGGTTCGGCGAATGGCTGCAGGCCCACGACATCAAGATCGTCTACGCGGTGCCCGGCATCATCCTGGCGACGCTGTTCGTGACGTTCCCCTTCGTGGCGCGCGAACTCATTCCGCTGATGCAGGCGCAAGGCAGCGAGGAAGAGCAGGCCGCGCTGACCCTGGGCGCCAGCGGCTGGCAGATCTTCTGGCGCGTGACGCTGCCCAACATCAAGTGGGGCCTGCTGTACGGCGCCATCCTGTGCAACGCGCGGGCGATGGGCGAGTTCGGGGCGGTGTCGGTGGTGTCCGGTCAGATCCGCGGGCTGACCAACACCATGACCTTGCACGTGGAGATTCTCTACAACGAGTACCAGTATTCCGCGGCGTTCGCCGTTGCCTCGCTGCTGGCCCTGCTGGCGCTGGTGACCCTGGTGGCGAAGAACGTGGTCGAGTGGCGCAACGCGCGCCTTCTGCAGGGCGCCGACCAGCCGGTGGAGTATCCCGGCCCCGCGGCGGCCATCAAACCGGCCGTCGCCTGACACGGCGGCCGGCTCAGGAGACAAAGCATGAGTATCGAAGTACGCAATCTATCCAAGCGCTTCGGCACGTTCCGCGCGCTGAACGATGTGTCATTGCACATCGAGACCGGCGAGCTGGTGGCGCTGCTGGGGCCGTCCGGCTGTGGCAAGACCACGCTGCTGCGCATCATCGCGGGGCTGGAATCCGCCGACTCGGGCAGCGTGCTGTTCGCGGGCGAGGACGCCACGGCGGTGGACGTCCGCCAGCGCCAGGTCGGTTTCGTGTTCCAGCACTACGCGCTGTTCAAGCACATGACCGTGTTCGAGAACGTGGCCTTCGGGCTGCGCGTCAAGCATCGCTCGCAGCGTCCCTCCGAGGACCAGATCAAGCGCAAGGTGCATGACCTGCTGGGCCTGGTGCAGCTGGACTGGCTGGCCGACCGCTATCCGGCGCAGCTGTCGGGCGGGCAGCGCCAGCGCATCGCCCTGGCGCGCGCGCTGGCGGTCGAGCCGCGGGTGCTGCTGCTGGACGAACCCTTCGGCGCGCTGGACGCCAAGGTGCGCAAGGAACTGCGCCGCTGGCTGCGCCGGCTGCACGACGAACTGCACGTTGCCAGCGTGTTCGTCACGCACGACCAGGAAGAGGCCCTGGAAGTGTCCGACCGCGTGGTGCTGATGAACGCCGGCCGCATCGAACAGGTGGGCACGCCGCGCGAGGTGTGGGAAGGTCCGGCCACGCCGTTCGTCTATGGCTTCCTGGGCGACGTGAACCAGCTCCAGGGCACGGCCACGCGCGGCGTGTGGGAAGGCGCCGGCCTGTCGCTGCCGGCGCCCGAGCTGGCGCAGGCCGATGCCCAGCGCGCCACCGCCTATGTGCGGCCGCATGAATTCGAGATCGAACGCTATCGCGCCGACGCCGAGGGCATCCCGGTGCGGCTGTCGCATGCCTACCTGGCCGGACCCAGCGCCTATCTGGAGCTGGCGCGCCAGGATTCCGACGCCATCATCGAGGCCGAGGTTCCCGAGTCGCTCTACCAGGAACTTGGCCTTCGGGACGGCGAAATCCTCCTCGCGCGTCCCCGCCGGGCGCGCATTTTCGCGGTGCAGCCATGACGACTACCGATACCTCCCTTGAACTGGACGCCGCCCTGGCGGCGCGCTGGCGCGACCTGACGGCGCGGCTGGCGGAAATCCAGCGGCGCTATCCGGACGCCGCGCTGGCGTCCTCGCTGGCGGCCGAGGACATGGTGCTGACCCACGCCATCTACCACTCGAACCTGGACCTGGAAGTGTTCACGCTGGACACGGGCAGGCTGCACGCCGAGACGCTGGGCGTGCTGGACGCGGTGCGCGAGCGCTACGGACGCCAGATCACCGTGTACCGGCCTGTCACGGCGGCGGTCGACGAGCACGTGGCCGCGCATGGCGCCTACGCCTTCTACGAAAGCGTCGAGCTGCGCAAGGCCTGTTGCCAGATCCGCAAGGTCGAGCCCCTCAAGCGCGCGTTGGCGGGCCGCGGCGCCTGGATCACCGGGCAACGGCGCGCACAGTCCACGACGCGCGGCGAACTGGCGCTGGAAGAGGACGACAAGGCCTTCGGGCTCTACAAGTTCAACCCGCTGGCCGAGTGGAGCGAGGACGACGTCTGGTCCGCCATCCGCGCGCTCGGCATTCCCTACAACCCGCTGCACGACCAGGGCTATCCGTCCATCGGCTGCGAACCCTGTACGCGGGCGATCCGTCCCGGCGAAGACCTGAGGGCAGGGCGCTGGTGGTGGGAGTCGTCGGACTCCAAGGAATGCGGCCTGCATGCGGGCAACCGGGTAATCAGCATCACGGCGCGCGGCGATTGACGCGGCCAATCAATTCGAAATCTGTTTTAGGGGAATACCTATGTCTGCTGTGATCCAACGCAGCCACCTGGATTGGCTGGAATCCGAAGCGATATTCATCTTGCGCGAGGTCGCCGCCGAAAGCGAAAAGCCCGTGCTGCTGTTCTCGGGCGGCAAGGACTCCGTGGTGCTGCTGCGCCTGGCCGAGAAGGCCTTCCGGCCGGGACGCTTTCCGTTCCCGCTGATGCATATCGACACCGGCCACAACTTCGACGAAGTGATCGCCTTCCGCGACGCGCGCGCCGCCGAACTGGGCGAGACCCTGATCGTGCGCAGCGTGGAAGACTCGATCAAGCGCGGCAGCGTCGTGTTGCGGCGCGAAACCGACTCGCGCAACGCGGCCCAGGCCGTGACCCTGCTCGAGGCGATCGAGGAATTCGGCTTCGACGCCTGCATCGGCGGCGCCCGCCGCGACGAGGAAAAGGCGCGCGCCAAGGAACGCATCTTTTCCTTCCGCGACGAGTTCGGCCAGTGGGATCCCAAGGCGCAACGGCCTGAACTGTGGAACCTGTTCAACACCCGTGTGCACCGCGGCGAGAACATGCGCGTGTTCCCGATCTCGAACTGGACCGAACTGGACGTCTGGCAGTACATCCAGCGCGAGCAGCTTGCGCTGCCGCCGATCTACTACTCGCATGAGCGCGAGGTGGTGCGCCGCAAGGGCCTGCTGGTGCCAGTCACGCGGCTCACGCCGCCGGCGGACGGCGAAACGGTCGAACGCCTGTCGGTGCGTTTCCGCACGGTGGGCGATATTTCCTGCACCTGCCCGGTGGCCTCCGACGCCGCCGACACCATGGCCATCATCGCCGAGACCGCGGTGACCGACATCACCGAGCGCGGCGCCACGCGCATGGACGACCAGACTTCCGAGGCCTCGATGGAGCGCCGCAAGAAAGAAGGCTATTTCTGAATGCACGACGCGCCGGCGCATGCCGGCGCATGGGGAACCACATGAACGCACTGAACGATTCCTTCCTGGCCGGCGCCGACACCGGCGTGCTGCGCCTGATCACGGCGGGCTCGGTCGACGACGGAAAGTCCACGCTGATCGGCCGCCTGCTGTATGACAGCAAGGGCGTCTTCGCCGACCAGCTCGACGCCATCTCGCGCGCCAAGCACAAGCGGGTGGCGGGCGACGGCATCGATTTCTCGCTGCTGACCGATGGCCTCGAGGCCGAACGGGAGCAGGGCATCACCATCGACGTCGCCTACCGCTACTTTTCCACGCCCACGCGCAAGTTCATCATCGCCGATGCGCCCGGCCACGAGCAGTACACGCGCAACATGGTGACCGGCGCCTCCACGGCCGATGTCGCCGTCATCTTGATCGACGCGACGCGCGCGGCCGACGGCAAGCTGCTGCCGCAGACCAAGCGGCACAGCACCATCGCGCGCCTTCTGGGCATACGCCATATCGTGGTCGCGGTGAACAAGATGGACCTGGTGGACTGGGACCGCGCGGTGTTCGAGCGCATCCGCGATGCCTATGCTGACCTTGCCGCCAAGCTGGGCATCGCCCATTTCGACGCGCTGCCGCTGTCGGCGCTCAGCGGCGACAACGTGGTCACGCTGTCGCCCAAGACACCGTGGTACGAAGGCCAACCCTTGCTGGCGCTGCTGGAATCGCTGGATCTGTCGGGCGACGGGCGTACCTTGCCGCTGCGCTTTCCGGTCCAGTGGGTCGCGCGCCACGATGGCGACCGCAAGGAAGATTTCCGCGGCTATGCCGGCCGCGTGGCGAGCGGCGTGCTGCGTCCGGGAGACGAAGTGATGGTGCAGCCGTCCGGCGTGACCGCGGTGGTGCGCGAAGTGCGTGCCTTCGACCGCGCGCTGGACGAGGCCGTGGCGGGCGATTCGATCACGCTGGTGCTGGACCGCGACGTAGACGTGTCGCGCGGCGACGTGGTCGTGCATGCGGCCGCGCCGGCGCAGGTGTCGCGCGAGTTCGAGGCCGAGCTCTGCTGGCTGGATGCGCAGGCGCTGAACCCCGCGCGCAAGTACCTGCTGAAGTCGGGAACGCGCCTGACGTCGGCGAAGGTGCGCGCAGTGCTGTCGCATCGGGACATCCATGAACTGCAGGAAGTGGAGAACACGGAAGGCACCTTGCGCATGAACGACATCGGGCGCGTCACGCTCACGACGCGCGAGGCGCTGGCGGTCGATCGCTACGACGATGTCGCCGCGACGGGCGCTTTCATCCTGATCGACGAGGCCACACACCAGACCGCGGCGGCGGGTATGTTGCGCTAGGTTTACAGCCGCATGAAAACAACACCGACGGAGCCTCCCCGGCGGTGTTGTTTTTCGACCAAACCCAATGCTGGCGCGGGTTTGCGGCGTATATCGCCTGGTGAAAAAGATTTGTTCCGCCGGGGTCGGCGTCTTGCGGTAAAGTTGGACTGTCTTACGAAAAGGCTTTTGGTGCTTGTCAAAACCACTGTGTTTTTGTACAGTAGTTTTCATGGCACGCACCGATCATTCTTTTCCCGCCGGTTCTGGGTCCCCGGCTGCCGCCCCCGCCGCCTTGCGCGGTCGGGGTGCGGTTACTAATGTTCGGCATCGCTTCCAGAGCGATGACCGCGTGCAGATCGACGACGGCTGGTCCTCGTCCGGTTTGCCCGCCGATTTCATCGATTCCGTCCCCGATAATTCTCCGCTGTCCGGCCCCGCTGGCTCCTCTGGCTCGCCGGTCATCCCCATCCTGCCCGACACGCGTTCGGCCCCGCCCGCGCCCAAAACCACGGTCACGGCTGAAGAAGCGCGCAAGATGCTGTCGCGCAACGATTCCCCGGATATCCCCTTCGACGTGGCCGTCAATCCGTACCGCGGGTGCGAACACGGCTGCGTGTACTGCTACGCCAGGCCCACGCATTCCTATCTGGGCTATTCCCCCGGACTGGACTTCGAAACCCGCCTGGTCGCCAAGGCCAACGCGGTAGAAGCCCTGCGGGCCGAGCTTTCCCGGCCCGGCTACAAGCCGTCGCCCATCAACATCGGTTCCGCCACGGATGCCTACCAGCCCATCGAGCGCGATTGGCGTCTTACCCGGGGCATGCTGGAACTCATGCTGGAAACGCGGCATCCGGTCACCATCGTCACGAAGAACGCGCTGGTCGCCCGCGACCTGGACCTGCTGGCGGCCCTGGCCGAGCAGAACCTGGCGGTCGTGTACATCAGCATCACCACACTGGATGCGGGTGTGGCGCGCACGCTGGAACCGCGGGCGGCTGCTCCTTGGCGCCGCCTGGAGGCCGTGCGCAGCCTGACCGACGCCGGCGTGCCGGTGGGCGTGCTGGTGGCGCCCGTCATTCCGTTCATCAACGACGACTCCATGGAGCACATCCTCCAGGAAGCCAAGGCGGCCGGCGCGCATTACGCCAGCTACACCGTCTTGCGGCTGCCCTGGGAGGTCAAGACGCTCTTCGAGGACTGGCTCAACGCCCATTACCCCGACCGCGCCCAACGCGTCCTGCATCGCATCGAAGACCTGCGCAACGGCCGTCGCAATGACCCCAATTTCGGTTCCCGCATGCGCGGCACCGGCATCTGGGCGGATCTGCTGCGCCAGCGGTTTTCGGTGGCCACGCGCAAGCTGGGCCTGAACCGCACCCGGCTGGCGCTGGACTGCGACCGTTTCCAGCCGCCCGCGGGGCCCGGCGTCTCGTCGCCGCTGTTTGACGCCGTCGCGGCGGGCACCCGGCAGGCGTGCGCGGCGGATCCGGCTTCCCCCTCTACCGATTTCCTATCCCCGGTTGGCGCGCAAGCGTCTGCAGGGGTCCCTTTTCCCGGCGGCTTGCCCGCGGTCAGCGGCGCCTACGGGCGCGGTGCGCGGCAGTTGCGCGCCATGGCGGCCGGCCAGTTGTCTTTGTTCGATTGACCGCCGGCTGTGGTTGCCGCGCACGCCAGGGCGCTTTGCCTCGGCTCTGGAACGTTTATCCAAGGAGTTCCCATGAACACCGCTGATTTTTCTGTCTTGCCGGATGAGCTTGTCGTCTCCCTGAATCCGCTGCGCCGCGGCGCGAACCGCGCTCGCGACCTCTGCGCCCGGCTGACCGGCCTGGCCATGCCCTGGAACGCATCCTCCGCGGGCGGGGCATCCGGCTCGCGCGTGCGGTCCGGCAAGATGCCGGCCCGCTGGCCGTTCCCGCCGGCTCCTGCCCCGGTGGACGAGTTGGCGCGCATCCCGGCAGCGGGCGTCCCCGTGGCCGCTCCCATTGCTGCACCGGTTGCTGCACCCGTTGCCACGCCCGCCGCGCCGGCAGTCCGCGACCAATGCCTGGGCGACGCGAAGGTCCAGGCGGCAGCGAATCAGCTCACCGTGAAGGCCATGGTGATCGACGTGGTGCTGGTGCTGGCCTGGGGCGCCATGATCCCGGGGCTCATGTGGCTGGGCGTGGCCGGTGGTTTCTGACCGGCGGGCGGCGATCCGCAGCCACGCCGGCCTTACGCAGGCCAGGCTCGCCTAAGCCAGGTTGACCATGCCGGCAGTCTTGCTGTGCTCAACTGGCTCCCAGCAGGATCACTCCCGCCAGAATGGACACGCAGCCGGCCAGACGGCCAGGCCCGACTTTCTCGCGCAGCAGGAACATGCCGGCCAGGGTGCCCAGCATCATGGACATTTCCCGGGCGGGCGCCACCAGGCTCAGCGGTGCGCCGTTGCGCAGCGCGTACAGCACCAGGATGTAGCCCAAGGGCGACAGGAAACCCACCGCCAGCGCCAGGTGCCAGTGCCCGCGCATGGATTCCAGGGCCTGCGCAGGACGGCGCAGCATGTGCGGCGTCATCATGGCGGTGCGGGTGACGCAGGTAAACCAGTCGAACAGCACCGGACTGATCAGCAGCACCTTCACGCCGTAGGCGTCCACCACGGTGTAGGCGGCGATGAACAGGCCGATCACCACGCCCCAGCGCACGCCCACCCAGGCCTGCGCCTGCTTGAAAATGGCCAGCCGTCCCTGGGTGGCGATCATCAGCACGCCTATCACCACGCACAGCATGCCGATGATGCCGGTGCTGGTGGCGGGTTCGCCCAGCAGCAGGAAGGCGCCCGTGGTTGAAAGCAGGGGGCCCGTGCCGCGGGCAATCGGGTACACCACGGACAGATCGGCGACCTGATAGCCCCGCTGCAGGCACAGGCTGTAGCCCAGATGCAACAAACTGGACGTGAGGATGGCGGCCACCACCGGCCAGGTCCAGGTCATGCCGTCATGCATCAGCACCCAGATCACCCACGGCGCATAAAGCACCGACGCGCACAAACCGTACGCGAAGACAAATGGGGCGCCCACCATGGCCGCGCGCTTGGCGAGAAGATTCCACGTTGCGTGGGCCATCGCCGCCAGGACAACCAATAACAGGGACGTGTACGACATGGAGGAACAGCGTCAGATGACGTGTTTGTTACAGGAGTGGGAAGGGTACCGCAAAGCACGGGCAAGGCGCACATGTTACCTGAGGCTCCGAGCAATTTTTGGTGTAGAATCATTGGTTTGCCAAATCTCATCCTCTGCTTGCGGCACGAGCATCGCAATTTAGGTCCCGCCGGAATTTCCGGTGAACTCATTGCAATGCGCACGCAATGGCCGGATGTGGCCGGAAGCATCGGCCACCTGAACGCTATGCGTGAACAACATCGAACGGCAAAAGTCTTAGCCCGCAAAGACATGATGATCTAGGAGTTCTAATGAACCTCATCGCTATCCTGGAACAGGAAGAAATTGCCCGTCTGACCGGCGGTCAAGCCAAGCCTGAATTTGCTCCTGGTGACACCGTCATCGTGAGCGTGAACGTCGTCGAAGGCACCCGCAAGCGCGTGCAGGCTTTCGAAGGCGTCGTGATCGCCAAGCGCAACCGCGGCCTGAACTCCGCGTTCACCGTGCGCAAGATTTCGTCGGGTGAAGCCGTGGAACGTACGTTCCAGCTGTACTCGCCGCAAATCGCCGGCATCGAAGTCAAGCGCCGCGGCGACGTGCGCCGCGCCAAGCTGTACTACCTGCGCTCGCGCTCGGGCAAGTCGGCTCGCATCAAGGAAAAGCTGGTCAGCAAGCAAGCCTCCGCGGCTTGATCGCTTATCGGTACACGGCCCTGCCAGTGTCGGACGTTCACGCCAATCCGCGTTTCCGTCCGGCACGGGTTTCCGGGTTAAAAAGGCACCTGCGAGGGTGCCTTTTTCTATTTTCTGAGCCGTATGTCTGATTCCTCGTCTTCCGCGCGGCCCCGACGGCCGCTGGCGCGCCCAGGGTTCGATCCCGCGACGCAACCGTGGGTGGTGGCCAACGATTCCCTGCCGGCCGTTCCCACCCGCCTGCTGACTCCAGATTCCCTGCGGGGCACGCTCAGCCAGCCATCCACCTGGACGCTGGAGCTGTCGCGCGACAACGATCTGCGCTATCCGGGCCGCGAAGGCGCGCCGGTTCCCGCCGCCGTGCTGATTCCGCTGGTGACGCGGGACAACGGCGTTCACATCATGCTGACGCAGCGCGCCGCGCATCTGCATGACCACGCGGGCCAGATCAGTTTCCCCGGCGGGCGCATCGAGACCAGCGATTCCACGCCCGTGGCGGCGGCACTGCGCGAAGCGCAGGAAGAAACGGGCTTGCCGTCCAACCACGTGGAAGTGCTGGGCAGCATGCCGCCCTACCTGACCGCGACGGGGTTCTCTATCATTCCGGTCGTGTCCCTGGTGCGTCCGGGCTTTCAGCTCGCGCCCGATGCGTTCGAGGTCGCCGAGGTGTTCGAGGTGCCGCTGTCGTTCCTGATGGACCCGGCCAATCATCGCCTCTATGAAGCCAGGCTCGACGACGGTCGGGTGCGCCAGTATTACGGCATGCCCTACGGCAAGCATTTCATCTGGGGGGCCACGGCAGGCATGTTGCGCAATCTGTATCACCTGCTGCGCCACGGATTCACGCCGCGCTGATCCCCGCGGCGGGGGCGTGCGCCGCCCCGCAAAAGAAGACGGCCCCGCAAGGGGCCGTTTCTCATCGTGCCGGCAAGCCGTCATACGGCGCCGGCGGCGGGATCAATAGCGCTGCTGGCCCGCCAGGTTTTCTTCCAGGATGCGTTCGTACAAGGCATAGCGCGCCGGATCGATCCGGCCTGCCTGCAACGCCGCGACCACGCCGCAGCCCGGCTCGTGGCGATGGGAGCAGTTGTAGAAGCGGCATTCCTCGATGGGCTGCGTGAACTCCGGAAAGCCGCGGATGATGTCTTCGCGGGTAAGGTGCTGCAGGCCAAAGGCCTGGAACCCGGGGGAATCGATCAGGTCGCCGCCGGGCGCCGGCAGGTGGTAGAGCCGAGTGCTGGTGGTGGTGTGCTTGCCCATGTCGAGCGCGGTGGAGTGTTCGCGGGTGGCGGCCGCGGCGTCGGGCACCAGCGCATTGAGCAGCGTCGACTTGCCCATGCCGCTCTGGCCCAGCAGCAGGCTGGTGCGGCCGGCGAGGCGGGGCGCGAGCAGGGTATGGACCTTCTCGGGTTCGAGCGCGCTCAGTTCGATCACGTCCACGCCCAGCGCGGCGATGGGTGCAAGCCGCGCCCGCGCGGCCGGCAATTCGTCCGTCAGGTCGGTCTTGTTCAGGATGATCAGCGGCGAGATGCCCGCGCTCCAGGCGCCCGCCAGCGCGCGGCCGGTCAGGTCGTCCGAGAACGTCGGCCGCACGGCGACCACGATCAGTAGCTGGTCCACGTTGGACGCGAACTGCTTGGATCGCATCTCGTCCGAGCGGAACAGCAGATTGGTGCGCGGCAGGATGGCGTCGATGGCGCCTTCGTCCTTGCCCTGTGGGGTGATCCTGACGCGGTCGCCCACGGCGGCGCCCGCTTTCTTGCCGCGGGGGAAGCACTTGCGCAGGGCGCCGTCCGCAAGTTCGACGGTGTAGTGGCGCCCATGCGCGGCGATGATGCGGCCTTCCATGGGTGCGCTCATGCGGCGGCCGCCATCAGGTGGCGGATGCGCACGGAGGCGGGTGGGTGACTGTCGTAAAAGGCGGAATGCACAGGGTCGGGGGTCAGCGTTGCGGCGTTGTCGTCATAGAGTTTGACCAGCGCGGATACCAGCCGTTCCGGTGAACTCTGTTGGGCGGCGTAGCGGTCGGCCTCGAACTCGTCGCGGCGCGAATACCAGCTTGCCAATGGGGTGAACATGAAGGTGAACACGGGAATGACCAGGAAGAAAAGCAGCAGCGCCATGGCGTCGTTGCGTCCTCCCAATTGTGGCAGGACGCCAAGGCCCACGTAGAACCAGGGCTGCTGGGCGATCCATCCCAGGATGGCGAAAAACACCAGCGCGGCGGCAAGACTGAAGACGATGCGCTTGATGATGTGGCGCTTGGCGAAATGGCCGAGTTCGTGCGCCAGCACGGCCTCGATCTCGTCGGCGTTCAGGCGCGCCAGCAGGGTGTCGAAAAACACGATCCGGCGCGAGCGGCCGAAGCCGGTGAAATAGGCGTTGCCATGGGCCGACCGGCGCGATCCGTCCATCACGAACAGGCCGTTCAGCGCAAAGCCGCAGCGCTGCGCCAGGCGCTGGATGCGTCCGGCCAGTTCGGGGTCGGAGAGCGGCGTGAACTTGTTGAACAGGGGGGCGATGAACATCGGGTAGATGATCAGCAGCGCGAGGTTGAACACCGTCCAGAGCGCCCAGGCCCAGATCCACCAGTAGTCGCCGGCGCTGCCCATCAGCCACAGCACCGCGGCCGCCAGCGGCAGGCCCAGGACCGCCGCGATCAGCAGGCCCTTGGCGGCATCCATCACGAAAAGCCCGGGCGTCATGCGGTTGAATCCGAAGCGCGCCTCCAGCCGGAACTGCCGCCATAGCGTGAAGGGCAATCCGAGCAGACCCAGCAACAGCGTGGCCACCACCAGCAACAGCATCTGGCGCAGGAAATCGTTGCTGGTAAGCTGGCTTACCAGCAGGTCGATGAATTGCAGGCCTCCCATCAGCGTCAGGCAGACCAGCAGGATGGCGTCATACGTGCGCTCGAGCATGCCCAGCCTGACCCGCGCCACGGTGTAGTCCGCCGCGCGCTGGTGGCTTGCCAGCCCGATACGCGGCGAGAATTCCGCGGGCACCTGATCGCGATTGCGGGCGACATGGCGGATCTGGCGCGAGGCCAGCCACATGCGCACGGCAATATCGGTCAGCAGGAAGGCAACGAACAGCAGGGTGAACATGGGCAAGACGGTTTGCTCAGGAAGGGATGTGCGAAAATCGCGTGTTTTATAGGCAAATTATATGGCTGCGAACGAAAACCGCCTGATCTGGCTGGACATGGAAATGACCGGGCTGGACCCCGAAAAAGAACGCATCATCGAGGTCGCCGTCGTGGTGACGGAGCCCGACCTGACGGTGGTTGCCGAGGGTCCGGTCATCGTCGTGCACCAGTCCGACGCCTTGCTCGACGCCATGGACAACTGGAATAAATCCACCCATGGCAAGAGCGGCCTGATCGACAAGGTGAAGGCATCCACGATTTCCGAGGCGCAGGCAGAGGATACGCTGTTGGCGTTCCTGGCGCAGCACGTGCCCGCCGGCAAGTCCCCGATGTGCGGCAATACCATCAGCCAGGACCGCCGCTTCATGTTCGCGTACATGCCGCGCCTGGAGCAGTTCTTCCATTACCGCAACCTGGACGTCAGCACGCTGAAGGAACTGGCGCGCCGCTGGGCGCCGGCCGTGTACAAGGGCTTCGAGAAAAAGAGCCGCCACGAAGCGCTGGCCGACATCTACGAATCGATCGACGAGCTCAAGTACTACCGCGAGCACTTCCTGAAGGTCTGAGCGCGCGGGCGGCGCACGCTCGCGGTCGCTTCGCCTTCAGGCCTGACCTTTCACAAGCGGGCCTGCCATGCCGTCTTATTCAGTCGCCCAGATCCGGTTGGCCGAACAGCACGCCCTGGCTGAAGGGCGGGCATTGATGCCGCTGGCCGGCGCCGCCGCGGCCGATTTCGTCGCGGCCCGCTTTCCCGCCAAGACTTCCATCCTGGCGCTGGCCGGTCCCGGCAATAACGGCGGGGACGCGCTGGAAGCCGCCGCGCGTCTGCTGGCGCGGGGGTTCGATGTGCAGGTGGTGCTGCCTTCCGGCCCCGAAAGATTGCCCCCCGACGCCGCAAACGCCTGGTCCGGTTGGCAAGCTGCGGGAGGGCGCAGCCACACCGCGCTGCCGCAGGGCCATCAGCCCGACCTGGTCATCGACGGCCTGTTCGGAATCGGCCTGAATCGCCCGCTGGACGCGGCTTGGCAGTCCCTGGCCGATGCCGTCAACGCCTGGCAGGCGCCCGTGCTGGCGCTGGACGTGCCCAGCGGCATCGATGCCGACACCGGCGCGGCGCTGGGCCGCCCGATCCGTGCGCGATGGACGTTGAGTTTCATCGCGGCCAGCCGCGGACTGTCTTGTCCCGGACCCGGGCGCGATGCCGCCGGGCAATGCCATGTGGACACGCTGGGCGTCGTCATGCCGGATGTCGATGGCGCGGCCGGCTAGCTGACGTCATTAGGGCAGGGCGCCCCCGCGGCGCTTCAGGCCGGCCGCCCGCCAAAGCGCGAATTCACCTCTTCCGACAGGGACGTATAGCGTTCATTGTCCTGTCCGGCCAACGCGTCCAAATGGGCCTCGGAGGCGTCGAACACCTTCCAGTAGATGCGCCCGCACAATTCGCGCGCGGCGTGCCCGGGCCAGTTGTCCGGCAGCATCGGCCCCGGCAGTTGCGGGTCGTGCAGGACGATCCGGCGCCAGTTGTGCAGCAGCATGACGCGGACCATGAAGGCCTCGCCCGGCGCCAGCGCGTCTTCCAGCAGCTTTTCCAGCGGTCCGAAATTTCTTGAGAACTGCCGGTACTGCTCGGCCACGTCGTCCAGGTTCCAGCACTGCGATGCCAGGCTGGCGATGGGCAGCCCGCCCGCGCCGGCCAGGTCGCGGGCCGACAGCACTAAGGCGCGGTCCGGAATGCCCAGCTTGTCCAGGATGTCGTGCGCGGCCCGCGCCTCGGTGTGCGGGTGGGCGAAGAGGCCCGGCGCGATCATGCCGAAGCCTTCCCACACCAGCTCGCGGCGCAGCTCGCCGCGTTCGGCCAGGCCGTTGCCCGTGCGCGGCAGCGCCACCAGCGTCCATTCCCCGTTCCAGTCCTGCGCCGCCCCTTCGTAGATGCGCTGCGATGCATGGGAGGTATGGCGCGCGCCCTGTTCGGAGATCAGGTAGAGGCTGCGCCGCCCGTGGCGTTCCGATTGCAGCCAGTTCTGCGCCACCAGGCGAAAGACGCTGGTGCGCAGCAGGCGTTCGTTGATGCCCAGGGGAGCCAGGAGCTCGATCAGGCTGCCCAGCCAGATGGCGCCGCCGTGCGGGGCCAGGGCGTCGCCCAGCAGGCTGACGCACAGCGATTTCGCGCGCGGCGGATCGCTTTTCAATAAGCGGGACAGAAAGCGTTCCAGGGGCGACTGAGGGTTTGCCATAAGGGGGGCCGCAAGCGGCCGATATCGGGATCCTGGATATGATACATAAATCCAATGTGATACAGATTTGAGTTTGACAATGAATTTTTTGTATTAAATAATCGTCCCATGACATGACGGCACTGCGCAGCGTTTGCCTTGCGTTTTCGCAAACCGTCTCAAGGAGACAAAACATGTACGCTCAACTCGTCGAAACCGGCGTCAAGCAGGTCAAGACCGCGGACCAGCTCGAAGGCCTGGAACAGACGTTCCAGCGGCGCATCGACGATGGCGTCCGCATCGAGGCCAAGGACTGGATGCCCGATGCCTACCGCAAGACGCTGGTGCGCCAGATCTCGCAGCACGCGCATTCCGAAATCGTCGGCATGCTGCCCGAGGGCAACTGGATCACCCGTGCGCCGTCGCTCAAGCGCAAGGCCATCCTGCTGGCCAAGGTCCAGGATGAAGCGGGCCACGGGCTCTACCTGTACAGCGCCGCGGAAACGCTGGGCGTGTCGCGCGACGACCTGATCAACGACCTGCACACGGGCCGCGCCAAGTACTCCAGCATCTTCAACTACCCCACGCTCAGCTGGGCCGACATCGGCATGATTGGCTGGCTGGTCGACGGCTCGGCCATCATCAATCAGATCCCGCTGTGCCGCTGCTCCTACGGTCCCTATGCGCGGGCCATGGTGCGCGTCTGTAAGGAAGAGTCCTTCCACCAGCGCCAGGGCTACGACCTGCTCATGCAGATGTGCCTGCACGGCACGCCCGAACAAAAGGCCATGGTCCAGGACTCGCTCAACCGCTGGTGGTGGCCGGCCCTGATGATGTTCGGCCCGTCGGATGCCGATTCTCCCAACAGCGCCCAGTCCATGGCCTGGAAGATCAAGCTCTTCTCCAACGACGAACTGCGCCAGAAGATGGTGGACCAGACCGTTCCCCAGGCCGAATTCCTGGGCCTGACCGTCCCCGATCCCGACCTGAAGTGGAACGCCGAACGCGGCCACTACGACTTTGGCGAAATCGACTGGACCGAGTTCTACGCCGTGCTCAAGGGCAACGGCCCCTGCAACCGCGAACGCCTGGCGGCGCGCGTCAAGGCGCACGAAGACGGCGCCTGGGTGCGCGATGCGCTGGTCGCCTACGCCGACAAGCAGGCGGAGCGCAAGGCTGCTTGACAGGGCCCACCCCAGGGATGGAGCCCACCCCCGAAGCGCTGCGCGCTTCCCCCTGGGCGGGCCCCCCTGGGCGGGCCCCCCCTCAAGGGGGCGCCGCAGCGGACCGGCGGAGCCGGCTCCGCGCGGCTGCGTTAGCGGCGTCTGCGCCATGGGGCAGGTAACTTTTCAGGCAACTCTTTTTCTTTATTCATTGCAGACCGGGGGCGCGTTGGCGCGACCGGCATTAGAGGAAATCCATCATGAGCAAAGACTGGCCTCTGTGGGAAGTATTCATCCGCAGCCAGCATGGCCTGGCGCATAAGCACGTGGGCAGCCTGCACGCCCCTGACGCCGAAATGGCGATCAATCACGCCCGCGACGTCTATACGCGCCGCAACGAGGGCCTGAGCATCTGGGTGGTGCGCGCGTCCGATATTTCGGCCAGCAGCCCGGGCGACAAGGATCCCCTGTTCGAGCCGGCCAACAGCAAGGTGTACCGGCATCCCACCTTTTTCCCGATGCCCGAAGAAATCAAGCACATGTAAGGCGCGGGGGGAGACATGGACAAGACTTTTTTTGAGTACCTGCTGCGCCTGGGCGACTCGTCGCTCATCCTCTCGCAGCGTCTGGGCGAATGGACCGGCCACGGTCCCATCCTGGAAGAGGACCTGGCGCTGACCAACACCGCGCTGGACCTGCTGGGCCAGGCCCGCATGTGGCTGACCCTGGCCGGCGAGGTCGAGGGCGCCGGCCGCGACGAAGACGCGCTGGCCTACCTGCGCGACACGCACCAGTTCCGCAACGTGCTGCTGGTGGAACGCGACAACGGCAACTACGCCGACACCATGGGCCGCCAGTTTCTGTTCGACGTCTGGCACTATTTCCTGCTGCAGCGCCTGGAAAAGTCGGCCGACGAGCGCGTCGCGGCCATCGCGGCCAAATCGATCAAGGAAGTGACCTACCACGTGCGCCGCTCGTCGGACATGGTGGTGCGCCTGGGCGACGGCACGGCTGAAAGCCACGCCAAGATGCAGGCCGCCATCGACGACGCCTGGCGCTTCACGGGCGAGCTGTTCGCCGACGACGCCATCGACCAGGACCTGGCCTCGCGCGGCATCGGATGTGAACTGTCGGCGCTGCGCCAGCCCTGGCTGGCGCATGTCTGCGAAGTGCTGGAAGAAGCCACGCTGACCGTGCCCGACGAAGCTGCCGCAAACCACCTGGCGCACCGGGGCGGTCGGCAGGGCAGGCACACTGAGGCGCTGGGCTACGTGCTGGCCGAAATGCAGCATCTGCCGCGTGCCTATCCGGGAGCGACGTGGTGAACGCGCTCGCGCCCGTTTCCGCCGACCAGGTCTACGCCTGGCTGCAAGAGGTTCCCGATCCGGAGATCCCCGTGCTGTCCGTGGTGGATCTGGGCGTGGTGCGGGACGTGTCGTGGGACGGCGACGCCTGCGTCGTCGTCATCACGCCCACCTATTCCGGCTGCCCGGCCATGCGCGAGATCACGCAGGACATCCGGCAGACGCTGCAGCGCCACGGCGTGGGCGACGTCCGGGTCGAAACCCGCCTGGCGCCCGCCTGGACGACCGACTGGATGACCGAAAAGGGGCGCGAAGCGCTCAAGGGTTACGGCATTGCCGCGCCCGCCGAACGCGCCATCGACATATCCGGGATCAGCCGCCGCGCGGCTGCACCAGCCATCGCGTGCCCGCGCTGCGGTTCGCGCGACACGCGACTGGTCAGCGGCTTCGGGTCCACCTCGTGCAAGGCGCTGTACCGCTGCGTGTCTTGCCGCGAACCCTTCGATTATTTCAAGACTCACTGAGCGTGGTTTGAGATGAGCCAGAACCAATTCCATTCCCTGAAGGTGGCCGCCGTGGCGCGCAATACGCGCGATGCCGTGGTCGTGACCTTCGACCTGCCCGAGGCGCTGACGGAAGAATTCGCCTTCCTGCCCGGGCAGTACCTGACCCTGCGCACCCAGCTCAATGGCGAAGAGTTGCGCCGTTCCTATTCCATCTGTTCCGCGCCTCGCGACAAGTTGCTGCGCGTGGCCATCAAAAAGGTGGACGAGGGTGCGTTTTCCAGCTGGGCCAACCACGAACTGCAGCCCGGCCAGACCCTGGAAGTGATGGCGCCCGCGGGCAACTTCACCGTGGATTTTTCCCCGGAAAACCAGCGCCACTATGTCGCGTTTGCCGTGGGCAGCGGGATCACCCCGGTGTTTTCCCTGGTCAAGACCGCGCTGTCGACCGAGCCGCGCAGCAAGTTCACGCTGTTCTTCGGCAACCGCGCCTCGTCGGCGGTGCTTTTCCGCGAAGAAATCGAAGACCTGAAGAACCTCTACATGGACCGCTTTTCGCTGGTCTACGTCATGAGCCGGGAAACCCAGGACATCGAACTCTTCAACGGCCGCCTGGACGGCGACAAGGTCGACCAGCTCATGTCGGCCTGGATGAGTCCCGAGGATATCGATTACGCTTTTGTCTGTGGTCCGCAGACCATGACGGAAAGCGTGGTCGAACGACTGCAGGCCCGCGGCATCCCGAAGGCGAACATCAAGTTCGAACTCTTCGGCGCGCCGAAGGGGCCGCGCGCATTGCGCACCGGCCACGACGCCCGCCAGGCTCCGGGCAAGGGCCAATGCGAAGTCACCGTGGTGCAGGACGGGCATAGCCGTATGTTCGTCATCGACAAGAACAAAGACAGCGTGCTGGACTCGGCGCTGGCGCAAGGGATCGAACTGCCGTATTCGTGCAAGGGCGGGGTGTGCTCCACCTGCCGCTGCAAGGTCATCGAAGGCGAGGTGGACATGGATGCCAACTTCGCCCTGGAAGACTATGAAGTGGCGCGCGGTTTCATCCTGAGCTGCCAGAGCTTTCCGGTCAGCGACCGGCTGGTCATCGACTTCGACCAGGAAACCTGAGCCAACCCGCGCCAGGCAAGAATTCAAATCTTATTGGAGAGACGAGCGTGTCCCAGAAATTCTTCGAACGTCACCAGCCCCTGCTGGAACAATCCCTGGCAGCCGCCGCGCTGCGCGGCTACTGGAGCCCGTTTGCCGAGTCGCCCAGCCCGCGCAACTATGGCGAAACCGCCAACGACGATGGCCGCGCCGCTTTCGAGGCGCTCAAGGGCAAGCCCTTCCCGTTGAACCTGCACGACGCCGACGGCGTCGTGGGCGGCGAGAAGTCGCCCTACGGTTTCGACCTGGGCATCACCTATCCGCGCGTTCCGACCGACAAGCTGATTTCCGCCGCCAAGCGCGCGCTGGAAGACTGGCGCCGCGCCGGCCCCCGCGCCTGGGTGGGCGTGTCGCTGGAAATCCTGGCTCGCCTGAACAAGCTCAGCTTCGAGATCGCCTATGCGGTCCAGCACACCACCGGCCAGGGCTTCATGATGGCCTTCCAGGCGGGCGGCCCGCACGCGCAGGACCGCGGCTTCGAGGCCGTGACCTACGCCTGGCAGGAAATGTCGCGCATCCCCGGCGTGGCGGTCTGGGAAAAGCCGCAGGGCAAGAACGACCCGATCCGCATGGAAAAGCAGTTCACCGTCGTGCCGCGCGGCGTGGCGCTGGTGATCGGCTGCTCCACCTTCCCGACCTGGAATGGCTATCCGGGCCTCTTCGCCAGCCTGGCGACCGGCAACACGGTCATCGTCAAGCCGCATCCGGGCGCGATCCTGCCGCTGGCCATCACCGTGAAGGTGGCGCGCGAAGTCCTGCAGGAAGCGGGGTTCGACCCCGACGTGGTGCAGCTGGCCGCGCACGAGGCCGGCGACGACACCGCGCAGAAGCTGGCGCTGGATCCGGCCGTCAAGATCGTCGACTTCACCGGCAGCACCGCCAACGGCGACTGGCTTGAAAACAACGCCCGCCAGGCCCAGGTCTACACCGAGAAGGCCGGCGTGAACCAGGTCATCATCGATTCCACCTCCGACCTGAAGGGCGTGGCCCGCAACCTGGCGTTCTCGCTGGCCCTGTATTCGGGCCAGATGTGCACCGCCCCGCAGAACATCTACGTGCCGCGCGACGGCATCAACACCCCCGAGGGCCGGGTCAGCTTCGACGACGTCGCCGCCGCGCTGGGCGTGGCGCTGGAAAAGGTCGGCGCGGATGCCGCCAAGGCCGTCGAGCTGACCGGCGCCATCCAGAACGAAGGCATCGTCGAACGCATTGAAAAAGCGCGCGCCCTGGGCTTGCCGGTGGTGGCGGACAGCAAGGCGCTGACCCATCCGCAGTTCGAGAACGCGCGCGTGCGCACGCCGCTGCTGCTGCGCACCGAAGCCGGCAATGCCGCCCTTGGCCAGGAATGGTTCGGTCCCATCGCGTTCGTCGTGGCCACCGATTCCACCACCCACAGCATCCAGCTCGCGCGCGACAGCGTCATCAAGCATGGCGCCCTGTCCCTGTCGGCCTACACGACCGACGACCGCGTGGCCGAGCAGGTGCAGGATGCCGCCGAAGTCTCGGGCGTGTCGCTCTCGTTCAACCTGACCGGCGCGGTATTCGTCAACCAGACTGCCGCGTTCAGCGATTTCCATGGCACCGGCGCCAACCCGGCCGCCAACGCGGCGCTGTCCGACACGGCGTTTGTCTCGAACCGCTTCCGCGTGGTGCAAACCCGCCGTCACATCTAAGCTGGGCGACCATACATGAGCTATCTGGATATTCAATTCGACCTGTCCGGCGGCATTGCGCGCCTGACGCTGAATCGCCCGGACAAGCTGAACAGCTTCACGGCCAACATGCATGCTGAAGTTGCCGATGCGCTCACGCGCATCGAAACCGAAGGCGCGCGCGTGCTGGTGCTGACCGGCGCGGGACGCGGGTTTTGCGCCGGCCAGGATCTGAGCGAACGCAAGCCCGCCGCGGACGGCACGCCGCCCGATCTGGGCGAGACCGTCGACAAGTTCTATGCACCGCTGGTGCGTCGCCTGAACGCCTTGCCCATGCCGGTCGTGGTGGGCGTGAACGGCGTGGCCGCGGGCGCGGGCGCCAATCTGGCGTTCGCCGGCGATATCGTCATCGCCAAGGCGTCGGCCAGTTTCATCCAGTCGTTCTGCCGCCTGGGCCTGATTCCCGACACCGGCGGCACCTTCGCGCTGCCGCGCCTGGTGGGCCGCGCCCGCGCCATGGGCCTGGCCCTGCTGGGCGACAAGCTCAGCGCCGAGCAGGCGCAGGAGTGGGGGCTGATCTGGCAATGCGTGGCCGACGAGGAATTCGACGCCACGCTCGAGCGCCTGGCCCGGCATTTCGCGGCGGCGCCCACCAAGGGCCTGGCCTTCACGAAGCGCGCGCTGCAGGCCAGCCTGGGCAACGACCTGTCCACGCAGCTCGACCTGGAACGCGACATGATGCGCGAGCTGGGTCGCAGCGCGGACTACGCCGAAGGTGTCGCGGCCTTCCTGGGCAAGCGTGAACCGCAATTCAAGGGGCAATGATGAGCGTGCACGTTCCCCCCGTTGAAGCGCCGACCGATCCGCAGGAACTGGCGCAGGCCGTGGGCTCGGTCATGTATGCCGGCGATGCGGCCACGCAGGGCCTGGACATGAAGGTCGAGGAAATGGCGCCTGGCTATGCGCGCCTGACCATGCGGGTGCGCCCCGACATGCTGAACGGCCACAAGACCTGCCACGGCGGTTTCATTTTCGCCCTGGCCGACAGCGCCTTCGCGTTTTCCTGCAATTCGCGCAACGTCAGCACCGTGGCGTCCGGATGCACCATCGACTACCTGGCTCCCGGCTTTGAAGGCGACATGCTGACCGCCGTGGCCCAGGAACGGTCGTTGGCCGGTCGCACGGGCGTGTACGACGTCACCGTCACCAACCAGGACGGCCGCAACGTGGCCTTGTTCAGAGGCCGTTCCTACCGCATCAAGGGCCAGATTGTCGGAGCGCCGGCGGACGCTTGACCGCATAGCCCAACCAAAGAGAAGGCCGCCGGCCGGGCCGCGCGCTGAACATCGCGGCGCGGTCCGAGCCGGGGCGTAGAGAATTTCAGGAGAGACATCATCATGCCCAACACCATGAGCAAGCCGGGACTGGATCCCATCGAGCATGCCAGCCAGGACGAGCTGCGGGCCCTGCAGCTTGAGCGCCTGAAGTGGTCGCTCAAGCACGCCTACGAAAACGTCCCGCACTACAAGAAGGCGTTCGACGAAATGGGCGTGCATCCGGACGACCTGAAGCAGTTGTCCGATATTTCGAAGTTCCCGTTCACCACCAAGAAGGAACTGCGCGAAAACTATCCTTTCGGCATGTTCGCCGTGCCGCGCGACCAGGTGTCGCGCATCCACGCGTCCAGCGGCACCACCGGCAAGCCGACGGTGGTGGGCTACACCAAGGGCGACCTGGACAACTGGGCCAACCTGGTGGCGCGATCGATCCGCGCGGCGGGCGGCAAGCCCGGCGATACGGTGCACGTGGCCTACGGCTATGGCCTGTTCACGGGCGGCCTGGGCGCGCATTACGGTGCGGAACGCCTGGGTTGCACGGTCATTCCGATGTCGGGCGGACAGACGGAAAAGCAGGTGCAGCTCATCAATGATTTCCGTCCGGACATCATCATGGTCACGCCTTCCTACTTCTGCAATATTCTGGAGGAGCAGCGCCGCCAGGGTATTGATCCGCGTCAAAGTTCGCTGCGCATCGGCATCTTCGGCGCCGAGCCGTGGACGGGCCAGATGCGGGCCGACATCGAAACCGAAGCCGGCATCGATGCAGTGGACATCTATGGCCTTTCCGAAGTCATGGGGCCGGGCGTGGCGAGCGAATGCGTGGAGACCAAGGACGGTCCCGTGGTGTGGGAAGACCACTTCTACGCCGAGATCATCAACCCGGACACGGGCGAGCCCGTCGCGGAGGGCGAAGCGGGCGAACTGGTGTTCACGTCGCTCACCAAGGAAGCGATGCCCATCATTCGCTACCGCACGCGCGACCTGACCCGCCTCTTGCCGCCGACCTCGCGCAGCATGCGGCGCATCGGCAAGATCACCGGCCGCAGCGACGACATGCTGATCGTGCGCGGCGTGAACATGTTCCCCACGCAGGTGGAAGAACTGGTCCTGAAGATCGCGCAGCTGGCGCCGCATTACCAGCTGGTGCTGTCCCGCACGGGCAACATGGACGAGCTCGAGATCCTGACCGAAGTCCGCGCCGAGTTCTCGGGCCTGTCGGACGCGGAACGCGCAAACCTGGGCAAGCAGCTGCAGCACGCGGTCAAGACGCACATCGGCGTGAGCGCCCGCATCCAGGTGTCGGACGCCGGACACGTCGAACGCACGCTGACTGGCAAGGCGCGCCGCGTGATCGACAAGCGTCCCAGATAAGAGGAAGGTCCCCACGCGGCCCACGCTACGCGTGCTTGCTGCCCCGAGGGGCTGCCCCGCCTTGGGGCGGACACCTCGGGACAGCCATTCTTTATTCTTGACCAGGGGGGGGCGGTACGCGTGCTTGCCTCCGCCCGCGGAAGGCTGCAGACGCCTTCCGGCAGCTGGCCCCTAGCGGGCCACGGCGCGCACGATGCGCCGATACCAGAAGTGCAGCAGGGCGGCGGACAGGGCCAGGCCGAACATGGCCATCAGCCACATGCTGCCGGCGCCCTCGGGCGAACCGGGCACCAGCAGGTTGCGCAGGCCGTCCAGGCCGCCACGGCCCGGGCCGAAGCCGAACCACCAGCCGCCGACCAGACCCACGCCGGCAAGCGCCACCATCTGCAGCAGCAGGGGCACCACCGCCACCTTGTAGGCGCGCAGCAGGTAAGAGTTGATGCATTGCATCGAGTCGAACAGGTGGAACAGCGGCAGCACCGCAAGCAGCGTTGTCGCGACGGCGGCCACCGCGGCGTCATCGGTGTACGCCGCCAGGATGAGGGGCCGGCCGGCGAGCAGCACCGCGGCCGTCAGCAGCGCGCCCATCAGGCCCAGGGCAAGTCCCGCCATGCCGGTGCGGTGCGCATGCGCAAGGTTTCCGGCGCCGATGGCTTGCGCCGTCAGCGCGGCGGTGGCGACGCCCAGCGCCATCGGCATCATGTAGCAAAGGGCGGCAAGGTTGGACATGATCTGGTGGCCGCCGGTCACGAAGGTGCCCTCGCGCGCCACCAGCAGCGCCATGAACGTGAACGCCGACACTTCCACCAGATACGATCCGCCCATGGGGACGCCCAGGCGCAGCAGTTCCTTCAGCGCCTTCCAGTCCGGCTTGCCGACCCGCAGGTGAAAGCGGCGGTAATAGCGGTCGTGCGTGATCACCCACAGGCCCAGTCCCAGGCTCATCCAGGACACCACGGCGGTCGCCAGCCCGGCGCCGGCCGCACCCATCGCGGGCAGCCCCAGCTTGCCGTAGATGAAGATCCAGTTGAACAGCGCCTTGAAGCCGATGATCGACAGGTTGATGGCCATGACCAGCTTGGGCCGCGACACGGCGGTGCCGAGCGCGTAGATGGTGCGGAACACCAGCGCGGCGGGCAGGGCGAGCACCAGCGCCTGCAGATAGGTTGCGATCCGGTCGCGCACGCCGGGGGCGACTTCGCCCGACATCGACAGCCACATGTCCGGAAACAGCATAAGCACGGCGCCGACGACCGACAGGCCCAGCGCCAGCCACACGCCCTGGCCCCAGCTTTTGCCGACTTCACGATTGTTGCCCGCGCCGAACTGCTGCGCCAGGATGGGGATCAGCGCATGCACGACCCCCATCAGGCCTACGAAGATGGTGATGTATATCGATGCGGACAGGGCCATCGCCGCCAGGTCGTCGGGGCTGGAGTGGCCCGTCATGGCGGTGTCCAGCACCCCGAACGAGATGCCGGCCCATTGGCTGATCAAGACGGGCCAAGCCTGCTTGGCGATGCCGCGCAGGGTGGCGCCGAAGGTCATCGGCGCCGCGGACAGGGGAGTCATCGCCTGGCGCCGGTCCGTAGCAGCCGGAAGACTTCGGAACGGTCGGCGCGTCGGCCGCCCTGCCAGAGGACGTCGGCGCCCTCGCTGTAGGCGGCGGTGCCGTCGCGCAGGCTCTGGTTGTTGGTCTGCTGCAGCACCAGCGTGCAGCGGGAGTCGAACGTGAACGACAGATTATTGAAGATCAGGAACGACGCGCGCTGGCCGCTGCCCAGGCCCAGGCCCCGCACGCATTCGCCCGGGCGCGCGTGCTGCTCGAGCGCCTGGGCCAATTGGCCCGACACGACGCGATAGCTGCGGGCATAGTCCACCGCGGGTTGCCACAGCAGGACCAGCAGGATCCAGGTGACGGTCAGCCCGCTGGCCGACAGCACGGTGCCGCGCCACAGCGCTTGCGGGCGCACCCGCAGTCGCCACACCACCAATCCGATCCACGCCAGGGTGAAGATCACCGCCAGGGCAAACGCCACCCACGAGATGACGGGTTCGTAGCCGGTGGTCTGACGGCCGATATTGCGGGAAATCTGGGCGGGCCAATGGAAGTGCAGGGCCACCCACCCGAGCCAGGCCGTGGCGGCAGTCAGCGAAAAGCACATGACGGCGAACCAGTCCAGCGTATTCACGACGCCGCGGCGCAAGGTGGGCAGCGAGAACGCGCCCAGCACGGCGCAGGGCACCGCCAGCAGCACGAATTCGGAATCGGAGGCTTCGTCCAGGACGAACAGGATCAGCGCCGAGCAAACCAGCAGCATCAGGGGCAGCCAGATGTGCGGCGCGTAGATCCATGCGCGCCAACGCCAGATGGCCAGCAGCGCCAGCGGCCAGGTCGGCCACAGGTACCAGGGAAGGTCGCGCAGGGTGCGCCCAGCGTCGTGCCAGCTGGGCATGGCGAAGGAAGACAGATTCCAGGTCTTCCAGTTCCGGATCCAGTACTCGCTGCCTTGCGAGGCGGGAATCCACCAGGCCAGGATCAGCGCGGTCGCCAGCACCGCGGCCCAGACCAGCCAGCGCTTGCACTTCCAGAGCTGGCTGCGGGGGTAGAAGGCAAGGACAGCGCCGATCATGATCGGCAGCGCGCCGACCCAGCCGCGCGTCAGAAAGCTGGCGGCGAGCGCGATGCCCAGGGTGGTGGAGCCCGTGACGGGGCGGTCCACGGTGCGGGCCAGCGAATAGAAGGCCAGCGCCTGGCACGCCATTATGGCGGGCACGACCGTGGTTTCATGGGTGCGCTGCAGAATGCCGACCGTGGCCAGCAGCAGCAGCAGTGCCGCGTCGGCCAGCATGCGGCCGTAGTCGCGCGGTTCGGGCTCGCCACCGAACGGCAGCGCCAGCGGCTGGGCTTCGGTACGGCGGCCCAGCAGGTAGGTGCCGTACCAGACGCTCGCTGCCGTGATGCCGAACCACAACAGGTTGGGCAGACGTCCGGCGGTGATGTCGCCGATGAAGGGGCCGAACAGCCAGATGCTGATTGCGCCTACCCACGTGATCAGGGGGCCTTCCTCGGCATGGGCCAGGTGTCCCACCTGCGGCAGCAGCCACGTGAGGCCGCCTTCGCGGATGGCGGTGATCATGGTCGCCAGGCCGACGGCGTCGTCGGTTTTCCACGGGTCGCGCATGAACAGCCCGGCCACGATATAGGCCAGGGCCAAGCCCAGCAGGATGAGGCGGGGCAGTTTTGCGGTGGCCACCGACGTCAGTCGGGCCGGAGTGGAAATTGAAAGTGGGGACACGGGCGTTAATGTAACCGACTGATCTGATTGCGCCAGTCCTGTGCAGCGGATTCAACTGCCAAGGAGGGAAAAAAAAGCAGCCCGAAGGCTGCCTTTTTGCTGTGACTCCCGCAGGAGCGACAGGATCAGGAAGCGGACTTGACCGTGCCAGCCGTGCGGGCGAAGCGGGCGCGGAACTTTTCCACGCGGCCGGTTTCGACGATGCGGGTCTGCGCGCCAGTGTAGAACGGGTGCGATTCGGAGGTCACGTCGCACTTGAAGAGCGGGTACGTCTTGCCATCGAGCTCGATGTTTTCGCGCGTTTGCACGGTCGAACGGGTGATGAACTTGTTGCCCGTTTGCAGGTCGGCGAAGACGACTTCGCGGTATTCGGGGTGAATGCCTTCTTTCATGGTGCTTTCCTAGACTCTTCCGAGTCTTTCTCAGGTTGTTAGGGTCGCCAGCTGGCGTTGGTGCAATCGGAAGCTAAAAGCTTCTCGCGCCCGGCTGCTCACCCAGAAAATCCGGCGAACACCCACGGGGCGGCTCCAGCCACGTATCCAAAAAGTAACCCCAAATTCTAGCATGGGAATTTTTGGCAGGCCAGCAGGAAACAGGACCGCAATCCTGCCGGAACTTGGGGTGTTTAAAGGGGACGGCATCGGCCGCGCGCTCACAGGTCCGTGCGCAGCTTCCAGATTTCCGGGAACAGCACGACCTCCAGCATGCGCCGCAGGTAATCCACGCCCGACGTGCCGCCCGTGCCGCGCTTGAAGCCGATGACCCGTTCGACCGTCGTGACGTGGCGAAACCGCCACAAGCGGAACGCATCTTCCAGGTCCGTCAGCTTTTCGCCCAGTTGGTACAGGGCCCAGTACTTGTCCGTATCCCGATAGACCGTAAGCCAGGCGGCCTCGACGGCGGCCGACGACTGGTAGGGTTGCGTCCAGTCGCGTTCCAGGTGGTCGGCGGGCACGTCCAGGCCGTGGCGGGCCAGCAGCCGCAATGCCTCGTCATAGAGCGAGGGCGCCTCGTAGGCGCTTTGCACCTGGGCCAGCAGGTCCGCCCGATGCGCATGCGGCTTGAGCATGGCGGCGTTCTTGTTGCCCAGCAGGAATTCGATCTGGCGGTACTGGTAGCTCTGGAATCCGCTCGAACGGGCCAGATAGGGCCGCAGCGCGGAGTATTCGGGCGGCGTCATGGTCGCCAGCACGTCCCAGGCGTGGACCAGCTGTTCCATGATCTTGCTGACGCGGGCCAGCATCTTGAAGGCGGGCTGCAGGCGGTCGGCCGCCACGCTGGCGATCGCTGCCCGCAGTTCGTGGAGCATCAGCTTCATCCAGAGTTCGCTGGTCTGGTGCTGGATGATGAAGAGCATTTCGTTATGCTCGGGCGACAGCGGATGCTGGGCGCCCAGCACTTCGTCCAGGTGCAGGTAGTCGCCGTAGGTCATGTCGCGCGTGAAGTCCAGTTGCGCTTTTTCCTGGCGGACGATGTCTTCGGAGCGTTCGTTCTGGCTCATGCGCGGTCTCCCTGGCAAGGAGGGGCGGCTCGGCGGGCGGATGCGGGGAGGGCGCGCCAGTGGGGCGCGAATAGGGTTTGCATGGTCTTGGTTCTCAAAGCGGAGCGGTCGGGTCCTGTCGACCGCTCCGGAGCCGGCGAATCAGCCTACAGCTCGCGCAACACAGCGCGAACCGGGCTGGCATCAGCCTGGACCAGCGCCAACGGCAGTGCGATCAACTCGTAATCGCCTTCCGGCACATCGTCGAGCACCAGGTTCTCCAGTACCCGCATGTCGCGCCGCAAGATCGTGTGGTGGCTGTCCAGGGTCTTGCTGGACGCGGGGTCGATGCTGGCGGTATCCAGTCCGATCAGCATGACGCCGCGTTCGGCCAGCCATTCGATCGTCTGGGGGGCGTAGGCGGAGAAGTCGTCGGTCCACCAGTCCTGCGCCGCATGCTTGGCGGTGCGCACCAGCACGCGCGGCGGCAGGTTCAGGGACGCATGGGCCAGATGGTCAGGGGTGATCAGCGGGCCGCAATCGATGGCATGGATGACGCGGCAGGGGCCGAGGAACGGTTCCAGGGAGACCGCCCCGATGGCGGCTGCCCCGTTCTGGTAGTGCAAGGGGGCGTCCGCGTGCGCGCCGATGTGCGGGGAAAGCGTGATTTCGCTGACATTGACCGGACAGCCGGGCGCGAGCGACCACTTCCATTGCTGGCGGTAGGGCGTATCGCCAGGAAAAACTGGCGAGGCCGTGGAGACGGGCGGGGAAATATCCCACAGGCGTTTCATGTCGGGCGCAAAAGAGGGCGGGCGCAAAAGGGGCGCGGGGCGCGAAGGCCGGGATTAGGTGAAGCCTAAAGCAATATCGGGCGGTAGTCTAACGAATTCCGGGGTGGATCGGGGTCACAGGCAGCCCAATTCTGCCAGGGACACCACGGTTCCGCCGGCCACGATCAGATGATCCACCAGCTTGACGTCCACCAGCGCCAGGGCTTCCTTCAGGTGCCGGGTGAAGCCGTGGTCGGCGGCGCTGGGCGCCGCCAGCCCGGAAGGGTGGTTGTGGGCCACGATCAGGGCGGCGGCGTGGTGGCGCAGGGCCTCGCGCACGACCTCCCGGGGATAGACGGCCGCCTGCGACAGGGTGCCGCGGGCCAGTTCCCCGGTGGCGATCAGGCGCAGCTGGTTGTCCAGATAGAGCGCGATGCAGTGTTCCACCTGCCGATGCGCCAGGGCCGCCTTGCAATATTGTTTTACCTGGGCCGGATGGTTCATCGGGCTGTTGCGGACCAGGTCTTCCTCGAGGGCCCGGCGGGACAGCTCCAGCAGGGCGGCCAGGGTGCAGGCCTTGGCGGCTCCCAGCCCGGCGACCGTCATCAGTTCCTCGGGGGAGGCTCCCAAAAGGCCGCGCAAGCCGCCAAAGCGGTCCAGGAGCTTGCGGCACAGGTCCACCACGTTCAGGCCCGGAATACCCGTGCGCAGGGCGATGGCGAGCAACTCCGCGTCCTGGATCGAGCCGGCTCCGTGGCGCATCAGGCGTTCTCGGGGACGCTCTTGTTTGGACAGCCGGGCGGACAATTTCATAAGAGGCTCTAAAATAAGGGTTTTCCTAATTTCCATACGGTGGCAGATCTTGAGCATCGCCTCTAATGAAGTGAACGTTTTGGTCCGTCCGGATTCCTACCTGACGCTGCACTACCGGATCACGCTGGCTTCCGGGCCGGGCGAGGGTTCGGTGTTCACCAACACCTTCGACGGCCGGCCCGGCACGCTGCAAATGGGCAGCGGCCAGTGGGCGCCCGGCCTGGAGGCGGCCTTGATCGGCCGCGCCGAGGGCGACAAGTTCAGCGTCATCGTGGCGCCGGCCGACGCCTACGGCGATCGCAATCCCGAACTCATCCAGCGCGTGACGCGCGCGATGCTCGCCGAGCACGCCGGCGCGGACGCCACGTTCGAGCCGGGCGATCTGGTTGAATTCACCGCGCCCAACGGCGGGCGGTATTCGGGCGTCCTCAAGGAAATCAACGACGAGTCCGCCCTGTTCGATTTCAACCACCCCCTGGCGGGCATCAGCCTTCAGGTCGACGTGGCGCTGCTGGGAGTGCTTTGATGAGCCAGGCTGTAACCGCCTCCGACGCCGAAGTCCTGCTGGCGCAGCCGCGCGGTTTCTGTGCGGGTGTGGATCGCGCCATCGATATCGTCGAGCGCGCGATCGAGCTGCATGGCGCGCCCATTTACGTGCGCCACGAGATCGTCCACAACCGCTACGTCGTGGAAGACCTGCGCGCAAAGGGCGCGATCTTCATCGATGAACTGGACGACGCGCCCGCCGGGTCCATCGTGGTCTTCTCGGCGCACGGCGTGTCCAAGGCGGTGCGCGCCGAAGCCCAAGCGCGCGGCCTGCAGGTATTCGACGCCACTTGCCCCCTGGTCACCAAGGTCCATATCGAGGTCGCGCGCATGCGTGCCGCGGGCCGCGAGATCATCATGATCGGCCACAAGGGCCATCCCGAGGTCGAAGGCACCCTCGGCCAGGCGCAGGGCGGCATGTACCTCGTCGAAACGGTTGAAGATGTGGCCGGCCTGGAGGTCTCCGATCCCGAGAGCCTCGCCTACGTCACGCAGACGACGCTGTCCGTGGATGACGCGGCTGCCGTGTCGCAGGCGCTCAAGGCGCGTTTTCCCAGCATTGCCGAGCCCAAGAAGAGCGACATCTGCTATGCCACCCAGAACCGCCAGGACGCGGTCAAGGTGATGGCGCCGGAATGCGACCTGGTGCTGGTCGTGGGCAGCCCCAACAGCTCCAACTCCAACCGTCTGCGCGAAGTCGCCGAACGCAAGGGCGTGGCTTCCTACCTGATCGACGGCGCGCAGTCCATCGATCCCGCGTGGCTGGTCGACCGCAAGCGCATCGGCGTGACGGCGGGCGCCTCGGCGCCCGAGATCCTGGTGCAGCAGGTCATCGAGCGCGTCAAGGAGCTGGGCGCCGTCTCGGTGCGCAAGATGCCTGGCCTGGAAGAAAATGTCGCGTTCCCGCTGCCCAAGGGCCTGTCCCGCAAGGCGGCCAAGACGGAATCGCTGGAATGAACAAGCGCCGCCCCGAAAGGGCGGCGCCATAAAAACACCAAGGAGACTTCATGCAGCTGTACAGCTACTTCCGCAGCTCGGCCGCGTATCGCGTGCGCATCGCCCTGAACCTGAAGGGCCTGCCGTACGAGTATCTGCCTGTGCATTTGCTGAAGGACGGGGGGCAGCAGCTGTCCGCCGACTATCGCAAGATGAATCCGACCGCGCTGGTGCCGACGCTGGTCGACGGCGATGCCGTCATCGGCCAATCGCTGGCCATCATCGAGTATCTGGAAGAAACCCATCCCGATGTGCCGCTGCTGCCGTCCGATGCCATCGGTCGGGCCCGCGTGCGCGACCTGGCGCTGGGCATCGCCTGCGATACCCATCCGCTGAACAACCTGCGCGTGCTGAAGTATCTGAAGCACACGCTGGGCGTGGACGAGGCCGCCAAGACCGCCTGGTACAAGCATTGGGTGCATCAGGGGCTGGAAGCGCTGGAAACGCAGTTGACGCGTTCCAGCGCCACGGGCCGTTTCTGCCACGGCGACACGCCTACGATCGCCGACCTGTGCCTGGTGCCTCAGGTGGCCAACGCCCAGCGTTTCGAATGCGACCTCTCGGCCATGCCCAACGTGGTGCGCATCGACGCGGCTTGCCGCGCTTTGCCGGCGTTTGAAGCGGCCGCGCCGGGCAACCAGCCCGACGCGGAGTGATGCCAGGGTCGGCTTAGCCGACCTGCACCGGCACGAAGATCTTGTCCTCTCCGCGCTGCACCAGCAGGGCGACCGTCTTGCCGGCCTTGGACAGTTCTTCCTTGACCTGCCCGATGTTGTGCACCGGCACGCCATTGAGCGACAGCAGCACGTCTCCCGGCTGAATGCCGGCCTTGGCGGAGGGGCCGATCGACCGTTCGATCAGCAGGCCTTCGGAACCCGACGCCTGCTGCTCCTGCGGGCTCAGCGGGCGCAGCGCCAGGCCAAGCTGGCCGCGCTGCACTTCCTGGCCGTCCGCCGAAGCCTGCGTCTTGTCCTTGGGCGCGCCGCCCAGGGTGGCCACCAGTTCCTTCTGCGCGCCGCTGCGCCAGACGTCCAGCTTGATCTTCTCGCCGGGGGCGGCCATCGTGATGGTCGATGCCAGGTCTCCGGAAGACACGATGGTCTTGCCGTCGATCTTGCGGACCACGTCGCCGGGCTGCAGGCCGGCCTTTTCAGCCGCGCTGCCCTTTTCGACGCTGGACACCAGCGCGCCCGACGGCGAATCCAGCTTGAAGGAGTTGGCCAGGTCCTGGTTCACTTCCTGCACTGTCACGCCCAGCCTTGCGTGCTGCACCTTGCCGTGCTCGACGATCTGGTCCTTGATCTTGTAGGCCAGGTCGATGGGGATCGAGAACGACAGGCCCTGGAATCCGCCCGTGCGGCTGTAGATCTGGGAATTGATGCCCACGACCTCGCCGCGGTCGTTGAACAGCGGTCCGCCGGAATTGCCGGGGTTGACCGCCACGTCGGTCTGGATGAACGGAACCGACGTGTCGTCGGGCAGCGAACGGCCCTTTGCGCTGACGATGCCGGCGGTGGCGGTGTTCTCAAGGCCGTAGGGCGAACCAATGGCCAGGACCCATTCGCCCACCTGCAGCCGGTTCACGTCGCCCACCTTCACCACCGGCAGGTTCTTCGCCTCGATCTTGATGACGGCGACGTCGGTCTGCGGGTCGGCGCCCAGCACCTTGGCCTTGTATTCGCGGCGGTCGGTCATCTTCACGGTGACTTCCTTGGCGTCCTGGACCACGTGCGCATTGGTCAGAATGATGCCGTCCTGGCTGACGATGAAGCCGGAGCCTTCGCCGCGCATCGGCACTTCACGCGCCGGCGCACGGCCGCGTCCGCCGGGAATCTGGCCGAAGAATTGCGCGAAGGGGTCGTCGCCGTCGTCGGCCGATACCTTGCGCGTGCCGCTCACACTGATGTTGACGACGGCCGGGCCGAAGTCGCGCGTGATCTGCGCGAAGTTGGGCGGGGTGGAAGTGCTGATCGCCGGGGTGGACGCGGCGGTCGGGGCGTCGGCCGCCATCGACACGGTGCCGGTCAGGGCGGTTGCGCCCGCGCCGCCAATGGCGCCGGCGGCCAGCAGCGCCAGGACAAGGCGCGAGGGTTTCATTTGCGTGGTCTTCATGTCGGCTCCTGCGTACATGTTTAGGGACATGGCGCTATCTTCGGGCCTGACACTTAGGGGAATCTTAAGCAGGGAAATCCACGCGGGCCCGCAGGCCGTGGCCCGCCGGCGTGTCCTGCAGCGTGATGGCCGCGCCGTGGCGGTCGGCGATGGCGCGGGCGATCGCCAGCCCCAGCCCGCTGCCGTGCTGGGTGTTGCCCGGCACGCGATAGAACCGGTCGAACACGCGTTCGCGTTCTTCCGGGGCGATGCCGGGACCTTCATCGTCGATGAGCAGCGAGGTCCGCTGGCCGTCGCGTTCAAGGCGCAGGCCGATGCGGCTGTCAGCGGGCGCGTGCTTGATGGCGTTTTCGAGCAGGTTGCGCACCATCAGGACCAGCGAGTCCCGATTGCCCGGCACAAGGGCTTCGGACTCGCCGTCCAGTTCGATGGCGAGCGATTTGGCGTTGGCCTGCGTCAGGGTCTCCGACACCGCCTGGCGCAACACGTCGGCCAGGTCGACCGGCACGGGCGGCGCCTGCTCGTCGGCGCCTTCATGGCGGGCCATGGACAGCAGTTGCTCGACCAGGCGCGTGGCGCGGTCGATGCCCGCGGCCAGCCGCTGTTCCGCCACCTGGCGCGTTTCGGCGTCTGGCGCGCGCTGCAGCGCCTGCATCTGCAGGCGCAGGGCCGCCAGCGGGGAGCGCAGTTCGTGGGCCGCGTCGCCGACGAACTGTTTCTGTTGGGCGAATGCGCCGCGCATGCGCTCGAGCAGCAGGTTCAGTTCCTGGACCAGGGGGCGTATTTCGTCGGGCAGCCCACGCACGCTGACGGGAGACAGGTCCTCGGGCTGGCGCGCGGCCACCTGGGCGCGCGCACGCTTGACGGGCCGCAGCGACCAGCTGACGACGCACCAGATGATCAGCATCAGCAGCGGCGCCGCCGCCGCGATGGGCGCCACGGTGCGCAGCGCCAGCGCGCGCGCCATGTTCTTGCGCACTCCCATGTCCTGCGCCACCTGGATCACCTGGAAAGGGGTGGCCAGCGAATAGACGCGGTACGTCACGCCTTCCAGCCTGGCGTCGGAAAACCCCAGCACGATCTGGCTGGGCAGGGGAAGGCGCGAACGGGAATTGAAGACGCGCAGTCCGTCGGGCGTCCAGATCTGGATGATCAGGTCGTCGGCGACCGGCGAGCCTGCGCCGCGGGCGTGAGTCGGGCCCGTGCTGAGCAGGCCGTCGCCGGTGCCCAGCGACAGGGCGGTGCGCTGCAGCAGGGAGTCGAAGATGTCGTCAGCCTGCGCCAGGGTGCTGCGGTAGGCGATCGCGCCTTGCACCAGCGCGCCGACCGCGATGGCGGCCAGCAGGAAGAAAAGCAGTCTGGCTCTCAGCGAATAGCTAAGCGGAATGCTCATGTTTTGGGGATGACATAGCCGACGCCTCTGACGTTCTGGATCAGGTTCTGACCCAGTTTCTTGCGCAGGCCATGAATATATACCTCAACCGCGTTGCTGCTGATGCTGTCCTTCCAGCTGTAGAGTTTTTCTTCGAGCTGGGCGCGCGAAAAAATCATGCCCGGCCGCGCGATCAACGGTTCCAGCACGGCCCATTCGCGGGCGGTCAGGGCCACGGGGGCGCCGTCCACCATGGCGGCATGGGACTGGGGGTCGATGGTGATGCCTTCGTGTTCGAACACCGGTTCGGCGCGTCCCGCGCTGCGGCGGATCAGGGCGCGCATGCGCGCCAGCAGTTCGTCCATGTCATAGGGTTTGACGATGTAGTCGTCCGCGCCCGCGTCCAGGCCGGCAATGCGGTCGCTGACGGCGTCTCGCGCGGTGGCGATCAGCACCGGCGTGCGGTCCTTGCGCGTGCGCAGGTCGCGCAGCAGCGTGAGGCCGTCGCGCTTGGGCAGGCCGAGGTCCAGCAGGACGAGGTCGTAGGGGTCGGTGCGCAGCGCAAGTTCCGCCGCGCTGCCGTCCTTGACCCAATCGACGGCGTAGTGCTCCGCGCGCAGGCAGTCCAACACGCTTTCGCCGATCATGGCGTCGTCTTCTACGAGGAGAATGCGCATTGTGTGGTTTCCGCTTGGGTGGTCCAGCAGATTGGATGCGCGGCGGTCGGCCCGAGTTCCCTTGCTGCGGTTTGCTTGCCGCAGTTTGCTTAATGTGGGAAGGCCGGTTCGGCCTGAGAAGTTCGGCCTGAGAATGCGGCCGAAATGAAAAAAGCAGCCCGAAGGGCTGCTTTTTGGAATTGGTGCCGGCAATAGGAGTCGAACCTACGACCTTCGCATTACGAATGCGCTGCTCTACCAACTGAGCTATGCCGGCAAGACCATTTGCTTTTGTTTCAGGACCAGGCCGGAAAGCTGCAAGCAAAACATCTTTGTTTTTTCCAGTCCGCTGCTTTTTAGGGCCCGATCTGGAAAGACCGAGATCATATCAGAGTTTTTCGGCAAAGGGGAACAGGGCGTGCAAAATTTCTGGAAAAAAACGCGATTTGCATCTGCCGAATTTTTAGTTCATAATTTTGGTCTTGGCAGTTCCCCGATAGCTCAGTCGGTAGAGCGACGGACTGTTAATCCGCAGGTCGCTGGTTCGAGCCCAGCTCGGGGAGCCAAAGAATTTCAGGGCCACTCACGCAAGTGAGTGGCCCTTTTGGTTTTCGCCTGGTTTGGCGGGGTGTGCCGCCGGCAGCGCCTGTGTTGGCGGGCGCGATCATGGGATTGATCGACATGGAAGACGCCAAGCTCACGGGTGGCAAACTGGAAGGCGACAAGCTGGAAGATAAGCGCATCGGCGTCACGGTGATCTCCGGTTTCCTGGGCAGCGGCAAAACGTCGCTCCTCAACCGGCTGCTGCGCGAGCCCGTCTATGCCGACTCCGTCGTCATCGTGAATGAGTATGGCGAGGCGGGGGTCGATCACCACCTGGTGCGGCTGGCGCCTGACAGCGTCGTGCTGGTCGAGGGCGGTTGCCTCTGCTGCGTCGTCAGCGGATCGGTGGTCAATGCGCTGCGCGAGCTGTTCATGCTGGCCGTCGGCCGCAAGATCAAGCCCTTTCGGCATGTGCTGATCGAAACCAGCGGCCTCGCGGACCCGGCTCCCATCCTGTTTACATTGAAGCATGACCGTTTCCTGGCGGAGCGGTATGCCTACCGCGGGGCGATCGTTGTGGTGTCGGCCCTGCATGGCGCGGAGCAGGTGGACACGCAACCCGAGGCCGCCCGCCAGCTTGCGCTGGCCGATACGGTGGTGTTCAGCAAGTCCGATCTGGCCGAGGCATCGCAGTTGCGGCTTGCGCAGCAGGCTGTTGCCGCCATCAATCCTGGCGCGCTGCGCTGCGTGCAGCGAATGGACCAGCCGCTGGCCGACGTGCTGAAGGAATGGCCTGATGCGCAGGCCAGGCGCGATGGGGTGGCCTCGGCCAACTGGCTGCAGGTATTTTCCATGCGGTCGTCGGGTCTGCATGCGGACGTGAAGAGCTTTTCTCTTGTGTTGTCTCCGCCACCTGGTCGGGCGGCGTTTCTGGCCGGCGTTGCGCGCATCCACGAACGCTTCGGGCAGGCCGTGCTGAGGATGAAGGGGCTGGTGTGCTTCGAGGGCGAGGCGCTGCCCTGCGAGGTGCATGGCGTGCATGGTGAACTCTACCCGCTGCGGCCCCTGGTCCAGTGGCCCGACGATGGCCGCGTGTCGCGCCTGGTGTACATCTTGCGCGGCGTGGATGCCGAGCTGGTGCGCGGTGCGGTGCTCGAAGCGCTGGGTCAATCTCCCGGCTGATCTCCCGTGCGCGGAAGGACCCGGTTTCATTGGTCGATATTCCGTTGCTGATGCCGCACGGAAATACGGTATAACCGGTACGGTCTGATGCACGAATCGAGACAATCATGGACCGTCTTAAAGCCATGCAGGTGTTTGTCGAGGTTGCCGATCGCGGCAGCCTGTCGGCTGCCGCGGTTCATCTGGACATGTCGCGCGCCATGGTGTCGCGCTACCTTGCCGAGATGGAGCAGTGGGTCGGCGTGCGGTTGCTGCATCGCACCACCCGACGCCTGAGCCTCACGCCGGCCGGCGCCGAGACCTTGCCTCGCTGCAGGCAGATGCTGGACATGGTGGGCGACCTGCACAATGCGGTGTCCACGCCGGAAGATGCGCCGCGCGGCCTGTTGCGCATCACGACCAGCATGTCGTTCGGCGCCAGGCATCTGGCGGGCGCCGTCACGGATTACGTGAAGCTGCATCCCGGCACGTCCGTGGACCTGATGCTGCTCGAGCGCGCGGTCAATCTGGTCGAGGAGCGGGTCGATCTCGCGGTGCGCATCACCAATGACCTCGACCCCAATCTGATCGCACGCAAGCTGGCGGTGTGCCGCTCTGTGGTTTGCGCCTCGCCCGATTACCTTGCGCGCGAGGGCGTGCCGGCTCGCATAGAAGATTTGTCCCTGCGCAACTGCCTGACCCATTCGTATTTCGGCAAGAGCCTCTGGCGTTTCGAGCGCAATGGGGAGCCGGTCGATGTGCCGGTCAGCGGCAGCATCAGCGCCAATGAGGTCTCGGTGCTGGCGAGCGCGGCAGTGCAGGGCGCAGGCATCGCCATGCTGCCCACGTATTACGCGGCGGATCTTGTTGCCTCGGGCCGGCTGCAGGTCATCCTGTCGCAATGCAAACCGCAGGAACTGGGCATTTATGGCGTGTACGCCTCGCGCCGCCAGATGCCGCTGATCTTGCGGTCGATGCTGGATTTTCTGGTGGAGCGGCTTGGGTCGACGCCGTGGGACCAGGGGCAGGCCTGATCGGTCGTGCTGCGCCCTGTCGTTTTGCGGCTTGAGGGCGATATTTATGGCGGTATAATTTGGCAGCTGTTTCGTTTGGCAGCTGTTTCGGCATATTTGGCGCGTCACGCCGGGGGGTGCTTCCCTGGCAGGGTTTTTTCGGCGCGCCAAAGTCCGTTAGCATCAGACCTTAGAAAATACCTAACAATCGTAAGGCTCGGCCAAGCGGCCGGGTAGCGGGCGGAACTGATATCCGCGCGTGCAAGGGGAGGCATATCGGTCTTGGAGTGGCGCTTTGTCCGCCGTTCCGCAGTGGCCGATGCCTGTCGATTCTAGTCTTTGCTATCAATTTCCGCGGAAGGATTGGCGCTGGAGGTTCCCGCGCATTCCGTAGCCATTATTGGCGATTCGCGCCAGCACGATTGGCGCCGGCTTTTCCAGGGTTTGCTCACGGCGTGCGCTGCGGCGCATGTGGCGTCAGGCAATCCGCCTTGGATGCATGGCCATGCCCGGGTGCGGGCACGGCGGTAAAACAGGAAACGAGTGATAACTACGCAAGCCAACATTCTCTGTTGCGGGACTGCTTTTAAGGCGGTCCGGGCGGGTTTGGGTGCGCGTGTGGGTATGCCTGTGGGTATGCCTGTGGGTATGCCTGTGGGCGCGCGTGTCGCCCTGCGTGCCGATCTGCCGCGTTATCAGTCCAGCGTTGTCAGCGCAACTTTGCCGGCACAAATGAAAAAGGCCCGGCGCATTCGCCAGGCCTTCATCAAATTTGGTTGCGGGGGCAGGATTTGAACCTACGACCTTCGGGTTATGAGCCCGACGAGCTGCCAGACTGCTCCACCCCGCGTCTGAGAAAAGAATATTAACCCTATTTTCAACCTAGCGCAAGTTAGCCCCTTTTTGAATTTGAATGTCGATGAACGATAGCGAGGCAATACTCGTGCTGGAAACCGCGCTGCTGTGCGCGGTGCAGCCGATGCAGATTTCCGATATGCGCAAGCTCTTCGGAGATGATGAACAATTCGACACCAGCACCGTGCGGTCGCTGCTGGAGACCCTGCAGGGCAACTGGGCCGATGGCGGGCTGGAGCTTGTGCAGCTGGCGTCCGGGTGGCGTTTCCAGAGCCGCCCGAGCATGCAGCGCTATCTGGAGCGCCTGAGCCCGGAAAAGCCTCCCAAATATTCCCGCGCCGTCATGGAAACGCTGGCGATCGTGGCCTGGCGCCAGCCGGTGACGCGGGGCGACATCGAGGACATCCGCGGTGTGACGGTTTCGTCGCAGATCGTGAAGGCGCTCGAGGATCGCGGCTGGATCGAGGTGATCGGCCATCGCGATGCGCCGGGACGTCCCGCGCTGTTCGGCACGACGCGCCAGTTCCTGGATGATCTTGGATTGCGGGCGCTGGACGAATTGCCGCCGCTGGAAACTGCCCACGCGGCAGCCGCGCTCGCGGGTCTGGATCTCGGTGAGGTGCAGCAGGTATTGGGCGAGAGCCCTGAATCGGCGGAAGGCGAGGCCGTCGCCGATGGCCAGGAAGGGGGCGAAGAGCCGGCGTCCGCCGATCAGGCCGCCGCGCCGGGCGACGCCGAAACGGATCAGCAGCCCACGTCCGAGGCCGAAAATGCGTTGGACACGGAAGCCGGCGCCGGCGAAGAACGGAATATTCCGGTTGCGGAATTGTCTGTTTCGGAAGACGATACCCCCATAGCTGCGGCTGATAGCGTAGAATCCCAGCTTTCGCGCTCAGAAGAAGGCGCGGATCCCGCAGACGAATTCACCGTCCGGGAGCAAGCCGAAGGCTTGTCCGATACGCCGCCCTCGTCCGGTTTTCCCGATGACAGGGCTGGCAGCGACACTTCCGATATGGCCGCCGATGCCTCCGAGGCCGGTGCTGCAAAGGAAAGCGTCGAGAACGCAAAACACGCGGAACCGACCGACCCGATTGACAAGACCGATACCGTGGCGCCAGGCGCTGCCGGGCATGAGCCCGTTCACGGTCTTGGTCAGGCCGTACAGCCCGACCCCGATTCCGCACGCGTGGAATCGGAAGAGGCGGACCCCGAGCGGTCCGGGTCTGGACGGGATTCGGCTTCCCCAGATGATGACGTGCCTGCCCCCGGCAGGCCTACCCAAGTTTGAAATTCGGAGCTGTCCCAGTGACAACGAATACAGCAATGCAGGACGACACCCCCCGTTCGGATGACGCCGCCAATGGTGGCCAGCCGGAATCCGCCGCCTCCCGTGAACCGGCTGCCGAAGGCGAAGCCGGCGCCCGCGGCCGGGGCGGCCGCAAGTTGAGGACGCCGTTTCGCCGTCGCCGCGGCGATGCCGCGGCTGAGCAGGCGCCGGCGGCCGAGGGTCAGCCTGCCGAGGCGGCTGCCCCCGCCGAGTCCGCGGAGTCCCGCGGCGGCGAGCAGGAAGCCGAGCAGGCGCTGGCGTACCTGGACACGGCGGACCGCATGGAGCAGCGGCTGGGCAAGTACCTGAACAGCGAAGCCGTCATGCCCAAGCTGCACAAGGTGCTGGCCGATGCCGGGATCGGCTCGCGCCGCGAGATGGAAGAACTGATCGTCGCGGGCCGGGTGTCGGTCAATGGCGAGCCTGCCCACATCGGACAGCGTGTGGGTCCCAATGACCAGGTGCGCGTCAATGGCAAGCCCATCATGCGGGCAAACACCAAGAAGCCCCCGCGCGTGATCCTGTATCACAAGCCGGCCGGCGAAATCGTCAGCCACGACGATCCGGGCGGCCGCGCCAGCGTCTTCGCGCGCCTGCCCAAGCTGCGCACCGGCAAGTGGCTGTCGGTTGGCCGCCTGGACCTGAACACCGAGGGCCTGCTGATCTTCACGACCTCGGGCGACATGGCCAACCGGATCATGCATCCGCGCTACGGCACGGAACGCGAATACGCCGTCCGGGTCCTGGGAGAAATGGACGAGGCCCAGCGCCAATCGCTGGTCGACGGCATCGAGCTCGAAGACGGCCTGGCCGCATTCGGCGCGCTGGACTATCTGGGTGGGGACGGCAGCAACCGCTGGTATCGCGTCACGCTGCAGGAAGGGCGCAACCGGGAAGTCCGTCGCATGTTCGAAGCGGTTGGCGTCACCGTCAGCCGGCTGATCCGCACGCGCTTCGGCGATGTGGTTCTGCCGCGCACGTTGCGTCGCGGCCGTTGGGACGAGCTGGACGCATCTTTGGTTACCGCGCTGATGGTCCAGTTGGGCCTGTTGCGCGAAGACGACGATTCCGCCGGCAACCGCCGCCGCTCGAAGCAACCGCAATCGCACGACAGTGCGTTGCCGCCGGGGTTCGGCACGATGGATCGCAATGGCATGAACGGCGCTCGCATCGGTCGCCGCGGCAAGCTTCAGGGCGGTGGCCTGGGCAGCGCGGGGCAGGCTGCCGCGTGTCCGTCCGACCCCTTCGGCACCGGTCTGATGATTGCCGGCGGCTATGCCAACGGCCATCCGTTGAGCGGCGAGGGCGGCGGTCTGGGCAATCGCAAGGGTGGCAAGCCGGCGGGTTCGCGGGGCAAGCCGCCCGGCAAGCCTGGTGGCAGGCCCGGCGCCAAGCCGCGTGGCCAGCGCGCCGCCGCCAACGGCCAAGCCGGAAATGCGGTTTCGGGCAATGTGGCGCCAGGTGCTGTGGCGGAAGCGCCGGCAGGCGCGGGTCGTCGTCCTGCTGGCGGCAAGCCTTCCGGCGGCAAGCCGGCGGGCGGCAAGCCTTCGGGCCCGCGCGGCGCGAATCCTGGTCGTGGCGGCAAATCGGCCTCGGGCGGACGCGGCGCCGGCAAGGCGGAAGGTCCGCGCGCGGCGGGCAACAAGGGGCCGGGCGCTGGCGGCAAGCCGCGCACGCCTCGCGGCGGTTCGTCGCGTGGCGAAGGGTCGACCCGCGGTGACGATTGGCAGCCGCGCGGCGCGTCTGCCCACGAATCCCGTCTGGGCGTCGTGGGTGGTGGACGGGGTCGCCAGGGGCGTTGATCGCCTGCAGGCGGCGCGTGAACTGCGTTGCCGCCTCGGATGTGTCCCATATAAACGTAAGCCCGTGACGAATCAGGCGTTTTTCCGGTTTATCTGGTAAAATCAATGGTTTTCATGGCTTCGCGTCATTGCTTTTTGCCGCACGCACTGCGTTATACCAGTGCGGCTTGCAGTAAAAAGTACGTCGGCGGCGTTTCGCTGATCGGGCGCACGGCTATCGTGCCGGCGTGTTGCCAAGCGCAGTTTGCAGCAGTCTTCTTGTGGCGCTAGCCGCTATCTGCGGTCGGTGCACAAGCGCCGATATGCCCGGTTTTATTCGGGCAAGCGGGCAGGATGGACAAGGCGGCGCAAGCCAAAATTTAGGTCGCAATATAGGGCGCAGCCCAGCATTGCTCCTTACTAGCAGTAGGGAAGCGGCTGGGCTCTGTGCAATATCGGTGGGCTGGGCGTGCAGCCCATTTTTTTTGAGTATATGGCTGATTTATTCGCATTGACCGAAGAGGCTCTGGCCGGCATGGACGTCGAACTCGTGGACGTCGAGCGTGCCGCCCTGGGCCTTTTGCGCGTCACGATCGATCGGGTCGGCGGTGTGCGCATCGAAGACTGCGAGCAGGTGTCCCGCCAATTGTCGCGGGTGTTTGAAGTCGAGAACATCGACTACAAGCGGCTGGAAGTCGGTTCGCCGGGCATAGACCGCCCGCTGCGCAACGAGGCCGAGTTCCGCCGGTTCGCAGGCGAGCGCATCGAAATCAAGCTGCGTGAGGCATTGGACGGCCGCAAGGTCTTCTCGGGCACGTTGACCGTGCCGGAAGACGAGCCCGCATCCGACGCTGCTGCTGGAATGCACAAGACCGTGTTCGGTCTCGAATTTGAGGCAAAAAAGAACGAAGTCCAGGTTTTGAATTTCACGGTCGACGATATCGAACGTGCAAAGCTGGATCCCGTTCTGGATTTCAAGGGCAAAAAGCGATGAGTCGCGAAATTCTTCTGTTGGTCGATGCCTTGGCGCGTGAAAAGAACGTCACGCGTGACGTCGTGTTCGGCGCGCTGGAAAGTGCGCTGGCCTCGGCCATGAAAAAGCGCTTCAAGGATGATGCGGACATTCGTGTTTCCATCGATAGGGAAACCGGTGACCACGAAGGCTTCCGCCGTTGGCTGGTCGTGCCCGACGAGGCCGGCCTGCAAGAACCCGACAAGCAGGAAATGCTGTCGGACGCGGTCGAAATCGTCCCTGGCATCCAGGAAGGCGAATACATCGAAGAGCCGCTTGAGCCCATCGAGTTCGGCCGTATCGGCGCCCAGGCCGCGAAGCAGGCCATCCTGCAAAAGATCCGCGACGCCGAGCGCGAGCAGGTGCTGAACGACTTCCTGGACCGTGGTGAAACCATCGTCTCCGGAACGATCAAGCGCATGGACAAGGGCGACGCCATCGTCGAAACCGGCAAGATCGAAGCGCGCCTGCCGCGCTCCGAGATGATCCCGAAGGAAAACCTCCGGGTGGCCGATCGCGTGCGCGCCTTCGTGTTGCGTGTCGACCACGCCGCACGCGGCCAGCAGGTGATCCTGTCGCGCACCTCGCCCGAGTTCATTCGCCAGTTGTTCGAGAATGAAGTCCCCGAGATCGAGCAGGGCCTGCTTGAGATCAAGGCCGCGGCCCGCGACGCCGGCGTGCGTGCGAAGATCGCCGTGGTGGCATACGATAAGCGTATCGATCCCATCGGCACTTGCGTGGGCATGCGCGGTTCGCGCGTGACCGCCGTGCGCAACGAACTCGGCGGAGAACAGGTCGACATCGTGCTGTGGTCGGAAGACCCCGCGCAGTTTGTCATCGGCGCCCTGGCGCCGGCCAACGTCGAATCCATCGTCGTCGATGAAGACAAGCATGCGATGGACGTCGTGGTGGACGAAGAAAACCTGCCCAAGGCCATTGGCGCCAAGGGCCAGAACGTGCGCCTGGCATCCGAGCTTACCGGCTGGCAGATCAACATCATGACGCCGGAAGAAAGCCTGAACCGCCAGGAAGTCGAGCGTTCGGGCCTGCGCGCCACGTTCATGAGCAAGTTGGACGTCGACGAGGAAGTCGCTGACATCCTCATCGATGAAGGTTTTACCGGTATCGAGGAAATCGCCTACGTGCCCATGCAGGAACTGCTGGAAATCGAGGCCTTTGACGAAGACACCATCAATGAGTTGCGCGCCCGTGCCCGCAATGCGCTGCTGACCGAGGCAATTGCCCAGGAAGAGCGCCTTGAGACCGCACAGGATTTGCTTGAACTCGAAGGCATGACGCAAGAACTGGCTGCCAAGCTGGCCGAGCGTCAAGTGCATACGCGTGATGACCTGGCTGAACTGGCCACGGACGAGCTGGCGGAAATCGCCGGTTTGACCGAGCAGGAAGCCAGCGATCTCATCATGCGTGCCCGCGCCCATTGGTTCGACGAAGAATAACCAAAAGGACACGGGTCTGCGGTGGGGGAGACTCCGTTTCAACCACCGCAAGTTCACGTTGTTTGTAATAGCTGCCTATAGGGAAGAGAGAGCCTAATGTCGAGTAATACCGTCGCCCAGTTCGCTACCGAGCTGAAAATGCCTGCCAATGTGCTGCTGGATCAGCTGCGCTCGGCTGGCGTTGACCTCAAATCGGTTGACGATTCCGTCACCGACAGCGACAAGGCGAAATTGCTCGAATCGCTGCGTCGCGCCCACGGCGCGACCGAAGGCAAGAAGATCACGCTGACGCGACGCCAGACGTCCGAGATCCGGCAGGCTGACGCCACCGGCCGCTCGCGCACGATTCAGGTCGAAGTGCGCAAGAAGCGCGTATTCGTCAAGCGTGATCCCTCCGAAATCGCCCTGGAACAGGCTGCGGCTGCGCGCGCCGAGGACGAAGTCTCGGCCGAAGAAGTTCAGCAGGTCTCCGCGCCGGCCGAGCAAGAGTCGCCCGTCGCCGAGTCCCGCGAAACCGCGCCCGTGCAGGCCGAGGCTCCGGCCCCCGCCCCCGTGCAGGAGCCCGTTGCTGTAGAAGCGCCCGCGCCGGTCGAAGCGCCCGCGCCTGTTGAATCCGTCGCGGCCGAAGTGCCCGCCCCCGTCGAGGCGCAAGCGCCTGAAGTCCAGGTGCAGCCTGAACCCGAACCGACGCCGGCGCCCGCTCCTGCCGAGCCCGTGGCCGAAGTGGCCAAGCCCGAAATCAAGACTGAATCCACCGAGCCCCAGGCTGAACAAGCCGAGCCGGAACCCGCTGTGCTAGCCAATAAGTCCGAAACAACTTCCTCCCAGGCCGCCGCGCCTGTCGCCCAGGCCAAGCCTGCCGCGAAGTCCGAACCCGTCAAATCCGCAGCGAAGCCCGAGGCTGCCGCGCCCGTGTCCGCCGCCAAGGTGGGCAACCGTGCCGACAACCGCCGCGCCGGCCCGCCGCTCGCCGCCTCCGCCACGTCGGCTGGCCGCGACGAGGCCCGCCGCGCCGCCGAGGCCGAAGCCGCCGCGCTGCGCGAAATGCTGAACCGTCCCCGCAAGGTGCTGCGCGCACCCGAGCCGGAGGCGCCCGCCGCCGCACCCATTTCGGGCACGCTGCACAAGCCCGCCGGCAAGCCCGGCGCCGCGCCTGGCGCCAAGAAGGACGCCAAGCCCGCCGCACCTGGCGCCAAGAAGACCATCAAGACCGCCGAAGTCGCGTCGACCTGGTCCGATGACGCCTCGCGCAAGAAGCCCGCGGACAAGCCGGCAGCCCCGGCCAGCCGCGACGGCTGGCGCGCAGGCGGCAAGGGTGGTGGCAAGTCGGGCGGCCGTGGCGGCCGCAACCAGCAGAACGACCGCCGCAACGAGCCGGCGCCGCAGGAATTCATCGCGCGTGAAGTCCACGTGCCGGAAACCATCAGCGTGGCCGACCTGGCCCACAAGATGTCCGTCAAGGCCGCCGAAGTCATCAAGCATCTGATGAAGCTGGGCCAGATGGTCACCATCAATCAGGTGCTGGACCAGGAAACCGCCATGATCGTGGTCGAGGAACTGGGCCACATCGCGATCGCCGCCAAGCTGGACGATCCGGAAGCCTTCCTGGACGAAACCGCGACGCAATCCGAAGCCGAACAGCTGCCGCGCGCGCCTGTCGTCACGGTCATGGGCCACGTCGACCACGGCAAGACCTCGCTGCTGGACTACATCCGCCGCGCCAAGGTTGCCGCGGGCGAAGCCGGCGGCATTACGCAGCACATCGGCGCTTACCACGTCCGCACCGAGCGCGGCATGGTGACCTTCCTTGACACCCCGGGCCACGAGGCGTTCACCGCCATGCGTGCACGCGGCGCCAAGGCGACCGACATCGTGATCCTGGTGGTTGCCGCCGACGACGGCGTGATGCCGCAGACGCGCGAAGCCATCCACCATGCCAAGGCCGCGGGTGTGCCCATGGTCGTGGCCGTGACCAAGATCGACAAGCCTTCCGCCAACCCGGAACGCGTCAAGCAGGAATTGGTTGCCGAACAGGTCGTGCCGGAAGAATACGGCGGCGACGTGCCCTTCGTGGGCGTGTCGGCCAAGACCGGCGAAGGCATCGACGACCTGCTCGAAAACGTGCTGCTGCAAGCCGAAGTGCTGGAACTGAAGGCTCCGGAAGACGCGCCCGCCAAGGGCCTGGTGATCGAAGCCCGTCTGGACAAGGGCCGCGGCCCGGTCGCGACGATTCTGGTGCAAAGCGGCACGCTCAAGCGCGGCGACGTCGTGCTGGCCGGCGCAAGCTTTGGCCGCGTGCGCGCCATGCTGGACGAAAACGGCAAGCCGATCCAGTCGGCCGGTCCGTCCATCCCCGTGGAAATCCAGGGCCTGACCGAAGTGCCCGCCGCCGGCGACGAGCTGATGGCGCTGTCCGACGAACGCAAGGCGCGCGAAATCGCGCTGTTCCGCCAAGGCAAGTTCCGCGACGTCAAGCTGGCCCGCCAACAGGCCGCCAAGCTGGAATCGATGTTCGACAACCTCGGCGAAGGTACGCAGACGCTCACGCTTATCGTCAAGACGGACGTGCAGGGTTCGCAGGAAGCGCTGGTGCAGTCGCTGGTCAAGCTGTCGACCGACGAAGTCCGTGTGCAGGTTGTGCACGCTGCCGTCGGCGGCATCTCGGAAACCGACATCAACCTGGCCATCGCCTCGAACGCCGTCGTCATCGGCTTCAACGTGCGGGCCGAAGCCAGCGCCAAGAAGCTTGCCGAGAACAACGGCATCGACGTGCGCTACTACAACATCATCTACGACGCCGTGGATGAAGTTAAGGCGGCCATGTCGGGCATGCTGGCGCCCGAGAAGAAGGAAGAAATCATCGGCCTGGTCGAGATCCGCGAGGTGTACAGCATCTCCCGCCTCGGCAACATCGCGGGTTGCATGGTGCTCGATGGCATCGTGCGTCGCGATTCCCAGGTCCGCCTGCTGCGCAACAACGTTGTCCACTGGACGGGGCATCTCGAATCCCTGCGCCGCTTCAAGGACGACGTCAAGGAAGTCAAGTCGGGCTTCGATTGCGGTCTTACGCTGCGCGGCAACAATGACATCCAGGTGGGCGACCAGCTGGAAGTCTTTGAAATCAAGGAAATCGCGCGTACGCTGTAAAGCGACCGCGAGGCATTGCTTCTAATGAGCCGTCACAAGTCCAAAGCCATACCCGGCCGCAATCTGCGGCTGGCCGACCAGATCCAGAAGGATCTGGCCGGGATCATCCAGCGCGAGATCGACACGACCCGCGCTGGCTTGATCACGCTCTCTGGTGTGGAACTGTCGACCGACTACGCGCATGCCAAGGTGTGGTTCACGGTTTTGGGCGCCGAGCCCGAAGCCGCGACCGCCTTGCTGAACGAGAAGGCCGGCTGGCTGCATTCCCAGCTCTACAAGCTGTTGCACATTCACACCGTCCCCACTTTGCGCTTCTTCCACGACGAGCAGATCGCCCGTGGCATCGAAATGTCGATCCTCATCGACCGCGCAAACCGCCCCGGCCCGCATTCGGGCGTTCCCGACGAGCCAGAAGACCAGTCCTGACCGGGCTGTCGTCACTGCTTTTCTTTCCGGATTTCGACGATGGCTAAACGACGCGGGCTTGCGCTCGACGGTGTGCTGTTGCTCGACAAAACCCAGGGTTTGTAGAGCAACCACGCCGTGCAGGCCGCCAAACCCCCCCAGGA